>NZ_JABFCQ010000006.1:0-465307 GCF_013087625.1 Rhizobium changzhiense
GTCGTAGCCCGGCTCTACGGCCAAGCCGGCCGGTCGATCAGCCGGCCCGTTTCAGCCAACCCTCCCGCAGATTTGCCTGGCAAATCTGCAAGACTTAGAATCGCCGGGCGCACCTATCGCTTCGCCATGGCGAAGCGGTGCGGCCGGTGGGCCGGGCATCTTTGCGCCAGGATCAAAGGCGATCGGCTCGGACGTACCAAGGGGTATGCCCTTCGCCAATCGCCTTTGCCCTGACGAAAACCTGCTCCGGCAGAATGCTTCAATCTAACCCGGAAAGGCTCTAGGGGGCGTGGTCGGCCAGCGCAGAAAACCTGGTTCCTGCTGACCAGCAGGAACCAACTGCTTCAGAAATCTGCCCCTCAAAATGTCAGCGATGGTCGATGCCGCAGGAGCAACGACCCGACGGGGATCGATGCATCCCCGACCAGCACGTCAGATGGTGGCCTTTAGTCTCAGTCAGGCGAACCACGCACGAAGCTGAGCGAAAAACCCGTCTGGTTTGGAACCTGACATCTTCCGCAAACGGCGAGCGACGACTGCCGCGCTGACGCGTTCACCGAAATGGCAGAAGCAGACAAGATCATGCAATTGCTCGTCGCTGAGTTCGAAGAACCGTTTGGCTTCTCCATAGCTGTCATTTTCCATTCCTGCCGCGCGCAGAATGGGATCAGCGAACGCGACAGAGATCGGGGTGCCGTCATCTCTCAGAGCAAGCCGATCGGTCATCGGCTGATATTCGGTTTCGTGCAGCGTCTTGAGAAATGGTCTGGGGCTGCATTCGAGACTTTCAGCCCAGCGTTCAAGCCGTTCGCGTCGGGTCATTTCAAGGCGCTTGCAGGTCGGGCTGACCTTGGCGATGGTTTTCAACTGATCGAGTGCGTACTGTTCCATTTCGGCCTCCTATCCGGAAAAATAGATGGTCCGCCTCCCCAAAACAGCGTCGCTCAGGTCGCAGCCGATGTCCAATCACGATTGGGCAAGGCATCTCCGTTGAAGTGGAACGGTCGCCGGTTGCGAGGACACGCCATTCGCTAGGCTGCCTTTAAGGCGCCGCTGAATGGGCGGTCTCGGGTCATTCTGCGCTGGATTTGCCACCAGCCGCGTATCGCAACATGGCAGTGCGCGTTCTCAGATCCCTGATCCGTGGAGCTCCTGGTCATCGTCGCCTTCCCAAGGGGAGGGCATCGAGGTGCGATTGGCCGAGGGCATCGGCATCCAACACTTCAATTCCGGCTCGGCATATTCGATGATGTGTCCGGGCGAGGAATCAGAGGCCCGCCAGCCTTCTGCACCGAACTGATCGCCATTCGACCAATAGGCGAGGTCAACTTCTGCCGGCCCCTGTTCGGACGGGCGAATCGTAACGAGGATCCGGCTGCCGTCTCTCGGTGCGTTTGCCATATCGCGCCAGCGCTCTGTGTCGTCCATCGTTTTCCTCCTGCCTCGCTACAGGTTGCAAGTGTCGCCTCGCCATCGGAAACGGTCAATTGAAACTTTGCAGAACCATCCTCGTCGACGCCCCGGCATCCAGCTGACCTTCATCGGCGACCTGCCGCCACATCTGACGGGCTGCATCGCCGCGATGAGGACCCGCGGCGGCCGAACTCGACCTCGACCAGATCCGGCCGCTGGTGGAGGATCTCTCCGCCACCCGCGGCGACTGGCTGCCCGAATAGGCACGCACGGCCTGCAAGGTACAGGCCGCCTGACCCGTTTCCTGGGTCAGACGCAAAGAGCTCCGGGGTCACAACGACCGCGGGGCTTGTCGTGGAATGGCCACATTGCACTGAGGGATGGCGAGGATGGGCGTGTCGGCATTCCATCGCCATTTCCTTGAACGCGCCTGCATCAGCCCACATAGACAGTCGGCCGGAGCGAGTCGCCGTTTAACCAATCCGAGTTGATGTTACAGCCCCTCCGATGGGATATGGTCGACAACTTTCACGCAGTTGTCCGAGAATACAATGGACGGGCGACGAGGCGGTATTGCGGTGACGCAATAGGATCAATGGGACTGATGCGCTGCCGTTTTTCATCTGTTCGTGCAAAATGCAAACAAAGCTTGGCGTGTATCCCGAGAATTAACTTCGCGTTATTCTTGCGTAATGTTAATTGATGTGAATCGTGAGCAGGGACGCGAGTCGTGACAGCAAAGCTAAATTCGGTCGGCGATGTTCTCCGGAGCCTTTTCGAGAAAAACGACGCATCGGATGGCAGGTCGCGCCTAAAAAGCATAACAGGACGCCAAGAGGTTGATTTCAGTCTGATCGATCCCACCACTCTGGTGGACGCGAGATACGGTCACTCAAAAACGACGCCATGGATTGTCAGCAACGACGATGCGTTATCGGGTGTTGGGCGACTGCCCGATAACTTTATTGACTGTATCGTGACTAGCCCTCCCTATTACTGGCAGCGTGATTACGGGGTCGAAGGACAGACTGGTCAGGAAGATACGATCGACGCTTATGTAGAGGCTTTGAGATCGGTTTTCAGTGAGGCCTTGCGTGTCCTGAAGCCCTCCGGAACAGCTTTTGTCGTGCTTGGTGACACCTATTATTCTGGCAAGGGCCAGCCACGCGGTGGTGACCCGAAGCAGACCTGGCGTGGTGTCGCGCGTCAGAAGTATCGGGCTGTCGATCGTCCGGGCTTCGGTGTCCCAAAGAAATCTCTCCTGGGCGTCCCTTGGCGGGTCGCACTTGCCTTGCAAAATTCCGGTTGGGTGCTGAGGTCATGCGTGATCTGGCGCAAGACCAAACCGCTTGCCGAGCCGAGTGTGCGCGATCGCCCGTGGACGACCACTGAGACGATTTTCATACTAACAAAGACGGGTCGCTATTATTTCGACCGAGGGGGGCTCGCAGGACAGGAAGATGTCTGGGACATCCCCGCCCGGAACGCGCTCAAACGTTATCGCCATGCCGCGCCTTTTCCCGAGGCGCTTGTAGAACGGTGCCTTGCAGCCGGATGCCCGAACGGGGGCGTCGTGCTCGATCCTTACGCGGGTTCGGGAACGACCTTGGCTGTGGCAGCCAGCCGAGGGCTGCCATCAGTCGGCATCGAGCTGAACCCGAAATATGTCACGCTCGCCCGTCAGCGTCTGACCCATCTGGATTCTCGGTAGGGGTTTGATGGATCTGAAGGACGAGCTCAACGAAATCCACGAGCGGATGCGTGCGGGCCGGCCGACAGCGTCGCGCGACCTCTATGTGGCGGCTCTGAAACCACTCAAAGGTTTTCTCAAAGCGCGGTTTGCAGCTCTCAACGAGGATGAGCTCTATGACCTCGCCTCGGATGCCATCATGATCTATGTGACCCATCCGGAGGGCTGCGACACCGAGAAAAGTTCACTCTGGTCTTATCTTTGCCGCATCGCGCAGGCCGATGCCATCGATTTTCTGCGCAAGTCCGGCAAGCGCAGAATGCTTTTGGAAAAAAATACGCAGACCGATGTCGAGTTTTGGGCCGCCCGCGCGAAAGACGTCTTCAGAGACGAGGATGCGATCGACGCAAGGCACATCGTGAAGCTTCACGGCCGCAGGCTCGCGACGAATGACGTAGAGGCGAAGGTCCTGGCGTTGATCCTGAACGGAGAAAATCAGACGAGCGCCTTTGCGGAGGCAATGGGACTTAATCCGTCCGCTACCGACATCGAGCGCGTGGTGAAACAATCAAAAGATCGCATGCTCTTGCGAATGAAGAGGTTGCGCGATGAACTCTGATGATCGTTTCCTGGAGCGCGCGGCCCGCCGCGCAGCCACTGGCCCTGCTCCGCTCCTCGCTGCTCTGATCGAGCGGTGGCGCAAGACGTTTCCGAACGAGGATGTCGAGACTGCCCTTGGCAGCTCTCCCGAACAATTGATCGAGCTTAGCCTTTGCCGTCGCCCGCGCGACGAACACTGGATTGAGGATGCAACTGAAATCGCATCGGCGCTGATGATCGATCCGGACCGCCTGACATCGTTTCTTCGCACGGCGGAAGCTGCCGAGCGGTTTGCAATGGCTCATCCGAACGACCTTGCCCAGCAGGGGCGGCTTCTTGCCGCGCGCGATCGTATAGGGGACGACGACGATGGCCAGCCGGAAAACTGAGACCATCGCTCACGCCTTCTGGCGCGCGGCCGGCGGTAGAGCTCGGTTTGGCTGCCCTGTCAATATTGGCAAGGCGGCGCCACGGGTCCTTCCTGTCGCGATCCTGCGGCTGAACGGCCTCGACACCTCAGTCGTATCACAGCTTCTTGGCGACGCCGGCGCCGATCCCTGGGCAAGCAGCCTGCGCCGCCCGCTGCGGGGCTGTCTGATTGCCGATGCCGGAAAGGCCATGATCTTGGTCGACGGGGACGATCCCGAAGACCAGCAGCGCATGACCATCGCGCATGAGGTCGCGCATTTTCTACTCCATTATCTGAAACCGCGCGAAGATGCGGTGACGGCCTTTGGTCCCGATGTCCTGGCCGTCCTTGATCGCACCCGTCCTCCAACGCCTGGCGAACGATTTTCGGCGGCTCTTCGCAATGTCCCGATCGACCCGTTCCGTCACGCGATGGATCGCGAGCCTCTTCACAGGCGGTCGGTCGCGGCGATCGAGGACGATGCGGACGACCTCGCTATCGAGCTTATTGCTCCGTGGAAGGAGGTCAAGGCATTGGCTAACACAACGCCCGGCGTCCTGCGAGAACGCTACGGCCTGCCGTCCGATATCGCGTTGAAGATTGCGGCTCTTCTACAGCCGTCCGGAACCAGCAGAGGTGTGCTCGGTCTCTTCGGCGAAAAATAATTGTCGAGATTCTCAATGGTCGCGCGAAGGATTGGGCATGATCACGAGAGATACTTTGGAGGCCACAATGGCGCTCGATGAGTTCAAGGATGTACTGCAGGGGAAAGACACGGGTGAAACAGGCCCGTTCGCCTCCGAGCCGTCAATCGATCCTATCGAGGATGTCGAGGTCGCCCAATCGCTGGAAACGGAGTTCAAGGAGGCCTTGAATCTCGATAGCTGGACGTCCGGCGAACGGATGGACCAGTTGACGGCACGCCTTGAGCGCGAGGTCGAAATGGCGGCCAAATATGAAGACGATATGGGCCCACGGGTTCTTCGGAAATTGGAGGAGGCTCTGCCGACCGCTCCCGACCGATCGGTCGAAAGCGGAGTGTACAGTCTCACGGTGGATGATATTGCCGCCGCCATTCGCAATGTCTTGTTCAACGGATTGGTGGAAGCCTGCGACGGAACGCGTGTGTCCGTGACGACCTTGCCTGTTACGGTCGTCCAGATCGGCATTTGCCTTACGTCTTATATCGGCACTGGGGATGGTGGCACCATCGGCCATCGTCTTTACCGCCACGACATCATGCGCAAGAACGGCGATGCGGAACAAGAGGTGCTGGATTTCCTGTCCCGCCGCGCCCGCCTCAAAGCAAGGGAGCGTGCGCAGGCGGAATATGGTGACGATGGTCAGTTAGTGAGCATCAGCGACATGCTCTGCCGCGCATTGATGATATATGCTGAAAGGGCGATGCTGAGCGAGCGGTCCGTCAGTCCTTGGCGACTTGGCCACGGAGGCCCGATGCCGCACGAGCTCATCGTCGGCTCTGGCCGCAACGAGATGGCGTTTGCCAGCCTCCAGATGCTCCGCCAACTTTTGCTGGGGCACAAGAAGGTCATCTTTGTCCCGAGTGAGATCAGCGATGCAGCGGTCGTGACGATCGCCAATGCCCTTCAGCCGCTTCAATATGCGGTGCTGCGCAATACCAAGGACATCATCGAAGGCTACGTCGCTGGCAGCAGTTACGAGCGGCCGCATTACAAGGCTTCCGGTCTCTATCAGGCGGTGCGCAATTTCCAGGAAGACGTCGGATCGAAGGTCGTGCTCGGTGTCTATCGGGCCTCGGCGCTTTGCCCCGGACGTGTTTTCTATGCCCATGAAGACCATGTGCACGAGGCGGCGCAGATCGTCATGGCCGACAGCGCCCTGCAGGAAGCTCGGGGCTTTCCGAACCTGATCGATATCGCCGATCGCACCTGCAAGAGCATGTTCGAGCCAGGCGGCCTATCTGCCCAGGTCCATGCTGCCCTTGCCCGCAGCGGCTCGCCGTTCCGCTTCCTGGCCGAACGCAATACGCGGATCTGACCTCCAACTTCAGAGAAGGATATCCATCCATGAACGCCGCCGACAAGATAACCGACGCTTCCGAACGCCTAGAACGGACCGCCAATGAAAACGGCGGAGCCTATCAGGAGCCCGAGGGATATCGCGGATCGGTTGCCCGCACGATGTTCGACCGGCCGGGATCGGAGGATGGGACGATCACGATCCTTGTTCCCGAACATCAGATCGGCAATGTAAGCCGTGAGGCCTATGTTCGTATCGACAGCATGCATCCGCGCACGAATACGGTCGAAGCCCAATATCTGGGTGTCGTCGGTTCCGGACCTTTCGCCGAGCCAGACGCACTTGGCGCCAACGCGCCGACGCTCGTTGTCGCTGCCGCCCATGGTGCGGTGCTGACGCCCAAATATCACGGCATCGCGCATGTGGAGGTCTTCGGCGAGAAAGTCGACGGAGTGGTCATTCCGCCTCTCAAGCGTCCATGCCCGAACAGCCCGGTTTTCCTGCTGGGTCAGGAGGACACCAAGGCGGTGCTTGGGCTTGATGTCGCCGCCGAAGACAAGCCCGTTCGGCTCGGCCTCTTGGGGAGCGTCAGCTCGATCTCGGTGGAGGTGCCGGCGGCCAAGAAATCTGTTCTCTATAAACACGTCGCCATCCTCGGGACGACTGGCGGCGGCAAGAGTACTACCGTATCCGGCAGTATCATGAATTTTGCAGGTGCCGGCAATGCGGTCGTCGTCTTCGATATCGAGGGCGAATACACGACGATGAACGAGCCCACGCAAAATCCGCACATGCTGGCGGCGCTGAAAAAGCGCGGGTTATCGGAGGCCGGCGCGCCGAAGACGCGGCTCTTTTATCTTTCTGGACGCACATCCGCAAATCCTCGACATCCTGACAAGCGCGAATTCAAGATCGCCTTTGACGATCTGTCCCCCTACGTGCTTGCGGAAGTCCTTGATCTGAGCGAACCACAGGAGCGCCGCCTGCTGGAAGCGTACGACATCTGCCGCATCACGATGGAGCGCGAAAAAATATATCCGGCAACGCCGGAAGAGCACGCCGAGGCACTGGAGATCGACGAACTCCAGCGGGGGTGGCCGCGCATGACCATTGAGAAGATGATTGATGTTGTCGCAGCAGCGATCGACATGATCGAGGGCGGGGCCAACGGCTTCAAGGGCCGGGTGAACGGTTTTCGTGATCATGAAACCGTTTTGTTGCAGACGCTGAATGCGCGCAAGATCGAAAAGGATTCACGCTCGTGGAAGGCGATTGCCAAGCGATTGTGGCGGATGAAATCGGCGGGCGTCTTCGCCAACGGCCAGCAGGAGCGGATCAGGGTTGACGACATGTTGGAACCTGGCCGCATCTCGATCGTCGATCTCAGCGACATGGATGCGCCCTATCTGCGTAATCTCGTCATTGCGCAGATCCTGCGGCTGCTCCAGTCGCGCCAGGACGACCGTTATGCGGAGCGCGAAGAACAGGTGCGGAAAGGGGCGGAGGGAAAGCCGCTGACTCGCGTAAACATCTTCATCGAGGAGGCCCATGAGTTTCTCTCGGCCCAACGCATCAAGCAGATGCCCAATCTCTTCGACCAAGTTGCGCGCATCGCGCGGCGCGGCCGCAAACGCTATCTCGGGCTGGTCTTCGTAACGCAGCTTCCCAGTCATTTGCCTGATGAGGTGCTCGGCCTCGTCAACAACTGGATCCTGCACAAGCTGACCGACGGCGGCGTGGTCAACAGGCTGAAAAAAGTCGTTCCCGGTGTCAACGAAGCGACGTGGAGATCGCTTCCCAATCTTGCCCCGGGTCAGGCTCTTTGTTCGCTAACGCATTTGACGCGGCCGGTCATGGTCGCCATCGACCCGTCGCCCTGCCAACTGCGCATGGTCGATTAGGCCTTATCCTCGGGACGGCCGACGCTGGCTCGACGACCGGCTTGCAATAAGAACGCCATGGAGATGGACGTGACCACGGACTACGAAGCGCTACGGATAGAAAACGAAATCGAGTACGGGCGGGGAATAAAACGCATTGGCAAGATGCTGCTCGAAGACCGCTACGACAAGCGCACGCATTTCATCTACGAGCTCTTACAGAATGCCGAAGACGCTCTGCGGCGCAGAGGCGACTGGGATGGTTCGAAGGCCGTAACCTTTCATCTCAGCCGACAGTCTCTTCACATTTCGGCGCGCCATTCAGTGCGGACGATGTCCGAGGCGTCTGCGGGATCAATGCGAGCACCAAGGATTATACGGCAATCGGCCGTTTCGGCATTGGCTTCAAGTCGGTCTATGCCTTCACAGAAAAGCCTGAGATCCATTCCGGCTCGGAGAGTTTCTCCATCACCAGTTACGTGTTTCCGGAGTCCGCTCCGCCTTGTGCGCGGGACCCGGAGGAGACCGTAATCCTTCTTCCCTTGGCCGTCGATGACGAAAATGCCTTCGACGAAATCGCCGAAGGGCTTGCCGATCTGGGTGCGGAAGCGCTGTTGTTCCTGAAACATGTCGAGGAAATCTCCTGGACCATCGAGGGAAGGGGAAGCGGACGATATCGGCGTGACTCGGTTGCCGAAGATTTCATGCAGGCGGTGAAGCTCCTGTCCTCCGGCGACGCCGGCGACCAGGAAGAGACCTATTTTCTGTTCTCAAGGGCGGTGGAAAACGATGGGAAATATGTGGGTTTGGCCGAGATTGCATTCCTCGTTGCCGACCAGGACGGCAAATGGGTTATCCAGCCGCTCGACGCCGCTCGTCTTGTCGTGTTCTTCCCGACCGTCCTTCCGACCTATACCGGTTTTCTGATCCAGGGACCGTACCAGACCACGCCAAGCCGCGATAATATACCAACTGATCGGGCCTGGAACGCAAAGGTGGCGACATTGACCGGCGACCTCTTGATCGAGGTTCTGGTCCGGCTGCGGGATATGGGGTTGCTCGATGTCGCAGCGCTGAGATCTCTGCCGCTGGAGCGGCATAAACTAGCAGGAACGCTGTTTGCCCCGCTCTTCGACAAGATGGTTCAGGCATTGAAGGACGAGCCGCTTCTGCCGACCGCGGCCGCTGATTTTGCGAGTGCGACGACGGTCAGGCTTGCCCGCGCCCAGGACGTGCGCGATCTCTTCAATGCCGACCAGCTTGGTAAGCTGCTTGCGACCGAGAGCGATATTCACTGGATGACGCCGGAGGTTACCGCGGACCGGGCGCCGCAACTTCGATCATTTCTGATGCAGGAGCTCAAGATTGGCGAGCTCACGATCGAAGCGGTTTTAACGCGTCTCAGCGACGAATTTCTGGAAGAGCAATCCGATGAATGGATGCGCCAGTTTTACGGCGTTCTCGCAGGCCAGCCCGCGCTTTGGCGGGGAAGGGCAAGGGAAATGGCGTTGTTGCGTTTGGAGGATGGCCGGCAGGTTCCCTTCATGAAGCACGGCGTTATCCAGGCGTTCTTGCCGGACAAGGAGAAGACAGATTTTCCGACGGTGCGTGCAAGCCTCGTCACTGAGGAGACCCTGAAGTTTCTGCAAGGTTTCGGATTGATGCGGCCGGATCCCGTTGAGGACGTGATCCGCAACCTCCTGCCCAAATACCGGGGCGAGTCAGTGGATCTTTCCCACTACAGCGACGACATCGCTCGCATGTTGCGGGCCTTCGATACCGATTCTGCGGCGCAACGCACCAAATTGGTGGAGGCGATGAAGGGTGCGACAATTGTGGCAGCAATACAGGGCCAAACTGGCAAGAAATATGTTTGCTATCCGACGAGCATCTATCTCCGCTCTAAGCGGATTTCGAACCTGCTCGGCGACGTCAGCGGGATCTTTATGGTCGACCGGTCCTACGATTGCCTTCACAACGAAAAAGTCAGGGAGATGCTGGAGGCTTGCGGATCCACCAGGTATTTGCGCACGGTGCGATGCGAGTGCAACCTCTCGCCAGACGATCGGCACGCCTTGCGGCGCGCGGCCGGATGGGAAGGGTTTTCGAGCGAGAACCCGATTCAGGACGTCGATATTGCCGGTTTGGATGGGCTTCTTAGTCTGATCCCCTCCTTGCCGGAGGACGAACGCCGCGATCGCGCCCGTCAGCTGTGGGAGGCGTTGATGGAGTTAGTTGAACGACGCGGGCAATCGGTGCTTGGTGTCACATACACGTGGAACTATCACTATCTACGGTCAACGACGCTTGATGCCGCTTTCGTTCGCAAGTTGAACCGGATTGCTTGGATTTGCGATCGGCAGGGGGTATTGCGCCAACCCTGCGAGATCCTGTTCGACGATCTCGATTGGCCGAGGAGCCCCGTTCTTGAGAGCAGACTGGCGTTCAAGCCGCCGGCGATCGCAGCCCTTGCTCGTGAAGTAGGGATTGATCCTGATGTGCTCGATGAGCTGAAGCGCCTTGGCGTCACGGATCTGGAGCAACTTAGAATGCATTTGAAGATCGATCAGCCTGTCGAGAAAGCGCCGGAAGGCGAGGAAGCGCGACGCACGCCGAGTGGCGACACTGGTCGCAGCGACGAAGCTCGAAATTCCACCGGCACCGGACATGATACTGGTGGGCGCTCGTCTGGTGCAGGCGGGGCTCATCAAGGGGGCACGGGCGGTGAGGCGAGCGGCACCAGACGATCGGACGGCGCCGAACGGACTGCCGGACCGGGCGCTCCGGATTCCCAGCAGGGAGGGCGCCGTGAGTTTATTTCATATGTCGCGCTTCAGGCAAATAACAGCTTGTCGGATGCGGACGGGACGACGATGGAAGAGCGTATGGCTCTTGAAGAAAAAGGCATTGAGAGAATCCTGGTGCAGGAGCCGCAGCTTCGCCGAACGCAAGCCGGGAATGAGGGCTTCGATCTCTTTGAGGACGGTAAAGACGGCAAAGTCGAACGCTGGATTGAGGTCAAGGCGATGTCGGCGGCATTGTCGGATCGGCCGGTGGCGCTTTCCAAGGCGCAGATAGAGTATGCGCGGCGGTTCGGAAGCCGCTATTGGCTCTATATTGTCGAATATGCCGCCGACGATCAAAGGGCGCGCCTTCTCAAGATTTGTGATCCTTTCGGCGCGGCCCGCATGTTCACCTTCGATCGAGGTTGGGTCAATGCAGCCGAAATCGTCGATCTCGCAGGCGATACGGACAGCTTAGAGACGATCTATGCCGACGCTTCCTGATCTGAAGAGGGCTAGGTCTTTCCGTGAGCCTTTCCGATCAAAGGTCCGGACCAGTTCGGCGATCGTGCCGGATACTTTTCCGCGAATTTGCAGACCATGCCGTTTGCCACCTGGTGCCAAAAAACATGATTGCCTCACATAGATCGCAATCAACGCTCGGCATAGAGAATTGGAGGCGGATTTGCAGGCGTGCTAGAGGCGGCCACAAATCAAACGGGAAACAAGGACGGAAAACAGTCATATCCGGTTGGCGCCACCTCGAGGAGATCGCCGCCGTCGTCCACCACAGGCATCTGCTGCATCTCCCCCGCAGCACTCACACCACCGCGCTAAAATCCGCCGCCAGGACCGCGTCCTTCAGCGCCCGCGAATACTCATGCTGCGGATCATCCAACACCGCTCGCGCCTGTCCCCGCTCGACGATTTCACCCTTGCGCATGATGATGATGTTATCGCTGATATAATAGGCGGTGGCGAGGTCGTGGGTGATGTAGACGATGGAAAGACCGAGCTCGTTTTTCAAGCGGCCAAAGAGATTGACGATGGCCATGCGCAGTGATGCGTCGACCATGGAGACCGGTTCATCGGCCACCAGCAGGCGGGGTTGCGGGATCAGCGCGCGGGCGATGGCGACGCGCTGGAGCTGGCCGCCGGATAATTCGTGGGGGAACCGGCCTTTCACTTCTTCAAGGGTCAGGCCGACATGGACGAGGGCGGCGTCCGCCATCTTCTCCGCCTGCTCTCGGTCCGGCCGGTTTCCCGAGAATGAAAAATTGCGGGCGGTCTCGAAGAGATAACGATCGACACGTTTCAGCGGATTGAAGGCTTCGAAAGGGTTCTGCAGAACCGGTTGGACCTCCTTCATGAAAGCCTTGCGTTCGGATCGGCTATGGATGGCGACGGTCCTGCCGCTGAATTGAAGCTCGCCTTCCGTCGGTTCGGTCTGGCCGAGGATCATCGCCGCGATCGTCGATTTGCCCGAGCCGGATTCGCCGACGATCGAGAGGATCTCCGGCTCCGCTCCGAGTTCGAAGCTGACGTCCTTGACCGCCGTGATCAGGCGCCGGCCGAGCATGCCGCCCTGCCGGTAGACTTTCGTGACATGCGAGAGGCTAAGAAGAGCGCTCAAACCTGATCTCCCGTAACGGCAAAACACGCCACCCGTCGCTGCGGCTCGACGGTGACGAGCGGCGGAACCTTCTGCGAGCAGATCTCCATGCGCTTCGGACAGCGCGGGTGAAACCGGCAGCCTTCCGGCGGCATGGCGAGGTTCGGCGGGCGCCCCTCCAGCGAAGGGCGGGCCGTCGCATCGCCGATGCGCGGCAGGCTGCCGACGAGGTGCTGCGTATAGGGGTGGAGCGGTTTGTTGAAGAGTTTGGCGGTCGGCGCTTCTTCGACAAGACGCCCGGCATAGACAATGCCGATGCGGTCGGAGACCGTCGCGTGAACTCCCATATCATGGGTGACGAAGAGGAAGGACGAGCCCATCTCGCGCTGGATCTCGCGGATCATCGACAGCACGTCGCGCTGAACGATGACGTCGAGCGCGGTCGTCGGTTCATCGGCGATGATGAATTCCGGCGTCAGGATCGTCGCCAGCGCAATGGTCATGCGCTGGCGCATGCCGCCTGACAGTTCGTGGGGATAGGCGTCGAGCAGATGCGGATCGAGCTTCAGCCGCTGCAGATGGGTGGCGACCCTTTCGAAAAACTCATTCTTGCCGACCTTCATGTGGCGAAAGGCGAAATCGGTGAAGGAATGACGGATCCGGCGCACCGGATTGAGCACATTCATCGAGCCCTGCATGATATAGGACAGATGCCGCCAGCGCAGCGCCAGGCGGTCTTCCGGCTTCATCGCGTAGATATCCTGGGTGCCGCCGTCGAAATGGAATGTCACTTTCCCCGACACGACCCTCAGCGGCGGCCGGATCGCGCCGGCGATGGTCTTGATCAAGGTCGTCTTGCCGCTGCTCGATTCACCGGCAACGCCATAGACCTCACCGCGGGCGATCGTCAGGCTGATATCGTCGACGGCGCGCACCTCGCGATCGACGCCATAGAGGAAGGCACGGTAATAGGCTTTCAGATTCTCAATTTCGACCAAAGGATCCATACTAACTTCCCATCCGGTTCAGCCGGCTGCGCGGATCATTGTATTCGTTCATCGACATGGACAGCAGGAAGAGCGCCAGGAAGAGGACGACGATGACGGCGACGGGGGCGGCCACCCACCACCATATGCCTGATATCAGCGCCGAATGCGCATTGGCCCAATAGATCATCATGCCCATGGTCGGCGTCTCGATATCGGTGAAGCCGAGCACCGACAGGGTGATCTCCATGCCGATCGACCAGATCATGTTGTTCATCGTGGTGGCGAAGACGATCGGCAGAACATAGGGCAGGTGCTCCTCGACGAGGATCTTGCGCATGCTCATGCCGGAATAGACGCTCTGGGTGGTGAAGGATCTCGTCTTCAGGCTGATCGCCACCGAACGTATGAGGCGTGCGTCGTAGGACCAGCCGAGCGAGGCCATGATGAGGATCAGCGCCGTCCAGGTCATGCTGTCCTTCAGCACGAAATAGAACAGGATCAGCAGCGGAAATTGCGGGATGACCATGACGCTGTCGTTGATGGCCATCAGCACCCGGTCGACCGCGCCGCCGGCATAACCGGCGACAAGGCCGACGACCAACGAGATGATGCGTGAAATGACGGCGACGCCGATGCCGAAAAACAGGGTGTTCCTCAGAGCGGTCGTCAGCTGCCAGAAAACGTCCTGGCCGCGCGACGTCGTGCCGAGCCAATACTCGCCGTCCGGCGGCATATCGGGCGGCAGAAGATAGATGTCGGTCGCGCTGTAAGGCGAGAAATAGGACACCACTATCAATCCGACGATGACGGCAAAGAGCAGCAGGCCGCTGAGGAATTCCATATTCTGGCGCGCGAGGTCGCGGACGATCGTAAACATGCGCTATTCCACCTTGATGCGGGGATCGATCAGCGGGCTCAGAATGTCGATGATGAACACCGCGGCGGCGACGCCGACGATCGACAATGCGCTGAGGCCGAGCACCAGGCTGTAATCACCGGCATGCACCGCTTCGATCAGCAGGTTGCCGATGCCCGGATAGCCGAAGACGATTTCGGTAATGACCGTGCCGTTGAAGATCGCGCCGAGCGACATGGCAAGCCCGGTGAACTGCGGCACCATGGCGTTACGCGCGATATAGGAACGCAGGATCTTTCGCTTCGGAACGCCGCCGAGCTCGGCGAAGACGACGTAATCCTCGGTGATGATGTTGGAAACGAGCGCACGCATGCCGATCAGCCAGCTGCCGGCGCCGACCAGGATCAGCGACAAGGCCGGCAGGATCGAGTGTTTCAGGATATCGAAGACGAGGGCAAAGGAGAGGTCCAGATTGGCGTTCATCTCGTAGCCGCCATTGATCGGCAGCACCGGCCAGAGATAGCCGAACACAATCAGCAGCACGAATGCCAGAATGTAATAGGGAATGGGAAGCAGGGCGATGAAGACGAGGCTGACGGCTTTCAGCACCATGTCCTTGCGGTAATAGCCGGCGAGCGCGCCGATCGCATTGCCGAGCACGAAGGTAATCAGCGTCGACACCGTCATCAGCCCGATGGTCCAGGGCAGGGACCGCAGGATGATGGTGGAAACGGGCGTGGGAAAAGCCGAGAGCGAGGGGCCGAGATCACCGGTCGCAAGCCGCAGCCAGAAATTCAGATATTGCTGCCAGATCGAGCCCTCCATGCCGTAAAGCTCGCGAAGCGACTGGCGCATCAGCTCGATCGCATTCGGATCGGACTGCCCCATCTGGGTGATGGCGCCTATGCTTTCTTCGACCGGATCGATCGGGGTCAGGTGGGTGACGAAGAATGTGATGGTCACGCCAAGAAATACGACAAGCAGAAACTGACCGAACCGCTTCAGCACAAAGATCAGATAGGACGTCATAGGGCGGTGGTTCCTCTCTGGTTCCCTTCATCAAGTGGAAAGGATCGACGGACATGCCACATGCCCGTCGATTAGGGGGCCGGCGCGCAACACTCGCGCCGGCGTTGGGAGGATTATTTCGGTTGTGCCGGCTTCAGCTTGACCATCATCAGCCTGGAGTTCGCCCAATTCGGCACCGGATCGGTATAGGGATCTGATATCGTCGGATAGCCGGTCCAATAGGTCGTATCCATCGAGGTGAAGACGTTATACGACATCAGCGGGATCGTCGGCATTTCGCGGGCGACCAGCTTCAGATAATCCTTGCCGAGCCCCATGCCCTTCGGATCGTCGGCGCTGATGCCGCGGATGCTCTCGATGATCTTGTCGAGCTCCGGATTGCTCCAGCGCTGCCAGTTGCGCGGCGGCTGGTTGTCACCCTTCTTGGCCACGAACTGCGAATGCCAGCTATCGAGGAAGAACGACAGGTCGGGATCGCCGCCCCAGGTTTCGACGCTCCAGGCGATAGCCACCTGGAAATCGCCGGGCTGTAGCGCCGTCTGCCACAGTTTCGCGGCCGGCACGGCTTTGGCGTCGATGCCGAAGGCCGCCCATTGCTGCGCGATCAGCGTTCCGGCGCGGGTGAAGACCGAGCGCGTGTCGCCTTCCACCGTCATCCGGATCTTGAAGGGCTGTCCATCAGGGGTCAGCCATTTGCCGCCGGATTTCTTGAAGCCTGCCTTCTCCAGCAGTTCGCCGGCAGCTTTCGGATCCGGTTTCCACCAGCCATAGCCGAAGGCACCGCTGATTGCCTGCGGGTCGGTCGGGATCTGGTCCTTGAACTTCGGCTGCTTGCGCAGGATATCGGCGATCTGTTGCCCGACCGTCGGGTCATAAGGCTTGATCTTGCTCTTGCCGGTATCGATCTCGAAATTCTTCAGCCAATCCTGCATCGGCGCCTGATAATCTTTCATCGTGGCCGCCGTCGGCGGCACGCCGAGCGCCGAAAGCGTCGCCGCCCCGCGATAGCTCGCCATATCCACGGCCTTGATGTCGATCAGCAGGGCCAGCGCCCAGCGCACATCGGCATTGTCGAAGGGCGGATTCTGGGTATTGAAGATCACCGCCGGAAGCGTCGGGTCCGGATGGGCGAAGGGGAAGCCCGGGAACCAGGTCTCGATCGTCTTGGATTTTTCCTTCAGCGTGAACATGCCCTCCGGCGTGTTGTCGTGAATGATATCGAGATTGTGCTCGAGCTGAGCGATGGTGCGTTTATCCGGCGGACCGGGATCGGTATAGGTCACGTATTTCGGGGCCGGCTCGCCGAAGCGGGCAAGCGAGGTGCGCTGCCAGTCGTCGCGCTTCTCCCAGGTATACCACTTGCCCTGGGGGTCGTAGGACTTGAGCTTGTAGGCGCCGAGCGAAACGGGATTGGCGAAATCATAACGAAGCGGATCTTCGACTTTCTCGAAGACATGCTTGGGCATGATCCAGGCGCCGTTCCAGCGAACGGTGAAGATAGCGTGGAAGCGCGAATTGGGCTTCTTCAGCTTGAACACGACCGTCGAGGGGTCGGTCGCCTCGACGCTTGCCACCTGCACCGAGAAGGCAGCACTCCAGATCATGCCGGGGTGATCCATCTGCGTCTTCACGGTATAGACCACGTCGTCTGCCGTGAACTCGACGCCGTCGCTCCAGAAGAGCCCCTTGCGCAGTTTCACGGTCATCTCGGTGAAGTCGGCATTATATTGCGGCTTGTCGGCGGCGAGCGAATTGTCCCAGCTCGCGCCGCCAAGCCCTTGTTCGGGGTCGATATACCAGAGCGTATCCATGGTCAGCTGCTGCAGGCCGGTCGAAACGCCGCCGCCGCCATTGACCCAGATGTTGAACCAGCCAGGATTTTTGATCGTCCCTTCCGGATTTTCGACGATGAGCGTCTCCTTGCGCGGCAAGGAGGTGTATTCTTGGGCACCGGCCACTGCGGTCAGGCCGAACGTGGCCAGCACGAAGCCGAATGCAAACCTCTTCCACTTTTGCATGAACTCCTCCCTTGAAGCGATCATGCCACGGCCGCAAAGGCACGCATGGGCACGTCGCGGTTGTCGGTTCGCAGAAGCCTCAGGACTTGAACAGTCAGGTCCAGGACCTCGGTGAACCATCCCTCCGGCTCCCTGCCTCCTCGCAGCGAGCCGAATATCCCAGAGCATGATGCCGAAAAGTGTCAGCGGTTTTCGGACGACATCATGCTCTAACTCTTTAATTTAGAACAGGATTCAGATTTTAGGCCGCCTCGGCCTAAAATCATCCTGTTCTAGCCGGGGGCGCCCGAATGGGCTACCCGGCGGTGGCTGTCACACCGACAGCCGGATGACGTTGTAGGAGAACGGTTTCAGCGCCGCCCGCAACCGCCCATCCTCGATCTTTCCACTCTCGACATTAACGGGGGCGACCGTCTGCGGCCGCGCTGCCGTATTGACGGCTTCCAGATCGCCGTGGGTCATCTCCACCTGCTCGACCACCCGGGCGTTTCCGAAGCCTTCCAGCCGCACATCGAGATCGAGCGCCGTGCTCGGATGGCGGTTGACGGCAAAGAAGGTCAGGGTCCTGCCATCCTCGGAATGGACGGCCGATACGTCGAGATAGGGGACGTCGTTCTCCTCGTCGCTGTCATAGGTCGGGCCATCGACGACCAGCTGCAGCGCCGTTCCACGGCCATATCTGGAGGCGTAATAGAACGGATAATAAATGGTCTGGCGCCAGGCGGCACCCCCGTCCTCGGTCATGATCGGGGCGATGACGTTGACGAGCTGCGCGATGCAGGCGATGCGCACGCGGTCGGAGCGGCGGATGAAGGTGTTCAGGATGCCGCCGACCTGCAGCACGTCCTCGAAATTGTAGATATCTTCCAAGAGATGCGGCGCATCCGGCCATTCGTCGCGCGCCAGGATCTCCTTGTCCTGCTGGTTGGAATGATACCAGACATTCCATTCGTCGAAGGAAATGCCGATCGTCTTCTTCGAGCGCTTTTTCGCCCTGATGTAGTCGATCACGCCGCCGATCGTGGTGATATAGCGGTCGAGCTTCGTCGCGCGGGCGAGATAGTTGAGCGTATTTTTCTCGCGGTTGGCAAAATACATATGCAACGAGATGTGGTCGGCGCTGTCATAGCACTGCTCAAGGACTTGCGCTTCCCACTCGGGATAGGTCTTCATGTCGGAATTGGACGAGCCGCAGACCACGAGCTCGAGCGACTTGTCGAAGCCGCGCATGGCCTTCGCCGTCTCATCCGCCAGCCGGCCATATTCATAGGCCGACTTGTGGCCGACCTGCCAGGGACCATCCATCTCGTTGCCGAGGCACCACAATTTGACATCGTGCGGATTGGACCATCCGTGCTTGCGGCGCAGGTCCGACCAGTAGGTGCCGCCAGGATGATTGCAATATTCGAGGAAATTGCGGGCCGCATCCAGGCCGCGTGATCCGAGATTGACGGCAAGCATCGGCTTGGTATTCGCCTTCTTGCACCAGTCGACGAATTCATTGACGCCGATCTGGTTGGCTTCGCGGGTGCGCCAGGCAAGGTCGAGGCGTACCGGTCGTTCCTCACGGGGGCCAACGCCGTCTTCCCAATTATAGGCCGAAACGAAGTTGCCGCCGGGATAGCGGCAGTATGGCGTGTCGAGATCACGGACGAGATCGAGGACATCCTGCCGGAATCCGTCCTCATCGGCCGTCGGGTGTCCGGGCTCATAAATGCCCCCGTAGATCGCCCTGCCGAGATGCTCGAGAAATGAACTGTAAAGCCTGGAATCGATGGTTGCGATGCGGAAATCGCGGTGAACCACAACGTTCGTCTTCAACGGATCCTCCCGTTTATATATCAAATATTTTGTTTTCTTGCCTCTAACTTGATATCAGGAATGTTGTTCTGTCAACCAAGTTGCGACTTTAATCATACTAATATGGATTTCATGAAAAATTGTCTATTTCCAGTTACTTGGATGATTTTATCGGCCGCCGAAACTGGAAGGAAGCGCGATATTTAAATCAAGATTTCCGATTTTGATTTTTCAGACATGCAGCCGCATGATGATATCGCGTCCGTGATTTCCGAAGCCGCGGCCGAAAATATTGACGCCACCGGTATGGCCGGCATTCTCGGCGATGCCGACCCGGAGCCGGATCGAGGAATGCTGGGCAAGGGCGAGATCGCTGAGCGTGACATTCGAGGCGGCTATACCGTCGATGAAGGTTCCGCGCGTGGAGATCCGCCAGGTCTTCATCATCCCATATTGCGAGCCCTCGAGCTTCCACCATGCCGGCGTGAAGGCGCCGCGCTTGTCGCCGTAGTCGCCGGGCGACGTCCAGGTTCCGATCGCCATTCCATTGACCCAGAGGGTTATGTCGGACGGCCAGTCCGGATTGGTGCCCGGCACTTCCGACGACAGCTCCAGCGAAAATTCGATGGCGCGGATATCCTTGTTCAACACCTTGGCATTGTTGGGGAATTTATATTCCACATAGCCCCTGCCGAACCAGACGAGCCCGGCCTGCATGCGCTGCGGATCGAGAAAGTAGTCGGGGACATCGAGGGGACCGATGACGCTCTCGGTGGAGCAAAGACCACATGGCGCATGGACGTCACAGCTGGTGTAGAGCCCGACCGGCATTTCGACTTCGATGATATTGTTGGCCCTTTGGGCCGCACTTTCCTCAAAGCTGATCAGAATTTCGCTGTAGATCGCCGAGCAGATCTTCTGGTTTCCCTTGCGCGCCTTCGTCAGCTGGGAATCGACAAGCCGGGCGTCTTCCAAAATCTGGATCCCGGTGGCGACGGTCGATTGAGGCAGCGAAAGAGCACGCGCGATGTCGTTGATATTCATCGGCCCTTTGGCGCAAAGCAGCTTGAGCATCTCCAGCCGCGCCGGCGCCGAAAGCGCGCGTATCGCATCATTATTCTCGCCGGCGGCAATCGTCAAAAACGAACGTTCCATCATTCCCCCAGTATTTCCGATGGAATGATGTATATCGGAAATTATGATACATCAAGTGGGAATGCTTCGACTGTTTGTAAGATAGCGGCTTGGTTTCAAGCCGCCATGAATGAACGTGAAGCCCTTCCGACTTCCGATATGACGTTGGTATCGGGAACGTTACGCGTCAAAGTTCGGCGCGTCTCGGATCGGCTGGCGGGGCGGAATTTCGAGCTCAATTCCCCCGACCGATCGCAAGCGGGCGCGAATGGCATCGGCGAGATTCGTGATCGTTATGCTGGCCATCGCTACCTCCATTCATCGATGACGCATATAAATCACCGATTGCATATTCTCCAGCGATGACCGAGATGCGTTTCCGTCCTCAGCCTGGCAGGTCCACAACAAGAGTGGTCCGCCGGCCCGGGTCAATGCCCGCTCGCCTCCGGCTGCAAATCGGCATCCGTCAGCGTTCCGAGAAAGGCGACGATGTCGTCGATCTCGGGGTCGTTGAGGGCAGGCGCGTCGCCCGGCTTCCTGCCGAAAGGCGGATCCTGGTTGAGATTGTCCCAATAGACCTGCGGCAGGTCGTCATATTTCCGGACCGTGCCGTCTGGATTCTTTG
The DNA here is from genome assembly GCF_013087625.1 of Rhizobium changzhiense. NCBI lineage: Bacteria > Pseudomonadati > Pseudomonadota > Alphaproteobacteria > Hyphomicrobiales > Rhizobiaceae > Rhizobium > Rhizobium changzhiense. The sequence continues at coordinate 20,840 of NZ_JABFCQ010000006.1, forward strand.
GATACCAACGGCCGGGATCGCTGTCGCGCGTCGCATAGAAGGAGACGACGTCGCGCAGCGAGTGGAAATAGCCGTTGTGGAAGAAGCTCTGCTTCAGCGCGACATTGCGCAGCGTCGGGGTGCGGAACAGGCCGCAATAGTCGCTGCGTCCGGCAAAGTCGGTGCGCTGCGGGCCGCAAAGACCGAGATCATGATAGTTGGGATCGCTGTTGGCTGGGATCGCCATGTTGCGCGGTGCGGCAAGCCCGAGGAAGCCGAAATCGGAAAATTGCGGCGGCTCGCCGTCATTGGCGGGCTCGCTCAGATGACAGCTCGAACAGTTGCCCTTGGCCGGATCCTCGAACAGCTGTCGTCCGTGCAGCTCCTGTGCCGTCAGTGTCGCCTTGCCGGCGAGAAAGGCATCGTAGCGGCTGGAATAGGGATAGAAATCCGGGCCGCTCTGTTCGAAGGTGGCGAGCGCCTCAGCGGCGGCATCAAAGGCATCCTTAGGATTGTCGAACACCGTTTCGCCGAAGGCCGCCTTGATGTCGCCGGCATAGGCGGCCTTGCGCAGCTTCGCCACCACCTCGGCCGCATCCTTGTTGCCCATCTCGAAGGGCGAGAGCAGCGGGATTTTTGCCTGATCGGCGCCGTGATCGACCCGGCCGTCCCAGGTCAGGCCGCCCGTCGGGCCATTGTCGACACTTTCGTCGCCCTCGTCTTCGGAATCGTAATAATGCTCGGTGAAAGCAGGCACCGATTGCAAATAGCGTAGCGTTGGAACGGCGCGCAACCCCGGCTGGTCCCCATGTTCGCCGCCCATTTCCACCGGCATGGCCGATGCCGGGCCGAAGGCGTGACTGGGATCGTGGCAGGACGCGCAGGCCTGGAGCCCCGAGGCCGACAGCGAGGTATCGAAGAATATCTTGCGGCCGAGCGCGCCGAGCGTTTCGGCCCGGGCGAAGGCCTGAGTGCGCGACATCGGTCCAGGATGCAGGCCGGCGGCGGTCGCCGCGCTGCTTTGCCGCAGGGGAAAAATGGCAAGAGCAAGCGCCATGGCACCCATGCCGACGGCCAGGCCGGAGCGCACAAGCCAGATGATCTTCGTCGTCATGATAAGGATTCCAATAAGTTGGCGCTGGTTTCCGTGATAATCGAACCTGCTTGCAACAAATTGATGACGGCGATCCTCCTGCGGCATCACGGCAACCCCTGATGTCACAAAGTTGATAGAAGGCCGCAATAGCGTCGATGTGCCCCCGAGCGTTCTCCGCTCCCTCTAGCCAACGCCCCCTAGCCATGAGGTACCCACGTGAAAAGACTGAAACTCCTCCATTCGATCTGTCTCGCCGGATCGGCCATCGTGCCGGTTGCGGTGTCGACGGCAGCCCATGCGGCGCCCGCCGGTTACGACAAGATCGACAATGTCGTCGTCATCTATGCCGAAAACCGCAGCTTCGATAATCTTTACGGTGGCTTTCCCGGCGCCGATGGGCTCTCGAACGTCACTGCCGATCGCGCACGTCAGCTCGATCGCGACGGCCAGCCGCTGTCAGAATTGCCGCCGGCCTGGGGCGGGCTTACCGCCAAGGGTGTCTCGCCTGCCGTCACCGAGGCACAGTCGGCCCATCTCGCCAACGCCTCCTTCGCGATCGACGATCCCAACGGCTTCGCCCAGGCGCCTTCTGTCATCACCCGCGATCTCTGGCATCGCTTCTACCAGGAGCAGATGCAGATCGACGGCGGCAAGAATGACAAGTTCGTCGCCTGGGCCGATTCCGGCAGCCTGGTCATGGGCCATTACGACGGCTCCATCCTGCCGATGTGGCAGGTCGCCAAGAAATACGTGATTGCCGACAACTTCTTTCAGGGCGCCTTCGGCGGTTCGTTCCTCAACCACTTCGCGCTGATCTGCGCCTGCACGCCCTATTATCCCGACGCCGACAAGAGCCCGGCCAAGCCCACCATCGCCAAGGTCGATGCGGACGGTACTTCGCTGACCGTAGCGGAGAATGCCCCGAAGTTGGCGCTGGACGGCGCACCGAAATTCGTCTCCGACGGCAACCTGACCCCTGATTTCTACGCCGTCAACACCATGCAGCCGCCCTATCAGCCAAGCGCCAATCCGCCGGCCAAGGACGGCGACCCGGCCTATGCCGATCCGGCGGCGGCAACGACGCTGCCGCCGCAGCACGAAATCACCATCGGCGACCTCCTGTCGCTGAAGGGTGTCAGCTGGGCCTGGTATAGCGGCGCCTGGCAGGCAGTCCTGGACGGCAAGAATGCCACCCCCGTGCCGAACTTCCAGTTCCATCACCAGCCTTTCAACTATTTCGCCAATTTTGCGCCCGGCACGCCGGCGCGCGCCGAGCATCTGAAAGACGGCGGCCTTGGCGGCGAAGCCTTCCTCAAGGATATCGACGATGGCAAGCTGCCGGCGGTTTCCTTCTACAAGCCGCAGGGCAACCTCAACGAACATGGCGGTTATGCCGATGTCTCGAGCGGCGACCAGCATCTTGCCGATATCGTCTCCCATCTCGAAAAGAGCCCGCAATGGGGCCATATGCTCGTCATCGTCACCTATGACGAGAATGGCGGTTTCTGGGATCACGTCGCGCCGCCGAAGGCCGATCGCTGGGGCCCGGGCAACCGCATTCCGGCTTTCATCATCTCGCCCTTCGCCAAGGGCGGCATGGTCGATCATACCCAGTACGACACGACGTCGATCATCCGCTTCATCACCGCGCGCTACGATCTGCCGGTGCTGCCCGGCGTCATCGCCCGCGACAAGGCGCTGCGCAATAACGACCGGCCGCCGATGGGTGACCTGACGGCCGCGCTCGACCTGACGCATTGACCGATGATGAGCGGCCCCGGCGCTGACCGGGGCCGCTCTGTCTCTTTCCTTTACGCATTCCGGACGCAAAAGCGCTGCGCAGTTTTGCTGGAACTGCTTACCCCGTCACCGCCGCAGCAGCGGCCGCAATGCGGCCTGCATTTCCTTCAGCAGCGGCAGATAGCGTTCCTTCATCTCCGCGGCCGGGACGAGGGCGGCCGGCGCGCCGATGTTGATCGCCGCAACCGTTTCGCCGCGGTCGTTGTCGATGGGTACGGCAATGGAGCAGAGGCCGATCTCCAGCTCCTGATCGATGATGGCGTAACCCTCGGCGCGGACGCGGCGGAGTTCGGCGATCAGTTCGTCCGGATCCGTCTTCGTATTCGGCGTGTTTTGCTTCAGTTCGCTGCGGGTCAGGATCTCGCGTGCCTCGCGCTCGCCAAGGGCTGCGAGCAGCACGCGCCCCATCGACGCGCAGTAGGCGGGCAGGCGGCTGCCGGGGGTGAGGTTGATCGACATGACGCGTCGCTGCGAGGCGCGGGCGATATAGACGATGTCTGTGCCGTCGAGCACCGAGGCCGAGGCGCTCTGGCTGGCCTTTTCCGAGAGATGATCGAGATGAGGCTGCAGCAGCGCCGGCAGCGGCGTCGCCGAGAGATAGGCATGGCCAAGCCGCAGGATCTTCGGCGTCAGCGTGAAGAACTTGCCGTCATAATCGGCATAACCGAGTTCGGCGAGCGTCAGCAGCGAGCGCCGCACGGTGGCGCGGTCGAGCTCGGTCAGCTTCGAGGCCTCGGCGATCGAAAGCCGCCGCCGCGTTTCGCCGAAAGCTTCGATGACCTTCAGGCCGCGGGCAAAGCCGCTGACGAAATCCGTTTCGCGCATGGGTCGAGTCTCCAATGAATTTGGTTATTTTGTGCGATATATGAACAAATGTCAAATATCGCACAAAATAGCTTGTGGTCCGACCCGCTGCACCTTATGCCTGACGCTGGAGGACGGGAGGTCCAATTCCCGACCGCACAGCCAAGGAGAGATCCCGCATGGACAAGACAGTCGGGAGCACGGCGGAAGCCGTCTCTGAGATCGGTGATGGCGCGACCGTCATGATCGGTGGTTTTGGTGGCTCGGGCGCGCCGATCGAGCTCATTCATGCCTTGATCGACAAGGGCTCCAAGAACCTCACCGTGATCAATAACAATGCCGGCAACGGGCGTATCGGTATCGCCGCGATGATCGATGCCGGCATGGTGCGGAAGATGATCTGCTCTTTCCCGCGGTCATCGGATCCGCGCGCCTTCACAGATAAATATCTGGCCGGCGAAATCGAACTCGAACTGGTGCCGCAGGGAACGCTTGCCGAGCGCATCCGCGCCGGCGGGGCCGGCATCCCGGCTTTCTATACGCCGACCGCCTACGGCACCGAACTGGCCAACGGCAAAGTCATCGCCGAATTCGACGGCCGTCATTACGTGCAGGAGCGCTGGCTGAAGGCCGACTTCGCGATCGTGAAGGCCGAAATCGGCGATATCCAGGGCAATCTCACCTACAACAAGGCCGGCCGCAACTTCAATCCGCTGATGTGCATGGCGGCGGCGAAGACCATCGTCCAGGTCTCATCGATCGTGCCGGCCGGCGGCATCGATCCGGAGCATGTGGTGACGCCTGGTATTTTCGTCGACCGCGTCGTCGCCGTTTCCAATCCTCAACAGGAAGAAGAGCTCATTCGAGCCGGAGTGGCCTACGTATGACCATCGATATCAGCCCCATAAACACCCGGGAAGACATCAAGCTTTCCAATGCGCAGATCGCCTGGCGTGCCGCGCAGGACATCGCCGACGGCGCCTATGTGAACCTCGGCATCGGCTTTCCCGAAATGGTCGCCCGTTATCAGCCGCCCGGCCGTCAGGCGATCTTCCACACGGAAAACGGCATTTTGAATTTCGGCGAACCGCCGGCCGCCGGCGAGGAGGACTGGGACCTGATCAATGCCGGCAAGAAAGCGGTGACGCTGAAGCCGGGTGCTGCCTTCTTCCATCATGCCGACAGCTTCGCCATGGTGCGCGGCGGCCATCTCGACGTCGCGATCCTCGGCGCCTATCAGGTGGCGCAGAGCGGCGACCTTGCCAACTGGCGGGTGGGCAGCAAGGGCGTGCCGGCCGTCGGCGGCGCCATGGACCTGGTGCACGGTGCCAAGCAGGTCTGCGTCATTACCGAGCACGTCACCAAAACAGGCGAGCCGAAGCTGGTCGCGAAATGCACCTTCCCGCTGACCGGCGTCGCCTGCATCACCCGCGTCTATACCAGCCATGCCGTCATCGACATCGTCAAGGGACGCTTCGTCCTGCGCGAGAAGCTGGCCGCGATGTCGCAAGAAGAATTGCAGGCGATGACCGGCGCGCCGCTGCATGTCGAGGGGCCGGTTGCCGACCTCGTCGTCCCGCAACTCTGAGGAAAAGCCATGACCGAAGCCTTTATCTGCGACTATATCAGGACGCCGATCGGCCGTTTCGCCGGCGCGCTTTCCCAAGTGCGCGCCGACGATCTCGGCGCTATCCCTTTGAAGGCGCTGATGACGCGCAACGGCGCCGTCGACTGGGAAGCGGTCGACGACGTGATCTTCGGCTGCGCCAACCAGGCGGGCGAGGACAATCGCAACGTCGCGCGCATGTCGGCGCTGCTGGCCGGCCTGCCGATCGCGGTACCCGGCACGACGATCAACCGGCTCTGCGGTTCCGGCATGGATGCGGTGATCACGGCGGCGCGCGCCATTCGCTCCGGCGAGGCGGAGCTGACGATCGCGGGCGGCGTCGAGAGCATGTCACGCGCCCCATTCGTCATGCCGAAGGCCGAGACGGCCTTTTCACGGGCAGCGGAAATTCACGACACGACGATCGGCTGGCGCTTCGTCAACCCGCTGATGAAGAAGCAGTACGGCGTCGATTCCATGCCGGAGACCGGCGAGAATGTCGCGGAGGACTATCATGTCAGCCGCGAAGACCAGGATGCCTTCGCGGTGCGAAGCCAGGCGAAGGCGGCAGCAGCCCAGGCAAACGGACGGCTGGCGAAGGAGATCACCCCGGTGGTGATCCCGCAGCGCAAGGGCGATCCTGTTGTCGTCGACAAGGACGAGCATCCGCGCGTAACGACGATCGAAACGCTGGCGAAACTCGCGACACCTTTCAAGAAGGAAGGCGGCACGGTGACGGCGGGCAATGCCTCCGGCGTCAATGACGGCGCGGCGGCACTGATCGTCGCCTCCGAGGCGGCGGCGCGCAAATACGGCCTGACTCCGATCGCCCGCGTTCTCGGTGGTGCTGCCGCCGCCGTTCCGCCAAGGGTGATGGGCATCGGACCGATCCCGGCCTCGCGCAAGCTGATGGCGCGGCTCGGCATGACACAGGACCAGTTCGACGTCATCGAGCTCAACGAGGCCTTTGCCAGCCAGGGGCTGGCGGTGCTACGGGAACTCGGGATAGCCGATGACGATCAACGGGTAAACCGCAATGGCGGCGCGATCGCGCTCGGCCATCCCTTGGGCATGTCGGGCGCCCGCATCACCGGCACGGCGGCACTCGAGCTTGCCGAAACCGGCGGACGTTATTCGCTGTCGACCATGTGCATCGGTGTCGGGCAGGGGATTGCGATCGCGCTCGAGAGGGTTTGAGCGCAAAACTGGGCGCCAGATATTGAGAGGCGCCCGGTCTCCAGATCAAGGTGCTACAGAGCCGCACACATCATATCAGACGCAAAATCCCGTCATCGGAAAATCGATGCCGGTTGCGCGCCGATGCGCCATGGGCAGTAGGAAAGCAGGTGCCTTTCCGACCGGGTCTGCAAGGGCCGATAATCCGTGTAGCGCCTCAGCCCTCGAACACTCTTTCCTGACGCCGCCGCAATGAGTTGAAGACGGTTTGGGGGAGCCGCAGTTTCGTATCTTCGGAAAAACGCCGGCTCAACGCGTCGAAATTTGCATCCGGATCGGCGGTAAGCAGAGCTAACTCGTCAAAGAAATCCAGTTCGGAATGCGAAAGCGTTGCATTTGATGCGGGCTGTGCTCCCCAAACGTCCCATGGCAGGACTTCGCGACCGTTGATGGTGGCGAGATCTCGGATCAGGTTGCCGGCAACGAACCACAGACCACGAAGCTGCTCAAACTCGATGCCGAACAGGTTTGGATCGAGTTCTCCGCTGCGGCATCTGCGCCAAGCCTCGGACGCGGTCAAGAATTGGGCGCGCGGGACGTCATGGATGTCGAAACCAATTTCGAGATTTCGGATGAAAACCTCGTCGAGCTGACTGTCCAGCAGGGCCCAGCGCCCATCACCCGCTTTCCAGTATTCACAGACCCAATGATCTTCGAACTTGCCTGGATTGAAGTAGGCGCCGAAGCCTCCGCGGCCTCGGGCGGGAACTCCGTGCTGGCGAAGGATTGCGACGGAAAGTAACATGTAATGGCGGCAGATGCCAACCAGACGCTTCTCGGGCGGCCGGACGAGGGAGAGCGGACGGTCGTCAAGTGCCAGCAACGCATCCAGCATCTTCTCCATCGGGCGGATATGGCTTTCGCCGCGCCGCGCCTCGGGAACCCTGTAACCATAGAATGGTTCTGCGGCGTGCTCGTAGATCAGCAAAGCCTGCGCCGTGCGCGCAACGCCGCCCGGATCGGACGGCAGCATGTCGAGGAGCGCGGAATGGCGGCCGGGCGCGCTAAAGGCAGAATGCCTTGTATAATGTTCATGCTTGCGACGCTGAGCGCCGTCATTGTCTGTGCAAAGGGCGGAAAGGATCGTGTCGTTCATGAGAACCTCCTGCGGGTCAACTGCCAGTACGCCTGTTTCTGCCATAGGGTCTGAGGGGGTGCTTGATCCTGGTTGCTGACATTTGCGCCCTATTCGCCCCTTCGCTCTGCATCTCAGGCCGCATCGCCGGCACAATGGCATTGGAGCTTGTGGAGACCGCGCGTCTTCGCTGTCGACAGCGTGCATCGGTGACCGGCACGATATAATCAGCCGCGCTCGAAAGACTTTGAGCGCGCGCAGCGTTGCGTGCTGCGCTCTGCTTCGATAAAAACCCGGCATGCTGATCCGACCCGCGGAATATGACGATCAAGGCGCTATCTGGAGGATCATCGGCCCGACGATCCGCGCCGGCGAGACCTATGCGCTCGATCGCGATCTCTCGGAAACCGATGCGCTTGCCTACTGGATGGGAGCGGACCGCGAGACCTTCGTCGCCGAAGAGGATGGCGTGATCCTCGGCACATATTACATCAAGGCCAATCAGGCAGGCGGTGGCCGGCATGTCTGCAATTGCGGCTACATGACCGACGCCGCAGCGAGCGGCCGCGGCGTCGCGCGGCTGATGCATGAGCATTCCCTGGAGCACGCCCGCTTGCGCGGCTTTCGGGCGATGCAGTTCAATTTCGTCGTCAGCAGCAATGAACGCGCGGTTCTGCTGTGGCAATCTCTCGGCTTCGAGATCGTCGGCCGGCTTCCTGGTGTCTTCCTTCATCCGACGCAGGGTTACGTCGACGCATTGGTGATGTTTCGCACGCTTTAGCGACCACATCGTGCGGCGAAAAAAGATGTGAATGCGCTGTCGAATTCGCGGCGGTTCAAACGTCTTAAGATCGCGGGCGCGGATGCTTGCCGCATGCGTCGCGATCACTCTGTCGGCATGGAGGTTATGAAGCCATGGGTGTTTCCTATCGTTGGGTCATCGTTGCCGTCGGCGCTCTGATGTCATGCGTGGCAATCGGCGCGATGTTCTCGCTGGCGATCTTTCAGGAGCCGATTGCAACGGCGACCGGCTGGTCGCATGTCGGCATAGCGAGCGCGATGACGCTGAACTTCATCGTCATGGGTTTCGGCGGCTTCTTCTGGGGGGCGGCAAGCGACCGCTTCGGCCCGCGCGCGGTCGTGCTGATAGGCTCGGTGCTGCTCGGCCTGGCGCTGGTGCTGGCGAGCCGGGCCGAGACCCTGCTGCAATTCCAACTGACGTACGGTGTCTTGGTCGGACTGGCCGCCAGCGCCTTCTTCGCGCCGATGATCGCGGCGACGACCGCCTGGTTCGACCAGCACCGCGGCCTTGCCGTGTCGCTCGTCTCCGCCGGCATGGGGGTCGCGCCGATGACGATCTCGCCCTTCGCGCGCTGGCTGATCTCCGCCTATGACTGGCGGCCGGCCATGTTGATCATCGGCATTGCTGCCTGGGTGCTGCTGGTGCCAGCTGCGCTGCTGGTCAGGCGTCCGCCTGCCGAGACCGCAGATGCCGACACCGGATTTGCCGCGGAAGGCGCCAGGCCGCAGCTGTCGAAAGTCTTCCGGTCGCCGCAATTCATCGTGCTCGGCCTTACCTTCTTTGCTTGCTGTGCGGCCCATTCAGGCCCGATCTTCCACATGGTGAACTATGCGACGATCTGCGGCATCGCACCGATGGCGGCGGTGAGCATCTACAGCGTTGAGGGTCTGGCGGGGCTCGGCGGCCGACTACTCTATGGCAGCCTCGCCGACAGGATCGGCGTAAAGCCGGTGCTGGTCGCCGGCCTGCTGGTGCAGGCAGCCGCACTCGCGACCTATCTCCTCGTCAGCGAGCTGACCGATTTCTATGCGCTCGCCATCGTCTTCGGCAGCGCCTATGGCGGCGTGATGCCGCTTTATGCGCTGCTGGCGCGGGAATATTTCGGTCAACGCATCATCGGTACGGTCTTGGGCGCAGCGACGATGCTATCAAGCCTCGGCATGGCCTTCGGCCCTCTGGTCGGCGGCTGGATCTTCGACACATTCGCCAATTATTCCTGGCTGTTCATCGGCTCTGCGATGGTCGGTTTGGGAGCTGCGGCAATAGCGCTGGCATTTCCGCCTCTCGCCCGCCAAAAGCCGCAGCCGGCCTTTGGCGTGGCTCCGTAACGAGACCCTTTTCGGTTCTTGCAGGCAACCTCAGGCGGCCATCGGTGACGATGGCCGCTTGCATGAGCGACGCAAATCTCCCGCTTTCGTGCATTGCCCTTCGTCGATTTACCCTGATAAGACTTCTCCTATTCGTTTCATCACCTATGTCCTTGGTTTTTCGGGAGGCAATCGTCGCCATGGTCGAACTTGCGCAATCGCTCGCATCCATCAAGCTGCCGGACCTGTCCGGCAAGGCCGTGCTGATCACCGGCGCCTCGACCGGGATCGGCGCGGCGCTCGCCCGCGCCTTTGCCGCCCAGGGCGCCAAGGTCGGCGTGCATTACAATGCCAGCCGCGAACCGGCGGAGAAGCTTGCCGAGGAGCTCCGGGCTGCCGGCGGCACGGTGCATCTGATCCAGGGCGACGTCTCGAGGGAAGGCGAGACCGAGCGTGTCGTCGAGGAGACGGCGAAGACCTTCGGCCATCTCGACGGGCTGATCAACAATGCCGGCGGCATGCTGGGGCGCAAGCCGACCTCGGAATATACCGACGCGCATTATGCCGCGGTCATGGACCTCAACGCCCGCTCGGTGCTGGCGGCGACGCGCGCGGCGCATCCCTGGCTGAAGAAGCAGGGTGGCTTCATTATCAACACCACCTCGATCGCCGCGCGCAACGGCGGCGGCAATGGTGCGATCCTCTATGCGGCGTCCAAGGGCTTCGTCTCGACCATCACCCGCGGCCACGCCAAGGAATTCGTCGCCGACAGGATCCGTGTCAATGCGGTGGCGCCAGGTGTCATCGCCACGCCTTTCCACGAGCGTTATACCAATGACGAGCAGATGGAACTGCAGCGCAAGTCGATCCCCATGGGTTTCGTCGGCACCTCCGAGGATTGTGTCGGGGCCTATCTTTTCCTCGCCTCGCCGACGCTTTCGGGCTACATCACCGGCCAGATCATCGAGGTCAATGGCGGCCAATTGATGCCGTAAAAGCATCCGTCGGCGAGCAACATCCTTCGCTTTCCCTTTTAATCGAGGGAACTTTCGAACCGCCGTGACGTTTCCCGCTTGGTCTTTTCAGCAAGCGGGGCACCATGAGCTTTTCATTTTCGGAACTCGACTTCCTCAAGCCGGAGCTGGGGGCGGAGTATACGGGTTCCGGCACGCATTTCGCTGTCTTCTCGGCCCATGCGGAACAGATAGAGCTCTGCCTCTTCTCACCGGACGGAAAAGATGAAATCGCCAGGTTGCCGCTGCCGAAACGCGAGGGCGACATCTGGTCGGGTTATATCGCCGGCATCGGACCGGGCACCGTCTACGGTTATCGCGCCCATGGGCCCTACGACCCTAACGCCGGCCATCGCTTCAACGCCAACAAGCTTCTGCTCGACCCCTATGCCAAACAGGTGACGGGCGAATTGAAATGGGATGACGCGCTGTTCGGTTATCAGATCGGCGAGGACGACCTTTCCTTCGACGAACGCGACAGCGCGCCATTCATGGTCAAGGGCGTGGTGCAGGATCCGGACTTCGACTGGGCGGGTGAAGAGGCGATCCGCCGTCCCTGGCCCGACACCATCATCTACGAGGCGCATGTGCGCGGCCTGACGATGACCCATCCGAATGTGCCAGACCGGCTGCGCGGCACCTTTCTCGGCATGTGCAGCGATCCGATCATCGACCATCTCGTCAAGCTCGGCATCTCGGCGATCGAGCTCTTGCCGATCCAGTATTTCCTCGACGATCGCTATCTCCTGGAAAACAACCTCAGCAATTACTGGGGCTACCAGACGCTCGGCTTCTTTGCGCCGCAATCGCGCTACATGTCCGGCGACAAGATCACCGAGATCAAGACCATGGTGAAGAAGTTCCATGCCGCCGGCATCGAAGTCATCATGGACGTCGTCTACAATCACACCGCCGAAGGCAGCGAGAAAGGCCCGACGCTCTCCTTCCGCGGGCTCGACAATGCGAGCTATTATACCCTCTCACCCGACGATCCTCGCCACACCTTCGATACAACAGGCACCGGTAACACCCTGAATGCCGCCAATCCTATGGTGATGCGTATGGTCCTCGACAGCCTGCGCTATTGGGTCGGCGTCATGCATATCGACGGCTTCCGCTTCGACCTTGCCAGCACGCTCGGCCGCCAGGATATGGAATTCGACCGGCAGGGGCTTTTCTTCGGCGCCATCCGCCAGGATCCGATCCTCGCCGGTGTCAAGCTGATCGCCGAGCCCTGGGACGTCGGCGATGGCGGCTATCAGGTTGGCGGCTTTCCGCATCCTTTCCGTGAGTGGAACGACAAGTTTCGTGACGACGTGCGCCGCTTTTGGAAGGGCGACGGCGGTATGGTGTCGGAGATTTCGCAGCGCATCACCGGCTCGGCGATACAGTTCAACCACTCGGATCGTGGTGCGACATCATCCATCAATCTGCTGTCGGCCCATGACGGCTTCACGCTGATGGACACCGTTTCCTTCAACGACAAGCACAATGACGCGAACGGCGAGGAAAACAGGGACGGACATTCGGACAATCATTCGGACAATATGGGTGCCGAAGGAGTGACTGATAACGAAGACATCAAGAGGCTTCGGGCGCGGCGGCGCCGCAACATGATGGCGACGCTGATGCTTTCCCAGGGCGTCCCGATGATCCTTGCCGGCGATGAGGTGGGCAACAGCCAGGGCGGCAACAATAACGCTTATTGCCAGGACAACGAGATCGGCTGGACGGATTGGGCGGGGCTCGACGATCCCTTCCTCGATTTCTGCCGGCAGGCCGTCGCCTTCCGCAAGGCCCATCCCGTCTTGCGGCAGGAGCGGTTCCTGACCGGCGAGACCGCCGAGGACGGCCGCATAGAGATCGCCTGGTACAAGCCGGACGGCAATTTCATGGACGATGGGGCCTGGAACGACGACGGATTGCAGGTGCTAGGGGTCTATGTCTCGAGGAGTGTGAATGCACCAGACACCGAGACGATGGACGACCTCTTCCTCATCTTCAATGCCGGCGGCGATTGCGAGTTTCACCTGCCTGTCGTGAATGGGCTGAAACAGTGGTCGAGAATTCTCGACACGGGGACGGAGACGGGTGCCTTCGAGGTGCACGAGCCGGAGAACCCCGTCATCGTCTATGCCCAGAGCGCGGCGGTCTTCGCACCGAAGGGGCAGACCGAGCCGCCGAAGGACGCGACCAAGGCCGAGCGCCGACGGTGGTTCCAGTTCGGCCGCCGCAGCAAGTAGCAGGTCCTCAACAGCATGAATGCCGAAACGATCACCGAACTTGGCCTTGTCTATGTCAGCGATACCGAACCAGGCATCCGCAGGCGAAGGAAGGGCAAGGGTTTCAGCTATGTCATGCCTGACGGCACAACGCTTGCCGACCAATTGCAGCGGGCGCGCATCGGCGCGCTCGGCCTGCCGCCGGCCTATGAGAATGTCTGGATCTGCCTCTACGACAACGGCCATCTGCAGGCGACGGGCTTTGACGCGCGCGGGCGTAAGCAGTACCGCTACCATAAGGAATGGCAATCCTTCCGAAGCGCGGGGAAATTCCATCAGCTGATCGAGTTCGGCCGGGCATTACCTAAGATACGCCGCACCGTTCTGCGCCACCTCGACACCGGTGCGGAGGATGTCAACGGCGTGCTTGCGGCTTTGACGACGCTGCTCGACGAGGCGCACTTACGCGTCGGCAACCAGGCCTATGTCAGGGAAAACGGCACCTATGGCGCAACGACGCTGCTGAAGCGGCATCTGAAGATTGTCGACGGGCAGATAGAGCTGAAATTCCGCGCCAAAGGCGGAAAGCGCGTCCAGCGCAGCCTCAAGCATCCCCGGCTGCAAAAGATCCTGGAAGAGATAGCGGACTTGCCCGGCCGCCAGCTCTTCGTCTGGAAGGATGAAAGCGGGGCGCTGAAGCCAATCGATTCCGGTCGGTTGAACGCCTATCTCGCCGAGATATCGGGCATTCCCATTTCGGCGAAAACCTTCCGCACCTGGGCCGGATCGCTGGCGGCCTTCGGGGCGGCACGCGAGACGATTACCGGCGGCGGTCGGCCGACGGTAAAGCAGATGTCGGAAGCCGCGGCCGAGGCGCTGCACAACACACCGGCGATCTCGCGTTCGAGCTATATCCATCCCGCGATCATCGCGCTCGCCGGCAACGATCATCCGCTGATCGAGAGCGGCAACGAGCCGCTGCGGGGCTTGCGGGCCGAGGAAAACAGGCTACTTGATTTCCTGACACGCGAGATCGAAGAATGAGCCCCAGAAATCCGCCGACATCGGACGTATCTTTGACGCATCCCGACCGGCTCTACTGGCCGGATGAGGGCGTGACCAAGCGGGCGCTGGCGGATTATTACGCAGCGGTCTGGCCATTAATGGCGCCCTATGTCGTCAATCGGCCGCTGGCATTGCTGCGACTGCCGGACGGGATAAAAAGCCACCAGCGGTTTTTCCAGAAACATGCCTGGAAGGGCATGAATCCGCATATCGAGGAGATCGCCGATCCGCAGGATGCGGACGGCGAAAACTTGTTGCGCATCGGCGATTTCAACGGTCTCGTGGCGCTGGTGCAGTCGGCCGTGCTCGAAATTCATCCCTGGGGTGCCACGACCGACGATTGGGAAAGACCCGACATGATCACCATGGACCTCGATCCCGGCGAGGACGTGGCCTGGAGCGCTGTGATTTCAGCAGCGCTTGAATTGAAGACGCGGCTGGAAGCCCGCGGCCTAGCTGCCTTCGTCAAGACCTCGGGCGGCAAGGGGCTGCATGTAGTAACGCCGCTTGCGCCGAAGGCCGGCTGGGCGGAGGTGAAGGATTTCGCCCATTCACTGGCCGAAAGCATGTCGGCCGACGCGCCGGAGAAATATCTGGCAACCGCGACGAAGGCAAAACGCGGGGGGCATATCTACATCGACTATCTCCGCAACGGCCGCGGCAACACGGCAGTCGCGGCCTATTCGACGCGAGCGCGATCGGGTGCGCCGGTTTCGATGCCGCTGGATTGGTCGGAATTGAACGAGGTGAGCGGTCCCGCCGCTTTCACGCTCGGAAACGTGCCGCTACGGTTGGAGACTCAGCCGAGAGACCCGTGGGGGAATTTCTTCGATGCGGCGGTGCCGCTCGAATGAACGGCTTTTAGAGCGGTTCGGCTTTAACGGAACCGCAGAGCCGCTCTATCCTTTTGCTTCGCACTTTTCCTGGAATTGGCTCGTCTCAGCTCGCACCGTCCAGCTCAGGATAATGCCTGAAAATTCCTTCCTCGTTGAAGGCGAGGCGGCGGGGGGAGGCGAGATAGCGGGCAATGTTCGGCCGCTTAGCCACCGCATCATGCAGAGCCACGAGGCCGGGATATTCCGCCTTGCGGCTCGCCATGGCTTTCGGAAAGGCATAGGTCAGGCCCTCGATCACCTGGAAGAGCGAGAGGTCGACATAGGTGAGCGCATCGCCGACCATATGATTGGCGCCTTTCGGGTTCTGCCGCAGCACCCGTTCGAAATAGCCGAGGAATTTCGGGATGCGGTCGCGGATGAAAGCGGCCGCGCGGGCTTTTGCTTCTAGCTTCTGGTCCTCGTAATAGAGCGACATGTCGATCGGGTGGTGCGTATCGTGCACTTCGGCGACGAAATCGGTGACGGTCAGCTGCAGGCCGTTGACGACGTGGCGAAGGCCTTCGTCTTCAGGCGCAAGGCCGAGCTTCGGACCGAGGTAAAATAATATGTTGGCGACATGGGGGATGATGAGGTCGCCATCCTTCAGGAAGGGCGGCGCGAAAGGAATGTGCGGTTCGCTTTCGCTCTCCATGATGTCGATCATGGCGCCGGTACCACGCCCACGGCCGGACTGGCGGGTGATATCGATATAGTCGGCGCCGGCTTCTTCCAGCGCCAACCGCACGAATTCGCCGCGGCCTTGAATGCCGTCCCAATAATAAAGTTCGTATGCCATCGCTCTCAATCCTTCGGTTGACGGCCGAAGTCTTTTCGCAATTCGTCCTTGGCTTTTTCAAGGGTGCCGCGCCGCTTTTTCGTCAGCTGGTCGCCGGCGCGGTTGATGTAGAAGGTCAGCATCGACATGGCGGCGCGATAAGGGCTAGACTTGCGGCGATCGCTCTCCTCGGCGGAGTGCTTGACGGAGCGGGCAATCTTCTTCGGATCGTCCGATTTGAACACGCCTTCCTTCAAGTCCATTGCATCGCTGTGTTCGGTGACGTCCTGCGACCATTGCTTCTTCGATTTGGCCATGGGTCAAACTCCCTGTGCGGCTGGTGGAAGCCCCGCTTGCCGCATCTGCCGTTAATGGTGGCTGTGGTGTTCGTTGCGCTTGCGCGTCGCAGCGGCCTTCTTCGCGGAAGCGGATCGTTCCTCCTTCGAGCGTGCGGCGGATGCCGCGCCGCCGATGCGGCCGCCTTTTTCGGAAGATTCATGCGTATCCTTCTTGCCGCGGCCGGAACCGGATTTGTTGCCGCCGCCGCTTTCCTTGTTGACCGTCGCCCAGGCACGCCGTTCGGCTTCCTTCTCGGAGACGCCGCGATCCTCGTAGCTTTCCTCGATGTGCTCGGCCTTGCGCTTCTGCTTGTCGGTATAGTCGGATTTGTCACCTTTCGGCATCTCAGCCTCCTCTGGTTTGCAAAGGAATTGAACCGGCACGGCGCCCAAAAGTTCCGGCCGCGGTCGTGGTCCGCAAGGCCCAGATTCGGAACAAAAGCCGATTTTACCAGGTTTCGAATGGGAGAAGCTTTGGGAGAAGCTTACATGAGCTGCACATAAGAAGGAGCCGAGAACATGGAAAAACACATCGTCAAAGCCGATGGAAACGGCGCGATCGACGTGAACGGCCAGGTATCGCCGGTCACCTATACCGTCAGCCTCAAGCAAGGGAAGGGACGTTCCTACGAGGTCGACATTCGTCTGATGGCGCCGCGTGACTGGCTGTTGCAGAGGGGCTTCGAGCGGGATGCCGTGCTGGTCAGTCAGAGCGGTGCGCGCATTCCCGTCTATCACGATGGCGGCAGCCGTCACGATGGCGGCAGCCACCACGATGATGGCCGGCTCGATCCGGCCGACACGCTCTCGATCGAACTGACGGCGCGCGACGACAGCTGCACCAGCGAGGTGGATCTGATGCGCAAATATCCCGAGTTCGACGGCGCCGACGCGTAAAGCAGAAGTTGCGGCAAAGAAACAGAGATGCCTAGGCGCCAGGCCGCTGCCGGACGGCGTTCTTGACCGCCTGGTCGAGCGCCGTGCTGCTGAAAGGTTTCGACAGCAGCACCGAACCGGGGAGACGGTTTGCATGCGGCAGGCTGCTATTGCCGGTGGCAAAGACCAGGCCGACCGACGGAAAGGCCTCGCGGGCCTTGGCGGCAAAGACCTGACCCGACATGCCGGGCAGGCCGACATCGGCGACGATGATGTCGACGATGGTGTGTCCGAGGATTTCCACGCCCCTTTCGCCGCTATCAGCTTCGATGACGTCATAGCCGAGATCCTGCAGAATCTCGGCAGTATCCATGCGGATGAAGGCGTCGTCTTCCACAAGCAGCAGCTTCAGCTTTTCGCGGGCGATCTCGGGGTGTTTGGCAGGGGCCACTGCGGCATCGCTCGCCCCTTGGCGGCGTTGCGTCCGGTTGGCAAGCACGTGGCGGATTTTGCGGGCGAGTTCCTCGCGCGTATAGGGCTTGGAGAGCAGTTCGAGGCCGGGATCGAGCCGGCCGCCATGGACGATCGAATTTTCGGTATAGCCCGATGTATAGAGCACGGCGATATCAGGCAGACGCTCGCGCGCCATGCGCGCAAGCTCCGGGCTCCGCAACGGCCCTGGCATGACGACATCGGTAAAGAGCAGGTCGATATGGGCGCCGCTTTCGATCACGGTGAGCGCGCTTTGCGCATCCTTGGCCTTCAACACGTAGTAGCCGAGATCCGACAGCATCTCGACAACGGTGGCGCGCACGCCCTCGTCGTCCTCGGCGACAAGAATGGTTTCCGTGCCCCCGGCGGCCGGCACGTTGTCGGCGGCCGTGACGCGATCCTCGCTTCGGAACGAGCGGGTCAGGTAGAGCTTGACGGTCGTGCCTTCGCCGATCTCGCTGTAGATCTTCACGTGGCCGCCGGATTGCTTGACGAAGCCATAGACCATCGACAGGCCGAGACCGGTGCCCTTGCCTTCCGGTTTCGTCGAGAAGAAGGGCTCGAAGGCCTGCTCCATCACCTCCTGTGTCATGCCGGCGCCGGTATCGGTCACGGCGAGCACGACATATTGCCCGGCGGTGACTTCAGGATGGGTGCGGCTGTAGGAATCGTCGAGGAAGGCGTTGCCGACCTCGATCGTCAGCTTGCCGGCGCCATCCATCGCGTCGCGGGAGTTGATCGCCAGGTTGAGCAGTGCGTTTTCGATCTGGATCGGATCGGCGAAGGTGTTCCAGAGGCCGCCGGAGACCATGGTCTCGACTTCGATCTCCTCGCCGAGCGCGCGGCGCAGCATGTCGTCCATGCCGGTGACGAGACGGCCGATGTTGATGACCTTCGGTTCCAGCGGCTGGCGGCGGCCGAAGGCGAGCAACTGGCTTGCCAGCCGCGAGCCGCGTTCGACGGCGGCAAGCGCGTTGGAAATGCGTTCCTTACCCCGGCCGCTATCTGCCACGTCCTTGCCGAGAAGCTGCAGATTGCCTGAGATCACCTGCAGCAGATTGTTGAAGTCATGGGCAACGCCGCCGGTAAGCTTGCCGATCGATTCCATCTTCTGCGACTGCTGGAGTGCTGCTTCGGCCTGCTGGCGTTCGGCAATCTCGGCCGCGACGCGGACCTCGAGCATTTCATTGAGTTTCCGCAACTGATCTTCCATGTCGCGGCGCTGGTCGATTTCGACTTTGGCGGCACGGAAGAGCCGGATATTGTCGATTGCGACGGCCGATTGGCCGGCGAGGCTGACGAGGCTCGCCTCGGCCGCTTGGGAAAAACGGCCGGGCTGGCCGTGACCGAAGAACAAGCCGCCGATGACGCTGCCGTCGCGGGATTTCACCGGTACGGCAAGATAGCTCCTGACCGGAAGATGCCCCTTCGGCATGCCTGCATGCGGCGCATTCTGCCCGTAGCGCGGGTCGAGCAGGATGTCGTCGGAGCGCACGATACCTTCGCCGTTGAAGGTCGGCGCGAAGACCTTGGTATTGCGCGGCATCGGGAATTTCTCGAAGTTCCTCCGATCGACACCGGAGAGCGCATAGAGCATGTAGCTGCCGCCCTCACCATCATCGACATTGTAGAAGAAGGCGCCGAATTCCGCGCCGGTCAGCGTCACGCCGGCATCGACGACAATCTGGGTGAGGCGTTCGACACTGGGCTCGACGGTGATCGTGGCCCCCGCCCGGTTGACGACCGCAAGCGCCTCCGATTTTGCACGCAGTTCTTCCAGTGCGATCTGTTCGCCGCGCTTGGCCGACACCTGGTCGGTGACATCAAGGGCCGCACAGAGGATGCCGGCGACCCTGCCGTCATCGTCGCGCAGGGGGGTGTATGAGAAGGTGAACCAGGTGTCCTCGGTGCGGCCGTCGCGGCGCATCGGGATGAGCAGCTCTTTGAAGAGCTGCGCACTGCCTTCCAGCGTGCTGGCGATGATCGGTGAGAATTGTTCCCAGATGTCCGCCCAAACCTCACGGAAGGGTCGTCCGAGGGCATCGGGATGCCGTTCGGGGAAAATCGGCACATAGGCGTCATTATAGAGAAAAGCGAGATCCGGGCCCCAGGCAACGAATTTGGCCTGGCGCGAATTCAACACCATTTCGGCGATATGCTTGAGAGACGCGGGCCAGCTTTCGACCGGACCGAGGCCGACGGCGTGGAAAGCCGGATGCCGTATCAATTCGCCGATTTCGCCGCCGCCTCTCGGCCAGCCGTTCCCGACGCTTCCCATTCAAAATCGCTTCCTTGTCGTCCGCCGCACCGGTGTGATCGGTCGTCTCGGGCTTCAGCCCTTCCAAACCGTCAACATAGAGGCTTGCGATAGGAGGGAAAGGGCGCGGTCGAAATATCCTTAACTGCCGGGCGTTCAACACTTTAGCAGTCTGCGGAGAGCGCCTGCGGACTGTTATTTTCGATAGAGTTTCTGCGATGCGGCAAAGGCGCGACCGATGTAGACGGAGACCAGCTGCACCGGCGCGCGCGGATCGCGGAAGACCAGCCCGACGAGATTGTCGACGACAAGGATGAACCCGAGCGCGAGACCGAGGTAGAGCAGGGCGGCGATGAGCAGGAGCGACATCTCCATCTCTCACACGATCGCAGTCGAAGCGCGTTTGCCGGTAAAAAGGAGGATTTCGGTGTGACCGTCGTTCATGGCAACTTTCCCGTTCGGCCATAAACAGTCATCGTATCCTCTTGTTCCCCGTTATCGGGGCAAGGCTCAATTTTTTTTGGAAGCCTCAAAGCTTGCAGTGTCATCCGGCCTCTGTTCACCCCCGCATGGAAGCCCACCCCTGCAATTCAATATCGCACAACCAATTCAGGCATATGACAACAAAGGACCAAGGGCGTCGAGACGACGCCCTTTTTAATCGAGATGCGCAGTATTCTAGTGTTCAGGACGCGGTCTTGCGGCTCGCGGTCCGCTTCGGCGCCGGCGTGACCACGCCATTCGTCTTGGCACCCGTCGCAGTGCGCTTCGCCTTGGGCTTGACCTCTTTGCCGTCGGAAGACGCAGCCGAGCCCTCAAGCGCGTCGCGCTCGTGTCGTGCCTGTTCCCAATGGATGGAATCTCGCCCTGTCGGATAACCCTCTTCTTCCCAGAGGGTATATGCACGTTTTTTGATCCACTCTTCCCGAGTTTCTGCCATCGCTGATCTCCAGTCACATGATGCCGTCGTTCGAACGCGATACTCTTCGGATGGTTCCAGAGGAGCGGAACTCTTTCAAGCGAAATCGCGCCGCAACCGGAAATATTTCGCATCGCAGCATATTAGGGTTGAGAATCGGCCTTCACTGGGACCGATACGCCGCCGCCTTGTGCAGATCTGACACGAAATCCCGGCGCTGCCGGCGCTGGTCCGCCTCGTCGCGAATGCGCAAGAGATAGGAGGGGTGGATGGTGACCAGGACAGGCGGACGGTTTGCCGGATAGAGGATGTGGCCGCGCTCCGGCGTCAGCTTCACCTTCGGCCCGAGCAGCGCATAAAGCGCGCTTGCGCCGAGCGTCACGACGAGCTTCGGCTGCAGGATATTGATCTCTGCGCCGAGCCACCAGGCGCAGCGCTTGATCTCGCCGGCATTCGGTTTTGCATGCAGCCGCCGTTTGCCGCGCTGCGTGAACTTGAAGTGTTTGACGGCATTGGTGACATAACAGCGCTGGCGGTCGAGACCGGCTTCTTCCAGGCAGCGATCGAGCAGGCGGCCGGCGGGACCGACAAAAGGTCTGCCGCTCACATCCTCCTGATCGCCCGGCTGCTCGCCGACAAGGACGATCTCGGTTTTGACAGGGCCTTCGCCGAAGACGATTTGCGTGGCATTCCTGTAGAGATCACAACGGGTGCAGCCTTCGGCCTGATGCCGGAGTTCGCCAATGCTTGTCGCGTTCGCGACTTCGCGCGCCAAGGCGGGACCGACGTTTGCGGCTATGGTCATGCTGGCGATCCTCATCTCCCCGGGATCAATCGATCTGTGCCGGCATTGTTCCCGTTCGGGAATGTGCGGGCGCATTCCGGAGCTTTTCGCCATCGATCCCCGGGCCGGCAAAATGACCACGGTGAAAAATTTCGCGTCATGAGAGAAGGGCGGCGCGATTGAACGCCTCCGTTTCGCGGCTATATTTGCCAGCGATGTTCTATCTCCTGTCCACCTACTGGCCGCATATCCTCTTTGTCGTTTCGATCGCCATGGGGGCGGCGGCGGCGATCCATGCCGCCATGACCAAGGAGGAGGTGCGTGCCGCGATCGGCTGGGTCGGCGTCATCATCCTGTCTCCGATCATCGGCGCGCTGCTCTATGCAATTGCCGGCATCAACCGCATCCGCCGCAAATCGCTGAGCGTGCGGCGCGACGCACTGCTGCTTGCGGCCGAATTCGACGAATTGGAGACCTTCGACGCCGAGGCCGAGACGGTGATCAGCCAGTTCGGCCGCCGCTTTGCCGCGCTGCAGACGCTGGGCGACCGCGTGACGCGCAATCCGCTGACATCAGGCAATACGATCGACATGCTGGAGACCGGCGACGAGGCCTATGCGGCGATGAAGACCGCCATCGACGAGGCGACGCGCAGCATCCTGCTCGAAACCTATATCTTCGACCGCGATGCGGTCGGCCTTCGCATCGCCGATGCGCTGATCGCGGCGGTCAGGCGTGGTGTGGAGGTCCGGGTGCTGATCGATGCGGTCGGTGCACGCTATTCGGTGCCGAGCATTCTTGGCCATCTAAAGGAAGGTGGCGTCACGGTCGCTGTCTTCAACGGCAATGTCATCATGGGCTTGCGGCTGCCCTATGCCAATCTGCGCACCCACCGCAAGATCCTGATCGTCGACGGGAAAATTGCGCTGACGGGCGGGATGAACATCAGGGCGGGCTTCAGCGAGGAGGCGACGGGCGAGAGCTTTGCCCACGACACGCATTTCAGCGTCACCGGCCCTGTCGTGGCCGATCTTTTCGACCTCGCCGCCGAAGACTGGCGCTTCTCCACGCAGGAGTTGTTGAACGACGAGCCCTGGCGCATCGAACCGCCGCAGCGCAGCCCCGGCGATCCCATCCTGATGCGCGTCGTCGCCTCCGGCCCGGACCGCAGCGTCGAGACCAACCATAAAATGCTGATGGGCGCGTTTTCCGTGGCGCGCCAATCGATCCGCATCATGTCGCCCTATTTCCTGCCGGACCGCGAACTCATCAGCGCCCTGGTGACGGCGGCGCGGCGCGGCGTCGAAGTCGATATCGTCGTGCCCGCGGTCAATAACCTCGTTCTGGTCGACCGGGCGATGACGGCGCAATTCGATCAGATCCTCAAGAACTACTGCCGCATCTGGCGCTCCACCGGCAGCTTCAGTCATTCGAAGCTGCTGACGATCGACGGCACCTGGGCCTATGTCGGCTCCTCCAATCTCGACCCCCGTTCTCTGCGGCTGAATTTCGAGGTCGATCTCGAAGTGCTGAACGAGGGCTTTGCCGCCGAGATCGACGAGCACATCGAGGAAACCTTGAAAACGGCAACGCCGGTGACGCTCGAGAGCCTGCGCGCGCGACCCTTCGCGGTACGGCTGCTCGAGAAGGTGCTATGGCTGGGTTCGCCCTATCTCTGAAGGATTTTTTGTGATCGGACATGGCAAGTTCCGCTCGGCCGCCTATACTGCGGAGTGAGTAGCCTTTTCGATCAACGGAACAAGTGCGCCTGCCGATGCACGCCAGAAAAGACAGCCTTCCCGCCAGCATTCTCGCCTCGATCAGGAGCAGGAAAAAGCGGCTCGACCCCGCCTATACGGAGACAAGGCCGCGCAGCGCCGGGACGCTGATCGCCTCCTATAACGTGCACAAATGCATCGGCACCGACCGACGCTTCGATCCGGAGCGCACCAGCCGGGTGATCCACGAAATCGGCGCCGACGTGATCGCGCTGCAGGAGGCCGACACGCGCTTCGGCGAGCGCACGGGCATTCTCGATCTCGGGCGGCTGGAGCGGGAGACGGGACTGATCGCGGTGCCGGTTGCCGGCATGGCGAAGGCGCATGGCTGGCACGGCAATGTCGTGCTCTTCAAGAAGGGGCTGGTGCATGACGTGCATCAGGTCAAGCTGCCGGGACTGGAGCCGCGCGGCGCGCTGGTTGCCGAGATCGAACTCGAGAAGGGCGGGGTGCTGCGCATCATCGCCGCGCATTTCGGCCTGCTGCGCCACAACAGGGCCCAGCAGGCCCGCACGCTGGTCGAATTGATCAACAACCGGCACGAGATGCCGACCATCCTGCTCGGCGACCTCAACGAATGGCGGCTTGGCGACCGTTCTTCGCTCAACACCTTCCAATCGGCCTTCGGACCGCTGCCGCCCGCCGTCCCGAGCTTTCCCGCCGGCCTGCCGCTTCTCGCGCTCGACCGGATCATCGCCAACCGCAAGGGGATCATCTCGGAGGTGGAAGCGCATGATACGCCGCTGGCGCGCATCGCCTCCGACCACCTGCCGATCAAGGCGCTGATCGATCTGGAACCGGTCGGCGGTTAGAAAACGACGTCGATAGAGAAGTCGTCGGAGCGGCTCGAGCAGTCGCCGAGCGCCTCTCACTTCGAGCGGAACAGACGCGCGAGACGGCGAAACCGCTGAGCCCACAATTGCGGATCGGTCTTTTCCGATGAGGAAGGTGCGGTTAGTCGCTCAAGGCGGGGCAAGAGAAACGCAGCCCAGTCGTCAAGATCGTTCTTGCCGAAATAAGGCAGCCAGACATCGGAGGGAGCGTCCCATTGTCGTGGATTTGCTCGCGCCAGATCGCCGAGCTTGACCAAGACAGGTTGGCCGTTGTCTCCGACGACTTCGATCTCGGGGTCGGGATCGGGCCTGGGTAGGCGCGCAATGATGCTTTCTTCCAGAGCTTTGCCAACTGTTCGATCCGCCTCGTTGAGGCGGCGAAGTATTCTTGTGTCTCCGGTGGGGCCGGAGCTCTCTGTCATGTTGATCGTGAATTTGGCGCCCATAATGCTGTTCGAATATTGGGATACTTGTAGCCAACAAGCCCTTCCGCCCCGGGTAAACCTGCACTTGCCCGCGTTCTGGGATTCCCAGCCGAGCTCCCGAAATCGCGAAGCTAGCAGCGAGCGCATATGTCGGTGAAAATCTCTGCTTTTCAGGTTGTCGCGCATGCTTTTGTCCCAGGGGTATGCCTCATGCTGGAGCATCTCATCGCATGCTCGAAGGCACAACGGACGCTTGTGTCGTCGCAAGCGTTTGTCAGCGCGGGCATCTGAAAATTCTTAGAACCGAAAAGGATGCCGTCTGCGACTCTCGGTCGGCCGCGGCTGAAACGTCACTAGCCGGATGACGTCCAAGATGGTCCCGAATATCCGCTTACGCATCGAAATCTCTCCTTTGTGATCATATGCCGCCTCTTGCCCCACACGTTCAAACGAGCTTATCGTTGGTTTCGAATGACTTGAGGTTATGGATGAAGCGCGGACGCTTGCCATTGACGGCTTTGCGGAGTTTCGAGGTCGCCGGCCGTCTCGAAAACTTCACGCTGGCGGCGCAGGAGCTGTTCATCTCGCAGGCCGCCGTCAGCCGGCAGATCCGCGAGCTGGAGACGTTGCTGGGCGAAGCGCTCTTCGAGCGCCGCCATCGCGGCGTCCATCTGACCACCTCGGGCAACAAGCTGCTGGCGATCCTGACGTCATCCTTCGACCGGATCGACGAATGCCTGGAAGAAATCCGCAGCCGGCCGGCAACGGCAACGGTGACGATCAGCGCGGAACCCTCCTTCGCGGCGTGCTGGCTGGTTCCCCGCCTGCCGGAATTTCGCGAGAGGCATCCCGACATCGAGGTGACGATCGACTCCGATCCGCGCCTCGCCGAGTTCCGCAGCGGCCAGGCCGAGATCGCCATCCGCCACAGCGCCAGCGTGACCGCCTGGCCGAGGACGGAGAGCGGACATCTCGCCGATGTCAGGATGGTGCCGGTCGCAGCGCCTGCGCTGCTCAATGCAGGGCAAGCGATCGTCCGCCCCGAAGACATGCTTCGTCATACGCTGTTGCATGAGGAGACCCGCGACGTCTGGTTCCGCTGGTTCGAGGCGGCAGGCATCGCCATGCCGGAAACCGCCCGGGGGCCGGTCTATGCCGATGGCGGGCTGGTCATGCAGGCGGTCCTGCGCGGGCAGGGCATAGCGCTGATGGACGATATCTTTGCCGAGGAAGAGATCAGGGCGGGCCGGTTGCTTCGCCTGTCCGACCTTGCCGTTGCCCACGGCGCCTACTGGCTGGTCGCGCGCAGCTTTGAGCGGCTCGCCCCGCCTGCCTCACTCTTTGTTCGCTGGATCAGCTCCCGGATCGAAACATTCTGAAGGCCGCCGATATCGGCAGAACTCGGCCAAGGCGGCCTATCGACCGTGACGCTCGACCTCGGTCAGCACCGTGATGAAAGCCCGCAAACCCTGCGGCACGTGACGGTGGCCGGGATAATAGAGACAGAGGCCCGGAATGGCGGGACACCAGTCGTCAAGCACGGTGACGAGCGCGCCGCTTTCGAGAAACGGCCGGGCAGTGCGATCCGAGACATAGGCGATGCCGAGCCCCTTTGCCGCTGCCTGCGCCATCAGCTCGACATGGTCGAGCGTCAGCACGCCCGGAACGTCGACGGCAAGCTCGTGGCCGTGTTTTTCGAACTCCCAGCGGAAGAGCTTGCCGCTTGGCAGCCGGAAGCGGATGCAGGCGTGGGTGTTTAATTCGTCCGGTGTCTGCGGCGCCGGATGCGCTGCGAGATAGGCCGGCGAAGCGACGGCGACAAAACGGGTATCGCCGCCGAATTCCACCGCGATCATATCGAGCGGCACCGCCTCGCGAAGTCTTATGCCGGCATCGAAACCGTCGGCAACGACATCGACGAGCCGATTGTCGGTGACGAGATCGAGCGACATATCGGGATAGCGGGTGAGAAAGGTCGGGACAGCGGCATCGAGCAGCACCCGCGCGGCGATCTCGCTGGTATTGATCCGCAATGTGCCACTGGGATGGCCGCGGAATTCGTTGACCTCCTCGAGCGCCAGATCGAAATCCCTGAACAGTGGCGTCAGACGGGTGACGAGGCGCTCGCCGGCTTCCGTCGCCGCGACGCTGCGGGTCGTCCGGTTGAGAAGCCGAATGCCCATATTTGCTTCGAGCGAACGCATCATATGGCTGAGCGTCGAAGGCGACAGGCCCAACTCGTCGGCGGCCTTGCGGAAGCTGCGATGAGTGACGATGGCAGATAAGGCTCTCAGATCGGCAAGGGTCGGCTTGTAATTCATGGCTAAAATTCACCAACTCATGCAGTATTCGACGGATGGAAGCAGGAATAGGCTTATCTATCTTTACCTTCAAGAGCAGCCGCAAATCCGCGGCGTGAAAAGGGTAAGACAATGACAAGGACATGGATGATAACGGGCGCCTCCTCCGGTTTCGGGCGCATCATGACCGAAAAACTGCTGGCGCGCGGCGATCGCGTCGCGGCGACAGTGCGCAGACCGGAAGCGCTAAGCGACTTGAAGTCGCAGTACGGCGAGAACCTCTGGATCGCGACGCTTGACGTCAGCAATGATGGGGCGGTGCGCTCGGTCGTCGATGCCGCTTTTGCAGCGATGGGCCGGATCGACGTTGTCGTCAGCAATGCCGGCTACGGCCTGTTCGGTGCTGCAGAAGAGGTGAGCGACGAACAGATCCGCCATCAGATCGATACCAACCTGATCGGCTCGATCCAGGTGATCCGGGCAGCGCTGCCGCATATGCGGGCGCAGGGCGGCGGCCGCATCCTGCAGGTGTCTTCGGAAGGCGGGCAGATCGCCTATCCGAATTTCAGCCTCTACCACGCGACCAAATGGGGCATCGAAGGCTTCATCGAAGCCGTTTCGCAGGAGGTCGCTCCCTTCGGCATCGAGTTCATCATTGCCGAGCCAGGTCCGGCGCGGACCGATTTTGGGCGCGGCCTGGTCGCGCCGCAACCGATGGAAGCCTATGACGCGACGCCGGCCGGCGAAATCCGCCGCGCCATCGCCGACGGCACGTTCGAAGCCAAGGGTGACCCCGTCAAGATGGCGCAGGCGATGATCGAGGCTGCCGAACAGCACTCGGCTCCGAAGCGGCTGGCGCTCGGCGCCGGCAGCTATGCCTCGATCCGCAAGGCGCTGGTCCAGCGGTTGGCTGAGCTCGACGCCTTCAAGGAGGTGACGATCTCCACGGATGTCGATGGCTGACGCACGGCCAGCAAATGCCGCTGCCGGCGCCGGCCGGGTCTATGTCAGCCGGCGCCGTATGTCCAATTGGCGTTAAAGGGCGCCGGCTGCCTGCAGCAGCTTGCGATCGAGATCGACCGCCACGCGGGGTTGCTTGTCGAGGACCATGGTCGCTGGTTTGTCGGTTGTGTAGGCCGGCCAGTCGGGCAAGCCCTCGGCGCTCGGCTTGCCGTTGCGCGCGAAGTTGACCCAGGCCTGGCTCACCTTTTTGGAAAGCGTAAGAGCGTCGCTGCCCCCGCCGGTCGACGTCTTGACCAAGGCGGCGTTCGCAAACACGTAGGGCAGTTCCGCACAATGCCAGGCCATGGCAATCCCATCCAGGACCGGTGACTCGTAGGCGAACATGTAGGAGTAGACCGGAGCCCCGTTCTGCTTCGCCTTCAGGTCGAGATCACGGATGGCGCCCGGCCGGAAGCGCAGGTCGAGGAAATAGGCGTCGGCGATCTTTTTCTCGGGGTAGGCGGCCATGAATGCCTTGCCGACCGCGTCGGATTTGTCGGCGAAGCGCTCCTTCAGCTTGGCCTGAGCCTTCGCATCGTCCCAGCCGTTCTTGTTGTCGGCAAGCAGCTCGCCCGCCTTGTGATTGATCACCGTCTCGAACTCGTTGAGGGTGTTGCCGACCATCAGCGGAATGTCCTTGGCCTGGTCGACCCACTGTGTCCCGACAGGGTTCGCTGGAATGTAGTCGCCGTCCTGAACGGGCGCATAGCGGGCGTCCTTCGCGCCCTGGGCGGTCGCCTCCTTGACGGCCTTGTCGGCCGCCGCAAGGAGATCGTAATAGTCTGCGTCGGCAAGCTTGTCGATGTCGCTGGCCTTGAGACCGAGATTGGCGAGCGTCAGTTCGGCCACCTTGCGCGAAGACGCTTGATCGATGACGGAATCGGTCCGCGAGCCGCTCTGGACGATGGCCTTCTGGAAGAGGCCCTTCGCTGACGGCGTCCCCATCAGGGCGCGCACCTTGTAGCCACCGCCGGACTGGCCGAAAATCGTCACGTTGCCGGGGTCGCCGCCGAAGGCCTCGGCGTTGTCGTGGACCCATTTCAGCGCAGCGACGAGATCTGTGACGCTGGCATTGCCCGACCGTTTGAACTTCTCGCCATAGGCGGAAAGATCGAGGAAGCCGAGCACGTTGAGCCGGTGGTTGAGGGTGACGACGACGACATCGCCATCCTTGCTCAGATTATGGCCGTCATAAGAGGTCAGTTCGATGCCGGAGCCATTGGTGAAGCCGCCCCCATGGATCCAAACCATGACCGGCCGTTTCTTTCCGTCCTTGATCGCTGGCGTCCAGATGTTCAGGAACTGGCAAGCTTCGCTCATCGGCAGATAGCGGTGCGGATTGAAGAGTTCGTCGCCGGCCACTTCCTTCATGCGGGGGATGAAGCAATTCTCGCCATAAGTGACTGCGGGACGGATGCCTTTCCAGGGCGCGACCTCTTCCGCCGGCATGAAGCGGTCGGCATGTGCATAGGGGACGCCAAGATAGCTGTAGATGCCATCGTCGAGTGCGCCGACGAGACTGCCCTTGTTGGTTTCAACAACCGTCTTGCTCTGCGAAGCAACAAACTCTTCGGCGAGAGCGGGCGTGCCGACGATGGAAGGTGTCATCGCCGACAGCGCGGATATCAAAGCGCAATAATATAAGAACGTCCTTTTCATCAACTGATCCTCTTGTCGTTGATTTCGAGTTTTCAAAAGCCCGACGGCCGCCATCCCCGGCCGTCGGTGACTAACTAGGTCGGCACCGATGATTGTCAGGCCACAGTCATGGTTTGCTGGAGAGAGGATCACACCGGAGGGTTTGAACGGGTCTTCTTGCCGACCGGCCTCCAATGAGCCAGGAGATCCAACGCGCGGGCCGCTTCTGCGCGCTTTGGTCCTGCCGGACGTCGAGCGTCTTGAGCACGCCCGACGGAACACCACTCGGCGCCAAAGTGGTAGCGATTGGCCAACTATCCGCCCAGGTGATTAGGCGGCGAGATACATGGCGCCGCTTGCCCGGACCGCGTTAGCGTCTGCCACTGGTCAGAAAGATGACGAAGGGACCACCCCAATCGTTGGGACGGGTGGTTTGCGCTCCTGTATCTTGCTTCCCTGCTCGTCGCCGGCGCTCAGTGCCTCGCGCACTTCATCCTCTTCCCAACCCGCCTTGATGGCGGAAGCCACGAGCGTTTCGATTTTCTCGGTTTCCGAGTTGTGCGAAGTCTCATCGAGGTGGTGTCTGGCGGTATCGAGACACTGACGGAGGTTCGAAGCGCGGCTGGCGTCGTTACGGTCGTAGCTTGGCGATGCGACGTAGGTCATTTGAAAGCTCCCTGCTGATCGAGAGGAACAATTGAAGAGAGAGCCGGTTCCACTGCGTATCTCGGAAAAGCGAGACAAGGTGCAATCTCCGGCGTGACGGCACTTAAGGTGATCGCGGCCGTTGCGATTGGCGCGGTATTCCGGAACGGTCATCTGTGGCGACGGGTGGAAAGATGCCGGCGAGAAGTTTTTGCCGCAACTTTGAAACGGCAAATAGCTTGCCGTGCTTGCGGAACAGATTGCGCTTGTCCCGACCTGCCTCGGTATGTTCTAGGGGTGTTTCAGGACTTGCACTGGAAGCCACCGGCGAGCATGAAAGCTGAAATGAACGCAATCGCAGTACGGCTGGAAAATGTTACCCGTCGCTTTGGTATCACTGCAGCCGTGCAGGATCTTTCTCTTCATATTCGGCGCGGAGATGCGGTTTCGCTCGTGGGCCATTCCGGTTGCGGCAAGTCTACGCTCCTGCGCATGATTGCCGGTGTCGAGATACCGGAATCCGGCCGCATCCTCCTCGAAGGCCGCGAGGTCGCCAGTTCGACCACTTTCGTCGAACCGGAGGCGCGTGGCGTCGGATTCGTCTTTCAGGACTATGCTCTCTTCCCGCACCTGACTGTACGAGCCAATATCCTCTTTGGTCTCAAGCGACATCCGAAAGGCGAAGCAACCGCGCGAGCAGAGGAGATGATCAGCAAGGTCGGAATCGAACATCTAACGCATCGCTATCCGCACACCCTTTCGGGCGGTGAACAGCAGCGTGTCGCACTAGCCCGGGCTCTGGCGCCTCGGCCGAGTATCGTCCTGATGGACGAACCTTTTTCCAATCTGGATCAGGGCCTGCGTGGAAAGGTACGCAGCGACACCTTGAGCCTCTTGAGGGCACTCGGCACGACCGTGATCATCGTGACGCATGATCCCCAGGAAGCACTTTCCGTCGGTGATCAGGTGGTTCTGATGCGGGCAGGTGAAATCGTCCAGTCCGGTTCCGCCTATGATCTGCACGACCGTCCAACGAATCCTTACGCGGCAGAGTTCTTTTGCGCGTCCAGCAAAGTTCCCGGCGTTTACCGTGGCGGATGGATCGAGACCGCGATCGGTAACTTCGCCTATGCGCTTGATCGTCCGCCCGCAAGCTCCGTGACCGTTTATATCCGCCCGCATGCGATTTCGCTGTCCCCCGGCTCGGGAATTGCCGCTCGTATCGAGGACCGTGTTTTGCATGGCGAATTCGAGCAGATAACGTTGAAGGTTGATGGCCTCGATGTGCCGCTTAAGGCGAGAGCTTTGGAGCGGCTCCCGGTCGACGCAGAGAATATTCAGATATCAATCCTCCCCGAGCGGCTGTTGGCCTTTTGACAGCTGACCTGCGCTGGCCCATGCTGCTGACCTCCTCATCAAGTTTCCGTGATATTCGGCATCAAGCTCCAGGGAAAACTTGACTTTCAGGGTCATGAACTGCTCAAGGGATGCGCATTCATTCGGAGGGACATAATGAATTCGCGCTCTATCCTCGCATCCATGCTGCTTGCTGCTTCGGCGCTGATGTCGCCTTGCATCGCTGCGGCCGCAGAAATCAACCTTTACACGACGAGAGAGCCGGCTCTGATCGCACCTCTTCTGGAGGCGTTCACCAAATCGACCGGGACGAAGATCAATACGATTTTCCTGAAGGATGGCCTGGCAGAGCGTGTCGCCTCCGAGGGCGCCAGCTCCCCGGCTGACATCCTGATGGCCGTCGATGCCGGCAACCTTGTCGATCTGGTCGACAAAGGCGTAACGCAACCGGTCGAATCGCCTGTTCTGAATTCGGCAATCCCGGAACAGCTGCGTGATCCCAAGGGCAACTGGTTTGCACTTTCGATGCGCGCGCGTGTGCTCTACGCGGCCAAGGACATTGACATTAGCACATTCGACTACGAGGAGCTTGCCGATCCCAAGTGGAAGGGCAAGGTCTGCATACGCTCGGGTCAACACCCTTATAATACGGCACTGTTTGCTGACTACATCGCTCATTACGGCGCGGAAGAAACCGAGAAATGGCTGACAAGTGTCAAGGCCAATCTCGCCCGTAAGGCAGCCGGCGGCGATCGCGATTCGGCCAAGGATATCCTCGGCGGCATTTGCGATATCGGTATCGCCAACTCCTATTATGTCGGCCTGATGCGGTCCGGCAAGGGTGGTGAAGAGCAGGTCAAGTGGGGCGACGCCATCAAGGTCATCCTGCCGACCTTCAAGAACGGCGGGACGCAGGTGAATATCAGCGGCGCGGCAATCGCCAAGCATTCACCGAACAAGGCTGAAGCCGTCAAACTTCTCGAATATCTCGTCTCTGACGAAGCACAGAAGATCTATGCTGAGGCCAATTACGAATATCCCGTGAAGGCAGGCGTCGCGGCCGATCCGATCATCGCATCCTTTGGCGAACTAAAGATCGACAGCAAGCCCTTGTCCGAGATCGTCAGCCATCGCAAGCAGGCGAGTGAACTCGTAGACAAGGTCGGCTTCGACAACTAAGGACAGGGAAGGCGCCGCTGACAGGCGCCTTCCCCCGAAAACGGACCAAGTGATGTTTCCGAGCTCGGCGCCCGCCCGTTCTGCAAAGCGCCCTGGCAGCGCATGGCTGACGATTGCCGCCACTATCGCCCTCATTGCCATGTTGCCGATCGGGGGTTTGCTCATCGAAGCCTCGAAGGGTTCGGCGGGTCTTTGGGGACATCTTTTCTCGACCATCCTTCCCGTCGCGCTTGTCGACACCGTCATTCTCCTTGCGGGGGTCGGCGTCATCACTGCTGTGGTTGGCACGACGACGGCATGGCTGGTGACCGCCTATGATTTTCCCGGCAGGCATGCTCTGGAGTGGATGCTGCTTCTGCCGCTTGCCGTTCCGACCTACATCGTTGCCTATGCCTATCTGGATATAATGCATCCGATCGGTCCCGTGCAGGATGCCGTGCGCTGGTTGCTAGGCTACGAGACCCCGCGCCAGTTTCGCCTTCCGGACGTCCGTTCCACGGCTGGCTGCATCCTGCTTCTCGGAATCGTGCTCTACCCCTATGTCTACATCCCCACGCGCGCGATGTTCCTCACGCAATCCGGCAATCTCGTCGACGCGGCACGCACGCTCGGCACATCTCGCCGCGCGGTCTTCTGGCGGGTCGCTCTGCCGCTCGCGCGCCCCGCTGTTGCCGTGGGTATCAGCCTTGCACTGATGGAAACGTTGAACGATATAGGCGCCGCCGAATTCCTCGGTGTCCGAACGATCACCGTTTCCATCTATACGACCTGGATCACCCGCTCCGATTTATCGGGAGCGTCGCAGATCGCCCTTGCCCTTCTTCTCATCGTCGTCGCAATTGTTGCGGTTGAGCGATGGGCGCGACGCAAGCAGGGCTACTCGATCGATGTGCGCCGGATGCGAAGTTTCCAACCGCGGCGGGTATCCTTGGGAAAAGGCGTACTGCTGTTTCTCGGCGGTCTTCTGCCGGTCATCCTAGGCTTCGCCGCGCCCGCGCTCTATCTGTTGATCGAAGCGGCAAAACGCTATCGGTTCGCTGGCATATCCCCACGGATCATCGATGAGGCCGTGAATACGATCGTTATCGCCACCCTGGCGACAATCACGACCGTCATCCTTGGCCTTCTCGCCGTCTACGCGACCCGCCTGCGGCCGGGCCAGCCGTCCTCCTGGCTCCTGCGCTGTTCCACGATTGGCTATGCGGCTCCCGGCACCGTGGTCGCCATCGGCGTGCTGATCATCCTTGGCGGGCTCGACCAGTTTATCGACCGCACCGCGCTTTCCTTGTTTGATGTGTCCACTGGTCTGCTCCTGATGGGATCGGGTGCTGCCGTCATATATGCGCTCATCGTGCGGTTTCTGGCGATCTCCGCCGGCAGCATGGAAGCCGGTCTATCGCGCATTTCCCTGTCGCTTGATCATGCGTCACGTTCGCTGGGGCAGTCCACCGCAGGCACCCTGCGGTACGTGCATTTGCCGCTTTCAAAGGCGGCAATCTCAGCTGCCGCGCTACTGGTCTTCGTCGATTGTGTAAAGGAGCTGCCGGCGACGCTCCTCCTGCGGCCACTCAATGTCGAGACTTTCGCAACTCATCTTTATGGAGAGGCTGCCAGAGGCACTTACGAGGAAGCCTCGATTGCAGCGCTCGCCATCGTGCTGATCGGCATCCTGCCGGCCATTTTGCTGTCGCGGATCGGACGTATCCGCTAGCAGGCATGCCGATGGGAATGCCGGCTCCGCGACCTCCATTAAACAACGCAAAGCGACACATCGATCGCCATGGCAAGGTCGTGGCCGAATGGCTGCTTGACCTCTGTAAATCGTAACACCGGCACCAGGAGAGAGGCCATTTTGGAGGGGCCAAGGGACGTCGTGGAGGAGCGGGACCAAAAATGGACGTTGCCGACTTGACGTTTTCCGCCCTATGCGAAATGCTAAGATGTCAGACCAATTCAGAGGTCGGCTGCCTGATAAGAAAATGGGGAACCATGAAGGCAAATCGTAGCGACAGGCCGGTGATCCGGCCGCTTCCGGTCATGGACCGCGCGCGTCAGGTGACCGATGCGCTGGCGGATTATGTTGAGGAAGCCAGGTTGAAGGCGGGCGATCGGCTGCCGGCCGAGCGCGAGCTGATGGCAGCCCTTGCCGTCGGCCGCTCGACCATTCGCGAGGCGATCCGCCATTTCCAGGCGCTCGGCGTCATCGAGACGCGCAAGGGCAGCGGCACCTATCTGCTGAAGCCGGTTTCCAGGGCAACGATCCATATGCCGCTGTCGTTCGACACGGTTCATCTGCGCGACGTGCTGCTGCAGACGCTGGAGGTTCGCCGCGGCATCGAATGCGAAGCGGGCATGGTTGCGGCGCGGCGACGCACGAACACGGATCTCGTCGTCATCGAGGAAAAGCTGGATGCTATGGAGCGGGTGCACTTGGAGAAAGGCACCTCCGGGCCGGAGGATCTGGCCTTTCATCTCGCCGTCTACGACGCCACTCACAATCCGCTGTTTCGCCAGCTTCTCGAACAGATGCGCGAGACCTTCGAGCGCTTCTGGGAGCATCCGTTCGACCGGCAGGATTTCGCGCGCCGGTCCTTTCCCTTTCACCGCACCCTTTTCGACGCGATCGCTGCCGGGGATCCCGAGGCGGCGCGCGCCGAAACATTGAAAATTCTCGATATCGTCGAGGAAGACATCAAGGAAATGTCCAAATGAGCAACGGCGCAGAACCGTTCGATCTTGCTTCCCTCATCACCGCGCATGACGAAGGCAACTTCGCCGACGCCGTCGTGCCGCCGATTTTCCAGACGTCGCTTTTCACCTTTTCCGATTATGACGACATGATCGCCTCCTACCGCGGCGAGAAGGTGCGGCCGATCTACACGCGCGGGCTGAACCCGACGGTACGTGCCTTCGAGGAAATGCTCGCCAAGCTCGAAGGTGCCGAGGATGCGCTGGGTTTTGCCAGCGGCATGGCGGCGATCTCGTCGGCGGTCTTAAGCTTCGTCGAACCGGGCGACCGCATCGTCGCTGTCAAACATGTCTATCCCGATGCGTTCCGGCTGTTCGGCACCATCCTGAAGCGGATGAAGATCGAGGTGTCCTATGTCGACGGGCGCGACGAGGAAGCGGTCGCCCAGGCGCTGCCCGGCGCCAAGCTGTTCTACATGGAAAGCCCGACGAGTTGGGTGATGGAAGCGCATGATGTCGGCGCGCTCGCAGCACTCGCCAGACAACATGGCGTCGTCTCGATGATCGACAATAGCTGGGCAAGCCCGTTCTTCCAGCGGCCGCTGACGCTCGGCGTCGACCTCGTCATTCATTCGGCCTCGAAATATCTCGGTGGCCACAGCGATGTGGTGGCGGGCGTCATCGCGGGCTCGAAGGCGATGATTGCGCGCGTCAAGGCAGAGGCCTATCCTTATCTCGGCGGCAAGCTTTCGCCGTTCGACGCCTGGCTCCTGATCCGCGGGTTGCGCACGCTGCCGCTGCGCATGCGGGCCCATGAGGCATCCGCTCTCGAAATCGCCAGGCGCCTGCAGAAGCTCGATGTGGTGGAGACAGTCTGCCATCCGGGGCTCGCCAACCGCCTGCCCGCCGGCCTCAACGGCACCTCGGGCCTGTTTTCGTTCATATTCCGCGAAGGCGTCGATATCCGCGCCTTCGCCGATCACCTCAAGCTCTTCAAACTGGGCGTAAGCTGGGGTGGACATGAAAGCCTGATCGTACCGGGCGAGGTGGTGCTTCAGCAGAAGGCACAGCCGAATTCCGCACATGCCTTCGGCATCCATGCGCGATCCGTACGTCTCCATGTCGGCCTCGAAGGAACCGAGGCTCTGTGGAGAGACATCGAGGAGGCGCTCGCCGCCGCCTTACAATCCTGAAACCCGAGAGAAACCTAACAAGGGGGAACTGAGCCATGAAAAAACTAATAATCTCGACGCTCTTTGCTTCGATGATGGCGGGCACGGCCTTTGCCGATACCACGCTCAAGCTTGTCGAAGTAATCACCAGTCCGGAGCGCACCGAAACGCTGAAATCGATCGTCGGCAAATTCGAAGCCGCCAATCCCGGCACCAAGGTCGACATCATCTCGCTGCCCTGGAACGAAGCGTTCCAGAAGTTCGCGACCATGGTATCCGCCGGCGACGTGCCCGATGTGATGGAAATGCCCGATACCTGGCTATCGCTCTATGCCAATAACGGCATGCTCGAGAGCCTGGAGCCCTACCTCGAAAAGTGGGAGCACACCAAGGAGTTGACGCCGCGCGCGCTCGAACTCGGCCGCGACGTCAAGAACACCGCCTATATGCTGCCCTACGGCTTCTATCTCAGGGCGATGTTCTACAACAAGAAGCTGCTGTCGGAAGCCGGCGTCGCCGCGCCGCCGAAGACGATGGAAGAATTCACCGCCGCTTCGGAAAAGGTTTCCAAACTGCCCGGCAAATATGGCTACTGCATGCGCGGCGGACCGGGCGGCCTCAACGGCTGGATGATCTTCGCCGCCTCGATGGCCGGCTCGAACAAGTACTTCAACGACGACGGCACCTCGACGATGAACAGCCCCGGCTGGGCCAAGGGCATCGAATGGATGGTCGATCTCTACAAGAAGGGCTATGCGCCGAAGGACAGCGTAAACTGGGGCTTCAACGAAGTCGTCGCTGGCTTCTATTCCGGCACCTGCGCCTTCCTCGACCAGGACCCGGACGCGCTGATCGCCATCGCCGAACGCATGAAGAAGGAGGATTTCGGTGTCATGCCGCTGCCGAAGGGCCCCGACGGCAAGTCCTTCCCGACCATCGGTTATGGCGGCTGGTCGATGTTCACGACCAGCGGCAACAAGGACCTCTCCTGGAAGCTGATCGCCACCCTCGAAGGGCCTGAAGGCAATCTCGAATGGAATAAGCGCATCGGCGCCCTGCCGGCCTACACGGCGGCCGAGAAGGACCCCTTCTACGCCGGTGACCAGTTCAAGGGCTGGTTCGAGGAACTGGCGGACCCGAACACGGTACCAACAGTCATGCCGACCTACCTCGAGGAATTCGCCTTCTTCAAGGATTCGCTGGCGATCAAGACCTCGCAGCAGGCATTGCTCGGCGATATCTCGGCGAAGGATCTGGCCGACCAGTGGGCCGAATACCTCACCAAGGCGCAGCAGAAGTTCCTCGCCAAGAAATAAGCGACGGATCGACGGCGGCGGCCTCGGAACAGGCCGCCGCCGCTTTTTTTGATGACACAGACGGCACATGAACGCCGCGAATGGGAACTTCTGGCTGATGACCATTTCCGCCGATACGCTCGACATGCGTCGCGACCGCAGGCCATGGCTGCGTCGCGTTGCCGATGCTTCGGAGCCCTATCTCTACAGCGCGCCGTCGCTGATCCTGATCATTGCGGTGATGCTGGTCCCGCTGACGGTCGGCATTTCCTACGCCTTCCGCGATATCCAGCTGCTCAATCCGTTTTCCGGTGGCTTCATCGGGCTCGATCATTTCCGCGAGCTTGCCGGCGATGCCGCCTTCTACGGCGCGCTGCGGAACACGCTCTGGTGGACCGGCGCCTCCGTCGTCCTGCAGTTCGTCTTCGGGCTGATCCTGGCGCTGCTGCTCGACAAACCGTTCAAGTGCAGGGCAATCGCGCAGGCGCTGGTCTTCCTGCCCTGGGCCGTGCCGTCCTTTCTCGCCGGCCTCAACTGGGCTTGGCTGTTCAATCCCGTCATCGGGCCGATCCCGCACTGGCTATTCGCCCTCGGGCTAATGCATGAGCCGGGCAATATCCTCTCCGATCCCAATTATGCGATGTGGGGACCGATCGTCGCCAATGTCTGGTGGGGCATTCCCTTCTTCGCGATTACGCTGCTTGCGGCGCTGCAGGCGATCCCGCGAGATCTTTATGAGGCGGCGTCGATCGACGGCGCCGGCTGGTTCCAGCGCTTCCGCTCGATCACCCTGCCGTTTCTGGCGCCAACGATCGCCATCACCGTGCTGCTGCGCACCGTGTGGATTTCCAATTTCGCCGATCTCATCGTCGTCATGACCAATGGCGGCCCGGCGGACCGGACGCAGATCGTCGCGAGCTACATCTTCACGACAGCCTTCAGGCGGCTCGATTTCGGCTATGCCTCGGCGATCGCGCTGGTGCTGCTCGTGCTGCTGCTTGCCTATTCGATGCTGATCATCCTGCTCCGGCAGACGCTGCTGAACAAGGATTGAGATCATGAGACGATCCGTCATTCCCACCGTCGCACACCGCCTGGCGATCCTCTGCTATATCGGCTTCGCCCTCTTTCCGCTGTTCTGGCTGCTCAAGGTCTCCGTGACGCCGAACGACCTGCTCTATAGCGAGGGCGTGCGCATGTGGCCGTCGCGCACGACATGGGATCACTATGCCTTCGTGCTGCGCCACAGCGCCTTTCCGACCTTCTTCAAGAACAGCCTGATCGTCTCGGCCTCGACGGCCGTCACCGTGACGATCTGCGCCTCGCTGTCCGGCTACGCGCTGTCGCGCTTCAATTTCCGGGCAA
Organism: Rhizobium changzhiense; assembly: GCF_013087625.1. Taxonomy (NCBI): domain Bacteria; kingdom Pseudomonadati; phylum Pseudomonadota; class Alphaproteobacteria; order Hyphomicrobiales; family Rhizobiaceae; genus Rhizobium; species Rhizobium changzhiense. The sequence continues at coordinate 59,837 of NZ_JABFCQ010000006.1, forward strand.
AATACTGGATCGTCGCTCTGATGCTGCTGACCCAGATGTTCCCGCTGGTCATGCTGGTCGCGCCGATCTTCAAGATCCTGTCGCCTCTGCATCTGACCAACAGCCTGACCGGGCTCGTCATCGTCTACACCGCCTTCAACGTGCCTTTCGCCACCTTCCTGATGCAGTCTTTCTTCGACGGCATTCCGAGGGATCTCGAAGAGGCGGCGAAGATCGACGGTGCGACGCAGTTCACGGCGTTTCGCCAGATCATCCTGCCGCTCACGCTGCCGGGGATCGCCGCCACGCTCGGCTTCGTCTTCACCGCCGCCTGGAGCGAACTGCTCTTCGCGCTGATGCTGATCAACGGTAATGACGCGGCGACCTTCCCCGTCGGCCTTCTCACCTTCGTTTCGAAATTCTCGGTGGATTTCGGGCAGATGATGGCGGCGGGCGTCATGGCGCTCATTCCGGCCGGCCTCTTCTTCCTGCTTATCCAGCGCTATCTCGTCCAGGGCCTGACGGCCGGCGCGGTCAAGGGTTAAACAAATGGCATCGATCGACATCCAGAATATCCGCAAAGCCTATGGCCATGTGCAGGTGCTGCACGGTGTCGACCTCGAAATCCGGGACGGCGAATTCGTCGTGCTCGTCGGCCCATCCGGCTGCGGCAAGTCTACGCTGCTGCGGATGATCGCCGGGCTGGAGGAGGTCACATCAGGTGAGATCCGCATCGCCGGCAACAGGGTCAACGAGCTGCATCCCAAGGATCGCGACATCGCCATGGTGTTCCAGTCCTATGCGCTCTATCCGCATATGAATGTCGCCGGCAACATGAGCTACAGCCTCAGGCTGCGGAAGGTGGCGAAGGAGAAGATTGCAAGCGCGGTGGCAGCGGCGGCCGCCAAGCTTGGCCTCGATCCGCTGCTCGAACGCAGGCCGAAGGCGCTTTCCGGCGGCCAGCGACAGCGCGTCGCCATGGGTCGCGCCATCGTGCGCCAGCCGAAGGCCTTCCTGTTCGACGAACCGCTGTCGAACCTCGATGCGCGTCTGCGAGAACAGATGCGCGCCGAAATCAAGAAACTGCATGGCGACCTGAAGGCGACCTCGATCTACGTGACCCACGACCAGATCGAGGCAATGACGCTGGCAGACCGGATCGTCGCCATGCATGGCGGGGTGGTCCAGCAGGTCGGCAGTCCCCTGGAACTCTATGACCGCCCCGCCAATCTCTTCGTTGCCGGCTTCATCGGCTCGCCGGGGATGAATTTCCTCGAGGCCAGCTATGATGCCGGCGGCGTGAAGCTGAAGGACGGCACGATCGTGCCGCTTGCAAATCCTCTGCCGCTTGTCGACGGTGCGAAGGTGACGCTGGGCATCCGTCCGGAGCATGTGCTGATGAGCGATGGCGGGGCGGGGCTCGCCACCGATGTGGAACTCGTCGAGCCCACAGGCTTCGGCATCATCCTGCACCTTGCCCTGCATGGCCTGCCGTTCAAGATCTTCACGCTGAACCGTGAAGCGCTGAAGGCAGGTCCGAAGGTCAATGTGGCCTTCCCGCCCCAGTATCTGCACGTGTTCGATGCCGAAGGAAAACGCGTCGACTGAGTGGGCGAGGTAGGTTGCGCGCTGCCGCGGTGGTGGCTGAGAGACGGATTGAATGGCGAAACCCTCCCGCACTGCGAGCGGAAAAATCTTTTGCCCCGTCGCCCATGAGGGCTATATCGTCCGTGTGATCTTGCTGGACTGGATGCCATGACCGACACTGTTCTCGACCGCTTTCTCCGTTATGTCGTTATCGACACGCAATCCGACCCTGCCTCGTCGACGCAGCCGACCACCGGCAAGCAGAAGGATCTCGGCCGGGTTCTGGTCGATGAACTGCTGAAGATCGGTCTGGCGGACGCGCATCTCGATGAACACGGCTATGTCTACGCCACCATTCCGGCCAATAGCGACAAGACGGTGCCGGTCATCTGTTTCTGCTCGCACATGGATACGGCACCCGATTTCAGCGGCACCGATGTCAAGCCGCAGATCGTCAGGAACTATGCCGGCGGGGATATCAAGCTTGCCGGCGACACGGGCCGGGTGATCCGCGTCAGCGACCATCCCGAACTGCAGAACCAGATCGGCAACGATATCGTCACGACCGACGGAACGACATTGCTTGGCGCCGACGACAAGGCCGGACTGGCTGAAATCATGACCGCGGCTGCGATGCTCGTCGACAATCCTGATATCAGGCACGGGACGATCAAGATCCTGTTCACCCCCGACGAGGAAGTCGGGCGCGGCGTCAACAAGGTCGACCTGAAGAAACTCGGTGCCGACTTCGCCTATACGATGGACGGCGAGACGGCCGGCCATATCGAGGACGAGACCTTTTCGGCCGACGGCGTCGAGATCAGCATTTCAGGCGTGGCGATCCATCCCGGTTTCGCCAAGGACCGCATGGAAAACGCCATCAAGATCGCCGGCGCCATCATCGACCGGCTGCCGAGGGATATTGCTCCCGAGACCACGGAAGGCCGGCAGGGCTTCATCCATCCGATCGGCGTCACCGGCTCGATGGAGAAGGCGTCGCTGAGCTTCATCATCCGTGACTTCACCGACAAGGGGCTGACGGAAAAGGAAACGATGCTCGAAGCCATCGTCAAGGACGTGATGGCTGCCTATCCCGGCTCGACCTATCATTTTCAGGTGAAGGAGCAGTATCGCAACATGAAGGTGGTGCTCGATCGTCACCCCGAGATCGTCGAGAACGCCATCGAGGCTGTGCGCCGGGCCGGCATGACGCCGGTGCGCGGCAGCATCCGCGGCGGCACGGATGGCTCGCGCCTTTCCTTCATGGGATTGCCGTGCCCGAACATCTTCGCAGGCGGCCATGCCTTCCACTCGCCGCTCGAATGGGTGAGCCGCCAGGATATGGAAAAGGCCGTCAAGACGATCGTAGAACTGGCGAAGGTCTGGGAAGAGCGCGCCTAGGCGCGCTTCCACCTAACTCTTAAACCGGAAGGGTGGTTGACTAGCCGCCGTTCGCCGGAAGGCTTTCGCGCAGCATCACGCTGTCATAGGCGGGCCGGGGCGTCGGGATCGCGATGGGCATTCCCGGCTCAGGCTCGACCGATGTTGCCGGCGATGTTTCCGGCGCGGTCACCGGTGCAGTGATCGGCATCTGCGCCGTGCTCGCCGTCGCCATGGGGTCCGGAGCCGGCAGAGGAATGGGAACCGCCGAGGGTATCAATGCCTCGAATTGCGGCGGCAGCATGCTTTCGCCGGGCACATAATTCATTGCCACCTCGTAGGAGGGCAGCGGCGGCGGCGTTTGAAGCATGCCGTTGGAGTCGCGCTTCTCGTAGAAGGCGTTGCCGCCGGCGACCGTCACATAGTGCATGTTGTCGTAGGGGAATTTCAGTCCATTCGTGTGGAAGAACATCGCATCCTTCACCGCTGGATGGCGGGCGCCCTTGACAAGTATAGCGTCGGCCGCGCTCGCAAGCTCGGGTTCCGCCTGCGGCTTGACTTCGCGCGTCATCACGCCGGGCGCAAATTGCTTTTTCTGCGCCACGACGCCGCAGATGGAAGGGGGATAGGCGCCGGAGGTCAGTCTGTTCATGACAACGGTCCCGACAGCCATGTAGCCGTCCTTGTCCGAATGCTGCGATTCGAAATACATCGCGCGTTGCAGGCAGTCGCGATCCTTGGCCGTATAATTGAACGTAACTTTTGCCGATTGACCCTGCTTCGTCTTGGTGTTCGCCGCCGTTGCCGCCGGTTTCGATGTCGTCGTGCAGCTTGCAGCTGCCAGTCCTACGAACAAAATCCCGATCAGGGATTTTCCAAAGGAAATCTCCGCCCTCAACGCCAAGTGCCTCCTATGGGATTAGTCCAGCCCTTTGTGATTAAGTGAAAACGTTTTACTCGTCATATGACTGAAATACAAACAACCTCAGATCACAAAAAGCCCAAGGGACTCTCGCCAAATGCGATTCCGGCGGTGACCTCCCGCATGTTCCTTAAATCAGAATCGATTTAAGGATAAAATCATCCAGCAATTCAAAGTGTTACAGCTCCTTGCGGCTCTCGAAAAGACGCGCGGCGCAGTCGGTCGCCGCCCTATCTCCATCAGCTGCGGAACAGTTTCCAGCGGGTCGGCTTGAAAGCCACCCGGTTGCGGTCAAGCCTGTCGGCCTCGCTCGGCGGCAACTCGATCTCGATATGCGGGCGATCATTGCCGATATTGAGTTCGATATGGCGAGTGCCGGCCACGCGGCGGCTGGAGACCGGCTGGCCGGCGATACAGTTTTCAGCTGATTCGCAGAGCCTGACGTCATGCGGGCGGAAGTAGAGCTGCGCCGTGCCATCCGGCTCGCCTTCGGCATTGAGGCCGAGCGAGCGGCCTTCGAAGCGAATGTCGCTGTCGGCAACCTCGACCTCAAGGCAGTTCGACTGGCCGATGAAGCCGAAGACGAAGGGAGAATTCGGATTGTCGTAGACCTGGTCCGGCGTGCCGACCTGTTCGATCGCGCCCTGACTCATGACGACGACGCGGTCGGCAAGCTCCAGCGCCTCATCCTGGTCGTGGGTGACGAAGACGGTGGTGTGTCCGGTGCGGTCGTGGATCTCGCGCAGCCATTTGCGCAGGTCCTTGCGCACCTGGGCGTCGAGTGCGCCGAAGGGTTCGTCGAGCAGCAGCACGTTCGGCTCGACAGCCATGGCGCGGGCGAGCGCCACGCGCTGGCGCTGGCCGCCGGAAAGCTGCGCCGGATAGCGTTTCTCAAGGCCGGAAAGCTGCACGAGTTCGAGCAGTTCCAGCGCCCGCCGGCGGATATCGGCCTTCGGCGGCCGCCGCGCACCGCTTCTGACCTTCAGGCCGAAGGAGACGTTTTCGAGCACCGTCATGTAGCGGAACAGAGCGTAATGCTGGAAGACGAAGCCGATATTGCGCTGCTGCACCGATTTCTTCGAGGCATCTTCGTCGCCGAAGAAGATCAGTCCCTCGGTCGGGCTTTCCAGGCCGGCGATCAGGCGCAGCAATGTCGTCTTGCCGGAGCCCGATGGGCCGAGCAGTGCGATCAGCTCGCCGGAGCGAATGTCGAGCGTGACATCGTGCAGCGCCGGAAAACGATCGAATTCCTTGCGGATGTTTTGAACGCGTACTTCCATTCCAATTCCTTCAATGCCGCCGGCTGGCGGCGATTTCCGCGCTATAGCGCATTTCCAGCAGCGTCTTCAAAACAAGAGTCACGAGCGCGAGCAAGGCCAAAAGCGTGGCGACCGCAAAAGCGCCGGTGAAATTATACTCGTTATAGAGAATTTCCACCTGCAGCGGCATGGTGTTCGTCTGGCCGCGGATGTGGCCTGACACCACCGAGACGGCGCCGAATTCGCCCATGGCGCGGGCGTTGCAGAGCAGTACCCCGTAAAGCAAGCCCCATTTGATATTCGGCAACGTCACGTGCCAGAAGGTCTGCCAGCCGCTGGCGCCGAGCGAAAGGGCTGCCTCCTCGTCGGCCGTTCCCTGTTCCTGCATCAGCGGGATCAGCTCACGGGCGACGAAGGGGAAGGTGACGAACATGGTGGCGAGGATCAACCCCGGCACCGCAAACAGGATCTTGATGTCGTGCGCGCTGAACCACTGGCCGAGCCAGGTACTGGAGCCGAACAGCAGAACGAAGACCAGGCCCGATATGACGGGTGAGACCGAGAAGGGCAGGTCGATCAGCGTCGTCAGGAAGGCCTTGCCCTTGAACTCGAACTTGGCGATCGCCCAGGCGGCGGCAACCCCGAAGATGAGGTTGAGCGGCACGCTGACGCCGGCAACGATCAGTGTCAGGCGGATCGCCGAGAAGGTCTCGGCGTCGGCGAGCGCCTCGAGAAAGGGGCTGGCTCCCTTGCGGAAGGCCTCGACGAAGACGGCTGCGAGCGGCAGAAGCAGGATCAGCAACAGGAAGACGAGCGAGAGGATGATCAGGGTGAAGCGTGCGATCCTGTTTTCGGTGGTCACCGAACGCAGCTTCGTTGGTTGAGCGGTCGCATCAAGCGCCATAACCGTACCTCCGCCTGCTCCAGCTCTGGATGAGATTGATGACGAGCAGCATGGCGAACGAGATGATCAGCATGATCGCCGCAATGCCGGTCGCTGCGGCGTAATTATACTCTTCGAGTTTGATGATGATCAGCAGCGGCGCGATCTCCGATTTGAACGGCAGGTTGCCGGCGATGAAGATGACCGAGCCGTATTCGCCGACGCCGCGGGCAAAGGCGAGCGCAAAGCCGGTGAGCACGGCGGGCGCCAGCCCCGGCAGCAGTACGCGGAAAATCGTCTGGAAGCGATTGGCGCCGAGCGTTGCCGCAGCCTCCTCCACTTCCTTGTCGATTTCCTCCATGACCGGCTGCACGGTGCGCACCACGAAGGGCAGGCCGACGAAGATCAGCGCCACGACGATACCGGCCGGTGTAAAGGCGATCTTGATGCCGAGCGGCGTCAGGAACTGGCCGATCCAGCCGTTCGGCGCGTAGAGCGTCGTCAGCGCGATGCCGGCAACGGCGGTCGGCAGCGCAAAGGGCAGGTCGACCATGGCATCGATGACGCGCTTGCCGGGAAAGCGGTAGCGCACCAGCACCCATGCCAGGATGATGCCGAACACGGCGTTGACGATCGCGGCGATGAAGGCGCTGCCGAAGCTGATGCGCAATGCGTTCAGCGTGCGCGGATCGAGCGCGATCGACCAGAATGTTTCCCAGCCGAGCGCGCTCGACCGGACGGCAAGGCCCGAGAGCGGGATGAGGATCAGAAGGGTGAGCCAGGTCAAGGTAAGGCCGAGCGCCATTCCGAAACCCGGAATGACACTCGGCCGCTTGAACCGCCACCGCGTGGGGCTATGTGCTTTCATGAAGTCTATTATTGGGCCGGCTTGTAGATTTGGTCAAATACCCCGCCATCACCGAAGAATTTCGGCTGTGCGTCCTTCCAGCCGCCAAAGTCGTCGATAGTCGCCAGCGTCAGCTTCGGGAAGCGGGCGATGTCAGCCGGATCGGCGGCTTCCGGCTTGGTCGGCCGATAGTAGTGCTTGGCAGCAATCTTCTGGCCCTCGTCCGAATAGAGGTAATTAAGATAGGCTTCGGCGACCTTGCGTGTGCCCTTCTTGTCGACATTGCCGTCGACGACGGCGACCGGCGGGTCGGCGCGGATGGAGAAGGCCGGCGTTACGATCTCGAACTGGTCGGGACCGAGCTCTTCAAGCGAAAGGTAGGCTTCGTTTTCCCAGGCGAGCAGCACGTCGCCGAGGCCGCGCTGGACGAAGGTGGTCGTGGCGCCGCGGGCGCCGGTATCGAGAACCGGAACGTGCTGCAGCAGTTTCGTCACATATTCCTGCGCCTTGGCGTCGTCGCCGCCATTCGCCTGCTTGGCCCATGCCCAGGCGGCAAGGAAGTTCCAGCGGGCGCCGCCCGAGGTCTTCGGGTTCGGGGTGATGACCTGCACGTCGTCCTTGATCAGGTCGCCCCAATCCTTGATGCCCTTCGGATTGCCCTTGCGGACCAGGAAGACGATCGTCGACGTATAGGGCGTCGAATTGTTGGGCAACTTGGTCTTCCAGTCGGCCGGGATCTTGCCGGTCTTCTTGGCGATGGCGTCGATATCGCCTTCGAGAGCCAGAGTGACGACATCGGCGTCGAGGCCGTCGATGACGGAGCGGGCCTGAGCGCCGGAGCCGCCATGCGATGCCTGGATCGTCACGGTTTCACCGGTGTCCTTCTGCCACTTGGCGGCAAAGGCGGCATTGAAATCCTTATACAATTCGCGAGTCGGATCGTAGGAAACGTTAAGAAGCGTCTGATCCGCGAATGCAGGAGCAATGCTCCCGATTGCGAAGCTGCCTGCCATGACCGCGGCTGCGATGAGCCGGGTGAGCCGTTGTGTCTGCATTGGGGAACCCTCCGTGTTTGTGCCTAAACACTATCAAGTCAGTCGTATAATGAAACAAAGGTTCTTCCGGTTCCGGCGCTACCGTTAGAATGCCGTTCCATTTCAGGGTCGATTTTGAAATAGACGTGCCGAAGTTGGCCGCGGCCAATCGGCCGCCGCTGTCGTCCCGTCGCAGGGCCGTGTTTTTTTGGCCACAGTTCCTCCACGAAAGCGCCATTCTCCGCAGATTTTTGCCAAGTTTTTGCCGCGATGGCACTTGCGGGTTCCTATATGGCTCCCGTGCGGCCGTATTCGCCGACCGCTACGCGGGGGCATCCCTTGAAGTGCGCCTCGCATTCCAAACCTGTTAGGGCCATTCAAAATGAATATCAGAACTATCCTTTTTGCCTCCGTTGCCGCCCTTGCCGCGGCCTCCGGAGCCCGCGCAGCCGACGCCATCGTGGCGGCGGAACCCGAGCCCGTGGAATATGTTCGCGTTTGCGACGCCTACGGTACCGGCTATTTTTATATTCCGGGAACGGAAACATGCCTTTCGATCGGCGGTTACATCCGTACCGAAGTGCGCTTCGGTGAGCAGATATCCGGCGATTCCGACGTAAACTTCTGGACTCGCGGTCAGGTCACCTTCCAGGCCAAGAACGACACCGAGTATGGTACGCTCACCGGCGTCATCACGCTGCGTTACAATGTCGACAACGCCTCCGATCAGGAAGCTCTGCTGGATGAGGGCTATCTCGACATTGCCGGTTTCCGCGCCGGTAAGCTGTATAGCTGGTGGGATGACGACATGAGCGGCGAGACAGATACGCTCGCCAGCAACGAGACGACCCACAACTCGATCCGTTATCAGTACGAGTCCGGCGCTTTCGCGGCCGGCATTTCGGTCGACGAACTGGAAGATGACTACGCCACCAAGCCGGGCGAAGGCCCGAATAACTTTGGTGTCGCAGGCCAGGTCTCCTACAAGGCCGGCGCCATCAGCGCTTACCTGCTTGCCGGTTATGACACCGACACCAGCGAAGTCGCTGTCCGCGGTATCGTCTATGCCGACATCGGCCCGGGCACTCTCGGCATCGCCGGCGTATGGGCAAGCGGCGCCAACTACTACTACGAAGAGTCCGAATGGACGATCGCAGCAGAATACGCCTTGAAGATCAACGACAAGTGGAAGGTCACTCCCGGCTTCCAGTACTTCGAAAACATCGCTCTCGAGGCTGACGGCAACGGCTTCACCGGCGGCAGCGCCTACACGACCGGTGTTACCATCGACTACCAGATCGTCGAAGACCTGCGTTCGAAGCTCAGCGTGCAATATCACGATGAGGACGAAGGCGACGACGAAGTGTTCGGCTTCCTGCGCTTCCAGCGCGATTTCTAAAGCAATTCCAGGAAACGTGCGAAGCGTTTTTCCGTCCGGACTTGCGTAAAATCAAGAGATTAGAGCGGTTCTGCGTTAAGCTGAACCGCTCTAACTTAGTCTGATTGCAGACGAGCGGGCGCGACCTTCGGGCCGCGCCTTTTTCTAATGCCGAAAAGTGTGAGCGGTTTTTGGGCGTCACACCCGTGAATCGGCGATGAAATCGGAATAGAATTCGTCGACCGTTCTTGCCTTGCGCATGGCGGCAAGCACGCCGTCCGATTGCAGGCGGCGCGCGATGGCGGACAGCACGTTCAGATATTCGCCGCGATTGTTTTCTCCGAAGAGCAGCACGAAGGCGATGTCGGTCGGGATATCGTCGATTGCCTCGAACTCCAACGGCTGGGCGAAGCGGATGAGCAGGCCGCGCGGGCTGGTCATGCCGTCGATCGCCGCATGCGGGATGGCGATGCCGTTGCCGATCCCCGTCGAGCCGAGCTTCTCACGCACTTCCAGCGCCTTCAGGATGGTGTGGCCGTCGACGGAGAAAGCCTTGGCGGCCTTGTCGGCTATGGTCTGCAGCGCGCGCCATTTGGTCTGCGCCGACACGCCGATGAAGCTGTGTTCCGGCCTGATGATGTTGGGAAGGTTCATGTCATTCTCGATGCTGTTCGGGCTCGATACTGTTCGGGCAGCAGGAGGGAAGGGACGTCAGTCCGGTTCCCTGAGCCGGTAGCCGACGCCGGTCTCCGTGGTGATATAGTGCGGCTGGTCCGGAATCTGCTCGATTTTTTGCCGCAGTTGCCGGACATAGACGCGCAGATACTGCACATCAGCCGCCGGCCCCCATATCTGCTTTAGAAGAAACTGGTGTGTCAGCACCTTGCCAGCATGCTGGGCGAGCACGCGCAGGATGTCGTATTCCTTCGGCGACAGCTTTATTTCTGCGCCGTCGACCTTGACGATGCGCTTGACGAGATCGATCGACAGCCCGCCTGTCTGGAAGATCGCCTTTTCCCCCTGCTGCTGCAGGCGGTGGCGCAGCGCCACACGGATGCGGGCGCCGAGCTCGTTGATGCCGAAGGGCTTGGTGACGTAATCGTCGGCGCCGCTTTCCAGCGCCTTGACGATGCCGGCCTCGTCGGTGCGACTGGAGAGAATGACGACCGGCATGGAAAGCCCTTCGTCGCGCCACTCCTGCAGCAGGTCGTGGCCTGATTTGTCGGGCAGGCCGAGGTCGAGCACGATGAGGTCGGGCATGACGTCGGCGACCGACTGGCGGGCGGCGCTGGCGTTCGGCGCTTCCTGCACCTCGTAGCCCTGCGCGGTCAGGCCGACGCGGAGCAGCTTGCGGATCGGAGGCTCGTCGTCGACGACGAGGATTTTGACGGCTGAACCGGTCATCGGAGTTCATCCAGTTTCGGAATGTCGGTGGGTTTCGGCAGGCGGATGGTGAAGACGGCGCCCGGACGGCCCGTCCGGTTGCCGGCGGTGATCGTGCCGCCCATGGCCTCGATGAAGCCGCGGCAGATGGAAAGGCCAAGCCCGGTGCCGGCGCGCACCTGATCGCCCTTGCGCACGCGGTAGAAGGTGTCGAAGACGCGGGTGAGATCGGCCGGCGGAATGCCCGGGCCTTCGTCCGAGACCTGCACGACGACGTTGTCGGCATCTGCCCAGCCCTCGATATGGATCACCGATCCGTCGGGCGCGTATTTCGCGGCATTGTCGAGCAGGTTGAAGATCACCTGCTCGAACAGGACAGGATCGACGCGCACCATCGGCAGGTCGGCGGGAATGCTCATTTCGGTCTTGTGATGATCGAGGATCTTTGCGGCCCGGCGCAGCGCGCTGCCGATGATATCGCCGGCATAATGCAGCGCGTGGTTCGGCTCCATCGCGCCGGATTCGATCTTGGTCATGTCGAGCAGGTTCGCGATGAAGCGGTTGAGGCGTTCGGATTCGTCGACGACGGTCGACAGCAGATCGCTGCGGTCCTCCTCCGGCATCGAGGCGAAATAATCGCGCAGCGTGCCGGCGGCGCCGAGGATGGCGGCAAGCGGGGTCTTCAGGTCGTGCGAAATCGATGTCAGCAGGGCCGAGCGCAACCGGTCCGCTTCGGCCGCAAGTCTTGCCCGGTCGACATCGGCAACAAGCTGGATGCGTTCGATGGCAAGGGCCGCCTGGTCGGCGAGCGCATCGAGCAGCCGCTGTTGCTCGGGCGTCAACAGCGGTCCGTCGCGGCGGTCGCTGTCGAGGCCGATGACGCCGACGGCGGTGCGCCCGGTTCGGAGCGGCACATAGAGGCGTTTGGCGCCGGGCAGGGTATCGGCGCCGCGGCCGGCGGCATGATTATGCTCCCAGGCCCAGCGGGCGGCGGCGATATCGGCATCGTCGAGCGTATCATCAGGAGGATAACCGGCCTTGACGGCGATGCTGCCCTCTTCCGGCAGCAGCAGCACGACGCGGACCTTCAGCATCGAGGCGAGCTGGAAGGCGGTTGCCCAGAGCACATCGTCGAGCGTGCCGGTGCCGGCGAGCTTTTTCGAGAAGAGATAGAGGTCCTCCGTCGTGCGCGCCCGCTGGCGGGCGGCGGCGGCCTGGCGCTGCACGGTCGCGGTCAGGTTGCTGGCGATGATGGCGACGCCCAGGAAGAAGAACAGGGCAAGCACGCTTTCCGGATCGCTGATCGTCAGCGTGTAGCGCGGCGGCAGGAAAAAGAAGTTGAAGGACAGCGCGCTGAGGATGCAGCTGTAAAGCGCTGGCCGCAGGCCGTGGAGGACGGCCGAGGTCAGCACCGCCATCAGGAAGACGAGGGCGAGGTTGCGCACGTCGAGCACCTGGTCGAGCACGACGCTGACGCCGAGCGCGATGGCGACATAACCGGTCGCCAGCAGGTAGGCCCTGAAATCCAGTGGCGGCGCAGTAGCGGCCGCCCTGACGCCACGCGCGGTGGTGCCGTCCTTCTCATTGCCTGAAATGACATGGACGCTGATCTCGCCGGTCTTGCGGATCAGCTCGTCGGTGATCGAGCGGTGCCACCAATCGCGCCATGTCGGCTTCTTCGGGGCGCCGATGACGATGTGGGTGACGTTGTTGGCGGTGGCGTGGCGGACGAGCTCTTCGGCTACCTCGCGGCCGGGAAGGGTGATCGCCTCGCCGCCGAGCTGCTCGGCAAGGCGCAGCGTGGATGCGACGGTATCGCGCTCGGCTTCCGTCAGATTGATCGAGCGGTTGGTCTCGATATAGACGGCGGCCCAGGGCGCGCGCAGCCGCGAGGCCATGCGGGCCGCGTAGCGCACCAGCGAGGCGGAGCGCGGATGGTGGTCGACCGAGACGAGGACACGTTCGCCCGCCGCCCAGGGGCCCGATATGGCATGCGCCTGCATATGCGTGAGCAACTGGTCGTCGACGCGCTGGGCGGTCTTGCGCAGTGCGAGCTCGCGCAGCGCCGTCAGGTTGCCCGGCGTGAAATAATTGGTCAGCGCCCGCTCGGCGGTGCGCGGCACGTAGACCTTGCCGTCATGCAGGCGCTTGATCAGATCATCCGGCGTCAGATCGATGATCTCGACGTCATCCGCAAGGTCGATGATCGAGTCCGGCACCGTCTCGCGCACGCGGATGCGGGTGATCTGCGAGACGACGTCGTTCAGGCTTTCGACATGCTGGATGTTCAACGTCGTATAGACGTCGATGCCACGATCGAGCAATTCCTTGACGTCGAGGTAGCGCTTCGGATGGCGGCTGCCCTCGGCATTGGTATGGGCGAGTTCGTCGACCAGCACGAGATCGGGCCGGCGGGTGAGGATGCCGTCAAGGTCCATTTCCTCGAGCGGCCGGCCCTTGTAGCTGATTTCGACACGGGGGATGATCTCGAAGCCGGCGACGAGCGCCTCGGTCTCCTTGCGGCCATGGGTCTCGACGACGCCGATGACGACATCGAGACCGTCGGCGATCTTGGCACGGCCGGAGACGAGCATCTCGTAGGTCTTGCCGACGCCGGGGGCGGCACCCAGAAAGATTTTCAGACGGCCGCGCGTCTCAGCCCGGGCTTTTTCGAGAAGCGCATCGGGCGAGGGCCTGCCGGCCTGGTCGCGATTGTCGTCTGGCATGCGTATGGTCTTTCTGCAAATGATGTGGGGGACGCATTACGTCTCCGTATCCCTCATTCCTGTGCTTGTCACAGGAATCCAGCCACGCGAAGTCCTTCGCGTGGAAGGACTCTCGTGCGTCGCCGACGCGACGCGGCTGGATCCCTGTGACGAGCACAGGGATGAGGGAGGAGGAGAAGTCGCGACCACAACCTTTACTCAGTCATAGAAGCATCAAGGCTCTGGTTCAACGCCAGAACATTGACGGTGGGTTCGCCGAGAAGGCCGATTTCGCGGTCTTGGACAGCGCCGTCGACCAGCGCCTTGACCTTGGCTTCATCCATGCTCCGTGCCTTGGCGACGCGCAGCACCTGGAAGTAGGCTGCTTCCGGCGAGATATGGGGGTCGAGGCCGCTACCCGAAGCGGTGACGAGGTCGGCGGGCACGTCGGCTGTCGGGTTCGTTGCCTTGGCGGCCTCGTAGTCGCCCTTGACGCGGTCGATCAGCTTCTGGCTGGTCGGGCCGAGGTTCGAGCCGCTGGAGGCAGCCGCATTGTAGCCGTCGCCGGCGGCCGAGGGACGGCTGTGGAAATACTTGTCGCTGGTGAAGGCCTGGCCGATCAGCGTCGAGCCGATCACCTTGCCGTCCTTCTCGATCAGGCTGCCGTTCGCCTGGGTCGGGAAGAGGACCTGGGCAGCACCCGTCATGGCGAGCGGATAAAGCAGGCCGGTGATGGCGGTGGTGGCGACGATCATGACGATCGCCGGACGAAGTTCTTTCAACATTGTTCCTACTCCTTGAAGTGTTCAGGCGAGACCGAGGGCTGCGACAGCCATGTCGATCGCCTTGATGCCGATGAAGGGGACGATGATGCCGCCGGCACCATAGATCAGCAGGTTGCGCGACAGCAGCGCGCCGGCGCCGATCGGACGGTAGCGCACACCCTTCAGCGACAGCGGAATCAGCGCGATGATGATCAGCGCGTTGAAGATGATCGCCGAGAGAATGGCGCTTTGCGGCGTCGAAAGCCCCATGATGTTCAAGATGCCGAGCTGTGGGTAAAAGGTCAGGAACATCGCCGGGATGATGGCGAAGTATTTGGCGATGTCATTGGCGATCGAAAAGGTCGTCAGCGCGCCGCGCGTCATCAACAGCTGTTTGCCGATCTCGACGATCTCGATGAGCTTCGTCGGGTCCGAGTCGAGGTCGACCATGTTTCCGGCCTCGCGGGCGGCGACCGTGCCGGTGTTCATGGCGACGCCGACATCGGCCTGGGCGAGCGCCGGCGCGTCGTTGGTGCCGTCGCCGCACATGGCGACGAGCTTACCCTTCGATTGTTCCTCGCGCATCAGCGCCAGCTTCATCTCCGGCGTTGCCTGGGCGAGGAAGTCGTCGACGCCGGCCTCGGCGGCGATGGCGGCTGCCGTCAGCGGGTTGTCGCCTGTGATCATCACGGTGCGGATGCCCATGCGGCGAAGCTCGGTGAAGCGTTCGCGGATGCCGCCCTTGACGATGTCCTTCAACTGGATGATGCCGAGCAGCCTGCCGTCGCGGGCGACCGCCAGCGGCGTGCCGCCTGATTTGGCGACCTCGTCGGCGATCGACTGCAGTTCGCGGACGACCTCGCTGCCGTTCTTCGAGGATGCATCGCCGTTGACATGAGCCAGCACGGCATCGACCGCACCCTTGCGGATCGAGGCGCCTTCGAGATCGACGCCGCTCATGCGGGTCTGGGCGGTGAAGGGCACGAAGGTCGCCTTGAGGCTTGCCATGTCGCGGCCGCGGATCGCATATTTCTCCTTGGCGAGCACGACGATGGAACGGCCTTCCGGCGTTTCGTCGGCAAGCGAGGCGAGCTGGGCGGCATCGGCGAGATCCTGTTCGGAAACGCCGCGAACCGGGCGGAAGGTCGTCGCCTGGCGATTGCCGAGCGTGATCGTGCCCGTCTTGTCGAGCAGCAGCGTGTCGACGTCGCCGGCGGCTTCGACCGCGCGGCCGGACATGGCGAGCACGTTGAAGCGGACGAGGCGGTCCATGCCGGCGATGCCGATCGCCGACAACAGCGCGCCGATCGTCGTCGGAATCAGCGTGACGAAGAGGGCGACGAGCACGATGATCGGGATCGAGCCACCGGCATAGATGGCAAAGCTCGGGATCGTCGCGGTGGCAAGCACGAAGATCAGCGTCATGCCGGCAAGCAGGATGTTGAGCGCGATCTCGTTCGGCGTCTTCTGCCGCTCCGCGCCTTCGACGAGCGCGATCATCCGGTCGAGGAAGGTCGAGCCGGCAGCGGCGGTGATGCGGACGCGGATCCAGTCGGACAGCACCTGCGTGCCGCCGGTGACCGCCGAGCGATCGCCGCCGGATTCGCGGATGACAGGGGCGGATTCGCCGGTGATCGCCGCTTCGTTGACGGAGGCTACACCTTCGACGACCTCGCCGTCCGACGGGATGATGTCGCCGGCCTCGACGAGTACGAGATCGCCGACCTTGAGGCTGGTGCCCGGCACCATGCGGTAGCCGCTGCCATTATTGGCGGTGAGCAGCTTCGCCTGAGTTTCGGTGCGCGCCTTGCGCAGCGAATCCGCCTGCGCCTTGCCGCGGCCTTCGGCGACGGCTTCGGCAAAATTGGCAAACAGCACGGTGAACCAGAGCCAGAGATTGATCTGGAACGAGAAGCCGAGATTGCCGTTGCCTGCCACCAGATCGCGCAGGAAGAGGACGGTGGTCAGCACCGAGACCGTGGCCACGACGAACATGACCGGGTTTCTGGCAAGCGCGCGGGGGTTGAGCTTCTTGAAAGCGGCCCCCACGGCCGGAATGAGGATGCGAGAATCCATGACGCTCGCGGATTTTGCCTGGCTCATAAGAGACTCCAGCTTTGAAACGAGGATGGCGAACCGGAAGCCGGTCAGCCCTGTAAGATTTTGAAGATGGCGGCGATGACGAGGAGGCCTTCCATCATCACCAGGATGATGTCGGAGGCTTGGGGTCTCGGGCCATTCCCACGTTCCGGCGCACCGGGACGTGGATGGAGGGCGTTGCGAAGCCTGTGGCGAAGGATCATGGCATCACCTCAGAAGGTCTGGCCGGCGATCATGACCAGGTGCTCGACGACAGGGCCGAGCGCCAAGGCCGGGAAGAAGGTCAGGCCGCCGACGATCAGGATCGTGCCGATAAGCAGGCCGACGAAGAGCGGACCGTCCGTCGGGAAGGTGCCGGCCGAGGCCGGAACCGTCTTCTTGGCGATCAGCGAGCCGGCGATGGCAAGGGCCGGGATGATGACCAGGAAGCGCCCGGCGAGCATGCCGATGCCGAGTGTCACGTTGTACCAGGGCGTATTGCCGGTCAGGCCGCCGAAAGCCGAGCCGTTGTTGGCCGCAGCCGACGTATAGGCATAGAGGATTTCGGAGAAGCCGTGCGGGCCGGCGGTGCTGATCGAGGCGACGGCGCTTGGAAGCACCGTGGCGATCGCGGTGAAGACCAGCATGGCGAGCGGCAGGCAGAGAATGGCGAGAACGGCCATCTTCATTTCCTTCGCCTCGATCTTCTTGCCGAGATATTCCGGCGTGCGGCCGACCATCAGGCCGGCGACGAAGACGGCGACGATGATGAACAGCAGGATGCCGTAAAAGCCCGCGCCGACACCGCCGACGATGACTTCGCCGAGCTGCATGTTGATCAGCGGGATGAGGCCGCCGAGCGCGGTGAAGCTGCCGTGCATCGCATTGACCGCTCCGCAGGAGGCGGCCGTGGTGATGACCGCAAAGAGCGAGGATAGGGCGACGCCGAAGCGGACTTCCTTGCCTTCCATGTTGCCGCCGCCAAGACCAAAGGCATGCATCAGCGGGTTGCCGGCAGCTTCCGCCCAATAAGTGATACCGACACCGACGATGAACAGGATGCCCATCGTGGCAAGGATCGCCCAGCCCTGGCGCTGGTTGCCAACCATGCGGCCGAAAACGTTGGTGAGGGCCGCACCGATCGCGAAGATCGAGACCATCTGGATGAGGTTGGAGATCGCATCCGGGTTTTCGAATGGATGGGCCGAATTGGCGTTGAAGAAGCCGCCGCCATTGGTGCCGAGCATCTTGATCGCAAGCTGTGAGGCGACGGGGCCGACGGCAATCGTCTGCTGCGCGCCTTCGAGCGTGGTCGCATTGACATAGGGCCCAAGCGTCTGCGGCACGCCGAGATAGACGTAAACGATGGTTAGCACGATGCAGATCGGCAGCAGGATGTAGAACGTGCCGCGGATCATATCGACCCAGAAATTGCCGATCGCCTTGCCTGACGCCCGTGCGAAAGCACGGATGAAGGCGACAGCGATCGCCATGCCGGTCGCGGCCGACAGGAAGTTCTGCACCGTGAAGCCGGCCATCTGGGTCAGATACGACATGGTGCTTTCGCCGCCGTAATTTTGCCAGTTGGTGTTTGTGGGAAAGCTGACGGCGGTGTTGAACGAAAGCTCCGGCGGGACGGCGGCCATACCGGCCGGATTATAGGGCAGGATGTTCTGCAGGCGCAGCAGCGCGTAGAGGAGGAGGATGCCGAGCAGGTTGAACATCAGCATCGCGAAGGCATAGGAGGTCCAATGCTGCTCCTCACGCTCGCTGGTGCCCGCAATACGGTAAAGCCCCCGTTCGATCGGAACGAGGACCGGGGAGAGGAATGTGCGCTCGCCATTGTAGACACGCGTCATGTAACCGCCGAGCGGTTTGACGAGCACGAGGACGATCCCGCAGTAAAGCAGGATCTGAAGCCATCCGTTGAGGGTCATTTGGGGTAACTTTCAATACCCGGCTGCTTCTCGGTCGCACATGCGCGACCTCAGAAGCGCCGGTTCTCTTCAAAAGCGTTCTGGGCGAAGGAGAGCGTAGGTGAGGTAAACGGTGAGAAACACGGTCACGGCACCGCTCAAGACATAATCGAGGGTCATCGTCGGTTCTCCTGTCAAAGCCTGTCGCAGGCTCGGGTGTAGGCAAAGCACAGCGCGAAGAATATGATCGCGGTGCCGAGTAGAATGATATCCATCATGATCGTGACTCCTGTTGTTCTTCTTGGAGTCAGACAAGACAAAGGGCGCTGGGAGGCCGCCTTTCATGCTTTCTGGCGTGGAGATGATCTTTTCGATCTCTCGGCCATCAATATGGAGCCGAAGCGCATAAAGGTTCGAGACGGACGACAGGCCATCAATATAAAAATCTTATAAATGCCCTTCCGAGGCCGCTCGCCATTAGAGCCGGCTGGCGCAGTTTCGGACAAGCCGATGCCGGTAAGGAGCCTCGGCAAACGCGAGTGAGCATTTTTTCATTTGTTGAGCAAAAGCCTTCGCAATCTGGTTGAATTGGGAAGGCTTCGGGCCTTATAGTCGGCTTCGACGCTGCCCGACGGAGTCATGGGCAAGCCATTAGGGAAGGAAACCGACGATGACCAAAGTCCGTGCGCTTGTCCTCGAGCGCCAGCATGAGCTTGCGCTCCGCGATATCGATCTGCCGCTCGAAACCGGCCCCGGCGAGGTGAAGATCAGGATCCACACAGTCGGCGTCTGCGGTTCGGATGTGCATTATTACACCCACGGCAAGATCGGCCCCTTCGTCGTCAACGCGCCGATGGTGCTCGGCCATGAGGCGGCGGGCACGGTGGTCGAGGTCGGCGCCGGCGTCACGCATCTCAAAGTCGGCGACCGCGTCTGCATGGAGCCGGGCATTCCCGATCCGAATTCCAAGGCAAGCCGGCTTGGCATGTACAATATCGACCCGGCCGTCACCTTCTGGGCGACCCCGCCCATCCACGGCGTGCTGACGCCCGAGGTCGTGCATCCCGCCAACTACACCTTCAAGCTGCCCGACAATGTCAGCTTTGCCGAAGGCGCCATGGTCGAGCCTTTCGCCGTCGGCATGCAGGCGGCAGCCAAGGCGAAGATTACGCCGGGCGACACTGCCGTCGTCCTCGGTGCCGGGCCGATCGGCACGATGGTGGCGATCGCGGCCCTTGCCGGCGGCTGCGCCCGCGCGATCGTCGCCGATCTCGCCCAGCCGAAGCTCGATATCGCCGCACAGTACCAGGGCGTCATTCCGGTCAATATCCGCGAGAAGAACCTGGCCGAAGAGGTTGCCCGGCTGACCGACGGCTGGGGCGCCGATGTCGTCTTCGAATGCTCCGGCTCGCCGAAGGCCTGGGAGACGATCATGGCGCTGCCGCGCCCGGGTGGCGTCATCGTTGTCGTCGGCCTGCCGGTCAATCCGATCGGCTTCGACGTCTCGACGGCATCCACCAAGGAAATCCGCATCGAGACGGTGTTCCGCTACGCGCATCAGTATGAACGCTCGATCGCACTGCTCGGCTCGGGTCGCGTCGATCTGAAGCCGCTGATTTCCGAGACCTTTAAGTTCGAGGATTCGATCACGGCGTTTGATCGCGCCGTCGAGGCCCGGCCGAGCGACGTGAAGCTGCAGATCGTAATGGACTAGAGCATGATGCCGAAAAGTGTGATCGGTTTTCGAACGACATCATGCTCCAACTATATAATTTAGAACAGGATTCAGATTTTAGGCCGACCCGGCCTAAAATCATGCTGTTCTAGGACGCCATACGGCTACGAGTGTCTGGCGCTCAGTTTCATCTTGCGAAAGGCAAGAACCGCGGCTGCGACGACAGCCGCGGCTCCGACTGCGATCAGCAGATGGCGATGAAGCGGAAGGTGGCCCAATGTCTGTTGGATGCCGTGCCCGAAGAGATAACCGAGCGCCGTGAACAGCTGCCCCCACACCAGCGCGGCCACAGCATTCAGGATGATGAATTTTCCGGTCGCTATTCGTGTCGTCCCGATGACGATCGGGCTGATCGTCCGCAACCCCACAAGAAAACGAAACGCAAGGATGAAGCCGGTCGGATATCTTTCCAGAAGCCGGGTTACGCGCGCCAGCGCCGGTGTTTCCATCAGCCGGCGGACGAGACCCCATCGAGCGGCATAACGGCCGGCGAAGAACCAGAACTGATCGCCGGCGAAGGAGCCTGCCGTTGCCGCAAGCGACGCCGACCAATAGGTCAGCAGCCCGCGGTGGGAAATCACGCCGCCAAGGAAGGCGGCTGTTTCGCCCTCGAAGGCGGCGCCCAGAAATATCGCCAGCAGGCCATAGTGCTCGATCAGCAGTTCGATAGACACTCAGCCCGCCTCCAGCTGTCGATTTCGAAGCATCAATTCATAGCTAAACCGGCTTCAAATCCCCAAGCAGCGTCGGGATCAGCTCCGACACCGTCGGATGGATCGGCACCGACCATTGCAATGCGGGATAGGTCGTTCCTGCATTCATCGCATCTATGATGCCGTGGATCACCTCGTCGCCTTCGATGCCGAGGATCGCCGCACCGAGTATTTTTTTTGTCTCGGCGTCGGCGATCACCTTCATGAAACCCTTGGTCTCTCCGCGCTCGTTGGCGCGGCCGACGCGGCTCATCGGCCGGGTCGAGATCATGATCCTTCGTCCCGAGGCGCGCGCCTGCTTCTCCGTCATGCCGACACGGCCAAGCGGCGGGTCGATGTAGAGTGCATAGGCCGGGATGCGGTTCGAGACCTTGCGATCGTCGCCGTCGAGCAGGTTGGCGGCGGCGATCTCGAAATCATTGTAGGAGGTGTGGGTGAAGGCGCCGTGGCCGTTGCAGTCGCCGAGCGCCCAGATGCCGTCGACATTGGTGGCAAGCCTGTCGTCGACGGCAATGAAGCCGCGTCCGTCGGTGATGACGCCGGCGGCATCGAGGCCGAGATCGTCGGTGTTCGGCTTGCGTCCGGTGGCAATCAGAACATGGCTCGCATCGATCCTCGCTGAATCGGTGGCGACCGTTATTCCGTCGCTGCTCTTGGCAAAGGCGATGTCGCTGGCGCCGGTATGAATGTCGATGCCCTCCGAGCGCAGGACATCGGCGATCGCGTCGGATATATCCTCGTCCTCGCGCGATGCGAGCTTCGGGCCATGCTCGATGACGCTGACTTCGGCGCCGAAGCGGCGATACATCTGCGCGAATTCCAGTCCGATATAACTGCCGCCGATCACGGCCAGATGCCGGGGCAGCGTGTCGAGATGGATGATCGAGGTGCTGGTGAGATAGTCGATATTGTTGATCCCGGGCAGGTCGGGGATGACCGGCCGCGCGCCGACATTGAGGAAGATGCGCGGTGCGGTCAGCGTCTCGCCGTGGACGCTGACGGTCTTGGGATCCTCAAAACGGGCGTGGCCGTAAATAACGGTCATGCCCTCCATGCCGGTAAGCCAGCCGATCAAGCCGTTGCGGGCATTCATCGTCACGGTTTCGGCGCGCGCCCTAACCACCTTCATGTCGATGGCGATCTCGCCAGGGATATTGACGCCGTAAGCAGCGCTGTTTCTTGCGACATGGGCGGCGCGGGCGCTGGCGACCAGCGTCTTCGTTGGCATGCAGCCGGCATTGACGCAGGTGCCGCCGAGGAACTTGCGCTCGATCAGCGCCACCTTCATGCCCTTTTCGACCATCCTGGCGGCAAGAAACGGGCCGGCCTGGCCGGCGCCGATAACGATCGCGTCGAAACTTTTCATGCGACGGCCCCCACGATCAGCACCGCGCCGATGACGGCGACGGCATCCTCGATGAGAGCGGCCGGCAGATCCTTGCCGAAGGAGGCGGCAAGCCTGCTGCGGACGGCGGCGCCACCATATGTGCCGATGACGGCGCCGATCACGCCGGCGATCAGCCCGCCGAAAAGCAGGCTGCTGGCGGCACCGATCGTGGCGCCGGCCAGCGCGCCCGTGACAATCCGGGCACCGAATTGCACCGGCACCTTACGCGACGGCGTCGATGGCAACTGGTCGGTGATCAGTTCGACGACGGCGAGGAGCGTGAGGATCCACGGCGTCCATTGGTAACCCATGAAGGCAAGCGGCGTCTGCGACACGTCGAACCATCCAAGCGCCGCGCCCCAGGCGACGGCGGCGGGCGCCGTCATGGCGCGAAGCCCGGCAATGACACCAATCAGCAATGCAAGAAGCAGAAACATGCATGGTCCCCCTTTTGCCGGCTCTTGCCGTCGTGAGGGAAGGTTGCACATTGTCAGGCGCGTGGCAATTCGCCCTTTCGCGCCAATGCGCTAGTTCGCAAAGGCGGCAATGCCGGTGATCGCCCGACCGATGATCAGCGCGTGGATGTCGTGCGTGCCCTCATAGGTGTTGACCACTTCGAGGTTGACGAGGTGACGGGCAATGCCGAATTCGTCGGAGATGCCGTTGCCGCCGAGCATGTCGCGGGCCGCCCGCGCGATCTCCAGCGCCTTGCCGCAGCTGTTGCGCTTGAGGATCGAGGTCAGCTCCACCGGCGGATGGCCTTCCTCCTTCATACGGCCGAGCCGCAGGCAGCCCTGAAGGCCGAGCGAGATCTCCGCGGCCATGTCGGCGAGCTTCTTCTGGATTAACTGGTTGGCGGCAAGCGGCCGGCCGAACTGCTTGCGCTCCAGCGTGTATTGCAGCGCTCTCGCATAACAATCCTCGGCAGCACCGAGCGCGCCCCAGGCGATGCCGAAACGAGCCGAGTTGAGGCAGGTGAAAGGTCCCTTGAGGCCGGTCACATCAGGCAGAAGGTTTTCCTCAGGCACGAAGACCCCCTCCATCACCACTTCGCCGGTGATCGAGGCGCGTAAGCCCACCTTCCCGTGGATGGCGGGAGCCGAAAGCCCTTTCCAGCCCTTTTCGAGGATGAAGCCGCGGATGAGGCCGTCCTCGGTCTTTGCCCAGACGACGAAGACATCGGCGATCGGCGCGTTGGAGATCCAGGTCTTCGAGCCGGTGAGGCTGTAGCCGCCGTCGACCTTCTTGGCGCGCGTCGCCATCGAGCCGGGGTCGGAGCCGTGATCGGGTTCGGTCAGGCCGAAGCAGCCGATCCATTCGCCGGTCGCGAGTTTCGGCAGGTATTTCAGCTTCTGCGCCTCGGAGCCGAAGGTTTCGATCGGCACCATCACGAGCGAGGACTGCACGCTCATCATCGAGCGGTAGCCGCTGTCGACCCTTTCGACCTCGCGGGCGACCAGACCGTAGGCGACGTAACCGAGGCCGGCGCCGCCATAATCCGGCGAGATCGTCGGGCCGAGCAGGCCGAGTTCGCCCATTTCGCGGAAGATCTCAGGATCGGTCTTTTCATTGCGGAAGGCATCGAGAACACGGGGCGCCAGCTTCTCCTGCGCATAGGCGTGGGCAGTGTCCTGCACCATGCGCTCTTCGCTGGTCAGCTGCTCCACCAGCCGGAACGGATCGGCCCAGTCGAAAACCTCGCGCGTATGCTGCATGGCCGCGTCTCCTCATCCCGATTCTGGCTTGCCTCGCTTAAGTTGGCCATAGACCCGCCAGCCCATCGCGTCAACAGAAGGGGCAGTCTCGAAAAGACGGGCCGCGCCATCTTTTCAAAAGCGCCGGCATGATCCACTTTGCCCGCGATCGATTCTGCAACGAGGAGGCGGAAATGTCGTCAAGCGATCTGTTCGTATCGGCCGATGGCGCCGAATGGGTCAATCCCGAGCCCGGCGTCGTCAGGCGCATCATGACCTATCTGCCCGAGATGATGATGGTGGAAGTGGCCTTCGAAAGCGGCGCCGTGGGAGCCGCCCATTCGCATCCGCACATTCAGGCCAGCTACGTCGCCGAAGGCAGTTTCGAAGTGACGATCGATGGCCGGACCGAGGTACTGAAACAGGGCGGCAGCTTCATTGTCCCCCCCAATCTGGTCCATGGCGTCAAGGCGCTGGAAAAGGGCCGGCTTATCGATGCGTTCACCCCGCATCGAGCCGAATTCCTGAAGTAACCAGAGCATGATGCCGAAAACTGCGAGCGGTTTTCGCACGACACTCATGCTCTAATTAAATATCCGCTCTTGCCCGGCGCGCCGGGCCGGCGGCGGTGACATAGGGCGGCACGAAGCGCGCATCCTCGCCGCGCACCGCCTCGCGCAGGAAATCGATGACGGCGCGCACGCGCGGCACCTGTTTCAGGTCACGGTGGCAGGTGATCCAGTAATGGCGCTTGAGGTCGATCTCTTCGGGCAGCACGCGCACCAGTTCGGGATAACGGCTGGCGAAGAAATAGGGCAGGATGCAGAGGCCGAGGCCGTTTCGAGTGGCGGTGAGCTGCGCAAAGATGCTGGAGCTCTGGAACTGCGGCTTGATGCGCGGGTGCACATCGCCGAGATAATCCAGGCCCGGCGCGAAGATCATTTCCTCGATATAGCTGACGAAGGGATGGTTGAGCAGGTCTTCGCGGCTGGTAATCGCAGGCGCCTTTGCCAGATAATCGCGCGAGCCATAGACCTGCAGGTGGTAGTCCGTCAGCTTCTCGGCGAAATAAGCCCCGCCCTTCGGCTCATCGAGCACGACGGAAATATCGGCCTCCTTACGCGACAGCGACATGATCTGCTGGATCGTCACCAGTTCGAGCGAGAGATGCGGATGCTGCGCGGCAAACTGCGGCAGCACGGTTGCGAAGAAGAAATTGGCAAAACCCTCCGGCGCGCTCAGCCGCACAAGGCCGCGCTGCGCCATCGAGCCGTCGGCGAGGTCGGCGCGCAGCCGCTCGGTCTCCTGCTCCATTCTTTCGGCCGTCTCGACGAAGCGCGTGCCCATGGCGGTCAGCACATAGCCGCGCGGATTGCGCTCGAACAGCTTGACCTTGAGGGTGAACTCCAGCCGGTCGATGCGGCGTGAGACGGTGGCGTGACTGGATCGCAGCTGGCGCGCCGCGGTCGACAGCTGTCCAGTGCGGGCGACGGCTAGAAAAAACTGCAGATCGTCCCAAGTAAACTGCGGTGGATTGTTCATCGCGATCTTCTCTGTTCAAAAACGAACAGATACTGTTTGGAATTAGTTGTAAATCACCCGTTGCCTCAGGGCGGAATTTCCGTGATCGTAAGGTGAGGGTCCGTCGTTCTGAGGAGTGCGGCTGGCCAAATTTGAACAGATCCGCAATCTGGCCAATCTCTGGGAGGAGATCATATGCGAAAGAATCTCATTGCATCAGTTGCATTTCTGCTTGCGAGCAGCACAGCGGTGCTCGCGCAGAGCGCGACCGACGGCAAGGTCAAGATCGGCATCCTGAACGACCAGTCGGGTGTCTATGCCGATTTCGGCGGCAAGTCCTCCGTCGAAGCCGCCAAGATGGCGGTCGAGGATTTCGGCGGTAAGGTGCTCGACGTTCCGGTCGAGATCGTCGATGCCGACCACCAGAACAAGCCTGATATCGCCTCCAACATCGCCCGCCAGTGGTACGACACCGAGCAGGTGGATGCGATCATGGAACTGACGACCTCGTCGGTGGCGCTCGCCGTGCAGGCGATCGGCAAGGAAAAGAAGAAGATCGACATCGTCACCGGTGCGGCGACGACCGACCTCACCGGCAAGGCCTGCTCGCCTTATGGCTTCCATTGGGCCTATGACACGCATGCACTCGCCGTCGGCACCGGCGGCGCACTGGTCAAGCAGGGCGGCGACAGCTGGTTCTTCCTGACCGCGGATTATGCCTTTGGTTATTCGCTGGAGCAGCAGACCAGCGAATATGTCAAGGCGAGCGGCGGCACGGTCGTCGGCGCCGTCCGCCATCCGCTGTCGAGCCAGGACTTCTCGTCCTTCCTGCTGCAGGCGCAATCATCCGGCGCCAAGGTGATCGGCCTTGCCAATGCCGGCCTCGACACCGCAAACGCCATCAAGCAGGCGGCGGAATTCGGCATCACCCAGGGCGGCCAACATCTGGCGGCGCTGCTGTTCACGCTTGCCGAAGTCCATGGCCTCGGCCTCGAGGCGGCGCAGGGGCTGACGCTGACGGAAGGTTATTACTGGAACCGCGACGACGAGAGCCGCGCCTTCGCCAAGAAGTTCTTCGCCCGCACCGGCAAGATGCCGAACATGGTTCATGCCGGCACCTATTCGGCGGTGACGCAATATCTGAAGGCGGTGCAAAAGGCCGGCACCGACGAAACGGAAGCCGTCGCCAAGCACCTGCATGAAATGCCGGTCGACGACGTCTTCGGCCGCGGCGGCACGGTCGGCGCCAACGGCCGGATGATCCACGACATGTACCTGCTGCAGGTCAAGAAGCCGTCCGAAAGCAAGGAGCCCTGGGATTACTTCAACGTTCTTGCCACCATTCCCGGCAAGGAAGCCTATATCGATCCCGCCAAAAGCGGCTGCGATCTGGTGAAGTGAGCACGATGGCGGTTTCCGCGATTGAAACTCAGGAAAAGCCGCGGGTGGTCTTGTCCGCCCGCGGCCTGCGCCGCGATTTCGGCGGCTTCACGGCCGTCAAGAACGTCGATCTCGATGTGCATGACGCAAGCGTGCATGCACTGATCGGCCCGAACGGCGCCGGCAAGACAACGGTCTTCAACCTGCTGACCAAGTTCCTGCAGCCGACCTCAGGCACCATCAGCCTGATGGGCGTTGACATCACCGGAACGCCGCCCGACAAGGTGGCGCGCATGGGGCTGGTCCGCTCTTTCCAGATCTCGGCGGTCTTCCCGCATCTGACCGTTCTCGACAATGTCCGCGTGGCGCTGCAGCGACCGAACAATCTTTCCACACAGTTCTGGCGGCCGCTTTCCGCACTCGACCGGCTCAACGAGCGCGCTGAGCAGCTGCTCGCCAGCGTCGGACTGTCCAAGGAGCGCGATCATATCGCCGCCGACCTTTCCTATGGCCGCAAGCGCGTGCTGGAGATCGCCACCACACTGGCGCTCGATCCCAAGGTGCTGCTGCTCGACGAGCCGATGGCCGGCATGGGGCAGGAGGATGTCGGCGTCGTCTCCTTGATCATCCGCGAGGTCGCCCGGGATCGCGCCGTATTGATGGTCGAGCACAATCTCTCCGTCGTCGCCAATATCTGCCAGCATGTCACCGTGCTGCAGCGCGGCGAGATTCTCGCCGAAGGCGACTATGCGACCGTTAGCCAGGACGAGCGTGTGCGTGTGGCCTATATGGGCACGGAGGAGCATTGATGGCCACTCTCCTCCAAGTCCAGGGGCTCAATGCCTGGTACGGCGAAAGCCACGTCCTGCACGGCGTCGACATGCGCGTGGCCGAAGGCGAGACGATCACCATTCTCGGCCGCAACGGCGTCGGCAAGACGACGACGCTGCGCACCATCACCGGCATCGTGCGCTCCCGCAAGGGCAAGATCAGCTTTGACGGCAGCGATATGATGCAGGTGCCGCTGCATAAGACGGCGCATCGGGGCATCGGCTTCGTGCCGGAGGAGCGCGGCATCTTCTCGACGCTCACCGTTTCGGAAAACCTGCTGCTGCCGCCAGTCGTGGCAGGGGGCGGCATGACGCTCGACGAAATCTACGAGCTTTTCCCCAATCTCTACGAGCGCCGCGCCAGCCCGGGCACCAAGCTTTCCGGCGGTGAGCAGCAGATGCTGGCGATCGCCCGAATCCTCCGCACCGGCGTCAGGCTGCTCATTCTCGACGAACCGACGGAAGGGCTTGCCCCCGTTATCGTCCAGCGCATTGGCGAGGTGCTGAAGACGCTGAAAGAGCGCGGCATGACGATCCTGCTCGTCGAGCAGAATTTCCGTTTCGCCAGCCGTATTGCCGATCGCTTCTATCTGATGGATCATGGGCAGATGGTGTCGGAATTCCCGGTCGGTGAACTGCCGCAGCGCATGGATACGCTGCACAAGGTTCTGGGAGTATGACCAGATGACGATGATCTTCGGCATTCCCCTGCAGGCGCTGTTCGGCCAGCTGCTGATCGGCCTGATCAACGGCTCGTTCTATGCGCTGCTCAGCCTCGGCCTCGCCATCATCTTCGGCCTGCTCAGGGTGATCAACTTCGCCCATGGCGCGCAATATATGCTCGGCGCCTTCGTCGCCTACCTGCTGCTGACCTATGCCGGCATCGGTTACTGGCCGTCATTGATCCTGGCGCCCGTTATCGTCGGCCTTGCCGGCGCTATCATCGAGCGGCTGTTCCTGCGCCGGCTCTACGATCTCGATCCGCTCTACGGCCTGCTCTTCACCTTCGGGCTGGCGCTCGCGGTCGAGGGCACCTTCCGCTATCTCTACGGCTCTTCCGGCCAGCCCTATGCGACGCCGGCAGCCCTTGCCGGCGGGGCCAACCTCGGCTTCATGTTCCTGCCGATCTATCGCGGCTGGGTGGTAGTCGTCTCGCTTGTGGTCTGCCTCGGCACATGGCTGCTGATCGAGAAAACCAAACTCGGGGCTTACCTGCGTGCCGCCACCGAAAACGCCGTGCTGGTACAGGTCTTCGGCGTCAACGTGCCGGTGCTCTTGACGCTCACCTACGCGCTCGGCGCCGGTCTCGCTGCCTTTGCCGGGGTGCTCGCGGCGCCGATCTACCAGGTCTCGCCGCTGATGGGCTCGAACATGATCATCGTCGTCTTCGCCGTCGTCGTCGTCGGCGGCATGGGATCGATCATGGGCGCGATCATCACCGGTTATGTGCTCGGCATCGCGGAGGGCCTGACCAAGGTCTTCTATCCCGAGGCGTCCAACATCGTGATCTTCGTCATCATGGCGATCGTGCTTCTCATCAGGCCCGCGGGCCTCTTCGGACGGGATGCTTGACATGGCTGACATCACCGAAACCATCCAAACGGAAAAAAGCCGAACCGCCCTTTCGGTGCAGGCGGGTTTCCTGCTTGCGGGACTGCTGCTCCTGCTCTTGGCACCGTTCTTTTTCTATCCGATCTTCCTGATGAAGCTGCTCTGCTTCGCGCTCTT
This sequence comes from Rhizobium changzhiense, assembly GCF_013087625.1. Classification (NCBI taxonomy): domain Bacteria; kingdom Pseudomonadati; phylum Pseudomonadota; class Alphaproteobacteria; order Hyphomicrobiales; family Rhizobiaceae; genus Rhizobium; species Rhizobium changzhiense. Next base: position 88,941 of record NZ_JABFCQ010000006.1, read on the forward strand.
TGCCTGCGCCTTCAACCTGTTGCTCGGCTATACCGGCCTGCTGTCCTTCGGCCACGCCACCTTCTTCGGCGGTGCTGCCTATTTCACCGCCTATACGGTGAAGGAATGGGGCCTGCCGCCGGAACTCGGCATCCTGATCGGGGTGGCGGGTGCGGCGTTTCTTGGCCTCGTCATGGGCTTCTTCGCCATCCGCCGCCAGGGCATCTATTTCGCGATGATCACGCTGGCGCTGTCGCAGATGTTCTTCTTCTTCTGCCTGCAGGCGGAGTTCACCGAAGGCGAGGACGGTATCCAGTCGGTGCCGCGCGGCCATCTCTTCGGTTTCATTGACCTGAACAGTTCGACCAACATGTATTATTTCGTGCTGGCCGTCTTTCTCGTCGGCATCTTGGTCATCTGGCGCTTTATCAATTCGCCCTTCGGCATGATTCTGAAATCGATCCGCGAAAATGAGCAGCGGGCAATCTCGCTCGGTTATTCCGTAGCGCGCTACAAGCTCGGCGCTTTCGTCATGTCGGCAGCGCTTGCCGGGCTCGCGGGCGCGGTGAAATCGATCGTCTTCCAGTTCGCGACGCTGACCGATGTCGCCTGGCAGATGTCGGGCGAGGTGATCCTGATGACGCTGCTCGGCGGCATCGGCACGCTGATCGGCCCGCTCTTCGGCGCCGGGCTGGTGGTGGTGCTGGAAAACTACCTCGCCACCTCGGAATTCCCGGTGACGATCATCACCGGCATCGTCTTCATGGTCTGCGTGCTGATCTTCCGCCGCGGCATCATCGGCGAATTCTACGCCTCGCGGCTGGGGCGGAAACTCGGCTTCGTCTATCGCCGCTGAACGGGCGGACCTCTCTCTTTCCGGAAAGAAACTCTTTCCCGGGAAAGAGACGGGCGGCGGCGCTGCGACTCTTCCTCTCCCCGCGCCGCGGGGAGGGGGAAGCGGCAAGCATCTGGAGTCTCATGCGGGGCATGGATCGTTACGACTATATCATCGTCGGGGCAGGCAGCGCCGGCTGCGTGCTCGCCAACCGGCTGTCTGCCGATGGCCGGAGCCGGGTGCTGCTGCTGGAAGCCGGTGGCAGCGACAACTACCACTGGATCCATATTCCGGTCGGTTATCTCTATTGCATCAACAATCCGCGCACCGACTGGTGCTTCACCACGGCGCCGGAAGCGGGATTGAACGGCCGGGCGCTGAGCTATCCGCGCGGCAAGGTGCTCGGCGGCTGCTCGTCGATCAACGGCATGATCTACATGCGCGGCCAGGCGCGCGATTACGATCTTTGGCGGCAGATGGGCTGCAGCGGCTGGGGCTGGGACGATGTTCTGCCCTTCTTCCGCAAGTCGGAGGATTTTTATCGCGGCGAAGACGAGATGCATGGTGCCGGCGGGGAATGGCGCATCGAGAAAGCGCGCGTGCGCTGGGCCGTGCTCGATGCCTTTCAGCAAGCTGCCAGGGAAGCGGGCATCCCGGAGACTGCGGATTTCAACCGCGGCAGCAACGAGGGTTCCGGCTATTTCGACGTCAACCAACGCTCCGGCATTCGCTGGAACACTTCGAAGGCCTTCCTGCGGCCGGCGATGAGGCGCTCCAACCTGACCGTGCTCACCAAGGCGCAGGTCCGGCGCCTGTTGGTGGAGGAAGGCGCCGTTGCCGGCGTCGAGTTCCAGCATCGCGGCGTGGCGAAGCGCGCCTATGCCGCCAAAGAAACCGTCCTTTCGGCCGGTTCGATCGGCTCGCCGCATATTCTGGAACTGTCCGGCATCGGCAGGGGGGAGGTTCTCCAGCGCGCCGGCGTCGATGTCGTCACCGAGGTCAAGGGTGTCGGCGAGAACCTGCAGGACCATCTGCAGCTGCGTCTGGCCTACAAGGTGACGGGGGTTCCGACGCTGAACGAGAAGGCGACGAAGCTGATCGGCAAGGCGGCGATCGGGCTCGAATATCTCGTCCGCCGCTCCGGGCCGATGGCGATGGCGCCGAGCCAGCTTGGCATCTTCACCCGATCGGGCCCCGACCGGGAAACGCCTGATCTGCAATATCACGTGCAGCCGGTCTCGCTGGAAAAGTTCGGCGATCCCGTCCACCCTTTCCCGGCAATCACCGCGAGCGTCTGCAATCTGAGGCCGGAAAGCCGCGGTTCGGTCCACCTGTCCAGCCCGGATTTTGCCGCTCAGCCGACGATCAGCCCGAAATACCTCTCGACGCAGCGCGATCGTGACATAGCTGTCCGTTCAATACGGTTGACGCGCAAGATCGTCGCGCAGCCTTCGTTTGCCCGTTTCAGGCCGGAGGAATTCAAGCCGGGGCCCTCCTATCAGACGGAGGCCGATCTGGAGCGGGCGGCGGGCGAGATCGGCACGACGATCTTTCATCCTGTCGGCACCTGCCGCATGGGCGCCGACAGGGACAGCGTCGTCGATCCCCGGTTGAAGCTCAGGGCGCTCGGCAAGCTCAGGATCGCCGACGCCTCGGTGATGCCGTCGATCACCTCGGGCAACACCAATTCGCCGACGATCATGATCGCCGAAAAGGCGGCTGCGATGATCCTCGAAGACAATCGATAGGAGAAGACCATGGCAAGGATCGCATTCATCGGCCTCGGCAACATGGGTGGGCCGATGGCGGCCAATCTGGTCAAATCAGGTCACGAGGTCCTCGGCTTCGATCTCGCGGCTTCGGTGCTGAAGGCCGCCGAGGAGAGCGGCGTCAAGCCGGCAAGCCATGCCAGCCAGGCGGTCAAGGACGCGGAGATCATCATCACCATGCTGCCGCAGGGCAGACACGTGCTGACGGCCTGGACCGATATCCTGCAGTCCGCCGCGCAAGGCACGCTGGTCATCGATTGCTCGACCATCGATGTCGAAAGCAGCCGCAAGGCGCATGAGATGGCCAAGGCCGCAAGCTGCCTGTCGCTCGACGCTCCCGTCTCCGGCGGCACCGGCGGGGCGAGCGCCGGCACACTGACCTTCATGGCCGGCGGCTCGGAAGAGGCCTTCGCCAGGGCAAAACCAATCCTCGAGGCCATGGGAAAGAAGATCGTCCATTGCGGCGAGGCGGGTGCGGGCCAGGCAGCGAAGATCTGTAACAACATGATCCTCGGCATTTCGATGGTGGGCGTCTGCGAGGCCTTCGTGCTCGCCGAGAAGCTCGGGCTCTCGCATCAGGCACTGTTCGACGTCGCCTCGACCTCATCAGGCCAATGCTGGTCGCTCAATACCTATTGCCCGGTTCCGGGGCCGGTGCCGACTTCGCCCGCCAACAACGGCTATAAGCCGGGTTTTGCCGCGGCTTTGATGCTGAAGGATCTGAGGTTGTCCCAGGAAGCGGCGCTGACGAGCGGCGCTTCCACGCCGCTCGGCGCGGAAGCAGCACAGCTTTTTGCGCTCTTCGAGAAGCTGGGCAATGGCGGAAAGGATTTTTCCGCGATCATCGAGATGTTCCGCGAGAAGGCGTAGGCACTAATCCCTTCCGCCATCATTGCTGAACCTCCTTTCGCGAAAGCAGCCAGATGAGATAGGGGCCGCCGATCAGGGCCGCGAAGAGGCCGACCGGCACCTGGTAGGGGTAGATGACGACGCGCGACAGCCAGTCGGCGGCCATCAGCACGCCGGCGCCGAAGAGAAGGCTCGATATCAGCTGGTGGCCCGGGGCGCGAAAGCCGGCAAGGCGGGCAAGATGCGGCGCGATGAGACCGGTCAGGCTGAGCGGCCCGACGAGGAAGGAGGCGATCGCCGTCATCAGCGCGGCCAGGACGGCAAGTGCCAGTCGGCTTGCCCCGACATGAAGGCCGGCAGCGCGGCTGGGGCCGGCGCCGAGCGGCAGGATCGTCAGCCAGCGGCTGAGGAAGGGCAAGGGCGCTGTCAGCACGACGAGCGAGATGATGGCCGTCCAGGCTTCGAAGGCGCCGGCGCGGTTGGTCGAGCCGGAAAGCCATGTGAGCAGGATATAGCCGCGCATATCGCCCTGGGCGAGCACCATGGTGACGATCGCCATGGCGAAGGCGCCGATGCCGACGCCGGCAAGCAGCATGCGTTCCGGCGAGAATTGGGCGCGGGCTGATATGGCGATCATCGCAAGGAAGGCGGCCAGCGCGCCGAGCGCCATGGCAAGCAGCATGATGACGGGCGAGGGGAAGCCGAAGAGGAAGAGCGCCACGGTCAGGCCCGCACCGGCACCGCTGCTGACGCCCAGCACTTCGGGGCTGGCGATCGGATTGCCGGTGACGCGCTGCATGATGAAGCCGGCTGCCGCCAGCATGGCCCCGGCCCCGGCCGCCACGATTGTTCGCGGCAGTCGGAAGGGCAGGAGATCGGTCAAGAGCGAGCCGGTCGCAACATGCCAGCCGTCCTCGGCTGGGCCGAGGATGAGGACGATGGCAAAGATCAGGGCGAGGGCAATAAAGAGTGCGCCAAGAGCCAGAAGCGGCCTAACGAGCCTGTTCAGCGCTGCATTCGACTGGGCGGCAACGGCCGAAACGGAATGCACGCGCGGCAGCAGGCAGAGCAATAAGGGGCCGCCGAGCAGGGCGGTTGCGGCTCCTGTCGGGGCAAGATCGGTGAAGCCGGGGCCGAGGATCTGGGTGAGGCAATCGGTCAGGAAGAGCAGGCCGGCCCCAGTCAGCGGAGCTGTCAGCATCAGTCTGCCAGTGCTGCGCGCGCCGGCAAGCCTTGCGATTGCGGGGGCGGCGAGCCCGATGAAGCCGATCACGCCGACCACTGATATCACTGAGGCGGCAAGCCAGACGGCGAGCGCGACGATCGCCAGGCGGGTCGAATGCAGGGCAAGGCCGAGGCTCCTGGCGCCGCTGTCGTCGAGGGCAAGGATGCGGAGCGGCCGCACCAGCAAAAGAGCGGCGGCAAAGCCGAGGATAAGCCGGGGCCCGAGCGAGCGCGCGCCGTTCCAATCCTGCTGACTGAGCGAACCGGCGCCCCAGATGTAGATCGACATGGCATATTCGCCGCGCGAAAGGATCAGCGTGACGCTGAGGGCCGAGGCGATCAGGCTGACGATCAGGCCGGAGAGTGCCACGGTCACCGGATCGAGCCCGCGCCGCCAGCTCAAAGCCAGCACGATGGCAACAGCCGCGAGCCCGCCGCCGAAGGCGGCCATCTCGCGCGAAAATCCGATGAGCAGGGGCGAGAAGCCCATGGCCGCCGTCATTGCCAGTTCCGCCCCGGAGGCAATGCCGAGCGTGGAAGCATCGGCAATCGGATTGCGCAGGACACGCTGCAGCAATGTGCCGGAAAGGCCGAGCGCGGCGCCGGCGATCAGGGCCAACGCAGCCCGGGGCATGATGCTGTTCCAGAGCAGCACCCCGTTCAGCATGGCCGCATCGGCATCGTCGTGCGGAACCTCGGGACGTGTCGCGATGAGGAGTGCGAAGACAATGATGCAGAGTAAGGCCAGGATCATGCCGATAACGGGCGTGCTCGAGCTTCGCGCGGGCCTGGCGCGGCTAACCATTCCATGCATGGCTGAGCCCCTCCGCCAGAAGATCGGCAAAACGGGCAGCGGCCGGCAGTGCGCCATAGGGGTTGATCGAGCCGAGCATCAGCACGCGTTTCTCGCGCACGGCCGGCAACGCATTCCAGAAGCTGCTGGCTGAAAGCGTGGCGAGCGCATCGGCCGGCTGTGGCGGGATCATGACGATCCAGGCGTCGGGCATCGATGCCAATATCTCGATGCCGACGGGAGCTGCGGCCGAGTAGCTGGTCTGAGCCTGCCAGGCATTGGTGAGACCGACGCGTTTCAGCACCTCGCCGAACATGCTGTCGGAGCCGAAGACACGGAAATGCCGGGCATCGCCGAGATTGATCGGGATCACCGGCCGTCCGTCGCCGGCGGCAAAGACAGCCCGGTAGCGGTCGAGCCGGGCTGCAAGCTCTTCGGTCAACTGTCTCGCTGCGGCAAGCTGCAGACGCTCGCCGATTGCAACTGTGGCCTGTTCGGCCAGCGCAAAGGGGCTTTGGCCGGGCGTGTAGATCGCATGGCTTTCCACAGGTGCGACCCCGCGCATGCGTTCGTCTGCCCAAGCATAGAAGTTAGAGTTGAAGATCAGGTCCGGCCGTGCAAACCGCAGCACCTCGAAATTCGGCGTGCCGCGCAGACCGAGATCGGCGGTCGTGGCCGGCACGTCAGGCGTGACTGCCACCTCGCGGAATTGCCGCAGTTCGGTCGCCGCAACGACGTTCGCGCCAATTGCCAGCAGGGTTTCGAGCAGCGCCCAGTCGAGCGTTGCGACGCGTAGGCCCTCTGCCGCCCGCAAACGCGCGGGGGCGGAGAGCGAGGCCGCCGCAGCGGCCAGAAACTGCCTGCGGGAGAAGAACGCCAAAAAAGCCATGGCCTACAACAGATAGCTGACCGGTTCGTTTCGAACCGGATGCGGGAAGACGCCCATGCCGACGCCGAAGATCGACTGCAGCGTATCGGCCTGCATGATCTCGGTGGGCGTGCCCTCGGCCGTGATCCGGCCGCGATTGAGCGCGATGATCGCGTCACAATAGCGCGCGGCGAGGTTGATATCGTGCAACACGATGATGACGGTCAGCCCGCGTTCATGGCTGAGTTCCTTGACCAGCGAGAGAACGCTGGCCTGATGGGCGAGGTCGAGCGCCGACGTCGGCTCGTCGAGCAGCAGGCAGCGGGCGTCCTGGGCGAGCATCATGGCGATCCAGGCGCGCTGGCGTTCGCCGCCGGACATGCTGGCGACGAGACGATCGGCAAAATCCTCGAGTTCGGTGCGGATGATCGCCTCTTCGACCATGCTGCGATCCATCGCGGTGAAGCGGCCAAGCGTGCCGTGCCAGGGAAAACGGCCGAGCGCCACAAGTTCCCGCACGGTCATCCCGTCGGTCGCCGGCGTGAATTGCGGCATATAGGCGACGTGCCGGGCAAAGGCCCGGCTGCCCCAGTCACCCGCCGGCTTGCCGTCGAAGGAGATGGCGCCGGATTTCGGCCCGACTTGGCGGGCGACGATCTTCAACAGAGTGCTCTTGCCCGACCCGTTCGGCCCCACCAGTCCGTAAATGCGGCCGCGCTCAAGCGTCAGGTCGATGCCGGACAGGATGGATTTCGGCCCGATGGCATAATCTATCCGCGAGAGGGCAAGGAAAGGCGAAGGCATGGTCTGCTCCAGGTTCGGCGCTGCAACGGGTTCGGGAGGGCAGGCCCTCCCTTTCCCCACAGGTTCCTGCAAAACTAAACTAAGATTGTCAACTTACCACTTCCTGCTGAGCTTGAAGGTGACGGTGCGGGCATCGCCGTAACCGCAGACGGTCAGCCCGCCGCAACCCTTGACATATTCCTTGTCGAAGAGGTTCGCGACGTTGAGCGAGGCGCCCCAGTTTTCCTTCTCGTAGCGGATCGCAGCGTCGACGAGCGTTGCGGCCGGCACTTTCTCGGTATTGGCCTCATCGGCCCAGGACCAGCCCTGATGGCGGACGCCGGCACCCAAGCTCATGCCCTCGAAAGTCCCTGTCGTCAGCGTGTAGTCGATCCAGAGAGAGGCGGTCACCTTCGGGACGATATAGGGTGAATTGCCGACCAGCGCCGGATTGGCGTCGTTCTCCATCACCTCCATGTCGGTATAGGCGAGCGATGCGAGAACCTTCCAGTTCTCGTTGATATTGACCTTGCCCTCGAGTTCGGCGCCGCGCGAAACCACCTCGCCGAGCTGGCTCTGCGCGAAGGTTGCCGGATTGGTGACCGTGTTGTTGCGCTTGGTGATGTGGAAGATCGACGCCGTCAGCGAGCCGTCGATGAAGGTCGGCTCATATTTGATGCCGCCTTCGAACTGCTCGCCTTCCTCTGGCTCAAGAGCGCCGGACACGCCGGTGCCGACAAGCGGGTTGAAGAAAGTCGCGGCGCTGACATAGGGCGTCAGGCCGTTGTCGAACTCATAGGCAAGGCCGATGCGGCCGCTGAGCGCGCTGTCGTTGGTGCTGTAGGTCGTGCCGATTACGGCGTCCTGGTCGATATCGACATAGTCGTAGCGGCCGTTGAGCGTCAGCAGCCAGCCATCGCCGAAATGGATCCGATCCTGGGCGTAGACGCCGATCTGGTTCTTGGTAACGACGCCGTCCGCATAGACGAAATTGGCGCCCTGTATCGTGCCATAGATGGGATCGGTTGCGCTGATCGAATTGGAGCCGCAGCAGGCCTGCCAATTTTCCAGGCGATAATAGGTGTAGTCGAGCCCGACGAGAAGATTATGCGTGGCGCCGCCGATTTCGGTCTCGCCTTCGATCCTGTTGTCGATCGAGAAGCTATCGACCCCCGAACGGCCTTCGAAGCCGATGCGCGCCAACTGATAGTCCGGACCCGTCGGCACGCCGCCGACCCAGCCGTTCAGGTAGGGGCCGATCTCATGCTTGTCGAGATGGCCGTAGCGCGCATTCTGTGAGAATTTGATGCCATTGTCGAATTCATGTTCGAATTCGTAGCCGATCATCTTCTGCACATAGCTGCCGTCGTCGATGTCGGGCTCACCATAGAAAGCGTCGCGATCGATCTTGCCGAAAGGCGCATCCTCGGCAGTGCCGACATAGGGGAAGAAGCCGTTGCCGGTATGGACCTGGTCGAGGCCGGCGAGGTAGCCCCAGACGGTGAGGCTGGTGCTGTCATCCGGCGAAATGGTGAGCTGCGGCATGATGAAGCCGCGCAGATCCTCGGAAAAATCCGAATAATTGTCGCCGCCGGCAACCTTGCCGGTGATGCGATAACTCATCGTTCCGCTGGAGCCGACCTTGTCGGAGACATCGAAGCCGGTGAAGGCATTGCCGTTGCTGTTGATGCCGATCTCGGTATAGAAGAGCGGCTCGTCGAGCGGGCGCTTGCGGACGAGATTTACGATGCCGCCGGGGTTTGCTCCGCCGTAAAGCACGGAGGCCGGACCCTTCAGCACCTCGACGCGCTCCAGCATGAAGGGATCGAGCTGAAAGCCGCCGAAGCCATAGCTAAAGAGCGTGAGATTATCGAAGAAGACGCCGGTCTGCGTCGCGTCGAAGCCGCGGATATAGAACCAGTCGGTATCGCCGTCGTTGCCAAAAGGCTGCGCGGTGACACCAGGCGTATAGAGCAACACCTCGTCGATCTTGTTGGTGATGCCGCGATCGTCCATTTCCTCCGTGCCGATGACGGAGACGGATTGCGGGATTTCGTTGAGCGGGGTGTCGCTCTTCGAGCCGGCGGAGGAGTTCTTGGCGACATAGCCTTTGACAGGGCTGGTGGCGGTGTCGCCGCCGCCCTGGATGACGATCGGCGCGAGTTCAGTCGAATTCGCTTCCTGTGCCGCGGCGGATCCCGCGATCAGACCGGCGACCGCAACGCCTGCCAATAGAGTTGCCTTGAAAATGAGACCCCTGGTCTGCCCGCTCATATGTCCTATACCCCACTCGTGCCGCGCGATACTTAGCGTGCGGCGAAGCCCTGAATAAGATGAGTGATTAACTCAGTTTTACCGGGGTGGATTGTCGCGATCGGGGAAAATTGAACGTTTTTGGGCAATTCTCCGCGTTGCAAGCAATTGCCCGTTAAGCGTTGCAATCAGGCAACTTGTGCCTTCTTCCAACTCGCCGGCGTAATGCCGACATGCTTGCGGAACACACGGGTAAAATGCGCCTGATCGGCAAAGCCAGTTTCGGCGGCGATTGCGGTCAACGCATTTTCGCTTTCGACAAGCAGCCGCTTGGCCCTATCGAGCCGGGCATTGGTCTGCCATTGATGCGGGGCGATGCCGGTCGAGGCCTTGAAGGCATGGCTGAAGTGCGATTGCGACAGGCCGGTGAGACCGGCGAGTTCCTCGAGGCGGATATTGCGCAAGCAGTTTTCCTCGATGAATTCGGTGGCGCGGCGAAGCTGCCAGCCGGCCAGCTTGCTGCGTTTGCGCGGGACGGCCTTGGAAAGCTTCAGGACGTCGATGATCAAGGCCAATGCCAGGCCGTCGCCATAGAGATCGTGCAGCGGCTCTCGATTGAGGCATTCGGCGGCGACCAGCTGCGCCAGTGCCAGCACCCGTTCATCGGAAAACAGAAGCTGCGGGCTTTCGAGACGGCGCGGATCGATATCCTCCATTAGCCTGCGGCTGATGGTGTCGGCATCGAAATGGAGGTCGAGATGGCGCACCGAATGCACGTCGGTCAGATCGGCCCAGACTTCCATGCCGGCCGGCACATAGGAGATCGGCCGTTTCTCCGTGTCCTGGACGGTACCTTGCGCCTTCGGCGAGAGCTTGATACGCGAATTGCCGGGCCCCCGCTTGTCGAGCATGATGAACAGCCGCGGGTCGCGCGAGACATAATAGCCGCCGGCATAGGCGGCGCATTCCACATCCCAGACATCGGCGACGATGCCGTTCCACAGCCGGCGATGCACACCGCCGATGACGGAGAAGCCCTGGATCTTGTTCTGCATCCGCGGTTGAAACGTCATTTCCACTTCCGCCTCCGGCCATGCGCCGGAGTTAAACTTTCAAATACTCAAGTTTATTACCGCAGGCGGAAGCGGATGGCAATTCCCAATCCGGCACCAGATCGGCCCGAATCCGGGGAAAGCGGCGTCAAATCAATCCTTCGACACAGAGAAGCTGAGGTGGGCATTGCCGAGCATGATGTCTATCTCGCCGGGTTCGGTCAGTTCGATCGCGCCGCTCAACGTGCCCGTCGTGATCAGCGCACCGGCCATTAGCGATGTCTCGGGGCGCACGCCGTCATTGGCACAATCGACGAGCCAGGTGAGAACGTCGCCTTTCGGATGCTGCGCCGGACCATCATAGATCGTGCGGCCGGCATGGGTGACCTTGAGCGGTGTGCCGGCGGCGGTATCGACGACGCTTTTGTCGACCTCCGGGCCGAGCACGTAGCCGCTGTTGCCGAGCCGGTCGGCGACGAACAGCAGAAACGAAACGCTGCCGCTTTCCTTCACGGCGCTGACCAGCAGCTCGGCGCCGAGATAAACAGCGGAAATCGCCTCGACCACCTCGGCGCGGCTGTAGGGAACACCCGCGCGGACCGGCAGGTCGCCGCCGAGACGGACGGCGATCTCGGTCTCGAATTTCAGGCCCGGATACCAGGGAATGTCAGCGCCCGAGACGGCTTTGGCATAGGGATACAACGGAGCGGTGACCGCCTGGCCCTGCGGCGAGACCGTGACTTTCCAGGCATTACTCGAAATATGGTCTGCAGCAGTGAGCAAATTCTGCGCCTCCATCGCCTGATGGAGATCGGCGGGCAGCGCGAAAGTGTCCGTTGCCTCCTGCCGGCCGGCCTGTCGCAGGCTGTGAAGCCTGGCTGCAAGGGTGCGCGGGTCGAATCTCTCTGTCATGCTATCTCCTCGACATGATTTTCGAGGTGCCACACTAACGAGAAGGCAGGGACGAACAAGGTCGCTTTTGGAAAGACTCCTATTCCATCGCCGCGTACCAGCGGGTGCGATAGGCGGCCAGCCCCGGGATATCGGTCGGCGGAATATGCGTTTCGGCGCCCGATACCGGCCGGATGCCGGTGAGAAGGGCCGCCCCCTGGCTGGTGCCGGTCGAGCCCGGAAGGGCCATGACTTCGCGGCCGGTCAGGGCGGCCAGCAGCTTGAGATAGGTCCCATTCAGCGCAAAGGGCCCTTCGACGATAATTGGCCCCTTGGCGCTGACCAGTCCGAGGCAGGCATCGGTCATCAAGGCGAGATAGAGACAGGCAGCGGCAGAGCGCTCCTCGCGGCTTGCCTCTTCGGCGCCGATCCAGCGGCTTGCCTTTCCCGGAAAAGGCCCGGAACCGGAGGCGATATTCGGCAGCAGCATCATGCCCTTGCCGATGACGGGACCGATTGCCGCCTGAGCGGCTTTTTCGTCGACAAGGCCGATCTCGGCCGACAAGATCTCGAATTCCCGGCCGCCCATGAAACGGGAAGAGGGGACGGCCCGGCCATAGGCATCGACATTGGCGAGCGTATCGCGGCTCGGATCGAGATGATCGAGATCGCCGCCGACGCCGAAATTGATGACCCATGTGCCGGTGGAGACGACGGCGAAGGGTGCTTCCCGATGGACCAGATGCGGCAGCAGCGAGGCATTGGAATCGTGAATGCCGCAATAGACCGGCACGGGTGCGGCGAGGCCGAGCTCCGTGGCGATATCCGGCAGGACCGGGCCAAGCGCATCGAAAGCGGAACGGATCGGCGCCATGAGATCGCGAATGCCAAGCCTGTCGACGAGCGAGGAATAGTGGCCCTCCCTCGGGTTCCAGAGGTCTGTATGGCAGCCGAGCGAGGTCAGCTCATTGGTGGCGACGCCGGTCAGCCGCGCCGTCCAATATTGCGCATAGGTGAGGATGGTCGCCACCTCGGCGAATTCCTCGGGAAAGGCGGTCTTCTGGTAGTGCAGCTGCGCACCGACATTGAGACCCATCGCGAGGCGCGGTGAGAAGGTTTCGTCGAAGGAGGGGCGCAGCCCCGTATAGGCGTCGCGGATTTCCTGCGGATATTCGTGTTCATAGTCGATCACCGGCATGGCAAGCACACCGTCTCGGCCAAGGAGTGCTGCGGAAGCGCCATGGGTGGTGATCGAAATGGCGTCGAAGCCGGGCTCGCGCGCAAGGCTCTTCAGCGCATCGAGCGCAAAGGACCAGAGAGCCTCTACGTCGTAATGCGGATAGGGACCGGATTTGATCGCGATGTTCGGCCGTTTCAGGACGGCGATCTCGGCGCCCGTCTCGCTGTCGAGCACGACGACCTTGGCATTGGTCTTGCCGATGTCGAGGACGGCGATGCGGCGATAGGAGGTGGCGTTCATGGCATATGGAAGACGGTGACCAGGTCGCTCTGGACCGGCGAATTATCGGGATTGGTCGCCATGATATCGGCCATGTGAGCCCACCATTTTTTCATGACCGGATGGTCCGGCAGGCTCGCCATCCTATGGTCGGCGGGCCGCGTCAACACGCCGAACAACGTGTTGGTCTCGCGGTCGAGATGGATGGAATAGTCGCTGGCGCCTGACTTGTGCAGGAGATCGACCAGTTCCGGCCAGATCTCGTCATGCCGCCTGCGGTATTCGGCTTCCATGCCAGGATTGAGCTGCATTTTGAAGGCGTGTTTTTCTAAAGTCATCGGGAGCTCATGACCTTGATGCGGCGGGCGATGATCGGGATGGCGATGGTGATGATCAGAAGCAGGCCGATGAAGATCGACATGACGATGCCGGGCACGTTCAGCAGGCCGAGGCCGAAGGTGACGAGGCCCATGACGAAGGCGGCGATGACGACGCCGACAATGGTGCCGGAGCCGCCGAGGATCGAGATGCCGCCGAGCACGACCATGGTGACGACCTCGAGTTCCCAGCCCTGGGCGATCGACGGCCGGGTCGAGCCGAGACGTGAGGTCAGGCAGACGGCGGCAACGCCGCTCATGACGCCGGTCAACAGGAAGAGGATGAATTTGACGCGCTCGACCGGGATGCCGGAGAAGCGGGCGGCGAAGTCGTTGTTGCCGATCGCATAGACCTGCCGGCCGAAATTCGTCGCATGCAAGAGGATGGCGAAGAGGATCGCCAGCACGATGAAGAGTACGAATTCGAAGGAGAATACCCAGACGACATAACCCTGGCCGAAATAGGCGAAATCAGCAGGGTATTTGCCATAAGCCTGATCACCGAGCACGATATAGGAGATGCCGCGGAAGAGGCTCATCGTGCCGATGGTGACGACGATCGACGGCAGTTTCAGCACCGAGACCAGCACGCCGTTGAAGATGCCGCAGGCAAGGCCGGTGCCGATGCCGATCGCGACCAGGCCCGGTGTGCCGATGCCGACTTGCGCTGCCGCGCCCATTGCCGTCGAGGCGAGCGCGATGATCGCAGCGACGGACAGATCGATCTCACCTGATATGACGAGCAGCGCCATGGCGAAGGCAATCATTGCCTTTTCGGTGAAATTGAAGGTGGCGTCCGAGAGGTTCCAGGCGTCGAGGAAATAGGGCGAGGCGAGCGAATTGAAGATGAAGATCAGCACGGCGACGGCAAAAAGCAGCACTTCCCAGCTCGCGAGGATGCGGCGGAAGGGCGTGCCGAGGCGGTCGGGAATGATCCGCTTTTCGTGTGTGGACACGGTGCTCATGCTGCGGCCTCCGCTCTGATCTCGGCTGCGGCGCGGTCGCGCAGGATGATGCGGCCGCGGTTGCGCTCGCGCCTGGCATTGAAGGCGACGGCGAGAATGATGACGGTTCCGGAGATCGCCATCTGTGTGAAGGGTGAAATGCCGATCACCGGCAATGCATTCTTGATGACGCCGAGGAAGAGCGCGCCGAGCACGGTGCCGGCGACCGAGCCGACGCCGCCGGCAATCGAGATGCCGCCGATAACGCAGGCCGCGACGCTGTCGAGCTCGAAGCCGTTGGCGATATCGACATAGGCAACAGCATAACGCGACACCCAGAGATAGCTCGCAAGGCCGGCGAGCGCACCCGACAGAACGAAGGCCAGGAATTTCGTCCAGCCCGTATCGATGCCGGCATAGACGGCCGCAGTCGGATTGCCGCCGGTCGCATAGGCCGAGCGGCCGAACTGGGTGTATCGGAGCAGGACATACATCAGAAGCACGATGACGATGCCGACCCAGCCGAGAACGGGCAGGCCGAGGATCGGCGTGCGCGGCACCGACAGAAAGACCGGCGTCATCTGGTGGGCGTTGACCCACGCTCCGCCCGAGAGCACGAAGGCCATGCCGCGATAGATGGTGAGCGTGCCGAGCGTGACGACGATCGGCGGGATTTCGAGCGCCCAGACCAGGAAGCCGTTGATGGCGCCGAGGCAGGCGCCGATGACGATCGCGGCAAGGATCAGCACGACGAGCGGCAGGTCGGGATAGGCGGCATTCATCATCGCGATCGCCATGCCGGTGAAGGCGAGGTTAGCGGCGACCGACAGGTCGATCGATTTCGTCAGGATAACCGTCATCTGCGCGAGCGCCAGGATGATCAGGATGGAGGTATCGTTGAAAATGCCGGCGAGATTCTCCGGCGTTGCGAAATCGGTAGCGCGTGTCGAAAAGATCGCGATCATCACCACGATGATGAGGAACAGCAGGGTTTCGCGTTTTCTGATCAGTCTTGCCATGCTCTTACCTTATGAATTGCTGGGCCTTATGCATTGCGGGCCTCATGCATTGCCGGTGGCGGCGCGCACCAGCGCTTCCGGCGACAGCTCGGCGCGGTCGAAAATTCCGGCGGCGAGACCTTCCTTCATCACCAGGACGCGGTCCGACATGCCGATGATCTCGGGCAGTTCGGACGAGACCATGATGATCGACAGGCCCTCGGCGGCGAGTTCGCTGATGAAGCCGTGTACGGCTGCCTTCGAACCGATGTCGATGCCCTTTGTGGGTTCATCGAGGATGATGACCTTCGGCGCCGTCGCCAGCCATTTGCCGATGACGACCTTCTGCTGGTTGCCGCCGGAGAGCGTGCCGACCGGGACGGAAAGGGCCGCGGCGCGTAAGTCCAGCCGCTCGGCATATTTGCGGGCGAGCGCGAATTCTTCTGCCGCCCTGAGGAAGCCCCGGCGCGAGGTGCGGGTAAGCGACGGCAGCGTCATGTTCTGGAAGATCGGCATCGGCAGCGCCAGCCCGTGGCGGCCGCGTTCCTCCGGCACATAGACGATGCCGGCGCGGATCGCGTCCTGCGGCGAATGGATGGTGATTTCGCGGCCCTCGAGCATCATGGTGCCCGAGAGCGGCCTGGTGATGCCGAAGAGCGATTGGGAGAGTTCCGAACGCCCGGCGCCGATCAGGCCGTAAATGCCGAGAATTTCGCCCTGACGCAGGGTGAAGGAGATGTCGCGGAATTCGGTGCGATGGCTGTAGTTGCGGATCTCCAGAACCGGGCCGCCGATGGCGACATCGACTTTCGGAAAGGCATTCTCGACGTCGCGGCCGACCATCATGCGGACGATCTCGTCCTGCGGCGTTTCCTTGAGCCGGCCCTGGCCGACAGCGCGGCCGTCGCGGAAGACGACGAAATCGTCGGCGATCTCGTACACCTCGTCGAACTTGTGGCTGATGAAGAGGATCGCCTTGCCCTTTTCCTTCAGGCCGCGGACGATGCGGAAGAGATCGTCGATCTCCTTGCGGGAAAGGGCTGCCGTCGGTTCGTCCATGATGACGATGCGGGCCTCGATCGACAGCGCGCGCGCAATCGCCACCAGATGGCGCTGCGCGATCGAAAGGTCCTTCAGCCGGATCGTCGGATCGATATTGCTTTCAAGCGCGGTCAGCAGCGCCTTGGCGCGGCTGTTCATCGCCTGCCAGTCGATGGTGCGCAAACGCGTGCGCGGCGCATGGCCGAGGAAAATGTTTTCGGCAACCGTCAGTTCGTCGAACAGCACGGTTTCCTGATGGATGGCGGTGACGCCGGCGTCGATCGCGGCCTGGGCGCTGGCAAAGGTCACCGGCTGGCCGTCGACCAGGATCTCGCCTTCGTTCGGCCTGTAGATGCCGGTCAGGATCTTGACGAGCGTCGATTTGCCGGCGCCGTTTTCGCCGATCAGCGCGGTCACCGTGCCGGGATGCAGCGCGATGCTGACATTGTCGAGCGCCTTCACGCCCGGAAAGATCTGGGAGATGCCGCGCATTTCCAGAATGGCGGGCGCATCACCGGTTTTGCTGTCCGTGGCGGTTTGTTGAAAGGCGGCGTTCATCGAGCTTCTACCAGTGTCGAATGAGAATCCCGGCGGCCATTGGGCCGCCGGGCTTATGCGTCGGCTCCAGATCAGAAGACCTTGGAGAACTGGTCGATATTCGAAGCATTGTAGACGAAGGGATCGGCCATGGCGGCTTCACCGTTGTCGCCGACCTTGATCTTGCCCATGCGGCCGGCTTCGATTTCGCTGCCCGGCTTGCCGTCGGTCTCGCCCTTGACGAGGCGATAGGCGATCTGCGTTGCGGAATAGCCGAGATCGATCGGGTTCCAGATGGCGAATTCCTTCGTGGCGCCCGACTTGATCGCGCCGGCCATTTCGGACGGCAGGCCAAGGCCGGTGACGTAGACCTTGCCGACAAGGCCCTTGTCTTCGACAACCTTCGACGCGGCGAGAACGCCGACCGTCGTCGGAGCGACGATGACCTTGATGTTCGGGTTCGCCTTCAAGAGGCCCTCGGCTTCACGGTAGGACTTGTCCGAGAGATCGTCGCCATAGACCGTGGTGACGAGGTTGAGGCCCGGGAAATCCTTGAGCTGCTTCTTCATCTGGTCGATCCAGATGTTCTGGTTGGTCGAGGTGGTCGTTGCCGACAGGATGGCGAAGTCACCCTTGCCGCCGTCGAGATGGTCCTTGACGAGCGTCAGGCACATCTTGCCGATCAGCTCGTTGGACGACGGGTTGAGCTGAAGGATACGGCCTTCAGGCGCCACGCCGGAATCCCAGGAGATGACCTTGATGCCGCGCTGTGTAGCCTTCTTCAGCGCCGGAACGAGCGCGTCGGGATCGTTGGCCGAAACCGCGATGGCGCTGACACCCTGGGCGATCAGCGAGTTGATGACTTCGATCTGGCCTTCAGCCGTCGTCGTCGTCGGACCCGTATAGATGACCTCGACGCCGCCGAGTTCCTTGGCGGCTTCCTGCGCGCCCTTGTTGGCGGCATCGAAGAAGCCGTTGCCGAGCGACTTGACGACGAGGCCGATCTTGATGTCGGCAGCACTTGCCGTGCCGGCCATCATGGCGACGGCAAATGCCACGCCGATTGCGAGTTTCTTTGCGAGTTTCATGCTTTCATCCTCCCACTTGATTGACACTCTTCACACCTGGCCGGCGCCTTATGCGACCGACGAGGAATCCTCCTTGATTGCCTGGGCGACCGGGCTCGCGACAATGAGCCTGATGCCGGCATTCTCGATCATCCTGACGGCTTCCTCTGGAATGCCGTCATCGGTGATGATCGTCGACACACGCTCGAGCGGGCACAGAATGAGGCTCGACCGGCGATGGAATTTGCTGGAATCGACCATGACGACCAATTCGTCGGCCTGATGCATCAGCTTCTGTTCGCTTTGAATAATCAGCGCGTCGGCTTCCATGATGCCGAGCGGGCCGACGCCCTGCGCGCCGATGAAGAAGCGACGGGCGTAGAAATTGCGGATCGCGTCATTGTCGAAGGGGGAGAGGATCAGACTCTGCTCGCGATAGATCGCGCCACCCGGCACCGTCACCGTGTTCTTCGAATGTTTGACCAGATGTTCGGCGATGGCGAAAGAATTGGTCATCACCTGCAGGCGGTGCGCCGCCATGAAATGCACCATCTGGAAGGTGGTCGTGCCGCCATTGATGATGATCGCGTCGCCCGGATCGCAAAGCTCGACGGCCTGGCGTGCGATTGCGCGTTTCTTGTCGATGTTGACCGATTCCGAAACGCGGAAAGGGCGCCCGGCCAGATTGCCGAGCTGCGGCGGATGCACCGCTTCAGCGCCGCCGCGTACGCGGCGGATCTTGCCCTGAACATGAAGAGCCGCGATGTCGCGCCGGATCGTCGCCTCGGAAGCCTCGGTCAGTTCGGAAATATCCTGAACCGTCACGACGGACTTTTCCTGAACGGCGCTCAGAATGATGCGATGGCGTTCGCGTTCGTGCATGGGGCTCCTCCTTCGATCGTTTATTTCGCACATATGACAATGTGTCAATCAAAAACGATCATAAATTTTCATATTGCGCTGCACAATAATCGAATTTGATCGTTTTCGATTGACAACCTCCGTTTTGATGAGCGATACCGTCAGCGAAAAGCGGCGCGAACTTTGCGTCTCGATGAAGATTTCATATGGGAGGATGACATGGCGGCGAACGTCCGGCTTCTGGAAAACCGGTGGGATGATGCTTACGCGGCAGGCCTCGATGAGCCTGGCAAGCTGCTCTATCGTTCCAACCTGCTCGGCGCCGACAAGCGCATCACCAATTATGGCGGCGGCAACACCTCGGCGAAGGTGCTGGAAACCGATCCGCTGACCGGCGGCAAGGTGAAGGTACTCTGGGTCAAGGGCTCGGGCGGCGACGTCGGCACGATCAAGCTCGACGGTTTCGCGACACTCTACCAGGACAAGCTGGAGTCGCTGAAGGGCATCTACAAGGGTGTCGAGGACGAGGACCGCATGGTCGGCTTCCTGCCGCACTGCACCTTCAACCTGAATGCCCGCGCTGCCTCGATCGACACGCCGCTGCATGGTTTCGTGCCTTTCACTCATGTCGACCATATGCATCCCGACGCGATCATCGCGATTGCCGCGTCGAAGAATTCGAAGGAATTGACGCAGCAGATCTTCGGCGAGGAGATCGGCTGGCTGCCCTGGCGCCGTCCGGGCTTCCAGCTCGGCCTCGACCTCGGCGCTTTCGTTGCCGCAAACCCGAATGCCAAGGGCGTCGTGCTCGAGAGTCACGGCCTCTTCACCTGGGCGAACGATGCCAAGGCCTGCTACGAACTGACGCTCGATATCATCAACAAGGCAATCGTCTGGTTTGCCGAAAAGACCGAAGGCAAGACCATTTTCGGCGGCGCGCTCACCGAGAGCCTGGCCGTTGCCGAACGCCGCGCCATCGCCGCCCGGCTGATGCCGGAGATCCGCGGTCGAATCGGCAAGCAGGAGCGCAAGCTCGGGCATTTCGACGATCAGGACGCCGTGCTCGAATTCGTCAATTCCAGCGATCTGCGCCCGCTCGGCGCGCTCGGCACCAGCTGCCCTGACCACTTCCTGCGCACCAAGATCCGCCCGCTGATCGTCGATTTCGACCCGGCGAAGCCGGATGTCGACGCGATCGTCGCTGGTCTCGACAAGGCGCTGGAAGACTACCGCGCCGACTACGCCCGCTATTATAACGACTGCAAGCACGACAATTCGCCCGCCATGCGCGACGCCAATCCGGTCATCTTCCTCGTGCCCGGCGTCGGCATGCTGTCCTTTGCCCGCGACAAGGCGACGGCTCGCATTGCCAGCGAATTCTACGTCAACGCCATTAACGTCATGCGCGGCGCCTCGACGGTTTCCGAATATCAGGGCCTGCCGGAGCAGGAAGCCTTCGACATCGAATACTGGCTGCTCGAAGAAGCCAAGCTGCAGCGCATGCCGAAGCCGAAGAGCCTTGCCGGCCGCGTGGCCTTCGTCACCGGCGGCGCCGGCGGTATCGGCCGGGCGACCGCCGCACGCCTCGTCGGCGAAGGGGCCTGCGTGGTGCTTGCCGATATCGACCAGGCAGCGCTCGAGGGCACTGAAGCCGATTTCGTCAAGAGATATGGCGCTGACGCCGTACGCAGCGTTCTCCTTGACGTCACCAAGGAAGATGCGGTGATCGCCTCCTTCGCGGAAGCCTGCGTCGAATTCGGTGGCATCGATATCCTCGTCTCGAATGCCGGCATTGCCTCCTCCGCGCCGATCGAATTGACCGAACTGGCGACGTGGAACCGCAATATTGATATTCTGGCGACCGGCTATTTCCTCGTCTCGCGTGAAGCCTTCCGACTGTTCCGCCGTCAGACACTCGGCGGCAACGTCATCTTCGTCGCTTCGAAAAACGGTCTTGCCGCCTCGCCGAACGCTTCGGCCTATTGCACGGCAAAGGCTGCCGAAATCCATCTCGCCCGTTGCCTGGCTCTGGAAGGCGCGGATGCCGGCATCCGCGTCAACACCGTCAACCCGGATGCCGTCCTGCGCGGTTCGAAGATCTGGAGCGGCGAATGGCGCGAGCAGCGCGCTGCCTCGTCGAAGATCGAGGTGGACGACCTCGAGGAACATTACCGCAAGCGTTCGATGCTGAAACTCAACGTGTTTCCGGAAGATATCGCCGAGGCGATCTATTTCCTCGCATCGGACCTTTCGGCAAAATCGACCGGCAACATCATCAACGTCGATGCCGGCAACATGCAGAGTTTTACGCGCTAGAGCAATTCCAGCAACAGTGTGCAGCGGTTTTGCGTCCGGAACGCGTAAAGCAAACGGATAGAGCTATTTCCGGAGGATCACCCATATTGCGTGGATGATCCCCGGCAGATAGCCGCAGAGTGTCAGCAATATATTGAGCCAGAAATGCAGGCCGATCCCGACCTGCAAGAATACGCCAAGGGGCGGCAGGATGATCGCAAGAAGAATGCGGACAACGTCCATCGTAGCTCCTTTGTTGAAGACATTTAAGCGTTTGAACGCGAACCGTGCCCTATGGTTCGCGACCAGGGAGGAATAGATGACAGATTCCAGGATTGCGCCAGATCTGGTCGCGACGGATAACTACACGCGGGCAACCGCGCTGAAAGCCGATTACGAGGCACTGGGCGCGACGCTTGCCCGTCGCGGCGTCGATATTGAGGCGGTCACCCGCCAGGTTGCGGAATTCTTCGTTGCCGTCCCCTCCTGGGGTGTGGGCACCGGCGGCACGCGTTTTGCCCGTTTCCCCGGCACCGGCGAGCCGCGCGGCATCTTCGACAAGCTCGACGATTGTGCCGTCATCAACCAGCTGACGCAGGCGACCCCGAATGTCTCGCTGCATATTCCCTGGGACAGGGCGGATGTTAGCGAATTGAAGGCCAAGGGCGAGGCGCTCGGCCTTGGCTTCGATGCGATGAATTCGAACACCTTTTCCGATGCGCCCGGCCAGGCCCATTCCTACAAATACGGCTCGCTCAGCCACACCGATGCGGCGACGCGGGCGCAGGCAGTCGAGCACAATCTCGAATGCATCGAAATCGGCAAGGCGCTCGGCTCCAAGGCGCTGACGGTCTGGATCGGCGACGGTTCGAACTTCCCCGGCCAGAGCCATTTCACCAAGGCTTTCGAGCGTTACCTTGCCTCGATGGCGGACATCTACAAGGCGCTGCCCGACGACTGGAAGCTGTTCTCCGAGCACAAGATGTACGAGCCGGCCTTCTATTCCACCATCGTGCAGGATTGGGGCACCAACTACCTGATCGCTCAGACGCTCGGCCCCAAGGCCTATTGCCTGGTCGATCTCGGCCACCATGCGCCGAACACCAACATCGAGATGATCGTGGCCCGGCTGATCCAGTTCGGCAAGCTCGGCGGCTTCCACTTCAACGATTCGAAGTATGGTGATGACGATCTCGACGCTGGCGCGATCGATCCCTACCGGCTGTTCCTCGTCTTCAACGAACTGGTGGACGCCGAGCAGCGCGGCGTCAACGATTTCAATCCGGCCCATATGATCGACCAGTCGCACAATGTCACCGACCCGATCGAAAGCCTGATCAACAGCGCCAACGAAATCCGCCGCGCCTATGCACAGGCACTGCTCGTCGACCGCAAGGCGCTGTCTGCCTACCAGGACGACAACGACGCGCTGATGGCATCGGAAACGCTGAAGCGCGCTTATCGCGCCGATGTCGAGCCGATTCTGGCCGAAGCCCGCCGCAGGGCCGGCGGCGCGATCGACCCGATTGCCGTCTATCGCGCCAGCGGCTACCGCAGACAAGTGGCGGCCGAGCGCCCGGCATCCGCAGCCGGCGGCGGCGGCATCATCTGAACACCCGATTGTTTCGCATGGCCTGAAGCCTGCTGACTAGGGTTGATGGTTGCCGGCAGCGCAGGGGTGACGCGCTGCCGGCGTCCCGCCGTTTACGGCTTCCAGGCCCCGGCGATCTGGCGGGTGGCGATGTTCAGCCGGTTCCAGACATTGATGTTGGCAATGGCGATGACGAGTGCTGCAAGGCTCCTGCCGTCATAATGCCGGGTCGCTTCGTCCCAGACATCATCCGGCACAGGGTCGGCGCGGTCGCTGACGCGGGTCACCGCCTCGGTCAGCGCAAGGCCTGCCCGCTCGGCATCGCTGAAATAGGGCGAGTCGCGCCAAGCGCCGATGGCGAAGAGCCGTTCGTCGGTTTCACCGAGCTTCTTTGCGATGCGGGGATGCCCGTCGACACAGACGCTGCAGCCGTTGATCTGGCTGGCGCGCAGGTTGACGAGTTCGAGCAGCTTAGGCGAAAGGCCGGTTTCGGCCGGCACCTTGCTGAGAGCCGCCAGCGCCTGCATGGCTGCGGGAAGGACGAGGGCGGGATTTCCCATTCTCTCCTGCATGATAAGTCTCCTCTATAGGTTTACTGTTTGACGATCCGCCGGCGCTGTCACATCGGCCGGGGTTCATTCGTCATGGCCTTGACGGGATGCAGCGGAGGAATGTGACAAATGGACGAGAAAAAATGGCTGACCGAAGAGTTCGAGGCGAACAGAGCGCATCTGAGGGGCGCAGCCTATCGCATGCTCGGCTCGGGCAGCGAGGCGGAGGATGCCGTTCAGGAGGCCTGGCTGCGGCTTAGCCGCACCGATACGACAGGGGTCGGCAATCTCGGCGGCTGGCTGACGACGGTGGTGGCGCGCATCTGCCTTGACATGCTGCGCGCCCGCAAGACCCGGCGCGAGGAGCCGCTGGAGGCGCCTGTTCACGCTGGGATCGCCGATCCGGCGAACGATCCCGAGCGCGAAGCCGCCTTTGCCGATTCGGTCGGGCTGGCGCTGCTCGTCGTGCTGCAGACGCTGGCGCCCGCCGAACGCGTCGCCTTCGTGCTGCACGACATGTTCGACCTGCCCTTCGACGAGATTGCGCCGATCATCGGCCGTTCGTCCGCCGCGACCCGCCAGCTCGCAAGCCGCGCCCGCCGCCGAGTGCAGGGGGTGGACGAAGCGCCGGATGTCGATTTCGGCCGTAAACGGACGATCGCCGAGGCCTTTCTGACGGCGTCGCGCAATGGCGATCTGGAGGGATTGATCGCGGTGCTTGCCCCTGACGTCGTCTTCCGGCCGGATGCGACGGCCGCCCGCTTCGGCACCATTGGCGAAATGCGCGGCGCAGCTCACGTGGCCGAAGCCTTCAAGGGGCGGGCGCAGGCGGCAGAAATCGCCATCGTCGACGGTGAGCTTGGATTCGTCGTGGAGATCAAGGGCCAGCTCCGCGTCGTTGTGGCGCTGACGATCGCTGATGGCAGGATCGCCGCGATCGACGCCATCGCCGATCCGGATCACCTGGAACAGCTCGATTATTCGATCCTTCGGAATTGAAAACACACGCGAATTTGCCGGACCTTCGATATAGGCGTGCTTTAGAAGGAGCGCCCCGCTGACATTTCCTGAGCGGTGTCGCCCGCGTCATTTTTCTTGACAGCAGCATCCTCGGCTTTATTCTATTATAAAGATTTATATAACATAACTATGGAATTTTGACCGAGGAACGATCCCGGTCCGAGACTTCGAAAGGAATGCATTCATGTCCCGCGACCAGGCGAAGAAGCCGCTTCTTCTCACCAATGTCAAACCGATCGCTTTCGGCTCTGACACAGCAGAGGGGGCGATCGACATTCTCGTCAATGCCGATGGGAGGATCGCCGAGATCGGTTCTTCGCTTTCCGTCTCGCAGGATGTGACGCGCATCGACGGCAAGGGGGCCTTCATTTCGCCGGGCTGGGTCGATCTGCACGTGCATATCTGGCACGGCGGCACCGATATTTCCATCCGCCCGTCCGAATGCGGCGTCGAGCGCGGCGTCACCACCCTGGTCGATGCCGGCTCGGCCGGTGAGGCGAATTTCCATGGCTTTCGGGAATATATCATCGAACCGTCGCGCGAGCGCATTAAGGCTTTCCTGAACCTCGGCTCGATCGGCCTTGTCGCCTGCAACCGCGTCGCCGAACTCAGAGATATAAGAGATATCGATCTCGACCGCATCCTCGAAGTCTATGCCGAAAACAGCGAGCACATCGTCGGCATCAAGGTGCGCGCCAGCCATGTCATCACCGGGTCCTGGGGCGTCACCCCGGTCAAGCTCGGCAAGAAGATCGCCAAGATCTTGAAAGTGCCGATGATGGTGCATGTCGGCGAGCCGCCGGCGCTCTATGACGAAGTGCTAGAGATCCTCGGCCCCGGCGACGTCGTCACGCATTGCTTCAACGGCAAGGCCGGGTCGAGCATCATGGAAGACGAGGATCTCTTCAATCTCGCCGAGCGTTGCGCTTCCGAAGGCATCCGTCTCGACATCGGCCATGGCGGCGCCTCCTTCTCCTTCAAGGTCGCCGAGGCGGCGATCGCCCGCGGGCTTCTGCCGTTCTCGATTTCGACCGATCTGCACGGCCATTCGATGAACTTCCCGGTCTGGGATCTGGCGACGACGATGTCTAAACTCCTCAGAGTCGGCATGCCTTTCGACAAGGTGGTGGAAGCCGTCACCCATGCGCCGGCATCCGTCATCAAGCTGTCGATGGAGAACGGCCTAGCGGTCGGCTCGCAAGCGGAATTCACTATTTTCGATCTGGTCGATTCCGATATCGAGGCGACGGATTCCAACGGCGACGTTTCGGTCCTCAATAAGCTGTTCGAGCCGCGCTATGCGGTAATGGGCGCCGATGCTTTCGCTGCCAGCCGCTATGTGCCGTGGGCGCGCAAGCTGGTGCGCCACAGCCACGGCTATTCCTACAGGTAGGATCCG
Source organism: Rhizobium changzhiense (assembly GCF_013087625.1). Classification (NCBI taxonomy): domain Bacteria; kingdom Pseudomonadati; phylum Pseudomonadota; class Alphaproteobacteria; order Hyphomicrobiales; family Rhizobiaceae; genus Rhizobium; species Rhizobium changzhiense. The sequence goes on from NZ_JABFCQ010000006.1 coordinate 114,377, forward strand.
CGGGCCGGGCGCAATGCTCAGCGGTTGCGCCAGCCCATCAGCTTTTCGATCCGTTCCGCTGAACTGCGCACATGCGCCGTATAGTGGTTCTCGTCGGAAAACGCCTTCTGTTCCGGCAGCACGATGGAAATGGTGGCGACGCACTGGCCATCGCGATCGCATATCGGCGAGGCGATGCAGGCAACCGCATAATCCGATTCCCCTGCCTGGATCGACAGGCGCGACTCGAAGGCCTTGCCGGCGGCTTCCGACAGCGTGCCCGGATCGATCTCGGCGCGGCCAGTCGGTGAAGAGCGGGCGCAGCGCTTGAACAGTTCGATGCGCTCCTCCTCGGCCAGGTGGCCGACGAGCAGGCGGCCAGAGGCCGTCCAGTTCAGTGGGACCCTTGTGCCGACGCGGGACGCCACCTGAAAATGGCTCGGGCCGTCGGCCATGGCCAACACCAGCATATAGTCGCCGTCGCGGCCGCAGACCTGCACGGTTTCGCCGGCCTGGCGGCAGAGATCGTGCATTTCGTGGGTGGCGATGCTCATGAAATCCAGCGACCTGGCATAGGCAAGGCCGTAATGGTAGAGCCGCGCGCCGAGCCAGATCGAGCCGTCCGCCTGGCGTGTCAACATGTTCTTCTCGACGAGATCGTCGACGATGACGTAAACCGTCGACAGCGGCGCCTTCACCGCCTTTGCGATGGCATAGACGCCGGCGGGCGATCCGGTTTCATAAAGATGATCAATCACCTGAAGCGCCCGGTCGATGCCGCTGACGCGCGCGCGGCGCGCACCCTTGCCACCGGTCTCGCCGGTAACGCCCTCATCTTCGGAGTAAACTGCGGCTGATGTCTTTCCGTCCAATTCCACGCACCTCATGAAAACGCGATTATGTTACATTACTATGGCATAGCTGTCGCTGTGGCAAATGGCAACATTTCGCGGGTTGCTAGTCGGATTGAGCCGACCAGATGAGGCTCTGTTTTCAATATCACCGGAAATTTAGGATGTGGCGACGACCGCGAGCGTGCTCAGCGCGCGCGGTTGCTCGAGTAGTCATTCCGCGGCGAGACTTGGAACAACAAGCATCAGCCCGAGTTTGACCCCCTGAACCCAGGAGGTCACCATGCCAAATTATCCCACACCGCCTTTCCCATCCCAGAAACAGCCGATGCCAGGTTTTACCGCGCAGATGGACCCTGTCCCCGACCACGGCGAAAAGAGCTATCGCGGTTCCGAGCGGCTGAAGGGCAAGCGGGCGATCATCACCGGCGGCGATAGCGGCATTGGGCGGGCTGTGGCAATCGCCTATGCCAGGGAAGGTGCCGATCTGGTGCTCTCCTATCTCGACGAGGATGAGGATGCCGACGAGACGAAACGGCTGGTCGAGCAGGCCGGCCGCAAAGCTATCCTCGTCAGCGGCGACATCCAGGATCCGGCCCACTGCCGGCAGATCGTCGAGACGGCGGTCAAGGAGCTCGGTGGTATCGACATTCTCGTCAACAACGCCGCACATCAGGCGAGCTTCAAGAGCATTGACGAGATCAGCGATGAAGAGTGGGAACTGACCTTCAAGGTCAATATCCATTCGATGTTCTACCTGACCAAGGCAGCCGTCGCCCATATGAAACCCGGCAGCGCCATCATCAACACCGCCTCGATCAATTCGGACAGTCCGAACCCCACGCTGCTTGCCTATGCGACGACCAAGGGCGCGATCCAGAATTTCACCGCTGGCCTTGCGCAGCTTCTGGCCGAGAAAGGCATTCGCGCCAATGCGGTGGCGCCCGGGCCGATCTGGACACCGCTCATCCCTTCGACACTGCCTGAAGAAAGCGTCAGCAATTTCGGCAAGCAGGTGCCGATGAAACGGCCGGGACAGCCGGCCGAGCTTGCGACAGCCTACGTGATGCTGGCCGATCCCTTGTCGAGCTATGTCTCCGGCACGACAATCGCGGTTACCGGCGGCAAACCTATTCTCTAAAGCGCGTCGCGATCGTTCGACCCCTTGTGCTTAAGTCTTTGTTTGACGCTTGCCGTTGTCGCAAAACCGCTGCACACTTTTGCGCGACATGCTTTAAAGCGGCAAGGGCCGCCGTCTGGTTTTGACGGCAGCCCTTGACGGGGGCAGGGAGAGATCCCCAAGCTGTTCAGGTGGCTTCTTCAGCCGAAGCAGGGCACTGCCGGCAGATTGGCGCGGCTTGCGAGTGCTCCGATCATATTGCCCACCGATTTCGAGCGCGGTTCGCGCTTGCGGGCGGCCGTCTCCAGGAGTTGCTTGAAGTCTTCAAGCTTTACGCCGTCGGCGCGCAACACCATGGCGATCAGGGGGTCGCGAAGGGCTTCGGATATCGTCAGGTCATCTCTGGTCTTTGTCATGGTTGTCCTCCTTTCGTGGGCGGTGGCCCGTGTTCCACTTTCCGCTGCCATGCCCTCGGCATTGACTTTCGCGTTTCGTGGTGTTACCGGTAAGTAACAATGCATTTGTTACCGATCGGTCACATTGATGTCAAGGACTACGTCCGCAAAAAAATCAGAAACTTCGAATGAAATCTCCGCAGCCGTTCCAGAAGATCGCATCCCGCCGCGGGAGCGTATCGTCTCGACCGCCTCGGAGCTTTTCCGCGAGCGCGGCATTCGCGGCATCGGCGTCGATGCCATTGCCGATGCGGCTCTGACCAACAAGATGACGCTCTACCGGCATTTCGGCTCGAAGGACGAACTCGTCTGCGAAACGCTTCGGCGCGCCTCCGAAAAGGCGGGTGCCATCTGGCGCGATCTGGAGACGGCCTATCCCGGCAATCCGCGCGCCCAGCTGGACGCCTGGGTGGAGCTGCGGGCGCAATGTCTGAACGGCGAGCCCGCCGGCTGCGATCTCGCCAATGCCGCCATCGAGCTGAAGGGCGAGGGCCATCCAGCCCACGAAATGATCGAGCGGCACAAGGCCGAACAGCGTGATCGCCTGGCCGCGCTCTGTTCGGCGGCCGGCGCGCGCGAACCCCAGCTTCTTGCCGATACATTGACGCTGCTGCTCGAGGGCGCACGTGTCAGCCGTCAGGCCATGGGCGCTGCCGGCTGCTGCGGTCATTTCGCCAAGGCCTGCCACGCGGCGATCGCTTCTTTCGCCTGACCACCGCAAGTGTGTGGGAGGGGAACCTTACCGCTTCCATGCCGTTTTCACACTAACCCGAGGGCAATGTGGAGGCAGGGAGATGAACTACGTCTATCTCAAACGCCTATATGCCAAGCGCGCCGAGCTCGAAGCCAAGCTGGAACTCCATGATGCGCGCTATTGTTTCGGCGAGGAAGAAGTCGATGACGGCACCGACAGCGATCTGCGTCAGCGGCTGAGCGAAATTTCCGAGGAAATTGCCACGCTGGAGAGCAGGCCGGGCCGATAACTATTTAATTTGCAACAGCATTCAGATTTTAAGCCGACCGGCATAAAGTCAGTCTGTGCTGGCGCTAAGGATTTCCATCGTCCGTTCGTCGAATATTCCCTGATAGAAATGCTCGATCACCCTGTGGAAGGGCGAACCATGGTCGCTGATCGCGGCAAACAAGGTCATCGACGAGCGCAGCTTGAGGTCGTCGGGTGAACCCAGGATTTCGTGCGCCGATCGGCCGTCCACCGACAGGATCGCCTCGACGCAACGCAGCAGCCGGCTTGAGAGAATGGGATCGGCGAGATAGGCGGCGGCTTCCTCGGCCGAGCGGATCGCATATTTGTCGGCCATCGCGGACGTACCGAGACCGGCGATCTGCGGGAAGATGAACCACATCCAGTGGGACGTCTTGCGTCCGGCCTTCAGCTCTAAGAGCGCCCGCTCGTAGACGCCGTTCTGGGCGTCGATGAAGCGGTGAAGCTTGTAGTCGATGTCGCCGGCCATGGTCCTTTCCCCTTTTCCTGCTGTCGATGCAGCCTGGGCCAAGGTTTCCACGCCCGGCGATCTACAGCGCCGCGCGTCTTTCAGACGCGCAAAGGACGCTGTAGCACTTAGAATGACTGCATAATTTCATCCTTAAATCGGTTTCCGATTTAAGGAATTATGCAGTGGTTTTGCTATCAGCAAACCCTCTCAGCGTAGGGGCTGCTATCGCGGCAATGGCCGTAGGCCGGATGCGGCGGCATGTTATCGCCGGCCGGGGCGGCAATGGCCGATGTTGTCATCGGGTCCGTATTGCCGGAAGAATATGCGGCAAAACCCGCAAAGCTCAAGAGAACCAGCGCTCCGACCACGACAATGCGCTCGAAGGCCGAAAGTTTCTGGGCGCTGACATGATCTACATAATCGCGCTCGCCTAAACCGGCGGTTTCGTCCTCTTTTACATGGAGGGTCACCATATCCTGGCGACGGCTTAAAGTTTCACAATCTGTCATTTTAATTACTCCTGCAACACATGCGCAGCCGAGTTCTTAGAGCAAACTCTCACCCTCATGCCGAACCGGCTTCGCATGCGAGCAGCATGTGTGTCTTCGATCGTGGCAATTGAAGGGGCGATATCCAAACTCAGTGTTCAAGAAATCGTACCAATAAATGCAAAATATCGTGAAGCTCTGGTTCACCGGAATGATCCGGGGTAGTCCAGAGAGGAACATCTCTCTTCTGGGCAGTCCCATGAGCAAATCCTTCGGCGCGATGTCGGTCGCGCAGCTTTCCGTCCTCATTCAAGGTGGCGCGGCCGATCCGGTCGAAGTGGCCGAGGCGTTCTTCGATTCCATCGCGAATTATGCCGACAAGGCGGTCTTCACCACATTGCTCGAAAGCCGGGCGATGGAGGAGGCGCGCGCCTCCTCGAGACGTCTGCGGGAAGGGCGCTCGCTTGGATTGCTGGACGGCATTCCGATTGCCTGGAAAGATCTCTTCGACATTGAAGGCTTGCCGACGACGGCGGGTTCCGTCGTTCTGGCAGAGGATATGCCGGCCAAGCGCGACGCGGCTGTCGTCGCTTTGCTCAGGCAGGCGGGCATGGTCGCCGTCGGACGCACCAATATGAGCGAATTCGCCTTTTCCGGCCTCGGCATCAATCCGCATTACGGCACGCCGGTAAATCCGCGAAGCCTCGATCTCCCGCGCATTCCGGGCGGCTCATCCTCCGGCGCCGGTGTCGCCGTCGCGGCCGGACTGGTGCCGGTCGCCATGGGCACCGATACCGGCGGCTCGGTGCGGATTCCCGCCGCCTTCAACGGCATCGTCGGCTACAAGGCAACGCGCGGCCGCCACGCAATGGCAGGCGTCTATCCGCTGGCAAAGAGCCTGGATTCGCTGGGGCCGCTCTGCCGCAGTGTCAGGGACGCGGTCTGGATCGACGCGGCAATGCGCGGCCTGACGGCGCCCGATGTCGTTGCGCATCCCCTGCAAGGGCTGGAACTCATCGTGCCTGAAAATATCGTCTTCGATGGCGCTGAAGTCGGTGTCGTCGCCGCGTTCGAGGCGGCTTTGGCACGTCTTCAAAAGGCCGGCGCCAAGGTTGCCCGCACCATCATTCCCGCCTTCAACGAGATATTCGATCTGATGACGAGATATGGTCCGCTGGTGACGGCGGAGGCTTTCGCACTTCATCAGGAACGCTTGGCCGGACCGGACGCGGACAGGATGGACCACCGCGTCGTCATGCGCACCCGTCTCGGAAGCAAGACGACGCTGCCGGATTACCTAGCGATCCTCGAGGCGCGCAGCCGCCTGATCGCCGATGTCGAGCGCCTCGTCGGCGACCGGCTGCTCGCCTTTCCCACTGTTGCCCATGTCGCTCCGCCGATCGGGCCGCTGGCGCAGGATGACGAGCTGTTCTTCGCGACGAACAACAAGACCTTGCGCAACACCGCGCTCGGCAATTTCCTCGACTGGTGCGGCGTTTCCATTCCCTGCGGCACGGGTGTATCAGGCATGCCTGTTGGACTGCTGCTTTCGGCCACTGCCCATCGCGATGAGGCGCTGCTGGGGATCGCCCTTGCCGCCGAGGCGGTCATCCGCGACGATTTTGCCCGTATTGGCAATTGAACCAATTGGCAATTGAACCGCCGGGATTTAGTTGCCATTGATGGCATGAGGAGATCCCGGAGGAAAGCACGTGCAGGTTTTGCAAAACGGACGTTTCGCGGTTTCGACATGGTCGCTGCATCGGCTGCTCGGCGCCGTTCATGCCTATAGTCCCGATCCCGAGAAAAGTGCAGCGGCGAAGGAACCCTATGGCCCCGGCGCCGCGGCGCTGATCGACGTGCCTGCGGCGCTCTCGGCACGCGGCGTCAACCGGCTGGAGGTCTGTTCCTTCCATCTGCCGAGCCTCGACGCCGCCTATATAAGCGAATTGCGCGATGCGATGGCGGCCTCGAACGTACTGTTCCAGACGCTACTCGTCGAGGACGGTGATCCGAGTCATCCGGAGACGGCCGAACGCGACGTTGAATGGATGGCGGAGTGGATCGACATCGCCGCAACCCTTGGGGCTGAGAGGATGCGCGTCATTGCCGGCAAGCAGAAGCCGACGGAGGAAAACCTTACCCGCGCCGCGCGCCATCTGAGTTGGCTGGCCGGAAAGGCGGAAGGCAGCGGCGTGCGTGTCGTCGTCGAGAACTGGTTCGACCTGCTGCCATCGCCAGTCGAAATGAACTGGCTGCTGGACCGGTTGGACGGCAAGGTCGGTCTCAACGGCGACCTCGGCAACTGGGCGGCTCCAGCGAAATACGAGGGCCTTGCCGATATCATGGGCCGGGCGGAAATCTGCCATGCCAAAGCCGATTATGGCACTGCCGGCCTCGATGCCGAGGATTACCGCACGTGCCTGGAGATGTGCGAGAGAGCCGGTTACGACGGTCCCTTCACGCTGATCTACGACTCGCCCTTCTTCCCTGACGAATGGGACGGCATCCTGCTGCAGAAGGCGTTCATCGAGGATTTCCTGCGCGAGGCGCCGGCGCGCAAGACGGCTTAAATCAGCAGCGCTTCTTGCTCATTCCTAGAGCATGATGCCGAAAAGTGTGATCGGTTTTCGGACGACATCATGCTCTAACTATATAATTTAGAAGAGGATTCAGATTTTAGGCCGACCCGGCCTAAAATCATCCTGTTCTAGCGCGGGAACCTTTGGTTTTCCTCCAGCACGTTCAGATCCATGTGGTTGCGCATATAGCGCTCCGAGGCTTTCTGCAGCGGCTGGTAGTCCCATGGATAATAGGCCCCATTGCGCAGCGCCGCATAGACCACCCAGCGGCGCGCCTGGCTCTCGCGTACGGCTGCGTCGAAATCGGAAAGGTTCCAGCGCCGGCCGGCCTGTTCGGCAAGCCTTGCCAAGATCTCGGCATGCGCCGGGTCGGCCGCCAGATTGTCGAGCTCCTGTGGATCGGCCTCGAGATTAAACAGCATCGGCGGGTCCTTCTCGCAGAGCGAGAGTTTGTATTGGCCATCCCGAATGCAGACGAGCGGCGCTTCGGAACCCTCTGCGGCATATTCCATCGGCACCGGGCTGCGGCTGCCGGTGCCTTCGGCAAGCGCTGCCAGATCTTCGCCCTCGGTCCACGGCTTCAGCGAGGCGATATCGATCCCGGCAAGACCCGCCAGCGTCGGCGTCACGTCGAGCGTGGAGACAGGCTGATCGATCCGTCTGGGCTTCCAGCCGGATGCTGCGATCATCAGCGGAACGCGGGCCGATCCTTCGAAGAAGTTCATCTTGAACCAGAGACCGCGGTCGCCGAGCATGTCGCCATGGTCGGAGGCAAAGAGGATGATCGTGTTTTCAGCCATGCGGGTCCGTTCGAGGACGCCGAGAATGTCACCGATCTTCTCGTCGACATAGGAAATATTGGCGAAATAGCCCCGCCTTGCCCGCCTGATCTGCTCATCGCTAATGTCGAAGGCGGCGTGATCGCAGGCTTTCATCAAACGTTGTGAGTGCGGGTCCTGCCGCTCGAAGGCAATCGGCGCAACCGCAGGGTCCAGTGCCGGGCAATCCTCATAGAGGTCCCAGAATTTGCGGCGCGCGACATAGGGGTCGTGCGGGTGGGTGAAGCTGACGGTCAGGCACCAGGGGCGCTCGTCATGACCGCGCGAGAGATCGAACAGTTTGCGGCCGGCGTGGTAGGCGACCTCGTCGTCATATTCCATCTGGTTGGTGATCTCGGCAATACCGGCGCCGGTGACCGAACCCAGATTGTGATACCACCAGTCTATGCGTTCGCCCGGCTTGCTATAGTCAGGCGTCCAGCCGAAATCGGCCGGGTAGATATCCGTCGTCAGGCGTTCCTCGAAGCCATGCAACTGGTCAGGGCCGACGAAATGCATCTTGCCGGAAAGTGCTGTCTGGTATCCGGCAGCGCGCAGATGATGCGCATAGGTCGGAATGTCCGAGGCAAATTCCGCCGCATTGTCATAGACGCGGGTTCGACTCGGCAATTGTCCGGACATGAAGGAGGCCCGCGCCGGTGCGCAGAGCGGGCTTGCCGTATAGGCGTTGGTGAAGCGCACGGAACGCTCTGCCAGTGATTTCAGATGCGGCGCATGCAGAAAATCGGCAGGGCCATCGGGAAAGAAAGTGCCATTCAACTGGTCGACCATCAGGATGAGGATATTCGGACGCACCATGCGAAATTGTCTCCTGTGGTCTCAAAGGCGGGGGAAGGTCTTGCTGGAAGTCGACGCCCACTGCTATTTGCAGATCTTATCAAAACCACTATCATCCTGCTTGTAAAGATGGCTTTTTTTGATGCTTACCAAAAGGAATTTTTATGCCAGACCGTCGGCCTGAGCTGGGATGGATGCGCGTCTTTGCGGAGGTCGCAAGGCTCGGCAGCTTTTCGGCCGCGGCGGCAGTTCTCGGCCTCACGCAGCCCGCCGTCAGCTATCAGATTCGGCGGCTAGAAGAGCAGTTCGGCGTCGCCCTGCTGCGTCGACAGCACCGCGGCGTCGAGTTGACTGAGGAGGGCGAACGCCTTTTCCAGGTCGCGGCCAAGACGGTTGGTGACATCGATGCCCTGGCGCGCAGTTTCCGCGCTGAGGCTCAAAGGCCGGTCGTCAGACTGAGAACCGACTATGCCTTTTCGGCGCTATGGCTGATCCCGCGCATGCACGGCTTTCGCCTCCTTCACCCCGAAATGGATATACAGATCGTCGCGACCCAGAGGCTTGAGCCCGGCTTTCGTGACGACGCAGATGTGGGGGTGGTTTTCGGCACAAAGGCGGAATTCGGCGCTATCGGATCGCTTCTGCTGAAGGAAGAAGTCGTGCCCGTCTGCACGCGAGGCTTTCTCGATCGCAACGGCCCGTTCGACGATCCGCAGCAGCTTGCCAAGTCGATCCTGATCCATCTCGACTCGCCGATGCCATCGCCGTGGTTCGACTGGCGAAGTTATTTTGCTGAATTCTCCGTCACTCGCGATCTCCATGCCGGCCGCGGTGATGTCAGCTTCAACACTTACTCGCTGGTCGTCCAGGCCGCTCTCAGCGAACAGGGCGTGGCGATCGGCTGGATGGGGCTGGTCGATACGCTTCTGTCCACGCACATGCTGGTGGAAGCCGGGCCGGCTATCGAGGCCCGCGACCGCGGTTACTGGCTGATACCGCCGCGATCGGCAAATGTTGATAGCGAAAGGCTCAGCAACTGGCTGGTGGATGAAGTCGGCAGGACATGACATTCGGACGGAGGCCGGCGCGTCATTGCATCCGGAATATGTTCGCGCTCAGGAGAGAAGCCTTGTCATGACCGACGCCGATCGACATTGTGGCATCGATTCATAGGGAAGGGGCGAAGCATGTCGCGAACCGTCGGATACGTCGTTGGACTGCTCATGATCCTGTTGGGACTCATCTGGATCGCCCAGGGAAGCGGCTATTTTCCCTATCCCGCGTCCAGTTTCATGATCAACCAAAGCATCTGGGTTCTCTGGGGAATAATAATGGCTGTCGCGGGGCTCGCTGTGACAATCATTGTTTCACGGCTGCGCCGGAGAGGATGAGCCGGCAATCGTGCATGGCTTTGAGGGAATTCGACATCGACAAGTTCCTCGAGCAGAAATATCTGGCGGCTAACGGCCTGTCGAATTGAGGAGAATGGCATGAGCGCAGCTGAAATAGACGGCTTTGCGGACCGGATCAGGCACCACCGGGGCGGCATGATCTCCGCCTGGATCGGTATTCCCGACGCCACGCTCGCCAATCACCTGGCGCAGGAGGCCTTCGACGCCATCGTGCTGGATATGCAGCACGGCATGTGGGACATGCCCTCGGCAGCGAATGCCGTCGCCCAGGTGCGGCTTGCCGGCAAGCCGGCGCTGGCGCGCATACCGGTCGGTGATTTCGCCTCCGCCTCGCGCCTGCTCGATGCCGGCGCCTCCGGCATCATCGCGCCGATGATCAATTCGGTTGAAGACGCGCAAGCCTTCGTCAAGACCACAAAATACCCGCCTCTTGGCGAGCGCAGTTGGGGACCGTCACTGGCGCTCAACCATACAGGGCTGTCGGCCGATGATTATCTGAAGAACGCCAACGCGCTCACCGTTGCCATCGCCATGATCGAGACCCGGGCTGCACTCGAGGCGATCGACGGCATCCTCGGCGTTGCCGGCATCGATGGCATTTTCATCGGTCCTTCCGACCTTTCGATCGCACTCTCGAACGGCGACCAGGTGGCGCCGAACGCCGCCGAGATCGACAGCGCGATGCAGCATGCGGTTTCGCGCTGCCGCGCCCACGGCAAATTCGCCTGCGCCTTCGCCGGCGACGGCGAGCGGGCCGGCGAACTGCTGAAATTCGGCTTCGATCTGGTCATTGCCGGTGCCGAGACCGCGCAGCTGCGCTCCGGCGCCCGCCGCGCCATCAATGCCGCCCGCAGGATCGCTTCGGGAAGTTAGTCGGAGCGCGCTTCATTGCGCAGTTCCCTACCTGACACGCATTTGTTGCGTCGACCCAAGCTTCGCGAAAGCTTTGCCCGGCACAATCTCCCGCAATTGGGGGACCGTCTATGGATGATGCAGTAGCTGAGGATCGCGTACTCGAATTCGGGGCGAGCCGCGTATATATCGGAAAGTATTCCTACGGCGTTTTGGGGACCAAGGTGTTCACCTACGACCAGGGCGCGTCGTTGCGGGTCGGCAGGTTCTGCTCCGTGGCCATGGATGTGAGTATCCTGCTTGGTGGCGAGCATAAGACCAACTGCTTCACGACCTATCCTTTCGGACATGCGAAATTTTTGTCGCAACTCGGCGGCGAGGGGATCAAACAGCCGAGCGGCACGAAGGGCGACGTTGTTATCGGCAACGATGTCTGGATCGGCTTCGGAGCCACCATCCTTTCGGGCGTTACCATCGGCGATGGCGCGGTCATCGCCGCCCGCTCGCATGTTTATAAGGATGTCGAGCCTTTCGAGATCGTGGGCGGTAATCCGGCTCGGCACATAAGATACCGCTTCAATCCTGAAATCCGCGATCTCATGATGCAGCTCAAATGGTGGGAGCTGCCGGATGAGAGCATCAAGCAGATTTCTGAAATCCTCTTCTGCAGCGAGCCCACCAAGGAGCTTCTCGACCTCATGCTGCAGGCATTCCGGGGACAGGGCACCGACGGTGAGCGGCAGACGGACGCCGCCTGAAGTTTCTGTCAGGCATTCCATCAGCCGCCCGATTTGACTGCCAGCCAGATCACATGCCGGGCGCCGCGTTTGCGGTTGGCGCGGGTATTGACGACCTCGACGGTAAAGCCGCTATCCTTGAGACGCCACGTGAAATCGGGGTCCGGACCGGACGACCAGACGGCGAGCACCCCGCCGGGGCGAAGCGCGTCGCGGGCGGCGCGAAGGCCGGCGAAATCGTAGAGCCGATCGTTGGATTTGCGGGTCAGGCCATCAGGGCCGTTATCGACATCGAGCAGGATTGCGTCATAGGCGCCTTTGCCGGCACGGATCGCCTCGCCGACATCGCCCTGATGGATGCCGACGCGCGGATCGTCGAGACAGCCCTTGAAGACCTCGGCCATCGACCCGCGTGCCCAGGCGATCACGGCAGGCACCAGTTCGGCGACGGTGACGCCGGCGTCTTCCGGGAGGACGGCTAGAGCGGCGCGCAGGGTAAAGCCCATGCCGAGACCGCCGATCAAGATCCTTGGCTTCGGATTCATTTTGATCCGATCCCAGGAAAGGCTCGCCAGCGCTTCCTCCGAGCCGCTGAGGCGGCTGTTCATCAGCTCGTTGGCGCCGAGCATTATCGAGAACTCGCCGCCGCGCCGCTTCAGCCGCAATTCGCCGTTTTCACCGGGAATGGTCGCGGAATCGAGCTGGATCCAGGGCAGCATGACGGTATCGCCTCATATGAAAGAGACCGTCCCTAGCATGGGGCGCCAGATGAGGCCAGCAAGCCGGCCTCACATCATCCGCATGAAATGATCCTGCTCTAATTCGACGATGTCGTCCTGCGGAACGGCCGAACGGCGGCGAATATCTTCCACCTCGTCGGGCCTCAGCCGGGCCTTCGGGTCGTCGAAGCGAACCTCCGGATCAGGCACGGCCGAGAGCAGCAGACGGGTATAGGGATGCAGCGGATTGTCGATCACCTTGGCGACGCTGCCCCATTCGACGATCTGGCCGGCATACATCACGGCGATGTCCTCGGCGACATAGCGGGCGGTGGCGATGTCATGGGTGATGTAGAGCAGGCCGAGATTCATCTCCTGCTTCATCTCGTTCAAGAGGTTCAGCACGCCGAGGCGCACGGAGACGTCGAGCATTGAGGTCGGTTCGTCGGCGACGATCACCTCCGGCTTGACGGCCAAGGCGCGAGCGATGTTGACGCGCTGGCGCTGGCCGCCAGAGAGCTCATGCGGATATTTCGGCGCAACGAGATCAGGGTCGAGCCTGACGCGTTCAAGCAGTTCGCGGACCGCGACGTCGATCTTGGCCCCTTTGATCTCCGGGCGATGCAGCTTCAGCGGCCGCCGGAGATGATGGGTGATGGTATGGGCCGGGTTGAGGGAAGCGAAAGGGTCCTGGAAGATCATCTGCACCGAGCGGCGGTAGCGGGCGATCTCGGCGGATTTTGCCGCCTCGACAGGCCGGCCCTTGTAGAGAATTCGGCCCGATGTCGGCAGATATTCGCGCATCGCCATGCGGGCGCAGGTGGTCTTGCCGCTGCCGGATTCGCCGACGAGTGCCAGCGCCCGGCCGGCATGCAGAGAAAACGAGATGGCGCGGGCGGCATGTACGGCCCCGGAACCATGGCCGAAGGTCTTCGTCACCTTGTCGAGTGCGAGAATGGCGTCGGTCATAACAGCACTCCTCCATGCAGCGAGGGGAAGGAAGCCCAGAGCTTTTTCGTGTAGCCATGCTTGGGCGTCCTGTAGATCGCCTCGGCCGTGTTCTGCTCCACCAGCTGGCCGGCGAGCATGATGCCGATGCGGTCGCAGAATTGCACCATCAGCCCGAGATCATGGGTGATGAACAGCACGGAAAAACCGAAGCTGCGGCGCAATTCATTGATGCGCTGCAGGATTTCGCGCTGGACGACGACGTCGAGCGCCGTCGTCGGTTCGTCCATGACGACGAGCTTCGGATCGAGCGCCATGCAGATGGCGATGACGATGCGCTGGCGCATGCCGCCGGAAAACTGGTGCGGATAATCGCGCATGCGGTCCGGCGCGATGTCGACGAGCGTCAGCATCTCGGCGGTGCGCTCGCGGGCTGCAGCGCGGCTCATGCCCTTGTGGGTGCGCAGCATGTCGTAGAATTGCGCCTCGATGCGCAGCACCGGGTTCAGCGAGTTCATCGCGCTCTGGAAGACCATGGCGACCTCGCGCCAGCGGAAGGCGCTGAGCGCCTGCCGGTCGAGGCCGAGCACATCGCGGCCGTCGAGCAGGATGCGGCTCTCCTTGCGGATCAGCGCCGGCGGCTTGTGCAGGCGGCTGATGGCAAAAGCGATGGTGCTCTTGCCGCAGCCGGATTCGCCCGCAAGGCCGAAGACCTCGCCGGGCGCGACATCGAAGCTGACATCGCTAACGGCGCGGAAATCTTTCTCCTCGCCGATATAGTCGATGGTGAGGTTCCTCACCGAGAGCAGCGGCTGCGTCACAGGCGGCCCTCCCCTGTTCGAACGAGCAGGGACCAGCGCTTCAGGTGATTGCCGGTGCGCAGCCGCGGATTGGCGATTTCGTCGACGGCGAAGTTCAGCAATGACATGCCGATGCCGAGGAAGGCGAGCGCGAAGCAGGGGGTGAGAATATCCCACCAGGCGCCGACAGAAAGGGCCGAGGCCTTCTGCGCATTGTAGAGCATGGTGCCCCAGGAGATCGCTCTCGGATCGCCGAGGCCGAGGAATTCCAGTGTCGCCTCGGTGATGATCGCGAAGATGACGCTGCCGATGAAATTGATGCCGACGATTGAAATCACGTTGGGAAAGATTTCGAATGTCATGATGCGCCATTGCGGCTCACCCATCATCTCGGCCGATTTGACGAAATCCTTCTGCTTGACGGAGAGCGTTTCGGCACGAGTGACGCGTGCGCCCCATGCCCAGGAGGTGGCACCAAGGATAAGGGCGATGACGAGAGGGCTTGCCTGGCCGATGAAGGCGGCGAGGACCAGCAGAAGCGGCAAGTTCGGAACGACCAGCACCATGTTGGTGAAGAAGCTGATGATCTCGTCGGTCTTGCCGCCGCGATAGCCGGAGATGATGCCGAGTGCGGTGCCGACGAGTGTGATCAGCAGGCCGGCGCCGAAGCCGACGGCAAGCGAAGTCCGGGCGCCATAGATCAACCGGGCGAAGACATCCTGGCCGATGCGGGTGGTGCCGAGGATATGATCGAGCGATGGCGGCTGGTGCGGCCGCCCGGTGCGGGCGGCGGGATCGTACTGTGTCAGCAGCGGCGCTGCGATCGCGACGAGGACGATGAAGGCGATGATGACGAGACCGACGAGCGCCTTGCGGTTTCGAAGCAGGGTCTTCATCTCACGCTCCCTTCAGCCGCGGGTCGAGCAGCACATAGCTGACGTCGACGATAAAATTGGCGATCAGCATGGTCGCGGTCATGATGAGCAACTGGCCCTGGATGACGGGGTAATCGCGGGCGAGGATCGCCTGGTAGAGAATGTTGCCGAGGCCGGGGTAATTATAGACGACCTCCGTCACCAGCGAGCCGCCGAGGATGGTGCCGATGGCGATGGCAAGGCTGGAGACAGTTGGCAATAGGGCGTTGCGAGCTGCGTACCAGAGCATCACATGCCGGTCGGAAAGGCCCTTGGCGCGGGCCATGACGATATAGTCCTCGCCGAGCAGGTTGATCATGTTGTTGCGCATGGTGACGGTGAAGCCGCCGATCAGCACGGTGCAGAGCGTCACCATCGGCAGGATGCCGTGATAGGCGAGGCTGCCGATATATTGGAGGCTGAAGGCCGGATCGAGCGATGGGTCGGCGGCATAACCATTCGGAAACCAGCCGAGTGTGAAGCCGAAGACGAAGAGCACGATCAGCGAGGTGACGACGGCCGGCACCGAGGTCGCGAAGATCGCGCCGACGGAGACGACGACGTCGAACTTGCTGCCGCGGCGCCAGGCAGCGACGATGCCGAGAAAGGTGCCGAGGGCGAAGCTGACGATCGTCGCCGTGCCCATCAAGCCGACGGTCCAGACGAGCGCATGGCCGAGCACCGAGGTGACGGGTAGCGGGAAATATTTGATCGAGCGGCCGAGATCGCCGGTGAAGATGCTGCCGAGATAGGTGAGGTATTGTTGCCAGAGTGGACCGTCGACGAAACCGAAGGTGAGCTTCAGCGCCTGCAGGCTTTCCGGCGGCAATTCGGTGCCGGCGCTCGAGAACATGATCTGCACGGGATCGCCCGGCATCAGACGCGGCAGGAAGAAATTGATCGTCGCTGCCGCGATGAAGGCTGCCACGTAGAAGACGAGGCGGCGAAGCAGGAAAGCCATGGGGACTCCGTCGTGACGGAGCGGCGCTTTGCGCCGCTCCCGAGGATTGCGATGCTTACTTGACCGGCTCGAGAGCAAGCAGGTTCAGCAGGCGTGCCGGATTGGTCCGCGAGATCGACGGATTGACGAAGGGATTTTCCTTGGTCGACCAGCCGGTGAAGCGCTTGGTGTTGTATTGATACCAGTTCGGATTGTTGAACACCGGAATCATCGGCATGTTTTCGGCGACGATGCGCTGCGCCTTGTTCATCGCGTCCTTCTGCTTGGCAAGGTCGGCGGTATGAGTGAACTCGGCGACGAGTTTTTCGACCTCCGGATTGAACCAGCGCTGCGCGGTGAAGCGGGTCTTGCCCTTGTCCGAGGCGCTGAAGGCGCGCTTATAGGGGTAATAGGGCGAAGCCGATGCCGGCAGGCTGTTGATCGCCGCATCGAAGGTGCCGTTGATGAGGTTGCCGGTCCAGACCGCTTCCTCCGGCGTTTCGATCTTGGCGTCGATGCCGACGGCCTGCATGCCTTCCACGGCGATGTTGACTGTGTCGACCCAGTCCGTCCAGGAGTTCGGGACAATGATGGAGAAGGAGATCTTGCTGCCGTCGGGATTGTCGCGGAAGCCGTCGCCGTCCTGGTCCTTGTAGCCCGCCTCGTCGAGCAGGGCCTTGGCGGCATCGGCATCATAGGTTGCGAACTTGCCGAAGTCGGCCTTGACGGATGGGTCCGCCCAGCTCTTGTAGAGCTCGCCCATCAGGCCGGGGTCTTCGTTCAGCGTCGGATAGCCGTAGCCGGCGACGTCGATCATCGTCTTGCGGTCGAGCGCCATGCCGACGGCACGGCGGAATTTCAGGTCGTTGAAGGCCTTCTTGTTGTTCTCGTTCGCCGTTTCCAAGTTGAACAGAAAGGCGACCATGCTGCTCGGCGAATACCAGTAATGGAAGTGCGCCGGATCCTTGGAAACATAGACATTGTCGATGTCGGGAATGAAGGAGACGCCCCAGTCGAGCGTGCCGTCGGCCGTTGCCGTCAGGATCTGGTTGTTGTCGGCAAGCTGCGGGAAGCGCATGCAATCGACTTTCAGATGGGCATTGTCCCAATAGTGCGGGTTGCGGCACTGGTCATAGGTCTGGCCGGTGAAGCGCGGCACTTCCGTCAGCGGGCCACTGCCGACCGGGGTTTCGTTGGCGAAGGTGACCGGGTCGGAGATGTCCTTCCAGACATGTTCCGGAACGATCGGCAACTGTGAGATCTGCTCGGCGGCAAGCGAGCTCGGATTGGCGAGCGTGAAGCGCACCGTCTGACCGTCGACGGCCTGCACGTCGGTGACGAAGGTCCAGATGCTGACGAAGTCGAGCGCCGGGAATTTCTTCAGGTAATCATAGGTGAACTTGACGTCGGCCGCCGTCAGCGGCTTGCCGTCAGACCATTTCAGGTCTGAGCGCAGCTTGAATTCGATGCTCTTCAGATCATCAGAGAGCTTGAAGCTTTCGGCCAGGCGATAGACCGGCTTGTTGCTGTCGAAGCGGTTGAAGACGACCAGCGGCTCGTAGATGAAATCGAGCGTCGACTGGCGCGCCGAGGTCTGGTTGAACGGGTTGAAGTTGCGAACCCAGGTCGTCGCCGGTTCGATATTCACTGTGAGGACCGTCTGCGCCATGGCCGATCCCGAAAGCAGCGTCAGCGCGGCGGCAAGAAGATATTTTTTCATGTTCTATTCCCCTTTTCTTATGCGGTGAGAGTTGGCGCGCCGGTCAGGAGACCAGCGCGCTTGCAAACATGTTTTCGACTTCTGCGTGGGCGGCGCGGACATCGATCTTGAGATTGCCGAGGCGCGCCTTGCCGGCGACGATCCGCTGCAGGGCGGCGTCCGTCAGCGGGCGGGCGGCCTTGGCGGCGGCTTCGCTTTCCGGGATGTCGCCGTGGCTGTGGAGCGCGATGTCAAAGCCTGCGTCGAGCACCTGCTTGACGCGCTCCGGCAGGGTGCCGGAGAGCGATTCCATGAAGATGCAGTCGGAAATCAGCACGCCGTCATAGCCCATATCGTTGCGGATCACGTCGTGCATGATCGGCGAGACCGACGCCGGCAGCTCCGCGTCATAGGCCGAATAGACGACATGGGCGACCATCGCCCATGGCGTATCCTTCAGCGCCACGAAGGGCTTGAAATCGGTGGCGGTAAGCGTCTCGCGGCTGGCATTGACCACCGGACGTTCCTTGTGGGAGTCGAGCGTCGCACGGCCATGGCCGGGAATATGCTTGATGACAGGCATATTGCCGGTCTCGAGCAGGCCATCGACGACCTCGCGGCCGAGGGCAGCGATGAAATCGGGATCAGGGCCGAAGGAGCGGGCGCCGATGACCGCACTCGTCGTCTCGAAGACGAGGTCGAGAACGGGCGAGCATCCGCTGGAAAGGCCGAGTTCCGCCATCATCGCGCCCATGGCCTGGGAGGAAAGGCGCAGTGCTTTTTTGCCGAGATCGAAATCGCGGCGTGCAAGTTCGGCAAACTGGCCGAAGCTGCGGAAGAGCGGCCAGGGGCCGGCATCGAGATGCTGAACGCGGCCGCCTTCCTGGTCGGTGAAGACAGGCGCGTCGTCGCGACCGACGGCTTCGCGGAAACGCTCGATCAGCCGCTTCGTCTGCTCCGGCTCGCGCTGATTGCGTCGGCCGACGAACAGGCCGAGCGGATTGGTTTCGCGAAAGAGGGCGAATTCATCATCCGAAATAGTGGGATTCGGAAGGCCGACGAAAAGGGCGAGCGGGGTCGAGGACAATTCTGGTGCTCCGGTATCAGATGGTCATTTCGGCGCGCTTCTCAGCATGCCTTCGTAGATGCCCTTATCGAGGGCGGGGATGATGGTTGCGCCTGCAGTCTTGGAGTAGAAATCGACCGGCCCGGCATCGCCGATGAAGGCATAGGCGTGGCCGAGCGTTTTCATGGCCTGAAGGCAGGCGGAAAAGAGGGCGAGTCCGATGCCCTTGCCGCGGGCGTCGGGATCGACGCCGGTCGGGCCGAAGAAGCCCCGCGCCGTCGTGTCATAGCAGGCAAAGCCGAGCAGCTTGCCTGCTTCAACGGCGATCAGGCAGGCAACGGGCTGGCGGGAGAAGGCGACCGCGACTTCGCTCGCCCAGTTCTCGCTGAACTGTTCGCGAACCCAGCCGACGATAAGATGCAGTTCCGGGGGGAGGGCCGGACGGATGGAGACGCCGACATCATCGGCTTTGCGTTTCAGGTCGGCGAGCTCAGTGGAATATAGGCTCACAAGCAGGTCTGGCACCTGTCACTCCTCCAGCTATTCCGGTATTGCGGAACATATCCCCTTTTAGTGTCATAGACTTGGCCATCTGGCCGGGCTTGTCAACAGGGTTTTTCAAAGGGCAAAGGGTCGACTCGCCGCTGTCCCCAGGGTTTCAACGCAAAGTAGGTGCCGAACGCAAAACGGCCCGGGAAGGCCGGGCCGTTGTCGATTGGCGGAATATTGGCTGAGCGGACGCCTATTCGCCGTCTTTCCAGAGCGCATGAAAATGCTGCACCGGGCCATGGCCGGAGCCGACGGTGAGTTGTCCGGCAGCCGCGACCGCGCCGGCGAGATAATCCTTGGCGATGGCGACGGCCTCCTGCGCCGAAGCGCCCTTGGCGAGCTCGGCCGTCAGCGCGCTGGAGAGCGTGCAGCCGGTGCCGTGGGTGTTCTTGGTCGGCACGCGCTTGGCTTCAAACCAGTGCAGGCCGGCCCCCGTGGCAAGCACGTCAGGGCTCTCGTCGCTGTCGAGATGGCCGCCCTTGACCAGCACCGCGGCCGGGCCAAGCGCCCGCAGGCGCTCGGCCTGTTCCGCCATCTCAGCGCGGTTTGTCGCCACCGGCTGGTGCAGCAGGGCGGCGGCTTCGGGCAGGTTCGGGGTCAGCAGTGTGGCAAGCGGCAGCAGCCGGCGGGTCAGCACGTCGACCGCTTCAGGCGCCAGTAGAGCGGCTCCACCCTTGGCGATCATGACCGGGTCGATAACGATCGGAATGTCGCGGTGGTCAGTCAGCGCACCGACAACGGCGTCGGCGATGCCGGCATTGGCGATCATGCCGATCTTGACGGCATCGACGCGCACGTCGGCAAAGACGGCATTGATCTGATCGGCGACGAATTGCGGCGGCACCAGATGCACGCCGCTGACGCCTTGCGTGTTCTGCGCCGTCAGCGCGGTCAGCACCGCCATGCCGTAGACGCCGCGGGCGGAAAAGGCCTTGAGATCGGCCTGGATGCCGGCGCCGCCGGAGGGATCGGAGCCGGCGATCGAGAGAACATTGCGGATCATGCGCGGACCTTTCGAATTTCTGCAGCGATGCGGCGCGTAGCGGCTTCCGGATCGGGCGTGCCGCAGATGGCTGAGACGACGGCAAGCCCCCGGGCGCCCGCGGCGAACACTTGGGCGACATGATCCGCCTTGAGCCCGCCGATCGCGACTGATGGCACTGGCGAGGCCTTTACCAGCCTTGCAAGTCCGTCAAAGCCGATCGGCTGCTTGTGATCGGCCTTGGTCGGTGTCGCAAACACCGGCCCGACGCCGGTGTAATCGACGAGATCAGGATCGACCGCATTAGCAAGCGCCTCGCTCTCGACCGAAAGGCCGAGGATCATCTCGGGGCCGACCATCGCGCGCGCTCTCATCGCATCCATGTCTTCCTGGCCGATATGCAGGCCGTCCGCGCCGATGGCGATTGCCGCCTCGACGTCATCGTTGACGATGAGGAGGGCGCCGGTCCCATTCAGCGCCTGTTTCAAGGCGCGGCCGGTCTCGACCATCTTGATGGTGCCGGCGTGTTTGTCGCGCAACTGCACCATGGTCGCACCGCCGGCAACGGCAAGGCGCGCGGTTTCGACCATGCCGATCCCGGCACAGAGATCGGGGTCGAGGACGAGATAGAGTGAAAGGTCGAAAGCCTTCATGCGGCCGATATCCTTGCCCTGGCGTCAAGCGTTTCGGCGTCGAGCGCGGCCAGCGCATCGAGGAAGCGCCAGGAGAAGGAGCCGGGGCCAGCCGCCCCAAGTGCTGCCTCCTCGCCGGCGATGGCGAAGGTTGCAAGTGCTGCGACCGTCGCGCCGAAGATATCCTCAGGCGCCGTCGCGGCAAAGGCGCCGACGAGGCAGGTCAGCGAGCAACCGAGTGCGGTGACCTGAGGCATCAAGGCCGATCCGCCTTCGATGCGCACGGCCCGCTCGCCGTCGGTGACGAAATCCAACGCGCCGGTAACGGCAACCACCGCCCGCTGCCGCTCAGCCAGCCATCGCGCCGAACCCTCCGCCTGCTCGACCGGATCGCGGCTGTCGACGCCCTGGCCGCGGCTCTCTCCGCCGGCAAGTGCGATGATCTCGGAGGCGTTGCCGCGGATGATCGTGGGCTTGAGGGCCAGCAGTTCGGCGACCGCATTGCGGCGGAAGGCCGTCGCATAATGCGCGACCGGATCGAGCACCCAGGGCTTGCCGGCTGATGTCGCCGCCTTCGCAGACGCCTGCATGCCGTCGATCCATTGCGTCGACAGCGTGCCGATATTGATTGTCACAGCACTGGCGATCCCGGCGAATTCGCCGGCTTCTTCAGCGGCATGCACCATGGCGGGGGAGGCGCCGGCGGCAAGCAGCACATTTGCGGCGATGTTCATGGCGACGTAATTGGTGATGCACTGAACGAGCGGCGGCTTCTCGCGCATCGCCTTCAGCATAGCTCCTGGTGTGGTCCTGGTCTGCATATGGCCCCTTTCAGGCGGGGGCGGGCACGGGGCGGTTCGTGCGGGCAGTGCCGCGGCCCCGAGCGACTCCCTCCGCCGGCATTATCCGGTTCAGGTTCGAAGGGTGCTTCTCAGCCCGTCTGTCGACGAACGCCCCTGTCTCTCATCGCGATTCTTTTCGCAGAGAACGGAGGTGATGTCATCCCGAAAATGATCGACGCGGCGCAACGATTGTCGACGATTTGAGAAAGGCGATCAGCCGACGATCTGGCCAGCCGCCGCCGACATCCTCCTTCGCGACATTTTAGTCATGTCTCAGTCCTTCAGTCACGCATGCGCTTCCCTGCCACGGTAGACCTCCGGATCGGGGATTGGAACCGCGGCGATCAGTGCGCGGGTGTAGTCATCCCTTGGATTCTCGAAGATATCCCGCCGTGTGCCGGTTTCGATGATGCGGCCGGCGCGCATGACGGCGACGTTGTGCGACATGCGCTCGACCACCGCCATGTCGTGGGAGATGAAGAGATAGGCGAGCCCCATCGTTTCCTGCAGTTCGAGCAGCAGGTCGAGCACCCGGGCGCGGACGGAGACGTCAAGCGCTGCGACGCTTTCGTCGGCGACGATCAGCTTCGGCTCCAGCGCGAGCGCCCGGGCGATGCAGATGCGCTGGCGCTGGCCGCCTGAAAATTCGTGGGGATAGCGCGTCGCCGCATCAGGCGTCAGGCCGACCCGGCGCAGCAGTTCGGCGACGCGGTCCTGCCGTTCGCTGTGGTTGCCGATGCCGTGGATGATCATCGGTTCGCCGATCGCCTTGCCGACGGCCATGCGCGGGTCGAGCGAGGCATAGGGATCCTGGAAGATCATCTGCGCCGAGCGGCGCACGGGCCGCATCTCGCGCTGGCTGAGGCCGGCGATATTGCGGCCGTCGATCAGGACGTTGCCCTTGAAGGGGATGAGACCGAGGGTGGCCTTGCCCGTCGTCGATTTGCCGGAGCCGCTTTCGCCGACGAGACCGAGCGTTTCACCCGGCAGGATATCGAAGGAAACGCCATCGACGGCCGCAACCGGCGGCTTGCCCTTGAAAAACCGGCTTGCGGCATTGCCGTAGGTGACTGTGAGGTCGCGCACGTTCAGGACCGGCGTGCGGTCCGGATGGAGTGTCTCGACGGCGCGCTGGGTGATGCGCGGCGGACGGTCGGTGCCGGCAAGCGCGCCGAGCCGCGGGACGGCGGCCAGCAATTGCTGGGTATAGGCCTCCTTCGGCCTCTGGAAGACGGCAAGCGCCGTTCCTTGCTCGACGATCCTGCCATTCTGCATGATGACGACGCGATCGGCCATTTCGGCGACGACGCCCATGTCGTGGGTGATGAGGATGATCGAGGCGCCGAATTCGCGCTTCAACTCGCGCATCAGCCTGAGGATCTGCGCCTGTACGGTGACGTCGAGCGCTGTCGTCGGCTCGTCGGCAATCAGCACCTTCGGCCGGCAGGAGAGCGCCATGGCGATCATCACGCGCTGGCGCATGCCGCCGGAAAGCTCGTGCGGATATTGCTTCAGCCGCCGGGCCGGCTCGGTGATCTGCACGGCATCGAGCATCTTCAGGGCCACCGCCTCGGCATTGTCGCTGCCCTGGTGCGCGCGGATTGCCTCGGTCAGCTGGTTGCCGACCGACATGACCGGGTTCAGCGAGGTCATCGGCTCCTGGAATACCATGGCGATATCGCCGCCGCGCACGCTGCGCATGGCCCGGTCGGGAAGCTTGAGCAGGTCGCGCTCGCCGAGCATGATGCTGCCGGAGGCGACCCGCAGCGAGGCTTTCGGCAAGAGCCCCATGATCGACAGCGAGGTGACCGACTTGCCGGAGCCGGATTCGCCGGCAATGCAGAGCGTTTCGCCGCTTGCAAGCTCGAAGCTGACATCCTGGAGCACCGGCTTGCGGCCTTCGGGCGTGCGGGCATCGACGCTCAGATTGCGAAGGCTGAGCACCGGTGCTGCGGCGGGCATGGCTTCGTTCACGCGAACACGATCCTCGGGAAGTAGAAGGAAACCACCCAGTTCGGCTGGTCGACGATCTCGCTGATGCGGAGATCGCCGCAGACCGAGCAGAGCAAATAGGCATCGATGGCGCTCATGCCATGTTCGGCGCCGAGAAGATCGATCATGCGCATAACGCTTTCGCGCGCGCCGGTCATCAGATCAGGGCCAATGCCTGTCGTCACCTCGTAGCCGGCGCCGTCGAGATGGCGGGTTACCGGTTCGGTCGTGGTGAAGCGCGGCGTCTGCAGCTTGGCGTCCTTGACGAGCTCGATCGTCGCTTCGACGTTCATCTGGCTTTCGATCGCCGTGCCGCAGACTTCGCCATCACCCTGGGCGGCATGGGTATCGCCGATCGAAAACAGCGCGCCGTCGACCTCGACGGGCAGGTAGAGCGTCACGCCGGCCGTTAGGTCGCGGATGTCCATGTTGCCGCCGACGCGGCGTGGGGGAACGACGGAGTGGGTGCCGGGCTCGGCTGGTGCGACACCGATCGTGCCGGCGAAGGGCTTCAGCGGCACGCGGCCGCCCGGGCCGTAAAGGGCGGGTACCATGCTGGTCGCGTCATAGGACCAGACGTGCAGCGCCGGAACCTTGAACTGGTCGGCAAGCAGGCCGAAGCCTGGAATATTGGCCGTCCAGCCGACGCCAGAGGGAATGAACTTGCGCAGCGTCACCTTCAGCGCATCGCCAGGCTTGGCGCCTTCGATATAGACCGGGCCGGAGACCGGGTTGATCTTGCCGAAATCGAGCGCGTTCAGCGTTTCCAGCGTCGCGTCGCTTCCGAGCTGGCCACCTGATGAATCCATGCACTCGAAGTGGATCGTCTCGCCGGGCTTGGCGACGACGGCGGGGACGAAATCCTTGTTCCAGCCGAAATTATGCTGGGCGCGGTGAATGGTGTGGGTGCAGGCGATGCACATGTCGTATCTCCCTCGATTTTATAACGCCTTCCCGGCGGGGCCGGGAAGGCTTTGTTTCTTAGGGCTTACTGCTTCACGTAGATCGCGTCGTAATTGATGACGCGGGTCGGATCGATGTAGATGTTGTCAGCACCGCCCATGCGCAGCGATTTGGCGACGACGCGGCGTTCGTTGATGACAGGGATCCATGGCGCATCGGCCATGATGTCGGTGAAGATCTTGCCCCAGGCGGCGGTGCGTTCGGCTGCCTTTGCCGGATCGGACATGGAGTCGGCGGCAACGGCGCGTTTGTCGAGATCGGCATTGCAGTACCACGACCAGTTCCAGCCGCCCGGAACCGCGCCGGCGCAACCGAGGATCGGGCCGTAGAAGTTGGATGGATCCGGGAAGTCGGCGATCCAGGCCATGCCGCCCGACCAGATCATCGGCGCTTCGCCTTCCGTGCCGCCGGCCGAGATGACGTTTGCCTGGGCCAGCGCCCGGACTTCGGCCTTGACGCCGACAGCGGCCAGATCCTGCTGGATCGCCTGGGCGATACGCGGCTGCGGGTCGGTGTTGGTGGAGTAGAGCACGGTCTCGAAGCCGTCGGGATAGCCGGCTTCGGCAAGCAGCGCCTTGGCTTTCGCCACATCATAGGCATAGCCGGTGAAGGCCTTGTCGTAGCCCGGCATCAGCGGCGGCAGCGGCTGGTTGGCAGGCGTTGCGCGGCCGTTGAGGATGCGGGTGATGCGCTCCTTGTTGATCGCCATGTTCAGCGCCTGGCGAACCTTGACGTTATCGAAGGGCTTCACCTTGGTGTTCAGCGTGATGTAGCCGGTGTGCAACTGCTCGCCGTCGACGATCATCTGCGCGCCGTCGGCCGAATTCTTGATTTCGAGGAATTTCGCCGGCGGAATGCCGTCGCCGGCAATATCGACCTCGCCTTTCTGCAGGCGCAAGAGCGCCACCAGCGGCTCCTGGCCGACCTCGACCTTGAAGCTGTCGATATAGGGAACGCCCTTGACGAAATAATCCTTGTTGCGCTCGAAAACGAGCTGCTGACCGATCGTCCAATCCTTCAGGATGAAGGTACCGGAGCCGACCGGTTTCTTGCCGAAGTCGCCGGCGGCCGCCTCGACGGCTTCCTTCGGCACGACCGAGGCGAAGTTGATGGCGAGAACGTGCAGGAAAGTGGCGTCGGGACGCGAGAGGTTGAAGATGACGGTGCTATCGTCAGGCGTCTCGATGCCGGAGAGCGTCGTCGTCTTGCCGCCGGTTTCATCCTCGAAGCCCTTGATGGCGCCGAAGAAGCCGGCGCCGGGTCCCTGCGTCTTCGGGTCGACGGCGCGTTCGATCGAATACTTCACATCGGAGGCGACGACCTCGCGACCGTTCGAGAACTTCACGCCCTTGTGCAGCTTGAAGGTGTAAGTCAAGCCGTCGGGCGAAACGGTGAAGCTTTCGGCAAGCGAGGGAACTGGGTTCGGCGTGCCGGGCGCATAGTCCATCAGGCGGGAATAAAGGCTCTTGATCATCGACCAGTTGACCCAGTCGTAGCCGATTGCCGGGTCGAGCGTGGTGATGTCGTCCTTGTAGGTGACGACGATATCGCCACCCTGCTTGGGCGTTTCCTGCGCCATGACGGACAATGGGGCGAGCGCCACCATCGTTGCCATGGTCGTCTGTTGCAGCCAGCGTTTGAACATCTTGGTTCCCCTTCTTTGGTTGCTGTCAGCGTGTGCGGATGCGCGGGTCGATGACCGGCGCGACGAGGTCGGCAAGCAGGTTGCCGATGATGATGGCGAGCGCCGAGGTCAGGGTGACGCCCATGATGATCGGGATGTCGACCTGCTGGATCGCCTGCCAGGCGAGCTGGCCGATGCCGGGCCAGCCGTAGACCGCTTCGACGACGACCACGCCGCCCATGAACTGGCCGATATCGATGCCGATCATCGCGATGATGGGCAGTACGGCATTGGGCAGCGCATGGCGCAGGATGACGCGTTTCGAGGAAAGGCCCTTGGCGCGCGCCGTGCGGACATAATCCTGGTTCAGCACGTCGATCATCGACGAGCGCACCATGCGGGCGTACCAGCCGGCGCCGCAGATGCCGAGCGTTACGGCAGGCAGGACGAGATGCGAGAAGCTGCCGTAGCCGCTCATCGGAAACCAGCCGAGCGTTGCCGCCAGCAGGTAGAGCAGCAGCAGGGCGACGAGGAATTGCGGTGCGGAGGTGCCGACAAAGGAGGCCATCATCACCAGCCGGTCGACGAAGCCGCCGCGGCGCACGGCGGCGATGGTGCCGAGCGTCAGGCCGAGCACCACCTCGACGAAGATGCCGGCAAGCATCAGCGTCAGCGTCGCCGGCAGGCGGGCGGCAATCAGCGTCCAGACGTCGGTTTTCTGCGCATAGGAGCGGCCGAGATTGCCGTGCAGCAGATTGCCGAGATAGGTGCCGAACTGGACCAGCAGCGGCTGGTCGAGGCCGAGCTCATGGCGGATGTTGGCGACTGTCTGGGCCGTAGCGCTGCGGCCGGCGATCATGCGGGCCGGATCAGCCGGAAGGGCGTAGAGCAGCACGAAGGTGATCGCCGCGACGCCGAGCAGGATGAGGGCCGCCTGCGCCAGCCTGCGGAGCATGAGCGACGCCATCAGCCCCTCCCGCGCTGGGTCGGGTCGAGAATGTCGCGCAGCGCATCGCCAACCAGATTGAAGGAAAGCGCCGTCAGAAGGATGATCGCGCCCGGAATGAAGACCAGCCAGGGGGCGGCCTGGAAATAGCTTTGGCTCTCGAAGATGATGTTGCCCCAGGAGGGCTGCGGCGGCTGGACGCCGACACCGAGGAAGGAGAGTGTGGCCTCGAGCAGCACGGTGGTGGCGATGCCGAGCGTTCCCCAGACGATTGCCGTCGGCACGAGATGCGGCAGGATATGCATGAAGAGCACGCGCATATGGCCGGCGCCCAGCGACCGTTCGGCCATGATGAAATCGCGCTCCACCAGGCCGCGAGTCTCGGTATAGACGATGCGGGCGACCTGCACCCAGTTGACGAGCGCGATCACCATGGCGACGATCCAAAGGCTCGGCTTCAGCAATGCGGCGAGCACGATGGCGAGCAGCAGCGCCGGAAAGGCCATCATCAGATCGGTGAAGCGCATCAGGATGTTGCCCGCCAGTCCGCGGAGATAGCCGGCAACGATGCCGACGATGAGGCCGATCGTCACCGCGATGCCGTTGGCGACAAGGCCGATGATCAGCGAGGTGCGGGCACCGAAGAGCAGGCGCGAGAACAGGTCGCGGCCGAGCGTGTCGGTACCCAGCAGATAGGGACCGCCCGGCGGCAGCGGCGCGCCTTCGAGCGACAGGCCGTCAAACATCTGCTCGTCGGGGCTGAACGGCGCGATCCACGGCGCTGCGATGGCGAGACCGATGACGAGGGTGACGACGATCAGGCCGAAAAGGGCCGTCGGCTGGCGGATCATCTGTTTCAGCACATGCATCAGCCCGCCTCCGGCAGGGGTTCCGCGCCCGCCAGGATGAAGGCTGATATCTGCTCCATCGGCAGGCGGCGGCGCATGGCGCAATTGCGCAGGATTGCGTAAGCGCTCTCCTCGTCGATGCCGTGTGCGGCCTGAAGCTTTTCGACGGCGGCGTGAACGAGCGGCCGCAGCCGGACGCGCTCTTCGAGATATTGCAGCTTTTCCGCAGTTGTCTTGCGCTCCCGATGAATGGAGACGGCCATGACAAGCGCCGGATAGACGGCCGAGGTGGCGATCGGCTTGGCGATGATCGCGCCGGCGCCCTGTCCGAGCGCCCAGGCGATGCGGCCGGGCGCTTCCGAACCAAGCAAGGCGACAACGGGGCAGGCCGGCGTTTCGCCGTTCCAGGGCAGCAGATCGTCCCAGCCCTGGTCGGCATCGACGATGACGAGATCAGGCAGCACCGCGGCCGAAAGCGGCGCCCATTGCAGCGTTGCGTGGATGCCGAGCAGGCGAAGCTGACGGATCAGCCTTTCGGTGTTGCCGTCCTCGCGATGCAGGACCGTCGCCTGCCAGCCGGTGAAATTGGGTGTCTCTCTCATGACACCACCCTCAGCCGCGGAAAGGCCTGCCGGTTGCGGCCGGTCAGATAGGGGTCGGCAGCGAGCGGCGGCCGCGAGGCGACGACATCGAAGCCGTTGTCGGCGTTGATCCGGCCGAGATGGAAGGGCAGGGCGGCATGATTGGTCTCCCGGTCGATCGCCAACGCGCCGAACAAGGTCGGCCAGGACCGATTGTGGAGCTCGCGCCGGACGGCGTCGGGATCGTCACCGCCGGCAGCGAGGATCGCGTCGACGCAGAGCCGGACGGCCGTATAGGCGCTGGCAAAGACGCTGGAGACACGCCGCTCGGCGCCGTGACGCTCGGTGACACGTGCCTTGAAGGCGGCATTTTCGGAGGTCGCGATACTGTCGAAATAGGAGGCGGCGCAAAGCTGGCCGGCGGCAGCACCTGCGGCGATATCGTCGAGTTCGCATTCCATCAGGTCGCAGCTGACCACCGGGCAGTTTTCCGCGCGAAAGGCAGGGTCGCGATCGCCGAGGGCCTTGATCGCCTCCAGGAAGGCGTAGCTCGAGGGACCGATCAGATTGTTGAGGATGAAGCTCGGGCGGCGCTGCGCGATCTCGGCGACGATGCGTTCGACGGCGGTCTCCTCGAGCGGAAGATAGCGTTCGCCCAGCACCTCGCCACCGGCATTGGTAATGAGCTCGCGGGCCAGCCGGTTCATCTCCCAACCCCAGACGTAGTTGGCGCCGACGAGATAGGGCCTTGCGCCGTAACGCGGGATCAGGTGCTCGAAAAGCGGCAGCAGATGCTGGTTCGGGCAGCCGCCGACATAGATGACATTCTCGTTGGCCTCGAAACCTTCATAGGGGCACATGTACCAGAGCAGGCCATCATGTTTCTCGACCAGCGGGATGACTTCCTTGCGCGCCGCAGACGTGATCGTGCCGACGATATGGCGGCAGTTGGCGCGCAGAAGATGGCGCGCGCCGTCGAGATAGGCGGCAAGATCGGCATGCGGGTCGAAGAAGACGGGCTCGATCGCCAGCCCTTCGACGCCGGCATATTCGGCCATCGCGAAATCGGCACCGTCGCGCGCGTCGCGGCCCATCGAGCCGTAGGGTCCGGTGGTCGAAAAGAGGATGCCGATTTTCAGCGCGTCATTCATGAAGTGACCACATCAAAAACCCCACGACGCTGGTCCCATCGAGCGATGAGGCGTCATGGGGCGAAACTGCCCAGAGACTATCGGAGTCATGTCAATGCGGGCTGGCCTTCTGCCTATTCCGCAGGCTTGAGTAAAATACAGGCAGCTTGTCTTTGTCAAGTGTGCTGCGCTGCACTCGCAGTCATTTGATCTTGTTCTTGCGGTAGAGGCGCGAAAGGTCGCTCTTCTAGCTCAAATCATGCAGATCCTTGGTGATCGCCGGGCCGATCGAGAATTCGGAAAAGCGGACCGTCAGGCCGCTGCGCTCCGGCGTGCAGGCCGTGGGTCCGACCTCGTAGTGTGCTGCTGCCGGGAAGGGGGCGAGCCGCAGCAGCGGCCAGAAGCTGCCATCACGCGAAGCCTGGATGCGCATCGCTCCGTTTGCAACGGTGACGCGGATGCGGAAATCCTCCAATTCCTTGAAGGGCTGTGCCACGGACCAGTCGGACTTGCCGTCGGTGACGACGGTGCTGAGGAAGGCTTCGCCGTCGGTGAACTCGACGCCTGTTTTCACCCAGCATTTCTCGTCGATGCGCACCATCAGGCCAGCCTGGTCATAGAGCGTGCGGAATGCGCCCTGAACGCGGATCTGCGCTGTAAAACTGTCGGCTGTGGGAAAGCCCAGGAAATGGCCGCTGTCGCGGGTGAAGCCGTAATGGGTCTCCCGCCAGAAATCGGTTTTCTCATCGGTGGTCAGGGTGAGGGCGGCTTCGGTCGCCTGCCAGTGTGCCGGCTCGTTCAGCCATTTTCCTTCGTTGAAATCGATGCTCATGCTGTTCTCCCGTTCCGCTAAAGCCTGACCGCAGGGTGATCGCCTCATCTTGGCATAATGCGCGGCCGTGGTGCAGGCGGGCGCAGCCGAAGATTGTGGGTTTTTGCGGCGTCCCGGTATCCGCCCCCAAGCATAATCCGTCGCTCGTGCTTGACAGGATCGATCCATCTCCTATTCTGTTACAAAAAGATGAATTACATAATTGTGGAACTAAACGGGAGCCCTCATATGAAAACACTGGTCGCATTCCTTCTCGGCACCGCGCTCGTCGCCCTGCCTTCGACGCTCCTTGCCCAGGAAAAGGGCGGCGTCATCAATGTCGCGACGATCGGCGAGCCGCCGACGCTCGATCCGATGTCGTCGACGGCCGATCTCGTCGGCATCGTCACGCAGCACATTTTCGAAACGCTCTACACCTTCGACAAGAGCTGGAACGTCACGCCGCTTCTCGCCGAAAGCCTGCCTGAGATCAGCGCCGACGGCAAAACCTATACGATCAAGCTCAGGACCGGCATCAAGTTCCACGACAATACCGACATGACCTCGGAAGATGTCGTCGCTTCGCTTGGCCGCTGGATGAAGATCGCCTCGCGCGGCAAGCAGGTGGCCGGCTTCATCGACAAGGTCACCGCCGCCGATCCGGCAACCGTGACGATCACGCTGAAGCAGCCCTATGCGCCGCTGACCTCGCTGCTCGCCTTCAACAATTCGGCCGCGATCATCATCCCGTCCGAAAAGCAGGACGAACCGATGAAGGACTTCATCGGCACCGGTCCCTATATGCTGAAGGAGCGCAAGGCCGACCAGTATATCCAGCTCGTCCGCTTCGACGGCTACAAGTCACGCGAAGGCGACAGCAATGGTTATGGCGGCGCCCGCCGCCAGTATCTCGATGAGATCCGCTTCGTGCCGGTGCCGGATCCGAACACCCGCGTCGAGGCAGCCGTTTCCGGCCAGTACGACTACGTCGACTCGATCCCGGTCGAATCCTACGACAAGCTGAAGGCCTCCACCGCCTCGCAGCCGATCATCCTGAAGCCCTTCGGCTATCCCGTCTTCGTCTTCAATACGAAGGAAGGTATTGCCGGGAATGTCGAGGTCCGCAAGGCGATCCGTCAGGCGCTCAGCATGGAAGACATGCTGGCCGCGGCCTTCGGCAGCACGGATTTCTACGCGCTCGACGGCGCCATCTATCCAAAGACCTTTGCCTGGTCGACGGATGCCGGCGTCGAGGGCGCCTATAACGTCGCCGATCCGGAAGGGGCGGCCGCCGCCGCCAAGAAGGCCGGCTACAATGGTGAGCCGATCCGTATCCTGACCAGCCGCCAGTATGAGTTCCACTACAAGATGGCGCAGGTCGCCGCCGAATATCTGAAGCTTGCCGGCTTCACCGTCGATATGCAGGTTGTGGACTGGGCGACGCTGACGCAGCGCCGCACCGATCCGAAGCTCTGGGATATCTACATCACCCATAGCCCCTTCCTGCCGGAGCCGGCGCTGATCGGCTCGCTTTCGACCAGCTCGCCCGGCTGGTGGGATACGCCGGCCCGCAAGGCCGCCGTCGATGCCTTCACCTCGGAAGTCGATCCGAAGAAGCGCGTGGCGCTCTGGGCCGATGTCCAGAAGGCGATCTATGCCGACGCCCCCTTCATGAAGATCGGCGACTTCAACGCCGTTTCGGCAGTGTCGGCCAAGCTTGAAGGCGTCGATCCGGCTCCGTGGCCGTATTTCTGGAATGCTTCGATCAAGAAGTAATGGAGTGATTTCGTGGCCGCCCCTCTCTCCCTCATTCCTGTGCTCGTCACAGGAATCCAGCCACGGCGCGTCTGCGCCGGGAATGACCCATTTACGACAGGCGAGGAGTCTCCCGCGCCCAAAGACTTGGGCGCACTGGATTCCTGTGACGAGCACAGGAATGAGGAGGTTGGACGGCCGCGACAATGCTACATCGACCAAGCGTAGGAGCGACGTTCGGATGATACGCTACATCCTCCAGCGCCTGTTCGGCATGATCGTCGTGATGTTTCTCGTCGTCACGATCGTCTTCGTCATCGTGCGCGTGACGCCGGGAGATCCGGCCGCCGTCATGCTCGGGCCGGATGCGACGCCGCAGGATATTGCCGACCTCAGGGCCCGGCTTGGCCTCGATCAGTCGCTCGGCCTGCAATATGTCTATTATATCGGCCAGATGCTGAGAGGTGATCTCGGTCAGTCGATCTTCCTCAACATGCCAGTCACCTCGGCCTTGCTCGACCGGGCCGAGCCGACCTTCTTCCTGACTTTGTTTTCGCTCGCCATTGCCAGCATCATCGCCCTGCCGATCGGCATCTATGCCGCCTATCGGCGCGGCTCCTTCATCGACCAGGCGGCAACGACGCTCGCCATGTTTGCCGCCAGCATTCCGAGCTTCTGGCTCGGCCTGATCCTGATGCAGTTCTTCGCCGTCAGGCTCAACCTCTTCCCGGTCTCGGGTTATGGCGGTCCGGGCTCGACCTTCTTCGAGCGGATGTATCATCTGACGCTGCCCGCATTTGCGCTCGGCATTGTCTCCTCGGCGCTGATCCTGCGTTTCACCCGCGCGTCGATGCTCGATGTGCTTGGCGACGACTACATCCGCACGGCCCGCGCCAAGGGGCTGATCGAGCGACGGGTGATCCTCAAGCACGCGCTGAAGAATGCGCTGATCCCGATCCTGACGGTGATCGGCCTGACGGCAGCGGTGCTGATTTCAGGCGCCGTCGTCACCGAGACGGTCTTCGGCCTGCCGGGTGTCGGCAATCTCGTCGTCTCGGCGGTCCTGCGCCGCGACTATCCGGTCATCCAGGGCGCGCTGCTCGTCATCGCCGCCCTCTACGTGCTGATCAATTTTGCGATCGACATGCTCTATCTGCTGATCGATCCGAGGGTGCGCTACTGATGGCAGATATCGCAATCAAATCAGTCGAAGGCGAAGGCAGCAAATTCGTCAAGCGCCTGCTGAAGCGCAAGACGGTCGCCTTGGGTCTGCTGATCCTGACGATCTTCGTGCTTCTGGCGGTCTTCGCGCCTGTTGTCGCGCCCTATTCGCCGTCGAAGCTTTCCATCGTCAACCGGCTGAAGCCGCCGAGCGGCACCTTTTTCTTCGGCACCGACGAGTTCGGCCGCGACGTCTTCTCGCGGACCATCTTCGCCGGCCGCCTGTCGCTGCTCGTCGGTGTTGCGGTCGTGACGCTCTCGGCCATAATCGGCGTGACGCTCGGCCTGCTTGCCGGCTTCTTCCAGAAGCTCGATACGCCAATCGCCCGGCTGATCGACGCGATGATGGCGTTTCCGGATATTCTGTTGGCGATCGCGCTCGTTGCCGCCCTCGGCCCGTCGTTGACGACGGTCATCATCGCATTGTCGATCGTCTATGCGCCGCGCCTTGCCCGCATCGTTCGCGCTTCGACGCTGGTCATTCGTGAACTCCCCTATGTCGAGGCGGCGAGGGCGCTCGGCATTTCAACCTTCCACATCATGACACGGCATGTGCTGCGCAATCTGCTGTCGCCGATCCTGGTGCAAGCCACCTTCCTCTTTGCGAGCGCGATGCTTGCCGAAGCCGGCCTGTCTTTCCTCGGCCTCGGCGTCAGCCCCGAAATCCCGACCTGGGGGACGATGATCGCCGCCGGCCGGCAGTATATCGGCCAGGCCGACTGGATGACGCTGTTTCCGGGTGTCGCCATCATCCTCTCCGTGCTGTCGCTGCAGATGGTCGGCGATGGGCTCAGGGACATGCTCGATCCAAGACTGCGCAAGGATCTTTAATCCGCCGACCAAGCATCGGCCCAATCGAAATTCGCCAAATCGAAAATTGCATGACAGGAGTTTGCGTGAATCAGTTTCCCACCGCCGCCGGCAAGGTCGAGAACTCGCCTTACGAACGGCTTGCCGCCCTCGGCATTGCGCTACCGCCGCCGCCGCCGCCGATCGCCAATTTCGTCACGCATGTGATCGAAGGCAACATGCTCTATCTCTCCGGCCAGGGGCCGCGCGAGGCTGACGGCTTCATGCATGCCGGCAAGGTCGGCGGTGGGGTCAGTGTCGACGAGGCCTACGGCCACGCGCGGCTGACCGGCATAAACCTGCTTGCCGTCATGCAGGATGCGCTCGGCGATCTCTCCCGCGTCAAGCGAGTGGTCAAGCTGCTCGGCATGGTCAATGCCGTGCCTGATTTCGAGGATCATCCGAGCGTCATCAACGGCTGCTCGGATCTGCTGATCGCAGTCTTCGGGCCGGCCGGCGAACATGCCCGCTCGGCCGTCGGCTTCGGCTCGCTGCCCGGCAACATTACCGTCGAGATCGAGGCGATCGTCGCCTTGCATGGCTGACGGGAGCTCGACACATTTGATCGACCGCGCCATGTTTCGTTTTTCGACCCAGACTCCTGGAGACCTCCATGTCCACTGATATCCGTCCGTCGCTTGGCCTTCGCCCTGTCATCAACGTATCGGGCACGATGACCAGCCTCGGCGCCTCGATCGTCGTTCCCGAAGCGATCAGCGCGATGGCATCGATCCTGCCGCACTTCGTCGAGATCAACGACCTGCAGCGTAAGGCCAGCGTCGTCATCGCCCGGCTGACCGGTGGCGAGGCGGGCTTCGTCACCGCCTCCTGCTCGGCCGGCATTTCGCTGGCCGTTGCCGGCGCAATCACCGGCAATAACCTGCTGGCGATCGAGAAACTGCCGGATGTGGTGCCCGAGAAGAACGAAGTGCTGGTGCAGATGGGCCATGTCGTCAGTTACGGCGCCCCGGTCGACCAGGCGATCCGGCTTGCCGGCGGCAAGGTCGTGCTTGTCGGGCAGGCGACCTCGACGCATCGCTTCCACATGGAAAACGCCATCACCGACAAGACCGCCGCCGCCGTCTATGTCGTCTCCCACCATGTCGTCGATTACGGCCTGCTGAACCTGAAGGAATTCGTCGAGATCGCTCATGCCAAGGGCGTGCCCGTCATCGTCGATGCGGCCTCGGAATATGATCTTAGGATTTTCCTGGAGCAGGGGGCCGATATCGCCCTTTACTCCGGCCACAAGTTCCTCGGCGGCCCGACCTCGGGCATCGTTGCCGGCAGCAAGGAGCTGGTGCGCCATGCCTTTCTGCAGAATATGGGCATCGGCCGCGGCATGAAGGTCGGCAAGGAGAGCATCTTCGGCGTCATGGCAGCACTCGAAGCCTGGGAAAACCGCGACCATGCCGGCATCCGGGAACGCGAGACCGGCTATCTCAACCTGTGGAAGCGCACGCTCGACGGCCGCCCTGGCCTCACTGCGTTGATCGAGCCCGATCCGACCAACAATCCCCTCGATCGGCTGCGCCTGATCGTCGATCCCGAGCAGGCGCATATCACCGCCTGGGATCTGGCCGATGCGCTTGCCAAGGGCAGCCCGCCGATCATCGTGCGCGATCACGAGGTGGAGCACCGCTATTTCTATCTCGACCCGTGCAATCTGCACCCGGGCGAGGAGACGATCGTGGCGGAGCGCCTGGCGCAGGAACTCGACAAGGCGCGCGCCTCCAACGAGATCATCGCAACGCCGATCGAGAACCGCAGCAGGCACCGCTTCGACGGTGCACTTCGCTGGCCGGATTGAACCGCCGCTTCCCCGTCGCAAGAGGAACCACCATGGCCAGCGCCCAAACGCAACCGATCCAGACGACGATTGACGTTCTTTCCGTCGACAGGCTGACGACCTCCTTCCTGGTGGACGGCGTCTGGAAACAGGTCGTGCGCGACGTCTCCTTCACCGTCGCTCCGGCGGAAACGGTGGCGATCGTCGGCGAATCCGGCTCGGGCAAGAGCGTCACCTCACTCTCGATCATGCGGCTGCTGCAGGCGGATACGAGCCGTGTCGAGGGCCGCGTCATGCTCGGCGGACGCGACCTTCTGGCATTGCCGGAAAATGCCATGCGGCAGGTGCGCGGCAACGAGGTGGCGATGATCTTCCAGGAGCCGATGACATCGCTCAATCCGCTCTTCACCATCGGCGACCAGATTTCCGAGGCGCTGCTCTGCCATTCCGATATGAGCAGGGCCGATGCCAAAGCCGAGACGATCCGGCTGCTGGAAAAGGTCCGCATCCCCTCGCCCGCCTCGCGCTTCGGCGAATATCCGCATCGTTTTTCCGGCGGCATGCGCCAGCGGGTAATGATCGCCATGGCGCTCGCCAGCCGACCGAAACTCTTGATCGCCGACGAGCCGACGACTGCGCTCGACGTCACCATCCAGGGCCAGATCCTCGATCTCATCAAGATGCTGCAGGACGAGGAGGGGACCTCCGTTCTCTTCATCACCCATGACATGGGTGTCGTTGCCGAGATCGCCGACCGGACGGTGGTGATGTATCGCGGCGAACAGGTGGAAAGCGGCGCCACCGCCGATATCTTCCACCGCGGTAAACATCCCTATACGAGAGCGCTGCTTTCAGCCGTGCCGGTGCTCGGCTCGATGCAGGGAAGGCCCCGGCCGCTGCGCTTCCCCGTGGTCAATACCGCAACGGGGGAATCGGACATTCCCGCCGAGGTCGCCGATACGGTTGCAACGACGCCGGTCTTGCAGGTGAAGAACCTCACCAAGCGCTTCGACATTCATTCCGGCTTGTTTGGCCGGCTGACCAGCCGGGTGCACGCCGTCGAAAACGTCACTTTCGATCTTCACGCCGGCGAGACGCTGTCGCTCGTCGGCGAATCCGGCTGCGGCAAATCGACGACCGGCCGCGCCATCATGCGGCTCATCGAGCCGCAGGCCGGTTCCGTTCTCGTCGAGGGCAGGGAGGTGCTCGGCCTCGACAGGAAGGATCTGCGCGAGATGCGCAAATCCGTGCAGATGATCTTCCAGGATCCCTTTGCCAGCCTCAACCCGCGCATGACGGTTGGTGCCGCGATCGCCGAACCCTATCTCGAACACAGAATGGGCAATGCGAAACAGGCGAAGGACATCGTCGCCGATCTTTTGGTGAAGGTCGGCCTGTTACCGGAGATGGCCGCGCGCTATCCGCATGAATTTTCCGGCGGCCAGCGCCAGCGCATCTGCATCGCCCGCGCGCTTGCATTGCAGCCGAAGGTCATCGTCGCCGATGAAAGCGTCTCGGCGCTTGACGTTTCGATCAAGGCGCAGGTCATCAACCTGATGTTGGATCTGCAGCAGAGCCTCAACCTCGCTTTCCTGTTCATCTCGCACGACATGGCGGTGGTCGAACGCGTCAGCCATCGCGTGGCGGTGATGTATCTCGGCGAGATCGTCGAGATCGGCCCGCGATCCGCTGTCTTCGAAAATCCGCAGCATCCCTATACGAAGAAACTCATCGCGGCAGTGCCCGTGCCGGATCCCGACCGCCGCCATGAAAAGCGGATGGTGGCGAATGACGAGATCAAGAGCCCGATGCGCCCGGTCGACTATCAGCCTGCAGGCACGTCTTATCGCGAAGTCGGGCCGGGCCACCTGGTGATGGCCGATCGGTAGACCTGCCATCGCGTTTCGGATTGGCCGGCACTATTCCATCGCCAGGATCATGTTGCGCACGACGGGGTAGATTTCCCCCTCCCAGCGGCGGCCGCTGAAGACGCCGTAATGTCCGACATTGGCCTGAAGATGATGGCGCTTCAGATGCGGGCGCAACGCACGACAGAGATCGTGCGCGGCCGAGGTCTGGCCGAGTGCGCAGATGTCGTCGCGGCCGCCCTCGACGGTCAAAAGCGCCGTGTTGCGGATCTGGCCCGGGTCGACCCTGCGGCCATGGTGGGTGAGGTCGCCGGTCGCGAGTTCCGCCTTCTGGAAGACGCGCTCGATGGTTTCGATGTAGAATTCTTCAGTGAGGTCGAGCACGGCGAAATATTCGTCGTAGAACGTCTTGATCTTGCCGGCTTCGGCCGTCTCGCCCTTCGCCAGATGATCGTAGAGCCTGCGATGGGCGTCCTGGTGGCGCTGCATGTTCATCGACATGAAGGCGACGAGCTGGAGGAAGCCGGGATAGACCCGCCGCCCGGCGCCCCGATAACGCCAGGGAACGCCCGTGATCAGCGAGTTCTCGAACCAGGCGAGCGATTTCGACACGGCAAGCTCGTTGACCTTCGTCGGGCTTTCGCGCGGGTCGATCGGCCCGGCCATCAGCGTCATGGTGCGCGGGGTGGCGGGATGCCGCTCTTCCGACATCACGGCAACGGCGGCCAGGGCCTGCACGCAGGGTTGGCAGACGGCGAGGATATGAGCGCCCGGACCGATCTCCTCCAGGAAATGCATGATATAATCGACATAGTCGTCCATGCCGAAACGCCCTGCCGACAGCGGCACGTCGCGGGCGTTCGCCCAGTCGGTAATATAGACGTCGTGATCGCGCAGCAGGGTCTGCACCGTGCCGCGCAGGAGTGTGGCGAAATGGCCGGACAACGGTGCGACGACCAGCACCCGCGGCCGCTTTGCATCGGTGTCCGTTGCAAAGCGCAGCAGCGTGCCGAAGGGCAGGTCGAGCACGGACTCGACGGTGACGGGCGCCATGCGGTTGCCGATCAAGGCCGAGGTGATGGCGAAATCCGGACGTTCGTGAGTAATCTCGAAGCGGGAAATCATCTCCATCGCGGCGGAGAACTGCCGTCCCATTTCGCCGCCGGGGTTCCAGAACGCTGTCGCGGAAAACATCTGCAGGCGCCGCGCCAGATCGCGGAGCGGCGCGATGAGGTCATCCTGGAACTGATAGGCCTGGTAGAGCATGGCCGAAATCTCCCGCACTGCCGCATCGATGCGGCGGTGCAAAAAAAGCTAGTTGAATATGTCCTGCCATGCGAGAAGATTATCGAGGAAGAAGCAACATTGTCCGACAAGGATACGAGCCCGATGTCGCAAGCTGCACTGACGATTTCCTCAAAGAACTACTCCTCATGGTCTCTGCGCGGCTGGCTGCTGTGCCGGATGGCGGGGCTGGACTTCGCCGAGGTGCTTGTGGAGATGGATGACGAGGCGCGCCAGGAACTCCTGCTGCTCTCGCCGTCGGTTCTGGTGCCGAGGCTGACCCATGACGACGTGACGGTGTGGGACACGCTGGCGATTGCCGAATATCTCCACGAGGTGGTGCCGGACGCCGGGCTCTGGCCCTCCGAGCGCGCAGCGCGGGCCCGCTGCCGGTCGGTCTCGGGCGAGATGCATTCGGGTTTCCATAACCTGCGCTCGGCACTGCCGATGAACCTCAAGGCGCGGCATGCAAGCTTCAAGATATTCTCGGGCGCGCGGCCCGATGTCGAGCGCGTCAAGGCGATCTGGACCGAATGCCTCGAGGCAAGTGGTGGGCCCTGGCTGTTCGGCACCACACCGACCGTAGCCGATGCGATGTACGCGCCGGTCTGCACCCGCTTCCGCACCTATGCGGTGGAGCTCGAACCGCGGCTTGCAGCCTATGTCGAGACGGTGTTGTCCTGGCCACTGATGGGCGAATGGACCGAAGGCGCGATGGTCGAGCCGGACGAGATCGTCGAACTGGAAGTCGAGTTCTGACGGAAACGCGGCCGGGCGGCTCCCTATCGATTTTCACGGTCCGAATTAAGAGTTGCCTGGACGATGAGCGGCGCATAAAGCAGATGCATACCAAATGCCGCGAAGCCTGGACCGATGAACAGAGATTATTATTCGAAACTCGGCGGATTGCCGCCGCAAACCGAGCTGCTTTCCAGCAAAGCCGTTTTCACCACGGCCTACGCGGTCATCCCGCGCAGCGTCATGACCGACATCGTCACCAGCGTCCTTCCGCATTGGACGGGGACACGGGCATGGGTTCTCTCCCGGCCGCTCTCCGGTTTCTCCGAGACCTTCTCGCAATATGTGATGGAGGTTGAGCCCGGCGGTGGAAGCGATCGGCCGGAGCCCGATAAACGGGCCGAAGCGGTCCTGTTTGTCGTCGACGGCGAGGTGACGGTGGAACTCGATGGCGTCAGTCATGCGCTGCGCTCCGGTTCGTTCGCCTATATTCCGGCGGGTTCGGTCTGGGGCCTGAAAAACGGCGGTTCGACGGCGGCAAAATTCCACTGGATACGAAAAGCCTTTCAGGAGGTCGAGGGGCTGGAGCCACCACCGGCGATCTTCACGCATGAGGACCAGCACCCCATCTCGGCGATGCCTGATACCGATGGACGCTGGGGGACGACCCGGTTCATCGATCCGGCCGATGTCCGATACGACATGCACGTGAATATCGTG
The DNA here is from genome assembly GCF_013087625.1 of Rhizobium changzhiense. Classification (NCBI taxonomy): domain Bacteria; kingdom Pseudomonadati; phylum Pseudomonadota; class Alphaproteobacteria; order Hyphomicrobiales; family Rhizobiaceae; genus Rhizobium; species Rhizobium changzhiense. The sequence continues at coordinate 155,133 of NZ_JABFCQ010000006.1, forward strand.
ACTTTGGAGCCGGGCGCCGTGATCCCCTTCATGGAAACCCATGTCATGGAGCATGGTCTCTATGTGCTGGAAGGCAAGGCCGTCTATCGGCTGAACCAGGATTGGGTCGAGGTCGAGGCCGGCGACTTCATGTGGCTGCGCTCTTTCTGCCCGCAGGCATGTTACGCCGGTGGCCCCGGCCGTTTCCGCTACCTGCTCTACAAGGATGTCAACCGTCACATGACGCTCTGGTAGGAGCTAGAGCGCAGTGACGATGAAGCTCGAAAGCGAACGTCTGATTTTGAGACCTTGGCGGCAGCAGGATCGCAAACCCTTCGCTGCGATCAATGCCGAGCCCGACGTCGTCAGATATCTCAATCCTCTGACCGACGAACAGTCGGATGCGATGCTCGACCGCATCGACCGGCACTTCGAGGATCATGGCTGGGGGCTGTGGGCGCTGGAGGAGAAGGCAAGCGGCGCGTTGATCGGCATGTGCGGCCTCAACAACGTTTCGCCGGCTTTGCCGTTTGCCCCGGCAGTCGAAATCGGTTGGCGGCTTTCAGCCTCGCGGCACGGCGCCGGATATGCACGCGAGGCCGCAGAACGGTCTCTCGACTTTGCATTCAAGACGCTGAAGCTTGACCGCATCGTCAGCTTCACAGTGCCCGCAAACAGCAATTCCTGGGGTTTGATGAGACGGTTGGGGATGAACCGCATCGGTGAGTTCAATCATCCCAATTTCGCCGAGGGGCATCCATTGCGTCATCACGTGCTCTACGAGCTGCGATCACCAAACGGTATTTGACCCTCCTCACGCATCTGCATCCTGTAAGTGTGCACATCAAAACAGTTAAACTTATGATTGTAAAAGTGGCGTAATCTATCTTATGGAACTGGCATATATATTTTAGCCGCGTTTATGTATGGACAGCGCGTTGCAGGAAGTCACGCTTCTTGCCACCTCCCTTGATCCTGGTAGACGCTTGCCTGGCGTTTGTGACCTCAGCGACCTCTTCAGCCGCCTCATGCTGTTTCTCGTGGCGACCATTCGGGCGACCTTCGTCCGCCTCGATTTGCAGTCTCGTACGCGCTGCTCGTAATCTCGTTTCCTGGGGAATCCCCCGGTGAACGTCCGACAATCAAAATTGCGATAAAGGTTCGAGGCGCTTGCCTCGTTGAAGAGATTCACCGCGAGAAGTCGGAACTGTTTTGCTGGGCGCTCGTTAAAAAACGCGGCGGGAAAACAGAGATGACCAGGTCGAAATTAGAATGGCTTGCGCGGGCCGGATATAGCGCCCGAGGTATTGTGTTTTTGCTCGTTGCTGCGCTGGCAGTATTTTCGAGCTTCGGCGGCGGACAGGCCGATACCAAATCAGCGCTCGACGCTGTTTTGGAGCAGCCATTGGGCCGGCTGTGGCTGGGCTTGATAGGGCTCGGGCTACTCGGCTTTGTAGCATGGCGGCTTGCCCAGTCCATCGCGAACGCAGACAACCATGACCACAGTGTGAAAAGCTACCTGATCCGTGCCGCCCTCCTCGGGAGCGCCGTGACGTACATGGGGTTGGCGGTATATGCCTTTCAGGAGTCCTTTGGATTTGGATCCGGTGGCGACGGCGGAGAAAAGGGCCTAGCAGCCTGGGCCATGTCGCAGCCATTTGGTCGATTCCTAGCTGGTGCGATTGGTCTCGGGTTTGTCGTTGGTGGTGCTGTTACCGCGCTGAAAGGTATCACACGGCGATTTGAGCGATATCTCACGCTCGGTCAAAGCCGACCTCTGTTATTGGTTTGCGTCTACGGGCTGGTTTCCCGTGGGGTCGTTTTCGTGATCGTCGGCATCTTCTTTTGCTATGCGGCCTTCACCATCGATCCGGGCCAGGCGGGAAGCATAAGCGATGCCTTGACCTTCGTGAGACAGCTTCCTTTCGGAGCTGTTCTCTACCTCGTCGTCGCTATCGGCTTGGCTGCGTTCGGGATCTATAATTTGGTGGAGGCACGATATCGAACCGTGTCGACACCCAAACTCTCCCAGGTACGGTCGGAACTGCCAGGATCTCACAACTGAGAAGCATTTGAGAAAAGTCATGTCAACCTTGATGTCCATGACGGCTTTGGCTTCGGCGGCGCTGGTGCTCATGCGTCCAACCCCGCGCTTTCGCAGCGAGCGCGTGCGCTTTGAATGCCGCTGCCTCGGTTTACGGGTGGTGGGAGTTTTTAATTTAGGGGGAGATCAAACTTGAGTGCCGCGACCACGCACCAGGATTTCAATAGCAGCAGATTTTTTTCAGGTATCGCGCGCGGTATTGCTGGAGCATTGCTTTTCGCGCTGCCCATGTTCATGACCATGGAAATGTGGGAACTCGGCTTCTACATGGACCGCAGCCGCCTGTTTCTCTTGTTGATCGTCAATATTCCCCTCCTCGTTATTCTCTCAGACCGGATCGGATTTGAGCGGACGTCGACCTGGCGACAAGCGATGCGTGACGCAAGCATTGCCTACGGCCTTGGAATACTGGGCAGTGCACTGATCCTCATCGCCATGGGGGTTCTGAAACACGATCAATCCCTGCATGAGATGACCGGAATGATCGCGATCCAGGCCATACCTGCCAGCATCGGCGCGATGCTAGGTCGGAGCCAGCTCGGCGGACAATCGGACGATGGCGACGATGCCAAGGAAAGCGATAGTGATGACCCAGTCCGCGAACGGGAAACGAGCTACGCCGGTGAACTATTCCTGATGGCGGTCGGCGCCTTGTTCCTCAGCCTTAACGTCGCGCCCACCGAGGAAATGGTCTTGCTTTCGTACAAGATGACGCCGTGGCATGGCCTAATCATGATCGCCGCCTCGCTGGCAGTCATGCATGGGTTCGTCTACGCCCTTTCTTTTAAGGGGAGCCACGATCTCGCCGAGGGTACGCCAGGCTGGCACGCTTTCGTTCGTTTCACCCTGCCGGGCTACGTGATTGCCGGTCTGATCAGTGCCTATTGCCTCTGGACGTTCCACAGAACCGATGACATCGGGTCTACCCAAATCCTGATGGCCGTTGTTGTTTTGAGCTTTCCCGCTGCCATTGGTGCGGCGGCAGCTCGCCTGATCCTGTGAGGCACCATGACAAAAACCTCCAACAACAAAAATGTGGAAGCAGGCGAACCGCATTGGATTGAATGGGCCACGGGCGTCGTCTCGGCCGTAATTGTCCTTGGCGTGATTGCTTGGATTGGCAAGGATGCATTGGTGGACCGTGATGCTACGCCGAACCTGGTCGGGGTCGTGCTGCAAACCGAAAAGCGTGACGGTGGCTTTCAGGTCCTCTTCGAAATCCGAAACGATTCAAGCGCGACCGCGTCACAGGTAACCGTCCACGGCGAGATACGAGAACAAGGTGCAGTGATTGAAGACGTCGAGACCGTCCTGGACTACGTCCCGGGGCACTCGAAAGCCAAAGGTGGGCTGATATTCCAGCAAGACCCCACCGGGAAAACGTTGACGGTCAGAGCGTCCTCATTCGATGAGCCATAGTCGATTTGTTAGTTTCGACTTTCATCCAGCGCCCGCGATATCTCCGTAGCCGCCGTGCTAGTCAGCACGCCGCGCGAGACCGTTCGGTAACTGATAGCCGGCGCTCCGACAGGAGATGTCGATTATTCTCGGAGTTTTCGGTCAGTCCGTTCGTCCAAGGGTGGAAAGTGCATCCTGCAGTCTAAGCGCCGCCAGCGCCTCGGTTGCCTCATCCGAAGACCATCCCGCTTCCAGCGCCGCAGACAGGACCAGCGATTCCGTTTGAAGCTCAAGCTTCTCATAAAGTGGCTCGATGGCTTCGCGGGCTGTTACGACGTGCTGGTCTGGTGGGGTGATGGGTGTGGCGGCAACCGTAGGCATGAAATGCTCCTCCTATTGAACGCTAAGGTTCGAAACCCGTTAGGGGCATCCTTGTTCCATTCATATCGCCTTTTCGGTCTTTGAGCGGCGATGCTAAAGATGACGACGCCACATGTGGCGAAATTTCTTCCATCGCAGGAACGCGCGAATGATGATTGCCGGCGGGATCTTCTTGTGGTCGCCGACAGTCCCCTGCCTGGTGATAGATGCGTTCGGGTCGAGCAGAAACGCGACCAACGTGCTTGCACTCTGCGCCTCTACTTCGAGCTTGTCATCCGATAAATGCAGCCCCTGCTCGCCTTCGGCGAACGTCTGCTTATCGACGACAACGGAACCGCTAAAGACATAGAAATAGAGGGCTCGGCCTTGTTTCTGCGGGAATCCCACCCGTACGCTTGCGTCCAGCCGCATGTCGAAGAAGTCGATTGCGCTGCGGACATAGAAGGGCGCGCCCTCTCCTTCCGGCCCGACCAGGTGTCGCCAAACGTTTGCCGCGGCAGGTGGCATCGGCCCGTGCTGGATCTTCGGCTCGAGATCAACCGCATAAGGGCGAATAAGGATCTGCAGCATTCGCAGAGGCGGATCGGATGCCAGCGTCTCTTCGGAATGCCAAAAGCTTTTTCCGGCATTCATCACCATCAGATGATCGCGATCGATTACCAGTCGGCCAGCGGCCTTGTCGTCGTGCCGCATGACGCCTTCGGGCACCCAGGAAATGATCTCGTCGTTCCGGTGCTCGTGCATGGCGATCAGGCGGCCGGGATCGAGGATGGATTCAACGACCATGGCGAGAGGGCCTTGGCCGTGATCGGTCGGCTTCGGCTTCAACCAGCCCGGCATGTTGACATGTGCGACGAAGCCTCCCGCATCCCGCACCACGAACGTTCGAGCGCCTTTGATCAGCATCGCATCCTCCATGCTTGCAAGGCAGTGACGACACCAGGCCATTAGCCATCGGCCGGAAGGGCCCGTCAATGGAAAGGATGTTTGTCGGACCACGATTGACGCCAGGCAGGAAATCCGCTGAGACGTACCGTCCTAATCAGGAACCATGGTCGACGCATTCGTAAAGGCGAGTGCTGCAGCGTCCTTTGCGCGTCTAAAAGACGCGGCGCTGTAGTGGCAATCTGAAAAATATCGGGCGCAATCGATTCTTTGACGGGATCTGCAATGACCACCGAAGCACGCAATTCGCATCCCATCTACTTCATCGGAGCTTTTGCCACGGGCGGGCTCCTGACTTTCATGGTGCACCTCAACGGGGAGTTGGCCCGCTATGGCAATCCCCTATTCTCATCTTGGACCGCCCACGGCACAGGCATCATCGCAGCCGTTATTCTTCTCCTGTTGGTCCACCGCCGGCGCATGCCGATGGTGGAAAAAGCCCCCAATGCGCCTTGGTGGGCTCACTTCGGTGGGATATCCGGTGCGGCAACGGTCATTCTGACCTCGACTGCGGTCAACTCACCGCTCGGGCTCTCCGGCACCTTGGCTTTGGGTTTGGCAGGCCAGGTCGCCTTCAGCGTCGCGGCCGACAGCTGGGGATTGTTCGGTCTGCCAAAGCGGCGTCCGGATAGACGAGACATCGCTGCACTCGGCTTGGTCGTCACGGGGGCTGCGCTCATCATCCTATTTGGGCGAGGTGCGGCGTGACGGTGTTCATTCTCCTCGCGTGCCTGGGCGGTGTGCTCGTCGGCCTCAGTCGTCAGCTCAATGGACGGTTGAGCATATCGACGACGCCGCTGATCGCATCCTTCTGGAACCATGCCATAGGCTTTGCTGCCCTCACCTGCCTTGGTCTCTTTGTCGGAGGCCTGCTTCCTGCGGGGGCTGCCGAGGCGCCTTGGTATGCCTATCTGGGTGGTCCCATCGGCGTCATCTTCGTGGCGGCGGGCAGTTGGGTCATTGCTCGAATAGGTGCGGTCAATTCGGCTCTGCTGATCATCGGTGGCCAGATGGTGACAGGGGTAGCGTTTGATTATATCAGCGCCGTTCCAGCGTCATTTTGGGCAAACGCGACCGGAATTGTTCTCATCGTCGGCGGAATGATGGTCAGCCGGAGACGACGCAAAGCCGGCGGTCCGCAATAGCCAAACGGATGGCTTTCGACGCCATGGCCGACCGGGCAATTTCATCGACCGATCGCCAGCCAAGGGACGGATGGACGGCGGGGAGCGCCCCCGCCCCGCAGCATCTTTTAGGCGCGGCGTTCTCAGAGCAGGGCTACCGGCGGTGAACCGTTGCGGGCATCACATCGTCGGGGATCGGGCACACATAGGCTTTGCCGCTGGTCTTTTCCCGCCACTCGGCCGTCGCCGCTGCCAGGAGGTCGGATGACGACATCAATGCGAGCCCCGTGGTCGCAAGCGTCTTGGCCGCATGCGCCATGGCCTTATGCGCGGCCGGGCTTTTCCCCTGCGCGACGACCTGCCAGGTATGGGGATTGGTGCCGATTGCCCAGGCTGGCGCCCAGCATTGCGCGGTCGGCGTCACCCAGCTGACATCGCCGACATCGGTCGACCCGGCCCGGAAATGCGATTGTCCCTCGAAATCGCGCAGACCGGTGTGCAAGGGCGTCGAGCCATCGACCTTGGCATTGGAGAACACATCGCCCTTGATCTGATAGAGGCGGATGCTGCTCCTGATCGCTTCCTCAGCGAAGGTATCCTGGATTTTCCTGGCAAAGGCGATGTCGGCCTCGTCGAAGGCGATCGGCCCGAGCGCGACCATGTTCTCGTGCATCGCAGTTTCCAGCGTGATGTTGGGAAGAAGGTTCGTCGAGGCGGTGTCGAACACGATCTCGACCGTGGTTTCGGTCATCATCGCGGCACCTCGTGCCACTTTCTCGACGCGCCCGGCAAGCGCAAGCGCCTGCGGCATGTCAGGCGCCCTGATCAGATAGAGAACTTCGGCGCTTGCCTGCACGACATTGGCGGCCCTGCCGCCGGTGTCGGTGATCGCGTAGTGAACGCGACAATCCTGCGGCATGTGTTCACGCAGGAAATTGACGCCGACATTCATGAGTTCGACCGCATCGAGCGCCGAACGGCCGAGATGGGCGCTGTTGGCAGCATGTGCCGCGACACCCCTGAAGCGATAGTAATATTCGAGAACGGCAAGATTGTTCGTCGAGCGAACACCGTTGAACGGAGCCGGATGCCAGGTCAGGGCGGCATCGACGTCATCGAATGCGCCGGCGCGAACCATGAAGGTCTTGCCGGAACCGCCCTCCTCTCCCGGGCAGCCGTAGTAACGCACCGTCCCGGGCAGCTTGTTTTCCTTAAGGTGGCGGGCAAGCGCAACCGCCGCCATCAGCGATCCGACGCCAAGCAGATTGTGCCCGCAGCCGTGACCGGTTGCTCCCGCCACCTCGGGAAGAGGCTCGGCCACGTCGGCGGTCTGGCTCATCCCGGCCAGCGCATCGAATTCGCCGAGGAAAGCAATCACCGGCTTGCCGCTGCCGGATTCAGCGATGAAGGCCGTTTCCATGCCGGCGACGCCGCGGCGCACGGCAAAGCCGTTTTCCTCGAGCATCCTTGCCAGCAATTGCGACGAGCGCCGCTCCTCGAATTTCAGTTCCGCGAAGTCCCAAATACTGTCGCTGAGGGCAATATAATCCGGCTTCATCTTTTCGACCGTCGCGGCAATGGAGCTGATCGCGTCAAGATTCATGGCATTTCCTCGCTGTCTGTCCTGCCGCCACAGGGACGTGTTGCACCGGACCCGGCAGGACTGGCCTGCCGGATCTCCTGTTGACTGTCGAAAGGGGATGGCGGCGCCCGACCCACCGGGCGGCAGTTCAGGCTCAATTGTCGAGCGAAACTTCCCAAAGACGGGCATTCGATTGCCAGACCGGCTGGCCCTTCAGCTTCTTGGTCGCACCCCAGACATCGACCATGTCATAGAGGAAGATGCCCGGCATTTCCTTGAGCATCAGCGTGTGAAACTCGTCGAAGATCGCCTGACGCTTCGTCTGGTCGGGCTCCGCATAGGCGGCCTTCATCAACTCGACGGCCTTCGGGTCATCCCACATCAAGGAAGCATTCTTGTCCTTGTTGCCGACATAGAAGCCGTACATCAGCGCCGGATCGAGCCGCGGCGCGACCGATTGCGAGATGATCTGGTAGTTGCCGGACCGGCGGCGATCGACCTGCGTCGCATAGTCGAGCACCTCGATCTGCACATTGAGACCTGCCTGTTGCATCATGGCCTGCGCCATCACCGCGGCCGGGAAGCTTGGCACGTTGCTGCGCTTGTTGGCGATGATGGTAATCGGCTCGCCCTTGTAGCCGGCCGCCGCAAGCTCCTTTTTCGCGGCCTCGATGTCGTAGGGCAGACGCTCCTTCTGGACATCGTCGAAATAGAGCGAGTCTTGCGAAACCATGGAGCCGTTGGCTGCGCCGGTGCCATTGGAGGCGGCCTCGACGAGCTGGTCGAGATCGAGTGTCATCGCCATGGCGCGGCGCACGCCGGGATTGCTCAGAACCTTGTCGCGCGTCTGGACGTAGAAGAGGTTTTTGCCGTTGTTGCGGGCCACGATCAGTTGCATCGTGTCGCTCGTCTTGAATTCGGGAATGAGATCCGGCGAAATCTCCGCGGTATCGAGCACGCCGGACTGAAGGCCGGCCTTTACGGTCGAAGCATCGGGAATGACCATGAACTTGATGCCGTCGACGAGAGGGCGTTTGGAGCCGACCATGCCGTCGGGCTTGCCGTCGTTCTCTGGCGAGATATAACCGTCGAACTTGGCGAGATGGATATACTCGCCCTTCTTCCATTCATCCCATTTGAAAGGACCGGTGCCGATCGGCTTGACGAAGCTTCCGTCCGCGCCGACCGATTCCGGGGAGATCATCCCGGTGTAACCGCATTCGGGGCGAGACATCAGGCCAAGGAAAACCGCCGATGGCTTTTCCAGCGTGATGGTGACGGTCGAAGTATCGACTGCCTTGACCCCGGTAACATGCACGGTGCCACTGCCGTCGAAATCGGGAAGGCAGGTCCATTTCGTTTCAGGCTTGAGATAGCGGTTCCAGTTCCACACGACGTCATCGGCGGTCAATTTCTTGCCGTTGTGGAATTTGACGTCGTCACGCAGTTTGAAGCTGTAGGTCAGCCCATCGGCCGAGACTTCGAAGCTCTTTGCCAGCAGCGGCTTGACCTCGCCATTGTTGGCATAGCCGACGAGCCCCTCGACGATATGCAGGATGACGCCATCGGTATTGCCGTCGCGATTGACGCCCGGATTGTTGCTGCGCAGATCGGAACTTTGAGCCACGACGATGTCGCGGGCGTCGACCACGCCGGTCATCGCCATCAACATGGTGCCTGCAAGAAGAAGTTTGTGCATTGTTCTACCCTCTTTTTATGATCGTTAGGATTGGAATTCATCCCAGCAGGCGCGTGAAAGCCTGCCGATGGTTTCAAGCGCGACTGTGTAGCCGGGGGTGCCGTCCGGCATTTCCTGCGGCACGTCGTCGGTATAGACGGCGATGATGTAGAAGGGGGAACCGTCGCGATAGACGATACCGGCATTCATGCGGCCGCGCTTTCCCGTGCCGCCCTTGTGGGCGACGAGCACTCCGAATGGCAGCCGGGAGGGAATGGCATAACGCAGGATCTGGTTCTTCAGGGTTTGAAGCGCATAGGCGCTGAGCGCCTGCGAGCAGCCGAGCCGGTCCGCGGCTTCCCGCGAATCCTGCGCATCGAGGATGGTCTGCAGCAGATAGACCTGATCCCGCGCCGTCGTCGTGGTGACGGCCTTCAATGAATGATCGGGCGACAACGCCAAGGGAGGGATGAGGAAGCGATGGTTGGTGCCAGTCATGCCGATCGACTTGCAATAGCTGTCGACCTCTTCGAGCGTCAGCCTTTCGAAGACCATCTTGGTGCAGACATTGTCACTCAGCACCATCATGCCGGTGATGGCATCGCGCAGCGATATGACGATACCAGGCGTCAGATAGCGGAACATCCCGCTCGCCACTTCCTCGGCGAAACGCTTTTCGTAGGTGATCTGTTCGTCCAGATCCAGCCGGCCTTCATGTGCGGCCTTCAGGGCTGCCATCATGATCGAAGTCTTTCGGGTGCTGGCGGAGGGGGTTTCCTCGTCCGCGCCTCTGCCGATCGTTTCGCCGCTGCCAAGCGCACGCACCATGAAGCGCGTCACGAAAGGCTGGGCATTGCAGATCGCGTTCAATCGCTCCGCGAGCTTTGCGGATTCAATCATCGTCGTCATGTCAGTTCTCCAGGCGCCATTTGAGGATCACGCCGCCCTGAGCATTGTGGTCCAGAGCGGGGATGGCCGAGAGAAGCCTTTGCGTATAGGCCTCCTTCGGGCTGTCGAAAACCGTATCGCGGTCGCCCTCCTCGATGATCCGGCCGTCCTGCATGACGACGACGCGATCGGCCACCTGTTCGACCACGCCGAGATCATGGCTGATGAACAGGCAGGAAAAGCCGTAGCGTTTTTGCAGATCGGACAGGAGTTCAAGCACCTGCGCCCTGACCGTCACGTCGAGCGCCGATACCGGTTCGTCGGCGATCAGGAATTTCGGCCGGCGCGCAATGGCCCGGGCAATCGCCACGCGCTGCCGCTGGCCGCCCGAAAGCTCATGCGGGTAGCGCCCGGCGTAGTCGGCCCCAAGCCCGACTTCTTCCAGCGTCTCCAGGGCGCGCTTGCGCTTTTCCATGGCGTCGAGATCAGGAACGAGCCGCAGCGCTTCTTCGACGAGCGCGAGGATGGTCATGCGCGGATCGAGCGAGGAATAAGGATCCTGAAACACCATCTGGCAATTCAGCCGATAATCCATCCAGTCGTCGTCGCGGCTGCGTCCTTTGAACCGGATATCGCCTTCGCTCTCCCGGACCAGTCCGGCAATGGTGCGGCCGAGCGTGGTCTTGCCGGAACCCGAACCGCCGACCAGCGCCACGACTTCGCCCTCGTGGATATCGATGCTGACGCCATGCAGCGCCCGTTTCGGCTTTGCCTTCTTCATCAGCGACCGCCGGCCTGGATAGTCGACGATGATATCCCGCGCTGAGACCATCGGTGCCCTGGTCTTGTCGATCATCCGCGTCTCTCCGCGGAACGGCAGGGAGGAAAGCAGTTTCTTCGTATAGGCACGCTGCGGCGCGTCGAGCAGATCGGCGGTGCGTCCTTCTTCGACGATCACGCCCTTTTCCATGACGACGATGCGGTTGGTGTAACGCGCTACCATCGGCAGATCGTGGCTGATCAGCAGCACGGCGGTGCCTTCCGCCTGCGTCAGCTCCACCATCAATTCCATGACATCGCGCTGGATCACGGCATCGAGCGCCGTCGTCGGCTCGTCGGCGATCAAGAGCGCCGGTTTCAGCAGCATCACCGATGCCAGCATGATGCGCTGGCGCATGCCGCCCGAGAATTCATGCGGATAGGACGTGAGCGCCCCGGCGGGATCGCGGATCCCGACCCGGTTCAGCATGTCGAGGATCCGGCTGCGCCGTTCCTCCTGCGAGAGTTTCGTATGCAGCTGCAACCCTTCTTCGAGTTGGCGGCCGACGGTCATCGAGGGATTGAGCGAGGTCATCGGCTCCTGGAAGACGACACCGATTTCCGCACCACGCAATTGGCGCAATTGGGCGGCGTTCATGGAAAGCACGTCGCGTCCCTTGTAGGCAACGGAGCCGCCGATCACCTTGATGGGCGCCGGCAGCAGCGAGATCAGGGCGCGTGTTGCCAGCGTCTTGCCCGATCCGCTTTCTCCGACGATGCCGAAGATCTCGCCCGGCGCGATGTCGAAGCTGACCTCCTTGACGACCTGCACACCGGTCCCGGTGACCTGAAGTGACAGGTTGCGGACATTCAAAAGCGTTCTATTGGTCATTTCAGCCCCCTCATCCGCGGATCAAGCTTGTCCCGAAGAGCGTCGCCCAGAAGATTGATGCCGAGGAGCGTCAGGGCGATCGCCAGGCCGGGGAACAGACCCAGCCAGACCGCCTGCTCGATGAATGGTCGCCCGGCGGCCAGCATGTTGCCCCAGGTCGGCGCCGGTGGCGGAACGCCGAGGCCGAGAAAGCTGAGCGCGCTTTCCGAAAGGATCGCCCAGCCGAACATCGAGGTCGCCAGCACGGTGATCGGGGCGACGCAATTGGGCAGGATATGGCGGAACATGGTGTAAAGCTCGCCATTGCCCATCACCTTGGAGGCCTCGATGAATTCCCGCTCGCGCAGCGACAGGACGGCACCCCGGACAACGCGGGCCATGGAGGGAGAATAGGCAATGCCCAGCGCGAAGATGATGCCATATTGGTTGGCGCCGAAGACGGCGAGCAATCCCAGCGCCAGAAGAATGCCCGGAAAAGCGAGAAGCGCGTTGTTGACGGCCATGATGACGGCATCGACCCAACCGCGGGCATAACCAGTGACGAGACCGATCAGCGTGCCGCAGACCGTTGCGAATGTGACCGTCAAGGTGCCGATCCAGACGCTCGCCCGGGCGCCGACGATCAGGCGGCTGAGCACGTCGCGGCCGAATTCGTCGGTTCCGAGCCAGTGGGCGCTGCTTGGCGCCGCCAGCCGTGCGGTGAAGCCGAGCTTCATCGGATCATAGGGGGTCCAGAAAAGGCCGATCGCAGCGGAGATGAGCAATGCGGCAATCAGAATGCTGCCGATGAAGCCGTTGAAGGTGACGTTTTTCATTCGGCGACTACCCGCGGATCGAACAAGGGATAGAGCAGGTCGACGACCAAATTGACCAGCACATAGGAAAACGAGACGAACAGCAGGCACCCTTGGATCACGGGGTAATCGCGGGCAAAAATGCTGTCGACCATCAGTCGCCCGAGCCCCGGAATGGTGAAGACCGTCTCGATGACGGCAATGCCGCCGAGCAGATTGCCGAGGATCAGACCAATGACCGTCCAGGTCGGGCCGAAGGCATTCTTGAAGGCGTGCCGCCAAAGGACGGCGCTCTCGGAAAGCCCCTTGGCCCGGGCGTGGGTGATATAGTCGAGACGCAGCACTTCCAGCGTCGAGGCGCGTGCCATGCGGATCAACACACCCATCTCGTGAATGACCAGGGTCATGATCGGCAGCACGAGGTAAAGCAGGCCGCCGGTGACGTTGCTGCCGATCGAGACATAGCCGAGGACCGGTAGCCAGCTGAGTTTCAAGCCGAAGAAAAGCAGAAGCAGGAGGCCGAGCCAGAATGTCGGGATCGACAGCAGGATCGTGGCCGTGCCGACCAGCGCGAGGTCCGTCAGACTGTTCTGCCGCCAGGCGGCGATGACACCCGCCGGCACGGCGATCAGGCTCGCCAGAAGCACGGCGACGACGACGATTTGGGCGCTGACCAGAAAGCGTGATGCGGCGAGCGGCAGAACCGGCTCGTCATTGACGATCGAGCGGCCGAAATCACCTTGCACGACATTGGCGGTCCAGATCAGGAACTGTTGCGGCAGCGATTTGTCGAGGCCGAGTTCCGAGCGCATCGCCGCGATCTGAGCCGGCTCAGCCATATCACCCAGCATCAGTGCCGCCGGATCGCCGGGTATGAAGCGGATCAGCGTGAAGACGGTCACCGAAACGAGGACGATCGTCGGCAATGCCATCAACAGACGGTTCAGAACGAATTTCAGCATTTTTGTTCCCCGCGATGGGCGACGGACAGTGCCCGGCGCCATCGGTTTCGTTGCCGCAGACTATGATCGAATGAGGAAATATCCGCAATATTATGCGATTCTGTCATAAGTCTATGCGGAATACGACCGCAACCAAAACGGCTGCGTTGGCGTAAGTGCTCAGGTTAAAAATCTGATTTTAAATGTCTTTTTGAGAAAGCTGGATCTGTCGCTTCAATGCATCGCTGAGAGCGTGGGCGGCAATCGAGAGTGGCGTGCCCACCGCCCTCGCCAATCCGAATTCCTGGGTCGCGCGCGGCACGAAAGGACGGTGAACCACCGGCAGGTGGCGATAGAGATTCGCATAAAAGCTGCTGATGATCGTGACCCCAAGGCCATGCGCGACATAGGAACAGGCGGAACTGTTGGTATGCGTCTCGATCTTGACGATCTGCTTGACGCCGGCCCGCCGGAAGGTCTGGTCGAGCGCCATGCGGTTCGGCCGTTGGCGGCCAATCAGAATGAGGGGCACGTCGCGCAAATTCCTGACGGTGATTTCCTCCAGTTTCGCAAGAGGATGATCCTTCGGAACGACGCAGACACTTTCGCCGGTGGCGACACGCTCGACCTCGATGCCCGGTCCGCTCTCGCCCTCCATGCGCAGAAAGCCGAAATCGATGACCCTCTGCTCGACGAGCTTGTTGATCGCGGTCGTCGTCTCGAAGAAGGTTTCGATCCGCACACCGGGGAAATCGCTGATGTAATCGGCCAGCATTGCCGGCGCGAAATGCTCCCACATGCTGCTCGGCAGGCCGATGCGGACGATCTCCGGGCCGGCGGCGCCGCTTCTTAAGTCCTCCGCATGACCCGACATCCGATCGACCGCGAGCAGGATGTTCTCGGCATCGCGGGCAAGAAGCAGGGCCTCGGGGGTGGGGATGAGACGGCCTTTGTCGCGCACGAAAAGCGACATCGAAAGGTCCGCCTCGAGCTGCTGGAGCAGGCGGCTGACGCCGGACTGGCTGAGCCCCATCGTCTTTGCAGTGGCAATCGTCGAGCCTGTCGCCAGGAGCGTGCGCAGGACTTCCAGTTGCTTGATATTCATGCGTTTGCGATCCCCCGGGACGGTTCAGGCACCGTCATCATACCCAGTCCGAAATGCTTTGAAGGAAGAGGCTGGCGGCCTTGGGCATCGGAAATTTCTCTCCGCTGATCAGCGCGTAGGCAACCGGCAGTTCCGGTTCGAGCGGAATGAACTGCAGCGGCAGCGTCGCATATTCGCGGGCGATGATCTCGCCGACCAGCGCAATGCCGAGCCCCTGCGCGGCCAGCGCGCAGGCACTCGCGACCGAATGCGCTTCGAGCAAGGGGCGTTGGCGGATGCCGGCCTTGTAGAACAACGCCTCAAGCTCGTGACGAACCGGTCGCTCCCTGTTCAGCATGATCAGATCCTGCCCCTTCAGGTCGCCGACCGACAATTGGCGGCTGTCGGCCTTGGGATGATCATCGTGCAGGGCGCAAATGACCCGCGACGACAGAATCTTCTCCTGCTTCAATCCCGGGCTCATCAGCGGCAGACGCGCGAAGCCGAGATCGGCCTCGCCGTCGGCCACCATCCGTTCAATTGCGAGATAGCTGCCCGATGCGACTTCGACGCGCATTGGACCATTCGCCGCGAGAAAGTTCTTCAGCAGCTTCGGAATGCGCGTCGAGGAAAGACTGGAGGGAAAGGCGAGCCGCAGCATGATCTCGCGCGACCGACCGCTCTCGAGCTCCATCGCCGCTGTTTTCAAGGCGCGTAGCCGGTCGGAAATGGCACGGATTTCCGGGCCGAGCTGCAGCCCCTCGCGGGTCGGTTGAAGCCGGTTCTTTTCCCGGTCGAAAAGCCGAACGCCGAGATAGTCTTCAAGTTGCTGCAACAAGCGACTGGCATTCGATTGCGAGATCCCAAGCTCGACGGAAGCGGCGATCGTCGAGCCAGTCGCCGCGATGGCGTCATAGGCCTCGATATGCTTCAGGCTGATCGCCGCACTCGTGTCTCGCGCCATTCTATCTCCAATGTCGATAGCCCTACCCGCAAACCGCATAAGATTGCGGACCTGCGGAAAGTTGAACATTTTCCGCTGAGAACCAAACGCACGGAAAGACTTTCGTCAATGGCCACCGTTCTCCGGAAGATCGCGGAACAGGTCCTGTCGCGAACGACGTTCTCAAACGTCGCCATGGACCGGGCAAGAGATGCTGCGGTGGACACCATCGGCTGTATGATTGCAGGCCGTGGCGATGAAAGTGTTGCCGCGCTCACCCGCGCCTTCGACGGGGAAATCGCCGGGGGCGGCGAAGCGCGGCTCGTGACCGGCGGCTCCGCCTCGCCCTCTTTCGCCGCACTCATCAACGCAACGGCGGCGCATGCGCTCGATTTCGATGACAATTTCCATCCGGCGAGAGCGCATTCCTCCGCAGTGCTGGTGCCGGCGCTGCTGGCAGTTCTGACGCGCCGCAACGTGACAAGCGGAAGACGGTTTCTCGAGGCCTACCTGGCCGGGCTGGAAGCGCAAGCGGCGGTCGGCTTTGGCGTCAATCCGTCTCACTACAACAGGGGCTGGCACGCAACGGCGACGGTCGGCAGCATCGGGGCCGCGGCTGGCGTGGCTCGGCTTCTCGGCGGCGACGAAGAGAGCCTGGCCGCGGCGATGAGCCTCGCGACGAGCTTCGCCTGCGGCCCGAAAGGGCAATTCGGCACGACCGCCAAACCGCTTCACGCCGGCATTGCCGCGCGCAATGCCGTGGACGCGGCCCGCATGGCGCTTGCGGGCATGAGTGGGCGGCCGGATATCCTCGAGCGGCCGCAAGGCTTCCTCGATCTTTTCGGGGGCGATGATGCCAAGGGCTGGGCGGGCTTGACATTCGAGGAGGAGCATATCATCGAAAGCTGGGGCGTGGTGACCAAGCGCCATCCCTGCTGCGCCTCGACCCATCGCGCTGTCGACGCGCTTCTGGATCTGAAGCAGCAGCATGGGCTTTTGGCGGGCGACATTGCCAGGATCGAGACGAAGGTCGGCATATCCGCTGCCCGCAACCTGGCTTATCCCGATCCCACCGACGAGATGCAGGCACGCTTCTCAATGCAATATTGCCTGGCGACAGCTTTCCTCAAAGGCTCCCTTAGCCTTTCCGACTTTACACGGCAGGAGATTGGGCGGGCGGAAATCCGGGAATTCATGCCACGCATCGAAATGCAGTCCTATTCGGCTGATGAGGAAAAAGGCGTGGAGCGCCTCCCGCATGTCGTCACGGTCACGATGCGCGACGGGCGCATTTTTAACAAGTCCCGCTTGCATGCGAAGGGATCGCTTGAAGCGCCGATGAGCGTTCATGAACGTGAAGTCAAATTCCGGGACTGCTTGCGCTGGGGAAATCGGAATGTGTCCGGCGCCTCTTTCCTGCAGCTTCGCGGGCTTGCCGATTTTGAAAACCTGTCCGGTGACGATCCCTTCTGGAACCTGATCACAGACCGTCAGTCGCCTTGACAGGCAGCAGGACGGAAAAACGGCGGGGAATGGCTCCCCGCCGCGGCTCGTTCAAGTCCGGCCTTCTCAGGCGAGGTATTTCGTAAACCAATCGACCGTTCGCTGCCAGGCGAGCTTGGCTGCCGCTTCGTCGTAGCGGGGCGTGGAATCATTGTGAAAGCCGTGATTGACGTCAGGGTAGACGTAGGCCTCGAATGTTTTTCCGGATGACTTCAGCGCAGCTTCATAGGCCGGCCAGCCTTCGTTGATCCCCTTGTCCAGCCCGGCATAATGGAGAAGCAGCGGCGCCTTGATCTTCGGTACGTCTTCGGCGCGCGGCTGCCGGCCGTAGAAGGGCACGGCTGCGGCAAGCTCCGGATAGGCCACCGCCGCAGCGTTGGCGACGCCGCCGCCATAGCAGAAACCGGTGATGCCGACCTTGCCGGTGGTGAGATCGCTGTGCATCAAAAATTCGACCGCCGCGAAGAAGTCGTTCATCAGCTTTTCCGGGTCGACCTTCTGCTGGAGTTCCCGCCCCTTTTCGTCATTGCCGGGATAGCCGCCGACCGAGGTCAGGCCATCCGGCGCAAGGGCGATGAAACCTGCCTTTGCCACGCGCCGCGCCACATCCTCGATATAGGGGTTCAGACCTCTGTTTTCGTGAACGACCACTACGGCCGCGACTTTGCCGGCGGCTTTTGCGGGGCGGACGAGATAGGCGCGGACATCGCCATTTCCCTTTGGCGAGGGATAGGTGATGTATTCGGCTGATATATCGGGATCGGTGAACTCGACCTGGGTCGCCAGCGCATAGTCAGGGCTCAGCGACGCAAGAATGGCGGCTGCCGTCACGCCGCCGACGGCGAATTTGCCGGCCCGGTCGAGAAACTCGCGCTTGGTAATTCTCCCATGCGCGTAATAGTCGTAGAGTTCGAGAAGTTCCTGAGGGAAATCCTTGGCTGTCATACGCGTCATGATGGCTCCTCCTTGCCTCTTTTGTTCTCACACCATCCTACACAGGTAAGCTCGCGTCTCTTTTCAACATTTCGAGAGTTTCGCGTGAGCTTGACGGCTGGGGCAGCCGGCGCTGAACGACTGCCTTGGCTTCGGGAGCATACGCGCTGCGTCCATCCGGCGAACCGCGTCCGGCCAGTCGCTGTAAGCAATCGGTCGCCAGCTATCGATCTATGAAAATTAATTTCATGCTCGTGCTTCGATGCCCGTTT
Source organism: Rhizobium changzhiense (assembly GCF_013087625.1). NCBI lineage: Bacteria > Pseudomonadati > Pseudomonadota > Alphaproteobacteria > Hyphomicrobiales > Rhizobiaceae > Rhizobium > Rhizobium changzhiense. The sequence continues at coordinate 173,333 of NZ_JABFCQ010000006.1, forward strand.
TCTATTGACGCCTCCCGATTTTTGTCCCAACTTAAAGAAAATAAATTACTAAATGGGAACTTGATCGGCATGAAAGTGGGAATCATCGGGCTAGGATTCCGGCTCGGCTATCTCGGCTATGTTTTCAAGGCAATCGATAGCAGCTTCGACATTGTCGGCTATGTGGATCCGGAACCCGCCGGACTTCCCGGATTGACGGAAAAGGGAATTTCAGTCGGCAAGGCTTATGGTTCGCCGGAAGAGCTCCTCGCCTCCGAAAAACTCGATCTGCTGATGATCGGCTCCCCCAATCACCTGCATCTCGACCATATCAGGCTCGGGCTTCAAGCCGGTCTCAAGGTCTTTTGCGAAAAGCCGATCGTCACGACCATCGCCGAAAGCATCGAACTTGCCCATCTGATGGCAAAATTCGGCCATGAGCGACTGATGGTCGGTCTCGTGTTGCGCTATTCTCCTCTTTATAAGGATCTCCGCGCCATCCAGGCCGAGGGCAAGCTTGGTCAGATCGTGTCGATCGAGGCCTCCGAACATATCGAGCCTTATCACGGCGCCTTTTTCATGCGCGACTGGCGCCGCTATGAGCGCTATTCCGGCAGCTTCATGCTGGAGAAATGCTGCCACGACCTCGATCTGTACAATGGCGTCGCCGGCGCACGTCCGGAGCGCGTCGCAAGTTTCGGCGGCCGCAAGAGCTTCATTCCGGCAAACGACCCGGCGCGCGAGGGCATCAACGACCTCGAGCTTTTCCACCGCAAGCCGAGCGGATGGATGGGATCGGACAAGGTCTTCGACAGCGATGCCGATATCATCGACTATCAGGTCGCGATCGTCGAATATGCCAATGGCGTCGGCATGAACTTCCACACCAATCTCAACGTGCCCGACCAGTTCCGGCGTTTTGCCATCATGGGGTCGCGCGGCATGGCCGAAGGCGATTTCGTTCGCGGCTATCTCGACGTTCACGAGCAACTGACCGGCAACAAGATCGTCGAAAACAAATATGCCGCCACCGAGCTCTCCCAGCATTACGGCGCCGATGAACAGATGGCGAGCGACCTGCTTGAAAGCGTGCGCACCGGGCTCGAACTTCCTGTTTCCACGCTGAATGCGCTCGAAGCCGGCATTCTCGCCTTGGCAATGGACGAAGCGAGGATGAAGAAAACGGTCGTCGATCTCAGACCCATCTGGGACCGCTTCGACGAAGCCCTTCACGCAAGAGCGGCTTGAGGAGCGCGGCAAGATGAGTGTTCAAAAAAGCACGGTCATCTTCGCCTGGATCCTTCTTCTCCCGGCTGTCCTCTATGTCTTGGCGATCGTCGCCTATCCGCTCGTCGATACGTTCATTCTCTCCTTCACCGATGCATCGCTTAGGAAGACCACCAATTGGGTCGGCTGGATCAATTACGAGAAGATCTTCAATGAACGGTTTGCCGAAGTCATCTTCCGGACCTTCATCTGGACGTTCTTCTCGGTCGCCCTGAAAATGGTGATCGGCACCTTCGGCGCATGCATGCTGAATGCCGCCGTACCCGGCCGCTCTTTGTTCCGGCTTTTGACCATGCCGCCATGGATCGTGCCGATGGCGATCGGCATCTTCATGTGGGGCTGGATGTATAATGGCCAGTTCGGCATGATATCGGGCATGCTGCAGCGCTTCGGTCTCGTCGACGGCCCTGTCGCCTTCCTCGCCTATGGCAGCACCGCCTTCTGGGCAACGATCATCACCGACGTGTGGATCGGCGTGCCGTTGGTGACGATCTACTTCCTGGCGGCGATCCAATCCATTCCGAAGGATCTCTACGAGGCCGCCTGGACCGACGGCGCTGGCCGCTGGTACCGCTTCCGCCGCATCACCCTGCCGCTGATGGTGCCGGCGATCATCACCATGTCGATGCTGTCGCTGATCGCCACCTTCAATTCGTTCGACATCATCTGGATCCTGACGCAAGGCGGACCGAGCGGCGAGACGACGACGATGATCATCGATACCTATCAGACGGCGATCGGCTCGAAGAAATACGGTGAAGGTGCAGCGCGCGCCGTTTTGATCTGCATCTTCCTGTCGCTCTTTTGCTTCGCCTATTTCCGCGTCACCCGCCGCCTCAATCCGGAGAAGCGCGCATGAGCAATGCAGCCATGATCGACCGTTACCGCTGGTGGGAAATCATCCTGATCTATTGCGGCATTGCGCTGTTTCTTTTCTTCGTGCTGTCGCCCTTCGTCGAAGGTTTCCTGGTTTCGCTGAAGCCGCTCAGCCAGCTCTTCTCCTCGCCCTATCGCTTCTGGCCGGAGAACGGCTCCTTCGACGCCTATCGGACGATGTGGATCAGTGTGCCGGGCTTCGGGCGCTATATCTTCAACTCGTTTTTCATCTCGACCGTGGTCACGCTGATCGTGCTCTGCCTCGTCATTCCGGCGGCCTATGCCTTCGCGAAGTTCGAATTCAGGGGCATGGGCATCCTGCTCGGCGCCTTCCTGACGGTGAACATGTTCTCCGGCGCCGTGCTTTTGATCCCGCTCTTCCGGCTGATGCGCAGCATGGGCGTGCTCAACACCTATCTCGCCATGATCGTGCCGGGTGTCGCCTTCCTGATCCCCTCGGCGATCTGGCTGCTGCGTACTTACATGATCCGTATTCCGCAGGAACTCAACGAAGCGGCCTACATGGATGGCGCCAGCCATTTCTACACGCTGCGCCGGGTCATCCTGCCCATTGCGATGCCGGGGATCATCGTCGTCGCCATCACCACCTTCATCGGCGCTTACGCCCAGCAATTCATCTTCGCGCTGACGTTCAACTCGAAGACCGAATACATGCCCTTGCCGGTGGGGCTCTTTGCTTACTTCGGCAAGCAGGAGGTCATCTGGAACGAACTGATGGCGGCTTCCTTCGTCGGTATCGCGCCGGCGATGGTCGTCATCTTCTTCCTTCAGCGCTACCTTGTCGGCGGGCTGACCGCCGGTGCGGTGAAACAATAAGACCAAAAACGAGTGAACAGCTAACACAAGAATGGGAGTCACGACGTGAGCATTACCATCAAGACAGGCCTGATGGCCCTCGCCTTGCTCGGTTCGACGGCATTGACCGCAGTCACTGCCCAGGCGGCCGACAAGGAAATCAGCTGGATCTATTGCGGCGACACGATCGACCCGGTCCACACCAAATATATCAAGCAGTGGGAAGAAAAGAACACCGGCTGGAAGATCGCCCCCGAGGTCGTCGGCTGGGCGCAGTGCCAGGACAAGGCAACGACACTCGCCGCCGCCGGCACGCCGGTCGCGATGGCCTATGTCGGCTCGCGCACGCTGAAGGAATTCGCCCAGAACGACCTGATCGTTCCGGTGCCGATGACGGATGACGAGAAGAAGACCTATTATCCGAACATCGTCGACACGGTGACCTTCGAGGGCACGCAGTGGGGTGTTCCGATCGCCTTCTCCACCAAGGCGCTCTATTGGAACAAGGATCTTTTCAAGCAGGCCGGCCTCGATCCCGAGAAGCCGCCGAAGACCTGGGCTGAAGAAATCGAGATGGCAAAGACCATCAAGGAAAAGACCGGCATCCCGGGCTACGGTCTCCCTGCCAAGACCTTCGACAACACGATGCACCAGTTCATGCATTGGGTTTACACCAACAACGGTAAGGTGATCGATGCCGACGGCAAGGTCACGCTCGACAGCCCTGAGATTCTCGCCGCGCTGAAGGCTTATAAGGACATCGTCCCCTACTCCGAAGAAGGCCCGACGGCCTACGAGCAGAACGAAGTCCGCGCCATCTTCCTCGACGGCAAGGTCGCGATGATCCAGGCAGGCTCTGGTGCAGCCGACCGCCTGAAGGCGACGAAGATCAGCTGGGGCATCACGACGCTGCCGCTCGGCCCCGACGCCAAGGGCCCCGGCACGCTGCTGATCACCGACAGCCTGGCGATCTTCAAGGGTTCGGGGGTCGAGGACAAGGCGACGGAATTCGCCAAGTTCATCACCTCGCCCGATGTGCAGTCGGAATACGAGCTGCAGGGCGGGGCCGGCCTCACCCCGCTGCGTCCGTCCGCCAAGGTCGATGAATTCGTCGCCAAGGATCCTTACTGGAAGCCGCTCATCGAGGGTATCAGCTACGGTGGTCCCGAGCCGCTCTTCACCGACTACAAGGGCTTCCAGAACTCGATGATCGAGATGGTCCAGTCCGTGGTGACGGGCAAGGCCGAGCCGGAAGCCGCACTCAAGAAGGCTGCCGGCGAAATCGAAGCGTTCAAGTAAGCCGCTTTGGACTCTTTGGGATCGCGGGTGCAACAGCCCGCGATCCCTCCCCGATCGAATGTGCGACGAAGGCCGCCGGTGGAGACAGATTTTTGGGACAGCTCTTTCTCAACAAAGTTCAGAAGTTCTATGGCGACTACGAAGTTCTGAAGGGCGTGCAGCTCGAGGTGAAGAATGGCGAGTTCGTCGTCTTCGTCGGCCCGTCAGGCTGCGGCAAATCCACCCTGCTGCGCATGATCGCCGGTCTCGACGCGACGAGTGCGGGCGACATCGTCATCGATGGTATCAGGGTCAATGATCTGCCGCCGGTCAAGCGCGGCATCGCCATGGTGTTCCAGTCCTACGCGCTCTACCCGCACATGACTGTTTTCGAGAACATCGCCTTCCCGCTTCGCGTCGAAAAGATGGAGGAGCAAAAGCTGAAGGCCAAGGTGGAAAATGCCGCACGCATCCTTCACCTCGAACAGCGGCTGCAGCAGAAACCCGGCATGCTGTCCGGCGGCCAGCGCCAGCGCGTCGCGATCGGCCGCGCCATCGTGCGCGAACCGAAGATTTTTCTGTTCGACGAGCCGCTTTCCAACCTCGACGCGGCGTTGCGCGCCGACATGCGCATCGAGCTTGCCAAGCTGCACAGGCAGTTGAAGGCGACGATGATCTATGTGACGCACGACCAGGTCGAAGCGATGACGATGGCGGATCGTATCGTCGTGCTGGATTCCGGCGATATCTCCCAGACGGGGGCACCGCTGGAGCTTTATCACAAGCCTGCAAACCAGTTTGTCGCCGGCTTCATCGGCAATCCGAAAATGAATTTTCTTCCCGTAACCTGCAAGGGCGTCAGCGCCAATGGCGTCGAGGTTGATTATCAAGGCCAGACAGCCGTTCTGCCCGTGACGCCGCGTGACGGCATGGCCGGCAAGGCTTTGACGCTCGGCATCCGGCCGGAACATATCCAGCTCGGCGGCGGCGATATCGTCTTCAAGGTGACGCCGACGGTCATCGAGCGCCTCGGGGCAAACACGGTCGCTTACGCCTCGCTCAACGGAGAGTCCGAGAATTTCTGCGCCATGCTGCCGGGCAGCGTCGGCATCCGTGCAGACGCGCCGGTTGCAACGGGCATCAATGCCGCCGACTGCCATCTGTTCGATGAGGCGGGCATTGCCTTCGAGCGCCGCGTCGAGCTGACCGAAATCGATATGAACGTGATCAACCCGACGGCGGCTTGAACCGACCGGCTCCGTGTCGAGGTTCGTCCTGACAGAGGTCGGTTCCGGCTAGGGGCAATAACACCCTATGCAATTATGGCTGTCCACCGGTAGGAATTCGGGGAGTTTTTCACTCCGCGAACGTCTTTGGAAATCTCCTGCAGTCCGGCCCGAAGCGGACTTTCATTGGGCAATCAGTGTTCTCGGCGCCGCCCGTATGCCACAAACTATCTGATCGAACTGAAGCTCAACGCGGCCGCCGCAACATCGGGACGAGCGTCGGTGACGAACCGGCCTGGATCGCGCCGAGCGGTTCGAAGCCGTAGCGTCGGTCGAACGGAATGTTGCGCGGGTTGGAGGATTCCAAATAGGCTGGCGCGTGATCGCGATCGCACCGTGCGAGTGCGTGCGCCATCAAGGCGTCGCCGTGACCTTGGCCTTGATGCGCTGGGTCGACGCCGATCAGGGGCAGGTACCAATGTGGTTCGCTCGGGTGGTACGCGGCCATCTGCTCGAATATGGCGGTGGTTTCGGGGGCAAGAGAGCGCGCAACCGTGCTCTCGAGCACCGCACCAAGCCCTTCCTCGTCGGAATGCACCCCGGGCGATAACCACAGCGCCGTCCCGGCATAGCCGTCGGTGCAAAAGGCGCTGCCGTTAGAGAATGCGCTGCTCCCGAACGCCCGGATCATTCGCGGCATGGCCGCAAGGTACTGGTGTGCGTGCGGCCAGGTCCATCGCGCCATAGGATCCGCAGCAAATGCCAGCATGACCGTTTCGACCGCCAGATCTTCCTCGGCCGCGGCCATAACTCTCACTGTTGGTGATTTCACACTGCCCTCCTGACGTAGGTGGCCCGACGAGGCGCCCGCGCTCGTTCTCACCTGCGCATCGTAACCCGGATGGCGTGGGAGCGATACCGGTTGCTGCTGGCTCAGCGGTTCTAGATTCGCTTGGAATGCCTGTTCAAGGTCCGGAACGGCCGCTTCTCATTGGTGTCATCCCGTAAGCTGCCCGTCCGCTCTCCGCCGATCGTTCGCACCACCTGCTTCAGTTCCGAACAAACGACAGTCGGCTTTGAGGGAACAATGACCAGAAGCTGCCGTTAGGGGGACAAGGCTGGAAGCGGAGGTAGTTGTGATCCACCATGTTTCGGTCGGGACGAATGATGTTGCGCGTTCGAAGCGCTTCTACGATGCCGTTTTGCCCATCGTCGGAATTGTGCCGATGGCCGAGGACGAGGGTGGACTTGGTTACGGCACTGGTACGTTTCACTTCAGCGTCCAGGTTCCGATTGATGGAAAACCAGCGACCGTGGGCAATGGAACTCATATCGCCTTTGCCGTCGAGGACCGTTCGATGGTCAATCGATTTTACGCAGCAGCATTAAAATATGGTGGCAGCGACGATGGCGCTCCGGGGCTGCGGCCGAACTATGATGCCAACTATTATGGGGCGTTCGTCCGCGATCCGGACGGTCATAAGATCGAGGCCGTGACCTACTCCGCAAAATAGCCGCTAACGGAGGCGCGCATGCCGACCCTTCCCTATGCAATTCTCGAAGCCCCCTCTACGCTGGGCCTCGCGACCGACGGTGTGGAGCACTTGCCCGACCAGCTCTTGGGCCTCGGTCTTGCGGAGCGCATCCATGCGGGCCGCGCCGAGCGGCTGGCGGTGCCTCCGAAGGATCCTACGCCCGATCCCGAGACTGGCACCCTGAATGCCAAGGCAATTGCGGCGTGGTCGCCCAAGCTTGCCGATGCGGTGGAAGCGGTGCTTGACGCGGGCGAATTTCCGGTTGTACTCGGCGGCGATTGCACGATCCTAATGGGCTCGATGCTCGCGTTTCGACGGCGCGGCCGCTACGGCCTGTTCTTCATCGACGGCAACGCCGATTTCTTCCAGCCCGAGGCGGAACCCAATGGTGAGGGCGCCTCGATGGATCTTGCCTTCGTCACCGGCCACGGCCCGTCGCTCCTGACCGACATCGAAGGTCGCGGTCCTTTGGTCCGTCCCGAAGACGCCGTCGCGTTCGCATATCGCGATCATAAGGATCAGGAGGAGTACGGAAGCCAGCCGCTTCCCAACGAGCTCAAGGCGATTGACCTTCCCGCCGTGCGCCGAGTGGGCATCGAGGCCGCCGCGCGCGAAGCGGTCGACCACCTGACGCGAGAGGAACTGGACGGCTTCTTCATCCATCTCGACGCCGATTGCCTCGACGACGTCATCATGCCGGCTGTCGATTTCCGCATGCCGGGCGGGTTGTCGTGGGACGAGCTAGGGACCGCGCTTCGGCTTGCCTTGGCGAGCGGCAAGGCAGTCGGTATCGAGATCACCATCTACAATCCGCGCCTTGATGAGGACGGCAGCGCCGGGCGCGGCCTGGCCGACGTACTAGCCGCAGCACTCGGAACAGCAGCGCACTGAACGCTCCGGCCGGAAAGGCCGGTGGAGTCACTTCCCAAGAGCAGATGTTCCCTCGAGGCGAGTTACCCGACCCGCGCTACTCCCCTATGCTGGAAAGCAATTCATCGAGCTGTTCCAGTTGCTCCGGCAATGCAGCCGCCCCGCCCTGCAGTGCTTCCTCAAGCGCCTCCTTGGACGGATAGACCTCGTGGAAAGTCAGTAGTGTCCTCCCGCCTTGGTCCTCGAACGTCACGGTCGTGATCGCGCCCTCTTCGCCCTCGTCGTTGGTCCAGACGATGCGCTCGTTCGGCACCACCTCGAGATATCTGCCGTAGAAGGCCATGGTGTCCGAACCGCCGGCGCCGAATTCCAGCCGATATTTGCCGCCTGTACGGACGTCCATATCGCACGATACGAGCGAAACGCCGGGTGCCGATTTTGGCACCCACCAGCGCTGGAACAGCTCGGGCTGGCTCCACGCCCTGTAGACCGTGCTCGGCGGCGCATTGAATGTCCGCGTTACGACGAGTTCGCGATCCCCTTTGCGCTCGACTGACGTGCCGTTCTGCGCACCACCTTCACTGTCAACTTGCTGATTCATCGCTTCCCTCCCGTTTCATTTCGCTGATGATTTCGTCCAATGCTTCGAAGCGGGCCTCGAAGAGCTTGCGATGCGCCTCGATCCACTCGGCCTCCGCCTTGAGGCCGCGTTTCCCAAGCTTGCAGGTTCTCACCCGTCCGACCTTCTGCGTGACGACGAGCCCCGCGCGCTCGAGAACCTGGACGTGCTTCTTCATGCCGGTCAGCGTCATCTGGAACTTATCCGCGAGACTGGTGATCGACGCGTCCCCTCGCCCAAGCTGATCGATGATCCCGCGGCGGGTCGCATCGGACAGCGCCGCGAACGAGAGATCGAGAGGAAGAGTTACATACTGAACCATCTAGTTCAGTGTATAGCCTTCTCGCTACGAAGCGCAAGCGCCTCAATACGTGTCCCGCCGCATCAAGCCGGCCCGCGTGGAACGCCGACCGGAAGGCTGGGGCCGCCGCAGGCTTTGGTAGTATGGCTGTATTGCGCCTCTAGCTCAGCTCTTTCTGGAAAGACGACAGGGCCAGCCGCGGCCTGAAGCATTCGGACTGATGCGCCTGATCGTCATCGACGGATGCGCACCTGCGGCTACGCTACTGGGCCATCCGCGCACGTAGGCGGGGCACGATCCAGTCGAGGAAGCACCGCACCTTCAGCGACTGGGGATCGGCTGGTCCGTGCATAACGTTCACAGGCAGAGGTTCCGGTGCGAACTCGTTCAACAATTCCTGCAGAGCGCCGGAGCGCAGTTGATCGGAAATCTGATAAGACAGCACGCGGATAATGCCGATACCGGCCAGCGCAGCCTGAATGGCCGCCTCCGTCGTGTTGACTGCGAGTTTGGAGCGCGGCTCGATGGTGAAGGCCGGACCATCCCGGCGGTACCGCCATTCCGGTGCGGTCGCAAAGCCCTGGAAGCTTACGCCATCATGTCGTAGGAGGTCTTCCGGCCGACGCGGCACGCCGCGGCGGGCTAGATATTCGGGGCTCGCGCAGATCACCCGGCGGACACTGCCGACGCGCGTCGCGATCAGCGCACTGTCCGTCAGGTGACCAATTCGCAGAGCCACGTCAACCTGCTCATCTGCCAAATTTATTTGCCGATCAACGAGCGTCACGCGCAGGTCGATGTCGGGTTGCTCCTTCAAGAATTCCAGCGCGATTGGCAGCAGATAGCGCTCGCCGAAAGCAATAGGTGCGGTCACATGGAGCCCGCCACGCAGCGCACCATGATCGCCGCTGGCCTGCCGCTCCGCTGCGTCCAGGTCCTCAAGAATACGACGTGAGGCGGCGACGAAGGCGCGCCCCTCCTCTGTCAGCGAGAGACCGCGGCGGGTGCGCAGCACCAAGCGCACCCCGAGGTGCTTTTCGAGATCGGCGACCTTGCGGCTGACCGTGGCGAGCGGTGCATTGAGCCGCCGCGCCCCTGCAGAAAGACTGCCGGCATCGACCACCGCCAGCAGTACCGACATCGCGTCAAAACGATCCATCCAATCCTTCCGAAATCTGAGAGTAAACTTCCCGAAATGGCAGGATACCCTACTGTTTGTGGATGTCATAGCTTCACGTCGTTCGAGGGCGCTGTCAGGCTCCCCATATTGCCAATCATCAGGAAGGACGTCATGCCTCAGCTTTCGCGTCGTGCCTTTGCAAGCGCTCTGCCTCTCGGTCTCCTCGGGGGAAGCCTCTTCGGCGGAATGATTGAAGGCGCTTCTGCGCTTGCTGCGACGCAGGAGGCCGCCAAAGCGCCGGTCAGCGTTACGCCACTCGCGCAGATCCGCATCGGTCGCTTTACCGTGACGGCGCTGACGGACGGGTATGCCGATATGCCCTATGACTATTTTCCAGGGCGTACCGCGGCGGAGGTCGAACAGGCGGCAGTCGCGCAGTTCACCGCCCGGCCGAGTGGGGTACGATTCCTCTTTAACCAGTACCTCGTTGAGGATGGCGAACGTCGCATCCTGATCGATGCCGGTACAGCGGGCTCGATCGGGCAAACCGGGCAGTTGCCGCAGGCGCTCGCCGCGCTAGGCCTGCAGCGCGACCAGATCGACGCCGTGATCGTGACGCACATGCATCAGGATCACATGGGTGGTCTGATTCTCGGCGGCAAGAACAACTATCCCAAGGCCGAACTTTATATAGATCGCCGCGACGTCACCCATTGGACTGATCCGGCCAAGCGCAACGGCGCGCCCGATTATCTGCAAACCAGCTTCAAGATGGCGGAGGAGGTCGTGCGTCTCTACCCGAGACTTCAGGCGATCGACGGAGAGCGAGAAATTGTGCGGGGCGTCTCAATTGTCGACCTGACCGGCCATACACCCGGACATATCGGGGTGCGGGTCGAAGATGGCGGACAGAGCCTCATCATGGTCTCGGATATGATCTTTCCGGTCGTGCATCCTGCGGCGACCGATGTGTTCTTCCTGTTCGAGCAGGATCGTGCGGCGGCTAAAGCGATGCGTGACCGGTTTTTCCCTCGCGCCGCTTCGGAAGGCGCCCTCATCGCCGCCACGCACATGCCCTTCCCAGGGCTCGGTCGTGTCGTCGCCGACCGTGGGCAGATGCGCTGGCAGATAGCGGACTGGGCCTTGCAGAACTGAGGTCCGCTCCGGCGGTCGCGAAGGCTACCAGACGAGACCGCGGGCTGCGACTTCCTCGACGCGAGTGACGATACCGCCCCGATGGAAGACCATCGTATCGAACAGATTGGACACCACGCAGGTGTGGTTCGGGATGATGAAGAGCCTCTCGCCGATCTGCGGCCGGGGGCCGGTGCAATTCGATAGGTCGATCACGCCGTGTTCTTCCGAGAGGCTGCTGATCCGTGCCTCGGGATAACCGATCACCAGGCCGTAATCGCTAAACCCCTGAAGATCCGATGTCAGCGCCTTCGACCCGGCATCGATGACGGCGCGGTCGGCATTTGGCCGCGACACGACGGTCGCCAGCACGTGCATGGCGCAATCATCCTCGGTGCAATGGCCCATGCGCACCATCTGGCGATCATTATAGATATAGGTGCCGGCGCGGTGTTCCGTGGCTGAGGTGACGAGATGCGCCTCGAAGAGGCTTGGCGTTCCGCCATTGCTGACGATCAGGCAGCTTATGCCTTCCGTTTTCAGCTGTTCCAGCGCCTCAGTGATGAAGGCTTCCACGGCGGCGGCCGATTGCGGCTTCGGATAGGTCACGATGCCGCCGAAGGTGAGGCCGTCGGCAGCGGCGATGCGCTTGGCGAGCGATGCCGCCTCCCCCGGTGTCTGCACGCCGCAGCGGCCGCCGCCGGTATCGCATTCGACGAGCACGTTCAGCGGCTTGTGGCCGGAGAAATGCGCCGCGAGCCCGTCGACCGTCACTTCGCTGTCGGCGACGACCTTGAGGGCCGAAATTCTCTCGTTCAACTTGGCCAGGCGCTCGAGCTTCTGCGGCCCCAGAATGTTGAAGGTGATGAGGATGTCCTCGAATCCGGCTTCGGCAAAGACTTCGGCTTCCGTCACCTTCTGGCAATTGATGCCTTTGGCGCCTGCGGCAACCTGCGCGACGGCGAGAGCCGGGATCTTGTGCGTCTTGATATGCGGGCGGAAGTTCAGTCCGTGCTGATCCATGTAGGATTGAACGCGGTCTATGTTTGCGGCCAGCCTGTCTTCGTCGATCACAGGACGCGGCGTCGGGAGATCGGCGATCCTGTCGCCTGCCTTGGCGATGACGGCAAACCGGTTGTCATGCATCTAGGCAGCTCCGCGTTCTGGTCCATGTGGATCGGCGATGATCGGCCATATGGTCTTCGGCGCCCGCCGATACGGCGTCGTCGCCGGATTATTGGGATAAGGCGTTCCGGCGGAGCAGTAAAGGATCTCGGCCGCGATCTTCGAGAAGGACGCGAAGAAATGGTTGGTGGATTTGATCACCAGGATCTTCTGCGTGGCGGGGTCGATGCCCATCGCCGAAAAAAGGCTCGGATCGAAGCTTTGAGCGCGTGTCGAATTGAGGATGATGTCGATGCCGTCAAGCACGATATGGGCGGCATCGCCGAAAGGTGCGAGGCTCTCGCCGAACTGCATCTCGGCATTCTTCACCAGCTTGACGATCTTGACGGTGCCGTCGACAGGATTGCCGGTGCCGGGCGCCGACTTGGCGCCGAAGCGCAGTGGAATTTCTGCCCCCTCGCCTGCCGCAAAACAGATCTGGACGGCCACCGGATCCCAGATGGTGCCGATCGCGGCATTCGTGACGCCACGGGCGATCAGCTCCTCGAGGATAACAGTCGCATCCCCTGCCGTGCCGCCGCCCGGATTGTCCCAGACGTCGGCGATGACGACAGGCCATGCGGTGGCGGCCGTCGCACGCGCGACGGCTTCCTTCTCGTCGATCTGCGGGACCATGAAGGTGCCGCGCTTCGAAAACAGCTCAAGGCCGAGTTCGCGCGCCAAAGCCGCGCCTTTTTCCGGCTTGTTATCAGTTACCACCAGCAGCTTCGTTCCCATTTCGGGAACGTCGCCCACCATGAAGCCGTGGATCACCGAGATCGACAGGACGTCCGGATCATCCTTCTCGATCTGCATGATCTTGTCGACGAAGGACCGCATCGGTTCGCGTGATGTCGGGAAGACGTCGATCATCTTGCAGTCGAACACCGACATATCAGGCTTGACCCGGCCGTCGAGGGTTTCGACCGCGATGCGCCAGAGATCCTCGGCGCGGTCGACGAAGTCCGTATGCGGAAACTCTTTGAAATAGACGGCGAAATCGAGAGCGGCGACACGTTTTGCGGTGAGATGGCTGTGCGGATCGAGTTCGGCGCAGATGAGGACATCAGGCCCGACGATCTCGCGGATGCGCGACAGCAGATCGCCTTCGGTATCCTCGTATCCGGCGGCCACCATGGCGCCGTGCAGGCCCATGACGACGGCGTCGACAGGCATTGCCGCACGGAGTTGGCCGAGGATTTCGTCACGCAATTCCTCGTAGGTCGTCCGGTTGACGAGGCCTGCGGGGTCGGCCCAGGTGGCCGTTCCCTCAATCAGTTCCCAACCCTTTTCTCGGGTGGCGCGCCTTCCGACGGTGATCGGCGCGGTGCAGAGCGTTGGTGTTTCGGGATGCTGGCCGGGCGGGGCATAGAGAGAGGCTTCGAATGCGCGGCGATCCACGCAGATCGGGGAAAAAGTGTTGGTCTCGGTCGCCAATGCTGCCGTGAAAATGCGCAAGAAAGTGGCCTTCGTGTTGTCGGCCCCGCGTCAACCCATCGGGTTCGGCAGGTAGCCGGTGAAACCTGAGATTTTCCAGCGTCCTTGGTGAAGCCTGCAATAATAGAGCGTCTGCCATTGCATGACGTCTCTGGTACCGTCAGGCTTGGAAATGCCGCCGTCGAATTTCTTGCGGACAAGCGCCATGTCGCCTTCGATTTCAATATCTTCCAGCGTTGTCGTGGTGAAGATCGCCGTGCGAGCATCCTCTGCGAAGCTCTGGCCGGCGAAATCCTTCGCCTGCCTCAGCCATTCGTCGCGATAGGCCGCAAGTGTCGGGAAAGCGAGACGCCACTTGTCGGGGCTGACTTCCTTGCGGCCATCGATGCCGATGAAGCCCTCTTCCACGAAGTCATGCTCGACCATCGACCAATCGGCGGCCAGAAAGGCATCGATATCGCGCGGAACGAGCATCTCCCAGATAGAATATCGGGCACTGTCGGACGGGAATGGATTCTTGAAAGGATCGCGCATATCTGCCCTGGATTGAAATTCTTTTCATAAATCGCGTTTTTCACTGGTCAAATTCTGCTTTCTATGGTCACTTGTCAACTTATCAAGAAAATAATTTGCAAGGACTTCAGCATGCCGATCAAGCGATATGGCACTGTTCAAACGGGCGCCGGCGGCAAGGCGCTGCCTTTCGCACGTGCGGTCGAAGCCGACGGATGGCTATATGTTTCCGGGCAGGTTGCGATGGAAGATGGCGAAATCATCGACGGCAATATCATCGCCCAGACCCACAAGACGATTGCCAACGTCCTTTCGATCCTCGATGAAGCCGGATACGGCGTCGAGGACGTCGTGCGCGTCGGCGTCTGGCTCGATGATCCGCGCGATTTCTGGACCTTCAATAACATCTATCAGGAGTATTTCGGCGAACATCCGCCGGCACGCGCCTGTGTGCAATCGTCGATGATGGTTGATTGCAAGGTTGAGATCGACTGCGTGGCCTATAAGAAGAAGGATTAGACAGAGAACTATCGGGGGGACGGGCTTGGATATCTTTTCAACGCTGCAGGAAGACAAGGGCCGGCTCTCTCCCTCCGAGAGCCGCATCGCGGAGATCATCGTCAACGACTTCGAGTTTGCCGTGAATGCCTCGATCATCGAGCTGGCGGAACGGGCCGAGGTATCGCCGCCGACCGTCACGCGCTTTTGCCGGCGGCTCGGTTGCGAGAGCTTTTCCGACTTCAAGGTGCAGCTTGCCCGGACCGCCCATATCGGCGTGCGGTATCTGAAGCCGGAATCGAAAAGCACCGATCCGGCCGATGTCGCCCAGGATATCATCACCAAGGCGCAGAACGCGCTCTTTCTGCTGCATCGATCGCTCGATCTGGCCGCGATCGAAGCCGCTGTTTCGCATATCGCCAAAGCCGATATGATCTATGCGTTCGGGTCGGGCGGCAATTCGTCGATGATTGCCGACGAGCTCCAGAACCGGCTCTTCCGTCTCGGGCTTCGCATCACGGCAAGTTCCGACCACAGCATGCAGCTGATGATGGCTGCCGCGGCAAGGCCGGGCGACGTGCTGATCGGCTCGTCCTTCTCCGGGCGTAATATGGAGCTGGTGCGGGCCTTCGAGCTTGCCCGTCAGACCAAGGCGAAGACGATCGCGCTGACCCAGACGGCCAGCCCGGTTGCCAAGGCCGCCGAAATCGTCGTGCCGATCGATCTTCCCGAGGGCCACAATATCTATCGCCCGACCTCGACGCGCATCGCCTACATCGCGACGATCGATATCCTTTCGAGCCTGGTCGCCTATGCCGTTCAGCCGAAGGCGACGACCACGCTTCGGCGCATCAAGCAACAGCTCGTCATTCACCGCGACGGCGACGACCGGCAATTGCTTGGAGATTGAGGTTCATGAACGGGAGCGACAGAAAATGACGCAGTCGATTGCCATCGTTACCGGTGCTGCAGGCGATATCGGCGCGGCGATCGCCGCACGGCTCGCCGATGACCACGACATCGTGTTGCTCGCCGATATCGATGCGGAGGCTGCGGCTGCCGTGGCATTGAAGCTCGGGCCGGATAATCGCTTCGTCGCCGTCCAATGCGATGTAACCAGCGAGACGAGCATTGCCGAATTGGCAAGACGCGCCGCCGACGTCGGCGTAGTTCGAACCCTGGTCAACAATGCAGGTGCCGCCCGCGCGACCAGTCTGCACGACACGACGCCCGAGATCTGGCGGGCGGACAATGCGCTTAATCTCGAGGCGGCATTCTTATGCTTCCGCGCGTTCGAGCCCATGCTGACCGTTGCGAAGGGTTCTGTCGTCAATATCGCCTCGGTCAACGGCATGCATGTCTTCGGACACCCGGCCTATAGCGCCGCCAAGGCAGGACTTTTGCATTTCACCCGGCTGGTCGCCGTCGAATACGGTAGGTTCGGCATTCGGTCCAACGCCGTTGCACCCGGCACGGTGAAGACGCAGGCCTGGGAAGCACGCGCGGCCGCCAATCCAAATGTTTTCGAGGAAGCGCGCCGCTGGTATCCGCTGCAGCGCGTCGTCGATCCGAGAGATGTTGCGAATGCCGTAGGCTTCCTTGCCGGTCCCCAGGCTGCAGCCATCACCGGCGTCTGCCTGCCTGTCGATTGCGGCCTCACGGCTGGCCAGGCCGAACTCGCGCGGACCTTCTCGCAATCGGAACATTACTGACATTCAGAGACCGCATGAGCCGCCTTTTCCCCGACGTCTTCCGTAATCCGGCGATCCGCGCCAGCATGATCGCCATTTTCACCTTCGGAATGGCGGGGGCAATGACCGCACCCTATCGTTCGGTCGTGGGTATCCGAGAATTGGGCTTGAGCGACGGCCTCTATTCCTTCCTGAGTTTCGTCTCGGCGGCGGTGAACGTCGTCATCAGCATTCTGCTCGGCAATCTCGCCGATCGGCTTGGCGAATACCGGTCGACGATGATCGGCGCCTGCCTGTTCGGCATTTTCGGCTACGGCATGGTCTACGCTTTTCCCACAGCGGCCATATTCGTCATCAGCGGGTTGCTGCCCCTGCCGATCTACGGGGCGCTGAACTCGCTGCTGTTTGCCAATGCACGGGCGGCGATGCACGGCATGAACCGAAGCGACATGGTGACGGCCAACTCCGGCGTGCGCGCCATGATCTCGCTGTCCTGGGTGCTGATCCCAGGGATAACCGGCCTGCTGCTGTCTGGCGCATCGAGCATGCTGCCGGCCTACCTCTTTGCCAGCATCTCATGCCTGCTCTGCCAGGGGATCATCGTCTTCGCCCTGCCGAAGAGAGCAGGCACGGAGATCGCAGCAGTTCATCATCTCAGCTATCTTGGCGCGCTTCGCCAGGTGGTTTCGCCACGGATCTCGGCGCATATTTGCGGGGTGGCGCTGATCACCAGCACGCTGCATCTCAATGACGCCCTGCTGCCGTTGATCGCCACTGGTGCTGCGCATGGCAGGCTGAGCGATGTCGGCATTCTGGTCGGCATCGTCGCATTGCTGGAGGTCGTCTTCATCATCGTCTGGTCGCGGATCGCGCGCAAGGCCGGCCAGATGACGGCGCTTGCCGCCGGTACCATCATCTACGCCGTGTTCCTCAGCCTTCTCGGCTTTGCCTTCGAGCCGTGGCACCTCTATGCGCTCACCTTGCTCGCGGGCATCGGAGCGTCGGCGATCATCACCATTCCGATCACCTATCTACAGGATCTGATCGCCAATCGGCCGGGGCTCGGCAGCGCCCTGATCTCCGTCAATATCTTTGCCAGCGCCGGGATCGGCGCACTGGTCTTTGCCGCCGGCACCTATGTGACGGGCTATTCGGGAACCGCTATCCTCAGCGCCATCACGGGATTGGCGGGGATAGCGATCATCGGCCTCTTGCATAGAGGCAAAGTCCATTAGCCGACCCCATCGGCAAATAGGGCGTGAAGAAGAATGGAGCTTTCATCGGTGTACGTCTTGTGACAAGGGTGACGCACCATTTCCTTTGAAGGCGACATGAAGACGATCTCCGGCACGAATCTCGAGCAGGCCAAGTCTCACAACCGGCGTGTGGTGATCGAGGCTGTCCGCACGAACGGTCCCTTGTCGCGCGCGGCGATCGCCCGGATGACGGCGCTGACTGCCCAGACCGTGTCGAATATCGTCGAGGAACTGGAGAGATCGCACCTTCTCGTTCCATCCGAGGCGCAGAAGCTGGCGCGCGGCCAGCCGATCATCCCCTATTCCATCAATCCGCGCGGCGCCTATTCGATCGGCCTCGAACTTAGCCGCCAGCGCGCAAGCGGGGTCCTGACGGATCTCTCCGGAGCCGTCTGCGCGCGCATCGAGCGGCACGTCGAACATCCGGATCCACAAAGGGCGATGCCGGCTCTCCAAGCAATGGTCGAGGATCTTCAGCAGGCCTTCGCATTCGACCGGAACCGCCTGCTCGGCGTCGGGATGGCCCTGCCCGGCCGCTATGCCGATGGCGGCACGACCTCTCTCAGCCCGCTGAACCTGCCCGGCTGGCAGGGTTTTCCTGTCGGGCATGAGCTGGAACAGCGGGTAAAGGTGCCGGTGCTGGTCGAGAACGATGCGACGGCAGCAGCGATCGGCGAGCGTCTTCATGGCGTCGCCCGCGGTCTGGGCAGCTTCGTCTACCTGTTTCTCGCGGGCGGGGGCGGCATCGGCGCCGGAATGTTCCTGGATGGTCACCTCTACAAGGGCAGCCGCAATAATGCCGGCGAGATCGGGCATATCATCGTCGAACCGCATGGCAAGCTCTGCAGCTGCGGCAAGCGCGGCTGTCTGGATCGTTATATCTCGCCGGCCGTCGCTTACGAATACATGGGCATTGCCAATGCCGAGGAGCTGTCGCCTGACGAGCTCGACGCGCTGATCGCCAAGGGCGGCGAAGGTCTCGACGCCTGGCTGGATCAGGCCATCCAGCCGCTGCGGCAGACCCTCGATTTCCTCGAGCTGGCCTTCGATCCGCAGACCATCGTGCTCGGCGGCAGCATATCGACATCGCTGATGCGCCGGCTCGCCGAACGGCTGGAGCCGCTGCACACCCCGATCGATCCCAACCGGAAGCGGGCGGTACCCCGGGTGATGATCGGCATGACAGGCAAGGATACGGCAATCCTCGGCGCCGCCGCCCTGCCGATCTTTTCCGAAACCAATCCGCGCTTCGACGTCCTGCAAAAGCCGCTCGGCTAGGCCGGGGCTCATCGGACGTCCAGACCTCACTTTACCGCGATGACGACCTTGCCCTTGACGCGGCCTGTCTCCACGTAGTCCAGCGCCTCGTTGGTCTTCTCGAACGGGAAGGCCCGATCGATGACGGGGCGGATGGCGCCTGCCTCGATCAGCGCGGCGATCTTGCCGAGCTGCGCGCCGTTTGCCGTCATGAAGAGGAAGGAATAGTCGATCCCCCAGCGCTTCGATTTTCGCCTGATGCCAAAACTCAAGAAGCGCGTGACCTGCCGCAGCAGCCAGCCGAAACCGTTTTCCCTGGCGAAATCGGGATCGGGCGGACCTGATATCGAGATCAGCTTGCCGCCGGGCTTCAGGACGGCGAGCGATTTCTCCAGCGTCTCCTTGCCGAGGCTGTTCAGCACGACGTCATAACCCTTCAAAACCTTCTCGAAGTCGTCCTTCTTGTAATCGACCACCACGTCGGCGCCGAGGCTTTTCACCAGATCGATATTTGCCGTGCTCGCTGTCGTCGCCACCTGGGCGCCGAGATGTTTGGCAAGCTGGATCGCGATGGTGCCGACGCCGCCGGAGCCCGCATGGATCAGCACCCTTTGCCCCTTCTGCAGCTTGGCGCGCTCGACCAGCGCCTGCCATGCGGTCAGCGCCACAAGCGGAACGGATGCGGCCTCTTCCATGGTGAGATTGGCGGGCTTCAGCGCAACATCGGCAGCGTCGATGGCGATATACTCGGCGAACGTGCCAATGCGATCCTGGTCAGGACGCGCATAGACTTCGTCACCGGGTTTGAATTGCCGGACATTGGCGCCGACGCGGACCACGACACCAGCGACATCATTGCCGAGCACCAAGGGAAGCCGGTAAGGCAGGATAAGCTTGAACTCTCCGTCCCGGATCTTGGCATCCAGCGGGTTCACGCTGGCGGCATGGATCTCGACCATGACGTCATTCTCGCGCAGCTGCGGTTCAGGGCTCTGGCCGAGCCTGAGGGCGCCGCCTTTCTTGTAGCGATCGATCAGGAATGCTTTCATGAGGGCGAACTTTCGTTTTGTGTGATCCGACAATGCCGCAAGCAGGATCAATCGGGAAGTTTGTTGAATTTCCGGAGGCTCTTGTCGACGAAGGACTCGGGCAGGAAGCGGCGGATGAAACGCACCTGTCCTGCGGCCTTCCCCGCTGTGTAGCGTCGCTTGGGCGAGGCCGCATTGGCAGCCCGGATGACGGTTGCGGCGACCACCTCGGGCGCATCGCCTTTTGAGACGATCTCGCGCATCAGCTTCTCCGCGTCGGCGCGCACTGCATCATAGACGGCAAGTGGCCGGTCCGGGCGCGTGATGTTTTCCTCGAAGGAGGTGCGGGTGACACCGGGTTCGACGAGCACGACGCGGATGCCCTGTGTGCGCACTTCATGGTCGAGGGATTCCGAATAGCCTTCGATCGCGTGTTTGGTCGCTGCGTAGAGCGCGTTGAAGGGCGCCGGGATCAGCCCGAGGATCGAGCTCAGGTTGACGATCCGGCCGCTACGTTGCCGCCGCATCACCGGCAGCACTGCATTGGTCATGCGCATCGTGCCGAAGACGTTGACGTCAAACACGGCTTTGGCCTGCGCCGTCGTCGATTCCTCGGCGCCGCCGAGCAGGCCGATCCCGGCATTGTTGACGAGAAGATCGATCCGTCCCGTGTGTTTCAGAACCTCGTCGACGACGCTCTGCACGGATTGATCGTCGATGACGTCGCAGACCAGCATGGTGATCCCATCGCCAGTGTCGGCCATCGGCTTTCGGCTGGTGCCGAACACACGGTAACCATCGCGCCGCAGCGCTTGCGCCGTCACCAGCCCGATGCCGGAGGAAGCCCCGGTGACCAGGGCAATGCCGCGTTCTCTTTTGCTCATCGACGTCTGCCTTCATTTTGTCGTGGAACGTTCATGGGCATTCTGTTACTATCAAATCGATAGCAAGTCACTACTAAAAAGATATCGACATGAAGAATCTTTCCAAACAGCCCTGCCTTATCGCCCGCAGCCTGGCGCTCGTCGGCGATGCGTGGAGCATGCTGATCATGCGCGACGCCCATGCGGGGCTGACCCGCTTCGATGAATTTCGCAAAAGCCTCGGCATCGTCCCGACAATGCTGACGGGGCGGTTGTCATCGCTGACCGAGGAAGGATTGCTGGAAAAGCGTCGCTATTCCGAGCGTCCGCCGCGCGACGAATATGTGCTGACGGAAGCCGGCCGCGACTTTCTGCCGGTGCTGTTTGCAATCGGTGCCTGGGGCCGCAAGCACCGCGGCGGCGGTGCAGTCACCCGCTTCTTCGATGCTGAGTCCGGTATGGAGATCGATCCCGTCACCATCGACCGCGCGACCGGCGCGCCGATTGGAACACGTCCTATTCGTATCGCCGCACCCGAATGTCAGCTGCCCGCGGCAGATGAAGCGGCATCTGACAACGCCCTTTGAAAGCGATGTCAGTATCCCCCGCCATCACCGCCTCCGGCGATGGCGGGGTGATCCTCAAATCAAAACCCGTGGCCCAATCCGGGCCGCTACGACTGCTGCAGTCCGTAGAGCAGCGGCATCAGTCCCGCGAGCGCCCGGAAACGCTCCCACGACTTGGATGACGGCTTCGTCCAGCCTGTTTCGGCAAGTGCGGAAAGGCGCGGAAAGACGAGGCGGTCGAAAACGGCGCGATCCGTCATCGGCTCGGACCAGATGCAGGCCTGGATGCCGAGGAGTTTCTGTTTCTGCGCTGTCGTCCAGCCGCCGATGGGATCGAAATTGTAGAGCTTCTCCGCGTCGGAGGTGCCTGCCCAGCTGGCGCCGGGCTCATCCCAGTCAGGCCTGAGCGCCATGTCGAGGTAATAGACCTGCCCGGGGCAGACGACGATTTCGTAGCCGCGCTCGGCAAGTTCGGCCGAGACCTCGACATTGCGCCAGCTGCAGAGATAGCTCTTCGATTTGTCGATGACATCGCCGTGGGCCGCCTCTTCCCAGCCGCCGGTGATGCAGCCCTTGCTAGCAAGGAAGCGCTGGACGCGGCTCAGGAACTCCGCCTGCAGGATGGCGGCACCCGAGCCGTGAATGTCATCGGCGCCATGCGTATTGGTCACGACGTTCAGCCGCTTGGCATGCGCATCGGCAACCTCGTTCCCCGCCACGCTGCGCAGGCGCTCGAGCGCCTGCGGCGAACCGGACCACGCACCGAGCGGCACTTCGTCGGCGCCGAGATGGATGGTCTTGAACGGAAAGAGCTCGATGAGTTCCGAAAGGATCGTCTCGACGATCTCATAGGTCTTCTCGCGGGCCGGATTGATGCAATTGTCGGGGAAGCCCTGAACCGAATAATAGCTGCCGACCTCGGCCGGATCGCGCAGCTCCGGTATCGCCCGCAGCATGGCGTAGCAGTGGCCGGGGACATCGATCTCCGGCACGATCTCCACGCCGAAGCTCTTGGCATGGGCGACGATCTCGCGGATGGCAGCCTTGGTGTAATAACCGCCGGTGCGGGCCGGGCTCGAACCGAGCAGCGGCGGAACGGCCAGGCCGTGGCCGCGCCAGGCACCGACCGCCGTCAAATCAGGATAGGCGTCGATCTCGACGCGCCATGCTTCGTCGTCGGAAAGGTGCCAGTGGAAGCGGTTGAGCTTGTTCCAGGCAAGCACTGCCAGCAGCTTCTTGACCTCGGCGGCGGCGTAGAACTGGCGGGCGACATCGAGATGCAGGCCGCGCCAGCCCATCGACGGTTCATCGACGATCTCGCCGGATGCCGGAAACTGGAAGACCTCGGGATGCAGCCTTGCACCGCGCCAGATCTGGCCGAGTGTGACGAGGCCGTAGAGGAAGCCGGTCTGGCGGCTTGCCTCGATCGTGATCGCCTCACCCTCGAAGCTCAGCCGATAGGCCTCTGGCCCGAGCCCGGCGGCATCCTTCAGGGCAACCGGAACCGCGCCTTCCGCCTCGCTCCGCACAATGCCTTCGACGGCGAAGAGATGCTCGACCAGCGCTGCGAAACTTTTTGATCCCGCCTCCCCTTCAGCGCTCTGCGCCTGCGGCGCAAAACCGGCCGGCAGCGGACGGCGGGAAGTGACCGCCACATGGTTCGGCCAGGGGATGATCGACACTTGAACGGGTGCATTGACGGGAACCGGATAGATCTCGGCGCCACGCTTCAGCGGCGCATTGCTGACCGAAGATCGCGTCGGCTCTATGGTGAGCACGACCGTGCTGCCGTCGGAAAGCGCGAGATAGCCGCTCGTCGCGCCGTCCGTCCAGTGACGGAACTGCCAGCTCAGCGCGTAGACCGATATCGTCCATGTCTCGCCGGCGCCGAGAACGAAATTGGCCGGCGGCTGGAATTCGGTGAAATTCGAGAGCCGCTGCGAAACCGTGGCGCCTTCGACGCGCCCGGCCGGATCGACACGACCCGGGCCGCTGACGCAGAGGGAGAAATTCGAAAGCGGTTCGGTGCCGAGGTTCTTGAGGCGCAGGACGTAGGAAAACTCCTTACCATCCGCAGGTGGGTTCCAAAGGGTTTCAAGCCGCAGGGTTTTCGGTCGCGATGTGGACATGGTCACTCTTTCCTCTTGAAGATCGGATCATGCGTATTCCGGCGCATACCGGGAGCGGAATTGGGGTATGGCGCCAGCGGCCTTTTGGTAGAAGGCGGCGGGTGGAAATGTTGCCGATGATCGCGTGGCCAAGTCGGGTCGGAGCGGTTGCTTCCGCAAAGCCGGCTCCGATGCAAATGGGCGGGTGCATGCTTGCTCAACCTCATCCCGGCAATCCGGAGGTTTTTGATGTCAATCAAATTGATTTAAGATTGATAGTCAGTTTCCCGCCGACACGTCAATTGCCGATTGGAAATTTCTGCAGCGCCTCCGGATTGGCTCTCAGCGACGCACCGAAGTCCAGGAAGACCTCGTCGGGCGCTCTCGGATTCCATCGAGTCGGGCGTCGGACGGCTGGTCGCGTTGGTGACGTATTTGTGTTGGCAGATCCCTATCGCTTCCGTCCTCATCCGAACTATGGTGTCGGCATCGGCGGAATTACCGCTCCACGTCTTTGTTTGCGGCATGCCGCCGACCGTCTCGATCGTAAACAGGATCGGCCTTAGTCTTCGCACCCTGGGCGGAGAATGCAGCCCGCGGGATCATCGCATGTCGGAACGACTTGAATCTGCCCGCCCTGATGAAACATCCGCCATCGTCTGGCTCGGATTCATGGCGATGTGCGTCGGCATGTTCATGGCGATCCTCGACGTCCAGGTGGTGGCGACATCGCTGCCGACCATCCAGTCGGCGCTGGATATCGATCCGGATCAGATGAGCTGGATACAGACGGCCTATCTCATCGCCGAAGTGGTTGCGATCCCGCTCACCGGCTTTTTGACCCGGCTTTTGACGATGCGATGGCTGTTCGTTACCGCCATCAGCCTGTTCGTCGCAGCCTCTGCCGGCTGTGCGATGAGCGGCAGCTTCGGCGAGCTGGTCGCCTGGCGGGTGCTTCAGGGTTTTTCCGGCGGAACGCTGATCCCCTCGGTGTTTTCAGCCGTGTTCATTCTCTTCCCGAACGAGCGGCAGGCGCTTGCGACGACAATCGCCGGTGTGCTGGCGGTGCTGGCACCGACCGTCGGGCCGATCGTCGGCGGATGGTTGACGCAGACCTATTCCTGGCACTGGCTGTTCCTGATCAACATCCTTCCAGGCATTGCCTCGGCAACCCTGGCGACACGGTCCTTGCCAAAGCAGGCGACCGATCCGTCCGAACTCAGGCATCTCGACGGCCTGTCGCTTCTGCTGATGGCAACCGCGCTGACGAGCCTGGAACTCAGCCTGAAAGAGGCGCCGACGAGCGGCTGGATCTCGGCCTATGTTTTAAGTCTGCTGGCAGTCTGCCTTGCATCCGGAGCTGTCTTCATCTGGCGAACGCTGCGCAGAAACCGGCCGATCGTCGATCTCGGCAACTTCGGCGATCGAAACTTTCTCGTCGGATCGGTTCTGAGCTTCGTGCTCGGCATCGGCCTCTTCGGCTCGGTCTATCTCATGCCGGTCTTTCTCGCTTTCATCAGAGGACACGACGCCCTCCAAATCGGCATGACGATGCTGGTCACCGGCATAGCGCAGCTGATCACGGCGCCGATCGCAGTCGCGCTGGAGAAGCGGATGGACGCGCGCCTGCTGTCGGCGGCCGGTTTCGCGCTGTTTGCGATCGGTGTCGGGATGAGCGCGTTTCAGGATCCTCGTTCGGATTATGACGCGATGTTCTGGCCGCAGGTCGTGCGCGGCGTTGCCATCATGTTCTGCCTGCTGCCGCCGACGCGGCTGGCTCTCGGCACTCTGCCGCCAGACCGCATTCCCGACGCGAGCGGACTTTTCAACCTGATGCGCAATCTTGGCGGGGCTATCGGCATCGCTCTCATCGACACCATCATCTACACGCGGTCGGAACCGCTGGGACAAGGCCTCTGGACCCGTCTTCAAGCCGGCGACGTCGAGGCTGCGACATTCGTCGGCGCACCTCTTCAGACCATATCGGGGCATAGTGGCAGCTTCGACGCGGATACCACGGCACTGCTCGATCCGCTGGTCCAGACCGCGGCAAGCGTCCGGGCAATCAACGAAGCCTGGATGGTGATTGCCGTCCTGACCGGCTGCGCCCTGCTTTCAGTGCCTTTTGCCAGGCGGCCAACGTCTACCCCCCCCGCGATCCTGAGATGGAAGCCAACGCATCGGCCAAACGGCTTCTAGGCTAGCTTAGCACTGCGCGTCTCGGCATCGATGAAATAGGCTGCAGCACCTGCCAACAGCAGCAAAGCAGCGAAAATCCCGATGACCAGGCCGAAATCCTTAGTCACAAAAAGACTGATCAACGATGGCGCAAGCAGCCCTCCAAGCCGAGCCATAGCACCGGCGGCACCCATTCCTGTTGCCCTAGACGCAGTAGGATAAAGCTCTGGCGTATAGGCGTAGAGTGCACCCCACGTACCAAGCAGCGCGAAGCTCATGATGAGCAGTGACGACGCTACCAAGAGTGCGGACGAGCCGACGACGAACAATATGGATCCCATCGCGGAAAGGATGCAAAATGCCACAAGCGTTGGACGCCGCCCCCACTTTTCGACACCGTAGGCAGCGAGCGCATATCCAGGAATCTGGGCAAGCGCGATCAGCACAAGAAAACCGTAGCCTCGAACGAAGCCAAAGCCGTCCCCGGCAAGTTTCGGAGGCATCCAGGTGAAGACGCCATAGTAAGAAATGGACACCAGAAACCAAACCGCCAGGATCAGAAGGGTTCGACGCCGCAGAGCGTGGGAGAATATTCCGATACTACGGGTCGGTGCCGCAGGCGCGATGTCAACCTCTTCTCCCAGAGCACTGCGGCCATTCACCAGGGCCATCCGGTCGATGATCGCCTTTGCATCTCCACCCCTTCCCTTGCGCAGAAGATAGAGCGGCGATTCCGGCACGAAAAACCGCAGACCGAAACCGATAATCGCC
Source organism: Rhizobium changzhiense (assembly GCF_013087625.1). Lineage (NCBI taxonomy): Bacteria > Pseudomonadati > Pseudomonadota > Alphaproteobacteria > Hyphomicrobiales > Rhizobiaceae > Rhizobium > Rhizobium changzhiense. Next base: position 199,704 of record NZ_JABFCQ010000006.1, read on the forward strand.
GGGACCGCTGTTACTGCAAAGATCAATCGCCAGGCTTCGGCCACGTTCCACAGACTGAGCAGCCAGGCTGCAAGTGCGACAACCAGGGTTCCGACGGCCCAGAAACCCTCCAGCAGCACCAGCCACCTGCCTCGGTTCTTCGCCGGTAGGAATTCGGCCATCATCGCATAGTCCACCGGCAACGTCCCGCCGACTGCTGCACCGGTCAGGAAGCGCATGAACAGAAGGAAGGTGAAGTCTGCCGCGAAAATTGACAGCGTGCCAAAGACGGCATCACAGGAGACAGTCGCGATCAGAACGCCGCGACGGCCGATCCTGTCGGCAAGCCTACCAAACCCCATTGCGCCCAAAAACATGCCAAGGAAAAACACCGTGCCCGTCTGAAGCGCCTGCGGCACCGTTAGTTCGAAGCTCGTGGCGATCGAAGCCGCTGTGAAGCCCACCGCGATGACCTGCATGGCGTCAGCTGCCCAGACCAAGCCGAAGATGGCCATCAGCCGTCGCTGATATCGTCCTGCCCCCGCGTGGTTGAGTGCATCGTCGATTGTGATTGTGGTCATTTGTTTTCCATACCCGGCTGCCGTGGTCCGCCCATAGCGCATTCAGCCCAAAAGATCACAGCCGCAAGCCGCGATGCCCATTTGCCAGCTTTACCTGGGCGTTTTATGACACTCTGCAAGGTGATCCGTTCGTACATCTGATCTGAAGCTAAAGGCCGGAGCCTGAGAGGCCGCTGCTAAGGTTGGGAGGAAAGTGTTTGAGAGGTTTGGACTGCTTTTTGCGGCAATCGCGCCGTTCCTGCGATGCCAGTAAATCGCGCTCATGCACAAACGAACATTGGCGATGCGACCGCCATGGGCCTAACGGGTTCATGCGACAAGTTCATCTTGGGAAAATATCGCGCATTCGCAGCGAATCTAACCTATGATTTCGGCTTAAAGAATCTGTCGGCTTCCTTCATCGCATTCTGCGCCGAGCCGTACAGCGCGCTTACGGCATCGCGCATTTCGGCAAACGCCTGCATGGTTCGTGGCGAAATGTAATCGCCTCTTGCTTCAGCATTGAGCCGCAAAGCTTTCTCGCAATCGGTGGCAATTCTATCCAGCTCCGGGGAAACCCGATAGAGCCGTTCCAAAATAGCGTCGATGTCACCTTTGGCGCGTTCAGACATTCGTTCTGCCATCAAACCCTCACCGCTGTGTCCCTTCCCCTGCAGGAGCCGAAGAACTCCTAAAGCAGTGTTCCCTGCTCGGCTTCGTCAGCCACTTTTACGTCCGCGTTGCCACGGCGGCGAAGTTCCGTCTCCGCGCTGAAGCGGACGTCTGCATCCCGATCGCAAGCGAACGCCTGGAATGCCGCAATATCCGATCCCAGCTTTTGCCACGCTCCGGGCCTGGCAAAAGCTAGGATCTGCTCTCAATCAACATATTTAGCTATTTCGGCCCGGTGCCGTAAAAGTCCAGATATCACTCGGACACGGTGCGACAGGCTTGCAAACGATTGTCGACATCTTAAAGCTATTATGTCGCGACGTAGCTCGCATATTCACTCCGATCTCAAACAATTCTATTTAATGACTGAATTGCGGTTATAGGACCGAGGCCAGCGCCTGGGGATTGGATGCCGGTCGATCAAACCCGGCGGCAGCAACGCGTGATCTTCGCGGACAAAAAAAGAGGGCCGACGGAGAACCGTGGCCCATTAATTGTGAAGGTATAAACCTCCAGAGGGGAACAGCTGAAACGACGGAACTGGGAGGAAAGCCGTCGTGTTGCATCAGCTGTGATCACCATGCCCCTTTTTTGATCGGTTGGAAAACATTTTTTGTGCAATGCAGCTATGCAACAGCGGATCATCCAGCCGAAGTAGTCCGATAGCATCTTGAACGCTGCTACCGCGACCTGGATCTTGAACTCTTTAGAAGGCGTCGATCTGGCGCCGGACTAGGCCACAGAGAAACGAGCCATCCAATCGTGGAGAGGCCATACGTGAGGACGCGACGCCTTTGATCAGGTTCGACGATTTCGTTTGATTTTACTCGGCGTCGTCGTTCGCCTTTGGGAACAGTTGCAGCACATTTGACCCACCCGGGTGCGCGAGAGCGCGCGCCTTTGAGCGCCGCGAGTTGTTTTCTCCAGCCTTTTGGACAGCTGAAACGAAACCTTCCCGCTGGCGATAATATTCCGGCTTGGCAGGCAGGGTGAGGTCAAACTCTTCAAGCATACGCTCAATAATGTCCATCGCTTCAGCCGCCAGACCAGCATAACCTTCTTGGCGTCGCTCGAAGAAGCCATCGTATCCGGGCCTGGAAAGGTCGAGACTATCCAACGCATAAGAAAGGGTCTTCACTCGGTTCGACAACCACAAAATTTCTTCTGAAAGCTCGGTACTAAAAAGCCCCCAGTTCGCGTCCTGCGGAAGTGCAAGGGTTGGATCGCGAACGTGAAACGCGAATTCGCCTTCATCCATAGGATTGAATTCGGGCATGTCGTGAACGGCCGCATAGCTGGCTCCGACAAAATCGTCCAGGGCCAGCACCGTCAGCATCGCTAGGTTTCTAACCTCGGCTTTCGGGCGCCGGTTGATCCCAGACTTCGCAAGCCGGATGGCGATGGGAAGCAAGGAGCCAGCGGCTAAACCGCCAGCGCCGATGAACGCTCCGATTGTCATGATCCCTTGGGTGGTTTCGAAGAACTGCGTCAATAGTCACCTCGTTGAATGGGAGTTGCGAGTTGCGTCAAGAAGCACACACAGACGGAATCAGCGCTTTGCCGTCCCAGTTTGCCTTGAACTTAAACGATAGGGAACTCCGTTCCCGCCTTATGGCGCCATTGAGCAACCTGACGGCATCATCGTCACCGTCGACCTCAGTTCCTTTGACGCCTTGGCAATGACCTCTCGGTGCAACTTTCGAATTGAAACATCAAGTGATATCGGCTGGCCTGTCTTTCAAGGACCTAATCGAGAACCGGCGATAGTGGTAAGATTTCCCTCAACCATTTTGCGTCATCCTCCAGTTCCCTTCTGAAGCCAATCGACGAGATCTCAATGGCCACGGACCTTACGCGCAGTTTTCAAATGCCCCGACGCGACGAGCTTGGCCTCTTTGCGATCAGCAACGGTTCCGGCCTGTCGATATCGGCCCTGCCGAACGGCACGCTGTTTGCCATCGAATATGCCGACGACAAGGGATCGGTGCAGATCAACCAGATACAGGGCTCGCCGCTCGCCGGCGGCGTCGGTCGCCTTTATCTGCGCATCGGCGGGGCCGCGCCCGAGGTGGTGGAGCTTGTCGGGCCACGCGCTAATGGCAGCTTCGGGCACGATGCGACGAGCCTCTCCTGGAGCGGCAAAACGGGCGATATCGGCTACAACGTCCGCCTCGAGCTTCATCCCACCGAAACGGCCTGGTTCTGGCGTGCCTCTATCCGGCATCTGAAGGATGGCGCGCTGCCGGTCGATCTGGTGCTGATCCAGGACGTCGGTCTCGGCGATCGCGGCTTCCTGATGAACAGCGAAGCCTATGCCTCGCAATATGTCGATCATCATATCGCCGGTCACCAGACATTCGGCCCTGTCGTGATGAACCGGCAAAATCTCAAGCAGTCGGGCGCCCGCAACCCGTGGCTCGTGCAGGGCTGCCTCGATGGGGCGGCTGCCTATGCCACCGATGCGATCCAGCTGGTGCAGGCGAGCGACCGTCTCGACGACCTGTTGGTCGGCCCCTTCGGCACCAGCCTGCCGAGCAAACGGCGCCAGCAAGAGACGGCATGTCCTGCCATCCAGTCGAAATCGCTCTCCGTGCCGGCGACCGGCGCGACCGTGACCTTCTTTGCCGTGTTCGCCGCCGATCATCCCGAGGCGTCGAGCGATGCCGATCTTTCACGGCTTGACGAGCTCGCGGCGACAGACAGTGCGGTCGCCGATATCGAGGAGGCCACGCCGGTCCGCAGCCTGCTTCAGGATGCTGCTTTGCTGAAGGCCGAGGCGCTGGATAAAAAGGCGATCGGCAAGCTCTATCCGGAGCGGAGCCTGGAAGAGCGGGTCGACGGAAAGCTTCTTTCGTTTTTCGTGTCGGACGGCGTTTTGAACCGTCATGTGGTCCTGCGCGACAAGGAGCTCATCGTGGCGCGCCGTCACGGGGCGATCGTCAGAAGCGGTGAGAATATGCTGCTCGACGATGCGACGCTCGCCGCGACCTGCTGGATGCAGGGCATTTTCGCCGCGCAGCTGACGATCGGCAATACGTCCTTTCACAAGCTCTTTTCCGTCTCCCGCGACCCCTACAATCTGACGCGCGCCAGCGGGCTGCGCATCATGGCGGATATCGGCGCCGGCTGGCAGCTACTGGCGGTGCCCTCGGCTTTCGAAATGGGGCTCAGCGATTGCCGCTGGATCTATCGTTGCACGGAACGCACGATCATCGTGTCGGCGGTCGCCTCCGGCGAGGACGCGGCGATGCAGTGGACCGTGTCCGTCGAGGGCAAGCCGTGCCGCTTCCTGGTGTTCGGTCATGTCGTGCTCGGGGAGCGCGAATATGATGCGGGCGGGCAGATCGAATTCGATACGTCAGGCAAACGCATCCTTTTCCGGCCGGACCCGGCCTGGCTCTGGGGCGAGCGTTATCCCGATGCCGGCTACTGGCTGGTGAGTTCGACGCCCGATGCGATCGAGGAGATCGGTGGCGACGAACTGCTCTATAGCGACGGGGTAACGCGCAACGGCGCCTTCGTGGCGCTCCGATCCCGGGCGATACAAGCGCTCTCTTTCGCCGTCGTCGGCTCGATGACCGATGCGGCGGAAGCCGAACGGTTGGCGCAACGTTATGAGGCCGGCATCACCGATGAAGCCATGCTTGCACCCGCATCAAAGTTCTGGCGGAACACCGTGCACGGCTTGACGATCGGCAGCACGTCGCCGGACCTTGCCGCGCAGACGACGCTGCTGCCCTGGCTCGCGCATGATGCGATCGTGCATCTGAGCGTACCGCACGGTCTCGAGCAATATACCGGTGCGGCCTGGGGCACACGCGACGCATGCCAAGGGCCGATCGAATTCCTGCTCGCCTATGAGCATGACCGGGAATCCAAGGAGGTGCTGAAAACCGTCTTCAGCGAACAATACCTGGAAAAGGGCGACTGGCCGCAATGGTTCATGCTGGAGCCCTATGCCAACATCCGGGCGGGCGATAGTCACGGCGACATCGTCGTTTGGCCGCTGAAGGCGCTCTGCGACTATATCGAAGCGACCGGCGATCTCGCCATCCTCGACGAGAAGGTCTCCTGGCGTGACGAAAAGACGATGGCCCGGGCGCCGGAGTTCGACACCATTGCGATCCATGTCGAGAAGCTGCTTGATACCGTTCGTGAAGCTTTCATCCCGGGTACGCATCTGATCCGCTATGGCGAGGGAGACTGGAACGATTCCCTGCAGCCGGCCGATCCGCATCTGCGCGACTGGATGGTCAGCAGTTGGACCGTTGCCCTGCTCTATGAGCAGATCGTCCGTTATTCGGCGATCTTGCGCCGCCTCGGCCACGGCGACAAGGCCAAGGGTTTGAGGAAGATCGCAACGGCGATGCGCCGGGATTTCAACCGCCATCTCGTGCGCGACGGCGTCGTTGCCGGCTATGGCATCTTCGATCCCAGCCATGACGGCGTCGAATTGCTGCTGCATCCGAGCGACCGGCGCACCGGCCTGCATTTCTCGCTGATCTCGATGACGCAGGCAATGCTCGGCGGCCTCTTCACGCCGGCGCAAAGACGCGATCATATGAAGCTGATTAAAGAGCATCTGCTTTTTCCCGACGGCGTGCGGCTGATGGAAAGACCGGCGACCTATGCCGGCGGGCCTGAGACGCTGTTTCGCCGCGCCGAATCCTCCTCCTTCTTCGGCCGCGAGATCGGGCTGATGTATGTGCATGCGCATCTGCGCTACTGCGAAACGCTGGCACTCGATGCCGAGGCGGACGAACTCTGGCAGGCGATCGCCGTCGTCAATCCGATTTCTGTCACCACGGCGCTGCCGCATGCATCGCTGCGCCAGCGCAACACCTATTTCAGCAGCAGCGACGCGGCTTTCCATGATCGTTATCAGGCAGCGGCCGAATGGGAGCGCGTCAAGGCGGGAGAGATCGCGGTCGACGGCGGATGGCGCATCTATTCAAGCGGCCCCGGGCTCTACACCAGGAGCTTCGTCGAAAATATCCTCGGCTTCAAACGGCGCTTCGGCCGGCGCAAACGCAAACCGCTTCTGCCGGAGGTTCACGCTTCCGTCGATCTGCAGACGGATCACGCCGCCTGGCGGCGGCTGATGACGCCGAAATCTGAGGCGTAACAGTTCAGGACGAGGCGCTGTCTATGCAGTGGCGTCGCGCAGCTCTTCGAAGCGCGCGGCGCTCTTCGACAGGTGGGTTCGGATGGCGCGGCGGGCAGCGGCTTCTTCGCCGTCGCGGATCGCCGTGAATATGGCATGGTGCTCCCGGCGCATGCGCGCCGCATGGCGCTTGCGCTCGGCTGAAGTCATCTTGTCCAAGCGCGCCCATTGCCGCGGCACCATGATGTTGCCGAACGTGTCGAAGAGGCGGCCGTAATAGGAGTTTTGTGTCGCGACCAGAATGGATCTGTGGAACGCGTAATCCTCTTGCGCGCCATATCCGCCCTCCTCGAGCGCCTTGTCGAGGGCGTCGAGACGGTCCTGCATGCGGTCGATATCCTCCTGCGTGCGCCGCAAGGCGGCAAGACCGGCAGCTTCATATTCGACCCCCATGCGCAGCTCCAGCACACGCAGGACCTCGTCGATCGACTGCAGGTCGTTCGGAATGATGGAGAAGGATCTTGGCGTCGGATCGTTGGAGACGAACGCGCCCAGTCCCTGGCGGGTGGTGATCAAACCCTTCGCGCGCAGGGCGGCGAGCGCCTCGCGCACGATCGTCCGGCTGACGCCGGTCGTCGCCATGATCGCCTGTTCGGTCGGCAGGCGCTGGCCGGGCTTCAGGTCGCCGGACTCGATTCGCGCCGTCAACATGTCGGCAAGATTGCTGCGCAGGTTCGGCGCCTGCTGAAAGGTGTTGAAGACCGCGTTGTCCTTGTCCGTCATCCTGTTTCGATCCTGGTGTCGGGGCGGCTGCGCCGAAACCGATCAGCGCGCCAGCCAACCGCCATCGACGGGCAGCACCGTTCCGTGCACGTAGTCGGACGCCGACGATGCCAGGAAGACGGCGGCACCGCCGAGTTCGGACGGCGTTCCCCAGCGCCCGGCCGGGATGCGGGCGAGGATGGCGGCGTTGCGGTCCGGATCCTCACGCAGCGCCGTCGTGTTGTTGGTGACGAAATAGCCGGGGGCGATGGCGTTGACGTTGACGCCCTTGCCGGCCCATTCGCAGGCCAGCAGCTTGGTCAGTCCGGCGAGGCCACTTTTCGAGGCGGTATAAGACGGAATGCGGATGCCGCCCTGGAAGGAGAGCAGCGAGGCGATGTTGATGATCTTGCCCCTGCCCTTGTCGACCATATGGCGGCCGGCCGCCTGCGACAGGAAGAAGGCGGTCTTCAGATTGACGTCGATCACCGCGTCCCAGTCTTCCTCGGTGAAGTCGAGCGCATCGGCGCGGCGGATGATGCCGGCATTGTTGACGAGGATGTCGAGGCCGCCGAAGGTCTGGATGGTCTCAGTGACGATCCCCTTGACCGGTTCGATGCTGGCGAGATCGGCCTTGACGACATGGAAGCGGCTGCCCGCCTCCTTCACCAGCGCCTCGGTTTCATCCATCGAGGAACGCCCGACACCGACGATCGATGCACCGGCCTCAGCGAGTGCGGCCGCGATCGCCTGGCCGATACCGGTATTGGCGCCGGTGACGACGGCAGTTCGGCCGGAAAGGTCGAAGGGATTTGCCACGGTGCTCACCTCAGATCCGCAATGGCGATATGGTCCATGTCGGTGAAGCTCTTATTGTCGCCGGCCATCGCCCAGATGAAGCTGTAATTCTTGGTGCCGGCGCCCGAATGGATCGACCAAGGCGGCGAGATGACCGCTTGTTCGTTGGCGACAAGCATATGCCGGGTCTGCTGCGGCTCGCCCATGAAGTGGAAGACGCGCTGCTCGGCTTCGAGATCGAAATAGAGATAGGCTTCCATGCGGCGGTCATGCGTATGGGCAGGCATTGTGTTCCAGACGCTGCCCGGCTCGATCATGGTGAAGCCGAGCGTGAGTTGGCAGGACTGGCAGACATCCGGATGGATGAACTGGTAGATCGACCGCTTGTTGGCCGTCGCGGCTTCGCCCGGCGTCAGGTGACGAGCCTTTTCGCGGGTGAGCAATACGGTCGGGTGCGTTTGATGCGCCGGCGTCGAGACCAGATAGAACTTTGCCGGATTGGCCGCATCCGCGCTCTCGAACCGGATGTCCTTGGCGCCCTTGCCGGCATAGAGGCAATCATATTTGGCAAGATCGTAGTTCGTGCCGTCGACGATGATGCGGCCGGCACCGCCGATGTTCAGGGCGCCGAGTTCACGCTCGGCAAGGAAGGTTTCCTGTCCGATCGCCGTCGGCGCCGTCAGCGTCAGCCCCGGGCCGAGCGGCGTCGCGCCGCCGATGACCATCCGGTCGTAATGCGAATATGTGAGCCGGATCTCGCCGCTCGCGAAGACGGTTTCCACCAGAAAATGACGCCGCAGCGTCTCCGTGTCGAAATCACGCACGGCCTCGGGATGGGAGGCGTGCCTCACGTCGATCTGCATGTCAATTTTCCTTCCGCTTCATTGTCGCCAAGGGTCGTCGCTATTGCGGGAGCCGGTCTTGCCCGGCCTGTTCCGCTGCGGCGGTATCCATCCGGTTACATAGTTGTACGACAAGTTTGGAGTCAACATGTTTGTCCGTGCGCGCTTGAGGAGCCGTAAAGGCCCGCAAGAGCACGAAGCGAATTCGGGAATAGATAGGAGAGTTTCCGGAGATGATGACGCCATCATCAAGCGATGATCGCAAGCGGACGCTTCGGCGCGGTCCGGCATTTTCTGGGGCCAAAACGAAAAAGCCTGCCGCGGGAGGAGGTGCGGCAGGCTTTCGAAAAAAACCGAACGACAGCTGGGAGGAGGAGTGCTGTCATTCCACAGACGGCCCTGGGAGGAGGATGGGACGCCTGTACATCGAAGGGACGCGGGAGGAGGTGCATCGCTTCGATAGAAATAATCATACTTATTTCTTGCTCAGTTGGTAGGCATTTCTTTGCAGGGCAGCTATGCGTTATGCGAAAAGCGGGAAGCTTAATCACCCTGGATCCATTTGCCGGAAGCACAAAAGCAAAGCGCCCGCTCGGGAGGAAGCAGGCGCTGGGCAAGTCTCGAAGATGCTTGGTCTAAGCTGCCGTTAGCGGGCGATGGCTGCGCGGGCGACGTTGCGGATTTCGCTGCGGCCGATGCCGAGGTCGTCCAGTTCGCGTGCGGACATACGACCCAGTTCAGCGACCGTCTGACGGTACTTGCGCCAGTTATTGAAAGAGCGTGCTACGTTCATGATGATCCCCTTTCGTGGGCTTTCGAAGCTTAGCTGCCAGTCCTTGGCGCTTCGTTCGCTTCGACGAACTGTATATAGTATGGGACATCTGATTATTGCAGCGCCAATGCATCACTGCACCTATGCGGCCCCTGCATGGGTCGCCGTATCTAGTAGCCAATCAGGATTTGAAACGATCGAAGGCCGTCAGCCGCACGATCGGCGGCTCCGCCTCGGCCCATCGGTAAATATCCGATCGCAGATAGGAGAGTTCGTCGTCGAGATCCTCCTCGCCGACTTCGATCCACCAGGACTTCAGGCGGCCGTCGCTGCCGTCCGACCAGCGATAACCCCTCGCCTTCAGATGATCCTTCATCTCGAACGGGCTGTGTTCGGCAAAGATACGGATGCGCGAGCGCTGGCTGGCGCGGTAAAGCTCGGTGAACGGGCTTTCACCGTCGCGCTGCTCTCGATCGAGGATTTCCAGGAGCGCGTGGCAGTCGTCCACAGCGCGATGGCCTTCGTGAAAATATCCGGCCTGACCGACGAGGTAGCCGAGTTTCGTACCCTCGAAGCCGCGGGCGCTCCAATCGACCTCCGAAACGGAGCATGCCCAGGCTTTGCCGCTGAAAATCTTGGAAAAGGCCTCGCAGAACGGCCGGTCGAAACCGGCATTGTGGGCAATGATCAGATCCGCCGGCTCGATCAGACTGCGCAGCGATTGGATATCGATGAGCTGTCCTTCGACCATCGCATCCGTGATACCAGTCAGCCGGGTGATCTCGGGCGGGATCGGCCGGGACGGCTGTTGCAGGCCGCCGTAAACGCCGACGATATCGCCGATCGCGCCGTCGTCGTCGAAGGTAAAAGCGACGGCGCCGATTTCGATAATCTCGTCGCTGCGGTGGCTAAGACCTGTGGTCTCCGTATCGAGAATGACGCCGAGCCGCGAAAACCCGGGCTGTCTGACTGACGCAATAGGCCGGGCGGCCAGCTTTCTCAAGATGCGATAGTTGCCGCTCTCTTCGAGCGCCCGCACCATGTCTTCATCGGAGTGAACGACCGGCTGCGATGGCCGCCGGTGCAATGGACCGCGTGCCTTGGCCGTCGCGGGCGATGCCTTGGCAAACATGTCGAGTTGCGAATCTCTGTGCACGCTCATCGAATCTATATGTCACGGAGACGCGATTGAATCCATCACTCGCGGCAGGCGCTGTGGAGTATCCCCACCTGCTGCCCTCTCCGGCGGGAAGCTCAGCCGGCAGACCGCGCCGGGATTGCGGTTGTCTATCGTCACCTCGCCGCCGTGCAAACGCAGGATGTCGCGAACGAGATTGAGGCCGAGGCCGGCACCGCGTCCGTCGTGATGGCGCTTGAAGAACGGCTCGAATATCCGATCCCGGACATCGGCGGGGATGCCCGGTCCCTCGTCGCTGACCTCGATCCAGTTGCAGCCTGACGTCAGTGAGATGGTGCCTTTCCTGCCGCCGTGGTTGATTGCGTTCTGCAGGATGTTCATCAGGGCGCGCTGTAGCGCCAGAGGATCGCCTTCGATCTCGCCGGCGCCGTCGACATCGAACTGCACCGTATAACCGGCGGCAAAGGCAAGCGGCGCCATCTCGATGATGACCTTCCTCGCCAGCTGGCCAAGATCGACCTTGCAGAATTGGACCTTGCCCTGTTTCAGTCGCTGAAGATCGAGCATCTGCTCGGTGAGAACGGCGAGCCTTGCGGCGTCTTCCAAGAGGTCGGTCTTGATCGAACTGTGCGGTAGCGATCCAATTCTCGTGTTCAGAATGGCGATCGGCGTGCGCAGCTCATGGGCGGCATCGGTCAGAAACCGCTCCTGCCGCTCATAACCCTCGTCGAGACGGCCGAGCGCGCGGTTGACGGCGTGCACCAGCGGCGCGATCTCTTCGGGAATATCGTTTTCCGACAGCCGGCCGCCACGCTGGTCGATATCGATCGTATCGGCCTGGAGCGCGGCCTGGTCGATCCCGACCAGCGACCTTCGCACGACGAGCGGCGTCGCGATCAACGCACCCAACGCCATCACCGCGACGATGGGAATAACAATTTTTACAAGGACCAGCGAGAGCTTGAGCAGGATGAAGGTGGAGGAGTTGGGGCCGTCGGTGCCCGTGAGAAACTGCACCTGCCCCCAATCCGTCGCAATCCACTTCATCCGGGCAGCCGGACGGTCGTGGTCGCCGAGGTTCGAGCCGAACTTGGCCTGGCCGACATGATCGAGCGTGTTGCCGATTGCGGCATATTCTTCCGGAATCCGGCCCTCGGTCAAAACATGTCCCTGCATGTCGCGAATAGTGTACCAGAGATCGGGCGCGTCTTTGCGCAGCTGTCGCAGATCCTCGGTCTCCCTCAGGCTCAACTCTCCGGTGGGCTGGCGGAAGACGGCCTGGCGCAGGATCTCGATCGTGCCCTCCGTCGAGCTGAATTCGGATAACTTGCCAACCGAAATCAGCACGATCATCACCAGGATGAGCACGACCGATTGCACGGCAAGAAGCCGCCAGAACAGGCGCTTGCGCAGCGAATAGGAGCATCGTTTGCTCATGATGCTTCACGCAGGAGATAACCCACGCCCCGGATAACGTTGATGACCACGCCTGCTTGCGATGCTGCCAGCTTGCGCCGCAACCGCGATATGTGGGAATCGAGCGCGTTCGACTGGATCTCGTCGTCGAAGCCGAAGACCGCTTCCATCAAGGCGGGTCTCGGCACCATGCGACCGGCACGGCGCATGAGGCATTCGAGCACCAACGCCTCCCGGCGCGGCATTTCCAAACGCAGGCCGGAGACGATGATGTCGCAATAGGTCGGATCGAACGAAAGACGGCCGATCGAGATCAGCGCCGGGCGCAAGGTTTCGGAGCGGCGCATCACGGCGCGCAGCCGCGCCAGAAGTTCGTCGAAGACGAAGGGCTTGGCAAGGTAATCGTCGGCGCCGGTCTCAAGCCCGGTGATCCTGTCTGGAACCTCTCCCTTGGCGGTGATGACGATGATCGGCAGCGTCAGCCCCTTCTTGCGGATCTTCGGAATGAGTTCGAGGCCGTCGCCGTCGGGCAGTTGCCGATCCAGGAGGACGGCGTCGTAGGCGCCGTCGCCGATCACCAGCTCGGCGTCGCACAGGGTCGAAACGTGATCCATCACCATGTCGTGCCTAGTGAGCGCCCCCCGGAGCGCCACGGCCATTTGAGGTTCATCCTCGATCAGTAATATGCGCATCTCACATTCCTATCGGGGCCTCGGTCCATAGGTGGAAACCATATCACCATCGAGCAAGTCTGCGATGCCTGTTGCGCATCGAATGCAGGATCGCCGCCTCATAGCAAAGGATAGTATCCGTCATCATGCGCAGCGCTGCTCGATCAATATCATTGGCTGGTATCTGCGGCTGATCCGGTAGACCGCGGCCGGCGGGAGATTGCGCAACGTCCAGCCGATCCTCGTGGAGACAAGGCCGAGGGAGTCGAGGATTTCGACGGGCACCGGGCATTTCGGCCCGTAGGTGAACTGATAGAAGGCACCGTATGGCCTGAGGTTGGAAAAGCAGCCCTCGAGGAGCGCCCGCACGTCCTCCGGCCGCATGGCAAGAAGCGGAAGCCCGCTGACGACGCCGCCGAAGAAGCTTCCGGAAAGCGCCGTCTTCCACATCTGCCGCACGTCCACCCGCAGCACCCTGGCATCGGGAAAGCGGCCTTGAAGCAGCGTGGCGAAATCCCGCTCGTATTCGACCAGCGTCAGATCGCGCTCGGCAATGCCGCGTTCCAAAAGGGCCGCGGTGAAAACACCGGTGCCCGGGCCGAGCTCGAGAACCGGCCCGGTCAACGCAGAAATTTCCTTGGTCATCAGGCCCGCAAGGCGAGGGCCTGACGGCGTGATCGAGGCGATGCGCAGAGGCGCGCGAAGCCAGGCGAGGAGAAAGCGTCGTCGATCGAGACGTGGCATTGGACCTTCACATTGATGTTCTGATCCCACCTATGAAGCGGCTCAACATTGCAACAGTCTGTCAGATCGCCGGCGGATCGCTGCTAAGGCGGATATTCATACGAGACAGGCTGCGGGTGCATTTTACAATCGAACGTGATCGGGCGGGAACGGCCGTCCGGCCGTCCCTTGCGTTCCATGGATGGGGAGCTTAGCTGTTAGATCCCAGGACCCCTCGGGTAGGCGAATAGGCGGCGAGCGACCGAAGGAGAATGCATGCCTGGTGACAAAAAAGGTGCCGACGAGGATGTCGTCATCATCGGCGCCGGTGCCGCCGGCATTGCCGCCGCCCGCCGCCTGCAGGCAATCCGCCCGGGTCTTTCCATCCTCCTGCTTGAAGCCGGCGACCGTCTCGGCGGGCGCGCCTGGACGGTCGGGCTGCCTGACGCCGATATCGCGCTCGATCTCGGCTGCGGCTGGCTGCATGGTGCGCGGACCAATGCCTGGACTGCAATCGCCGGCGAGGTTGGACTGACCGTCGACCGCACGCCGGCACCCTGGAATGATGGCGGACGGCGGCTTCAGCGGGAGGATGCGGAGGCGCGTGCAGCCACGGGGGGAATGACGCAGCCATGGCCGATATGCTCGAGCCCGGCAATCCCTGGAACGGCCAGATCCGGGCGGTCGGCACCTATATCACCGGCGCCGAACTGGAGCGGTCGTCGGTTGTCGATTACAACAGATACGATCCCGGCCCTGGCCCTGACTGGCGGGTGCGCGAGGGCTATGGAACGCTGGTCTCGCTTTACGGCAAGCCGGTTCGGGCAAGGCTCGGCACCGAGGTCACCCGCATCGACCATCGTCATGCCGGCCGTATGGGCGTCGAGACGAACCAGGGTGTGCTCAATGCCCGCGCGGTGCTGGTGACCGTTTCGACGAATGTGCTTGCCGCCGGCAAGATCGCCTTCGACCCGCCTTTGCCTGACAAGATCGAGGCCGCGGCCCGTCTACCGCTCGGGCTCGCCGACAAGCTGTTCCTGAGGCTCGCAAATCAGGAGGCGCTGCCGGCGGACACGCATATGCTCGGCTGTACCCGTCGCGGCGCGACCGGCACCTATCAGCTCCGGCCGTTCGGCGCTCCCGTCGTCGAGGCTTATTTTGCCGGCGACCTTGCGCATGATCTGGAGGGGCAAGGCAGAGAGGCTGCCTTCTCCTTCGCTGGAGATGAACTGGCGGCACATTTTGGCGCGGACATCCGCAAGGAGCTATCAGTCGCCGCAATGTCGGCCTGGGCAGCAATGCCCCATATCGGCGGCTCCTATTCCTACGCCGAGCCCGGCGCCTCCGATCAACGCGGCCGTCTCGCCGCACCGCATGACGAGCGGATCTTCTTTGCCGGCGAAGCTTGTTCGAAGTCGCGTTATTCGACGGCGCACGGCGCCTACGAGACCGGCGCCGCCGCTGCCGATCGGATCGCCGGCTCGTTTTGGTAAAATCCGTGATCGTCACCGGCCGCGACGGCAGGCAGGAATATTTTTTTCTCACTTGTCGCGCGGGCGGGATTGGTTATGCTCACCCCAGCCCCTGTGCTCCCAGCCCGGGGCGCTATACGTCATCCGGCGGCAAGCGGCCGCCTCAAGCACAATATTGTCATTGTCATTGATTGCAGGAGCCCCGGCTTCTACCCCGACGTTTGCACGTCGGCTGCGGGTATCCGCATGAGGAGGAAGAAATGGATTATCGCAAGCTCGGTCCCAGCGGGACCGTCGTCACCGCCTATTGCCTCGGCACCATGACCTTCGGCGCGGAGGCCGATGAGGCCGCCTCGCACAAGCTGCTCGACGATTATTTCGCCTGGGGCGGCAATTTCATCGATACCGCCGATGTCTATAGCGCCGGCAAGTCGGAAGAGATCATCGGACGCTGGCTGAAGGCGCGCCCGACCGAGGCCCGCCAGGCGATCGTCGCCACCAAGGGGCGCTTTCCGATGGGCAACGGCCCCAACGATATCGGCCTGTCGCGCCGGCATCTTGGCCAGGCTCTCGACGATTCGCTCCGCCGCCTCGGCCTCGAGCAGATCGACCTTTACCAGATGCATGCCTGGGACGCGCTGACGCCGATCGAGGAGACGCTGCGTTTCCTCGACGATGCGGTTTCCTCCGGCAAGATCGGCTATTACGGCTTCTCCAACTATGTCGGCTGGCACATCGCCAAGGCCTCGGAGATCGCCAAGGCGCGCGGCTATACCCGCCCGGTGACGCTGCAGCCGCAATATAACCTGCTGGTGCGCGACATCGAGCTCGAGATTGTCGCTGCCTGCCAGGATGCCGGCATGGGTCTTTTGCCGTGGTCGCCGCTCGGCGGCGGCTGGCTGACCGGCAAGTACAAGCGCGACGAGATGCCGACGGGTGCCACCCGCCTCGGCGAAAACCCCAATCGCGGCGGCGAATCCTATGCGCCACGCAATGCGCTGGAGAGAACCTGGGCAATCATCGCTGTCGTTGAGGAGATCGCCAAGGCGCATGGCGTCAGCATGGCGCAGGTGGCGCTCGCCTGGACGGCGGCGCAGCCGGCAATCACGTCGGTGATCCTCGGCGCCCGCACGCCGGAACAGCTCGCCGACAATTTGGGCGCCATGAAGCTCAAACTCTCCGACGACGACATGGCGCGGTTGAACGAGGTGAGTGCGCCCCAGCCTTTCGACTATCCCTACGGCAAAGGCGGCATCAACCAGCGCCACCGCAAGATCGAGGGCGGCCGCTGAGCCTTCTGTCTGCAATCGGATGAGTCGTCTCGCCCGGTCTGCAACCGCCAATGAAAAAGCCGCCATGTTTCCATGGCGGCTTTTCGGCCTTTCTGCTTGGGAGGCGATTTTAGGCCGGAAGCTGGAAGATCACGTTGGCGATCAGGACGATCGCCAGGCCGCCGGCGAGTGCGACATAGGGCAGGATGCCGGCTTTCTTGACGCCGAGATCCTGGCCGACGAGACCGAGATCCTCCATCGCGCCGGCTGGGAATTTGCCGCCGTCGCGCACATAGTGGCGATAGGCGAAGACCGGCAGGATCAGGGCGGCGAAGATGAAGCCGACCCAGAGCGCATTGGAATAACCCCAGACCTTGGCACCGGCGCCGAGAAACAGCGCGTTGACGAAGGCCAGCACGGTGTTGAGGCCGATCAGCCAGGTCGGCGCCTTCCAGGGACGTTCGATATGGCCGGAATCCATCCGGTGGATCCAGCCGGAATTGAGGTTCAGGAAGTTGAAGATGATGTAGCCGACATTCGAGACGGCGAGCACGAAGAAATAGCCGCCGACATCCGAGGCGATCGCCAGCAGGAAGAGATTGAAGGCGAAATCGGTCCACATCGCCCTGGTCGGCGCGCCGTTCTCGTTGACGTGGTCGAGGTATTTCGGCAGCCAGCCATCCTTCGAGCCCTGGTAGAGCGTGCGCGAAGAGCCGGCCATCGCCGTCATGATGGCGAGGAAGAGCGCCATGATCATCAGTACGACGAGCAACTGGGTGATGACCCTGCCGGCGCCGATCAGGCCGCCGAGCGCTTCGGCAACGCCGGTGCCGTCGACGATGCCGGGGGCCAGCATGCCTGCATGGCCGAGAACACCCTGGAAGGCGAAGGGCACGAGGAAGAAGAACAGGCAGCAGGCAAGGCCGGAATAGAAGATCGCCTTGAAGGTGTCGGTCTTCGGGTTCTTGAGTTCGCGGGTGTAGCAGACCGCCGTCTCGAAGCCGTAGGTCGACCAGGCGGCGATATAGAGGCCGCCGAGGAAAAGCGTCCAGCCGCCGTTGCTCCAGGTGCCGTCGGCCGCGGCATAGGCGGCTGTCGGCGGCACGAGGCCGGTGACGTTGGTGGCAAGGATCTGGCCGCTGACGATCGGGTAAAGGCCGATGATGAGCAGCGGCACCAGCACGATGATTGCCAGCCATTTCTGCACGCTTGCCGTTTCCGAAATGCCGCGATGCTGGATCGCGAAGATGATCAGCATCAGGATGCCGCCGATGAAGAAGGTGGCGTTGATATTGGCGGTGGCAAGGAAGGGAATATTGAAGCTCAAAAGCGACCAGCTGCGGATCGCCGGCGTCAGGGCGGCGACGCCGTCGGTGCCGAGCAATGCCTTGACGGCGTCATCCGGCGTGGTGCCGGCATGGGCCGCGATATATTCGGCGACGCGGGGGCTGTCGGCCGTGATGGAAGCGGCATGCGCTGAGATCCAGTCAAGGACCATCTGCGAATCCGCCGCGGGAATCGGGTAGAATGCGTTGAGGATGTATCCGGCGGCGATGGCGCAGCCGAGCGATAGCACCGGCGACCAGGCAAACCAGTTGCACCAGACGGAGAGCGGCGCGATGAATTTCGAATAACGAAGCCAGGCGGTGGCGCCATAGACCGAGGCGCCGCCGGATTTGTTGGCGAACATGCCGGCGATTTCGGCATAGGTGAAGGATTGCAGGAAACCCATCACCATCGAGATGATCCAGACGACGAAGGCGAGCTTGCCCGTCGTGCCTGCGATGCCGCCGATAGAGAATAGGACGAGCGGCGGCACGCCCGCAGCCACCCAGAATGCGCCCTTCCAATCGAGGGCGCGTATAAGCTTACCTTCGGTGCCGGACGAAATCCCGGCCTCCACAGCGTCTGTCATCGTTGAAATTCCCCATTATATCTGTTCCGGACGTATCTTTCGTACGTCTCCCTGAACGTGTCTCCCTCACTGTCTCAAGTCCGCCCGGATGATTTTGGCGATCCGTGTTCCCGACGGATTCCCGAGTCTGAACTCTTTATGCATAGTGAAGATATTTTCTTTTTAGTCAACATCACTTTACTTTCTCCACCTATTTTGTAACCTGTGTTGGCGTGCCCGAGGGCATGCCCGATCCCCATGAGGGCAGCATGCGAGAACTTCATCCTGCTATGAGCGGCCTGCGCCCGGCGACTGCGAGCCTCGTGCATTATCCCGGCATTCCCGCCCTGCCGGAAGGAACCGAGCGCTACCGGGCAAAGGGCGGCGGATCGGTCGTCATGCGCGTCGAGCCGGGCGACCGCGTCAGCGTCATCGACAGCGAGGGCGGGCAGGTCTGCGAGATCTCTTTCCTCGACGAGAAAGGGCGTTTCCTGGCGGCTGGTCTCGGAACGGCTTTCAGCAATTCAGCCGAGGGTTTGAAGGCCATTCTTCAGGCAGAGGACGAGAGTGCTGCCCGCACGCGTGCAACGCTTCAGCGTCGCGGCGCCGATCTGGCAACGGCCGGCGCGCTCAGTATTTTCGGGGCGGGATCGAAGCCGGGCAGCCGGGCGGATTTCACGATTGCCATGAAGGGTCTGCTGATCGTCGCGGCCCCCGCCAGCGCCATGTCGCCGGAGGCACAGGATACGGCGACGCCGATCGAGGTCAGGATCAAGCGCAGCCAGCTGATCCGCGACTATGCCGCCGCCCTACCGGAGCCGGTTGCCGATCCGGTCGAGGATATCCGCATCCGGGCGGCGACCGCCACGGCCTATTTCGTGCGCGCCGGCGAATTCATCCAGATCATCGACGTCTATGGGCGCCAGTGCACCGATTTCCAGGCCTTCGCCGCCCGCAAGGTCGACAAGGGCCTTGATCTTGCGCTTGATTCCACCGTCACCCGCACACTGCTCGGCCGCAGCTATCCGACACCGGGTCTCCCCTCCAAGGCCTTCGACCGCGACTTCGAGCCGCTGGTCGAAATCGTCCAGGATACGGTCGGGCGCCATGACGCTTTCGCGACCGCCTGCAATTCGCGCTATTACGACGACATGGGTTACCCCGGCCACGTCAACTGCACGGATAATTTCAACGCTGCGTTGGCGCCCTACGGCATTGCCGGCCGCAAGGGCTGGGAAGCGCTGAACTATTTCTACAACACCAATATCGACCACAATAACCAGCTCTATCTCGACGAGCCCTGGTCGCGTCCCGGCGATTACGTGCTGATGCGGGCGCTGACCGATCTCGTATGCGTCTCCTCGTCCTGCCCTGACGATATCGATGCGGCGAACGGCTGGGATCCGACGGATATCCACGTCCGCACCTTTTCCGGAAAAGAGAAATTCTCACGAGCGGTAGCCTATCGCATGACCCCAGATGCCGACGCCGAACTGACGCGCGAAACCGCCTTCCATCCCCGCCTCTCCGCCTTGACGCGGGACTACGCCGAATATCGCGGCTACTGGCTGCCGAGCCGCTTTTCAAGCGAAGGGCCGGTTGAGGAATATTGGGCCTGCCGAGAGCGCGCCGCCGTCATCGACCTCTCGCCCTTGCGGAAGTTCGAGGTGACGGGGCCGGATGCCGAGGAACTGCTGCAATATTGCCTAACGCGCGACGTGCGCAAACTGTCGACCGGCCAGGTCGTCTATTCCGCCATGTGCTACGAAAACGGTGGCATGATCGATGACGGCACCCTCTTACGGCTTGGCGACAAGAACTTCCGCTGGATCGGCGGCGATGATTTCAGCGGCATATGGCTGCGCCAGCAGGCCGAGAAAAAGGGCTTCAAGGCCTGGGTCCGCTCCTCGACAGATCAGATGCACAATATCGCCCTGCAGGGTCCGAAGAGCCGCGATATCCTCAAGGAAATCATCTGGACGGCGCCGCGCCAGCCTGATATCGGCGAGCTCGAATGGTTCCGCTTCACCGTCGGCCGCATCGGCGGCTTCGAGGGTACCCCGATCGTCGTCTCGCGCACCGGTTACACCGGCGAGCTCGGCTACGAGATCTTCTGCCATCCGAAGGATGCGCTGACCGTGTTCGACGCCGTCTGGGAGGCCGGGCAGCCGCATGGGTTGAAGCCGATGGGGCTGGAGGCGCTCGACATGGTCCGCATCGAGGCGGGCCTGATCTTCGCCCATCACGAATTCACCGACCAGACGGACCCGTTCGAGGCCGGGATCGGCTTCACGGTGCCGCTGAAATCCAAACAGGACGATTTCATCGGCCGCGAGGCGCTGATCCGGCGCAAGGAGCATCCGCGCCATTTGCTAGTTGGCCTCGACATCAAGGCCAACGAGGCCGTCGGCCATGGCGATTGTATCCATATTGGTCGCGCCCAAGTGGGCGTTATCACCAGCGCCACGCGCTCGCCGATCCTCGGCAAGACGATTGCACTCGCCCGCATCGACGTGATGCATGCAAGCCCCGGCACCGAGGTCGAAATCGGCAAGCTCGACGGCCACCAGAAGCGCCTGCCGGCGACGATCGTGCCGCTTTCGCATTACGACCCGCAGAAGACGCGGCCGCGCTCGTGATGCCTGCTTTGGAGGTCGGTAGACGGCGATCGGCTGTTGATATTGCCGCCGACGGGCACGACCAACGAGATGCAATCTGATGGCGAATCGGCGGCTCAAAAAAACTAAAAGTTGACATATCCCGCTTTGATGATTATATCCCGGTGGTCGATATTGCTTGTTTGACTTTTGTTATCGCACGCTGGCAACGTGCCCTGGACGAACTTCCCTCTTCAAAATCGAGATCATCATCCGTCGTGCTTCCGCACGCGGTCGTTCAATTGCTATGAAAGGGTTTGTTATGACCACTGGCACAGTTAAATGGTTCAATTCCACCAAGGGCTTCGGCTTCATTCAGCCTGATGACGGCGGCGCTGACGCCTTCGTTCACATCTCTGCCGTCGAGCGCGCCGGCATGCGCGAAATCGTCGAAGGCCAGAAGATCGGCTACGAGCTTGAGCGCGATAACAAGTCGGGCAAAATGTCCGCTTGCAATCTCCAAGCTGCTTAAACTGAAATCTGCTTCCCTTTGACCGCGGATGTACCGGCACTGTCGAAAGCATGATATTATTGAGGTCAGGCACGTTGCCTGGCCTTTTTGCTGAGTCGGCCAGCGGGCTGCTGCGTAATTCCTTAAACGCGGAATCGATTTAAGGAATTATGCAGGAATTCAAAGCGTTACAGCGTCTTTTGCGCTTCTGAGAGACGCGTGGCGCTTGTAATAAAATCCGGGATGAATATGACAGAGACACACAGCAAATCACGCAAGCAGGCGGAGATTGCCTTCGGAAACGTGCAATCGCAGTTCTTGGAGCGAAGCCGCGCGGTCGAAGAGATCGACTCGACAGTGCGGGCTCGCGAGGAAAAAACCTTGCGGTTACGCGAGGCCCGTGAGGCCAAGGAATTGCAGGATCGCTTGACAGCGACGACTGCGCCTGCCGCGAAGCGGAAAAAGAAAATCTGACCTTGCCGCATAATTCCTTAAATCGGATTCGATTTCAGGATAAAATGATGCGGCAGTTCAACGTATTGCAGCGTCCTTTGCGCGTCTGAAGACGCGCGGCGCCCTAGAACAGGATGATTTAGGCCGGATCGGCCTAAACTCTGAATCCTGTTCTAGATTAAAGAGTTAGAGCATGATGTCGTCCGAAAACCGCATACTTTTCGGCATCATGGTCTAAGGTCGAAATCCAACAGTCAGGAAACAGATTTGAAAAACGCCAGAAACAACGAGCTTTCCGATCGCCGCAGCGCCGCTGCCGAAGCCAAGGCAGCTCTCCTCAATGCGTATCGTAGCGCCAAGGATTCAGCCGAACCGACAAGGCTGGCAAAGCAGGCGGAGCGTCAAGCCATTGCCGCGGCCAGGGAAGAACGTCGCGCTCAGCGAGAACGTGCCAAGCTCGAGGAGCTGGAGCGGGCTCAGGCGGCCGAGGCCGAACGTCAGGCTGCCGCCGAGGCCGCAGCACGCGCCGATGCCGACGCCCGCGAAGCGGCTGACAAAGACCGGATCGCTCGCGTAATTGCCGACGAAGCTGCCCGAAAGGCCGAACGCGACCTGCGTTACGCCAATCGTAAAGCCAGGAAGTCCTGATCGTCAGCGCCGCCTGTTTTCGCAACAGGCAGCGCTCTCTTTCAAGCGGCCTGCACGGCCGCATTCAGCGGGATTTCGACGTCGATTTCGAGCGTTGAAACGTATTCGTTGCGATCGATCGTCACCTGCACCTTGTCGTGGTCGAGCTGCACATGCTTTGCGATCACTGCAAGGATTTCCTCGCGCAGCAGTGAGACCAGGTCCGACCCCGCCGAGGAACGTTCATGGGCGAGAAGGACCTGCAGCCGTTCGCGGGCCGCCGGGGCGGTTCTCTGCTTGTTGAAAAGACGGAAAATATTCATGCCGCCCTCCGTCCAAAGATCTTGCCGAATATATTCCGCTTTTCCTCTGGGATGGCGATCGGCACGACTTCACCGGCGAGCCGGCGAGCGGCGTCGAAATAGGCCATGGCAGCCGCGCTGCGGCTGTCTGCCAGCGTGACCGGCGCACCAATATTGGATGCCCGCAGCACATCCATGCTTTCGGGTATGATGCCGAGCAGCGGGATGGACAGGATCTCCAGGACGTCGTCGACCTTGAGCATGTCGCCGCGTTCGGCGCGGTTGGCGTCGTAGCGGGTCAGCAACAGGTGCTTTTCCATCCGCTCGCCGCGCTCGGCCTTGGCGGTCTTGGCATCCAGCAGGCCGATGATGCGATCCGAATCGCGCACCGACGAGACCTCGGGATTGGTGACGACCACGGCAACGTCGGCGTGGCGCATGGCGAGCGTTGCGCCGCGCTCGATCCCGGCGGGGCTGTCGCAGATGATCCAGTCGAAATAGCGCTTCAGGTCGTTGATGACGCGCTCGACACCCTCGGCCGTCAGATTGTCCTTATCGCGCGTCTGCGAGGCCGGCAGCAGGAACAGCGTTTCCAGCCGCTTGTCGCGGATCAGCGCCTGGGTAAGCTTGGCATCGCCCTGGATGACATTGATCAGGTCGTAGACGACCCTGCGTTCGGCGCCCATCACGAGGTCGAGATTGCGTAAGCCGACGTCGAAATCGACGACGACGACTTTTTCATTGCGTTGCGCCAGCGCCGCTCCCAATGCGGCGGTCGAGGTCGTCTTGCCAACCCCACCCTTGCCTGACGTGACGACGATCACTTTCCCCATCATTGTCTCTCCTTTGCCGTGGCCCCAGTAATTCAAAGTGTTAACGCGTCCTTCGCGGCTCTCGAAGAGACGCGCGGCGCTGTCGTCAGATCAGTTTCTCTGCCATGATCGCGTCGTCTTCGAGCCAGAGCTGAACAGCCTGTCCGCGAAGATTGGGGGCCATGTCTTCCGCCATTTTGTAGATGCCGTCGATTGCAACCAGCTCGGCCTCGAGCTTGCGGCAAAAGATCCGCGCCGATGCGTTTCCGATGGAACCCGCCATGGCTCGGCCACGCAAGGCGCCGTAGATATGGACGGACCCGCCGGCGATGACCTCGGCACCCGAGGCGACCGATCCGATGACGGTGACATCGCCTTCCGGAAAGATCACCGATTGCCCCGAGCGCACCGGCTCCCTGATGACGATCGATTGCATGGCCGGGCGGCTCTCCGCCGCCGCCGGTTTGCCGGGCGGATCAGCGGGCTCCTTTGCCTGAACCTCGATATCGGAAACCGAACGACCGCCTTTGAGTGCCGGCGGCATGCCGGAGCCGAGGATCGAAGGCCGGGCGCCCTCGATGCCCATGATGCTGACATTGCGCTTGGCAAGTTCGGCGATCAGATCCTTCAGCTGCGGCCGGTCGATTTGCAGGTCCGTCAGATCGAGCACGACAGGCCGTCCCAGGAAGAAGCCGGCCGAACGCGCGGCCAGATCGTCCAGCCTGATCAACCAATCATCGATCGGAAGATCCGGAGACAGCATGACCGCGAGGAATGAGCGGCCCTTGATGCGGATAGAGCGAGCGTCTGTTAGCACTTTGGTCATCTATGTGAAGAAATCGTTGACCATGTCTACCGCTGCTATGGTTAACAAAAAGTTAACGCAGGCTTAATTTCACCCACAATCACTTGAGATTCTTCAAGCGCGGGATTACCGCAAGTCATTGGAAAAGCGTTGCAATCTGCGGAGGCACCGAACGGTTAATAATGCGGCTTTGAACGTGAGCCGCAAAGTCTCCGCTGCCTGGGAAAAGCTCAGCCTTCCGCCTTGCGTTGTGCGTTGGAAATGGCGCGTGCGGCCTCTTCCGAGGAGTTGGCAAGCGTGCGCATCTCGGCGGCAAGCACCGCAAAGCCCGATCCGGCCGTGCCGGCGCGGGCGGCCTCGATGCCGGCATTGACGGCGAGCAGCTTCAGGTAACGCAGCGATTGCAGGATCTCATTGGTCTTCGAGGCGGTGACGCGCATGTCGGCGGTCTGGTCATCGATTCGCTGATAGAGCGATTCGATGTTGATGATGCTGCCTTCGAGATAGAGAAGCTCACCCTTTTCGTCCCAGATACCGCCGCCGGTCTCGGTGACCCAGATGAGATGGCCCATGGCGTGACGGATGCGGTATTCCATCGTCCAGTCCGTGCGCCTCTCCAGCGCCCGTCCGACGATCTCGTCCATGAGAGGCACGTCTTCCTCGTACATGATCGAGGTGAATGTCCGCGTACGGTTGCCGATGATCTCGTCGGCCGGATAACCGAAGATGCGCTCGATGCCGTTGGTCATCTCAAGCATCGTGTAGTTTTCATCGGCGCGGCAGCGATAGAGAAAACCGCTCATGCGCCCGAGAATGCTCGTTTGAAAATCCATGAAGGCCACATCCGAAAAGAAGAATTGCAGATGGATTTATGTCGTCTCATTTAAAAAGGCGCACGTCACAATGCCGGAAGAGAGCACGAACACCCTCCTCCGGCAATGCAGGTCCGCCTCATCAGTTGCGCAGATATTCCTCCATGGAATCGTCGAGTGCCTCGATCCAGGGTGTATGGTGCGTCGGCGACATGTTGCCGGTCATCAGCGACCGGTAGGCATGGTCGCGGAAGCCCATGATGTTGTGGGCCTTGTGATGTTCCCACTCCATGAAGGTCCGGTTGGTGCCCTCGATGTCGAAGCTGGGATAATCGGTTTCGGCAAGCAGTTCTTTCACATAGTCGCCCTGATACCAGATCATCTGCTCGGCATCTTCGAGCGTCTCCTCGCGGGCGCGCCACATGTCGAAATTGGCCTTCAGCTCCTCTTCCGGCGGCAGCGTGATGCGGCCCATCATCACGTCGCGCGCCCACCAGGCCTGCACGTCGAACATGTTGAAGGTGTAGAACTGATCCTGCATGCCGATATAGAAAAGCTGTGGGTTCTTGTCGAAGATCACCCCCTTGTAGAGGCTGTCGGCCCAGAGGCGATTGGCGGTCTTCAGCCGGAGGTCGTCGGGCAGGAAGGGGAAGTGGTGCTGGTATCCGGTGCAGAGGATCAGGGCGTCGACCTCCTTCGTCGAGCCGTCGAGGAAATGCGCCGTGCGGTTTTCGAGCTTCACCAGCAGCGGCCGCTCCTCGAAATTCTCCGGCCATTTGAAGCCCATCGGCTTCGAGCGATAGCTCGTCGTCACCGATTTCGCGCCGTATTTCCAGCATTGCGAGCCGATGTCTTCGGCCGAATAGCTGCGGCCGACGATCAGGATGTTCTTGCCCTTGAACTCAAGCGCGTCGCGGAAGTCGTGGGCATGCAGCACGCGGCCGTTGAAGGTTTTGACGCCTTCGAAATAGGGCACGTTCGGCGTCGAGAAGTGACCGGATGCCACGACCACATAGTCGAATTCCTCATCATACATCCGGTCCTCGACGCGGTTATGCGCCGTCACCGTGAACTTCTTCGTCTGATCGTCGAAGCGGACCATGCGCACCGGCGTGCTGAAACGCACCCAGTGGCGGACGTTCGCCTTCTCGACGCGCCCCTTGATATAATCCCAGAGCACGGCGCGCGGCGGATAGGAGGCGATCGGCTTGCCGAAATGCTCCTCGAAGGAATAATCGGCGAATTCGAGGCATTCCTTCGGGCCGTTCGACCAGAGGTAACGATACATGCTGCCGTGGACCGGCTCGCCATATTCGTCGAGCCCGGTGCGCCAGGTATAGTTCCAGAGCCCGCCCCAGTCCGACTGCTTTTCGAAGCAGACGATCTCCGGGATCTCGGCGCCCTTCTGGGCGGCCGATTGAAAGGCGCGCAGCTGCGCCAGTCCGGAAGGACCGGCACCGATGACGGCTACTCTTGTCATGAAGCATTCCCCTCTTGATTATATCGTATTGTCCTGCGTGTCAGTCCGGATAGATGCCGGGGCTGGTGGGTGCCCCATCGTCATATTTGGCAAGCCAGTCGATCGTCGTCTCGCGGAAGCGGGTGAGGCCCTTGTAGTCGATGAGCTCAGGCGGCAGCGTCTTCAGTACGCGCGGAAAGCGTCGCGCCCATTTCGGCACGGTGACGAGCTCTTCCATGTTCATCAGGTAGCAGCGGATGACGAAGAGGATGGCGTTCGAGCGCGGCAGGCGCCAGAGGCTCTGCAATTCGACACGCAGATGCACCTTCTCACCGACATTGTCCGGCGTCACCGTGGTGCGGTCGGGCCCCCATTTGTGATAATTCTCCGGGCTGGTGTCGAGCCGCGGATTGATCGTCATCGTCCAGTTGAAGCGTCGCGTCGGCTTGCCCTGCTGCAGGTTCAGCAGGAATTTCAGCGCCCTGTCGAAGACGCCGATCTGGTGGGCGAGCGGCACCGGCCCGTGCCATTCCATGAAGTTCATGCCGATATCGAAATCGAGCGACCAGTCGGCCTGAGTCGTCACCATGCCGGCATCCATCCAGAGATTGCTGTCGCGCTGGTCGACGATGCAGAAATCGCCCTGGGCCTGGCGGGTGATATATTCGAAGGGCTCATAGGGCAGCGTCGAGGCATCGCCGAAGGTGAAGCTGTCGTCGATGCCGAGTGGGCGGTTGATCCAGCGCCACTGGTCGCCGTTGCGGATCAGCGTGAAATGGTCGGGGTATCCTGCCGCCTGCTGTTCCATCAATAGTTCGAGCGTGTCCCACTGCGCGCTCATCATGTGCGGCAGCGCCTGGTAGCGCAGCGGATCTTCCTTCAGCACCAGCGCCCGGTCGTGCATCTCGGCGACATAATGCTCGTCGACGTCGATCAGGCTTTCGTAGACGGTTCCCGCCCGGCCGTGCACATGCGGCTCCATATTGACCGAATACATGTATTCGTCGCGGTCGAAGGGAAACGGGAAACGCCGGATGTTTTCGGGGCTGTTGCGGTAGCTGAAGTCGTTCCGGAAGGTTTCCTGCTTGAAGGCGATTGCCATGTTCGGTCTCCTTGTTCCGCTTTTCCCGATGCCGCTAGAGATCAAGATGAAGCGTGTTTCCCTCGAAGCGGGAAACGCAGATCATCACCTTGCGGCCGGATGCTTTTTCTTCGCTCGTCAGATAGACGTCATGGTGCAGCAGCTTGCCGTCGCAGGTGACGACCCCGGTCTCGCATTGACCGCAGGCGCCGCCGCGACAGAGGAAGGGCGCGTCGACGCCCGCCGCCTCGATCGCCTCCAGCATGCTTTCGTGATGGCCGACCTTCACGGTCTTGCCGGACCGCAGGAGCTCGATCGCGAAGGGCTTGCCGGGCAGCGACGACAGGAACCGTTCCGAATGCAGGTTCTGTTCCGGCCAGCCGGCGTTGAGGCCGGCTTTCAACACGCCGTCGATCATGCCGGACGGGCCGCAGACATAGAGATGTGTGCCGAGCGGCTGGCTGTCGAGCAGCCGCGTCAGGGGGATGGCGCCGCCTTCGGCATCGCAATAGACCTTGATGCGATGTCCGCCGTAACGCTCCTGGAGTTCCCGCCAGTAGGCGCCGCGGTCGCGCGTGCGGATGGCATAATGCAGCTCGAAATTGGCGCCTTCGCGGGAGAACTGCTCCATCATCGCGATGAAGGGCGTAATGCCGATGCCGCCGGCGATCAGAAGATGCTTGCGCCCGCGCCAGTCCGGCTGGAACAGGTTGACGGGATAGCTGACCTTCAGCTCGTCGCCTTCGCGGACTTTCTCATGCATGAAGGTGGAGCCGCCGCGTGAATCCTCGACATGCAGCACGCTGATCTCATAGGCTGCGCAATCATGCGGCGGCGACATCAGCGAATAGGCGTTGCGGCGCATATGGCCGCCATCGTTCATCGAGACGATGACATGGGCACCGCCGGAGAAATAAGGCATCGGTTTGCCATCCAAGCGCTCGAAGCGAAAGCGCTTGACGCGCTCGGCGATCGGCGTGATCCGCGCCACGCGGACAGGAATTTCAGTACCACCGCTCAAAGGAACAACTCCTCCGGATCAGGCGCGCTGCCCGGTTCTTCCGCATCGATATTGACGCCCTGGAAGGCCGCGAGCCGGCGCGAATAATGGTCGCGCACCAGAAGCGGCAGCCCGCAATGGCTGCAGGCAAACGGGCTGGTGGTGACGTCGTCGGTGATGCCCTTGCAATGGACGCATTGCACACGCCGGGCCAGCGAGCCGCGATGCTCGGTGATGACGGACGCATGGTCCATACCGTAATCGAGCGCCACGAGCATTGCCTGGCCGATAAAACCTTCCGTGCCCGAAAGATAAAGCCGCGTGCCCATATGAGCAGTGGCAAGCGAACCCTTCAATCGGAAGAGCAGCGTTGCGATTGTCGGCGCCGTGAAGAACATGTCGGCGCCGAGGCGGCGCAGCGTCTCGTCCAGGCCGGATCCTTGCGAGCCGCGGGCGACATAGAGGATCTCGCTGCGGGAAAGAGCCGTTTCGTCAAGCGCCGGCTGCTGATCGAGCAGAGCCCTGGCACCCTCCCCTTCGAGCGCGAAAATGTGCCGCCGGGCGTTGGGCTGGATGGTCAGGCCCGTGTAGACTGGTCGGCTCTTGATGCCTGCAACGAGCATTCGCGTGCTCCTTAACCTACGGCAGTCCTCTTCTTCTTCTCCGGATCGTCGAAGGGAAGCGTATGGGCGGTGGCGCCTGCCTTCACGGTCTTGCCGCGGACTTCGAGTTTCGTCCCATGCACCGCCTTGTCAACGTCCAGACGGGCAATCGCCATGGATTTCTTCGTCAGCGACGAATAGCTCGGGCAGGTAATGACGCCGACCTTTTTGCCGTCGGCAAAGACTTCGTCGCCGAGATCGGCCGGTCCGTCGGCATCGATCAGCATGCCGAAGATCTTGAAGCGTTCCTTGCCCTTGAGGCGCGCATGTTCCTCGGCGCCACGGAAGCCCGTCTTGCCGGGGCTGACGGTGAAGTCGAGGCCGAGTTCCCAGAGGCTGTCGCCGGGCGGCTGATCGGCGAAGGGGTACATCTGCGAATTGTCGTAGGGATAGAAGAGCAGGTAGCTTTCGACCCGCAGCATGTCGAGAACGGAGAAGCAGCAGGGGATGATGCCCATCTCCTTGCCTTCCTCGACGATTCGGTCCCAGACCATGACGGCGTCCTGGCCGCGCACGAAGATCTCGTAGCCGCGTTCGCCGGTATAACCGGTGCGCGAGATCATAACCGGCGCGCCGAACAGCGTCGTCTGTATATGGTGGAAATATTTGAGGTCGCGGATGCCGGGCACATATTTGGCGAGATAGTCGACCGCGATCGG
This sequence comes from Rhizobium changzhiense, assembly GCF_013087625.1. Taxonomy (NCBI): domain Bacteria; kingdom Pseudomonadati; phylum Pseudomonadota; class Alphaproteobacteria; order Hyphomicrobiales; family Rhizobiaceae; genus Rhizobium; species Rhizobium changzhiense. The sequence continues at coordinate 229,558 of NZ_JABFCQ010000006.1, forward strand.
ACCCTGCAGCGACAGGTCGTGCAGGTCGTCGTCGAAGAGCACGGCGCAATTGCGGCCCGCAGCCTGCTTGACGAGTTCCTCGTGGCCGGAGCCCGAACCATGCACCAGCATCCAGGAATTCGGGCCGGTGCGATAGACGATGCAGTCGTCGGTGAAGTGGCCGCGGTCGTTCAGCATGGTCGCATAGACCGAGCGGCCGGGGTAGATCTTCGTCATGTCACGGGTGGTGATGGAGTCAAGCACGGCGATGGCGTGCGGGCCGACCAGGTGCACCTTCTTCAGGCCCGAGACATCCATGATGCCGGCCTTGGTGCGGACGGCGACATGTTCTTCCGCCATGTCCTTGTCGTAGGTCCAGGCGGTGCCCATGCCGCTCCAGTCCTCGAGCTTCGATCCCAGAGCGCGATGCCGATCCGCCAAGACGGAGAAACGCCATGATAAAGCCATTGTCCGTTCCCTTTTGTTTCCTCTACGGAATATTTATTTCCTGACTATATTCGTCTTTCGCGCCGTGGCAAGCCCGCCCGACATGCATTTCCCAAAACTTTCGGCGCTCTTGCTGCATCCCTCACCGAATGAACGAGGGATGCGGCTACGCTATTGCCGTCCCTCAACCCTTCTCTAACCCATGCGTTCGGAGGCGTAGCTGCCGGGGCTTGCCGGGAAGACCACGGTGCGGTTGCCGTTGATGAAGGTGCGGTGATGGATATGGGCGTGGATGGCGCGCGCCAGCACCTGGCTTTCGACGTCGCGGCCGATCGAGACATAGTCGTCGGGGGACTGCGCATGAGTGATGCGCGCCGTATCCTGCTCGATAATCGGGCCCTCGTCGAGATCGGCGGTGACGTAATGCGCGGTTGCCCCGATCAGCTTCACGCCGCGGCCGTAGGCCTGCTTGTAAGGATTGGCGCCCTTGAAGCTCGGCAGGAAGGAATGGTGGATGTTGATGATCTTCCCGGACATCTTCTGGCACATCTCGTCCGACAGGATCTGCATGTAGCGGGCGAGTACGATCAGCTCCGTGCCGGTTTGCTCGACCACTTCCATGATATGGGCCTCGGCCTGTGCCTTGTTGGCCTTGGTGACCGGAATATGGTGGAAGGGGATGTCGTGGTTGACCACGACCTTCTGGTAGTCGAAATGGTTGGAGACGACACCGACGATATCGATCGGCAGGGCGCCGATCTTCCAGCGGTAGAGCAGGTCGTTCAGACAATGGCCGAAGCGCGACACCATCAGCAGCACCTTCATGCGCTTCTCGCTGTCGTGAAAATCGTAATCCATCGCGAAGGGCGCGGCGACGGCCGCGAAACCGGCGTCGATATCGGCGCCCGATAGTCCCTCTTCCGAAATGAAGCTGACGCGCATGAAGAACTTGCCGGTATCGAGATCGTCGAACTGCGAGCTATCGATGATGTTGCAGCCCCTGTCGGCCAGATAGCTCGAAATCGCCGCGACAATGCCGCGTGTCGACTTGCAGGATACGGTGAGTACGAAGTTCTTCATGCTGTCACTTTCTTCGCCATAGCAAGTGCAGAAGGTCCGATCACGCCGGAGCTTGTTTGTCCCGGCGCGTCAGGTCATTGGGGCATCCAGCCACTCAGATGTCGAGTGTGCTGTCGCGTTCCCACTGGGTGAAATGCGAGCAATAGGCATTCCATTCCTGATGTTTGAGCTTGAGATAGGCGGCGGAAAACTCGGCTCCGATCGCTGCCTTCAAGCCCTCGTCGGCATCATAGGCACGCAGCGCGTCAAGCAGGTTGAGCGGCAGGCGCGGCGCGTCCTTCACCAGATGCCCCTCGGCATACATGTCGATATCGTAGTGCCGGCCGGGGTCTGCCTGGCTGCGGATGCCGTCGAGGCCGGCCGCGATGATGATCGCCTGCAGCAGGTACGGGTTGACCGCACCATCAGGCAGGCGCAGCTCGAAGCGTCCCGGTCCCGGCACGCGCACCATGTGGGTGCGGTTGTTGCCCGTCCAGGTCACGGTGTTCGGCGACCAGGTGGCACCGGATGTGGTGCGCGGCGCGTTGATGCGCTTGTAGGAATTGACCGTAGGATTGGTGATCGCGGCCAGCGCGGAGGCATGTTTCATGATGCCGCCCAGGAAGGTCTTACCCTGAGCGGAGAGCCCAAATGGCATTTCCTTGTCCGCGAAGGCGTTGACCTTACCATCGATGTCCCAGACCGAGATGTGGGCATGGCACCCGTTTCCGGTCAGGCCCTTGAAGGGCTTCGGCATGAACGTGGCGCGAAGGCCGTGTTTTTCGGCAACCGACTTCACCATGAACTTGAAGAAGGAGTGCTTGTCTGCCGTCTGAAGAGCGTCGTCATATTCCCAATTCATCTCGAACTGGCCGTTCGCGTCCTCGTGGTCGTTCTGATAAGGCTTCCAGCCGAGCTCGAGCATGTAGTCGCAAATCTCGGCAATGACATCATAGCGACGCATCACCGCCTGCTGATCGTAGCAGGGCTTTTCGGCTGTATCGAACTGGTCTGAAATCACCGAGCCGTCTGCAGAGATGAGAAAGAACTCGGGCTCGACGCCGGTTTTCACCCTGAGCCCTTCTTTCGCAGCTTCAGCGACCAGTCTTTTCAGCACCACACGCGGTGCCTGTTCGACAGGCTGATCGTCCATGACGCAGTCGGCTGCAACCCATGCCACGTCTTTTTTCCACGGAAGCTGGATGACGGTGGAAGCATCGGGAACCGCGAACAGGTCGGGATGGGCTGGCGTCAAATCGAGCCAGGTTGCGAAGCCCGCGAAGCCGGCGCCATCTTTCTGCATATCGGCGATGGCTTCTGCCGGGACCAGCTTGGCGCGTTGGCCGCCGAACAGATCGGTATAGCTGATCATGAAATATTTGATGCCTTTGTCTTTGGCAAAAGCAGCAAGATCCAGTGTCATTCTCGTTCCCCTTTGGATTTCTTCGAGACACTTTGCTTATGGATGCGAGGCGGCCGGGACGTTTGCCCGGCCGGTAGAAATCAGTAGCCTCCCTTGCCGGGATACCAGTTTGTGCCGGCGAGCGGGATCTGGGCCATTGCGGCCGCCTCCATCGTCAGCGCGCAAAGATCTTCAGGTTCCAGGTTGTGCAAGTGGTTCTTGCCGCAGGCGCGCGCGATGGTCTGGGCTTCCAGCGTCATAACCTTCAGATAGTTGGCGAGACGGCGGCCGGCGGCGATCGGATCGAGCCGCTTCATCAGTTCCGGGTCCTGCGTCGTGATACCAGCCGGGTCTTTGCCTTCGTGCCAGTCGTCATAGGCGCCGGCCGTCGTGCCGAGCTTCTGGTATTCTTCTTCCCAATGCGGATCGTTGTCGCCGATCGCAACGAGCGCTGCCGTGCCGATGGCGACGGCATCGGCGCCCAGCGCCAGTGCCTTGGCCACGTCGGCGCCCGAACGGATGCCGCCCGAGATGATCAGTTGCACCTTGCGATGCATGCCGAGATCCTGCAGCGCCTGGACGGCGGGGCGGATGCAGGCGAGCGTCGGCATGCCGACATTCTCGATGAAGACATCCTGCGTTGCCGCGGTTCCGCCCTGCATGCCATCGAGCACCACCACGTCGGCCCCAGCCTTCACGGCAAGCGCCGTATCGTAATAGGGACGCGCGCCGCCGACCTTCACATAGATCGGCTTTTCCCAGTCGGTGATCTCGCGCAGTTCCAGGATCTTGATTTCAAGGTCGTCCGGGCCGGTCCAATCCGGATGGCGGCAGGCCGAGCGCTGGTCGATTCCCTTCGGCAGGTTGCGCATGTTGGCGACGCGATCGGAGATCTTCTGGCCGAGTAGCATGCCGCCGCCGCCGGGCTTGGCGCCTTGACCGACGACCACTTCGATCGCGTCGGCGCGACGCAAGTCCTTAGGATTCATGCCGTATCGCGACGGCAGATACTGGTAGACCAACGTTTGTGAGTGGCCGCGCTCTTCATCGGTCATCCCGCCGTCGCCTGTCGTGGTGGAGGTTCCGGCAATCGTCGCGCCGCGTCCGAGCGCCTCCTTGGCATTGCCGGAGAGCGCGCCGAAGCTCATGCCGGCAATGGTGATCGGCGTCTTCAGGTGAATGGGCTTCTTGGCGAAACGCGCGCCGAGGACGACCGACGTGTCGCACTTCTCGCGGTAACCTTCGAGCGGATAGCGCGAGATCGATGCGCCGAGAAACAGCAGGTCGTCGAAATGCGGAACCTTCCGTTTGGTGCCGGCGCCACGGATGTCGTAAATGCCGGTCGCCGCGGCACGGCGGATTTCCGCCAGGGTGTAATCGTCGAAGGTCGCGGACTTGCGCGGCGGGGTATAGGGGTTGTGATAGCTCATGATGGTCCCTCGCCTTAATATGCGTCAGCGTTGTCGATATTGAAATTGTAGAGCTTGCGGGCGGAGCCGTAACGCTTGAATTCCTCGGGCCTCACTTCGCTCACACCCGCCTTTTCGAGAAGTTCGGCCAGCTTCGTCAGATGCTCGGGACGCAGCTCCTTTTCGATGCAATCGGCACCCAGGCTCTTGACCGAACCGCGTACGAAGAGCTTCGCCTCATAGAGCGAATCCCCAAGCGCATCGCCGGCATCGCCGAGCACCACGAGGTGGCCGGACTGGCCCATGAAGGCGGACATGTGACCGATATTGCCATGAACGACGATGTCGATGCCCTTCATCGAGATGCCGCAGCGTGACGCCGCATTGCCCTTGATGACAAGGAGGCCGCCGCGGCCGGTTGCGCCGGCATACTGGCTGGCATCGCCCTCGATGACGACGGTTCCAGACATCATGTTTTCCGCAACACCCGGACCTGCCGAACCGTGAACGGTGACGGTCCCGCCGTCGTTCATGCCGGCGCAGTAATAGCCGACCGACCCCTTTACATCGACCGTGACCGGCGCATCGATGCCGACGGCAACCGAATGGCTGCCGCGCGGATTGACGACTTCGAAGGAAAGGTCGTTCGAACCGTTCTGGATGTTGTGCAGGGCGCTGTTGAGTTCACGCAACGGCGTAGTGGCAAGATCAATGACAGGCATGTTTCGATAACCCTTGGAGAATACGCACGAGGCGCCGGTCAAGCGACCTTCTGGTGATCCCAGAAATAGACGGTTGCAGGCTCCGGCTCCCAGACCCGGGCATTCTCGATGCCGGGCAGATTGACGAGCGCCCGGTATTCCGAACCGAATGCGACATACTGGTCGGTTTCGGCCATGACGGCGGGCTTGCAGGCGATCGCATCGCGCACGACGCCGAAGCCTGACTTCGTGCCGACGACGAAGGTGAAGAAGCCGTCGAGGTCATTCACCGCGCCTTCCAGCGCCTGGCCGAGATTCTTGCCCTTGGCCATCTCTGCCGTCAGATAGGCGGCGGCGACCTCGGTGTCGTTTTCGGTTTCGAAGGTCATGCCTTCGCGCTTCAACTCGCGGCGCAGATTGTTGTGGTTCGAGAGCGAGCCATTATGCACCAGGCATTGGTCGGAGCCGGTGGAGAAAGGATGGGCGCCGAGCGTCGTGACTGCTGATTCCGTCGCCATGCGGGTATGGCCGATGCCGTGGGTGCCGGCCATTGAATTGACCGCGAAGCGGGAGACGACATCCTTCGGCAGGCCAGTTTCCTTATAGATCTCGATGGCATCGCCGCTGCTCATGATGCGAACATTCGGACGCAGTTCGGCAACGGCTGCCTTGCCCGTGTCGAGCAGATCCTTCGCAAGCGTGATGACGGCGTGCGTGCTCTTCACCTGGATGGCGACCGGTGCGCCAACCGTCTGGCCGAGCTCGGCCTCGAGGCCGGCGAAATCCTTCTTCGGATTGGCCGACTGGATGGTGATCTTGGCATTGTTGCCGCTGGCGTCACCATAGATAGCGATACCGGCGCTGTCCGGCCCCCGATCCGTCATCGTCACCAGCATCGAGGACAGCAGTGCCCCAAGCTCCGGTTCGAGACTTTTATCCTTGAGGAAGAGCCCCACAATTCCGCACATGACCAGACCTCCGTTCGTGTTGAGAAAGGACTAGCAGGTCTGTTTTCGTTTTTCAACTCGGAAGAAAGATTTTTTCTTTTAAGGCAAGTCAGCTTTTCGAGCTCTGCTGTGGATAGCTGATGATCGAGAGGTACTTGCTCGGCAGTTTCACCAGTTCCTCCGGCCCATGCGGCGCATCGGCGTCGAAGAACAGGCTGTCGCCCGGCTGCATCTGGAAAAGCTGGTCGCCGTGGCGGTAAACGACTTCGCCCTCGAGCATATAGAGAAACTCCATGCCCTCGTGCTGGAAGGTCGGGAAGATGTCGGAATCGGTCGTCAGGGTGATGAGATAGGGCTCGACGATGACGCCGCTGGTATTGTTGTCGATATGACCGAGTACATTATACTGATGACCGGCGCGCGTGCCGCGCCGTTCGAGCTCGATGCCCTGGCCTGCCTTGACGAAGACGGCGTTGCGCGGTTCCTCGAAACGGCGGAAGAAGGCCGTGAGCGGCACGCCAAGCGCCCGCGACAGCGATTGCAGCGTCGTCAGCGACGGCGAAATGTTGCCGTTCTCGATCTTCGACAGCATGCCGAGCGAAATGCCGGTCGCGGCCGCCAGATCGGTGACCGTGATGCCGAGTTTCTTGCGGTAGGCGCGCACCTCGTGGCCGATCGCCATTTCGAGGTTGTTTTCCTTCGGCTCCCGGACGGCGTGCGGGTCCTGGGAAAAGGGAGCGCGTCCACTATGCGCCTGTTCCGGTTGCTCTGCCGCTTCACGCCTGGATTTCATGGGTTTTCCACTGCCGCCTTCTCTTTTGTTCAGGGCAACCCTATCGTCATAGTGAAAATTTCTCAACCGTGAAGAAAACTATTGCCGCCGTGCCGCGCGTGGAGCGATGCCGTAGAGGGCACGGAACATCCGGGAAAAATGGCTCAGGCTGGAAAAACCGGTGGCCACCGCGATTTCCGAGACGGAAAGCGGGCTCTGTTTCAGCAGGCGATGGGCATGCTGAAGCCTGATCCTGCGGTATTGATCGAGGAAGGTGGTGCCGAGGTGAGCCGAAAAGAGCCGGTCGAGATGGCGGGGGGTGACGCCGGCGATGCGCGCCATGGCGGCGCGCTCGAGCGGCATCTCGATCGTCTCCTCCATCCGCTCGAGAACGCTGAGCAGGCCGGGATGATGGACGCCATAGCGTTCGGCCAGCGAGGCACGCTGGGGTGCAGCGGGCTCGTTGACCTCGGTATGAAGATACCAGTCGCTGACCCGGCGGGCGAAATCCGGTCCCATGCGTTCGGCGATCAGCACATGCATCATGTCGAGCGGGGCGATGCCACCGCCGCAGGTGATCCGGTTGCCGTCGATCATGAAACGCGCATGGCGCGGCGTGAGGTCCGGGAAGGCTTCGAGAAGGGCGGCCGCATGCTCCCAGTGGATCGTGAAGTCGCGGCCGCCGAGCAGTCCGGCGGCGGCCATCAGATAGGGGCCGCCCGAGATACCGCCGATCCGCACACCTTCGCGCGACAGCTGCCGCAAACAGGCAAGCACGCCTGGATACCGCCAGTCGCGCGGCGAACCGCCGGCGCAGACGAAGGCCGTTCCGAGCCCCGCGCCCCTGACGGGCAGAGGTTCGGCAGGGACGCTGACGCCCGAGGAAGAGAGCGCCGGTGCGCCATCCGGCGAGAAGATCTGAAGCCGATAGATCTCGCGCCCGGCCAGAAGATTTGCCGCCCGCAACGGTTCGGTCGCCGAGGCATAGGACATCAGCGCAAATCCCGGGATAAGGATGAAGCCGATCGTCTGCGCATTTCTGCTATCAAGTGAGGACATGTCCCTTTCTTAGCGATTGATGTCCCTTCTGTGCAAGTCCGCCCTCCCCTTTCTGGCATCATGCACCTGTTCTTTCCGGGGTGACCCATGCGCTATTCCGCTCTTTCGATTTTCCTGAACGGCCTTCGCGGCAACAAAGGCTGGGCGCCTGCCTGGCGCGATCCGGCGCCGAAGCCGCATTACGACGTCATCATCGTCGGTGGCGGCGGCCATGGTCTTGCCACCGCCTATTATCTTGCCAAGGAATTCGGTGTCACCAATGTCGCCGTCCTTGAAAAGGGCTATCTCGGCTCCGGCAATATCGGCAGGAACACGACGATCATCCGCTCCAACTACCTGCTACCGGGTAATAATCCCTTCTACGAACTGTCGATGAAACTCTGGGAGGGGCTGGAGCAGGACTTCAACTTCAACGCCATGGTCTCGCAGCGCGGCGTGCTCAACCTCTTCCATTCCGACGCTCAGCGCGACGCCTATACGCGCCGCGGCAACGCCATGCGGCTGCACGGCGTCGACGCCGAGCTTCTCGACCGGCAGGAAGTGCGCAAGAAATTGCCGTTCCTCGATTTCGGCAATGCCCGTTTCCCGATCATGGGCGGCCTGTTCCAGCCGCGCGGCGGCACGGTGCGCCACGATGCGGTGGCATGGGGTTATGCGCGCGGCGCCGATCAACGCGGTGTCGACATTATCACCCAATGCGAGGTCACCGGCATCCGCACCGAAAACGGTGAGATTACCGGCGTTGAGACCAGCAGGGGCTTCATCGGTTGCGGCAAACTGGCGCTCGCAGCCGCCGGCAACTCCACCGTCGTTGCCGATATGGCGGGCCTTCGCCTGCCGATCGAAAGCCATGTGCTGCAGGCCTTCGTTTCCGAAGGGCTGAAGCCCTTCATCGACACGGTCGTCACCTTCGGCGCCGGGCACTTCTACGCGTCCCAGTCGGACAAGGGCGGGCTGGTTTTCGGCGGCGATATCGACGGCTACAATTCCTATGCCCAGCGCGGCAATCTCGCGGCGGTCGAGCACGTCGCCGAAGCCGGATTGGCGCTGATCCCGTCGCTGTCGCGCGTGCGCTACCTGCGCTCATGGGGCGGCGTCATGGATATGAGCATGGACGGCTCGCCGATCATCGACCGCACCCATATCGACAATCTCTATCTCAATACCGGCTGGTGTTATGGCGGCTTCAAGGCCACACCCGCCTCCGGCTTCTGTTATGCCCATCTGATCGCCCGCAACGCGCCGCATCAGACCGCCCGCGCGTTCCGGCTCGATCGCTTCGCGCGCGGCTATCCGATCGACGAAAAGGGCGTCGGCGCCCAGCCCAATCTGCACTGAGGATATTCGACGATGGCAAGCCTGATTTCCTGTCCCCATTGCGGCGCCCGACCGAAGGAAGAATTTTCGATCCGCGGCGATGCGAGCCTTGCAAGGCCGGCCCCGGATGCCGGCGCGGAGGCCTGGTTCGATTATGTTTACCTGCGTGACAATCCGAGGGGCCGGCACAGCGAATACTGGCACCACTCTGCCGGATGCCGTCGCTGGCTGATCGTCGAGCGCGATACCGTCACCCATGCGGTCCACGGCGTCAGGGATGCCGCCCTTTCCAAGCTCGGCGGAGAACCGGCATGACGAGCTTCCGTCTTTCCGCCGGCGGCCGCATAGACCGCACTACTTCGCTCGGCTTCACCTTCGACGGCAGGGCGCTCGAAGGCCATCCGGGCGACACGCTTGCCTCGGCGCTGCTTGCCAGCGGTGTTCAGCTCGTCGGCCGCAGCTTCAAATATCATCGCCCGCGCGGCATCTTGACGGCGGGGGCTGCCGAACCGAACGCGCTGGTGACGACAGGCAGCGGCGGGCGCACCGAACCGAATACGCGCGCGACGATGATCGAGCTTTACCAGGGGCTGACGGCAAAGAGCCAGAACCGCTGGCCCTCGCTCGGCTTCGATGTCGGCGCGGTCAACGGGTTGCTCTCGCCCTTCCTCAGCGCCGGTTTCTACTACAAGACCTTCATGTGGCCGGCGGCCCTCTGGGAAAAGCTCTACGAGCCGGTGATCCGCAAGGCGGCGGGTCTCGGCAGGGCCTCCTACGAGGCCGATCCCGATACTTACGAGAAATGCTGGGCGCATTGCGATCTGCTGGTGATCGGCGCCGGCCCTGCCGGTCTTGCCGCGGCGCTCACCGCCGGCCGCGCCGGTGCGCGCGTCATCCTGGCCGACGAGGGATCCGAACTCGGCGGCAGCCTGCTTTCCGATAGCGGCACTGTTGACGGCAAACCGGCGGACGCGCTTCTGGGAGAGCTGCTTGCCGAGCTGGCGAGCCTGGAGAACGTGCGCCGCCTGCCGCGCATGACGGTGTTCGGCTGGTACGACGACAATGTCTTCGGCGCGGTCGAACGCGTGCAGAAGCATGTGGCGATGCCCGATCCCGATCGTCCTGTCGAAAGATTGTGGCGCGTTGTCGCCCGCCAGGCGATCCTTGCGACGGGCGCCGAAGAGCGGCCGCTTGTCTTCGGCGGCAACGATATTCCCGGTGTGATGGTGGCAGGCGCGATGCGCAGCTATCTCAACCGGCAGGCGGTCGCGCCCGGCAGAAGCACTGTCATCTTCACCACCAACGACGCCGGATATCGCACCGCTGCCGACCTTGAAGCCGCCGGCCTCGCGGTCGCGGCGATCGTCGACAGCCGCGGGGATGCGGCCGAGAGCTGGCAGGGCCGCGCCGAAGTGCTGAAGGGCGCCAGGGTCATCGATGCGTTTGGCGGCAAGCGCCTGCGCGGCGTCAGCGTCGAAACCAAAGGCGGCCTTCGCCGGATCGAAGCGGATGCGCTTGCCATGTCGGGCGGCTGGAGCCCGATCATCCACCTTGCCTGCCATCGCGGTGCGAAACCGCAATGGTCGGACGAGGCCTCGGCGTTTCTGGCGCCTGTCCAGCAGGAGGGCCTTGCCGTTGCCGGCTCGGCTGCCGGCATGGCGCAAACCGCGACCTGCCTCGGTGATGGCGCCGCAAAGGCAGCTGCCGCGTTGAAGGCGATCGGTTTCGCAGCGGCGGAGCCGGCCTTTGCAGCGGCGTCCGAGACGGCCGCACAGGCAAAACCGCTCTGGTCGGTCAAGGGCTCGAAGGGCAAGGCTTTCGTCGACTATCAGAACGACGTGCATCTCAAGGATCTCGGCCTCGCCGTCCGCGAAGGTTACGGTCATGTCGAACTCGCCAAGCGCTACACCACATCAGGTATGGCGACCGATCAGGGCAAGCTTTCCAATATCAACGCCATCGGCATTCTTGCCGAGGCGCGTGGCGTGTCACCTGCCGAAGTGGGAACGACGACCTTCCGGCCCTTCTATACGCCAGTTTCCTTCGGTGCTTTGACCGGGGCATCGCGCGGCAAACATTTCCAGCCGGCGCGCAAATCGCCGCTGCATGGCTGGGCTGAGAAGAACGGCGCGGTCTTCGTCGAAACCGGCCTCTGGTACCGTTCCTCCTGGTTCCCACGCTCCGGCGAGACGACATGGCGCGAAAGCGTCGACCGCGAGGTGCTGAACATCCGGAAGAATGCCGGCCTCTGCGACGTCTCGACCCTGGGCAAGATCGAGATTTTCGGGAAGGATGCAGCGACCTTCCTCGACCGCATCTATTGCAACGGCTTCGCCAAACTTGCCGTCGGCAAGGCGCGTTACGGCATCATGCTGCGCGAGGATGGCTTCATCTATGATGACGGCACCATCAGCCGGTTCGGTGACGAGCATTTCTTCATGACGACGACGACGGCGCTCGCCGCCGGCGTGCTGACCCATCTCGAATTCTGCGCCCAGACGCTCTGGCCGGAACTCGATGTCTGCTTCGCCTCCTCGACCGATCAATGGGCGCAGATGACCGTTGCCGGGCCGAAGTCGCGCGCCATCCTCTCCGAGATCGTCGACGAGGATCTGTCGGATGCGGCCTTCCCCTTCATGAGCGCCCGCAAGGTCTCCCTCTTCGGTGGCCGCCTCGAAGGCCGGCTCTTCCGGATTTCCTTCTCCGGTGAACTTGCCTACGAGCTCGCAGTACCGGCCGGCTACGGCGAAGGTGTCGCCGATGCGGTCATGGCGGCGGGCGAGAAACATGGCATCTGCGCCTATGGCGCCGAAGCGCTCGGCGTCATGCGCATCGAAAAGGGTCATGTCACCCATGCCGAAATCAACGGCACGGTGACGCCTGGCGATCTCGGCTTCGGCCGCATGGTTTCATCAACCAAGCCGGATTTCATCGGCAAGGCGATGCTTACGCGTGAAGGCCTGCAGGACCCCGAGCGGCCGCGCCTTGTCGGTGTCAAGCCGCTTAATCCGGCGACCGGATTCCGCACCGGCTCGCATATCCTTGCCGACGGCGCTGCGGCGACGCTCGAAAACGATCAGGGGTACGTCACATCAAGCGCCTTCTCGCCAGGGCTCGGTCATACGATCGGCCTGGCGCTCGTCAAGCGCGGGCCGGAGCGCATCGGTGAAAAGGTGACGGTCTGGAACGGCCTGCGCAACGAATTCACCGATGCGGTGCTCTGCCATCCCGTCTTCATCGATCCCGAAAACGAGAAGCTCCATGCGTGATCTTCCGCAACACAAACCGGTTCTTGCCGGCATGGCATATAACGGCATCTCAGGGACGGGCGTCCGGCTGGAAGCCTTGCCGGAGGGCCATCTCCTGCATGTGCTCGGCGCAATCGAGCCCACCGCGCTCGCCACGGAATTGGTGAAAGCAGGCTTTGCGAAAAGTTCGATCCGCAAGGCGGGTTTCCGGCAATGGTTCGTCGCCGGCGATGAGCCGCTTGTCCCCGCCAGCCTCGATGCTCTCGCGGCAGCGCTTGCGGGAAAGGCCTTCGTCATGGACCAGAGCCACGGACGCGTGCGCATCGGCGTTTCCGGCCGTTCTTCGCGGGCGCTTCTCTCAAGGGGGACCGCCGTCGATCTCGATCCTTCCGTCTTTCCGGAAGGCCATTCGGCCATGACGATGGTCGGTCATCTCTCCGTGCAGATCGTCCGCACCGGCGATGACAGCTTTAAGCTTACGGTCCTACGCAGCTTTGCCGAAAGCCTCTGGGACGATCTCGCGCATATGGCGGCCAGCGCCGAAAAGGATAGTGCATAAAGGCCATCCGTGCGCTTTGACGGGATGACGAACTGCGCTCCGCTTTGCGCAATCCTGGCGCACGGATGATCAGCAACATAGCCTTTGTCGGCAAGCGCACCACCGGCTCGAAACTGTCGATGAGGTCGTGGACAAAGGCGATGTCCTTCACCGTCCCGGTAACCGCCAATGGTTTGTCTCATAGCGAAAGAGATGATTGGCGTTCACGCCCAGCACATAGCCCTTATCCTGCTTTCTTGATGTCCTCGAATCTGAGACTGAACCGCGCGAGATATTTACTCAGGCGATCGGCATCGTTGCTGCTCTTTTTCTCCAATCGCGAGATCGCAAACAAGGCTCTGCCCGCCGCGCTTGCGGTGGCATGTTGACGGCAGGTATGCAGGACAGCGGCAAGCTGTGCTGCGTCAAAGCGATCGAGGCTGGCAGCAGTCTCTGCATCCAGCACTTCTTCAAGGATCATATCTACCCTGCCGTCGTCACTCGAGGCGCGCCAAAACGCATTCAGCCGTCGGACTTCATCATCTACGACGTTAGTCGTGATGCGCCCATGCGGTGCGAGGGTCGCCATGCGGGTCACGGAAGCCGACAGGTCGCGAAAATTGGCGCTCCAGACGGCCTGCGGGCCAGTTGCGAAAGTAAGGTAGCGTTCGCGTGCTTCCTTGTTGAACGTAACATTTTCGCCTTCTCGTTCCAGATAGCGCCTGAGCTCGAAGTCGAGATTGGGCTCTATGTCCTCCTTGCGCTCGCGCAGGGCCGGCAGCTGGAACGTCCAGAGGTTCAGGCGGGCATAGAGATCTTCGCGGAACCTTCCCTTTCGGACATCTTCGCCGAGATCGCGATTGGTGCCGGCAAGCAGCTGAAAATCCGCGGACACTTCGCGATCAGCGCCCACGGGCAGGAACTTCTTTTCCTCGATCGCGCGCAGGCACATGGCCTGTTCGTCAAGGCCGAGCTCGCCAATCTCGTCGAGGAACAGCACGCCTTTGTCGGCGGATTTGAGCAAGCCGGCACGCTCGCCGGCAGCGCCGGTAAACGCTCCTTTCACATGGCCGAACAGGGTGGACATGGCCTGGTCACCGCGCAGGGTCGCGCAGTTGACCTCGATGAACGGACCACTGACCTTGCGCTGGCTCTTCTTCAACTCGTAGATCCTGCGGGCGAGTTGCGACTTGCCGGCCCCGGTTGGCCCGGTCAGGAGAACAGGCGCGGTCGAGCGGATCACCACCCTCTCGATCTCGTCGATCATTCTGTTGAAGGTGGCGCTGCGGGTCGAAATCCCCGATTTCAGGAAAGAGGCGGCATCTTCCCGCTCGGAAGCGAAGCGCTTGGCGATCTCGTCATAGCGGGAAAGGTCGAGGTCGATGATCCGGTGCGTGCCGGCGAAATCCTGATCAGGTTCCCGGTCGCGCGGCGGCGAGAGCTGCAACAGCTGGCCGGGAATGATGCGGGCTTCGGTCAGCAGGAACCAGCAGATCTGGGCGACATGGGTGCCGGTGGTGATGTTGACGAGATAGTCTTCCGTTTCGGGGTCGAAGTTGTAGTTGCGGGCAAAGTCCCTGAGGCTCGTATAGACCTCCGAAAAATCCCAGGGGTCCCGGAAGTTGATTATGTTGCTCCGCACCTCCGTTGCCGGTGCCACGGTTTCGATGTCGGCAACGATGCGGTGACAGAGAGCTTGCGAGTGGTTGTCGTGGATCAGCTCCAGCCGGTCGATGAACTGGCCCGGTTGCTGGCAGAGCGCGACATTGGGCCGCCAGCGGCTCCAGCGATTTTCCCATTTCCCTGCATCCAGGGTGGTTCCCAATATGCTGATGGCGACGCGGCGCTTCATGTCTTATCCAAAATTATAAGAGACTATAATCAACGATAATATATTCGGGATAACGATTTTCGCAATTCATGATTGCGTGTAAAGGCGTCGAAAAATTTTATATTTAAAAACATATGGATAAAAGAAAAACACACGCAGGATGTGTGCTTTTCTCCAAACTGGCACGCGTCTTGAAATGTATCTGGCAAGAACCAACCAAGAGGCGCTGTCATGGTCAGCAAGGCAATCTTCAAAACCTACCTCGGGAAGCTGCTTCCGGGAACGGATACAAAAAATCATGAAGCGGCCCCAGCCTACCAGCTGACGCCGCGCGAGGCGCTGGCGCAATATGCTGTTACCGGCACCTTCAACGGCACCTTCTATGCGGATGGGGCTGAGCAGCTCGAAGCGGTAAAGACGCTTGCCCTTCAGGTCGAGCCGGAGTTTCTCGCCAGAGTGGCGGTCTACGCGGCTGAAAAGGGCCACATGAAGGATATGCCGGTGACATTGCTCGCCATGCTCTCCAGCCTTCAGAGCGATGCCTTCGCCCGTGCGTTCCCGCGGGTGGTGAAGAGCGGCAAGATGCTGCGCGGCTTCGTGCAGGTCATGCGCTCCGGCGCCACGGGTCGCAAGTCGCTCGGCACACGCCCGAAGAAGGTGGTGCAGGCGTGGCTCGAACGGGCCGGCACCGAGCAGATCCTGCGTGCGATGGTCGGAAACGATCCTTCGCTCGCCGACGTCATCCGCATGGTGCATCCGAAGCCGGCGACAGAGGAGCGCAAGGCGCTTTATGCCTGGGCGATCGGCAAGCCGCACGACTACGCGGCCCTGCCGGAACTCGTCAAGGCATTGGAAGCGTTCCGACGTGACCAGACCGGCCCGGTGCCGGACGTCCCGTTCCAGATGCTGACCTCGTTGCCGCTGACACGGGAGCATTGGGTCGAGATCGCCCGCAAGGGCGGCTGGCAGATGGTGCGGCAGAACCTTAACACCTTTGCACGCAACGGCGTGTTCGAGGTCGAGGGTTTTGCCGAGGCGCTGGCGGCGCGGCTTGCCGATCCGGAGGAAATCCGCAAGGCAAAGGTCTTCCCCTATCAGTTGATGATGGCGTGGAAGATGGTCGATGGCCAGGTTCCGGATGTCGTGCGGGATGCGCTTCAGGACGCGATGGATATCGCCATCGCCAATGTGCCGTCCCTGATGGGCAATGTGGTGCTCTGCCCCGACGTGTCAGGTTCCATGGGCTCGCCCGTGACCGGCTACCGGAAGGGCGCGACGTCCTCGGTTCGCTGCATCGATGTCGCCGGTCTGATGACCGCGGCGTTCCTGCAGCGCAACCCGAAGGCGCGGGTGCTGCCGTTCGAGAATGACGTGGTGCACGTCAGCCTCAACAAGCGGGATTCGGTGATGACCAATGCCGACAAGCTGGCGAAAATCGGCGGCGGCGGAACCAACTGCTCCGCACCGCTGAAGAGGCTGGCAAACGAGAAGGCCAAGGTCGATCTCGTGGTGTTCATCTCGGACAACGAGTCCTGGGTGGATGCAGGCAGGCACGGCCAGCCGACGGCTATGATGACGGAATGGGCCAGGATCAAACGGGTCAACCCGGCTGCAAAGCTGGTCTGCCTCGATATCCAGCCCCATGCCACGACACAGGCGCCGACGCGGGAAGATGTGCTCAACATCGGCGGCTTCTCGGATGCCGTCTATGGGGTGATCACGGCGTTCGCGGCCAACAGCGATGGAGCGGATGGCTGGGTGAAAGCCATCGAGGCGATCGAGCTCTGACGGGCTCACAGGACGCAATACCCTCGCGCTGCCGTGAACGGCGCGAGGGGGCCGTGACGAATGCCGGATGAAACTACAGATCGTTAATCTCCAGGTCGCGGGTTCGAATCCCGTCGGGTCCTCCAGTTCATGGACCCGTAGCTCAGCGGATAGAGCAGGCTGTTTCACCACACCTCGTCGTCACGGACGAATGGAATGACATGGAATGCCAAATGCAGCGGTGAATGCCGGACGGGACTACAGCCGCCAACGTTGGATGGTCTGGCAGGTTCGACTCCTCCTGGGCATACGCTCTCTGGCACGAGCGGGGCCATCCGGTTTCGTCCACCCTCGTCGCCGCTGCATGGCGTGTACTATCCCTGCTCCACAGGGACGGAATAACTCGGCGAATGCCGGCAGGACTACAGGTAGAGCGGCCCATCGGATTTCCGGCGGGCAGGCCGGGTGTTCAAATCATCCCGCGCTTCCGAAAGGAGCACGTAGCTCAGCAAATTGTCCTGCCACATCTCGTCGCCGGGATGATGAAGAAAGCCCTGGGCGAATGCCGCCGGTGACTACAGGGGCCGCATCGCGCCATGATCATGGAATGCGTGCGGCGAGATAGATCTCCGGCAACGCTCGTCGCCCAGGTGGTGTGAA
The DNA here is from genome assembly GCF_013087625.1 of Rhizobium changzhiense. Lineage (NCBI taxonomy): Bacteria > Pseudomonadati > Pseudomonadota > Alphaproteobacteria > Hyphomicrobiales > Rhizobiaceae > Rhizobium > Rhizobium changzhiense. The sequence continues at coordinate 246,694 of NZ_JABFCQ010000006.1, forward strand.
GAGAAGCAACGGAACAAGAAGGACTGCAGACGCAGGAAAGACGATGATAGCGGTAATGAGCGGACAGGATTTGATCGATGCCGGCATGAGCCAGGGGAAGTGGTTTCGCCCGGCTCTCGACGCGGCCAACGCGGTTTTGAGCAAGGGTGGCTCGGTGACAGATGCGCTGGAGGCGGCAAAAGCTTTCCAGCCCGGGCCGACGCTTGCCTTGAGGGCCGACAACGATATCGAGATCTATTCCAACATCCGTGTCGAGAACGCCTTCGAGCAGGACAATGTCGAGAAGGTCAACGCGACGATGCGGGCGCTGGTGCGCACACCCGTCGTCCGTTCCGCGGCGATCATGCCGGACGCTTGCCCGGCGGGTCCGGTCGGAACGATCCCGGTCGGCGGCGTAGTTGCGTCCGAAGCAATCCATCCCGGCATGCATTCGGCCGATATCTGCTGTTCCATGGCGATTTCGATCTTTCCTGGCGTGGATCCGAAGTCGCTTCTGGATGCCGTGCATGCCGTGACGCATTTCGGTCCCGGCGGCCGGCCGCGCGACGCGCAGCTGAAGCCTTCCGAGGCGACGCTTTCGGCCTTCGAGCAGAATCCTTATCTGCGCGACGGCGTGCTGAGCGCTGGCATCGAGCATTTCGCGACCCAGGGCGACGGCAATCATTTCGCCTATGTCGGGACGATGAAGTCGACCGGCGAAACCGCGCTTGTGACCCATCATGGATCGCGAGCACCGGGGGCGCGGCTCTATGACAAGGGCATGAAGGTCGCCAACCGGTTTCGGGAACGCATCTCGCCTGAGACGCATAGGGAAAATGCCTGGATTCCGGCGGATACCGAGGAAGGTGACTTCTACTGGTCGGCGCTGCAGACGATCCGCCAGTGGACGAAGGAAAACCACTATGTCCTCCACGACATGGCGGCGCAAAAACTCTCGGCTAAGGTCGCGGACCGCTTCTGGAACGAGCATAATTTCGTCTTCCGGAAGTCGGACGGGCTGTTCTACCACGGAAAGGGTGCGACCCCTGCCTTCGACAACTGGGCGCAGGACGCGACCGATCTGACCATCATTCCGCTCAATATGGCGGAACCGATCCTGATCGTTCGTGGCTCGAACGCTGCCCATGGCCTCGGCTTCTCGCCGCATGGCGCTGGCCGCAACTTTTCGCGCAGCGCGCATATGAGGCAGCTGTCTGCGGAGTATGGGGCGGATTCGCGAGGTCTGAGCCCGAACAACATCGCGGCTATTCTGGAGAAGGAAACAAACGGCCTCGACGCGCGGTTCTTCTCTGGTTTCGCCGATGTGTCGGAACTGCCGAGTGCCTACAAGAGCGCTAAGAACGTGCGGGCGCAGATCGAGCACTACGGTCTCGCCGAAGTGGTCGACGAGGTGATCCCCTATGGGAGCATCATGGCCGGCGACTGGCAGAAGAATGCGCCCTGGCGCAACAAACGCCGGTAAACATCGGGGAAGGCAACTAAGCTTGCCTTCCCTCGAATGCACCATGCCGGGCAGACGTTCCCAAGTAGCGTCCGCCCATAGGTTCAAGCCGTTTGCTGCAGCACGGCGGCGCCTACCCACTCGGGGCGCTCGGCGCCTTGCAGCTCTTCTACTGCATCGGCGGCAAAGCTCGGTACGACACCGGTCCACAGCAATGCGCCATCGGGATTGGAATGGCCGTCGCCCTCGAGCTTGTAGATGCTTTCGACGATATACTGGCCGTCATTGTTCAGGCCCTTGATCTCGGAAATCTCGATCACCCGGCGCCGGCCGGTGCGCTTGAAGCGGGCGATCTGCACGACGACGTCGACTGCCGAGGCTATCTGGGCGCGCAGTGGCCGAAGCGGCATGTCGATATCAGACATCAGCGCCAGCGTTTCCAGTCGGTGCAGGGAGTCATAGGGCGTGTTCGCATGCACCGTCGAAAGGCTGCCGCTGTGACCTGAGGTCATCGCCTGGATCATATCGAGTGCCTCGCCGCCGCGGCACTCGCCGACGATGATGCGGTCGGGCCGCATGCGCAGCGACGAGCGGAACAGGTCGCGGATGCTGGCGCCGCCGCGGCCGAAACGGTCGGGCTTCGTCACTTCGAGATAGACCACGTGTTCCTTGCGGATCTGCAGTTCCGACGTGTCCTCGATGACGATAACGCGCTCGTGGTCGGCGAAGGCTTCCGACAGCGCGTTCAGCATCGTCGTCTTGCCGGTGCCGGTGCCGCCGGAGATGATGACGTTCTTCTGCAGCCCGACAGCCGCCTGCAGCAGCGACAGCGACTCCTCGGTCAGGCTGCCCTGGGTGACGAGGTCGCGGATGCTGCGATGTTCTTTCAGGAAACGGCGGATGGAGATGCAGAGCCCGGTGCGGGCGGCCGGCGGCTGGATCATCTGCACGCGCGAACCATCCGGCAGACGGGCCTCGATGCTCGGCTCCTCCGGCGTCAGCCGCTTGCCAGAGAACTGCGCGATGCTGCGCGCGGCCGATTCCAGATCCTCACGGCTGGCGAACCGCGTATCGGCGCGTTCGAGCTTGCCTCGCCTTTCGACGAAGATGTCGGATGTGCCGTTGATCAGGATTTCGGACACGCTCGGATCGTCGAGGAGAAAACGGATCGGTCCGAGCAGTTTGTCCAGCGCCCGGGTCAGGACCTGGAAGGTTGCCTGTTCGGCAGCGTCGTCGGAAACGGCTTTCATCAGAGCGGCATCCCGACGAGGACCGTGCTCATGCCGAACAGCGTCGCCATCATCTGAACCGCGGTTGGAAAGAACATCATCAATGGAATGAGGACCAATCCAAGTATTAAGATGCTGCTCATCGTTTCCATCGTTCTCTCTCCGGATCGACTGGCGGGCGATACCCCGCCATTTGACGAAAGCTTAATCCAGATCGCCAAACAACACCATGGCCGGCCCCCGCGGAGGCAGTTATTATGGGCGCCACTCGCCGTTTCTTCTATCGCTTTGAAAGAATTGGCCAATTATGGAGCAGTAGACGAAGCCTCGCGAGGCCGTCAAAAACTTCATATCTGCAGGTAAAACTGCAACCAGTTCAAAAGCTTAGTTAAAATAATTGGGCGTCAACTGCGATTTTGCAGCGGATGCCTCCAAGACAATTGGAACCCTTCGTTTCGTTTGCTTGACGGAGGGCTGGCCTTGGGCGCACTCTTGGGTCTTAATGGTGTTGCTCAACAAACGTTGGCCGCCGGGGAAGAAAAGCTGAAGCAGAAAATATCATTGGATCGAGCAACATGCTCGTTCGGATCGATAGCGCATGCTTGGTTTATCTTCACCACGGCTTCGAACCGAAACAAACCTGGGAATGAGGAGTAATCAGATGTTTGGAAAACTCAAGACTCTCGCAATTGCACTTCACAAGGACGAACGCGGCGACATGGCCCAGATCGTCTTGGCCGTCGCCCTGATCGTCATTCCGCTGATGCTGATCCTGCTCGCATTCGGCAAACAGATCGGCGAATGGTTCAACGAAAAGAACACGGCGCTCTCGGATGCCGAGAGAATTCCTGAGCCGGGTCAATAAGCGGGTCGGGATCATGGATACGACCTATGATCTGACCCTGATGCCTGCGGCGGCGGCTCTTGCCGTCGCCTGCACCATGACCGCGGCGGTGCTCGACCATCGCCACGGTCATATCCCGAACGCCGTCACCTATCCCTGCCTGCTTGGCGGGTTCATGTTGGCGGCAGTCAGCGGCGGTCTAGCAGGGATAGGGCTTGCCTTCGCAGGCCTCCTTGCAGCCGGCCTGATCTTCATCATCGCCTTCGCAGCCGGAAGCTGCGGCGGCGGCGACGTCAAGCTGATGGCGGCGCTCGGCGCCATTCTTGGCCTCTGGCCCGCCATCGACGTCACACTTGCATCGCTGATGGCCGGCGGCGTGATCGCCGTTTTCTCCATGGCGCGGCGCGTTCAGTGGAGCGTGCTGGCCCGAACGGTCGGACTGTTTGCGCTTCTCCTGCCTGCCGGTTTCCGCGATGCCGCTTCGGTGCTGAAGCCGCGCGAAACCCATCATACCGTCCGCTTCGGCGTTGCCGCAGCTCTCGGACTTCTCTGGTGCCTTTTCATGCCCGATTTCACCCCTCTTTCACTCGTGAGGTAACGGCAATGCGCGCGGAACTCGAACGCCCCATCTTCGACGGTGCCTTCTGGAGTTCGATCCTGCACTCGCGGACCTTCTGGGTCCCTGAGGATCACGGCGCGCTTCTCGGTACCTTTGCGATCGCCATGATGCTGCTTGCCTCGATGCTGCTGCTGCCGCGGCTTTCCGCCCGCCGGCGCCGTATATCGGAGCTTCACGGCGATATCTCCGGCAGCACGACGATGATAGATTTCGTGCTCGTGACACCGGTCTTCGTCTTCTTCATGTTCGTGGTCTTCCAGTTCACGATCCTGGCCAAGAACCACCTCTTCACCCATTATGCCGCCTATGCGGCGGCCCGCAGCGCCCGCGTCTATTTCTGCCCGGCTTTTCCGATCACCCTCCGCAGCTTAATCGACGTCAAGACCTGCGATGACGATGCCGCCGCCGGCAAGGCCGATCTTGCCGCCCGCCTGGCACTGATCCCGGCTGCCCCTTACGACCAGCTGAGATGCGTTGGCGCCTGCCAGCCGCCGGAAGATGCGCTGAAAAGCCTTGCCGATGCCTCAGGCCTTTCGAAGAACTGGCGTGCGATGCGCAACCAGGCCCGCTACATGTTCGACCCGCAGAACGTCACGGTCACCGTCGACCGCGCGCCGATGGCGCTTTATGCCGCCGCCATCAAACGCTCGCCGCACGTGCCGGTTACCGCCAAGGTGGAAGCGCGTTTCCTGCTGCTCGAATATGCCGGTTGGGTCTTTGCCCGGGGCCAGAGGAAGGACGGCCGCTACTACACGATCTCGACGGCGGAGGTGAACCTGCTATGACACCGACCCTTATCAAGCGTCTGCACCGCGACGAACGCGGCTTCCTGTCGCCGATCATTCTCTACATGACGATCGCGCTCGCCCTGATGATCGTCTGGATCCTGAATACGGGACAGATGATCTACGACAAGCAGCGCACGCAGGACACGGCGGATGCCGCAGCACTCGTCCATGCCGATTGGGAAGCCCGCTATCTCAACATCATGGCGATGAACAACGTCGCCTCCTCGCAGGCAACCGTCGTCATGGCGACCTCGGTCGCCTTCCAGCTGACGACCGCGGAACTGGCCCTGCGCTCGGGCGCCATTCTGGCGAAACTCGCCGAATATTCTTTCACGGATGGCTTCGGACCGGCGTCGCTTCTGCCGCCGATGCCGCCGATGCCCCATTGCCCGGGCTGGCAGAAGGTCCCGATCGTCGGCGGCATCATCTACGGTGCTTGCCTGGCGTTCCAGGGGGTCCGGGCGATAGGAGCCACCAAGGCGATTGCATATACGGTAAAAGCACAGATCGATTATGATCCCTGGGGCCTCATCGTGAAGTCCAGCGACATCATCGACGCCATGAACGACCTCAACGACTATCTGGTCGAGAGCTTTCCTCAGCGCGTCGGCAACGAAGCCCTGCATCTGGTGCGCCTGAACAAGTCGGACCACGTCGTCTTCCATCCGCCGTGCGAATCCTGCGGCCAGGCTGGAGAAGGCGCTGGCGGTAACTTGCCGGTCGATCGTGACGGCATCAATCCCGCCTCGGCCTATGCTGAAATGTGCCTCGCCATGACCTATGGCACTCAGGGGCAGGATCCGTTTCTCATGCGCGGCGAGTTTGCCAATCGCGGCTTCCCCAACGGCAAGGGTCCGTTGACCGCAGGCGGCGTCGACGGCAGCCATATCCGCGACTGGGTCAATCACGAAAGCGGCATCGACGATGCTTTAGTGGATTTCTACATCTTTTATGAAGCCTTCGGCCCGGCCTATCTGAGCAAGGTCCCGTTCAAGGCGATCATCGAGCAATTTGGCGATCTCAGCTGGTGGCAGGAACTACTGCTCGATGGCAGCTTCTTTGTCGCAGAGGAATTCTTCGGCATCGAATTCGGCATCGTGAACCCCTTTCAGCTGCCGATCGACGTGCCGCCGCGCTATTCCGACAAGCAGACAAAGGATGAAAACGATTTCACCCGCAAGTTCGACACGATCTGGAATGGGGTCTGCAGCCCAGCGGGCGCTGCGATTTCGATGGCAGGCGCACTGCCCGTCATCTCCTTCCCGAAGCCTTACTGGCTGAAGGGACGCACACCTTTCAACTTCACGCCCTTTGGCGGCGAGCAACTCGACGATTACCAGACGCTGGCGATCGTTTCGCGCGCCCCGCGCGCCCGGCTCCAGATCCGCATCTTCAAGGACAAGACACCGTCCGCCTATGCCTTGGCACAGAGCTGGGTCCACAATTACACGGCCTTCGACCTCTACACGCAGGACTGGCTCGCATCGCTTGCGCCCGCCACGCTTGCCGACGATATCGGCGACGTTTCGAACACCATCAAGCAGAGCCCGGCGGCCGACAGTTTCACCGGCTTGACGCGCGTCTTCGATCAGGGAGGAGCCAATGCCTGGGCTGCCGTCAACACACACTGAGCCTATGAGCGGTCCTCCCGGCCGCGGGCTGCTGATGCGGCTGCACCGCGACAAGCGCGGCCTGGCATCGATCGAATTCGTGCTCGCTGCGCCTGTTATCCTGCTGATCGTGATTTTCGTCATCCATGCGAACAAGATTTCCACCAAGAAGGTCGGAACCATGGTGGCGATGCGCAACGCCGCCTTCGCAGAGGCGAATGGGCTGGACTGCACGTCGGATTTCTCGAACGCCTTCCCGATCCCGGCTTTGCCGGCACTGCCCGGACGCGACGCCATGAACTGCTCGCGCACGCCATCGCATGAAGGCGGCGGCGACCCTCAGCGCACCTTTGTCTGGGACGACGTACAGAATACCTTAAAGAACGGCCGCGATTTCGGCGATATGGTCGGCGACCTCGCCAATGAAAAGCCGCAGCTCGTCACCGCGACGGCCGACCGGGTCTACAAGTTCAGGGATTCCGACGATCTCGATACGATCAGGAGCCTCCGCTGGAAGGACGCGTTCACGGTCGACGACTCGACGCTGTTTGCCTCACACAACAACGATACCACGAGCCGCGGCTACGATCCGACGCTGCGCCGGGAAATCCGCGATGTGGCCGACGATTCCGGCGATCTTTTCGACGGCGTCTTTCCGGGAGCGAAATAAGATGAGACAGGGCTCGCGCATCTCCTTTTGCCTCGTCGGCTATCTCGCCGGTCACCTCACTGGTTTGCTGCTCGTCGTCGGGCTCGCCGCCGCCATCGCCACACCGGGCCGCGCCGAAATCTACAAGGATTTCAAAGTGACGCTGAATTCGATGCTGGCCGGCATCCTCGGCGCGCCGGAGCGGGCGCCGCGCGATCTCGTCATCAACGGTCAACCGCTTGAATTCACGCCCTACCAGAGCGATCGCAGCATTTCCGATATCACCGACGAGTGGCTGCGGGTACTGGCCGTCAATACCCGCCCTGCCCTGCCGAAAAGCAACGATAAGGAAGAACTGACCGCCGTCATTGCCGCCAACATGCTGATCGTTCCGAAGACGAGCCGCATCCGCGACGATCTTGCCGTGGTGGTGCGGTTCTTCGACGGCGACGGCGAGGCGGCCCTCGACTATCTCCGTCGGCAGGATCCTAAGAATCCTTCGGCAAGAGCGCCGATCCCAGGCGTCTCGATCATGATCCGCCGTCCCGCCGATGCGCCGAGGACCGAGGTACTGATGAGCCGCTTCGAGGATGTTGCCTCGACGCTGCCGGCCTTCGCGGCTCCGGCCGATATCAGCAAGCTGCCGATGTCGCTGCGTCCGCCGGCCGGTGTCGAGGTGCTGAGCGATATCGGCGATCGCGACAAGGGCCACACGTCGCGCACGGTCGTGTCGAAAGGCACGCTGTCGGCCGTGCGCTGGTCCGACCAGCGCGCCGATCTGCTTGCCCGCGACGGCTTCACCATCGAGACGCCGCGGGCGCAGCGCGGCGGGGTCACTGCCCTTTATGGCCGGCGCGGCAGCGTCGAGGCCAATGTCCTCTACACCCGCAGCAAGACCGACGGCCGGACCGTCGAAGTCATTCAAATCAGGCAACCCTTCGTAGGGGGAATAACACCATGAACTGGAAGCTCATCGCGGCTGTCATCGTCGGGCTCATCACCGGCGTTCTGCTCTATTTCTGGACCGAGAGCGTCAAGAACGAGCAGACGGCCTATGCCTTCATGCGGCTCCAGCCCGACAGGAAGGTCACGCGAGGACAGGCGATCACGCCCGACATGCTCGCCGAACCGGTGATGCTGCCGGAAAGCTTCGGGGCGCTCGCCAAGCTCGCGGTTCCCGCCGCCAGCGCCTATCAGGAATGGCTGAAGGACAGGACGGCTGCCAGTGACATTCCGGCCGGCTCCGTGCTGCTCTTCCAGTATTTCGACGATACCGACGGCGGACGCCTGACGACGATGATCGCGCCCGGCAAGCGGGCGCTGACCCTTCCGGTCAATGCGGCCGCGGCCGTCGGCCATTTCGTCGAGCCGGGCAGCTATGTCGATATCCTTGGCACGGTCGACGAACCGGTCGAGCCCGTGGCGCCGGCCGCCGCGACCCAGCCGGGAGCGCCCGGCCAGCCCGCTGCCGTGCCAGGTCAGCCTGCCGCCCCGGGCGGCCAGGCGCCGGCCGTGGCCGGACAGCCGCAGGCTCCAGCCCAGCCGCAGTCGCCGGTCGAGCAGATGCTGAAGAACTATCTCACCCAGTATCCAGGCGCCGACGAGAACGATCTCAACGCCTACCGCAAACAGGCGCAGGATTATAAACTCGGCATAAGCTCGCGCACCCGCGTCGTTACCCGCACCTTCCTGCAGAATGTCAAAGTGCTGGCCGTCGGGGCGGCGACGACTGCGGAGGGCGCGGTCACCAAGGCCAACAGCACCTACAACAATGTGACCGTCGAAGTGACGCCGTCGGAAGCTGAAATGCTGATTTTTGCCATGGGCCAGTCGAACGGCAGCCTCAATCTCGTGCTGCGCAATCCGGCCGACAATACCGTCGAGGACCTGCCGAGCATCAACTGGACGCGCATGTGACGCCGCGGGGGAATGAGCCATGCTGTTGAAGATTTCCTATGAGGACGGCAGCGGTCGGGAGGTGATCCCGCTCTCGGCGAACGAGACCTATTTCGTCGGCGAAAGCAGCACGCTGACGCTGCCCGCCGGCGCGGGCGTCGTGCGGCTGCGCGGCAGCCATGTCTCCTCGCCGCAATTCGTGCTGCGCAAGTCCGGCCAGGGCTGGTCGGTGCAGCATCACGGCCGCAACCCGACGCGGGTCGACGATCAGCCGCTTCGGGCCGGCATGCCGGTTGCGGTATCGGCCGGCATGTCGATCTGGGTGCCGAACGTCACGATCGAACTGGTCGAGCCCGCCGCGGCCCCCGAAGCCGTCACGCAGTTTCCCGATCAGGAACGGGTGCTCGCCCTGCAGATGGAAATTCACGAGCGCCTGCTGAAGGACACGCAATATGACCGGCTGGTGAAATCCTCCGATTTCGGCCGCGAGGAGACGCGCAGCCGCATCCGCGAGCGTCTCGACATGTTCATCAAGGAGGCGCTGGACGCTGCGCCGCAGGATCTCGTCATCCTCGTCATCAAGAACGCCGTCTATCGGTGGCTGGCAAAACGCATCGCCCGCACGGGGCGGCGGGATGCTTCGTCGAATGCCGCAAGCCTCTCGCGCGAGGAACAGGATAATCGCCGCCTCTTCGACGTCGGCAAGGCGCTGATTTCAGCGCTGCAGCTCAAGCTGAACTTCGAATCCACCCGCTCGGATTTCGCCCAGCTCGACACCCGGTTCAGCGCCGCCTTCCAGTCCCGGCAGGCTCTTTTCAATGCCGGCGACCGCTACGAGATCGCCCATATGCACCTGCGCTCCAATATCGAGGAGCTGATGTATCGCTGGGGGACGATTTCCGAACTGATGGATCTCGACGTGATCTCGGAAATCATGGTGACGCGCTATGATGAGATCTACGTCGAAAAATTCGGCCTGCTGGAACGTTATCCCTTCGCCTTCGCCAATGAGCGGCAGCTGATGAAGGTGATCGAGCGCATCGCCGTCGATTCCAACCGCTCGATCAACGAGAGCGAGGCGATGGCCGACTTCCGCATGCCGGATGGCTCACGCGTCAACGCCGTCATTCCGCCGCTGGCAGTCAAGGGCGCCTGCCTCACCATCCGCAAGTTCGGCGGCAAGTCGCGGCTCGATATCAGCAAACTGGTGACCGCCGGCGCGCTGAGCGAGCCGATGCGCGCCTTCCTCGAGGCGGCCGTTCGTTCGCGCAAGAACATCGTTGTCTCAGGCGGCACCGGCTCCGGCAAGACGACGCTCTTGAACAGCCTGTCGCAATTCATCCCGGTCGGTGAGCGCGTCGTTGCCGTCGAGGACACATCGGAACTGCAGCTCGACGGTATCCATGTCGTCTATCTGCAATCGCGGCCGAAGACGGCGGAGTCCGAAACCAGCGTCACCATCCGTGACCTCGTGCGCAACGCGCTGCGCATGCGCCCCGACCGCATCATCGTCGGCGAGTGCCGTGGTGCGGAGGCGATCGACATGCTGCAGGCGATGAACACCGGCCATGCCGGCTCGATGACGACGGCGCACGCGAACACGCCGCAGGACATGATGACCCGCCTGGAGGTGATGGTGCTGCAGGGCCAGAGCTCGCTGCCGGTCATGGCCATCCGCCAGCAGATCGTTGCCGCCGTCGAACTCGTCGTGCAGTTGAACCGCCTGGCGAACGGCCGGCGCGCCGTCACCGAAATATCGGAGGTGATCGGCATCGATCCGGATACCGGGCTCATCATCGTCGAGCCGATCTTCAATCTCGTCGGCCGCGCCGGCGGCCAGGCCATGCATGCCTTCACCGGCTACCTGCCGAGCTTCGTCGCCGAGCTCGTCGAGTTCAACGACGACGGCGAAATCGAAAAACTGGACATGTTCGTCTAGAGCGGTTCCAGAACCGCTCTAAGCTTTTGTTTTTACGCAATTCCAGACGGAAAACCGCTTCGCACTTTCCTGGAATTGCTCTGAGGGGGAAGCCATGGATATCAGCATTCTGCAGATTTTTACGGTCGCCCTCGGCGCCATAACGGCGGGGCTGCTCGTCTGGGGCGCGCCGGTGCGCTGGCCGGCGCCGCTGCTGCGCGCCACCGAGCGTGACATCGCGCTCGCCAGCGAGGCGGCGCAGGTCTTCGGGCGCGATGCCGTTCCTCCCTATACGATGATCCTCGCCTACGGCATCACGGCGATCGTCGTCTTCATCGTGATCTCGCTGATCTTCGGGCCGATCTTCGGCTTGGTCATCGCAATCCCCGTCGCCTTCTTCCTCCCCAAGGGCGTGATCCGTTATTTTCTGCAGCGCCGCTGGCTGCAGATCGAATCGCAGCTTCCCTATGCCGTCGACCAGATCGTCTCGGCGGTGCGCACCGGCAAGCCGCTCGCCATCGCCGTCAATGCGGTGGCCGATACCGGCCAGATGCCGGCCTCGCGCGAGTTCGAGCGCATCGCCCGCGAACAGAAGCTCGGCATCGGCCTGGTCGAGGCGCTCGACCGCCACGGCCGCAACGTGCCGAGCCTGCATTTCAAGATGGTCGATGCGGCACTCGGTCTTTTTGCCCGCCAGGGCGGCGACATCTCCGAGCCGCTGACCGAAATGTCGAAATCCTTCAAGGAAATCTGGAAGCTCGATCAGAAGATCACCACCTCCTCGTCGCAGGCGCGCATGAACTTCCGCGTCGTCAACGGCGGCGCACTGTTCATGATCCTGATGATCTTCTTCGGTCAGCCGGAACTGATCGACAAGGTGTTCGGCAACGCCATCGGCATCGTCATCGCGATCGTCGGCGCCATTCTCTACGCGACCGGTTTCTTCTGGATGCGCTCGATGATGAAGGTGTCGGTATGATGTCTCAGATACCTCTCGCCCCGATCGCCGTCGTCTTTGCCGGGATCACCGCTGCGCTGTTCGTCTGGTGGATCGGCGATCTGCTCGGCAGCATTCAGGTCGTGCGCCGGTCAGCAGGCGGTGATGGTCCGCCGCCCAATATCGTCGACAGCATCGGCATGCGCACGCCGGTCGAATTCGTGCTGACGCATTTCGAGCCGCTGCTGGCCGATTATGGCGCCCAGCTCGAGCAGAAGCTGATCTATGCCGGCCGGCCATTCGGCGGCGTCACGGGACGGGAATATATCGCCCTTCTCGTCGTTCTGAGCCTGTTCGGCTTCGTCGTGCTCGGCCTGCTGTTCGGCATTGCCAGCGGCAGCGTGATCGGCGGGCTCGTAGCCGGGCTGATCCTCGGCCTGATCCCCGCCATCTATTTCTGGGTCGTCGCCGACGACAAGGCACAGGACCGCAAGGAACGCATCTCGCGCGAATTTCCCTATTTCCTCGACCTCGTCGTCATGACGCAGCAGGCGCAGGCGACGCTGCCGGAAAGCCTGAGGCTTTATGCCGAGGCGGCACCCGGCACCGTCATGAGTGAGGAGATCGAACAGACGTTGAAGGACGTGGCGCTCGGCACCGGCATGATCGAGGCGCTGCAGCGCTTGGAGCGCCGTATGACCGCCGAGGAGGTCATCCGTGTCATCCGCGCCGTGATCCAGGGCGAAGTCGAGGGCAGCAACCGCGTGGAACTGTTGCGCGAACATGCGCGGGACTTGCGCTTCCGCCGCTGGGAAAAGGCCGACAGGGCCAGCGAAAAGCTAAAGGCCAAGATTGTCATGCCGGCGATGATGATCGTCGTATCGATCCTGCTTCTGGTGCTGGCGCCTGCAATTGTCGAGATGATGTCGAGTGGGATGTTCTGATCATGGTCTTTTCCTTCTTTCGCGGAAACAAGCCTAGCCTTCTGCAGACCGGTCCCGGCGGCCAGAGCCGCAGCCATGTGCTCGACAAACCGGAAATGTCGATCGGTCGGGCGGGCAATGCCGACATCGTCGTCGACGATCCGTTCCTGGCGCCGATCCATGCGCGCATCGAGCGCCAAAGCGACGGCGGCTTCATCATCCGCCGCATGGGGCTGAACCCGATCATGCTGCGCGGCGAAGCCCTGCTGCAGACCGCCTCGCTGAAAGCCGGAGACAGCTTCCGCCTCGGCAAGGACGTCGAATTCCAGTTCGTCGTCAAGGCCGCCGCCAAGGAAGCGCCGAAGAAGGAAGCATCCAAGGCAAGTGACGACAAGCCGAAGAAGTCGCTGCTCAAGCAGCCGGCCTTCCTCGCCGGCGTAGGGGTCGCCTATCTCGCCATCGTCGGCATCATCGGCTACGTGATCCTCTCCGACAGCGGCAGCGCAGACGGTGGCCCGACGGCAGAACGCATCAATGCGGAGGCCGCCCGCATTCCGACATGCATCAAGAACGCCCGGCGCATGCGCCAGGTTTCGGAGGCCAGCTTCAACGGAGCCGTCGGCGGCCGTGTCGGCAGGGATGGCGACGCAACCTATGCCGCCCTTTCGCTGGCAGCCGAACCATCGGACGATGCCGCGCTGGCCAAGGCCGCCGAGCCGATCGTCGAGGCCTACAAGCGTACGGCGCTCGCAGCCCTCGCCTCGGAAAACCGCGGCAACAATACGCTGGCGCAGAGCCTCTACCAACAGACCTACGATCTCGTTCCCGACGTCAACTGCTCGGCCGCGCGCTTCGCGCTGCAGCGGCGGGCTGCGGTGAAGCCGGTGGCGCGCCGCTGATCGCGGAGCTTTGATCAAACAGGACACTGTGAAGGTACGTCTTGGATGAAATCCTGAAAGAGGACATATGAGGGCTGTGGGGGCCAAAGCAGGCATGCTCGGGCTGCGGGATAGCCATCGAAGGTGCTCTCCACTCGCAACTGTCCCAAATTAACCCATAATTTAGCATTCGCTTGCATGCGCGGACCGCGATGCTACCGTCGACGACATCGTGGGGGATCGCGTATGACAATTGAAGAGCTGATCGATTTACAGGAAGCAGGCTCAAGGGCGCGGGTGCTCGGACTGAAGGCTCACGAGAACCCATACCTTGCGGCCCATAGGATGCCGACTGGTGACAGCGCTGCTCTGGGAGATTGGCTTGCGCGTCACGACGCGTGGAAGTTCGGTTGGGAAGCCGAGAACGCTAGCCGCGAAGGTAGAATTGTTACTCACTTCAAGGAGCTGATCTCGACTGCCAAACGAGATACGCTCGATGCGTGACGTTGTTGATTTTGGTTGCGACGCCTGAGTTCAATGACAAGCGTCTTGTCCGGGCGCTGGTGAAACAATATGGCATTGCCCTCAAGCTTCTGAGATGCGCAGGATCTTGCAAACCACCGCAGTTGATGTGCCATTGACGAAGCCTATGATGGACAAAAACTGTGACCTATCTCGATCGATTATTTTTCTTATATCCTCCTCAAGATATTGGAGGCTTGCCCGCCCCTGAAACAACGCGTTCCATCCCACATCTACCGACTGCGAAGCCGGCACATTTTCGACGCTCCAGACGAAAATATCGATGACGATCGAATCATCCCAAATTTGCCCCAGGGAAATTTCTTGAACTCCCTCATACGAGAGTTTTACCTCCGTTCCATCAACTCTCCTTAAAGTTAAAAGTAGATGGCGACGGTTCGCAAACTCCAACGAAATCAATCTTGCATCGTGGACTCTGGCCCCAAGAAGCATCCCGTCGTCGTCGTTTCCCCATGCAATTTCTCTCATTTCCCTACTCCTGATCATCACTTATTTGCGCTGCTCAACATGTTTTCGACGATAGACGAACGGACAGCTTTCAGCGCCAAGAGCGGACGCGATCCCCTGGCTGCTCTTGGCCCAAAGCGATCAAGGATCGCTCACTGATTACTGAGATATCCAGACTTGAAGAGGGCCAAGTTTTGCCAGCCCCATATCTTCATCGGAAATATCGTCCCTAGACCAGCATACGATAGGTAGCCCTTGAGAAGACGGTCCTGCAGCTTGCAACACTGCCATCTGCGCGAATGATTGGCTTTTGATGGAGAACCAGTTTGATAATCCGAGCGAAAATCCGGTGTCAAAGCTGATAAAGCCAGATTCGATTGCGCTAAGCTCACCCTTGAACCAAAAGGTTATCCTCTGATCTTCAAGTAAGGTGCTGGGAAAAATGGTGTCGTCAGAAGACCCCCAAGCTCTTTCCCAAAAATGCAACTCGGCTGGGGAGGTTACGGTCTTCCAGCCGACAGACTCGCCGTTCGAAACCGTCCCACCGTACCAATGCCCAGCGAGTATTCGTTCGAAACCCTGCTCGGTGAGAGTCAGGTCTCCGAAGCTGTCTTTGATCCCCCACTTTCGAGAGTGATTGGCTTCACGAACTTTGTGAGTGAGTTCAACAACTTCGTTCTGAACGCCCTTTTCGCGGGTTATTATGTTCGGATAAAACGGTGGCGAAATAGCCAAATTCGCCCAGGCCTCCGAAGACCGAGTTTCGTTGGATCCATGTGCAGAACAAATCCTACTGCACCAGGCGATGTTGTCTTCCACTGCGAGTTGAAGCAGTCGGGAGGTATCAGTCATAAGCCGCACCCCTGGATACGCGCGGAGGATAACCTATTCGGCAATTGCCGCAATGACCGCAAATGACGCTTCGCAACCGGGGATACCGCTGCCTTCATCTGTGCAGCACACGGGAACTGTGGCATAACTGGGCCATGGCGATACATGTCTTGGCGGTCCATCGCGACACGGTCGGGACGGAACAGGCGGCGGGCGGTTCGCTTGCAGCCGCCTATTCCGTGGGGGTTTTCTGCTGGCTGCTGTCGGCCGGCGTCTATATCGCCGCGAAATGGGTCTCTTCGGAGATGCCGCCCTGGGCGCTTTGCTTCTGGCGCGTGCTGATCGCCTGGGCGATCCTGATGCCGATCGTGTACCAGCATTTCGGCGCCATGGTCGCCCTTGTGCGGGCTCGCGGCCTCGAGCTGCTCGCCATCGGCGGCGTGGGGCTTGCGATCTGCCAGGGCCTGATTTTTGTCGGCCTCGAACATGCCGATGCCACTACCGCCGGCATCATCATCGCCCTGATCCCGATCATCACCATGATTCTTGCCCGCTTCATTCTGGCTGAGCCGATGGGACGCTGGCAGGCGATCGGATCGATCCTCGCCTTTCTTGGCATCGTGGTCATCATCGTCAAAGGCAGCCCGGCTGCGCTCTTACGTCTCGATCTCAATCCCGGGGAGTTGTGGATCGTCGCTGGCGCGTTCTGCTTCAGCCTCTATACCGTCATGCTCCGCCGGGCAAAATTCGATGTGAATCGCCTTGCGCTCCTAGTGCTGCTCCTCGGTGCAGCGGTGCTGACGGCGCTGCCCTTCTACCTGTTCGAGCTTGTCTCCGACGAGCGCTCGACGCTGAATGCCAGCGGCCTTATCGCGCTCGGCTATGTCGCGATCCCGGGCGGCGCGGTTATGTATTATCTCTTCAATCGCAGCATCGAGGCCCTGGGGGCGGCGCGGGCGGGCGTGCTGCTTTACATCCAGACGATCTTTATCGCCGTGCTCGCCTACCTGTTCCTCGGCGAACAGTTGCAACGCTATCATCTCGAAGGCGCGGCACTCATAGTCGCCGGCTTGCTTCTCATCATCCTGCTGAAGCCAATGACCAGAGCGGAGGCGACCAAAGCCTGAGTACGAGCGCATTGGCTTCCCAATGACCGCTTCCTGGCGCAAACCTGACGTCGATAGGCAGGTGGCCGCCTTGAAATAAGACCTATGTTCGCATCATTGGAGGCAGGTCCGGTCGTCGCTCTCCCATTCCCTGCCGGACGAGCGATAGAGTTGCGATACCCGCTTCATCGGCCGCACGCAGAAGTGCTTCCCGGAATTGTTCCGGGGGAATCTTCCCGCTCAATGCGTCGACGCAGGCTTTCACGGCAGCCACATATTCCTCGCCGTCATCGCAAGGCCAGTCGTTGATCAGGAGGCGCGCCGCGTCGCCCAGTGTCCATACGATCTTGCGAGATGCCGGGCCTCGCAAAGCAAACCCAACCGGCGTAAATGCTGATGATGTGTTCCAGCACATTGTCCTCGACCCCTCAAGGCACGGATACTGCAGTCCCCACGCTCAATATACGCGCGTACTTTGTAATTTGGAATTGAAATTTGTCGAATGATGCGGCTTGAGCGCGAGCTGCCGAATGAAGCAGAAAGGGTGCGCACGCCCTCCCCATTCGGTACCATTTTTCGCCGCGCTCACCGCAATTCGGCGGTAACCCGGAAGATGCCACCGGCCGACGCGTCGGAGCAGACGACGAAGGTCGAGCCTTCCTGCGCCATGAAGGCGACATTGCCGCCGGCCTCGCAGGGGGTGGCGCTCCATTGCAGGATGATATCGCCATTGTCGGGCAGTTTTTCCGGCGTGATCTTCGCCGCACTTGCCATCCATTCCGTCGCCGACGGCAGGTGGACGGGCGCGTTCAGCTTTTTCGACAGCCAGGCCGTATAGTTCTGCGCCACGGCAAGCGGCACGTCGTCGGCCGGCTGCTCAGGATTGTCGGCATAGGCCTGTGCTGCGGCGGGATCGGAATTGGCGGTGTAGTATTCCGCCATCTCGGCACGGGTGACGGCCTTGGTCTGCATGCAGAAGGACTTGTCGATCTTCACCGCGCCATTGGCAACGCCGAGCATGCCGCCGAGCTCCTGCATCGACGAGGTCATCAGCCGGACATTCTCCAGCGAATAACTTCCGGCCGGCACGGTCTCGAAGGCAAGGGTCTGCGAAACCGGGCAGAAGCCGCGCGCCGACAGCGCCTCCAGATCGGCAAGGATCGGCTGGTAGGCAACGATGGCGAGCTTATAGGCCTCTGCAGTGTAGCGGCCGTCGGCCTCGCCGATCTTCGGGGCGAGTGCCGCAAGCGTCGGATCGGCAGCACCGGCGCGGGTTGCAATGGAGGCGGTGAGATCGGTGACTTTCTGCTTCAACGCCGTTGCCTCGTCCTTCGCCGCCATGACATCTGCGATGACGGAGTCGAACAGTTTGGCGGCGTCGCCATAGCCTGTGGTCGCGGCCGGCATCTGCCATTGCTCGGCCTTGGCCTTGGCCTCGGTCATCAGCCCGCTCGCCTTGGCGACGTCGGGGCTATCGCCGGCGCCGATGCGATTGACGGTTTCGCGCTTTGCCACGGCGTCCTTTTCGGCGGCCGTCAGCGCGGTCAGCGCCTTGGCGAGATCGTCAAACGTCGTTTTCGACTCGTCGTAGGCGCCGACCGCAGCATGCATCTGCTTTGCGGTGGCGGCATCGGCAGCGGTCTTCATCTTGGCGTCTGCCTCGGCAAAACCCGGCGCCTTGTCGCCGCCGGCGGCCGAAGCGGCAGCCTTCGCCTTCTCGGCATTCTCTTTCGAGATGCCGATCAGCGCATTGCCGAGGTTGATGGCGGCCGTCTGGAATCCCGGAAGGGCTTTTTCATAATCTTCGTCCTTGAGCAGAGCATCGGCCGATGTCAGCGCCGCAGCACCCGTGTCATAGGAGAGTTTCGCCTGGTCACTGGCCGGGCGCTCCGGCGCCTTGGCGGCGATCGCCTTCTGCTTGCGGCTTTCGGCCTCCTTCTTCCAGGTTCCGACGTCGGCGACGAGCTTCGGATCCGGGCGGAGCAGCTTCGGGATGGTGATGGCACCGACGCCGATGCAGATCAGCAGCAGTGCGGCGATCATGGAGATTTTGACGGGCGTCCATTTTTTCGGTTTCGGGGTGTCCTGCTGCTGCGGTATGCCGCCGCGCGGATCCCACGACATCGGCTGGATGCCTGTCGTCACGCGCGCGAATTCGCCCAGCGCGTCGGCGCCCGTGCGCGGTCGCGCGCCCGGATCGCGGCTCAGCATCCTTTCCACAAGGCTTGCAAGACCTTCGGGAAAGCCGGGGATCAGCACGTCCAAGCGGGGAAAGATGTTGGAAGGGTCAAGATGGATGTTCTTCCAGCTCTGCTCGCGCTGGTGCTCGTCTTCCCAGACCATGACGCTGTCGAAGACGCTGGCATAGGTCTGCCGCGGCAGGAATAGCTTGTAGGCGATCATGCCCATTGCGTAGATATCGAGCGCGGCGGAGGCGGAGAAAGTGCCGCTGGCATAGATCTCCGGCGCGCCGAATTCCGGCACATAGGGCGGGATGATGTGCTCGCCGATCTTCGAGATCAGGTGCAGGTTGCCGATCCGGACCGACAGGCCGGAATAATCCTCCGACACGTAGATGCACTGGTCCGTCAGGGCATTGTGGGCGTAACCGGCGCCGTGCAGTGTTGCCAGTCCCTCGAGGATGTGGCGGCCGATCTCGACGGCGCGCTCGTAAGCTACCATTTCCGTTTCGTCGAGATATTGGTGCAGCGTTTTCGACGGCCGCTTCTCGACGATGTAGAAATTGTCGTCTTCCGGCGACGGCGGGATGAGGTCCTCGATTTCGACGAAACGCCGCGCCGTCAGCGATTTGGCCTCGTTGATGGAGGTCCAGACCCGCTCGAAACGGGCCTTGTCCAGTTTCAGCGCCATATCGGGCGTGACGATGAAGACCGCATGGTCCATCCGCTTGTCCTGGGCCGGATAGACGATGAACTCGTTCTCATAGACCGGCTCGCCGATCGTGTAGCGGGCGATCAGATCACTTCTCATGCACTTGTCCCCCTGCATTCATTGCATTCATGAAACCGAATTCTATTCACCCACCAGAAGCGGATCGCCGATAAGTCCTGCGGCCAGCAGCAGGCCGGTTCTCGTATCGCGAAGCGCGAAGGCAAAACGGGCATCGGCCACGACTCGAATAAGCTTCGGATCGATGCTGCGTTCCGTGATGACAGCCGTGGCCGCCGCCGCCTCCGTGCCGTTTTCGTCAACCTTGATCATCGTCTTCTGAAGGACGCGCGCCAGGCTGATGTTTTCCTTGGTAAAACCCGGGAAACCTGCATCCTTGGCTTTCTCGGGCGCCACTCCCATCGCATTCAGTACCGGCATCAAATCACGCCCGTCGTTCAGGGAAAAGCGGGGCAGGAAGATTTCGCCCTTGGCGGCTTCGAATTTTTCCCCCTGCAGCCAGGAAGTGAGCGCCTTCAAGTCCGCGCCGCCCACACCCTTGCCGGAGCGCGCCGCCACCACGACCATGCTGTAGCTCTCGCCGGCATAGGCAAGGTCGACGGCTGAGAATTTCTCGTCGAAGCGGAATTTCTGGCCATCGCCGGCAAGATGCATCATCGGCACCGAAACTGTCGAGCCATCCGGGCGCTGAAAGGGGCTTGCCGGGCTCTCCTTCTCGAAGGAGGTTTTCCAACGCGCCTTGAAGGAGAGTGCGCCGAGGCTGACGAAGCCGCCGCCGGGTGGCGCGTCGAGGATCGTGGGAATGGCCCCTCGCGTTGCCTGTTTGACCCAGCCGTTGATGTGCTCGACCGATTTCGGTCCGTCGAGATCCTCGATCGAGGGCTTGATCCGGTGGCCGGCGAGCATGGAGAGCGCATCAGGGACGAGCACCAGTCTGTCGTCGAAGACGATCGCGACCGCCGTCGCCAAAGGCGCGTCCGCCGCTGCGGGCTTCTCCGGGGTCATTGCGTCAAGAGCAATCTCCGGTCCCTTCACCTCGCCGCCGAAGCCGAGGCCTTTGGCGATCGCCGCCTTGCCCTGATCGGAGGCGCCGAGGCTCGCGAGACCGAGTGCTGCGGCAAGGCTTGCCGGCGACACCATGATATTGGCCGCCCCCTCCTTTGCCAGCGTCCGGTCGATGAGTTCGGCCGCAAGCCCTGCCTGCGCGGCGAGCATCGCCTTACTGTCGCCGGCGTTGCCGGCATGGGCGGCCGGGGCAAGCGCCATCAGGGAAGCGGCAAGACCCGCCAGCAGAGTGGATTTCGGCATGGTTCGCTCCTTCAGCGGATGCGATAGAATTTGGAATCGAACGACCATTTGCCTTGGGCGCCGGTCTCGTCGTCGCCGACGATCCTGAGGCTTCGGGCGAGATCGTAGACATAGTTGAAGGCGGCGCGCTGGCCGATGAGCGGCGTCGGCACATCCGGCAGGTCGAGCACCTCGATCGGCTTGTCGCTGAGGATGGCAACGACCATGCCGACGCCGGCCGGTCCCTCCACCACATATTCGAAGCCGGTATAGGGATTGCGCGCATCCGGCACGACGACCGGCCGGGCCGGATCGAGCCGGTTGTCGCCGCTTTTGGCGGTCGGCTTCAGACCCATCGAGCGCTTGTTCGGGTAAAGCTGCGTCAGCTTGCCGGAGGCGTCGATATCGACCAGGATCAGGTAACCGGATTTTTTGGTGGAGACGCGCATCGCCACCTTGTCGCCGATGTTGACCGCGGTGCCGGGCAGCACGTCGACGGCGACGCCGGCCTCGTTGTCGCTCTTCAGCGTGTTCTCGACGGCAGCGACCGGCGTCTTCGCCTCCTCGCCGGTGATGACGTCCCGGCCGAGCGCATCCGGCTGGCCATAAAATTGCGGCACCGGGGTGAAGCGGCAGTCTCCCGCATGCGTCCGGCAATATTCGTCGGATTTGCGCCGGACATAATCGAGAAGCGCGGCATTGCTGACATTCGGCTTGTCGGCGGCGCGCGCCACGCCATCCTGCACTCCCTCGATGAAGCGGCGGGTGAAGACGCCGAGCGCCGGCTTGGCCTCGCGGTCGACAAGGGCCCATTGCCCCGCGTTGACGGCCGACCAGACCATGGCGTTTTCGCCGCCGAAGGAGAATTTGGCTTCCTTGCCTGACTTGTTCGGCGGCTCGAGCGCTGCCAGCGCCGGGCCGAGGCAACGCACGGTGCCGGAAGGTGCTGCCACCGCGCTGCGACTGCCGGGCCCGACATGACAGGCATCGATCAGCAGCGTGACGCGGCGGTCCTTGAGGCTGTTGAGCCTTGCGGCGATCTCTGTTTCGCGGATCTGGTTGGTGACGGTTACCTTGCCCCCCTCGCGCACCAGCTTGGCATCGGCTGCCACCAGCGTCGGGCTGGTCGTCGTCTCGGCGCCCATTTCTTCCGAACCCTGGCCGCTGAAATAGAGGAAGACGCGGCTTCCGGGGGTCGACTGGCGCACCAGCCAGTCGTCGATTTCGGCAAGAATCGCCTCGCGGGTCGCCTTGCGATTGGTCAGCGTATGGATCTGTTCAGGGCGGTAGGCGAGCGTCTTGGCGAGGAATACCTGCATCGCCTTCACATCGGTGGCAGAGCCGGTCAGTTTCGCCTCGCGCATCTCGTAATCGTCGATGCCGATCAACAGGGCGCGGTCGCCGGGCGAGCTTTCGATCACCGGCGTCTGGACGACCGGCGGCTGCACGGCGGGTTCGTCGGCGACGGGCTGGTTTGCCGGCGAGGTATCGCCGGCGGGCGTGTCGGCGGCAGGTGTTTCGGTCGTGCCGGCCGGCGCCGTATCGCTGGCGGGCGGGGTGGTGATGGCGAGATTGGCCGTTTTCTGCCCAGACTGCTGCTTCGTCCCGCCACCGGTCGTGGTGGACGCGACCTGATCGCCGGCGGCAGGTCCTTCAACATTCGGCACGTCGCCGTCGGTCTTTGCGGCGATCCAGTCGCGGAAGGCGGCAACACGGGTATAGACGCCGTAGTGTTCGGCCTCGGCGCAGCCGGCGCCCCAGCTGACGACGCCGAGCTGGATCCAGCGCTTGTCGGGACGCTGGGCGACCAGCGGCCCGCCGCTGTCGCCCTGGCAGGCATCCTTGCCGCCTTCGGCATAACCGGCGCAGACATTGCGCTCGTCGATCGGGTTCATGCGCATCGAACTGTCGCGATAGGCGGCGCGGCAGTCCTCGCGCGGCACGATCGGCAGTTCCACTTCCTGCAGCTCGGTCGGCAGGTATTTGTCATCCCAGCCGTGATCGGCCTTGGTGTAGCCCCAGCCGGTGACGACGGCCGGGTGGCCGGCGGCCTCCACTTCGTGATCCGAGGCTGAGGCAAGGATCGCCGGCTTCGATTTAGCGGGCTCGCTCAGCTTGATGAGGGCGATGTCGTTGGCAAAGACCTTGCGGTCGAAATCTTCGTGAATGATCACCTCTTCCACGGCAAGCCCCGGCTTGTCGGGCCCGTCGACCGCTATCACCTTGTCGATCTTCGACTTGCCCTCGACGATCAGCAGGTCGCGGGCAAAGAGATCCTGCTTGCCGGAGCGGCCGCTGGTGACGCAATGGGCGGCCGTCAATATCCAGCGCGGTGCGATCAGCGAGCCGCCGCAATGGCCGCCGAAGCGGCCGCGTTGTTCGGGGTCGGGTGCCAGGATCTTGACCTGCCAGGGCCATTCGCCCTTCTTGGCCGCCAGGCCGCCGATGACGCGCCCGCCATCCTCGCCGGCAAAATCGGTATCCTGCTGCGCCAGCGTAGGAGTCGCCAGAAGCAGCATGACGGACGCAATATTGAGGACCTTGCTCATCGACGTGCTCATAGCTTGGCTCCGGCGGAGGTATAGAGGACCGTAAATCCGACGCGCGCGCCCTCGGGCAGGAATTCGCCGAGGCGCTTGGCGATATTGCCGGCAGTACGGCGCCGGTCGTTCTGCTTCAGGAATTCAATCAGTTCGGGCATTGGGGTTTCAGAGGTGACGGCGACGAGCAGGTCCGTACCGAAAGGTGCGACGACCGAAAGATCGAGATCGAAGGTCGCGGACATCTCGGCATCGACCTCCTTCTCGCCGGGATAGAGGAACTGCACGGTTCCATCGCCGGTGACGTCGAAGAGTGCGAGCTTGCGGCCTGATATATCGGACACCGTGACGCCGACGCGCTCACCTTCGCGATGGACGGTATCGGAAGGCGTCACGCGCACGGTCTGCGGGTTGGTCTCCGACAGCCGCTTCAGCGCATCGAGCGCGGCCATCCGGTCGACGACGAAAGGCATGTCGCCGGCGCCGACGCCGGAGGCGACGACATCGCCGCCGGCAATCGCCTCGTGCTTTTCGGGGTCGAAGACGAGTTCGGCATCAGCACCCTCCGTCAGCTTGAACGGCGTGACGGCGGGGTCGATCCCCTGCAGCACCGGCTCGGAGCCGAGGGCGGCAACGCTGATCGGCGCGGGCTCGGCGGGCAGCGGAGTGTTTGATGTCTCCGCTGCCGCCTGTGCCCCCGCCCCTTCGAAATTATAGACGACGGCGCGATCGAGATCGGTTCCGGGCGGGCTTTCGGTAAAGATGTTCTGCCGCTGGTTGGTGAACTGGTAGACGGCCTGCCGCACATATTCGAACAGTTCGCGGCGGCTGACGGCGCCGTCGGCGTTCCGATCCGCAGCCCCTTCGAAGGCGCGGGCGGTGGCATAGCTCAGCGCGCCGCGTTTCTGCGGAATGCCGGGAATGGTGATCTCGGGCGACTTGGTGTTCTCGTCGACGGCGGCGAGAAAGGTCAGCCGCTTGAAATCGAAGCCGGTGGACAGCGCATCCGCCGTGGTCGAAATCGGCGCGAGATCGTCTTCCTCGATCGTATAGGACGGCGCCTGACGCCAGGTGATCTCGGCGCCGCGCGGATCGACGTCGCGGGTCATGCCGCCGGCATGGCAGGTATCGGCGATGAAGACGACATCGGCGCCCTTGGCCTCGATATTGCGGATCAGCGCCTTGAATTCGTCGCCGAAGATGCGCTCGCGCGATCCCGGCAGCCGGGTGTCGAAGCCTGCAAGGATATAGACCTCGTCGCGGCCGCTCGGTTTGGAACCCTTGACGCGCTCGGGCTCGCTCGAGCCGTGGCCGGCGATGCCGAGCACGATCAGGTCGCCAGGCCCTGCCCTTTCCGTCACGGCCTCGATCGCATGGAAGATGCCCTCGCGGTCGGCAGTACCATTCTTCAGCAGCGTCATGTCCTCGACGCCGACCGAGCGCAGCGAAAGCGAAAGGTCCTCGGCATCGGCGACGGCGCCGTGCAGCGGCGGAACATTGCGGTACAGGTCGATGCCGATCAGCACGGCCCTGACCGCACCACGCTCGGGCGCCTCGATCACCTTTGCCAGGCTGTCGGTGGCCGCCATGGTGAGGAGGGCAAGTGCTGCGGCCATGGAGACGAATGCGGTCATGGCCAGATTCCTCCTCGCCCGGCCTATTCGCGGCGCCATTCGACGCGGCGGTTCAGCGCATCGACATCGTCTTCGGTGAGGTTTGCGGTTGCCGTGACGTCCACCGGCTCGGATGCCCCGCGGCCTTCGGCGTCGATTGTCGCGTCGAGGCCGTGGCTCTTCAGGAAATCGGCAACGGCCTGAGCACGGCGCTCGGACAGCTTCTGATTATAGTCGTCACTGCCGCGCCGGTCGGTGTGACCGACGAGGATGATGCGGCCTGGCTTCTGCTCCTTCAGCGCCTCCAGTAGTTCCTCGGCGGCTTCGGTGCCGATCGAGGTGAAGCTCGACTTGTTGAAATCGAAGGTGATCGGAACCGGAATGGAGACCGGCACGATGCCGCGCACATTCTCGGAATAGATGCCGCCGAGCACGCCGCTGCGGTGATCCTTTTCGGCCGGCACGAAGCTGCCTTGCGGATTATCGCTCGTCGGGTTGGCGGCAAGGATGCGGGCCTGGGCGGCGCGCTGGATGAGATCGGAGATCGTCTCGGCCGGCGGTGCCTTCGGCGTGCGGGTCTCGTTCTTGATGATCTCGATCGCCTGCTGGTAATCGGCGGCGGCATCGGCGAAGCGGCGTGCGGAGAAATAGATCTCGCCGAGCGTGGCTGAGGCCTGCCAGAGCACCTGCGGGCTGTCGGCGGCGACAAGCAGCGGCTCGTAATCGGCGACCGGCTGGTTGGCGGCCATCATCTCCTGGGCAGCGGAAAGCCTGAGGGCCGCGACGCGGCGCTGGGCATTCACCTGGAACTGGCCGCAATCGGCGCTGACGGCGATCGCATCGGCCTCAGCCGCGGCAGCACCGATATCCTTGGCGGCAACGGCGGTATTCAGCTTGTCGAGAAGGGCGGTGCAAACAGGCGTATCGGCGTTTGCTACCTCGATCTCCTCGCCGTCTTGATCAGGTTCTGCCGAACGGCCGAGGTTCAGCTGTGGCATCTTGATGCTGAAACCGCCGGGAAGCTTGAACTGCGGCATCTTGATCTGCGGCATCGGCAGTTTCGGCATCTTCGTCTGCGAAGTCTGGCTCGGCTGCTTGTACTGTGTCGGCTGTTTATATTGGGTCGGCCGGGTGGATGAGGTGGTGTCGGCCGGACCGATCAGCTCCAGTTCATCGGCGGCAAGCTCCTGGCCGGGCGCCAGATTGGTGACGATCTTGTACTTCTTCGGCGGCTGTTGTGTTGCCTGCTCGACAGGCTTCGGCGCGACCTTTTTCGGGGCTGCCGGCTTCGGCTTTTCCACGACCGTTTCCGGCTTCTTGGCGACTTCCTGTTTCGTTACCGGCTTCGGCTTCGGAGCGGCCGCAGGTTTCGGCGCGACGGGCGGCTTTGCAGCCTGCTCGACCGGTTTCGCTGCGGGGGCGGCTGCGACGGGCGGGAGGGCAGCCAGACTATCGACCGTCGTCAGCATCAGCGTCTTGCTGCTGATCTTGGTGCCGAGGCTGCGGGCTTCTTCAAGGCTGCGGGAAACGGCATCCATGCCGCCGTCGATCGAGCGGAACATACCGCCGCCGCTGCCGCCGAGATCGGCGAAGATGTTGAGCGGCTTGGAGGAATAGAAGACTTTGATCTGCTCCTGGCCGACCGGGCCGGAAACCTGCAGCTTGGCACCGCTTGCCGGATCCGGCACCTGCACGCGCTTGCCGGCGCCGACAAGGGCGTCGGTCTGGTATTTGTTCGGGAAAAGCTTGACGACCGAGCCGTTCGGCGAGACGTTCAGCACCGTGACATAGGCGTTCTCGGTCGACTGGATGAAGAGGCCGACAACTTCGCCGATGGCGTATTTGGCTTCCGCGCGATCGAAGGTGATGCTGACAGGCCCGGTCTGCGCCGGCGCTTCGGTCAATGTGCGTTCGTTCTGCGCCTCGAGGGCGGGAACCACCGAAAAAAACGAAAGGAAGGTGGCTGCTGCCAGGATGGCTTTGCGGTTCGGCATTGGAAAACCTCCTCTTCGAACATCTCACACTGTGTTGAAGATGAGAATAGCACTGACTGGCGAAATTGGGATGGCTTTGCCTGTCTTGCTTGAGGGAGGGTTACAAATTATTTGGAGCCTGGAAGAATCCGCCAAGGCAAGACGTGAGCAAGACTCACGCTCTGGAATATCCGGTGCCTGTTATAGTCCGTTCCAACTGCGAGGAGGCGGTTAGTTCTTGGGTTTCTGCCCGGCTGATTTCAAAATCGAGATCAGATCGCTCATTCCTTCGGGCGAGGAATTGTAGAGCCAGAGAATATCCGGATTGTCGACCGTGAATTCCTTGCCGGGCCCTGAGCCCATGTCGCGGCCGGGCGAGGTCGCATCGGGCAGCTTCGCCTCGCCGGGCGTCAACCCCTTGGCGCGTTCGTGTTCGGCGATGATCGCAGTCGCTGCAGCAAAGGCCTTTTCGTCATGTTGACGCAGCGCTGCCAGCGAGGGGTTTCGCGCCGCAAGCGCGTCTTCGGCCGGGCCGGAATGCGCGAGCTCCGGTATCTGCGGCGCCAGCAGAAGGCTGATCGACAAGGTCATGAGCCAGGATTTCGTCATCGTCGTCAAATCCGTTATCAACCTGATGCGCGCCGCAAGAGCGCAAGCAGAGCGACAATAGGGAGAGGTCGGAAAGAAGGCAACGGCGCTCAGTGCCAATCGATTGGGAGGGTTGAAATCGGCTGGCAGCGGAGGTCAGAGAATCTTCAATTGCTGCAGGCTAAGGCGCAGATCACGCAGCATCTCCCCGAAAATCTCCTCGATCATTCCGGTCGACCAGACGACCATGGTGCCGTAGGGCGAGCGTTTGCGCTGCATGAAGCCTGCTGTCTCGAAATCGATCAACGTCTTGCGGCAGGTCTCGCTCGACATCACCGCGACCAGGAAACGGGCAAGATTGGACTGGTCGATCGCGCCTGATTTATCAGCCCAGTTCTGGATCAGCCGCGGCTTGGTGTCGGCGGTGAACATCGAGGCGAGCGCACGATCCTGCGAGAGCCCCAGCCGCTGCAGCTTGGCCGGATCGCGGGTGAGCGAAACCACGTAATCATTGTGCAGATCGGCGAAGCGTTCGATATCCTCGGCGGTGTTGATGCCGAAGACCTTCATCGAATAGAGGAACTCGGCCATCAGATAGGTCGGCTCCGAGCGCAACTGCGCCAGATGCTTGTCGTCCTTGCTGGCCGAGGCGGCGCAGACGCGGTCTGAGAAGTTTATCCGCGCCGCGCGAACCTGTTCCAGCAAGCTTATGTCGAGCGCCAGTTCGTCACCGTTCCATTCTAGCATAAGCATTTCCTGCCGATAAATCTTCGAGACGATGATCTTGTACTATCGCCGGCGCAGATCTCCAAATCGTTTGGAAAGCAACGACTTGCTGACGAGCCATATCTAGCCTACCATTTTTAAAGACGTGACGGTCCTTGGGGGTCGAGGCAATGCGTAGTTTTGGGTCGCATTTTTTGTTTGCCGCGGCACTTGCGGTCGCCTCGCCGGTTTTCGCCAAAGATACGACGATCATCGAGCTTCGCAGCGGCGACGGTGCGCGTTCGGTCGGCATCATCTCTTCCAACGAGGAAGCGGAGGCATCCGGGCCGGCGGCGATCACCGTCGGCGACGATGGCACCATCTACATCCTCGACCAAAATAACGGCCGCGTGCTCGCCGTCGACGCCGAACGCTCGCAGGCCGAGCCTGAGATCCTGCCGCTGCCGGAAAATGCGACGCCGGAGGATCTCGCCGTCGTTCACAACGAACTTTACCTCTGGTCGGACGGCGTCGTGCCGCTCGAGCGATCCACCGATGCCGACGGCCGGTCGCAGACACTGCGCGCCGTCGACGGCGGCGCTGATGCCGACGACTACACCCGCTCGGTCTTCGCCTCCATGGGCTCGGTGTCGCCGGGGCCGCTGAACAGCATCATCGATGAGATCGGCCGCAGCACCAGCCGGCCAGAGTCCCGCCCGCCGATCATTCAATACGTGCCGAGCCGCGGGCTCGGCGATATCGTTGCCGAGGTCCGGGCCGCCGCAAACGACAAGGCGGAGATCCTGCTGCGGCGCGCGAGCTCGGAGGAGAATTTCCTTTCGCTGCAGCTGGCCTCGGAAGGGCGAATCGGCACCGTCGAACTTCTCGACATCGACACGACAGGCAGGCCCTATGCGCTGGTCGAGCTCGTGCCCGCCGACCGGCCCGAGCGCACCGGCATGCTGGTAGTGCGCTTCACGCCGAACGGGGCGATGGACCGGGTTTACGACCTGCCGATCGAACCGGGCACGGTATTCTCCAGGCGCTTCGTGGCGATCGGCCCGCGCGGCGACGTGCTTTATCTGCGATCGCAGGAAAGCCGGGCGCAGGTGCTGCGGCTCGACGGTCGGGAGCCCGGCCGCAAGCTTGCCGTCGCCCGCCCGGCCAAACAGCCGAATGCCGGCAAGCTTGGCAAGACGCCGAAGGTGGCGATCGTGCCGAAATCGCGCAGCGACGTCATCGAGCGGGCAATCGGCTTCGAGACGCTGAACTGGCTGGTGACATCAACCGCCTATGGCAAGGATCCCGGCCCGGGCTGCGTCAACATGAACCGGCTGCGCCGCCCGATCTACCTGATCGGCAAGCGCGGCCAGACGGTCAAGGGTGTTCCCTACTGCTGGGGCTGCAAGACGCCGCTCGAGAATTTCATCGGCGGCGTGGAAAAGGGCCAGACCGCCGGCAACGTCTGCACCAAGAGCGCGCCGCAATCCAATATCCTCGGCGTCGATTGCTCCGGTTTCGTCAGCGATGCCTGGGGCCTGAAGATGCACGTTTCGACGCGCGCCATCCCCGGGATCACCAAGCGCCTCTCCGACCCCTGGTCGATGCGGCCGGGCGACGCGCTGAACAAGCCCGGCTCGCATGTGCTGCTGTTCATGCGCTTCACGGCCGACAAGAAGGTGGAGGTGATGGAGGCCTCACCGAATGCTTGCAAGGGCCGCGTCTGCCGCAATACCTATTCGCTCGGCAGCCTGTTGATGCGCGGCTACCAGCCAGTGCGTTTCAAGGGGCTCGACGGCTGAACGGTCGGAAAACTCATGCCGCAGTCCTCGACGCCAGCCGCCGCTTCACCATTGTCAGAAGCCCATGCGCAGCGACGCTTGCAACGTATTCCCGATAGGCGGGATGCTTGATGAAGTGGCCCGAGGTGCCGCGTGTGTGGGGTTGTAAAATCGTGGCCCGAGAGCGATAGCCGCCCGGACATAGACGAGGGTACAGAAAGAGAGCGCCCAAACAGCGGTTATGTTGCCGCTGACCGACATGAGAACCAAAGAATTCCTTTGAAAGGAATCTTATGGGTCAGTCGGCCGTCTTCTCGATCATAGTGCTGACAGAACGAAACCTTCCGAAGAAACGCGTTGTGCCTGTGGGCGGCGGCTTGCGGCGTTAACAGAGAGTGCTACGGCTACCGCGCCGGCCCCTGACGTCGCCAACGAAATACCTTCTTCTACAGAAACCATATCGATGTCGAGACGCGCATAATCCACCATATAGTACCCGGACGCAGTCTGCATAACCGCATCAGGCCGGATCAAAAGCAGATCCTGGGCCATTGTGCCGATAAAAAGTGGGCCACCCCAGAGATAGCGGAATGCATAGATTGGAATTCCGGAGGGTGAGGTGCCGATGCGACGAATTTGCGTCTTCAAGCGGCGATCTGAACCGTCCCACCCCCCACTGGGGCCGCCGCTGTCTGAACTACCAGAGTCGGCGCCACCGCCCATGCCGCCACCCGAGCTGGAATTCCCCCCGGAACCGTTCTCAGAGCGGGCGAAAGCCGGTTGATTGCTCGTTGCGGCCACTCTTCTGACGGTGGGCGTGGTTTTCCTGGTAGGGGTGGCGTTCCTGGCCGGCTCTTCACTGGCGAACAGTGTTCTGCCGCCTGGATCAAAGATGCAACTCTGTAGAATTGTGCCGGAGCCCGCGATGAAGGTCGAGCACATTAGTACACGGATGATAGATTTGTTGGTCATGTAGGGCGCCCCATATTGCCTTTTAGAAGAGATCGTACCTTGGATTTCGCTTGACCCATGTCGCTTTGGCGAGCTTGACGAGCCTGTCATCGAGCGACTTGGACTTGGGAATTGCTTTTTGCTCCTGAGCACTTAGCTCGGCGACAAAGCTTGCCTCTGCTTTCTTCTTCGCAGCGTTAGGTAGCGTCTTGAGTTCCGCCAGAGCTTGATTCTTCGGATCTCCTGTCCTCGGCATGTTGACGGCAGTTGCCAGGGCCAAATAACGCGCAGCAATTGCCATGCTCTCGGGGTCGGCGACCTCGTCCTTTGCCAGTCTGGCACGGTCGAGCGCACCCCAGTAGTCACCACGTTCTGCGCCTGTCTCCAGCCACTTTATCGCGGCCGACTTGTCGGCGGCCACACCGATGCCGTCTCTGTACATGCGGCCGAGGTTTGTAGGAGCATAAGGTTGGCCGCCTTCTGCTGCTTTGGTGAAAAGCTCCAACGCTTTGCCGAGATCCTGAGGCACGGCTTTTCCGAACCGGTAAACCAGCGCGAGATTATTCATTGAATAAATATCATTGCGTTCGAGGCCTGCCTCATAGAAGCGAATGCCGCGCTCTGGATCGGCAGGAACGTTAACTCCGTTGAGGAAAATATAACCGAGTTCGTTCATTGCAAATGTATGGCCGAGATCTGCGGATTGCAGCATGAGTCTGAGACCCAGCTGGGTGTTAGCCTTGATACCGCGTCCATAGAAGAGGCTCTTGCCGTAGGCATAGAGGGCGTAGGGATCGTTCTTTTTGGCCCCGGCTTGGACGATCTCACTCGCTTTCGCGGGATTGGCTGGTACAGAAGCACCAACGATATATAAACTGGCGAGTTGCTCGATCGCCCGGACATGCCCGGCATCCATCGCCTTCTTGATGGTCGCAAAGGCGGTCTTAGTGTCGCGGTTCGCAAGCTGGGCGCGGCCGAGCTGGTAAACGAAGCGCGCCACCTCGGGATAGGCCTTCACTGCGTCCATGCAGGCGGGCAGTGCTTCATCGGCGACGATCTCGTTCGGCAGCTTGCCTGCTGTCACGCCCTGCAGGTCGAGGGGGGCAGCGGCTGATGTGTCGCAGGCGTCGAGCACCGGCTTGAAGGTGACGGTCGCCGGTGGCAGGTCGTCATTGGCTGCCTGCAGCGTCAGGGCGAAAGGCTGGTTTTCGGTGCCGATCTGCGGCTCATAGGAAAGAGCGGGAATATCGGCTGCTTCGAGCACGTGACCGAGCCCGATCACCCGGTCTCCGGCGCGCAGCGTGCCCTTGTTGGGCAGGGCCGCGACCTTGAAGGTCATCTCCGCGGCCGATGCCGGCACGACCGGCAGGCTGGCTTCTACAGGGCCGACGCCGATCGTCGTGTCCACGTCGCGCGGCAGCGCCTTCAGATAGGCTTCGGCATCGGCCAGCCGTACCTGCTTTTCCTGTTCGAGCTGGGCGAGCTTGGCGCCGGCATCCGCCGAGACAGTGATCGCCACGACACCCTGCGTCGCCTGGCCGTAAGGGTCGCTCACGGTATAGCCGATCAGGCCGACGGTTCCGGCGGCAACATCCGATGAATCATAGGTCAGCGCCGTCAGTGCCGCGGCCGGCATCTTCGCGCCCTGCTCGACCGGCTTGCCATCGAAGCTGAGCTTGCCGGTCTTGGGAAGCTGGTTGAGGGTGACGAGCAGCGCCGAGCCGATCTCGTCATGCGGCGGGGCGATCGGCAATTTGGTCGTGGCCGCACCCTCCGGCACGCTCACCTGCTGCATCGGTTCGACGCTTGGCGGCGGCGGCGCCGGGATGAAATAGAAGCTGTCCATCAGCGAGGAGTTTTCCCAGGGAACCTGCTTGCCGTCGGTCATGGCGATCACGTCGCGGCGCACATCGGTCAGAACCTGGCGGATCTCCTTGTTGGGTTCGCTGGCGCGCTTGATGAAGGATTCGGAATAGGGGCTGAGCGCGCCCTCGCCATCGAGCGCCACCTGGCCTGGTTCTGTGGAAAAGGCGATCAGGCTGCCGAGATCGCTGTCGATGCGTGCAAGCCCGCGTGTGGCGCCGACCGGTTCCAGTTTTTCCGCCATCCAGAATTTTTGGGCATTGAAGGGATTGTTGCGGCAGGCATCGAGGAAGATCAGCTGCACCCGCGAATTCTGCTTGAGATGGTTCAGGATCAGGTCGAGCGGCATGGTCTGCGTCTCGACATCATAGGGCGTCTCCAGCGTCGCATCGACCGGCACGATGAAATTCTGTCCGCCCACCTGGATGCCGTGGCCCGAATAGTAGATGAGGCCGGCCTCGGCATTGCTGGTCGAACGCAGGAAGCGGCGCACCGTATCTTCGAGCCCGATGCGGTCGACATTGACGCCGATCGTCACGTCGAAACCGGCCGCGCGCAACGTGGTCGCGACCTCTTCGACATCATTGGCAGGATTGGGAAGCGAGGGCAGCGTCTTGTAGACCGAGTTGCCGATGACCAGGGCGACGCGGCGTCCGCTCTCCTCGGTGACGGCGGCATGTACCGTGCCGATCGATAGCAGCATTGCTGCGACGATCAGCAGAAAAGCGCACAGTCTCTTGACGTCGTGAAACTTGGGCATGGCTCGATCGCAAACATTCTATTGTCTAAGTTCAATAAAATTTGCTGGCCTGCTGGTGCTGGGCCCCCTCTGCATTCACAGTTCAAAACTATTCCTCGGCGGTCCAAAAAGCAAGCTTTGCCGCCTCCAAGTGAATTGGAGCAGTCCCGTCAGATTGGAAGCCCATCGACGGCAGGGAAAGACTATAAAAAATCAAGAAACTATCATGCGGCCGGCATCGGATACGTCAGACTGCGGCGAAACTTCCTTAATCTCGAAACGTATAGTTGCTGATCGAGGCTGATTTCATCTCGATGGAGAAGCCCGGTAGGGTGGGCGGCATGTAGGCGGCGTTCTCGATCAGGCAGGGGTCGAGGAAGTGTTCGTGCAGGTGATCGACATATTCGATGACACGGCCTTCTTTGGTCCCCGACACCGCGACGTAGTCGATCATCGACAGATGCTGCACATATTCACAAAGGCCGACGCCGCCCGCATGCGGCCAGACCGGCAGGTCGAACTTGGCGGCAATCAGCAGCACGGAGAGGACCTCGTTCAGCCCGCCCATGCGGCATGAATCGATCTGCACGATGTCGATCGCGCCCTCGGCGATGAACTGCTTGAACATGATGCGGTTCTGGCACATCTCGCCGGTTGCGACCTTCACCGGGCCGATCGCCTGGCGGATCTTGCGGTGGCCGGCGACATCGTCGGGGCTTGTCGGCTCCTCGATGAAGAAGGGCTTGGCGAAGGAGAGCGCCTTGACCCAGTCGATCGCCTGGCCGACGTCCCAGACCTGATTGGCGTCGATCATCAGGTAACGATCGGGACCGATCACCTCGCGGGCGATCCTGAGGCGGCGGATATCGTCCTCCAGGTCGCGGCCGACCTTCATCTTGATATGGTTGAAGCCGGCGTCGATCGCCTCCTGGCAAAGGCGGCGCAGTTTCTCGTCGCCATAGCCAAGCCAGCCGGC
The DNA here is from genome assembly GCF_013087625.1 of Rhizobium changzhiense. Taxonomy (NCBI): domain Bacteria; kingdom Pseudomonadati; phylum Pseudomonadota; class Alphaproteobacteria; order Hyphomicrobiales; family Rhizobiaceae; genus Rhizobium; species Rhizobium changzhiense. Next base: position 281,279 of record NZ_JABFCQ010000006.1, read on the forward strand.
CGAGGTCGTGTAGCAGGCGTAACCCTCTTTTTCGAGGATGGCGATGCGTTCGGCCTTGCCCGCCTCGGCACGCTTGAGGATCTCGATCGCCTCGGCGCGCGTCAGCACATCGGTGAGATAGCGGTAGTCGACGATATCGGCGATCTCTTCCGGCGACATCTCGGCGACGAGCCGCCAGACCGGCTTGCCGGCCTGTTTGGCAAGCAGATCCCAGACGGCATTGACGACCGCGCCGGTCGCCAGGTGAATGGCGCCCTTTTCCGGGCCGATCCAGCGCAACTGGCTGTCGCTGGTCAGATGGCGCCAGAAGGCGCCGGGATGGGCGAGAACTTCTGTGAGGTCGGCGCCGACGACGAGGTGGCGCATCGCTTCGATCGCCATGCAGCAAATGTCGTTGCCGCGGCCGATGGTGAAGGTCAGGCCGTGGCCGGCAAGGCCCGGCGCATCCGTATCGAGAATGACATAGGCCGCCGAATAATCCGGATCGGGGTTCATCGCATCAGATCCATCCAGGCTTTGCGACGTGGGAAAGCGGAGATCGAAGACACGAAGGTCGGTGATGCGGGTCATGGTGTTTCTCCCGATTGTATGGGCGATTATATAGGGCCGATTGCAGTGGCCGGGCCGGCCGGCAAGACTGCCGGGCCGGCCGCATCCGCTGAAATCAGATCGTCCAGCCGCCGTCGATGGCGATCGCCTGGCCCGACGTGTAGGTCGCGCCGGCGAGATAGACGGCGAGATCGGCGATCTCTTCCGGCGAGCCCAGCCGGCCCATCGGCTGGCGGGCGATGAAGGCGGCGCGCGCCGCGTCGTAATCGCCCTGCGCCCGCATGCGGTCCTGCAGCGACGGGCTTTCCACGGTGCCGGGGCAGATGGCGTTGCAGCGGATGCCCTGACCGACATAATCGGCGGCGACGGCTTTGGTGAGCCCGATCACCGCTGCCTTGGTGACGCCATAGGCGAAGCGGTTCGGCACGCCCTTGATGCTGGAGGCGACGGAGGCCATGTTGATGATCGCCCCGTCCTTGCGCTCGATCATGCCGGGCAGCACGGCGCGGATGGTGCGGATCATCGCCTTGACGTTGAGGTCGAAGGCGAATTCGAGATCGGAATCCTTCATCTCGAGGATCGAACCGGCATGGACGAAGCCGGCGCAGTTGAACAGCACATCGACGGCGCCGATCTCGGCGACCAGAGCCTTGACCGCATCCTCTTCGAGCACGTTCAGTCTATGGATAAAAACGCCGGTTTCCGCGGCAAGCGTCGCCAGCGCCTCGGTGTTGATGTCTGTCGCGTGGACCTTGGCGCCGATCGCGGCAAAGGCTGCCGCCGTCGCCCGGCCGATGCCCTGACCGGCGGCGGTGATGAGAACGGTCTTGCCGGAAAGTCTGTTTGTCATATCACGGGCCTTTTCTGGAATTGTCTACGCTGGACGACGGAATGCGGTTTGTCTTGATGAGGCTCGGGCATACACCCCTTTTCCCATTTTGCGCGCTTCGACTGTCCTCCGGCAAGATATTGTTGGCGGCTTGCCGCCCGGTCCTCAGTGCCGGGAAGGCGTGCGGTTTTTACCTGATATCGAGCGATGTCTTCAGGCATGATTTGTCTGTTTATAGACAAACAGACGATTGGCCAAGGGTCAAGCGCGAAGTTTTCCTTTTCCGGCTGCGGTTCTGCGTATATGCAGAATGATATTCACAGGAGGAAGGAATGGAGACCGACGAGTCAGACCGCTACCGCGCTCCTGCCCTCGACAAGGGCCTCGATATCCTGGAGCTGCTCGCCGGCGTCGACAGCGGCCTGACCCAGGCTGATATCGCCAAGCGGCTCGACCGCAGCCCCAACGAATTCTACCGCATGCTCGATCGCTTAGTGCGCCGTGGTTACGTCACCCGGCTGGATGGCGACCGCTATTCGCTGACGCTGAAGCTCTTCGGTCTTGCGCAGCTGCACGCGCCGGTGCGCCGGCTCGCCTCTTACGCCACGCCGCTGATGCGCGATCTTGCCCAGCGCACGCGCCAGGCCAATCATCTCGCCGTCTTCGATCGGGGTGCTGCTGTCGTCATCGCCCAGCAGGAGGCGCCCGACTATTGGGGATTCTCGATCCGCATCGGCGCCCATATCAGCCTCTTCGACACCGGTTCGGGGCATGTGCTGCTGGCTTTCCGCAGCAAGGAGGAGCGGGAGATGATGATCTCCGAACATGTGCGCAGCCGCGCGGACGTCGAACTCGGGCCCGAATTCTACGATCGTCTCGACCAGATCCGCGAGCGCGGCTACGAGATGATGGCAAGCGCCCAGACATCCGGCGTCTATAATCTCTCCGCTCCCGTTCTCGGGCCGGATCGCCGCTGCATCGCCGCCCTCACCTGCCCCTTTATCGCGCTCGTCAATGCGCCGTCCGCTCCCGATATCACGCAGGCGATCACACTGGTGCAGAAGACCGCCGCCCAGCTTTCGCTGCTTGCCGGCGCCGATGTCGTCAACCCGGCCTGAGGCGTAAGAATTTCTATTTGAACAATCCATTCACGGGGAATAGGTTTGCCGCAACCACTCTTGGAGGAGAAGAGCGTGTTCATCGACACCCATCTGCACATCATCGATCGATCGGCGCTGCCCTATCCCTGGCTCTCGGGCGCGCCTGATCTCGATCACGATTTCCTCTACGAGACCTATGCGACCGAGGCCCGGCGCTGCGGCATCACCACGGTGCTGCATATGGAGGTCGATGTCGATCCCGCCGCGATGCAGGCAGAGACCGATCACGTCGGCAGGATCGCCAAAAAGGAAGGCAGTCTGATTGCCGGCGCCATCGTCTCCTGCCGGCCGGAAGAGCAAGGCTTTGCCGCCTATCTCGAGCGGCAAAGGGCCGATCCCTTCGTCAAGGGGTTCCGCCGCGTGCTGCATGTCGTGGCCGATGATGTCTCCGAAGGCGCCCTGTTTCGCGAAAACATCCGGCGCATCGGCGGCAGCGGCCTGACCTTCGACCTTTGCACCTTGCCGCATCAGGCGAGCCGTGTGACCGCCCTCGCCGATCTTGCGCCTGATGTACAGTTCGTGCTCGACCATTGCGGCGTGCCGGATATCCGCTCGGATGCCTTTGAGACGTGGAAGGCCGGCATATCGGAGATTGCCCGGCGGCCGAACGTCGTCTGCAAGATCTCCGGCGTCGTCGCCTATGCCGATGCGAAGACATGGACGGCGCAAACGCTGCAGCCCTATATCGAACATGTGACCGCAAGTTTCGGCTGGGACCGCGTCGTCTGGGGCAGCGATTGGCCGGTCTGCACGCTCGGTGGCGGCCTCTCTACCTGGGTCTCGGCGACCCATGCGATGCTCTCCGGCAGCAGCGAGGCAGAGCGATCGAGGTTGCTTTTCGCCAATGCGCAACGCCTCTGGTCGCTCTGACGTCACAAAATAAAGCGACCGGTCTCCAGGGCGTGCCATTTCGGCATGTTTTTTTGTACCATTCCAGGACAAAAAGGCCAGATTTTCGGGCTTAACTCTATCTACATGCAAGCAATTGCTAGCCTTATTTATCTCGGCTAAAAGTTGTTGACACGGATATGGCGAATAACTCCCTGTCCGCTGCCTTCAGAAGGGAAATGAGATGAAAGAAGAACCGCATTCCGTCGATGTTCACGTCGGAAAGACGATCCGTATCCAGCGTCTGTTGAGGAAAGTTTCTCAGACGGAACTGGGCGATCGTGTGGGCGTAACGTTCCAGCAGATCCAGAAATACGAAAAGGGCTCCAACCGCGTTTCCGCCAGCATGCTGGTCGAAATCGCCGGCGCGCTGAAGGTCGATGTCAGGACATTTTTCGACGACCTGTCGACCCCTGATACGGCGAACGACAACCCCGCTCCGAGCGAGGAATTCGTTATTTCGCGCGAAGGCGTCCTTCTCAATGCGGCGTTCTTTTCGATCAAGAACGAAGCTCTGCGCAAGAAGATCCTGAAGCTCGTCCAGGCGATTGCCAACACCGAACAGTTGGATACTGAAGCGGCCGAATAAACCGGCCCTTCACGCAATCCCAACGGACCGCATGAGGATCAATGGCGATCGATCAGGATTAGGTTCTCGCTGGCATCCTTCATTGCGATCTTGGCTTTGCTGCCGAGCAGCTTCTCGAGATTGACGTCAAGCTCCCTGTCGGGATCTATGCCGTCCCAATCGATGACGACCTGCAGCAGCGCCATGTTCGTCAGGTGCATCAGGTTACGCAGCTGAAGCTTTTCAGCCTCCTCCTTGGCTGCCGACAGCAGCCGGAAGATCCTTGCGTATTCGCTGCCTGTACCTTCGTTGTGTTGTTCAAACATCGTTCCCGCCCTCTTTGGCCGTGGAACCCTACGATTCCATCACCAGTGCATCTTTCCGCCGCGACCGTTATTCAAGCGTTACAGCAACCGCATTGCGCGTGACTTCGGCGTGCAGGAGCTCCCAGTGCGAGGTTGCGGCAAAGTGCCAGTCACGGTTGACGGGGAGGAATCTGTCCCGGCGCAGCCATTCCAATACCAGTCGCGCGTCGTTGCGTTTGCGCTCGACGCGGTTCTTGCGGATGGCGGCGAGGATGTGGTCGCGGCGCGGCTTGCGGAAATGGCACTCGTCGGCCACCTTCGCATAGGTGCGCTCGGAAAAATGCAAGAAACGGCCGGCAAGCAATAGCTTCTTGCGCTCGCCGGGCGAAATCTCGCCTTTGGCGTAAAGCGCATCGATCGTTGGCTCGAAATCGACCCAGGGCACGGAAAGCGGCAGCCAGCCAAGCTCCTGCGGCGCATGCACCAGGGCGACGGCCTCATCGTCGAGCAGCCGCCCGGACTCGTAATCTTCGAAGATCGAGCCGAGCCCGACCATGCCGAAGGGGGCGCATTCGGCTGCCCGCAGCGCGCCCATGCTGGCGCCGCCGGCAACGGCGACATCGTGTTCGAGTGCGTAAAGAATTTCCTTGTGCCAGACCGAAGGCAGATCGCCGAAATAGCCGTCGACGAGACCGATCGCGGTGGCGCCGTCCTGAATGGCCTTCAAGATGTCGCCGCAGGCGGCCGGCGGCCGGAAATCGATGCGGGGGGACATGGCTCTTGCCGCGGCAAGATCGCTGCCAAGGCTCGGGCCGACGAACAGCACCTTCATGATTCGGCTCCTCTGATGGTGTTGACCGCGCGCAAGCCGAGCTGGACGTATTGGCCTGAGATATCGACCTCTAGTCCCGGCACGATCACCCTGACGACGGAAACCGGCAGGGCTCGATGCGGGAATGGCACGACGACGATCTGTTCGATGCCGGTCGCCGCCAGCCGGCCGGCAATATGACCGATAGTGTCCTGGATCGTCGCCGGGCGGCGATCGCGAGCCTGGAACGAGCGCATCCGGCCGTCGCCCTCGCAGAGTTCGACCACCTGCTGCATCGCCGCACTCTTGTCGAGCCGCTGATAGATGCGCGGCGAGAAATCGTCGCGGCTGCCGGCAATCGCGGTCAGCCGGCTCTGAGCCGCTTCGGTGATGGCGCGCAGCGCGGCGCGCACGGGATCGGGGTGGCAGCCGCAGCCGCCGCAGACATGCGACCAGCGCGCATCGACACGGTCGGAAAGATTGCCTGGCATGATGACGGCCAGAAAAGCGGGAACGCCGATATCGGTCGTCATGTCGAGCAGCAGCAGTTTCATACCGGCGCGGGAGATCCGGTCGGTCATGACGTCGATGACCGCATCGCCGAAGGAGGCGGGGTCGATGCGGCTCTCCTTCAGGCGCTCAGGCGATTTCAGCTGGGTCAAGGCCCAGGCGTCGCGCTCCACCAGCTCGCAAAGCCCATGCAGGACCGCCTCGGACGGCGTGTTGCCGGAGGCAAGCCCATCGCTCGACTGCTCGAAGCCCGGCGGCCTCTCGCCGCGATGGTCGAGACCGACGAGCCACCAGGGCACGAAGACGCTGCTGCCGGAAAGAATGTCGAGCCCTGAGCACCACGGAATAGGACTGCTGCCGATTTCGTCGGGGGCGCAGCGTGCGACATTGTCGAGATCGATCATCGCGGCACGCTCCGCCCGCATGCTCTCGGCCGTCGCCTGCGTCAGGTCGGCGGGGGCGATTTCGGCGATCCGCGTCTCGACCGCCTCCATGGCCGCCGAGGCCATGGCGGCATCATTGTCGATGCCCTTGCCCTGAAACACCGAGAGCGTATGGCTGTTCGGCCTCGTTGCAAAGGCGACGGGGATGTTCAGAACGTCGAGTGCGGTCAGCAGACCGACGCGCGTAATGCCGAATTCGCGCAGATGCGGCCTGATTGCTGCCAATGTCTGAGCCGGCGTGACGGCGCGGTCATGATAGTCGCTGACGCCGGCCGATGATCGTTTGAGGTCACCGGCAAGCGTTTCAAGGTCGGTGAAAGCAGACATACCGATTTGTTCCTTAGCGGAACCTCAGCGCATGTGTCAGGCTCTCGAGCGCATTGGCGGAAACGTTGAGCTCGTCCTGCTTCATGGCTGCCTTGGCGGCTGCAGAGAAGCGCAGTGACTGTGTCTGAGCTGCGGTGGTGTCAGCATTCGTCTTCATGTTTCATCTCCGATTGGTTAGGCAGCGCCTTGCTGCCGTTAACCTTCGGAGGGAAACATTGCCTGCGTCATTTAAGCGTTACAGGCTTCATTAAAAGGCGGTGCATCAGGGAAGTCCGGCAAGTTGCAGGCCCTGTATCAGCGGTTCCGTATAGGCAGGATCGCGATCTGGGACGAAATGACGGATGTCCTCACTGCGGAAATCGGGGAAGTTTTCCAGCACCACCCTGGCGTAATTCCTGGCCTTGCTCGTATCGCCTGCCATGGCATGCGAGGCGGCGAGCAGACGGGCCGTTGCCTGCTTCGCCTTCACCGGTTCCAGCGCCTCGATCGCCATTTCATATTCTTCGCGCATGAAGTGGATGCCGCCGAGGTTCCAGTAATAATAGTCCGGCGGCAGCGGATTGAGTTTGAAGGCAGCGCGGCTGAGCTCCAGCGCTCGATCGAAATCGCCATCATGGGAAAGCGCGTCGGCATAGTCGGCCAGGATGTCGGCATCGTTGGGATTGAGATCCTGGGCCTGCTGGAAATATTCCAAGCTTTCGTCGAAGCGGCGGCGATAAAGCGCCACGAAGCCGAGCTCGCGATAGGCCCGGCCGCTATTCGGGTCGGACTGCTGCGCCTGCCGGGCAGCACCGTTCGCCTCATCGAGCAGTTCCTTGTCCCGCATGCCGCGGATCAGCCATTCCATGCCGAGCGCGCGCGACATGCCGGCATGGGCGGCGGAGAAATGTTCATAACGATTGAGCGAGGATTTGAACCATTTGCGCGCCTGGCGCAGATGCTGCAAGTCGGTCTGGGCGATCAGCCGCTTGCCTTCCAGGTAGAGGCGGTAGGCGGACGGCGGCGCGTCGCCGATCGGCATCGCCAGTTCGTGACGCTCGATCGTATCGGCGAGCGAGGAGACGATCCGCCGCGTCAGATGCGCGAAGGATTCGCTGATCTTCTGCATGACCAGCGGCAGCTCGATGGCCCAGATCACTTCCGAAGTCGTCGTCCGCGTCAGCCGGCAGGTCGCATAGACATCCTCGTCGCGGCCCTGGATGGTGACGTAGACCGCATAGTCGAAGCTGAGGTCGAGCGGACCGGGCACGGCACGGGACGGATCGATCGAACGGCTGAGGATTTCCAGGCTGGTATGCGCCGCGATCACCTTGAAGCCGCGCTGCTGGCTGAGACCGATGGTGACGTCTTCGAGAAGCGCCCTGCCGACGCGCTCCATCAGCGGATCGGTGAAGATGCTTTCCGGCGGCAGGATGATGATACGCGGCTGGCCGACAGAATTGACGGACAGCTCCGGCGCCGGCTGGGAATGCCCTGACGTCGCCTGTGCCGCCGGCACCAGGCTCAGTTCGCGGGCAAGAGCGGTGGTGCTTTCTTCCGGCTCGGTGTCGAAGTCGTCCTTCAGCTGGCTTTTGCACTTCAGATAGGCCTGACGCGCCGCTGCCGGATCGTTCATCCTGACATAGGTGCGCATCAAGGCGCGATAGGCCGTCTCACTGGCAGGGTCGAGTTCCAGCAAGCGCCTGGCAAGCGTGACCTGCTCTTCATCCGATCTGTCTTCTGATGTCTCGACCAGCCGGGCGAGATGGGCGGAGCGCAACTCGTCGACCCGCTGGCGCTCAAAGGTCAGCCAGTCCTCGGCGCCCTGCGTCGGCGATTTGACGCCTTCGAGCAATTCGCCGTTCAGCAGGTCGCCGTCTTCGGGTGCGAGCGGCCCTTTCTGTTTCAGGATATGAACGTCGACCTCCCAGCCATCGGCAAGGCCGATATGGGTTCGGGTCGGGGCAAGCAGCTGTGGGAGGCCGGCGGGAACGCTCTGTTCGATGCGCGCCAGCAGCTGGCGCAGGCTGCCGGCCCGTTTTTCCGGCAGTTCCGATTGCCAGAGCTGCCGCCTGACGGTTTCGCGGTCGAGTTCGAAATTGGGTTCGGCGGCGAGCATGGCGAGGAGAAAATAAGACTTCTCCGGCAAGGGGAGTTCCTTCCCCGCCGCCATCAATCGCGGTCTTCCGAGCAGGCACAGCCTGTTCGTCAACATCTGCCGGATGTCCGTCGCATCTCGGTTTCTCACCCCTGAAAGCCAAGGCGCACAAGCGCACCGGCGGTCAAGAGATCATGTTAAAGCTATAAAGCCGCCGCGCATAGCGGCTTTGCTATAAAAAGAAGAAATTTCAGCGATTATTTGCATTTTCGCATGTCGCTCGCCGAGAAGATGCTTTGCCGATATTTTGGATGGCAGGCGTTTTGCGTTCCCTGGCGGCAGGTTATTAAGCTATCGACGGCCCGTATCACAGGCTGTCCCCGACCAAAATCGCCGCTGCGCTACAGGCCAAGCGCCTTGATGTGGGCTTCGCGGGTCCCCTTTTTTGTTTCCGAGAGAGCGGCTCAAGCGGTCTGGAAATCTGTGAGCATACTGTAGGAGGGCAATGTCCTGTTGGCGAAGATCCCCTTGCGGAGGAGGACGCGGTCGGAGTGCGGACGGGCGATAAGCTGGTCGAGGCTCCAGGCTTCCAGGATCATCAGGTCTGCCGGACGATCGACGCCGATCGTACCGGCGTCGATGCCCATGATGCCACCGGGTGCCGGGCCGGCAAGAGCGGGCGCATCCGCGTAAGGGTGGTCGAGATGCAGGATGCGCACCGCTTGCCGCCAGGTGTCCAGCATGTCGTGATCGCCATAGGCGAAGAACGGATCGCGGCAATTGTCGCCGGCCGCGGCGACCGGAATGCCAGCCGCCTGCAATTCCTGCACGGGCGTGACCCCGCGCCAGCGCGGCGTGCGGCCGTCTTCGCGATCCTGGAGATACATGTTGACGGTTGGCAGCGTGATGATCGAGAGGCCGGCATCGGCGATCAGCGCGATCGTGTCGCGCAATTCTTGCTCGCCCAGAAGCGCAAGCGAACAGCAGTGGCCGCACGTAACGCGCCCCTCGTAGCCGTGGCGAATGGCGGCACGCGCCACATGCGGCAGGGCATCGGCCTGTGCCGCCTCGTCGACATGTAGATCGATATCGAGTTCCCGCTCCTTCGCCAGCGCAAACAACCGGTCGAGCAGCAGGTCGATATCGTCGAGGCCTGACCCATGGGTGCCCCCGGAGGCGCGGGTGACGCCGCCGAGCAAGCCGCCGTGGACGGCAACGATATCGGCAAGCCGGGCGCCATAGTCGTCGCGATAGGCATCGAGCGGCACGAGGCCGGCAGCCTGCAAGGTGATGCAGCCTTTCCAACGTTGGCGCATTTCGGCAAACGCGCTCCAGGTGATTTCCGCCTGCCCCTCGTGACTGTCGAGATGGGTGCGGATAGCGGCCACGCCATGGGCGTCGGCCGTTGCAAGACCGAATTCCATCCGTCGCAGGAGGTCGTCGGCATTCCAGTGGGCAAGGCGGTCCGCCGTCGTCGCGGCGCGCGCGCCGGGATGCGTGCCGCCGGAATCGGGCGCACGTCCCATGGTGTGGCCCTTGTCGAGATGGGCGTGCGCGTCGATCAGAAGCGGCCAGACATGGCGGCCGTCGAGCGCGACTGCATCTTCGCCACCATCGGCAAGGGCCGGCGTTATTGCAGCGATCCTGCCGTTCTCGACCAGAATGTCGACGAAGGCGGAACCGTCCCGGTCCACCTCCGCACCACCAGGCACGTCATCTGCAAGCAGCGCAACCGGGACGCGCGCCTTCGCAAGACGAATGCGCTCCGGTCTCGCCAGACGGGCGGCAAGGCTGGGAAACAGGGAAAGATCGTTCATGGTGGGTCTCGATTGGATGGGTTGCCGAGCGGTCAGTTCTCGTCGAACGAGGCGAGCAGACGCTCCTGGGCGAATTGCATGAAATGGCTGCCGGCGGGCGAAAGCGAGCCGCGGGCGCGGTGGAGTATATTGAGCCGTTGCAGCGAGCCGGTTCCCGTCAGCGGAATGAAGACCAGGTCGCCAGTCGCCATTTCGCGGTCGACGTCGAGCCGGTTGAGGAAGGTGATGTGAGGCGTTGTCCGGGCAAGGCGTTTCATCAGTTCCATCGAATTGGTCTCGACGACGGGAACAAGGGTGGCGCGCGCCGGGGCAGTCGCCTCGACGACCTCGCGCAGCGACAGCGATCGATCCGCCAGAACCAGCGGATAGAGCAGGCAGTCGGACATGCGCACGGTCTTGCGGTTTGCGAGGGGATGGGCGGGCGCGACGACGGCTCCCAGCGCATGGCGGAATTCGGCGGCGCGTTGCAGCCGGGTATCGTCCGGCAGGTTGTAGGCAATGGCGAGATCGGCCTGGCCGAGCGCAACCATCTCCGCAACAGTCGTCCGGTCGCCGACCATGATCCGCAGACTGACCTGCGGATGTTTTTCTCGGTAAGCTGCAACGATCTCGGCAATCCGGCCCGCCGCGAGCGTTGCCATGGTCGCCAGAACCACCTCGCCGCGATTGAGCCCCTTGAGGGACTGGATCTGCGCCCGCATCCGCTGATGCGCCTGCAGTGTCTCGCGAATGTGCTGGATGAGGATCTCGCCCGAACTCGTGAGTTTCAGGCCGCGCGGCAGGCGCTCGAAAATGGGTGCCTGCAGCTCTTCCTCAAGGTCCAGGATATAGCGGTTCACCGCAGAGGCGGCGACATGCAATGTCTTTGCCGCCTTGCGGATGGAGCCCTGTCGGGCCACCTCGTCGATATAACGCAGCGCGCGTCCATGAAGCATGATGGGTCCGTTGCCTGACGGGAGTCGGATTGACTGTTCCACGATGTCACCGCAACGGACCATCTACAACGTCACTTCTTGGCGAAATTGGCGTTGATGCGCCGGGTCAGGTATTCGCCGGCGGTGATCGCCTCGTATTTGCCAAGCGGACCCTCAATGACGGCATCGCGGTTTGCCTGGCAGAAGAAGGGTAGGGACAGTCGGCGGCCCATATACTCATTCTCGCGGGGCATGCGCACCCGGTGCAGCGTCGACTGCAGCTGGTCGTCCGACCAGCGCATCAGCATGTCGCCGATGTTGCAGGTGATGTAGCCCTTGCGCGGCGGAACATCCGTCCATTCCTTCAGGGCTGCATCCTTACCCGGGCACACCTGGAGCCCGCCTTCGCCCTCCTTCTGGTGAAGGATGGTCAAGCAATCGAAGTCCGAATGCGCGCCGGCACGCCACGACGTGAAGTCTTCCGGCCTGGCGTCTTCCATCGACATGTAGTGGATGAGGCGCAGGGTCGATTGATACTGGTCCGAAGAGGGGTCATGCGCCTTGGTGAAGAAATCCTCGGCAAAGCCCATCTTCAGCGCGAAGCAGGAGAGGATGCGCATGCCGAGTTCCCAGTTCTGGCGCTCGAAGCGGAGCATCTTTTCCCGGAAGCCCGGAAGATCGTCTTCGCTCGGCCACAGGTTGAGGCGGATCATGTCCGGCCGGGTGAGTTGGAAGCTCTCCTTGTTATCCGGCGTGCCGGTGGAGGCGCGGACCTGCGCCTTGAATTCCCAGCCGGCATTGATGCCCTTCGGCATCGGGGTTCTCGCCTTGACCTCCGCCGGCAGTTCGAAGAATGTCCAGGCCGTGTCGAAGGCCGCGGCAATATCGTCCTGGGCGATGCCGTGATTGTAGGCCTGGAAGAAACCGATATCGACGGAGGCCTGCCAGAGCGCATCGGCGATCTCGTGCTTGCGGTTGTCGAAGTCAGAAAGGTCGATGACGGGGATTTCCCGGTCAACGGTCGTGCCCATGCCGCCGATGGTCGCTTCCTTGGCGAGTTCCGCGAGGGTGTCTGTCTGGATATTCATACTATTCTCCTTAGGTGAATGCCGGCGAACCGGCGGTTGAGGAGCAATGTCCGGGCGGGGCCCGACTGCTTCTACTCCGGATGGGTTCAGCCGTTTTTCGGCAGGCTCCAGGGAAAGAGGAGCTTCTGCGTCAGGACCACGGCCTGAAATAGCAAGAGCGACATGGCGGCGAGCAGCAGCAAGCCGGCCCAGGCCTGTGGCAGCTTGAACAGGGAGGTCGACAGCTGGATGAAATAGCCGACGCCGGCTTCGGATGCGCAGAACTCCGCAACCACGGCGCCGATGACGGCAAGCGTGATCGAGATTTTCAGCGCCGAGAAGATGTAGGGCACCGCAAACGGCAGGCGTATCTGGGTGATCTCGCGGAAGCCCGAGGCGCGCAGGCTTCGCGACAGCTCGATCAGCTCCGGCGGGGTTGCCGCAAGGCCCGTTGCGGTAGAGACGACGAGCGGAAAGAAGGTGATGAGACAGGTGATAACGATGCGTGGCGCATCGCCGGCCCCGAGCACGACGATGATGATCGGCGCAATCGCCACCACCGGCGTCGACTGCACTACGACGAGCAGCGGATAGAGCGTTCGCGACAGGAATGGCGAGCGCATCATGATCACCGCGAGCGGAATGGCGATAACGATGGACATCGCATAACCGATCAGCGCCACCCGCAACGTCGCGGCGATGTGACCGATCCAGCGCTCGAAGCCGATGGAGGAGAACGAGCCGAGGATCGCGCTTGGCGGCGGCAGCAGATAGGTCGGGATCGACAGGAGCCGCGCCGCCGCTTCCCATAGCAGCACCGTGCCGATCAGGGCCGCGGCGGTCGTGATGCCCGACAACGCCAGCACCCGCTTGAGGAGCGCGACCGGTGTACGGCTCTGCATGGCCTCACGCCGCGTGACGGGTGAGGAGGAGATCGCGGAGGTAATCGGAGAGGTCATGGATCGCCTTGTCCTTTGCAGTTTCGGGGCCGCGTGGCCGGCCGACGGGAACGGTGACTTCGGTCAGGATCGAGCCCGGCCGTCCGGTCATCACCAAAACGCGGTCGGACAGAAGCGCCGCCTCGCTGACGGAGTGGGTGATGAAGACCACGGTCTTCGGACGTTCGGAAAAGATGCGCAGCAGATCGAAGCCCATCACCTCGCGCGTCAGGGCATCCAGCGCCGAGAAGGGTTCGTCCATCAGCAGGATATCCGGGTCCATGAGCAGCGCGCGGGCGATGCCGACACGCTGCTGCATGCCGCCGGACAGTTCGTCCGGCAGGCGTTTCTCGAAGCCGGCAAGCCCGACCATGCTCAGCAATTCACCCGCCCGCCCGCGCTCCTCTGCCGTTACCCGGCCGGTCTTGTGGCGGGCGGGAAACACGACATTGTCCTCGACAGTCGCCCAGGGAAGCAGCGTCGGCTTCTGGAAGACGATCCCGATGTCGTCACGCGGGGCCGTCACCGGCAGACCGAAGACGTCTACCGAGCCGGACGTCGGTTTCAACAGGCCGGCGATCATGCGCAGCAGGGTCGATTTCCCGCAGCCCGAAGGGCCGAGGATTGAGACAAACTCATGCCGGGCCACATCGAAACTGACGTCGCGTAGGGCTTCCGTGCGCCCGGACCGGGTTTCGAAAACCTGTCCCAGCCTGTCGAAGCGGATAGCGGGCATCGCCATGGCGGTTACTCGGTTACGGCGAAGGTGCGGTTGACCATGGTTTCCGGATCGAGCTTGGCCGGATCGATGTCCTGCGCTTCAGAGACACGGCGCCAGGTTTCGGCGAGGCGGGCGGTTTCGAAGGCACCGAGGCCGTCTTTCTCCGTCACCTCGTTGAAGATCAACGGCAGCGTGTCCTTGAGCGAACCCTGGACATCTTCCGAGCCGAGTTCCGGTACGATGGCGGTGACAGCAGCGGCAGCCTTCTCCGGATTTTCCTTGGCGAATTCGACGGATTTCTTGTAGGCGGCGATAAAGCGGGCGGCGACCTGCGGACGCTTGGCGAGGAAATCGTCGCTGGCGATGAGAGATGCGGAATAAAGCTCGAGCCCGGCTGCCGACCATGGCAGGGCAACGATCTCTTTGCCAGCTTCCTTGCCTTGGTTGCTGTAGCGCGTCAGGTCGGTCATCCAGGCGATGATGCCGTCGGCATTGCCGGTCATCAGCAGCGGGCCGAGTGCACCGGGATCGGCCTTGATGAGCTTGATATCCGCCATGTCGATGCCGGCATCCTTGAGGACCAGCGGCAGGTAGACATTCGACGACGTGAAGGGCGACGTCGCGATCGTCTTGCCCTTGACGTCAGCGACGCTTGCGATCGAACCGCCCTTGGCGACGTAGAAGGCATGCGGCCCCTTGTTGAACAGCGACATGACGGCGGTCACCTTGACGCCTTCATTGGCGCGGGCGGCCATCAGGGCGCCGATATCGGAAATACCGATGTCGGAGGACGCGGAGGCAAGGCGCGAGATGGCGTCGGTCGAGCCGCGACCGGAGGCGATCTCCACCTCAAGGCCGGCGTCCGAACAGAAACCTTCCTGGATGCAGACGTAGATCGGCGCCTTGTCGCCACCCGGCAGCCAATCGAGCTGAAAGATCACCTTGTCGGCGGCGGAGGCGGCGCCGGCAGAAAGGGTTGCGGCAAGTGCATAGAAGGCAAGCTTGGTGCGGGACATGGGTCGACCTTTCGCAATTGGTGTTCGGTTTTTAAGGACGGATAGTGATTGGCGACGCGCTCCGGGTCGAAGCCATCCGCGACGAGCCTGGCAATTGCGCAATCGCGTTTTTCAGGACGCTTGCTGCTCAGGCATGCAAAGCAACGCTGCGCGCGAAGGTGATCAGCTCCCGCGTCGATCTCTGCGGATGTCGGGGCGAAATGGCTGGTTTTTCCCTGCATTAGGACACCTCCTCGACAGATTTACCCGTCGAGCAATGTCCAGAACCGAGGCTCAGACCGCTTCTACTCGCAGGTCTTTTGTCTCATGAATATCCGGCGTTCTGCAAGATTTTATACGCTTCAATTCTTGTGCTGAAAAAACAGGCGAAATTGACGGGATTGAGGTTGAAGTGAGCAGGATCTTCAGTAAGATGATTGAAATAAAAGGAGAAATTCCTCTGCAATCGAGTGGGGCGGCGGCTGAAGAAATAAGCGTTCTAATATTTAGAGCGCTTAGCTCGTAATTTTCTTGTCGCACCTTCAGCTTGCATCTGCGTTTTCCGGCGCATTTTTCTTGTGAGCGACCCGCATCTGGACGGTTTCCAATGCCTCCTTCGTATGCAGGCGATCGCCCATTGCCTTGGGCAGTCAACATGTCTGAAGTTGAACTCGAGCATATGCCGAAGCGCACGAGAGCGCCCAGATGACCATGAATTGGCGTTTCAGCCGCAGTCGAGAAGCGGACTTCGGGGCCGTAACGTTTACGATTCAGCTGTTTTCAAAGGCTGAGAGACCCGCATATCTCTAACGACGGCATCGTCAGGCCACGGACGCTATGCCTATTACGACACGGTGCCCGATCTCGGCGTGATGATCGAACTGCTGGAATTCGACAGCGACAAAGAAGCTCAGCCGAAGCAGGCCCGAGAGATTACAGCATCTGTGCAATCCGTCTCGGGCTTGTTTCCGTTGCGGTTGCAGCCTCGACGAAATCGAGCCCGATATCCAGCACCGGCGCGCTGTGCGTCAGCCAGCCGACCGAAATGAGGTCGACGCCGGAAGCCGCGATTGCGGCGGCCGTTACCGGGGTGACCCGGCCGGATGCCTCGGTGATGGCCCGGCCGGCGACGATGGCGACGGCCTCGCGCAGCTGATCCGGCGTCATATTGTCGAGCAGAACGGCGTCGACGCCGGTCTCCATCGCTTCGCGTAGCTGATCGAGCGTATCCACTTCGACCTCGATCTTCACCAGATGACCGACGCCTGCCCGCGCTCGGCGGATCGCCTCAGCGACGCCGCCAGCGATGGCGACATGATTATCCTTGATCAGCACCGCGTCATAAAGGGCGAAACGGTGGTTCATACCGCCGCCTGCTCGCACCGCATACTTCTCCAGCGCCCTCAGCCCCGGCGTCGTCTTCCGCGTGCAGGCGACGGAAGCCTTGGTGCCGCGGATGGCGGCGGCGATCCCTGCCGTTACCGTGGCGATACCTGAGAGATGGCCGAGGAAATTCAGCGCGGTGCGCTCGCCGCTCAGCAGGCCGCGCGAGGGGCCTTCGATGGTGGCGATCACGTCGCCGGGCTTGACCGCTTCGCCGTCCTGGAGATGGCGGCGCATGACGATCTCGGGATCGACGAGGGTGAAGGCGAGTTCGGCGGCATCGAGACCGGCGATCACGCCCGGCTGGCGGGCCGCCATCACCACCGTCGAGCGGTGATCGTGGGGGATGACCGAGGCCGAGGTGATATCGCCGGCAAGGCCGAGATCTTCGAGCAGGGCGGCCCGCACCAAGGGTTCGACGATCAGGCGCTGGAGGGGAACGAGGCTCATCTCAGGCACTCCTTGCAAGGGCATAGGGTGGGGTCGCTCGGGCGATCTCCAGAACGTCGGAAAGGCACATCTGGCGCCGGTTGGCGTTGGTGAGCTTCAGCGGAAAATCGGTGCGGGCATGGGCGCCCCGCGATTCCATCCGCAGGCTGGCAAAGACGGCGACCGAGAGCGCGACGATGGCCGGATCGGCGGCAGGGCCGCTGCCTTCGGCAAGCGGCAGCAGGGCGGCGATCGCGCCATGAATGGCGCCGGCATTGCGCAGCACGCCGAGATGACGCGAGACGATCGGCCGCACGAATGACGCATCGGCCGGCGCCGGGAGACTTCCGGTGGAGATGGTGCCGGTACCACTTCCCGGCATGCCTGATATGTTGCGCGCCGCCCGCATGCCCATGACAGCCGCCTCCAGCAGCGAATTGCTGGCAAGCCGGTTTGCGCCGTGCAGGCCGGTCGAGGCCGCCTCTCCCGCGACCCAGAGACCGGGAACCGAGCTGCGGCCATTTGCATCCGTGGCCACACCGCCCATGTGATAGTGAACGGCCGGGCGAACCGGAATGAGGTCTTTCGCCGGATCGATGCCGGCCTCGCCGCAAAGGGCGGAGATGACAGGAAAGCGGGCGGCAAAGCGGCTGCCGAGAGCAGCGCGGGCATCGAGGAAGACTCGTCCGCCACGGGCGATTTCGGCGCTGATCGCCCGCGCCACCACGTCGCGCGGCGCAAGCTCAGCGCCTGGAATGCGGGCCATGAACCGGTCGCCGCGCTCGTTGAGGAGCAAAGCCCCCTCGCCGCGTACCGCCTCGCTGATGAGCGCCAGCGGCCGGCGGCGTGAATCGAGCGCGGTCGGATGGAACTGGACGAATTCCATATCGGCGAGCGCTGCACCGGCTCTTGCCGCCAGCGCGATCCCCTGGCCGAAATTGCCCATTGGATTGGTGGTCGCGTCGTAAAGCCCGCCGATGCCCCCGGTGGCGAGCACCACCTTCGCTGTCGGCAGAATGACGGCGCCTTTCGCGGTCGCGCAGAGCAGACCGGCGACCTTTTCGCCATCCATCAGAATCCGCCGCGCCTCGAAGCCTTCAAGCACTGATATAGCTGGCGTTTTCATCACCGCCTCGATCAGCGCGGCGATGATCGCCGCACCCGAGCCGTCGCCTTCGGCATGGGCGATACGGTGGCGATTATGGGCCGCCTCCAGCCCGAGCGAGAGTTCGCCGGCGGCATTCCGGTCGAAACGCACGCCGGCTTGCTCCAGCGCGGCGATCGCCGCCGGTGCCTCGGCGATGATGTCGGCGGCGACCACCGGATCGCAGAGCCCGTCACCGGCCGCAAGCGTATCGGCAAGATGCAGCGCCGCGCTGTCGTCGGCGCCGACGCTGGCGGCGATGCCGCCCTGCGCCCAGGCGCTCGACGTCTCCGCGCCAAGGGCCGCGCGGGTGACGATCACGGAGGGTTCAGGCGCCAGTGTCAGCGCGGTCATCAATCCGGCAAGCCCGCTGCCGACGATCACCGTACGTCCGGCAAGATGGTCGAGGACCTCGGTCATATCGCCAGCATCCTCTCGACGGCGCGGCGCGCGGCCATGGCAATCGCCGGATCGACCGTCACCTCGTGGCGGTTCTCCTCGAGGGCGGCGCGGATGTTGGCCAGGGTGATCCGCTTCATATGCGGGCAGAGATTGCAGGGTCGAATGAACTCGACATCGGGATGATGCACGGCGACATTGTCGCTCATCGAGCATTCGGTGAGCAGCACGACCCGCGCCGGCTTCTGCTGGCCGACATAGTCCGACATGACAGCGGTGGAGCCGGCGAAATCGGCTTCGGCCACGACGTCGGGCGGGCATTCGGGATGGGCGAGCACGGTCACGCCCGGATGGTTTTCGCGCAACTGACGCACATCCTCGGCGGTGAAGAGTTCATGCACCTCGCAATGGCCATGCCAGGCGATGATCTCGACATTCGTCTCGCGGGCGACGTTGCGCGCCAGATATTCGTCCGGGATCATCAGCACCTTCGGCACGCCGAGCGATTCTACTACTTGTTTTGCATTGCCCGAGGTGCAGCAGATGTCGGAGGCAGCCTTTACCGCGGCCGAGGTATTGACATAGGTGACGATGGGCACGCCGGGATGGACCTGGCGCAGCAGCGCGATATCCGCGGGCGTGATCGAATCCGCCAGCGAACAGCCGGCGCCGAGATCCGGGATCAGCACGGTTTTCTCGGGGTTCAGCAGCTTGGCGGTTTCAGCCATGAAATGCACGCCGGCAAGCACGATGACGTCGGCGTCGACCTCGATCGCCTTGCGGGCGAGCGCCAGGCTGTCGCCTACGATATCGGCCACGCCGTGGAAGATCTCCGGTGTCTGATAGTTGTGCGCGAGAATGACGGCGTTGCGGCGGCGCTTGAGCTCGAGGATGGCGTCGACGTCATTCTCGAATGTCAGCCATTCGGCTTTGGGAATGACGCGGCTGACACGCTCGTAGAGCGAGGATGCGGAAACAGGATGATTCATGACCGGCTCCTAATTATGCTCTATCTGAGCATATCATAGGCAAAGAGATATTCTCACGGTGAGCATATGTCAATTGCGAGAGAGCGGTAATTTTGTTCCGGCCAGCGCCCGTTCTTCGAGCACGGTGTGGCGGAAGCGGAAAAGCTTGGCCGGCCGGCCGCCGGTTTCGCTTTCGGTTCGGCCGGTTTCCTCGACCAGTTCCTGCTGTTCGATGAGGCGGCGGAAATTCTGCTTGTGCAGCGTCAGTCCCGCCAAGGCCTCGATGGTGCGCTGCAGCCTCAACAGCGTAAAACTCTCCGGCATCAGCTCGAAGACGACGGGGCGGTATTTGATCTTGGCGCGCAGCCGGGCGATACCGGTCGCGAGAATACGCCGGTGATCGGCAAACATTGCGCTGCCGAGATTGGCCTCCGCGTCGCATCCGGCTTCCGCGACGAGCCTTGCTTCGTAAAGCAGTTCGTAGCGCTGCAGCGCCAGATCCTCGTTCCAGCCGCCGCCGTCGAGGCCGAAGGTGAAATCCGCCCGGCGATGGCGATGGTCACGCCTTGCCGGATCGGCATCGGCCCAGTTCCTCAGGCGCGCCATGATCTCGTCAAGCACGGCCGGCCGGCCCTGCCGGTGGTCTTCCCAGGGGAAATATTCGTACCAGCCATGCCATCCCGGCCGGCCGGCGCCCGACTGCTCGTTTACGAGGCCGAGATAACTGATCGAGATCGTCCGCCCGCCCGGGATGTCGTTGTTCCGGTCGCGGTCGGCGAAGGTGTAGAGCTGTTCGAGATAACCGACGGGATGCTCCGTCTGCTCCTGCACCCATTCGCGCAAGCCCGACTGCAGGGTGCGATGCCCCATCTCGAAAGGGCCTGACGGCAGCGCATTGCCGGAACGGATGGTCATGACGCGCGGTTCGTCCCCCGTCACCGCGACGAGCACCGCAATCAATTCCGCATGCGCAAAGCCGATCGTCACAGGGGACCGAATACTCCGTTCCGAATGAATCGAACGGATAATTCCTGACACAGGCCGGGACGGAAGCCAATGGAGAGGAAGCGCCTTTGCGGCGCTTCCCACATCATCGAGGCAATAGAACTCGTTTGCGCTCAGCTATTGTCCGTCTCACTCCCCAGCCGGTCCAGGAAAACCTTCAGCTCCGCCTCGTCGATACCGACGTTGTGGCGCTTTTCTGGATAGGCGCCGGTCCGGACATCCTCGGCAAATTCCGTGAAGGCGGCGATGCGCTCGCGCTGCAGCCGGTCGTGTTCGGCGGCAAAGTCACGATAGACCTTGGCATGGCGGGGGTAGTGGTCGCGATTGGCGCCGAGCACATCGTCGGCGAAGAGATATTGGGCGTCGCAGCCGCTGCCTGCTCCCATGGAGATCATCAGCATCGAGGTGTTGCTGCTGATCGCGGCAGCGACATCCCCTGGGACGACTTCGATTTCGGCGGCGAAGGCGCCGGCCTCTTCCAGGGCCTTGGTCTGCCGCCAGATCTCGGCCGCACTTGCCGCCGTCTTGCCGACGGCGCGGAAGCCGCCGGTCCAGGTCGCCTTCGACGGGATCAGCCCGAGATGGCCACAGACTGGGATGCCCTCGTCGCGCATGCGCCGGATCGTCTGGAGGCTGGCGGCGCAATAGACCGCATCGCCGCCCGCCTTCAATGCCGCGAAGGCGGCACGCAGATAGTCCTCGGCCGAGACGTGATCGCCATATTCGAGCCCCGGAATGGCAAAGGGCGTCGGGGCGATCTCGCGAAAGACCGGGCCGAGCAGCGAGGGCGGCACCGAGACGATGTCGATGCCCGCCTTTTCCGCCGCTTCCGCCTCCTCCAGCGAGGTGACGCGCAGCATGGTGAGCTGGCGCTTGCCCTTTTCCGCAAGCAGATCGGCGACGGTCGCGCGTCTATGTTTCTTCATCGTCAATTCCTTTGAAAATATCGGGTGAATATATCGGCCGGCTCAGGCGGCCAGCAGGGATTTCAGTTTGATGTCGTTGGCTGCGAGCGCTGCCGGGTCGGGATGGGCGCGCGCGGCGATCAGCATTTCGGCGAGGCGGATGTCGCGTGCCACCGCATTGCCCGGCCCGATGCCGCTTGCAGCGATCAATCGTCCGCCAGCGTCGAGATGGAAGAGAATGAAGGCGCCTGCGCCGAGCTCGCGGCGCTGATGCGTGATGGCTCCTTCAGCAAGGCCTGATATCTGCAGCGTCATGTCGTATTGATCCGACCAGAACCACGGCACCGCCGAAACGGCCTCGTTAAGGCCGAGCATGTTGGCCGCGGCCAATGTGCCCTGCTCCTGGGCATTGCGCCAGGATTCGAGCCGCACCCGCCGGCCACCATAGATCGACAGCGGAAAGGAGCAGCAATCGCCAGCGGCAAAGACATCTGGTGCGGAGGTCTGGAGATAGGTGTCGACGGCAATGCCATTGTCGATGGTAAGGCCCGCTCTTTCGGCGATCTCGATATTCGGCCGTGCACCGATGCCGACAAGGACGAGATCGGCTTCGACCACCTCGCCGGTCGACAATCTGATCAGGGCTTTTCCGTTTTCCTCAGTCAGCGTCTCGATGGAGACACCGCAGCGGATATCGACGCCCTCGGCGCGATGGCGCTCGGTGAGCAGATGGGCGATCTCCGCCGGCACGCCACGCTTTAGCACGCGTTCCAGCCCCTCGATGACGGTGACCTCGGCACCGAGCAGCCGCGCCGTGGCCGCAAGTTCCAGTCCGATGAAGCCGCCGCCGATGATGGCGATATGCTTCCCCGGCTTCATGACATCGCGCAATGCCGCCGCATCGTGATGCGTCCGCAGCGAACGAATATGTCGGCTGCCTTCCGATGCGCCGGGGAATGACCGCGCGGCCGCACCCGTCGCAAGCAGAAGCTTGTCGTAGGAAAGCACGGTGCCGTCCGAAAGCGTGACGGTCCTGGATCCGGTATCGAGATCCTTTGCCTCGAGGCCGGTCAGCAGCCGGATGCCGTTTTCGGCGTATTTTTCCGCCGCGGCGATGAATTTCGGATCGCCCGCATCGGTGGAGCCGGCCTTCGAAAGCGGCGGCCGTTCATAAGGCGGAAGAGGCTCGGCGCCAACCAGCGTGATCTCGCCGTCAAAACCCTTTTCCCGCAAGGCGAAGGCGGCGCGCGCCCCGCATTCGCCTGCGCCCAGGATAACGAAATGTGTCACAGCAGCCTCCCTCAGAGCGAGATGAAGACGGCGCCGTCTTCGATCTTGACCGGATAGGTCTTGAGATTGACGCAGACCGGCGCACCCTTGGCTTCGCCCGTCTTGTAGTTGAAGCGGCCGTTATGTTTCGGACATTCGATGATCTCATCCATGACGAGCCCGTCGGCGAGATGGATATGTTCATGCGTGCAGAGCCCGTCGGTGGCGAAGAATTCGTCGTCCGGGCTGCGATAGACCGCGAAGGTGCGCCCGTCGTGATCGAAGCGGATGACATCCTCTTCGTCGATCTCGTCCTTGCCGCAGACCTGGATCCAGTTTCCGCTCATCTTGTCCTCCCTCGATTGTGATTATTGCGCGGCCGGAGCCAGCTCGTTGTGGAATTCTTCGCGATAGGGCCGCGCGGTGGCCGGCAATTCGCGCTTCAGGAAATAATCCTCGTTGCGCAGTTGGCGCAGGAAGGCCGGGATCATCTCGCGGTAGCCGGACAGGATCGACGCGTTCGGCGCCGGCAGGTCGTGCTTGATCATCGCGTGCAGCTGGGGCAGCGCGTGGTAGGGCACCATCGGAAACATGTGATGTTCGACGTGGTAGTTCATGTTCCAGTAGATGAAGCGGCTGATGGGGTTCATGTAGACCGTACGGCTGTTCAGCCGGTGGTCGATGACATTGTCGGCAAGACCGCCATGCTGCAGCAGTCCGGTCAGCACATGGTGCCAGGCGCCGTAGAGGCGCGGCAGGCCGATCAGCATCAGCGGCAGGAGCGAGCCCATGGCGATGGCGGCTGCGATCGTCGCGACATAGATCGCCAGCCAGATGCGGGCGAAACGGATCGCTTTTGGCTGCTCCATCTCCGGGATGAAGGTCTTTTCCGCCGCGCTGACGCCGCCAAAGGCATTGCGCAGCATGTCGACGACCGCATGCCAGGCGTCGAGGATGCCGAAGAAATTGAGCACCAGCCGGAAGAGGTCCGGCGGCCGCATGACGGCGATCTCGGGATCGCGGCCGACGATCACCGTATCGGTATGATGGCGCGCATGGCTCCAGCGCCAGGTCACCGGATTGCGCATGATCATGAAGCAGGCGATCTGGTAGACGGCATCGTTCATCCAGCGCGTCTTGAAGGCGGTGCCGTGACCGCATTCATGCCAGCGGCTATCCGAAGCCGAGCCGTAGAGCACGCCGTAAGCGAGGAAGAAGGGCAGCGCGATCCACGAGCCCCAGAAATAGATGCCGAGCCCGGCCAAGATCGCCATGCTGCCGAGCCAGATGACGGTGTCACGGATCGCCGGCGCATCGGAGCGCTGCATCAGCGCCTTCATCTCCTTGCGGGGAATGTCGGTGTGATACCATTCGGCTGCCGCCAGCCCCGTCTCGACGGCGGTGCGGCCGCCTTCGCCGAGCAGGTCGTAGTCACGCTTCTTTGTCTGGGTCGCCATTATCCGCCTCCCGCTATGCCCTTGCCTGGGAGAATAGGTTGACTTTGGCGGGCGCTCAATGCAGGCTTGATATAATCTATCAAAAGCCATCATGAATGGCTTGCATTCATGATTGAATCCATCAGGAACGCCCATGCGCCGTCCCACCATATCCGATCTCGCCCGCGCCTCCGGCGTCAGCGTCGCCACCGTCGACCGTGTTCTCAATGCGCGCCACCGGGTGCGAGAGGAAACAGCGCGACGGGTCTATGATGCGGCGCAATCGATCGGCTATCACGCTGTCGGGCTGATCAAGCAGCGCGTCTTCGAGGATCTGCCGCAATACAAGCTCGCCTTCCTGCTGCAGAAGCCGATGCAGCCCTTCTATCAGAGCTTCGTGCGTGAGATCGAAACCGCAGCGCGCGCGCTGACGTCCGCGCGCATCCAGACGCAGATCGACTTTCCGTCAGCCGCGACACCGGCTGCGATCGTCGAAAAGATCAAGACGCTCGGCGCCCGCAACCAGGCTGTTGCTCTCGTCGGTCCGGATTATCCGGCGGTAACGACGGCGGTCGAAGAGCTGAAGGAGCGCGGCATTCCGGTGTTTTCCCTGCTCTCCGATCTCGCCACCGGCGTGCGCGACGCCTATGTCGGCGTCAACAACCGCAAGGTCGGGCGCACCGCCGCCTGGACGATCGCGCGCACGGCGAAGAAGCCCGGCAAGGTTGCCTGTTTCGTCGGCAGCCACCGCTTTCACGGCCATGAGCTGCGGGAAATCGGCTTCCGCTCCTATTTTCGCGAGAATGCGCCGGAGTTCGATGTCGTCGACACGCTGATCAATCTCGAGACTGCCGAAATCACCCATGAGGCGACGTTGACGCTGCTGCAGAAACATTCCGATCTCGTCGGCCTCTATGTCTGCGGCGGCGGCATGGAGGGGGCGATCTCGGCGTTCCGCGAAGAAGGCGTCGGCAGCAAGATCGTGCTCGTGGTCAACGAGTTGACCCCCGACAGCAAAGCCGGTCTTGCCGACGATATCGTCGCCATGGCGATCGGGACCCCCCTGCCCGCCCTCTGCAAGGAGCTGATGGTGCTGATGACCAGCGCCATCGAAAACGGCGAAACGGCGGTTCCCGGGCAGCTCTTCCTGCCTTTCGATATTCATATTTCTGAGAACATCTAACAATGATGGAATTCCGTCATTTCGTTGGAAATTCTCTCAGCAATGAAAGCGAGCGCCGGCAATGACGGATGGATTGCGACGCGAATTCCGATAGAGATTCGCTGACCCATTCACGAGGACTGCTCCGCCGTGACGCGGAGATTAGGAGGAGATATCAATCATGACTACGATCCGTTTTGCGCTCAACCACATGGCCGCACCGTCGCTCGCCATCGACGACTTTTTCGCACTGGCCAGACCGCTCGGCATCGATGCCGTCGAGATCCGCAACGACCTTTCCGGCAATGCCATCCTTGACGGCACCAAGCCCGAAGCGATCAAGGAGGCTGCCGCCCGCCATGGGCTGACGATCATCTCGATCAATGCCCTGCAGCGCTTCAACGAGTGGAACGCGACAAGGGCGGCCGAAGCGCAGGAACTGATCGATTATGCCAGCGCGTCGGGCGCCAAGGCGCTCGTCCTCGTGCCGAAGAACGACGGCACCGGCTGCGCCGATGGCGAACGGCAGGTCAATCTGCGCCAGTCTTTGGCCGCGCTGAAGCCGATGCTCGAGAAAGCCGGCATTATCGGTCTCGTCGAGCCGCTCGGTTTCGAGATCTGCTCGCTGCGCTCGAAGACCGAGGCGGCCGAGGCGATCAAGGAACTCGGCGCGGAATCGACCTTCAGGCTTGTCCACGATACTTTCCACCATCACCTTGCCGGCGAAGCCGCGACCTTCCCTGAGCTCTCCGGCCTCGTGCACATCTCGGGCGTCAGCGACCACGCGGTTTCCGTTGCCGATATGCGCGATTCCCATCGCGTGCTCGTCGACGGCGACGACCGGCTCGACAATGCCGGGCAGATCAAGGCGTTACTGCAGGCGGGCTATGCCGGCCCGTTCTCCTTCGAGCCCTTCGCGGCGGAGGTGCATGCGCTGAAGGATCCGGCCGGCGCGCTTCGCGCCAGCATGGAGTATCTCAGCGCGCGGGTCTAAAAGCCGCGCGGTCGCTTGACGCTACTCTCTACCTCTGAACCGACGCTGATAGGCCGGATCGTAGAGCGAGCTTTCGCGGAAATCTTCCACTGCCAGCGATGGGCCGACGAAGATGATCGCCGTGCGTTCGATCGGTTCGGCGGCAACCTTTGCCTCGATATCGGCGAGCGTGCCGCGCAGGATGCGCTCGTCCGGCCAGGAGGCCTTGACGACGATTGCGACCGGGCAGTCGATGCCGTAAAGCGGGGTCAATTCTTCCACCACTTGCTTCAGCGCATGGATGGCCAGATGGATCGCCAGCGTGGCGCCCGTCGCGCCGAATTTCGCCAGTGTCTCGTCGTTGGGCATTGGTGACGCGCGGCCGGAAACGCGGGTCAGCACTAGGCTCTGCGCCACAGCCGGGATCGTCAGTTCACGCCCAAGCGTCGAGGCTGCGGCGGCAAAGGCTGGAACTCCTGGTGTCATCGTATAGTCGATGCCGTGTTTTTGAAGCCGGCGCACCTGTTCGGCCACGGCACTCCAGACCGAGAGATCGCCGGAATGCAGCCGGGCGACATCCTGGCCGGCCGCAGCAGCGCGAAGATATTCTGCCTCGATCTCGTCGAGCGACATCGGCGCTGTATCGACGATGCGTGCGCCCGGCGGGCAATATTGCAGCAGTTCGGGCGAAACGATCGAGCCGGCATAAAGGCAGACCGGGCATCGGGCGATGAGATCGCGGCCACGAACCGTGATCAGATCCGCAGCACCTGGTCCAGCGCCGATAAAATGCACCGTCATCTCGTCATCCTTTTGACCAGCGCCACTGCGTCACCGGCATGGCCGGCCGCCAACCGCTCATGACGCCCACGGCGCCTGCGCGCGATATTTCGATCCGTGTCAGCGTGCCGCCGCGTTTGGCGTGTTCAGAGAGCAGCACGGCTTCCATCTCCAAGGTCACGGCATTGGCGACGAGCCGCCCTCCCCGCTTCAGCGCGGCAATCGCGGCGTCGATGACGCCAGCTTCGCTGCCGCCGCCGCCGAGGAAGATCGCATCGGGTTCCGGCAGGCCCGCAAGCGCGCCGGGCGCGATACCTTCGATGACGGCAAGATGCGGCACGCCGAAGGCGGATGCGTTGCGGGCGACGCGTGCCGCCCGCTCCGGCGACTGCTCGACGGCGATGGCTTTCAGGCTGGGATCGGCGAGCATCCATTCGATGCCGATCGATCCCGAGCCTGCACCGATATCCCAGAGCAGCTCGCCGTGACGCGGTGCGAGCGCCGACAGCGTCATCGCCCGGATTTCGCGTTTGGTGATCTGCCCGTCATGCTCGAACAGCTCGTCCTCGAGCCCTGCGGTAAAAGGCAGAATGCGAGCCCCCTCCCCTGCCGCAACATCGACTGCGCAGACATTCAGGGGATCGATGTTCAGAAGATCGAAATCCGCCGCCACTGCACTTCTCTGCCGCTCCCGAGCACCGCCAAGCGCCTCGAGCACTGTAAGTCGCGACTGACCGAAGCCAGCAGCAGTCAGCAGGGCAGCCAGATCGCCGGCCCCCTTCTCGTCCGAGGTCAGCGCGATGATGCGTCGTCCGGGGTGCAGATGCGGCCGGATCAGGTCGACCGGCCTTCCATGCAGCGAAATCGTCGCGACGTCCTGCAGCGGCCAGCCAAGGCGGGACGCGGCAAGGCTGAAGGCCGAGGGTGCGGGGATGGTGCGCATCTCTTCCGCGGCCACGTAGCGGGAGAGCGTTGCGCCGACGCCATAGAGAAAGGGATCGCCGGAGGCGAGCACGACAACAGGCGTGCCGCGCCTTTCGAGGATAGCGTCGACCGAGCGCTCGAACGGGCTCTGCCAGGAAAGCCTTTCGCCTATGATCAGCGATGCAGCGAGTGCATGATGCCGCGCGCCGCCGAAGACGGCAGGTGCGGCCGCGATCAGCCTCTTCGCTTCCTCGCCCAGCCCTTCTGGACCATCTTCGCCGATGCCGATAATAGTCAGCCAGCGCTGGCCGGACGCAGGAGAGACATCAGACATGGGAAGACCCCGCATCCTGATCCTTGGCGGCACCAGCGAGGCGCGGCTGCTGGCTGAGGCGCTCGCGGGGCGTGATGATTGCGATGTTCTTCTGTCGCTTGCCGGCCGCACCGAAAAACCGGCCGCGCAGCCTGTTCCGGTTCGTATCGGCGGTTTCGGCGGCGCTGCCGCACTTGCCGATTTCCTGAAGGCCGGCGGATGTGACCTGTTGATCGACGCCACCCACCCTTTCGCCGAGCGCATTTCGGCCAATGCCGCTTTCGCGGCTGAGACCACCGGCATTGCTGCCATCGCTTTGCGCCGTCCCGAATGGCAACGCCGGCCGGGCGATCGCTGGCGGGAGGTGCGGAGCATTCCGGCTGCCATCGAAGCGCTTGGCCCCTCCCCCCGCCATGTCTTCCTGGCGACGGGCCGGCAGGGCGCGCATCATGCGCAAGCCGCACCGCAACATCACTATCTCGTCCGCAGCGTCGATCCCATCGAACCGGCGCTTGCGCTTGATAATGTCGATTATGTCCTCGAGCGTGGTCCGTTCACGCTGGACGGTGAATGCGATCTGCTGAGGCAGCACGACATCGACGTCATCGTCGCCAAGAACAGCGGCGGTGCCGCCACCTATGCGAAGATCGAAGCAGCCCGCCTGCTCGGTATCGAGGTGATGATGGTCGCGCGCGCGCCGGCCTCGAACGTCAAGGCGGTCGACACTGTCGAGGCGGCGCTGGCGGCGATCGATCACCTGTTTCCTCCCGCCATGAAACGCGGCGTATAGATGAGGTCCAGCCGGCCTGGCCGCGTGACGATGCGTGTCTCGGCGGAGCCGATGATGATGCAGGTCGCCATATCGGCAATCGACGCGTCCGCGTCTGACAGCTGCTGGACTGCGATGCGCTCATCCGGCCGCCCGGCCGCCCGCCCGAAAATAACCGGCGTTGCTGGGGGCAGATGGTCACGCAACAGCTTGAAGGCGTCGCCGAGCTGCCAGGGCCGCGCCCGACTAATCGGATTATAGAGCGCGATGACAAAGCCTGCCTTCGCCGCCAACTCAAGACGTTTTTCGATTATATTCCAAGGCTTTAGATTGTCAGACAGCGATATGGCGCAGAAATCGTGGCCAAGCGGCGCGCCTGCTCTTGCCGCCACGGCCAGCATCGCCGTGATGCCGGGCAGGATGGTGAGATCGATCGCGCGCCAGGCGGCCGGCCCATTCTCGATCGCTTCGCAGACCGCGGCAGCCATGGCGAAGACGCCGGGGTCGCCGCCGGAGACGACGCAGACCTTGGCGCCATCCGCTGCCATGGCAAGGGCTGCCCCTGCCCTGCCGAGCTCCTCACGATTGTCCGAGGCATGCCGCAACTGATCGTCGCGGAGCTGCAGCCTGTCGAGATAGGGTCCGTAACCGAAGAAATCGGTTGCCTGTTCGACGACGGCGAGCACCTCCGGTGTCATCTGCTCGGGATTGCCGGGACCGGTGCCGATCACGAAAAGCCTGCCGCTCATCGGCGCGCCTCCCAGCCCGGCACCAGCACGAGCGAAAAATACGGTGCATCGCCGTCGGTCCGGTCGGCAAGCTTTTCCATCGCCGCATTCGCCATGGTGCCGCGCTCGACATAGACGGCTTCCTCAAGCCGGCCGGCCGCCGCTAAGGCCCGGCGGATCTTCGGCAGATTACGGCCGACCTTCATGATGACGGCGGCTTGCGTATCGGCAAGGCGGCGCGTCAGTTCGGTCTCGGCCATCGTACCGGGCAGTACGGTAAGGACGTCGTCTCCCTGGACGATCGGCATGCCCGCCAGCGACCAGCAGCCCGACATGGCGCTGATGCCCGGGATCACTTCCGTCGGGTACCGCGTGGAAAGCCTGACATGTAGGTGCATATAGGAGCCGTAGAAGAGCGGATCGCCTTCGCTGAGAACGGCGACAGTCAGCCCGGCATCGAGATGCCCGGCAACAGCTTTGGCGGACAGATCGTAGAATTGGGTGATCAGCCTCTGATAGCGTTCGTCGTTCTTGTCGATTTCGGTCGTCACTGGATAATAGAGCGGCAGCAACGTCACCCCGGATTTCAGCAGCGGCTCGACGATCGCCTTGCCGTTGCCGCCCCTGCCCTGCTTGGCGAAATAGGCGATCACATCCGCGCCTTCGATGGCGCGCACGGCTTTGAGGGTGAGGAGCTCCGGATCGCCGGGACCCGTGCCGACGCCGATAAGACGGCCGCTTGTCGTCATAGGCCCGGCCTCGCCAAGGCATTGATGGCGGCTGCCGTCATGGCGCTGCCGCCGAGCCGGCCGCGGACGATGGCAAAGGGTACGCCGTAGGAATTTTCCGCCAATGCATCCTTCGATTCTGCCGCGCCGACGAAACCCACGGGCATGCCGAGGATCGCCGCCGGTTTCGGGGCGCCGTCGCGCAGGAGTTCGAGCAGATGGAAGAGGGCGGTCGGTGCATTGCCGATCGCGACAACGCTGCCGCCGAGCCGATCGAGCCAGAGATGCATGGCGGCGGCAGAGCGCGTATTGCCGGTCTCGCGCGCAAGCTCCGGTGTCGCGGGATCGCGTAGAGTGCAGATCACCTCGTTCAGCGCCGGCAGCCGCGCCCGAGTGACGCCCTGGGATACCATCTCTGCGTCGCAGAAGATCGGCGCCCCGCCCTTCAGTGCGGCGCGCGCCGCGCCGACGACATCGGCGGAGAAGACGAAATGCTCCGCCGCCTCGACCAGCCCGCAGGCATGGATCATGCGCACGGCGATTTCGGCTTGATCGTCGGTGAAGCGCGAAAGATCGGCCTCGGCGCGGATAATGGCAAAGGAACGCTCGTAGATCGCATCGCCGCTGCGGATATAATCGTAGTCTGGCATTCCTATTCCTGTCGCAGCGCCTTCGAAACGCCGGTTGCGCCAAGCCGTGTAAGGCAGGCGGCGGTCGATTCGCCAGCGTCTTTGTTGTCTTCGATGGACCGGGCGAGCCTCTCTATAGCGAAATCGATCCGACCGCCAGCGATCAGTTCGTCCGGCTGATCCGCCGCTAGGCCATTGAGGATGAGGCCATAACCTTCCGCGGAGCCCGTCAGGGTCAGCGCCGGCCGGGCATGAGCGCAGCCCTTGGCGCAGCCGGATAGATGCAGCGTCAGCGAACCGTCGAAAAGGGCAGGTGCCACGGCAATGAGCCGGCGCGCCAAGGTCCGCGTCTCGTAGAAAGCGGAGCCGCAGGCGCCGGCGCCGGCGCAGGCGGCGATATGCTCGGTATTCTCGCCGGGCTGGGTGCTGAAGCCATGTCCTGCTGCAGCGATCTGCATAGCTGGCACTGTATCGGCGGAAAGCCCGATGAAGAAGAAACCGCGACCGGGCGCAAACCGGACGGCTGTTGCGCCACGATCCGTTGCAAGGTCAAGCAAGGCTATCAGATCGGACGCTCTCATCTGCCCGAATTCCGGCCTGACGCCGAGTATGGTTTTGCCGTCCTTAAGCCTGTGCGAGCCGGCAAGCGGCATCCCTGCCGCGCGGGACGAAATGAATTGAATGTCATCCATTGCGGGAAAACGCGCCCGCAGAAGCGCCGGATCGATATCCCTTGCACGCTTGCCCTGCCCGAGGGTCGCCAACAAGCTTAGAATCTCGCCAACGGTTGATATCGCAGCCTCCGTGGGACCGATGGCGGCCGGCATTGCAGTTTCACCGTCGCCATTGATCGCGACAAGCCAATCTGTGGGGGATTGCGCGACGATACGGATATCGGCGGACAGCGCTGACAAGCCGAAGGCTCCGCCACCGTCAACGACGAGCGAGAGCTTTGGCGCGAGCCGCGGCGAGGCAAGCAGATCGTGTAGCGTGCTGCGCAAGGCCATTTCCATAGCGGCCGGATCGCTTCTCTCCTCCGGGTCGATGCCGTGCAGTGGCGATGTCTCGATCGCCGGCCCGTCCGGCACGGTGATCCCGGCGGCATCGATATCAGCGGTGAGCTGTCCGACGGTCTCAGCCCGAAGGCCTCGGATCTGCAGATTGCCGCGGGCAGTGATTTCCAGAATGCCGTTTCCATGTGCTGCGGCAGAGCGGGCAAGGCTTGCGAATTGCGACGGCGTCAACGCGCCGCCGGCCGGCCGCAGCCGTACCAGCAAACCGTCGCCGGTCGGCATGGGCGCCGCAAGGGCGGGGCAGGCGCCGCGTCTACGCATCGCCGTCGGGCGACCGCGCAGATCCGCCTCGCCTGTCCTGTCGCTCGCCTTTGCGGCCTTAATGCTCATTCTCGATCCTCTGGCCACTTCTTACATGATCGCAGCCGGGCCGGCAAAGCATGCTGGAAGCGCTTCGAACTGGCTATTCGTCGAAATCCCGGCCCTTGCGCAGGAGATAGATGTCCATGATCCAGCCGTGCCGCTGCCTGGCCTCGGCCCTGAGCGTCAGAATGTCGGTAGCAATGTCGCCAAGTCGTCCTGATCTGACGATCTCGTCCTTGGTACCGAGATAGGCGCCCCAGAAGATCTCGGCGTCGGGATCGTCGATCTTGGCAAAAGCCTGCTCGCCGTCAAGCATGACGACGGTGCTGTCGGCCAGAAGTCCGTCCTGCGCTAGCCTGCGGCCTGTGGTGACTTCGATCGGTTTGCCGACGAGGTTGACCGGGATCCTGTGGCTGGCCGCTAGCGCCTGGATGCTGGTGATGCCGGGAATGACGCTGTAGTCGAAAGCCACGCGGCCTTCCCGGCGCACGCGTTCGATGATGCGGATCGTGCTGTCGTAGAGACTGGGATCACCCCAGACGAGAAAGGCGCCGCTGCCTTCATCCGGGAGACCGGAGATCAGTTCTCCATAAATGCGGGCGATCTCGCCGTGCCAGGCGTCGACGCTCTGCACATAGGTCTTGTCCGCCGTCTGCCTTTGCGGCACCGCGAATTCTGAAATCCTGCCAGCCGGCCGTGTGATATAGCGTTCGCAAATATCCCGCCGGATTTCGGCGAGCTCTTCCTTGCCGACGCCCTTGACCGGCAGGAAGATCACATTGGCCGCGTTCATTGCGTTGATCGCCTGTATGGTGAGGTGCTCCGGGTTGCCCGTGCCGATGCCGATGATATGGATATGCTTCAAGCGGATGCTCCCCGTTGAGTCCTGGCGGTCTTGCCGAAAAAGCCGGTTCGCCGCAAGGGGCGAACAGGGAGTTGGCCGCGGCCAACCGGGCCTGTGGGTGGCATCTGAGCCCTGTTGTTGCTGCAAATCCCGAATCGTGTCACTTTCGATACGCTTTTTGACGCTATGTTGACAGAAAAGCGCATCGAAAAGGATTGGGTGTTTTGGACAACATTAGCGTATCGACGACAGATGTACGGATCGAGCGGCATGCGAACCAGCTTTCGCGGCAACTGAAGCTCCTCCGCGACAAGCTGTTTCCGCCGCTCTCGCAGAAGACGTTACGTACCTTCTCCTCCGGCGAGGCTGCCCAGATGATTGGCGTCTCGGATGGCTATCTTCGCCAGCTTTCACTGGATGGCAAGGGACCGCAGCCGGATCTTGCCCAGAATGGCCGGCGTTCCTACACGCTCGGCCAGATCAACGAATTGCGCCAGTATATGGCGAAGCTCAAGCCGAAGGACGCGCTTTCCTATCAGCCGTGGCGTCGCCCTGGCGAAAAGCTGCAGACGGTTGCCGTCACCAATTTCAAGGGCGGCTCGGCCAAAACAACGACGACGCTCTATCTGGCGCAGTATCTGGCGCTGGCGGGTTACCGGGTGCTTGCGATCGATCTCGATCCGCAGGCTTCGCTCTCCTCCATGCTCG
This sequence comes from Rhizobium changzhiense, assembly GCF_013087625.1. NCBI lineage: Bacteria > Pseudomonadati > Pseudomonadota > Alphaproteobacteria > Hyphomicrobiales > Rhizobiaceae > Rhizobium > Rhizobium changzhiense. The sequence continues at coordinate 315,070 of NZ_JABFCQ010000006.1, forward strand.
GCGTTCAGCCCGAATTCGATCTTTCCGAGGGCGATACGCTCTATGGCGCAATTCGTTACGATGAGGGCCGCAAGCCGCTGAAGGAGATCGTCCGCAAGACCTATTTCGACGGGCTGGATCTGGTGCCGGGCAATCTCGAACTGATGGAGTTTGAGCATGAGACGCCAAGGGCACTGAACGACCGGCAGCGACCTGGCGAGCTGTTCTTCCGTCGCGTTGGCGTTGCCATTGCCGAGGTCGAGGCCGATTACGACATCGTCGTGATCGACTGCCCGCCGCAGCTCGGCTATCTCACGCTTGGCGCCGTCTGCGCAGCTACATCGCTGCTCATCACCATCCATCCGCAGATGGTCGACGTCGCTTCCATGTCGCAGTTCCTGCTGATGACCTCGGATCTGCTTTCCGTCGTACGCAAGGCCGGCGGGGACCTGCAGCATGACTTCATCAAATATGTCGTCACGCGTCACGAACCCTTCGATGCGCCGCAGTCGCAGATCGTTGCGCTGCTGCGCAGCCTCTTCAGTGATGACGTGTTGACGGCGACCATTCTCAAATCGACGGCAATCGCCGATGTCGGTCTAACCAAGCAGACGCTCTACGAGATCGAGAAGGGGCAGGTGCGCCGCTCGACCTATGACCGGGCGTTGGAATCGGTCAATGCCGCCAACAGCGAGGTTCTCGCCGGTATTCACAAAGCCTGGGGTCGAGCATGAGCAGACGCGATCGCCTAAAAGGTCTTTTCGACGATACGGCGCAGGAGTTGGCCGCGGCCAACTACGAGGAGCCATCTTCGCGCGGATCGGCCGGGCCGGTTCGGACGATGGCGCTGACCCTTGGCCGCATGGAGGAAGAGAGCAGGGCGATGCAGGAGGCCTTGCTCTCGGGTGAACGCATCGTCGAACTCGATCCCGATCTGGTCGATTCCTCCTTCGTCCGCGACCGCCTTGCCGACCAGCCGCTCGATATGGAAGATGAGCTGGTGCAGTCGATTGCTGAGAACGGCCAGGAAGTGCCGATCCTCGTTCGCCGTCATCCCAATGATGAGGACCGCTACCAGATCGCCTACGGCCATCGCCGCCTGCAGGCGGTCAAGCTGCTCGGGCGCAAGGTGCAGGCAATCGTCCGCAAGCTTGATGATACCGATGTCGTCATTGCTCAGGGCATTGAGAATTCGGCGCGTCGGAACCTTTCTTATATCGAGCGCGCGGTCTTTGCCCTCAATCTCGAGCTCAAGGGTTTTGAGCGTCCCGTGATCATGAAAGCGCTATCGACGGATAAGACGGAGCTATCGAAGTTGATATCCGTCGCAAAAGCCATCCCCGCCGAAATCGTCAGGTCGGTCGGAGCAGCGCCTGGCATCGGCCGACGCAGGTGGATGGCGCTTGCCCAGGACTGGAATGGGATGACGGGCGCGCGGCTTGCGAAGCTCATTGCTTCGGAAGGTTTCCTGGCGGAAGAGAGCGACCGCCGTTTCGAGCTTTTGGTTGCCGAGCTCGCCAAGAAAGAGGCGAAGTCCGAAACCACGGAATATGACTGGAAGCCGAAGAGCGGCGGCAAGATTGCCGGCCGAATCAAGAGCGCCGGCAATTCCTTCACGATCGCGTTGAAGACCGGCGACGCGCCGGATTTCGGCGCTTACATTTCACGCCGTCTCGATGAGCTTTACGAAGCCTATCGGGCCGGCAAGTTGCAAGCAGGAGAGTAGACCGCAAAAGAAAAAAGCCTCCGAACGTTGCCGCCGCGGAAGCCTTTCTCATATCTGGACAATCTGAGAATCGCACTTCCTCGAATCACTGTCAAGCGTCTTCGGCATCCTTTTGGGTGGTAGGTTTCTTTTGCCTTGAAAAAAGGTGAGGGACATGGAGCCTCAATATATATCGACGCCCTTTGGGCGGCGATCGATGACACGTGGCATGCTGGCAAGCCAGGAAAGCGCCAGCAAGGTCGATCCGGACGCATCGGTCGACAAGTGGAAGATTTTTCGTGCGCTCTGCGAAGCAAAGGACATAGTCGGCGTATCGGACCGTGCGCTCGCTGTTCTCAACGCGCTGTTGACCTTCTACCCGAAGAACGAGATTGCCGAGGCCAACGGTTTCGTTGTCTTTCCGTCGAACGAGCAGCTGTCGCTTCGCACGCATGGCATGGCTGGTACAACGTTGCGGCGGAACCTGGCGATGCTGGTGGAAGCCGGCCTGATCATACGGCGGGATAGCCCGAACGGGAAACGTTTTGCCCGCCGCAACGGCGAGGGCGGACTTGGAGAGGCATTTGGCTTCAGCCTGGCGCCGCTCCTGGTGCGCGCTCGCGAGATCGAGGCGCAGGCGGCTCAGGTGATGGCCGCCAAGCTCGAATGGAAGCGCCTGAGGGAGCGCCTGACACTTTGCCGGCGTGACATCACCAAGCTCATCGAGATCGCTCTGGAGGAGGAAATTGCCGGCGAATGGATCGAGATGCAGAAGCATTTCAATCTGCTTTCCGCAAGCCTGCCACGGCGCCCGTCGGCCGCCGAGATGGAAAGCCTGCTGGCCGATCTCGAAGCTTTCCGGGAATTGATCGTCAAGACGTTGGAATCGAAGTCGAAAACAGAAAAAACAGACGCCAATGATAACCAAAACGGTCGGCACATACATAATTCAAACCCAAACCCCATTTCAGAACTTGAACCAAGCTTCGAACCGAAGCAGGGCGCAAAGCCGGAGGAAGAGCCGAGGCCTTGGCGCGAACCGCCGAAATCCTTCCCCCTCGCCATGGTGCTGCAGGCCTGCCCTGAGATCATCGCTTACGGCCCGAGCGGCGGCATCGGCAGCTGGCGGGATCTGATGGCCGCGGCCGTCATCGTCCGGTCCACTCTTGGCGTCAGCCCCAGCGCCTATCAACTGGCCTGCGATGTCATGGGGCCGGAAAACGCGGCTACGGTGATCGCCTGCATTCTGGAAAGGGGCGGACATATCAACTCGGCCGGCGGCTACCTGCGTGACCTGACACGGCGGGCGGAACGCGGCGAATTCTCGCTCGGACCGATGCTGATGGCACTGATGCGGGCAAATGGTCCGACAGCGAGGAAAACCGGATGAACGGCTGTGAAAAAGCTTCGCGCCAGCTGCGACGGCTAGAAGCATATGCGGCCGGTCAATCAGCCAGCTTATCGGCTTCATTCCCTCCAGTTTTGTTGAAATACACTGTTAACCATGCCATACATGGCGGAAGGAAACACACGTTTTGCTTCCATTTGTGAAAAACCGTAAAGCTTAACAATGCGCTACGATATCGACGGTGCAATGCTTCAAACCCTGCTTCCAGCCCTTACCGTGGCAGAGGATGCGGTGGCGCGGCTGGACGAACGGGTATTGCGCTCGCCGGTCGGCGAGGGATTTGCCGAACGCAGCCATTTCTTCGACGCTGCCGGCGCGCTCTGGGTGGCCGGCGAACTCGTGCATGTCGAGGATCTCGTTTTGCATGATGCGCATATGGATAGCCGCGCTCCCACCCACGAACTGACGATCGCCCATTCCGTGCTGCGGGCTCGTCGGCGCATCTGGACCGGCGACCCCTCCTGGGCACTTGGCGTCTCGGGCCTAGCGACTCTGACTGCGACTGGCGGGGAAGGGGAGGGGAAAGCGCAGGAAGCGAAGAGCCTGGCAGTTCCGCTCGAGACCGACGGAGAGGGCGAGGATGAGGACGGGCCGCTTGCTGCCGAGATGGCGGAGATCGATGCGCTTCTTGCACGCTCGCAGAAGCTGCTCGATATCCACACCGGGAAAACGCCGGCAAGCGAGACGGCCGCCGTTACCCCGGCAAGGCACAACGAGGATCCTCTCGGCTTGCTCGGTGATGACGAATGGGATGAGGAACAGCGGCTTGCGGAGTGGCGGAGTGTCCAGCCATTGGCCGATAGCTTGCCGCCGGTACTCGGCGCTATCATCCTCTTCGAAGCCTGGGAAAGGATCGAGCCGTTGCGGCGTCAGCACTGGCTCGGGGGTCTTCTGGTCGCAAGCCATCTACGCGCCCGCGGCAAGGTCGCCTCGCATCTCTTTTCTTTCTATGGCGGGCTGAAGCTGGTGCGCCATGAGCGTCGTCGGGCACGCGATCGCGTCACGCGGCTGCAAGCCTTTCTGGAGGCGATGCATCTGGGTGCTGTGGCCGGCCTCAAGGAAATCGATCGCTTGTCCTTAGCGCGCACGCAGATGGAGCTTCGCTTTCGCGGCCGCCGTTCGAACAGCAGCCTGCCGGAGCTTGCCGATTTCATCCTGTCGCGGCCAATGGTCTCTGCGGCGATGATCGCTCGTCAGCTGCGCATCACGCCGCGCGGTGCGCTGAACCTCGTCAATGAGATCGGCATTCGTGAAATTACCGGCCGGGGCCGCTATCGCGCCTGGGGTATCATCTGAAACGAAAACGGCCGGGTGTTGACCCGGCCGTTTCCTTTAAGTGAGCACCCAGTCCGCCATCCTGTCACAGACTGCAGACCAGGCGCTCTTGCGCTTCCATTGCCCCCAGAAGCGCAGTCCCTATTCCCGCTCGCCCGTGAAGTTGAGCAGAAGCTGGAAGATGTTGACGAAGTTCAGGTAGAGCGAGAGCGCACCGAATACGGCGAGCTTCTGGTTCGATTCCTGATCGTAGTTTTCCGAATACTGTTCCTTGATGTTCTGCGTGTCGTAGGCGGTGAGGCCGACGAAGACGACGATGCCGATCACGGAGATCGCGAACTGCAGTGCGCTGGAACCCAGGAAGATGTTGACGACCGAGGCGATGATGACGCCGAAGAGGCCCATCATCAGGAAGGAGCCCATGCGCGAGAGATCACGCTTCGTCGCATAGCCATAGAGGCTGGTGGCGCCGAACATCGTGGCGGTGATGAAGAAGGTCCGCGCGATACTCATCCCGGTGAAGACCAGGAAGACGGAAGCGAGCGACAGGCCCATCACGGCGCAGAAGGCCCAGAAGGTGATCTGGGCGGTGCTGGCCGACATCGTCTGGATCTTGAACGAGAAGAAGAAGACGAAGGCGAGCGGCGCGAGCATCACCACCCACTTCAGCGGCGAGCCGAAGATCGGGACGTAGAGTGCCGGCGTCGAGCCGACGACGAAGGCGACGAGGCCTGTTATGACGAGGCCGAGAGCCATATAGTTGTAGACGCGCAGCATGTGCTGGCGCAGGCCTTCGTCGAAGAGGGCCTGGGAGCCGGCGACGGCGCCGTAGCGGGGATTGATCGGGTTCATGCTGATCTCCTCGGTTTGAATTAATAGAGCGAGCGGGCGAGCCGTTCGGCCGCCTGGTCGAGATTGAGGCCGCTATCGTCGGCAATCAGCGCATAAGCGACCTCGCCGATCTGCCAATAGGCGGCTTCTGCTTTTTCCAGCGTGAGATGACTGACCGGCTTGACCTCGAAGGCGCCCGGACGGACGGCGAAAAGCGACAGTTGCTTTCCATCTGATTGTTCGATCGCCATCTCGACGCTGGGGCCGAATTCGGACGGGAAGATCTGCACGTCGGCGACTTTCCAATCCCTAGGCAGTTCGGGCATCACGATCGCGGTGGCGGCACGAATATCGTCGGCGCTATAGGTGGCCGGCGTCTGCGGAGGCATCGATTGGCGCAGCGCCGCGGTCTGATAGGCGCGGACGGCATCCTCGACATAGGCGGGTGCCGGAACCGATGCTACCACCTCAGTCGCCGAGAAGGCGCCGAAGGAATTGTGTGCCACCCAGCCGGCCGCGATCAGAATGCCGACGGCGGCAACGCGCTGCATCGAATGGAAGATGCGGCCATAGGAAAGGCCACGTTCCAGCCGGCGGGCGGCATCGCGGGTCTCGGGGCGGCCAAAGGCACTTTCGCCGGCAAGCGCCAGACGCAGTTCGCCCTTGACGCTGAGGTCGGCCATGACCTTGGCGGCAATCGCCGGATTCTCGGAAAGATAGGATTCCACCTGGATGCGACGGGCAACATCGAGCTCGCCGTCGACATAGGCGTCGAGATCGGCATCGAGGATCGGATCAATTGCTTTCATTGCCGTTCCCTTCGATCAATCTCAGATGCGAAACCCGCGGCGTCTTCTCCTCGAATTCGCGCAGCTGCGCGCGGGCCCGCGAGATGCGCGACATCAGCGTGCCGACTGGGATGCCGAGCGCCTGGGCGGCTTCCTGGTAGGACAGGTCTTCGATGGCGACGAGGTGCAACGCCTCGCGCTGTTCCTCCGGCAGGTCGAAGAAAGCGTCGCGCACCTGCTGCAGGCGCACGGCATGTTCCTGGCCGGCCGGCAGCGACTGCTCGGCTTCGACAGCCGCCTCATCGTGACGGCGCGTCAGCGACCGGTTCCGGCGAAGACGGTCGATATGGGCATTATGCAGGATGGAGAGTAGCCAGGTGCGCAGGTTGCCGCCGCTGCGGAAGCTTTTCCGCTTCTCGAAGGCGCGCACCAGCGCATCATGCACCAGATCCTCCGCCTCGTCCGAATTGCGCACCAGCGAGCGAGCGTAGCGCCTCAACGCTGCGAGCTGTCCGATGACATCGAAGGGGCGGTCTTTCCGTTCCATGATTGAGTATACGGAAACGCGGAGGATTTTATTCCCGGCGGGCTTAAAAAAATCGTGCGGGCCGAAGTCCGTCGCCGGATCATCTCAAATATCCCGCTCCAGCGAAGGGGTGCCTTAAATCCGCGATTGTTTATGACAATTACATGACAGATCATGGCGCGGCTGATTTGAAGGGGAAAATCAAGAATGAAGGAAAAGAAGCGGGTCTACGAAGCTCTCGTGGACGGCGCCATGGAAGGGCTGACGGATCAGGCGCTCTACGATTTCGTCAAGGGGCGTTGCCCGAAGGCCACCAGCAGAAAGATCGTCCGGGCCTCGCTTCTCGCCCTAACCGATCCTCATCTGAGAGACCGCAATATTCTCGACGTGATCTATGCGCTCGCGATCAAGCACCGCTTGGATGACGGCGTGCTGGACGACGGCGAAGATGAGGAGACCGACGAGCGGGCTCAATCCTCGCAGGCGGCCAACCAGAACATGCCGCAGCTTTCCTGAGCAGGTCTCGCCAGAAGCGAGGCGCTCGCTTTTCTGAAATGGTCAGCTGCCGTCCGAAAGCTCTTCGAGGATCGGACAGTCCGGCCTGTCGTTGCCGTGGCAGGCATGCACGAGATGCTCGAGCGTGCGGCGCAGTTCCGTCAGTTCGCGGATCTTGCGGTCGATCTCGGCAAGCTTGGTCTCAGCAATATCCTTGACGTCTGCGCTCGCCCGGTCCTTGTCCTCGTAGAGCGCCAGCAATTGCCGGCATTCCTCGACGGAAAAGCCGAGGCCGCGCGAGCGCTGCAGGAAGCGCAGTTTGTGGATGTCGGTTGCGGCATAGTCGCGATAGCCGTTTCCGCCCCTTTGGGGGCGGATGAGACCGATATCCTCGTAGTAGCGGATGGTCTTGGAAGGCAGGCCGGACCGTTCCGATGCTTCGCCGATATTCATCGCCGTCTCCTATAATTTTGCCAAGCGCAGTCTCAGCGCATTGGCAATGACCGAGACCGACGACAGGCTCATTGCCGCCGCGGCGATCATCGGCGAAAGCAGCAGCCCGAAGATCGGATAGAGCATGCCGGCCGCGACCGGCACGCCGAGCGCATTATAGCCGAAGGCGAAGCCGAGATTTTGGCGGATGTTTCGCATCGTCGCCTCCGCCAGCCGCCGCGCCCTGACGATGCCGTTCAGATCGCCCTTCACCAAGGTGATGCCGGCGCTTTCCATTGCGACGTCGGCGCCGGTACCCATGGCGATGCCGACATCGGCGGCGGCAAGCGCCGGCGCGTCGTTGACGCCGTCGCCGGCCATACCGATGATGGCGCCCTTGGCATGCAACTCGTCGATCAGCGCCTTCTTGCCTTCCGGAAGCAGATCGGCGCGCACCTCGTCGATGCCGAGGCTTTTTGCCACCGCCCGCGCCGTGCGCTCATTGTCACCCGTCGCCATGATGATCTTCAGCCCGCTGTCGTGCAGCGCCTTGATGGCGGCAGCCGTCGTCGGCTTGATCCGGTCTGCAACGGCGACAAGGCCGGCAAGCGCGCCATCGAACACCACGAACATCACCGTCTTGCCGTCGCCGCGCAACGCTTCGGTCGTCTCGCTAAGTGCTGCCGGATCGATACCGAGATCGGCGAGCATCGCCGCATTGCCGAGCGCGACCGTCGTGCCGCCAGCGAGGCCCTGAACGCCCTTGCCGGTCTGTGCCTCGAAGCCGGTGACCTCGACGAAGGGAACACCGCGCTCCTCGGCGCCGGAAACGATCGCTTCGGCTAGCGGATGTTCGGAGCCGCGCTCCAGGCTTGCCGCCAGCGATAGTAACCGCTCTTCTCCGACGCCGCTGAAGGCGACGATATCGGTAAGCTTCGGCTTGCCTTCGGTCAGCGTGCCGGTCTTGTCGACGATCAGCGTGTCGACCTTGGAAAAACGCTCCAGCGCTTCGGCGTCCTTGATCAGCACGCCTTCCTGCGCCCCGCGCCCGGTGGCGATCATGATCGACATCGGCGTCGCAAGGCCGAGTGCGCAGGGGCAGGCGATGATCAGAACGGCGACGGCGGCAAGCAGTGCATTCGCCATGCGCGGCTCCGGGCCGATCGCGGCCCAGACGACGAAGGCGAGCACGGCGGCGGCGACCACCGCCGGCACGAAGACGGCCGACACCCGATCGACCGCGCCTTGAATCGGCGCCCGCGAGCGTTGCGCCTTGGCGACCATGTCGACGATGCGTGACAGCACCATGTCGGCGCCGACTTTCTCGGCGGCCATGACGAAGGTGCCGTTCTTGTTGATCGTGCCGCCGGTCAGCGGGTCGCCCTTCGACTTTTCCAGGGGCAGGGGTTCACCAGTGATCATCGACTCGTCGACGGTCGACTGGCCTTCGAGGACGGAGCCGTCCACCGGCACCCGCTCGCCGGGGCGCACGCGCAGCCGGTCACCGGTCTGGATATCGTCCACCGGCACGTCGCTCTCGCTACCCTCGGCATCGATGCGCCGCGCCGTCTTCGGCGCAAGGTCGAGCAAAGCGCGAATTGCCGAGCCGGTGCGTTCGCGCGCTTTCAATTCCAGCACCTGGCCGACGAAGACGAGCGCGACGATGACGGCTGCGGCCTCGAAATAGACAGGCACGGCCGCGCCATGGCCATGGAAGCTCATCGGAAAGATGCCTGGTACAAGCGTGGCGACGACGCTGTAGAGATAGGCGGTGCCGACGCCGAGACCGATCAGCGTCCACATATTCGGGCTGCGGTTGATAAGCGACGCCCAAGCGCGGCGGAAAAAGGGCAGGGCCGCCCAGAGCACCACCGGCGTTGCCAGCAGCAGTTCGATGAAGGTCGCCTGCGGCTCGCCGATCGCTTCGCGGACCGGCAGGCCGAGCATCGGCCCCATGCCGAGCGCCAGCAGCGGTATAGCGAGAATGGCGCTGACCCAGAGCCGCCTGACGAAATCGACGAGTTCCGGGTTCGGGCCTTCGTCCTCAGGCGGAATGCCCATAGGCTCCAGCGCCATACCGCATTTCGGGCAGTCGCCCGGACGATCGCTGACGACTTCAGGATGCATCGGGCAGGTATAAAGCGTACCCTTGGGTGTCGGCTTTGCCGGCGGGCGGCGGCCGTCGCGATAGGCTGCGGGGTCGGCTTCGAACTTCGCCTGGCACGCGGCGGAGCAGAAATAGAATTTCTCACCCTCGGCTTTCAGGAAATATCTAGCCGTCGAGCGATCGACGCTCATGCCGCAGACGGGGTCCTTCGCCGTCAGGTAATCCTCAGGGGCAGCCGCAAATTTCGTTCGGCAACCCTCGGAGCAGAAATGATAGATGCGGCCGTCATGGTCGAGTGACGGCTTGCCAGCCTGCGGATCGACGGTCATGCCGCAGATGGGATCACGGATCATGGCGTCGGCAGTTTTCTCCTGGTCATCGCCGCAATGGCAATGATCGTCGCCATGGGCGTGGCTGTGATGGTGATCGTGTTCGTGCTTGATATCCATAACTTTCTCCGCGCCGGGAGCGGCACCTGGACAGGTTTATGAACCTTCCAGCAACTGGAAGGTCAAGCACTATTTTCGTGAATGACGAGGCGTTTGACGCTTGGATGCCTCAGAGCGGGGTGATCAGCCCAACTGGCTGGCTCCCGAGCAGGGCAGCGACCGAGATGCTGCCTCCGGGCTCGATCGTCTTTCCGGTCACCAGATCCGCCTTCAGCCCGTGAAGCGGGGAGGGGACGGCGATTGCCGTATCCTCCCAGAATTCCGGGCCGGCAAAGAGCACGCCCGGGTCGAGCCAGCCGAACATCAGCCGCGGCGCCGCGACGATGGCGAAATCACCCTTATGCACTCGGGCAAAGGCAAGGACATGGTCGCGGCGGTTGCCTGTGACCTTCAGCGGCAGATAGTCACCTTTCGTAAAGAGGTCCGGGTGCCGCTGGCGCAGCTGCAGGCCGATCGCGACGATGCGCTGCTTCAAGGCCGCCGCCTGCAGCTTGGCGATCGGTCCGGCTTCATCAAGCCAGGCCGTCAGCCGTTCATGATCGACCGGCCGGCGGTTGTCGGGATCGACGAGGCTGAAATCGAAGCCCTCCGTACCCTGGTAGATATCGGGAATGCCCGGGGCTATCAGCTTGAGCAGCGTCTGCGACAGGCTGTTGAGGTAACCCGCCGCGATGAAAGGCTGCAGCACCCTTTCGAAATCCTCGAGGAAGGCGTCATTCTCAGGTGAAACCAGCGCCATGGCATAGGTCGTCACCGCCTCCTCGTAAGCGGCATTCTGTTCCGTCCAGTCGCCGCGCAGTTTCGCCTCGCGCACGGCCTTGACCGCGTAGTCGGTGAGGCGTTCGCGTAGTTCTTCCGTCCGTCCTCTGTCGAAATCTTCCGGCCAGATGCCGGCCAGCGCCTGATAGAGCATCCATTCGACATTCGGCTCCGGGGCTGCGCCATCCGCCAGCTCCTGCAGCCATGGCCGGTTCATGTCGCGCCAACGCTCCACCGCCTGTGCAAAGACATCCGCGCCTTCGCTCAGCGCGTAAAGCCTTGCACGCGCATCCTCGCCGCGTTTGGTGTCGTGGGTGGCGCTCGCCGAAAGCCCATGCGGCTGCAGCCGCGCCCGCTCGGCCATGCGACGGTGGAATTCCTCCGTGCCGCCGGGCGCCTTGCCCGGTTCGCCGCCCACTTCGTTTGCGGCAAGCAGCCTGTTATAGCGGTAAAACAGCGTATCCTCTGTCGCCTTCGCCATCACCGGGCCGCTCAATTGCTGAAAGCGGATACGGAATTCATGGGCCGCATCACCTTCGACCTTGCCTTCGAGAAGCTTCAGCACATGGTCGCATGCCCGCCGATCATCGAGCTTTGGCATGACTTGCGATGCGGTCCCGGCAAGGACCGCTGCATCCTGCCAGGAAAGCGGGCCGCCGTCGCCATAGGTGCGGTAGACGGGAAAGGCGATCAGCAATTCGGTGAGCGCGGTGGCGATCTCGTCTCTCTTTAGCTCGGGATAAATGCCTGCCGCGATCGACACCAGCCTGTCGGTCTCGCCAGCGAAATTGCGTTCGACCATCAGCCGCTTGGCAATCCGCCGGCCCTCTTCGAGATTGCCGGTCTCGCCCGCGAGGCTGCGATAGGCACCGTCCAATATGCGCAGACCGCCGGTGTCGATGAACAGCTCGCTCAGTGCGGCGATGAATTCATATCCCGTGGTGCCGGCGACCGGCCAACTTTCCGGCAGGACCTCGCCGGGTCCGAGGATCTTTTCGACGATGATATAGGTGTCTGGTCCCGCCGCCTCCCGCAACCTATCGAGATAGGCCTTGGGTTCGGCGAGCCCGTCGACATGATCGATGCGCAGGCCTTGGACCTTGCCATGGCGCACCAACTCGATCACCAGCCGGTGCATATCCGCGAACACGGCGGGATCTTCGACGCGGATGCCGACCAGGCCGGTCACCTCGAAAAAACGGCGATAGCTCAGATGCCGTGCCGCATCCTTCCAGTGGGTCAGCCGCCAATGCTGTCCTTCATGCAGGCTTCTTAGGAAATCGAGATCGGCCGAGATGTCGTCGAGTTTTTGCTGGAGGATGGCCCGATCGCCGCCTTCGAAGAGCATATCCCGCATCGCGCGGTTGAAATCCTCGCCGGAGGTCTCGGCCGCAGCCTCCGCCATTCTGGTGGCGACGGGATCGTCGAGTCGGTTTGCGATCGCGCCGTAACTCGTGGGGTTCAGCGGCAACAGCGTCTCGAAGTAACCGAGCGCGAAATTGCCATGTGTTTCGTCGAGCGCGATGCGCAGCTCGCCATTGGCCAGCGCGCGATCGAAACTCTGACCGAGCTGCGGCAGGGTCAGCGGTTCGCTCCAGTCGATGTCAAAATGGTTGGCATAGGCGCTCTGCCGGCCGAATGCCAGTACGTCGCGCCACCAGCCGTTTTCCGGCGAGGCCGCCATGTGGTTCGGGACGACGTCGAGGATCAATCCCATGCCTGCGGCGGAAAGGCTTTCCGTCAGCCGCTCGAATCCGGCCCGGCCGCCGAGCGCCGGATCGATTTCGTTGGCGTCTGTCACGTCATAGCCATGGGTCGAGCCGCTGACGGCGGTGAAGATCGGCGAGGCGTAGAGGTGGCTGATGCCAAGCGTCTTGAGATAGGGGACGAGGCCGCAGGCGCGATCGAACGTCATGCCGTTGCGGAATTGTATCCGGTAGGTCGCTGTCGGAAGAGTCATGAGGCCGTCTGACGTTGAAAGGAGACTATTCCGAACGGTTGCAGCCGGGTTTTGTTCCCTCAGTCGATGAAAACGCCGACGCTTGCGGCGCGTCCGGCCGAGTCGATGACGGTCAGTTTGGAGTAGCCGCCGCCATCGGGCAGCCATTGCTGGATGCGCCGGCGGGAGAGATCGGGCAGCGGCTTGCCGTTGGCAAGCCAGCGGAAGGGGGCTCGGCCGCCCTGGAGCTTCAGCATCAGCGGTGACAGCTTGCCTTGCCCAGCGCCGAGATCGACATGCGCACCCTCGGGCGGATAGATGATCTGCGGCGCGGCCTCCCGCCCGGAGGCGAGCAGGCCGCTGGCATTGAGGGCGAAACGCCGCTGGCTGATCGGCAGCTCGGATTGGGCGATGCGCACGGCGCCTGCAGGCGGGCGCGGCAGCGGCGTCGTCGCAATGCCGGATTTGGCGAAACCTTCGAACAGGATGGGCGCGGCGGTGCCATAACCGGTCAATCCCGGCACGGCGCTATTGTCAGGCCGTCCGACCCAGACGCCGAGCACATAGCGTCCGTCATAGCCGACCGACCAGGCGTCGCGATAGCCGTAGCTCGTGCCGGTCTTGTAGGCGATGCCGCGTTGCGGCGCGCCGGCGGGGGGAATGACGCCGGAGAGAATATCGGCGACGTTCCAGACCGCGACCGGCTCCAGCAGCGGTTCGCCGTCGAGCTTGCCCGGTGCCCCGGTGACGCCGTCGCCGAGCCTAACCGGCTGGCCGCGATTGGCGAGCGCCGTATAGAGTTGCACCAGATCCTTCAGGGTGATGCCGACGCCGCCAAGCCCGATCGCAAGCCCCGGCGTCTCATTCGGCGGCAGGACCGGGCGTACCCCGGCGCGGCGGAAGCGTACCATCAGCCGCGACGGGCCGACGGCATCGAGCAGCTTGACGGCCGGCACGTTCAGCGAGAGCTGCAGCGCCTCGCGCACGGTGACGTCGCCCTGATAGCTCATGTCGAAATTGCGCGGCCGGTAGCCAAAGAAATCGGCGGGCCGGTCTTCGATGATCGTCTCCTGGGACACCAGGCCCTGTTCGAAAGCGAGCCCATAGATGAAGGGCTTCAGCGTCGAGCCCGGCGAGCGGTTGACGCGCGCCATGTCGATCCAGCCGGAGCGGCTGGCGTCGAAATAATCGGCCGAGCCGACCTCGCCGACGATCGCGCCGGTTTGCGCATCCGCCATTATCATGGCGAGCGAAAGCTTCGGCCCGAGCTTCATGGCCGCTGCCCGCGCAACCGCCTCCAGCCCCTGCTGCACCTGTTTCTTCAGCGTCGTCTGATGCTTGAGAACCGTCGGCTCCTTGCGAAGTGCTGCTTCGGCGACATGGGCGGCAAGTGCGGGCAATTGCATGCGCCGCGATGGGACTGCAACGCCTTCAGCTCGCTCCGCTTCGCCGTCGCCAACGGCCTCGGCGACCGCCACGCGGTCGAGCACACGCTTGCGCGCGGCCTCGGCTGCCTTGAGATTGCGGTCCGGCCGGCGCCGTTCCGGCAATTGTGGCAGGGCGACGAGCAGCGCCGCTTCGGCCACCGTCAGGCGCCTCGGTTCCTTGCCGAAATAGGCAAGGCTCGCGGCGCGTACGCCTTCCAGATTGCCGCCATAGGGCGCATGCGTCAGATAAAGGTCGAGGATCGCTTCTTTCGACAGCCGCCGCTCGATCTGCACGGCGCGCACCAATTGCAGGAGCTTTGCCGAAAGCGAGCGTCCTTCGCGCGGCTCGATCAGCCGCGCCACCTGCATCGAAAGCGTCGAGGCGCCGGAGACGATGCGGCCGTTGCTGACCAATTGCACGGCAGCTCGACCGAGCGCTAAGGGGTCGACGCCGCCGTGATCATAGAAACGCTGGTCCTCATAGGCGATCAGCATGCGCAGGAATTGCGGATCGACGTCGGGGACCGCCGTCTTCAGCCGCCATCGGCCTTCCGACGTCGCAAACGCACGCAACAATTGCCCATCGGCATCCAGCACCTGGGCCGACACGGCATTCGCCCTGTCCAGTGGCGGCGGATAGGCCTTGTCGGCAGCGTCGAGCGCAAAGAGAGCCGCGCCGGCAAAAGCAATGCCGGCCGCGGATCCGATCGCAAACTTGTGCCACCGCTTCATTATTGCGCTGCCACGACCTCCATCTTGCCGGTCGCCGTGCGGGCCGAAAGCTCCGGCCGGTACATGTCCTCGACATTTGCGGCCGGATGGTCGTAGGTGCCGGGGGTAACCGCGCGCACGACATAGGCGACGTTGAATTCGCGATTGTCGCCTGCTGCGCGGTTGAAGGCGGCGACGAAGCGGTCGTAGCGGAATTCGGTATGGGCAGCGGAGATCTCGCCGATCCAATCGAAATTCGTCATCTGGGCGCTGTCGACGAGATTGGGATTGTCGATCTCGAAGCCGGCGGGCAGAAGGTCGGTGATGACGATGCGCGACGGCCAGTCATTGGTTTCGCGCACATGGATGACGACGACGTAGCGTTCGTTCTGCTTCGCCTCGCTGACATTCGCCTGCTCGCCGTCGAGCGTGTAATAGCTGCGCTCGATGAGGAAGCCGTCGCCACCGGCCGGCAGCGGCGCGGTGGGGGCGGCAACGGTGGTGACAACGGCCGACACCGCGTCACTCGTCTGGTTGGTCAGCGTCAGCGGATGGTCGGCGAGCGCCTCGCCGGTCATGCGGGCCATATAGGCGCCGGCGTGTGCGGCGCCGTTGACATCGACCTTCAAGCTGTCGTCACCGCCCTGGATGGCGCGCGCGGCAAGCAGCATCCAGGTTTCTTCCTGGGTGCTCTTGTATTTGCTGCGCTCCCATTCCTTGGCCACGGCCTTGGCGAGATCAGGGATGACGGGCGGCACCGGCCGGCTTTCGGCGGCAAGCGCCAGGATCGCCGCGCCGTCGCGCAGGATCGTGCCGTAATCGGTGCGCGAGAGGTTCACGCGCGAGACCATCGACTGCTGCGACATCTGCAGCGCGTCGAGGAAGATATTCTTCGAACGCTGGGCATCGCCGTAGAGCGCCAATGCGGCGGCGATATGCGCCTTGGCGAGTGGCGTCGGGAAGTCGTTGATCATCGTATCGGCATAATAACGCAGATCGCTGATCGCCGCCTTCTTGTTGCGGGCAAGGACGTAAATGGCATAGGCGATCTGGTCGCCCTGGCCCTTGATGTCGGTGGTGTAGGACAGCGTGTTCTGCAGGTTTTCGAGCGCCTGCACGAAAGCCCTTTCCGGCACGTCGTATTTCATTTCGCGGGCCCGCGTCAGGAAATCGGTGACGTAGGAATCGAGCCAGACGTCGCCCGAATCCGGTCCCCAGAGACCGAAGCTGCCGGCCGAGGCCTGATAGGAAAGCACGCGATAGATCGCGTCCTGCACGCGCTTCTGCACGTCATCGTCATTTTCGATGCCGGCCTGCTTCGCCACTTCGGCGAGGTAGAGCAGCGGCAGCGCCCGGCTGGTGGTCTGCTCGGCGCAGCCGAGGGGATAGCGGTCGAGCGTCATCAGCAAGGCTGGAATGTCGAAGGCGGCCGAACGCGTGACGTTGACGCTGATCGAGGCGCCGGGCAGCACGCTGTCGGCGAGCAGGTTCTTGTCGACGGTGAGCTTTGCCCCGGGCTTCAGCGCCAGCACCCGCCGTTCGGTAATCGGCAAGGATGCCGGGCGCACCGGCACGTCGACGGTCTGGTCGAGCGAAAGACCGGAAGCGTCGGAGAGGTTGATCGAGACGCTGCCGGCGCCCGGCTGCTTGCCGATAAGCGACAGCGTCAGCTCGGATTTCGCCCCGGCTTCGAGACGGATCGTCTGCGCGGCGGCGGCTTGTTCGATGCCGACCGCGTCGTTGCCGGTCAGCTGCAGCTTGTAATCGCCGGCCGGCGCATCGGTATTGGCGATGTCGAGGCGCAGATTGGCCTTGTCGCCGGGGGCGAGGAATTTCGGCAGGCTCGCGATCACGACGACGGGATCGCGGATAATGACGTCCTTGACGCCGTGGCCGACACCCGTCTTCGTCCAGGCGACCGCCATGACACGCGCCGTACCGTTGAATTGCGGAATGTCGAAGGAGACATGGGCCTTGCCTTCGGCGTCGAGCTTCACCGGGCCGGAGAAGAAGGCGACGAGTTTCTGCGTCGGCGGGCTTGCCTGCAGCGCCACGGCGCCGCCGTCGCCACCGGTCCTAAGCTTGCCGGTTGCACCCAGCGAGCCGTCGATCAGGCGGCCATAGAGGTCGCGGATTTCAAGGCCGAGCTGGCGCTGGCCGAAATACCAGTCCTCCGGGTTCGGCGGTTCGTAGCGCGTCAGGTTGAGAATGCCGACATCGACGGCGGCGACCGTGACATAGGCATCCTCGTTGGCGCCGGCGCCGGCCACCTGCAGGCCGATATCGAGCGGTCCGCGCGGCAACATCTTTTCCGGCGTGTCGAGCTTGACCTGCAGGGCGCGCTGTTCGGGATCGACCTTCAGCCATTTGATGCCGATCGAGCGCATCGGCATGTGGCTGTCCTGGGCATCGCCGGGACGGAAGAGCGTGGCGGTGACATAAGCGCCGGCGCCCCAGTCCGCGGTAACGGGGATATCGACCTCGCCGCCGGTCTCGCCGATCGCAGCATTCTGCACGGCCACCAGCTTTTCGGTTCCGGCCGTGACCATGAGCTCGCCGCCGTAGCGCGAGGTGACTTTCAGCTTGGCGGTATCGCCGATCTTGTAGCTGTCCTTGTCGAGGGCGATTTCCAGCCCGTCCGGTGTTTCGGTCGAGGTCGAGCTCACGAACCAGCCGGCGTCGAATTCGACGCTGGAGGTCGGGCCGTCGGCATCGGGGCTCTCCACTTCGAGGCGATAGCGGCCCCATTTCACCGGCACGGAGATCTTGCCGCCGTCCATCGTCGCATCGACGCTGCCGTTGGCGACCTGCTCGGCGGTGTAGACCGGCTCGTATTTCCATGCCGTTCCCTCGCGATACCATTGGTATTCGCGGTTGAGGCTATAGAATTTCCAGCGCAGGCCCTTCGCCTCCTGCTTCTGTCCATCGGCCTTGACGCCGATCACCGTGAAGTTGGCGATCGAGTTCTCCGGCAGGTCGTCGGAAAATTCCGGCTTGATGCCGATCGAAGCCCGCTCGGTCTTCACCGGAAGCACCAGCGAGCGCTCGATGGCGCGGCCGCCCGCCTCCTGCATGCGCATATAGACGGTGGCGTTCAGCAGTTGCGTCGTTGCCGGCAGTTCGCTGATGGTCAGGTCGGTCGAGGCTTCGCCATTCTCGTCGAGTTCCGGCAGGCCGTCGATCGGCTGGCGCGAATCCTCGCTCGCCTCCTCGTCGGCAAGCCCGAACAAGAAGCCCTTATAGGCCGCACTCTCGCGCGTCGGCTTGACGACGACATCGCCTTCGAGTGTCAGGCCGGCGGCCGGGGCGCCATAGAGATATTTACCAGAAACGGTGATCAGCGCCGGCGTGTCCGGACCGACTTCCTTGGCTTCGGTCTTGATCTCCATGTCGGTGCGATCGGGCACGAAATCGTCGACGAGGAAACTCTTGCTGGCGATCGCGCTGCCCTTGGGATCGGTATAGATGTTCATCGTCCAGGTGCCGCGCATGGCGTTTGCCTGGGTCGGGAAATCGACCGTATAACCGCCGAGATTGCTGGTTTGGCTGACGATCCGCCGGTCTTCGACGCCATCCGGGCGGCTGAAGATGAAGGTGAGCGGCAGGTTCTCGATGGCGGTGCCGTCGGTGTCGCGGGCAAGCGCCTGGGCATGCACGGTTTCGCCAGCGCGGTAGATACCGCGTTCGGTGAAGGTCAAGACGTCGATCGCGCCGGGTGCGGCGCGGCCGGTGACGCCGCGGTCGGAGAGATCGAAGCCGGCCCGCGTCATGTCGAGGAAGACATAGTCCGAGGTGCCGTTCCGGGCGGCAATGACGGCAGGCGTCAGCGCCGCCGTGCCGCGGATCAGGCCGGCGGTGAAGGTGGCGCGGCCATTTTCGTCGGTCGTCGCGGTGCCGAGCACTTCATTGTTCTTGGCGAGCAGCTGGAGCTCGACGCCTGATATCGGCTTGGCCGAGGCGAGCGAACGGGTGAAGACGTTGAGCCCGTCGGTGCCGGCATAGGTGGTGACGCCGATATCGGAGACCAGGAACCACTGCGTCGCCTGCGAATCCCACTCCTGCGCCGGGCCGTTTGCCGCCGTTGCGGTCATCACATAGATGCCGGGCTTGCGCTCGGGCAGCGCCTCGTCGACCGGGAAGCTGGTGACGATGTCCTTGTTGAGCTCGTTGGCGATGTCGATCGAGCCCTGCCAGACGAGTTCGCCGTTCTGGTCCTGAATGTTCCGGGCGCTATAGCCGTCGAGCTGCGTCAGGAATTGCGAATTGGTCAGAAGTGGCGCGATGGCACGATCGCCGATGCGATAGAGCTTGAGGTTGGCCGAGGTTATGTTGACCGAAACGATCGGGATGCCGCGGCGCGCCGTCGAGGGCAGCACGAAGCTGTCGCCGGTGAAGCGCACCATCTGGCTGCGGTCTTTGATATAGACGTCGATGCTGACGGGGGCTTCGAGCGCCTCGTCGACGGAGGACGGCAGGCCGGTGCGGAAAGCGATCTTGTAGGTCTCGCCATGCGTCAGCCCCTCGACGCAGATCTGCTTGTCCTTGGTTTCCAGCGCCTTGGGGGCTGCCCCGTTCAGCGTCACGAAGGGCGTGTAGTCGGTGGTCTTGACCAGCGCCTCGGAGAAGGTGACGCAGGCCCGCGGCGTGGCGCTATCGGCATCGACCGTGTGTTCGGTAACGCGGAAGCCCTGCGTCGATTTCAGCTGCAGGTAGGCAGCCTGCACATCGTCGGCGGCAACGAGCGCCAGGCTCGCCTTATAGGCATCGAGTGCCGGGCGGTAATTGGCGTTTCGCTCCAGAGCGGTGGCGAGGACGCCCAGCGCTTCGGCGCGCTTGGCCTTGGTGCGCGTCAGCTCATAGCCGTTCAGCGCGTCGACCACGGCCTGGCCGGTGACGCTGCTTTCCGTGCTGCCGAAGGAAATTGCGGCCCGGGCGGTTTCGAGCCAGAGATCAGCATCGCCGGGCGTGATCGACAGCGCGCCGTGGAAGGCTATCAGCGCGTCGGTCAGGTTGTTGGCGGTCATGTCGAGGCGGGCGTTGGCCGTCAGGCTGTCGACGCCCTGGCCCTGCTGGCTGTCGGCAAGGGCAAGATTGTCCTTGAAGTCGTGGGCCTGCTGGATGAGGTCGTTGCTCAGGAAGGTCAGGCGCGGCGCGGCGCCGATATCCGGCTCCTGCTGGCCGGCCGTTTCGACAATCTTGCCGGCGATGGCGCCGGGGAAGGCGTTCATCGTCTTGAAATCGGATTTCAGGAAACACCATTTCACCTTGGGATTGTAGGTGAAGGCCTTGCAGCTCTTGTCGCCGATGCAGGAGGTCTTGCACTGATCGAGCGAGACGTTCTGCTCGGTGCGAAGATCGAAACCGAAGAAATCGGCGTCCTTGATCGTCTGGATGTCGCGCTTGGTCTCCGCAGCGGCGGCGGGAAAGCTGACAGCGATCGTGGAAAAAAATGCGATTGTCGCGAAAGCAAAGAACGAGCGCACGGACATAGGTTCCCCCCGGAAATGCAGGCTCTGACCGGCGGCACTCTCCTCACTCCTCGCGAGATTGTCAACTCAAGTTGAGTGCTGTTTCAACTTCGCACAGGCGCTTTCGCCTGGCTGTCACATCGGCGTGAGTGACCGCCTTGTGATTTGCGGCTTTTGCAAGGATGAGCAAGGATTTGAGCAGTCGCAGGAGGTAGCGCAATGTCCCTGTCTTCCCATCCCAGGCGCCTTGCCGCATTCCTTGCCGCCGCCGTCGTCTCGCTCAGTGCGTGTGGCGCAGCCGCGGCCGAGGATGCGGTCGTCATCCCGCCGCCAGCCGTTGACCAGGCGGCCGGGTCAGGCACCGAAACGGCCATTTTCGCCGGCGGCTGTTTCTGGGGCGTCCAGGGCGTCTTTCAGCACGTGAAGGGCGTTAAGAGCGCCGTCTCCGGCTATGCCGGCGGCGATGCCAAAACGGCGCAGTACGAAACCGTCAGCACCGGCTCGACAGGCCATGCCGAAGCCGTCCAGGTGAAGTTCGATCCGAAACAGGTGACCTACGGGAAGTTGCTGCAGATCTTCTTCTCTGTGGCGCACAACCCGACGCAGCTGAATTTTCAGGGGCCGGACCGGGGAACGCAATACCGTTCGGCACTGTTCGTTGCCGATCCCGAGCAGCGCAAGGTCGCCGAGAGTTATATCGATCAGCTCGACAAGTCGCATGTCTTCCCGCAGCCGATCGTCACTAAGGTGTCCGAGGCTACCGGCTTCTATCCCGCCGAAGCCTATCATCAGGATTTCCTGACGCTCAATCCGACCTATCCCTATATCGTCCATAACGACTTGCCGAAAATCGCGAACCTAAAATCGCTGTTTCCTGCCGACTACCGCAGCCAGCCGGTCCTCGTCCTGAAGGCCAAGGGCTGACGAAGCCGACAGCGGTTCAGGGCATGATGTCGATGGGTGTGTGGTCGGGGACGCGCGCCCAGATATCGCGCATCTCGGCGTTGGTGACCGCAATACACCCATCCGTCCAATCCCACAGATGATGGGCGTTTCCGAATAGGCCCCAGCCGTTGGGAAGGCCGTGGATCATGATAACGCCGCCGGGAGGGAAACCACCGGATTGTGCGTTACGCTGGTCATCAGGATTTGGATAGGAAATGTGCAGGCTGAGATGCGCCATCGACCTGGGATTTCGCCAGTCTATCTCATAGCGTCCTTCAGGTGTTTTCTCGTCGCCTTCGCGCTGCTTCGGACCCTCGTCGGCAGCTCGACCAAGAGAGATCCGGTATGTCGAGATCGGAGTATCGCCTTTGAGAAGGACCATGCGGCGTTCGGATTTATAAACGCGAATGAGGTCAGCTTGTTGCTCCAAAGGCGCATCCGGAGGCGGCGAGCCTGAGCCGACCCTGGCCATCAATTTCGTGTAAGCGAACAAGCCGACGACAACGGCGGCCAAAACGATAAATGTGTTTCTCAATATGATTCTCGTCTTTAAGGTAACGGAAGAGTTATACCGTCTTATCGCGCCCTCAGCCATAAGGTGTAGCCTCGATATTGAGCACGATCGGGCACGGTCCTTTTCTCCATCCTCTTTGTTATTAAGAATTTATCAACGTTAACAATGCCTTAAATATAGAAAATCGCGTTCCAGCGCGGAACATATCGTCGAGTTACCCGTTACCGCCATGAGTTTCGCTTGAGGACAGGCTGGCGGAGCGGATCCCTCTTTCTGAGTATAGGCGTAACAAGGGGACGTATCATGGCCACCAATGTCGTGCGGCGCTGGCAACGAGATGATCTCATGACACAGAGAGTATTGATCGTCGAAGATGAATTCCTGATCGCGCTCGATCTCGAGGCGACGGTAGAAGGCATGGGAATGCAGGTTGCGGGCCTTGCGAATGATCGCGAACAGGCGCTGCGACTGGCGCCGCTTGCCGATATCGCTTTCGTCGACGTCAATCTCGCCGACGGCCCGACCGGGCCTGAGATCGGCCGACGGCTGGCGCAGGAGCACGGCATTGCGGTCGTCTTCATGACCGGCAATCCCGAAGTGGTGGCTGACGGCGTCAAGGGCGCGGTCGGCGTGATCCAGAAGCCGGTCATGCCTTCGGTTGTCGAACAGCTGGTGAAATATCTTGCCGCGCGCCGTGTCGGCATGTTCGCGGTCGTCCCCGCACAGATGACGGTGTTTGCCTGATAAGAGGGGGCCCGATCAGCCTGAGATGGCTGCGAGTTGCGGCTGCATGCCGGCCTTTTCGGCCGCCGGCCTGCCATAGGCCTTGAGAAAGGTACGGACGGCGTTGCGTGCCGCCTTTTCCAGCTCTTCATCGGTGGGCGTGCCGCCGAGAAGGATCATCATCTGCAGATCGGCATTGCCGAGCGCCACGAACTGCCGAGCAGCGACGTCGAAATCGTCGATGATGAGCGTTCCCTTGTAGGCAAGCCGCGCGAACAGTGCAGAAAGGGCGGTGATCAGCTTGCCCGGCCCCTGCTGGCGCCAGCTTTCGAAGAGGTGGGGATATCGCTCGCCTTCGGTCTGCACCAGCTTACGCAGAAATTTTCCGTCGTGGTTGCAGATGCAGTTCTTGTTGAGGCGCACGGCGAAAGCCGTCAGCTCGTCTTCCAGATCGTCGGCGCTGTCCGGGAACGATGACAGTACCGAGAAGAGCATGGCGTTGGCACGGTTCATGACGTCTTCGACGACGGCGACGAACAGCGTTTCCTTCTCGCGATAGTGATTGTAGATCGTCTGGCGCGAGACACAGGCAGCGGCGGCGATCTCGTCGATGCTGGCGCCGGCAAAACCCTGGCGGCAGAATACGTCGGCCGCGGCATCGAGGATCGACATGCGCTTGGCGCATTGTCCGCGCTGCGTATGCCCCGTCATCCGGACTGCCGGTGTCATGCGATCTTTCATGAGAGCGAAGATAAGACGTCTTGACGTCTTAGACAATGGCGTCTAATTTTACATTTGTGTCCAAATTTATTGACACTCTTGCTTCCGCCGCTGGAGATATGAGCTCCCAACTTCGTCTTCGCGCGGACAATCATCATTTGTGCGTCCGAGAGGACGTATGGCGCTCTAAGAGCAATGCGGCGGGGCGACGATCCGGTGCCTCCGCTGCGCTTTTAAGAAAGATCACCCTTATGAAGGCTTCCTTCTTTCGCATTGCCCTCATTCTCGGCCTTTTGTCGGCCATCGGGCCTTTCGCCATCGACATGTATCTGCCTGCGCTGCCCTCTATTGGCCAGGACCTGCATGCCGACAACAACGTCACCCAGCTCACCCTTCTCGCCTTCTTCATCTCCTTTGCGCTCGCCCAGCTCGTCTATGGTCCGCTGTCGGATATGTGGGGCCGCAAGCTGCCGCTCTATCTCGGCATCGGCCTCTTCGCCGTCGCCTCGATCGGCTGCGCGCTGGCGACCGATATCGAAACGCTGATTGCCTTCCGTTTCGTTCAAGGGATCGGCGGCGCCGCCGGCATGGTCATTCCGCGCGCCATCGTCCGCGATATGCACACCGGCGTGCAGGCCGCCCGCCTGATGTCGCTGCTGATGCTGGTCTTCTCGATCTCGCCGATTCTGGCGCCGCTGACGGGCAGCGCCGTCATCGAGTTCTACGGCTGGCGCGGCGTATTCTGGGCCGTGACGATCGCCGCCTTCATCGGCCTCGTCCTGCTCGCCACCCAGCTTGACGAAACCCGTTCACCGGCCGAACGCAGCGGCAGCGGTCTGAAGAGCGCCATGGCGGCCTACCGGCTGCTGCTCGCCGACCGCAATTTCCTGACGCTGACCTTCATCGGCGGCCTCGGCATTTCAAGCTTCCTGGTCTATCTCGCCAACTCGCCCTTCGTGCTGATCCAGCATTACGGGCTGACGCCGACGCAATACAGTTTCGCCTTCTCGATCAATGCCGTGTCCTTCTTCGCGGTATCGCAGGCGACGGGCTGGCTCGGCGAGCGTTTCGGCCTCGTGCGCGTCATGCGGATTGCGGTCAGCGCTTTTGCCCTTGCCATGGTCGTCATGGCGGTGGTGATGGCCGCGGGCTTCAACCAGCTGCCTGTCCTGGCGACTTTCCTGTTCATCGGCTACGGCTTCCTCGGCCTCGTCATCCCGACGAGCGCGGTGCTCGCGCTCGAGGATCACGGCGAGATCGCCGGCACCGCCTCGTCGCTGATGGGCACGCTGCATTTCGTGATCGCCGCCGTCGCCATGGTCATATCGAGCGTCTTCTTCGACGGCACAGCCGTTCCGATGGCCGCCGGCATCGCGCTCTGCGCCTTCTCAGCCTTCGTGCTGACCCAAGCAACGATCGGCCGCCGCGCCGCCGTCGCCGCCGCTGAATGATTAATGACCGTACCCGGCTTCGGGTACGGTCACATCATCAGAGTTGCGGCTGCGAGAAAATGCCGCGCCCGATTGAATATCGGCTGGCCGCGCTATTTATCCGATCCCGAAGCATGGTCATACCGGAGCATATTTATGGTCGACGAGAAGCGGCTGATCTCGAAAATCACCTGGAAGCTGATGCCGTTTCTCGGCATCCTTTATCTCATCGCCTATATCGACCGGCAGAACGTCAGCTTTGCCAAGCTGCAGATGGTCGATGCTCTCGGAATGAGCGAATATGCCTATGGTCTCGGTGCTTCGCTCTTCTTCATCGGCTATTTTCTCTTCGAGGTGCCGAGCAACCTCTTCCTCGATAAGCTCGGCGCCCGTGTCTGGTTCGCGCGCATCCTGGTTTCCTGGGGCATCGTCACGGTCGCGCTCGCCTTCACGCAGAACGCGACGATGTTCTATATCCTGCGCTTCCTGCTCGGTGTCTGCGAAGCCGGCTTCTTTCCCGGCGTCCTCTATCTGCTGACGCTCTGGTTTCCCTCGGCCTATCGCGGCAGGATGGTCGGGCTGTTCATGATCTTCAGCGCCATCGCCAATGCCGTCGGCGCGCCGCTCGGCGGTATGCTGCTCGATCTCGACGGTCTCTACGGCTTTGCCGGCTGGGAGTGGGTCTTCCTGGCGACGGGCGTTCCGGCTGTGATCGCCGGCATTGTCACTTTCTTCTATCTTCCCGGCCGGCCTGAAAACGCAAGCTTCCTGAATGGCGAGGAGAAGCAGTGGCTGGAACGAAGGCTCACTTCCGAAAATGCCGGCATGGGCGAGAATGCCTCAAACGGCTTCAAGGCGCTCATCGACCCGCGTGTCTTGCTGATGGCGCTCTGCTATATCGCCTTTCCGCTTTCGGCCTATGGTCTCAGCTATTGGCTGCCGACCATCGTCCAGGCCTTCGGCGTCAGCAACACGGTGAACGGATTCCTCAACATCATTCCCTGGGTGCTGGTCGCGGTCGCGCTCTATGTCGTTCCCGCCCTGGCCGACAAGGCGCAATCGAAGACGCCCTATATCGTCATTCCGGCTTTCATCGGCGCCGCCTGCTTGCTGCTCTCGGCGCTGATCCCGAACCACACTTTGCAATTCGCCTTCCTCTGCGTCGCCGCTGCCGGGATCTTCGCGCCTCAGCCGGTGTTCTGGAGCCTGCCTTCCCGTTTCCTCAAAGGTGCGGGGGCTGCGGCGGGCCTTGCCGCCATCAATTCGGTCGGAAATCTCGGCGGTTTTGTCGCCCAGAATGTTGTGCCCTGGATCAAGGAAGCCAGCGGCAGCACGATCGCGCCGATGTTCTTCCTGGCCGCGTGCCTTGCTGCCGGCGCCCTGCTGGTCTTCGTCGTCACGCATCAGCTGTCGCAGCGGGAGCATGCGGCGGCGGCAAGCCGGGTCTGAGAGGCGCTCAGATCGTCAACGTGAAAGCGTCGCTTTCGCCGGGAACGAGTTCCAGCGGCCAGATCCTGTTGCGGGCGCCCTGCGGATAATGATCGGCATAGGCCGGCATGGTGGCGAGCAGGGTTTCGCCGAGCTGCGCGCCGAGATCGCGCAGCGACATGCGGAAAGAGGTCAGCGTCGGCTGCAGGAAATGCGTGCGCGGCTCCTCGCGGAAACCGACGACGGCGAGGTCGCGGCCGGGCACGATGCCCGCCTCGGCAAGCCGGCGATAAAGCCCGATCGCCATCAGCTCGTGGATCAGGATGATCGCCGTCGGCCGCTCTTCGATCATCAGCAATTCGTGGCCGGCCTGGTAACCGCCCTGTTCGCTCGACTTGACCCGGATAACGAGGGCCGGGTCGAAGGGAATCCCGTGCCGTTGCAGCGCCTGGCGGTAGGCGTCGAGGAAGAGGTAACCGAGATTGATGTCGGAGGAGGGAGCGGCCACCGCGATCCGGCGGTGGCCTTTGGCGACCAGCCGGTCGACGCCGCGCGCCGCCACGCCCTCGAAATCGAGGTCCATCCAGGTGTAGCTGCCGCCCGACGCGCTACGGCCGAGCGCCACGAAGGGGATGCGGGCCTTTTCCAGAAGCTCGATGCGCCTATCGGTGCGCCGTGTCGCCGAGATGATGAGCGCGTCGACGAGACGGCGCGCCACCATGCGCTTCAGATATTCGTGCGGGTCCTCGTCATCGGGGCAGGGCAGCATGACGAGATCGAGCTTGTGACGGGAAAAGACGCTCTGCAGCCCGTCGGTGACGCCAAGGAAGAAGTCGTCGCTGTTTTCGACCGTCTCGCGGCTGACTTCGAGCATCAGCCCGATGACGTTGGTCATGCCCTGGCGAAGGCTGCGGCCCGACTGGTTGGCGACGTAACCGAGCTCTTCGGCGGCGGCGAGCACGCGCCGGCGCGTTTCGTCGTTGACGTCGGGCTTGCCGTTCAGCGCCCGGGACACCGTTCCGATCGAAATGTCGAGATGCTCGGCGAGCTGGCGGATTCCCTTCATCTGCGGCGATCCTCCTCCCCAATGCATGTCGCCCAAAACTGTTCAGCGGTGTTGGGATAACGACATGCGCAAACCGTCAGCCCTTCTTGCCACAGGATGACGCCTGCGAAAAGGCGGAGGGAGCGGTCAGGGTCTGAAGCTCTGGCGGATGACGAGCTCGGGAATGACGCTTTCGTAACCTGGAGGCAAGCCCGGGTTTTCAAGCCGCCGCTCCATCAGTTCGACGGCGCGCTGCGCCATGGTCAGCGGATCCTGGCGGAAGGTGGTCAGCCGATAGCTCAGCCAAGAGGATTCCGGCACGTCGTCGAAGCCGATGACGGCAACATCCTCGGGGATGCGCAGTTGCGCTTCCAGGCGCAGGACATCCAACAGTCCGAAAGCGATCTGATCGTTGGCGCAGAAGACGGCGTCGGGCTTTATTGTCTGCGAGAAGAGCGCGCGTGCGGCGGTGACGCCGCCGTCATAGTCGGAATCGCCGCCGCGTCCGACGACGACGGATACACCGAGCGATCCGGCTGTCGACAGGAAGGCGCTTTCGCGCTCGATGATGGAAGGCGTTCCGGTGTTGGAGCCGATGACCGCCAGCCGCCGTCTGCCGCTTTCGTAAAAGGCCGTTGCCGCCTTGCGGGAGGCCTCGGAGTTGCCGGCGCGCACATGGTCGGCGTCGGGTTCCGAGCGACCGATCACCACGAGCGGCTGGCCATTTCGCTGCGCGAGTTCGAAGAAACTCGCCGGTGGCGAGCCGGACAGGATGATGATCGCTTCGGCACGATGGCCGATCAGCATTTTCTGGGCGGCGAGCAGCTCGTCTTCCGTCTGCCCGGTATTGATGAGAATCGGGATGCTGCCGCGTTTGATCAGGCATTTGGCAAGCGCTGCGGCCAGATGTGCGCGAAAACCCACTTCCGGCCGGGTGGCGACGATGCCGACAAGGCGGCTCTGATTGGCAAGCACGCCGCGCGCCAGGTCGTTGACATGATAGCCGAGTGCTTCGGCCGCCCGCAGCACCTTTTCGCGCGTTGCTGGCGCCACGCTGGTGCCCGGCGTGAAGGTACGCGAGACGGCGGAGCGCGAAACGCCCGCCAATTGCGCTACCTGCTCGGCGCTGACGAAGCGCATACGTTCTTTCTTTGGCGTCTTGGCGCCATTCACTGGACCATCATTCATCGGCTTTCAGCTATTGATCGTCTCTAACAGCCGGATGACAGGCGGACGAAGCAGCCAGAAATTTTTGCTGTGGGGAGTGACTGCGAACCAACTGCATTGGCCCAAACAGAAAAAACCGAGGCTGGCGGATGCAGCCTCGGTTGATGGGCGAAAATCAGCGGCGGCGACGAATCAGATCCGCGACGCCATAGGAAGGTCAGGTCCGCCCGCTACTCGCAGACCTGCACGGTTTCGGTATGATAGCCGCCGTCATAGCGGTTGCGAACATCGCGGTCCTCATACCAGCATCTCGGCGCCGGTTCGACATAGCGGGGACCATCGACATAACGCGGACCATCGACGTAGCGAGGGCCGCTATTGGCGATCGCGCCACCGATCAGACCGCCGACGACGCCTGCGGCAACGCCGCCAGCGATAGCCCGACCCGTGTCATCGTGATGATGGCGATCACGCGCGGCAGCGGGCTGAATGGCCGATCCAACAAGGGCCGTTGCGATCAACAGGCTGCTAATAACTCTCTTCATAACATTCTCCTCAGTGGCACTGATCCCCCGATAGGAAATAAATGCGGCAGCAAGGCGTTTGTTCGTTCAAACTTTGCGACAAGCATTAATGCATGTCCTGAGATCAAGTCGCTGAATCCGCCGCCGTCGTCTCTTCCAGCACGTCTTCGGGAATATCATCGAAGGAGGAGTAGTTGAGATTATAGAGCTTGGAATAGAGCTTGCCGTTCTTCATCAGCTGGCGGTGGTCGCCGCTTTCGATGATTTCGCCGTTCTGCAGCACGATGATGCGGTCCGCCTCGCGGATCGTCGCCAGCCGATGGGCAATGACAAGGCCGGTGCGGTTTTCGAGCAATTTTACCAGCGCCTTCTGGATCAGCATCTCGGTATAGCTGTCGATATTGGCAGTCGCCTCGTCGAGCACGAGGATCTTCGCGTCCGCCACCAGGGCACGGGCAAAGCTTAAAAGCTGGCGCTGGCCGAGCGACAGGTTGCCGCCGCGCTCGCCGAGGACACTGTCGTAGCCCTCCGGCAGGCGCATGATGAAGTCGTGTGCGCCGACGGCCTTCGCCGCCTCGATCACCTGTTCGCGCGTCGCCTCCAGCTTGTGGTAGCGGATGTTTTCGAAGACGGTGCCGGTAAAGAGGAAGGGTTCCTGCAGCACCATGGCGATCTGCGCTCCGAGCGAATCCTGCGTCAGCGCTCGCACATCGTTGCCGCCGACCAGCACCTGGCCCTGCTGCACGTCGTAGAAGCGATGGATCAGCGACATGCAGCTCGATTTGCCGGATCCCGTCGGCCCGACCAGCGCCACCGTCTCGCCAGGATTGACCTTGAAGCTGACGTGCTTCAGCACCGGATGTTTCGGATTGTAGCCGAAGACGACGTCCTTGAATTCCACCGATCCGTCCATGTCGCGCGACAAGGCTTTGGCATCGGGCGCGTCCTTGATGTCGACAGGCACGTCGAGCACTTCGGTCAGCCGCTGGCCCGACGCCATGGCGCGCTGCATCACCGAATATTGCAGGGTCAGCGAACGGATCGGGTCGAAGAAGCGCTGGATGTAGAACAGGAAGGCGACGAGCACGCCGACATCGAGCGCCTGATTGAGAACGCGGGCGCCGCCGACGACGATGACGAGCGCCATCGCCACGCCGGTCAGGCTGTCGACGATCGGCACCATCACCTGCGCATAGCGCGCCGCCGTCAGATGCGTCTTGAGGTTGGCATGCGCCTTGTCGTCGTAAAGCGTGAAGTTGACGCCCTGCCTGTCCATGCTCTGGACGGCGCGCACGCCATGGATCGCTTCTGCAAGCGCACCGTTCGCGACCGAATTGGTCTCGTGCGCGGCCATGAAGGATTTGCGCGCCAGCGGGAGCCAGAACAGCCGGACGATGAACAGCACCGGCAGCACCGAGAGCGTCAGCAGCCCCAATTTGAAATCGAGATAGAGCATCACGAAGACGATGCCGAAGAGCAGCACGATGTCGCCGACGGAGAGCACCGAGGTTTCGAGGAATTCCTGCATCGAGTTGACGTCGCCCTGCAGCCGCGACATCAGCCGGCCGACCTCGGTCTTGTCCATGAAGGAGAGCGAGACGCGTTGGAGATGCGAAAACATCGCCTTGCGGATATCGAAGAGCACGTCCTCCGCCACGCCGCCAACCAGCGTCTCCTGCGCATAGCTTGCCGCATAGTTGATGAGGATGGCGATGGTGAAGGCGATGATCGACCAGACCAGGGCCGAATGGTTGCCGCCCGGCGACATGCCATGGTCGATGGCATAGCGGATGATCAGCGGGATGGTGAGCTGCATCATCGTGAAGGTCATAACGGCGACGACGGACCACAGAACCTGGCGGCGATAGGGGTGAACGAAAACCCAGATGCGCTTGACGATATTGCCGTCGAAGGCCTTGCCGAACATCTCCTCCTCGACGCGATGCGAACCGACCACCGCCCGCGGCGGGCGGCGTCCATCCTCGCGAACGTCGGGACGCTCGGTTTCCAGTTCCTCGGCCATGCCATTCCTCCCGCGGCCATCACGTCCGGTGGCCTGCATAGTCATTGCTTGTCCGCTCTTCTCCCCGGTGGGCAGAAGAAGGGAATCCATTGTTAGGCGCTCAGGACCTCGTCGCCCGGCCGCACCTGCAGGTCGTAGAGTGCCTTGTAGCGCCCGCCGAGCGAAAGCAGCGCTTCATGCGTTCCGCGCTCGACGATCCGGCCGTCTTCGACGAACAGGATCTGGTCGGCATGCATCAGCGAACTCAGGCGGTGGGCGACGATGATCGTCACGCGGTCGGCCGCATAGCGGCGCATGGCGCCGCGGATGCGCTGCTCGGTGGCGGCGTCGATAGCCGCCGTCGAATCGTCGAACACCATCACCGCCGGTTTCAGCATCAACGCACGGGCGATCGAAAGACGCTGGCGCTGGCCGCCGGACAGCGAAACGCCGCGCTCGCCGACGACGGTGCCGTAACCTATGGGAAGGCCGAGCACGTAATTGTGCAGCTGGGCGCTTTCACTGGCGCGTTCGATGCGGCCTTCCTTCGCCCAAGGGTCGCCATAGGCGATGTTGTTCTCGATCGTCGTCGTGAATAGGAAGGAATCCTGCTGCACGACGGCAACCGCCCGACGCAGCGATTGCAGCGTCGCCTTGCGGATGTCCTGGCCGTCGATCGTGATCTTGCCGCCGCTGACGTCGTAGAAGCGGGGAATGAGATGGGCGATCGTCGACTTGCCGCTGCCCGGAGGCCCGACGATGCCGATCGTCTGGCCGCGGCGGGCTTCGAAGGAGACATCGTCGAGCACGGTGCGCTTTTCCGAACCGGGATAGGCGAAGCTGACATTCTCGAAGCGCAGCACGCCGTCCGTCACCGCCAATTGCTTGGCATCCGGCGCATCCTTGATCGCGATGTCGAGGTCGAGAAGGGCAAAGAGGCGCGAGCCGCAGGTGGAGGCGCGGGCAAAGGCATTGACCATCAGGCCGAGCTGGCGCACCGGCATCTGCAGGATGGTCATGAAGGTCAGGAACGAGGCCAGCGTGCCGACGGTGATTTCGCCCGACATCACCTTGCCGCCGCCGACCCAGAGCACCAGGCCCATCGCCGCGAAGAAGGAGAAGGTCATGGCGCTGGTGTTGGTGACGCGGATGCCGACGCGCTGATGCGCGAGCGCGAGCGCGCTCTTCGACGCCGCCTCGAATTTCGAAATCTCGTGTTCGTGGGCGGCAAAGGCGCGCACGACGCGGATGCCGCCGAGATTTTCCTCCATGATGCGGGTCAGCACCGAAAGCCGCTCCTGCAGGTCGAGCCAGGTGGCGCGCAGCCTGAGCTGCGTCACCGACGAGCGCCAGCCGACGAAGGGCACGAAACTCAGCGCCAGGAGACCGAGCACGATATCGGTCGACAGCAGCATATAGGCGCCGATGCCGATCAGGATCGACAGCAGGATCATCCGGACGAGCGCGGTGGAAAAATACATGCGCACGCCTTCGAGATCGAGCAGGCCGACGGTGATCAGGTCGCCGGAATGCACGGTGTCATGAAAGCTGAAGGACAGTCGCTGGATCTTCTCGTAGCAGGCCAGCCGCAACTCGTAGCCGATGTGATGGCCGACGGCTTCGCTGTAATAGTTCTGAACCATGGTAAAGAGGCCGCGCAACACACTGGCGCCGAGCAGCAGCAGCGCCGTGGTCAGAAGCGCGTCCTGGGCCGCCTGGCCGGCTGCACCGCCGCTCATCGCCATCTGCGTATGGTCGACGGCTTGGCCGAGAAGGCGCGGGATCATCAGCTGGAAGGTGGAGGCAACAAGCGTGGCGCCGATCGCAAAGCCGGATTGCCAGGGGTGGCGGAAGGCCATCATGGTGATGCGCACCAGTGTGTAGAGGCCTCGGCCCCAGCCTGCCGCAGTTGCAAGCGCCATCGAAGCCGAAGGCTTCGTCGCGCGTATTAACGCATCGCTGCTCACGGTATTTTTTCCAATAGATGTGTGGTCGGACGCTGGCCCGAAAAGACGGCAAATCCATGAAGGGATTGATAGCACCGACACTTTTGCCGATTCCATTTGGGGGTTCAAGTAAAGAATTCACCAGTTGGTTATTTTTACGTGAGGTCTCCTCGCATCCCGACAGGAACAATCTGCGCGCGCACGGGTTGCAGCAGGCGAATGCCAACCGCCGACGGTGCCGGAGAGACCCATGCCGCTGAAAGCCCTCGCCCTCAACGCCACGCTGAAGACCAGCGACGCCAAGGACGCGTCCTCGACCGACCGAATGATCGGTCTCATCGACAAGGCGATGTCCGCTTATGGCGTTGAGACCGAAGTGCTCCGGCTGGCCGATTTCAACGTCAAGCCGGGCGTCACCTCCGACGAAGGCGCCGGCGATGACTGGCCCGATATTCGCGCCAAGGTGCTCTCCGCCGATATCCTGCTGATGGCGACGCCGATCTGGCTCGGCCAGCCATCCAGTGTCTGCAAGCGGGCGCTCGAGCGCATGGACGCCTTCCTCGACGAGACCGACGATCAGGGCCGGATGGTGTCTTACGGAAGGGTGGCTGCCGTCGCCGTCGTCGGCAATGAGGACGGCGCCCATCATGTCTCGGCCGAGCTCTATCAGGCGCTGAACGATGTCGGTTTCACCATTCCGGCAAATGCCGTTGCCTACTGGGTCGGCGAGGCGATGGGCTCCACCAATTTCGTCGATCTCTACAGGGTGCCGAAGGTCGTGACGACAGCCGTCGACATGCTGGCGCGCAACACGGCGCATCTGGCCGGCCTATTGAAGGCGAAGCAATATCCGGGCGAAGGCGACTGAAGAAATGCGGTGAAACGCGGCCTAGGGCGGGGCGGCTTTGCCCTTCCAGGTCGCCTGCGGGCCGCTCGTAGGACCCGATCCTGCGGCATATGTTTGTGAATGGCCGCATGAACCTCATCAATGCACGATCCGCTGTTTATGCGTTGAACCTCAATCTGCACAGGTGCGGCCGAAGCCGCAGAGGAGTTGCGATGACGGTTCAGGGACTTTTTTCGGCGAGAGCCGATGCGGCGGCGCAGATCTCTGCCGTGCCGCGCATTGCGATCGTCACGCCGGCCGTTCGGAATCGCTTGCTCGCCACTTGATGAGGCGCTTCTCGGCGATGTCCAGAATGCTGTCGATAATCAAGACGAAGATCGCGAGGATCAGGATGCCCGCGAAGACTCCAACCGCATCGAAATTGCCTTCGGCCTGAGCGATCAGATAGCCGAGCCCGGCAGAGGAGCCGAGATACTCGCCGATGATTGCCCCCACAACGGCGAAGCCGACCGAAGTGCGCAAGGACGACAGAATCCAGCTTGCCGCTGCCGGGAAATAGACATGGCGGAGCAGGTCCGACCGCTTGGCCCCTAAAATGCGAGCGTTCGACAGCACCACCGGGTTGACTTCGCGGACGCCTTGCATGGCGTTGAAGAAGGTGACGAAAAAAACGAGCGTCACGGCGAGCGCCACTTTGGACCACAGACCGAGGCCGAGCCAAAGCACGAAGATTGGCGCAAGCACGACTCGAGGGATCGCGTTCAAGCCTTTGATAAAAGGGTCCAGGATGCGCGCCGCCGAGCGGCTGAGGCCGAGCCAAACGCCTGCCGCCACGCCAAGTGCCGTTCCGACCAGATAGCCGAGCACGGTTTCCGTCAACGTGATCGCCACATGGCTATAAAAGCTGACGTCCGCGACCCAGGATACGACCTGGTTGAAGATGTCGACCGGTGCCGGAAAAAAGAAGACGTCAATGACGCCTGCCGCGACACCGAGCTGCCAGCCGCCGACAATTGCCACAAGCAGCACGATTTGGATAAGGCGTTCAGTCATGACGTTCATAGCTTTTCTCCACTTCGCCGCGCAGCGATGACCAGATGTTGCGATAAAGATCCATGAAGCGCGGATCGAGCTTGATTTCAGCGACATCACGCGGACGTTCGAGGTCGACAGGGAAGCTGTCGATCACGCGCGAGCGCGGTCCGGCGGCAAGCACGACGACCCGATCTCCGAGAGCAATGGCCTCTTCGAGGTCGTGCGTTATCATCACCACGGCGCGCCGTTCCTCCTGCCAAAGACGCAACAGCTCGTTCTGCATCAGGTGACGGGTATGGATGTCGAGCGCGGAGAAGGGCTCGTCCATAAGGATGACCTTGGGGCCGGTAATCAGCGCCTGGGCCATCTGGACGCGCTTGCGCTGACCGCCGGAAAGCTGATGTGGATAGCGATGCTCGAACCCTTTGAGCCCGACTTTCGCCAGCCATCTCATCGACCGCTCGCGGCGCTCGGCAGCGCCGACACCTTTGAACATGGGGCCGAGCTCAACGTTTTCGATTGCGGTCTTCCACGGAAGCAATGCATCCTGCTGGAACAAATAACCGATGTCGTTCTGGATCCCGCGCACGGGCTGTCCATCGATGGAAACAATGCCACTTGCAGGTTTCAGGAGACCGGCAATGGCATTGAGTATGGTGCTCTTGCCGCATCCAGTAGGTCCGACGATGGCGAGGAACTCGCCATCGGAGACACTAAGGTTGACATCCTGGACGGCAACATAGGCGCCGAAGGACATGGTGACCGAGTCGATGGAAACCATCGGCTTTGCTTGACTCGGATTGTTCGTCGGGGGTGCGGTTTTCAATACGGCCAATTCCATGACCTCCTCCTGTCAGTTGGCAGCGGCGTCGGGGACCTTGTCGACGAACTCGTTCGTGTAGGTTTTCGTAAGGTCGATTTCATCTGCGGCGACTTTTTCGTTGAAGCTCTTCAGGACGGCGAGCGGAATCTTGATGTCTTCCTCGTTTATGCGCCCGTCCTTGGAGAAGATCGCCTTCGCGTTCTCCACTGCCTTGATGTAAGTGTCACGATCGCCGGAAATGAACTCCTTCGGGAGTTTTTCGACGATCTCTTCAGCGGAATGGCTATTCATCCATTCGAGCGCTTTGACGGTCGCATTGGTGACCTTCTGAATGGTCTCGGGGTTTTCATCGATATAGTGCTGTGTAGCGTAGAGGACGGAGGTTGGGTAAATCCCGCCATAGATCGCTCTGGCGCCGTCGTCGCTGCGACCGTCGATCAGGATCTTGCCGACACCCTTGGCCTCGATGAAGGTGGCAGCCGGGTCGTAATTGACGAGTAGGTCGACTTTGCCCTGTTCAAGCGCTGCGACAGCGGCCGACCCGGAGCCGACACCGATCAGAGAAACGTCGTTTGCGGACAAGCCGTTGCGTTGTACGTAGTAGCGGACAAAGAAGTCGGAAGACGAACCCGGCGAGGTGATCCCGACTTTTGCACCTTTGATCGTTTCCGGCTTTGCCGGATCGAATTTACTATCCTTGCCCCCAGCCAGAACGAGCCCTGAATTGCGGGCGAGCTGCACGAACGCCACGACGGCCTTCTTCTGCGATTGCATCTGGATCGTATGGTCGTAGAAGCCGACGGCGATGTCCGTTGAGCCTGCAACAAGCGCCTGAAGCGTCTTCGAGCCGCCCGACGCAAAGTTTTCCACGGTCACCTCCAGCCCCTCCTTTTCATAAAGGCCGAGCCCTTGGGCGACGGGAAAGGGAAGATTGTTGAGGTTGTAGGATCCGACACTGATACGGACTGGATCCGCCAATGCGGAGCCGGTAAACGCGACAGTTGCCGCGAGGGCGAGCATAAACTTGCGCATGATGATATTCTCCTCCTGTTGGTGGCGCCCTCCCGGCGGCCAGAGCTATTATGCCGCGCAACCCAGTTGCGTGACAGGTTTTGCTAACACATGTCCTTCGAACAGCCGGCGGGCAGTGCGAAGAATTCCGGCGACGACCTTGCTGTCCCGCTCATACAGTTTGACATCCAGGTGGCCGCTGGGGTGCTCGATGGAAAGAACAACCGGGGGAGCTTGCCTGCCGATCAGAAG
The DNA here is from genome assembly GCF_013087625.1 of Rhizobium changzhiense. Classification (NCBI taxonomy): domain Bacteria; kingdom Pseudomonadati; phylum Pseudomonadota; class Alphaproteobacteria; order Hyphomicrobiales; family Rhizobiaceae; genus Rhizobium; species Rhizobium changzhiense. The sequence goes on from NZ_JABFCQ010000006.1 coordinate 351,781, forward strand.
CGAAGCGACCGTATCCTGGCTGATACAGGCCGTGGCGATCCCAACGGCGCCCGTGGTCGCCAAGGATGGATGACATTGATGCGGCATGAAATACCGCACGCTGATGTCGCCTCCGGTCTTTGGATGGGATATGAGCACCGGCTTTGGCGTTACCTGATTGCGCACGTCTCCAAGGCCCATTCGTTCGCCAGCGGCGATGCGCAACTTTTCCAGGCGTTCAAGCAATTCCTTATCAGCGTTGAGTTCTGCCGCTGATTCCAAGCCGGTTGTGCCGATCGAAACTGCCTCGATCAAGATCATCGGCATGGCGCAGTCGATGCAGGTGACAGCGACGCCATCGATCAGGTCGATGGGTTTGCCGGTGGGAAAGAGCTGTCCGGTACGAGCCCCGGCTGCGTCCATGAAAGTCAGCGCGATCGGTGCTGCACGGCCGGGCACGCCGTCAATCGCAGCTTCCCCGAGATAGGAGACGCCGCCATTTGGGGTAGGGACTTCGGCCTCGATCAGCTTGCCGGTGTTGACGTTATGGATCCTTACGAGCGTGGTGTCTCCACGAACCGGGACAAGTCCAGCTTCGATGGCAAACGGTCCGACTGCCGCAAGCATGTTGCCGCAGTTCGGCGAGGTGTCGACTATCTGTTGATCGACCCGCACCTGAGCAAAGAGATAATCCACGTCCGCGCCAGGAACGGTGGCAGGTCCAACGATGGCCACCTTGCTCGTGACCGGGTTGCCGCCACCAATCCCATCGATTTGCAACGGATGGCCCGAGCCCATGATCGAGAGCAGGATTTGGTCACGCTGATCGGCAGCCGCGGGAAGGTCGCTCGCAAGGAAGAACGGGCCTTTTGATGTGCCGCCTCTCATCAGAACGCAAGGGATAGCCGTCAGGTCGTTCATTGCTTGTGCTTCCATCGGAATTATGTCATCGCCGTATCAATCGTCGCTCTTTGATCCAATTATCGGAGAAAGCGTTTATTTGTGAAATGCTAAGAATCACAGGATTGATGCACAATGAGCATTAATTGCGAAATTCTTGACCTTCGAGCCTTCCTGGGGGTTGTAGAGTTGGAGAGCTTTAATCGCGCTGCGGACGCTCTGCATATGTCCCAGCCTGCGTTGAGCCGCCGCATTCAAAAATTGGAGCAGGTTATCGGGGCGCCGCTCTTGGAACGGACGACCAGGCACGTATCCGCGACGGCTCTCGGTACGGAACTCGTGCCGCTCGTCCGACGCATGCTCGAGGAATTTGATGGCTCTCTCTTTGCTGTCCGTGACGTTGGACCCAATCGAGGCGGATTGGTGACGATTGCATGCCTTCCAACCGCGGCATTCTACTTCCTGCCTACGGTCATCCGCCAGTTCAATGAAGACTATCCGAACATCCGCTTTCGTATCCTCGATCTGCCTGCCACGGACGGTCTTCGCGCCGTGGCAAGTGGGGAGGTGGAGTTCGGCATAAACATCATGGGCACTTCCGACCCCGACCTCACCTTCGAGCGGCTTGCGGAAGATCCATTCGTGCTTGCGGCGCGAAAGGATCATCCTCTTGCGACAAAACAATGGGTCGAGTGGGTGGAACTAGAGCCCTATCATTTGATTACGGTTCATCGGTCGAGCGGCAACAGAACGCTGCTGGACGCGGCACTGGCAAAATCCAACATCAAACTTCGCTGGTTCTACGAGGTAACACATCTGTCTACCTCCCTCGGGTTGGTGGAGGCGGGCCTCGGGATCTCGGTGCTGCCACGAATGGCAACCCCGCGAGAAGATCACCCATTCCTGATCACCCGCCCCATCCGCAATCCCGAGATATCCCGCACAATCGGTGTGGTTCGACGTCGCGGCGGCACCTTGTCGCCGGCGGCAGAGCGGTTTCTTGAGATGCTGATAGGCGTATGGGGAGCGTGATTGAAAGGCTCGGCGCAACGCAAACGTGGCCGGGTTGAAGATACGCTAAGAAGAAGCGCAGAAAGTAGATGGCCGAAACCTCCGATATTGACCCGCAAATCGGCGGATCTGGCAAATCTGTTGGAGACGAGGTGGTACCGGGCCAAGGCTGATGACGAGTCGCGGCCCTGCGGCGCGAGGCTGTTTGATCGAAAATATGCCGTGATTCCGACAACTTAAGCATCGCGCCTAATAAACCCCTTGCCACTGCCGGTTTTTAGCGCTTTCATACACGACTAGTTTGATAGACTATGGGTGGGGCGGCCTTGCCCTTCTCAAAGCCCTGCGGGCCGCTCATACGGACCCGATCCTGCGGCATATGTTTGTGAATGGCCGCATGAACCTCATCAACGCATGATCCGCTGTTTATGCGTTGAACCTCAATCTGCACAGGTGCGGCCGAAGCCGCAGAGGAGTTGCGATGACGGTTCAGGGACTTTTTTCGGCGAGAGCCAATGCGGCGGCGCAGATCTCTGCCGTCCCGCGCATTGCGATCGTCGGGCGCGGCTTTTCCGGCATGATGACGGCGATCGCGCTGATGAAGACAGTGCGTGCACCCTTCCATCTGCAGCTGTTCGATCCGAATTCGTCGGTCAGCGGTGGGCAGGCGCTGGCCTCGGTCCGTTCCTCGACTATCCTCAACACCCGCGTCCGCGATCTCTCGGTCTCGGTCGGCGACAATGACGATTTCAACGACTGGCTCTGCAGCAACGCCGCCTTCCGCGCCGCCGTGCCGGCCGCCATTCCCGGATTCCGGCAGATCTTCGTGCCGAAGGAAATCTTCAGCGATTATGTCTACCAGCGCTTTTCGGAAGCACTCGCCGCGCGCAGGGACATCACCGTTCAGGTCTGCAACGATCCGGTCGTGGCGATCCGAAAGAGCCACGGCAACCGCTTCCTGCTCGAAAGCGCCAATCCCGCCAATCCGCTGTTTGATACCGTCATCCTCGCCACCGGCTACGGCCTGACGGCGCCGGATTCAGGCGAACAGGACGCTTCGCCGGTCCGGGCCCAACGCCTCGTCGCGCGGCCGCATGCAGTGCTTCTCGGCAGCGGCATCCGCGTCGTCGACCAGTTGCTGCAGCTGCGCGATTCCGGTTATGCCGGCCAGGTGACGATCATTTCCCGGCGCGGCTTCCTGCCCCAGAGCCATACGCCGAATTCCGCCGATCCGGTGTTCCCGGCTGAAGCGCTGCCTCAGAGCCTGCCGGAGATCGTGCGCTTCATCCGTGAAGCCTGTCGCGAGGCGGAGGAAGCGGGCCGAAGCTGGCAATCGGTGATGAACGGCCTCAGAAACCATGCCCGCTCGCTCTGGCGCTCGCTGCCGGCCCGCGACAAGCATCAGTTCAACCGGCATCTCAGGGCGATCTACGACAGCCACCGCAATCGCTTGCCGGAAGCCATGTACCTGCGCCTGAGACGCGAACTTGCCGAAGGCCGCACGGTGCTGCGCCGCGGCCGGGCCGGCCGCCGGGGCCTGAGCGGCCTGTTCTTCACACCGGCCGGTTCCTCTGTCGAGGAAGTCATCCATACCGAGCGCATCATCGATTGCCGCTGTCAGGCGCCGGATCTTTCAGCGCCCTTGATGCAGAGCCTGCTTTCCGCCGGCCTCGCCATGCCGGACGAGCTCTCGCTGGGGCTCGCGGTCAACGCGCGCGGCGAGCCCTTCCTGGAGGATGGTTCGACGGTCGCCGGGCTCTTTGCCGTCGGACCGCTGGGCCTCGGCAGCCTGCCCGATATCGATCTCGTGCCGGAGATCGTCTCGCAGGCCTATGCCGCCGCCGAGCGCGTCGGCGAGAGGTTCTACCCGCAGGTCAAGGCCGTCTGAAAATTTGAGGCTGAATCGGAACCATCCGCCTGCCGCCGCGTTATAAAGCGCTGGTGACTCCGAGGGGCCGATGGAAGTGTTAAATCGACATGATACGTCTCTTAACGAAGAGGGACGCTTTCGCCTTCTGGTCGATGCTATCACCGACTACGCCATCTATATGCTGAGCCCCGAAGGCATCATAACCAGCTGGAATACCGGCGCTCAGCGCTTCAAAGGTTACAAGCCTTCCGAAATTCTCGGCGAGCATTTTTCCCGTTTCTATCTGGAAGAGGATCGCGCTGCGGGAATGCCGGCGCGCGCGCTCGCCACGGCGGCGGAGCAGGGCCGGTTCGAGGGGGAAGGCTGGCGCCAGCGCAAGGATGGAAGCCGCTTCTGGGCGCATGTGATCATCGATCCGATCCGTCGTCCCTCCGGCGAGCTCATCGGCTATGCCAAGATCACCCGCGACCTAACCGAACGCAGAGCAGCTGAACAAACGATCCGCCAGAGCGAGGAACAATTCCGCCGGCTCGTCCAGGGCGTCTCGGATTATGCGATCTACATGCTCGATCCCGACGGCAATGTCAGCAGTTGGAATTTCGGCGCCGAGCGTATCAAGGGCTATCGACCGCACGAAATCATCGGCCGGCATTTCTCGACCTTCTATACCCCCGAGGATCGCGAAGCGGGCGTGCCGCAGACCGCGCTGGACATTGCGCGCGCCGAGGGCCGGTTCGAAAGGGAAGGCTGGCGCGTCCGCAAGGACGGCAGCCGTTTTTGGGCCAGCGTCGTCATCGACGTCATTCGGGACGACGAAGGCGATGTGCTCGGTTTCGCGAAGATCACCCGCGATATCACCGAGAAGATGGAGACCCAGCGGGCACTGGAGCAGGCGCGCGAAGAGCTTTTCCAATCGCAGAAGATGGAGGCGATCGGTCAATTGACCGGCGGTATCGCCCATGATTTCAACAATCTTTTGATGGCTGTCCTCGGCAGTCTCGAAATCCTGAAAAAACGCATGCCGCAGGATCTCTCCCTGACATCGCTTGTTGATAATGCCATGCAGGGCGCCCAGCGGGGTGCTGCGCTGACGCAGCGCATGCTGGCCTTTTCCCGCCGGCAGGAACTGCACATGGAGCCGATCGACGTCTCCGGCCTGGTCCGTGGCATGATGGATATGCTGAGCCGTTCGCTCGGCCCGCTGACCGTGATCGAGACCTCTTTCCCTGTCAGGCTGCCGACGATCCTCACCGATCCGAACCAGCTGGAGATGGCGATCCTGAACCTCGTCGTCAACGCCCGCGACGCCATGCCGTCCGGCGGCCGGATCGTGCTTCGCGCTTCCGAAGAGTCGCTGCCATCAGGCAAAAGCCCGTTGCCGCCTGGCCGTTATGTCCGTATTGCGGTGATCGACGAAGGCGAGGGCATGGATGCCAAGACGCTGGAGCAGGCCATCACGCCGTTCTTCACCACCAAGGGTGTCGGCAAGGGCACCGGTCTCGGCCTTTCCATGGTGCAGGGCCTTGCGTCCCAGTCCGGCGGCCGCCTCATGATGAATAGCAGCCTCGGCGAAGGCACGACAGTAGAATTGTGGTTCCCGGTCGTAGTTGGCGAACAAGTGACCGAGGCCGCTGCCGATTGGCCGCAGCAGGAGGAAAATGCGCCGCGCCGGCTGCGCATCGTTGCCGTCGATGACGATGGTCTGGTGCTGATGAATACAACGCTGATGCTGGAGGATCTCGGCCATACCGTGTTCGAGGCGATGGCGGGTCCCGAGGCACTCGACATCCTGCGCAAACATCAGGTCGACCTGGTGATTTGCGACCATGCCATGCCGCGCATGACGGGCGCGCAGCTCGCCCAGGCGATCCGCAGCGAATGGCCTGATATGCCGATCATCCTCGCAACCGGTTACGCTGAAATCCCCGAAGGGGCCGGCATCGTCGACCTGCCGCGCCTCGGCAAGCCCTTCTCGCAGGCGCAACTCGCCGAGGCGATCAGCCGGATCGCTTCATAGCGGCTTTCTCGCCGCGAAGAATGAACACCAGCAATGCCAGCACCATTGCCGCCAGGCCGTACCAGGTGATCGCGTAGACGAGATGGTTGTTGGGGAAAGCGATGACGGTCAGGCCGCCCACCGGCAGGCCGCCTGGATTGGGAGTGGCATCGGCGTCGATGAAATAGGGTGCAACCGCACCGACGCCGCGCTTTTCAGCGATCGCCGCGACATCGCGCGAATACCAGCGGTCGGCGGCGACGTCATTGGATTGCAGCAGCGATCCCTTCGGCTCCGTCATCCGCATCAGCCCGGTGATCTCGACCGGGCCAGATAGTTCACCCTCGCGGCGCGAGGCCGGGTCGCGCCGGTCGGTCGACACGAAACCACGATTGATGAGGATCGATGTCCCGTCGGCAAGCGTCAGCGGCGCCATCACCCAATATCCCGGACCGAGCGCCGTCGAGGCATAGACCAGCGTTTCCTTGTCATTCGCCAGCGTTCCGGCTGCCGTCACCCGCCGATATTCGTCATCAGTGGCATTGACCTTGTTCCAGTCGGCGCGTGCCGGCGCCGGAACGGGTGACGCATGCACACGCTGGTCGATGCGGGCGATGAGGTCGCGTTTCCAGGTCAGGCGCTCGACCTGCCAGGTGCCGAGCGCGGCGAGTGCCGCGGCAAGCAGCACCAGACAGACGGCGAAGATGGCACGTTTTGCCCGATAACGCCGTCTATCCGATTTTTCCGAGGGAGCCTGCGGGTGACGCTGCCGCCGCCCCTTCGTGACCGTCACGGCATGTTCTTCATCATCTCGGGGCTCATCGGCATCATGTTGGTGTTGAGATGATGCATGACCCAGAGCGAACCAGAGAGCGCGATGGCGACGATGATGAGGGTGAAGATCAGCGCCATGACTGTCCAGCCGCCCTCGCTCCTGGTATTCATGTGCAGGAAGAAGACCATGTGGACGACGATCTGGATCGCGCCCAGGCCCATCACCAGAACAGCCGTCAGCGTCGGGCTGGCGAAGACGCCGGCCATGACAAGCCAGAAGGGAATGGCGGTCAGGATGACTGAAAGCACGAAACCCGTCATGTAGCTGCGGAACGTGCCGTGGCCAGCCTGATGGCCGTGGCTGTGACCGTGGTGAGCCTCGTGGGCATCCTCATGTGCAGGGGCTTGCGAACTCATCCGAGAACTCCCAACAGGTAGACGAAGGAAAAGACGCCGATCCAGACGACGTCGAGGAAGTGCCAGAACATCGAAAGGCACATCAGGCGGCGGCGGTTGGCCTCGATCAGCCCGTGCATCGATACCTGCACCATCAGCGTGATCAGCCAGATGATGCCGAAGGTGACGTGCAGCCCGTGCGTGCCGACCAGGGTGAAGAAGGAGGAGAGGAAGGCGCTGCGCGTCGGCCCGGCGCCTTCATGGATCAGGTGGATGAACTCGTAGAGCTCGAGCCCGATGAAAGCCGCGCCGAACAGGCCGGTCACACCAAGCCAGAACAGCGTTTCCGCCTTGGCGTTGCGCTCCATCTGCAGCATCGCGAAGCCGTAGGTGATCGAGGAGAACAGCAGCATCGAGGTGTTGAGGGCAACGATCGGCAGATCGAAGAGATCGGCCGGCGACGGGCCGGCGGCATAATTGCGGCCGAGCACGCCGTGTGTGGCAAACAGCACCGCGAAGATCAGGCAGTCGCTCATCAGGTAGAGCCAGAAGCCGAGATTGGTGCTGTTTTCCGGATGATGGTCTTCCGTCAGGTAGAATTCAGGCTTTTCGGCCGCGTCGATGGTGTGATCGCTCATTGTCTCTTACACCTGCTCGGCAAGCAGCGCGGTGCGCTTGCCTTCCGTTTCGGTTACCTCTTCAGCGGGGATGTAGAAGTCGCGTCTGTAGTTGAAAGTATGGCCGATCGCGACCACCAGCATGGCGACGAAGGAGACGACGACCAACCACCACATGTACCAGATCAGGCCGAAGGCGAGTGCGACGCTGATGCCCGACAGGATTGCGCCGGTGCCCGTGTTCTTCGGCATGTGGATCGGCCGGAAACCTTCCAGCGGACGCGCGTAGCCGCGGTTCTTCATGTCGTACCAGCCGTCATGATCGTGCACGACGGGCGTCAAGGCGAAGTTGTATTCCGGCGGCGGCGAAGAGGTCGACCATTCCAGCGTACGGCCGTCCCAGGGGTCGCCGCTGTCGTCGCGCAATTCCTCGCGTTTCATGAAGCTGACGACGATCTGGATCAGGAAGGCGGCAATGCCAAGCGCGATCAGGCCGACGCCGAAGGCGGCGATGATGAACCAGATCTGCAGCGACGGATCCTCGAATTGGCTCAGGCGGCGGGTAACGCCCATCAGGCCTAGCACGTAGAGCGGCATGAAGGCGAACCAGAAGCCGATCTGCCAGAACCAGAAGCTCATCTTGCCCCAGAAGGGATCGAGCTTGAAGCCGAAGGCCTTGGGGAACCAGTAGTTCACGCCGGCGAACATGCCGAAGAGAACGCCGCCGATGATGACGTTGTGGAAATGGGCGATGAGGAACAGCGAATTGTGCAGCACGAAGTCGGCAGGCGGCACGGCAAGCATGACGCCGGTCATGCCGCCGATGACGAAGGTCACCATGAAGCCGACCGTCCACAGCATCGGCACCTCATAGCGGATGCGGCCGCGATACATGGTGAAGAGCCAGTTGAACATCTTCGCTCCCGTGGGGATCGAGATGATCATCGTGGTGATGCCGAAGAAGGAATTGACGCTAGCGCCCGAACCCATCGTGAAGAAGTGGTGCAGCCAGACGATGTAGGAGAGAATCATGATCACGCAGGTCGCGTAGACCATTGAGGCGTAGCCGAAGAGGCGTTTGCCGGAGAAGGTGGCGACGACTTCCGAGAAGATGCCGAAGGCCGGCAGCACGAGAATGTAGACTTCCGGATGACCCCAGATCCAGATGAGGTTGATGTACATCATCGGATTGCCGCCGAGGTCGTTGGTAAAGAAGTTCGTGCCTGCATAGCGGTCGAGCGACAGAAGCGCCAGCGTTGCCGTCAGGATCGGGAAGGAGGCGACGATCAGCACGTTGGTGCAGAGCGCTGTCCAGGTGAAGACCGGCATCTTCATGAAGGTCATGCCCGGCGCACGCATCTTGACGATGGTGGCGATTAGGTTGATGCCCGAAAGCGTCGTTCCGACACCGGCCACCTGCAGGCCCCAGATATAATAATCGACGCCGACGCCCGGACTGTAGGCTGCGCCCGACAGCGGCGGGTAGGCGAGCCAGCCGGTCTGGGCGAATTCGCCGATGAACAGCGACAGCATGATGATGATCGCGCCGGCGGTGGTCATCCAGAAAGAGAAGTTGTTGAGGAAGGGGAAGGAGACGTCGCGCGCGCCGATCTGCAGCGGCACCACGAAGTTCATCAGACCGGTGACGAAGGGCATCGCCACGAAGAAGATCATGATGACGCCGTGGGCGGTGAAGACCTGGTCGTAATGGTGCGGCGGCAGATAGCCCTCCGAGCCGTTGAAGGCGATCGCCTGCTGGACGCGCATCATGATCGCGTCGGAGAAGCCGCGCAAGAGCATGATGACGGCGAGGATCACATACATGATACCGATCTTCTTGTGATCGACGCTGCAGATCCAGTCGCGCCAGAGCGGACCCCAGAATTTGAAATAGGTGATGATGCCGAGCAGAGCGAGACCGCCGATGACGACGCCGATGAAGGTCACGACCAGGATCGGCTCGTGATAGGGGATGGCATCGAGGGTCAACCGGCCGAAGACGAACTTCAGGAGGTCAGGATTGGAAAACATGGAACAACCCGTTCATTATGTCTTGCGACGCAAAGCGCCAGGTTAATTGTTGTTGTTGAGCTGCGCCGGCGCCGGATTGGCGCCGTTGTCCGTGCCGGGCATGGAATGACCCTCATGCTGCATGTCCATGCCGGGCATGTCGTCGGTCCGCTCGGCAGGCTCGCTGCGTGCCGGAGCCCCGGTCGCCGGCACGGTGGCCGCTGGCGCCACGATGCCTTCCTCGGCATGACGGTTGTCGTATTGCAGCTTCTCGCGGTTCTCCGCACTTTCCTTGCCGCCGCCGCCCATCATGTCGATGTGCATCATCTCGTTCATGCACATCTTGCCCGGAGTGGCGCACATGTTGAGGATGGCGTTGTAAAGGTCGGCATCGGCGCCGGCATAATAACGCACCGGTTCCTTCTCGCTCGGCTTCTCAAGCTTCAGATAGGCGTCGCGGTTGAGCATCGTGCCCTGCTGCTTGACCTGCGCCACCCAGGCGTCAAAGCCCGCTTGGTCGAGGCCGTGGAATTTGAAGCGCATATGCGAGAAGCCGCTTCCGCTGTAGTTGGCGGAGAAGCCCTCATATTCGCCTTGCCTGTTAATGACGGCGTGAAGCTTCGTCTCCATGCCGGGCATCGCATAGATCTGGCCGGCAAGGGCAGGGATGTAGAAGGAGTTCATCACCGAGGAGGCGGTGATCTTGAAATTGATCGGCATGTCGACTGGGGCAGCGAGCTCGTTGACGGTGGCAATGCCGAGTTCGGGATAGAAGAACAGCCACTTCCAGTCGAGCGCCACGACCTCGACGGTCAACGGCTTGGTATCGGCCGGAATGGCGCGCTCCGCATCGAGGCGGTCGAGCGGGCGATAGGGATCGAGCTTATGGGTGGAAATCCAGGTCACGGCTCCGAGCGCAATGATGATCGCCAGCGGTGCTGCCCAGATCACGATTTCGAGACGGGTCGAATGGTGCCATTCCGGCGCGTAGGTGGCGGCCGTATTGGAGCGGCGGTAGCGCCAGGCGAAGTACAGCGTCAGGAAGATCACCGGGATGATGATCAACAGCATCAGCACCGTCGAGATGACGATGAGATCGCGCTGTTGCACGGCGATGTCGCCGGAGGGCGCCATGACCACCATGTTGCATCCTGCCAGGAAAAGCAGCGGCAAGACGGATAGAAGGCGGGAAAACTTCACGAGTTTTGGCACGTCTCTAAGCTCTTGTTGTTTCGTTCGTTCCGCGACTAAAGCACTGAACCCGATAGCGACATGAGGTGTTTGGTCGCAGTGCAGCAAGTATGCCGCACTGCGGCACAAATCATGGTGCACTACAGCTTTGAAATCCTGATGAAATCAAGAAGGATTCTTTCGCCAGCGCATGTTTCAATCAATATATCCGCGAGAGCCGCCCATGCCAGCGTCCCATGGGAAAATCGCGCTCGTGATCACGCTATTTTTCCCGCCCGCGCCTCATTTTGAGCCGCGATGATGAACTATTTACGTCTTACGGACTTGATAAGCCTGCAGGTTTGATCAAGATCACGCTGAGGCGCCTTGGCGAAAGCGCTTCAACGAGGGAGGCGTTTTATGGCTACAACATCGAATTACGGACCGTCATCGTCGTCGCTGGAACGCGACGCGCGGCGCATTCACGACGACAAGCCGGTTTCGCCGGGCAGCATCGCCATTGGCGTGGTGATCGGCCGCATGTCGGAATTCTTCGATTTCTTCGTCTACGGCCTCGCCTCGGTCCTGGTCTTTCCACAGCTGATTTTCCCCTTCGCGCCGGACAGGCTGACGGGAACGCTCTATTCCTTCGCCATCTTCTCGCTGGCCTTCCTGGCCCGCCCCGTCGGCTCCGTCGTCTTCATGACGATCGACCGGCTGTACGGCCGTGGCACAAAGCTGACGATCGCGCTTTTCCTGCTCGGCGGCTCCACCGCCTCGATCGCCTTCCTGCCGGGATATAACGAGATCGGCGTATGGTCGATCGCGCTTCTGGCGCTCTTCCGTCTCGGCCAAGGCTTCGCGCTCGGCGGCGCCTGGGACGGCCTTGCCTCGCTGCTTGCGCTGAATGCGCCGGCCAAGCACCGCGGCTGGTATGCGATGATCCCGCAGCTTGGGGCGCCGATCGGCTTTGCGCTGGCCAGCACCCTGTTCGGTTATTTCGTCGCCAATCTTTCTAGTGAGGATTTCCTCTCCTGGGGCTGGCGTTATCCCTTCTTCGTCGCCTTCGCGATCAACGTCGTGGCGCTGTTTGCGCGTTTGCGGCTCGTCATGACCAAGGAGTTTGGCACGCTGCTGGAGCAGCATGAGCTGGAAGCAGCTCCCATCCTCGACGTGCTGCGCGTTCACGGCCGCGACATCCTGATCGGCGCCTTTGTGCCGCTGGCGAGTTTTGCCATGTTCCACCTGGTCACCATCTTCCCGCTCGGCTGGATGAGCCTTTACGGCGACCAGCCGATCGGCGCCTTCATGGTGGTGCAGGTGATCGGCGCCGCCGTCGGCATCCTCACGATCATCGCCTCGGGCCTGATCGCCGACCGTATCGGCCGGCGCGCCCAGCTTGCCATCTGCGCCGTCATCATCGCCGTCTTCAGCTTTATCGGGCCGAGCCTGATCGCGTCCGGCAATAGCGGCCATGACGCTTTCGTCATCATCGGCTTCGGCGTGCTCGGCCTTTCGTTCGGCCAGGCGACCGGCTCGATCTCATCCCGCTTCGGCCGCGGCTACCGCTACACGGGCGCGGCCTTCACTTCGGATCTGGCCTGGCTGATCGGCGCGGGTTTTGCGCCGCTGGTGGCGCTCAGCCTCTCCAGCCGCTTCGGCCTGACCTTCGTCGGTTACTACCTGCTTTCCGGCGCCATCTGCACGCTTGCAGCGCTCGCCTTCAGCAGGGCGCTGGAACAGCGCGAATAGACGGACTTGAACACACGGGCCTGCATGGGAAACCATGCAGGCTTTCATTTTTCGGACTGCGCAATTCCAATTATTGAATGCATTGCAATCTATAATTAAATGCATATCCTTGTCGGCCTGAACGAGGATATGCCATGACCGCAGAGACCATCGATCATTCGACCCTTTCCCGTCTTGTCGAAGCAGGAGCGGTCGATGCCGCTCACGTCGTCGGCAAGACCGGCGGCTGGTCCGTCGTCATTCGCTACGGCAAGGCCGAGCGCCCGCTCGCCGCCCAACGCAGCCGTCAGGTGCGTGTGTTCAAGCGCATGGATACCTTGGTTTCTTATCTGAAGGATGTCGGCATTTCGCAGTTCGATGTCGACGCTGCCGATTACGCTCCTGAAGCGGCACCGCGGCCGGATCGCGCCGCAGCTCTGCGTCGTACCCATGAGGCGGCGGAATACGACAAGTGGTTCCGCGAACAGGTCGAGGAAGCGATCCGGGAAGCCGATGATCCCAATACCGTCTGGATTCCTCACGAGGTCGTTGAGGAGGAGATGGCGCGCGAGCGTACCGAATTGCTTGCCTTGCTTAAGAATGAGGGCAAGTGAGGATCATCTGGACTGAGACGGCCCGCAGAGCCAGGCAGCAGGCGACCGCATATATTGCAGCGCAAAACCGTGCGGCTGCCTTGGATGTTCTGGACGAAGTTTCGCGACAAACGATCCTGTTGCGAGATCATCCGGAAATGAGACGAAAAGGGCGAAGGCAGGGAACGCGCGAATTCATCATCGCTCGAACGCCGTTCCTTGTCGTCTATCGCTATCTGCCGAAGAGCGACACGATCGAAATACTGCATTTCCTGCATGGTGCCCAACAATGGCCGCCGAAACGCTGAATGCGTTCTACTGTGCCATCTGCGGCTGCTTTGCCGCGCGGGCTGCGGTTAGTTCCGCGGTGGTGTGGTTCAGGCGGTCGGCCAGCACCCGCATGATTTCCACGGCCATTTCGGGGAAATCGCTGAGCAGCTTCAGGAAGTGCTCCTTGCTGATGCGCAGCACCTCTAGCGACGAGGTGGCGCGGACCGTCGCCGTGCGCGAGACATCGCAGAGGATGGCGATTTCGCCGACGATGGAATTGGGTTCGACGTCGGCGACCTTGATCTCGCCGGCCGGCGAGGAAACGACGATATCGGCGGTACCCGAGAGGATGACGTAGGCGGCATCACCGACATCGCCCTGATGGAAGAGGTTCTGCCCGGCCTTGTAGGTCATGCGATCGGAGGTAAAGGCCAAAAGCTTGAGCTTTGCTGGCGCGATCCGTGAAAAGATCGGCACCCTTCGCAGCATTTCGACTTCGTCTCTCAACAGCATGAGCGTTTCAACCCCCTGACGCAGGGTCCGCGGGACCAGGCGTCTTCAAACTCCGAGGCGTCCCGCCGGGAACGCCCATTATCGCCGCTCCTATAGAATATTACGATAACAGTTCCTTGAACATCCCGTTTTTCTCGGAAAGTTCCGGATAGTTTCCGGCTTCGGCCAATCCGCCGCGGTCGAAGAGCAGGATCCGGTCGAACATCTCTGCCAGCCGGGCATTGGAGAGCACCCAGATGATCGCCGGCCGATGGCCTTCTTCGTGCAGGCCTTCGATGATGTTGTGAGTGATCTGATCCTGAACGCGCTGGTCGAGCGCCGACAGCGGCCGATTGAAGATGAAATAGTCCGAGCGCTTCAACAGCGCGCGGGCTAGATTCAGCTTCTGCCGCTGCACCATGGTCAGTCGCTTGCCGCCGGAGCCGACGTCGAATTCGAGGCCGATCGACAGTACGTCGTCATAAAGATCGAGCGCGTCGAAGAGTTCGCCCATAATGCCGCGGATGCGGTCGGAAGCGTCGGCCTGCTGATAGGCGATACGGCCGAAGAGCACATTGTCCATCAGGCTTGCCGACGGGGTGAAGCGCTCCGCGTCGTAGCGCTCGATCAGCTCGGCGAGATCGGCCGGAATATGCTCGTGGAACTGCTTGCGGGCGCTCACGATCTTGTCCATGAGCTCGTCGGTCAGCAAGCCGAAGCGATGCCGCGGCTCAATATAGGCAAAACTCAGCCGTATGATGGCCGATCGTTCTTCCGGCGTGGCATCCTCGAAGCGGCGGCTTTGCAGCTTCTGCAACAGCGCCTGGTAGGTCGGAATGTCGTCCGCCGTCATGAAGGTCAGCTGCTGGAAGAAAGGATGGTCCGGCGGTAGGTCGTGGAAGAGTTCCACCGCGTTCTCGGCGATCTCGAGGCCCATGGCGTAGAGATCGGTGCTGAGGCCGGTCTCACGAAAGAGCTGCTGGAAATAGGGATGCGCGGCCAGCCTGCGGTTGGTCATCAAAGGCCGCTTCATCGTGCCGAAGAGCAGGTTCTCACCCACCGTCGCCTGGCCGTTATAGGCGTCGAAATCGAAAGGCACGACAATCGTGTCGAGCCCTTCGTCGCGCAGCCGGTCCCTGAGCGAGGCGCGCAGAGCGACGACGTGATCGCCGAGCGCCACATGCACGTCGGTGTTGACGGTCGAGCGCAGCGCCAAATCGAGGATGTCCTGCGAGATCAACACGGCGTCGAGCACCGGGCGGATCGCCTTCAGCAGATCTTCCGGACCGCTGGCGCCGGCTGCCTTGTAGTCCACCCAGTCGCTGTTGAGGTCGAGCGTCGGATTGCCGGCCTTCTCCGCCTCGGCGGAATGCCATTTATACTCCAGCGCTTCCCGCTCGTCGTAAATCGGATCGGTCATCGGCGCATGTTTCAGGCCGTAGAGCAGATTGCTGGCGAGCGTGCCATGGAAGAAGAAGGTGTCGGCCGAGGCATAGGAGATCCGCCGGCCGGTAATCGATTCCGGCAGGTCCAGGAGATCGCGGCCGTCGATGGTGATACGGCCCGAGTCCGGCCAGACCATGCGGCCGAGCGCTTCGGCGAAGGCTTCCGCGCCGCTGCCGTTCGGCCCGACGATCGCCACCGTCTCGTTCGGCTTGATCTCGACGGAGACGTGGTCGACGAGGCGGGCGCCGCTGTCGTCGGAGAGCGACAGGTTGGTGACGACGAGCGCGCTCGTCAGCGCGCCGACCGGGGCGGTCGCAAGTTCCTGGATACGGCTGTCGATCAGCGGCTCGACATTGAACTGCTCGTAGACCTGCTGGTACTTCACCTGCACGTCCTGGCGCATCTGATCCCAGTCGATCAGTTCCTTCAGCGGGCCGGGCAGGTCCTTGTAGGCTGATATGACGGCGACGAGCTGGCCGATGTCGAGCCGGCCCTGTAGCGCCAGGTAGCCGCCGATCGCGTAGAACAGGAAGGGCGTGACCTGGGCGAGGAAATTGTTGATGAACTTTACCAGGAACTTCCACTGGTAAAGGTCGTAGCGGATCGAGAAAATTCGGCCGAGCCGCGAGGCGATGTCGGCGCGTTCGAGGTTGGACGTGTCGTTGCCGTGGATCGTGCCGATGCCCTCGACGATTTCGCCGACGCGGCCGGAAAGCTCGCGCGCCGTCAGTTGCCGCTGGCGGCCGAGATCCAGCAGGCGCTTGCGCATGCGGGGAATGACGACCGCCTGGACGCCGACGATGCCGGCGGCGATCATGCCGAGCCAGAAATTCTGGACGATGATGAAGGCGAGAGCCGTGATGGCCTGGCCGCCGAGAAGGGCAGGGGAGACGAAGGCATCGCCGGTGAAGCCGCCCATCGGCTCCACCTCGTCCTTGATCATGGTGGCGATTTCGGCTGATTTCACCCGCTTGAAGTGAATGGGCGGAAAGCGCAGCACGCGGTCGATCAGCTCGAAGCGGATGCGGCGCAGCATGCGCTCGCCGAGCCGGCCCTTATAGGTGTTGATGTAGAACTTGAAGAGGCCGTTCAGCACCACCAGCGCCAGAAACACCAGGCTGAGAGCCATCAGCATCTGGAAGCGGTTGAGCTGCAACCCTTGAAAGAATTCGACATGGCCGATCAGCGGCAGGTCGTAGGCAATGTGCATGAAAGTCTGCGTCGCGCCCGGACCTTCGAAGCCGTCACCCTGGATCGGTCCGTTGACGATCTGCTTCGGCAGGTCGAAGGACAGGAAGTAGGGCACCATCGATGCGGCGACGACAGCCAGAATCCACAGCTGCTGCAGCCGCGTGTTCTTCCAGATGTAGCGGGCGAGGCTTTTTTCCATGGCTAACCGTCAGCTTGCTGGGAAATTCCGGGGGCGCGATCCGGGCGCCGGGGCGGGGAGGAATCTTAAGAACAGGATCATGCAGCCGGACCGCCGATATCGCAATGAAAACAAGGCGAAGCGACCGGCTGCAAAAATGCCGATTCTCGCCGGAACATTGCTTATATCACAGGAATTTTGGATTAGGCGAGGGATTCGGCAATCATGGAGCGAATGATGAGGGCGGTTTTCTCCGCACCGTCGAGGTCGAGCAAGACCGGCCCCCGTAGCTGTGCGGCGAGCGCCCTTTCGACCGCCTCCTTCACATGGCCCGCCGTCAGTCCGTCTTCCGGCAGGATATCGGCGAGGCCGAGTGCCTGCAGCCGTTCGGCGCGCACCGTTTGCTCGGTTTCGCCGCCGGCGACGAAGGGGATGAGGATCGCCCGGCATTCGGTGCGCAGCAGGTCGCCGACGGTGTTGTAGCCTGCTTGCGAGATCGAGACTTTCGCACCGCGCAGCAGCGAGGGAAAATCCTTGCGGAAGCGCACCAGCGTCACATTCGGAGCCGCGTCCTCGGACAGCGTGGCGAAATCGGCCCCCGGCAGGTTCGGGCCGGCGACCAGCAGCCAGCGAAGACTGTCCGGCAGCAGCGCTGCGGCCTCTTTTGCCGCGCCGATCAGCGCGGCGCCGACCGCACCGCCGCCCGCCGATGCGATGATGTCGAATGTCTCGGTCGGTTCCGGCGCCGGCGGGGCTGCGACGAGGCCGGTATAACGCAGCCTGTCGGCGATCTGGGGTGTCAGCGGGAAGGTGTCCTCGAGCCTGACGAAACCGGGATCGCCATGGACGAGCACGGCATCGAAATGATCCCTGACCAGCATGACCGTCTCCGCGTCGCGTCCGGCCTTGCGGTTTTCCTGCAGGATATCGCGCACAGAACTTACGAGTTTCGGCCGCGGTTCGGCCTGTTCGATGGCCTCAAGCAATGGCAGCAATTCGAAGCGCATCTGTCGCCGGCCGAAGGGGAAGGCTTCGATAATCACGACATCGGGCCTTGCTGCATGGAAGGCATCAAGCAGCAGCTGGCGGCGGGCGTTGAGGAAATCCTCGCCCGCCGGCCGGCCATCTGCATCGGCGAGACCGGAGAAACCGGCATTGCTGGCAACGACCGCCGGCAAGGCGACGGTCTTCACGCCTTCGCCCGGAAAGCCCGGCACCGGCAGGCCGCCGGTCACGACAGTGACATCAAAACCGTCCTTGACCAGAGCATTGGCGATGCGGCTGGCGCGGGCTATGTGACCGATGCCGAGCAGATGCTGGACGTAGAAGAAAATACGCGGTGCCGTCATGACGCCTTCTGCCATTCAGCCTCGAACAGGCCGGTGAGCTGTCTGATGCTGGAGTGATAGTCGAAATGTTGGCGCACCTGGCTTTCAGCGGCGTCGCCGAGCCGCTTGCGCAGTGCCGGGTCGCGGATTGCCGCCTCCAGCGCTCCGGCCAGCAGCGCCGGGTCCTCAGGCGGCACGACGAGGCCGTTTTCACCGTTCTTTAAAAGCTCCGGGACGCCGGATACGTCGGTCGAGAGGCAGACGAGCCGCTGGCTGGAGGCTTCGACCAGGACGTTCGGCAGGCCGTCGCGGTCGCCGTTGGCGGCGATGCGGCAGGCAAGCGCGAAGAGGTCGGCGCGGCGATAATGGTCGAGCACGTCTTCTTGTGCCATGGCGCCCTTCCAGATGATGCGGCCGGAGATGCCGAGTTCGGTGGCGAGCGCCTTCAGTTTCGCAAGCTCCTCGCCGCCGCCGATATGGTCCATGCGCCAGTGGAGGTCATTGGGCAGCAAAGCGAGGGCGCGCAGCAGCACGTCATAGCCCTTCTTCTCGACGGCACGTCCGACGCTGAGAATGAAGGCCGGATCGTCGGGGTCGCTGCCGGTCCGGTTCGAGCGCTCGCCGGCAAAATGGCCGAAGCGGGCAAGATCGAGACCGTGGTAACTCAGATGTACGGCGTCCTTGCGTGATGTCAGCGTCTGCATGTGCTCGTAGCCCGTCCTGGTGCAGGTAACCGCCCAGCGGGCGCTGGCGAGCTTCTCGTGCAGCTCCCAGTCCGGCGACGTCCATATGTCTTTGGCGTGCGCCGAACAGGTCCAGGGCGTGCCCGTGAGGATGCTCGCATATTCCGTCACCGAGGCCGGCGTGTGGATGAAATGGGCATGCAGCCATTCACCCTCGTCCGGCCATTCGCGCCCCAGCACCAGCGCCTGGCCGAGACGGCGGAAGCGGTTGCGGGAGAGGTCGCGCGGCAGGTCGGCGAGGAAGCGTTTCATCAGTGCCTTGAAGCCGGGTTTGGAGAAACCGGCGATGAGGCCCTTCAGCACGCGGATCGGCTCCTCGTGCAGATATTCCGGCAGGTAGACGACGCGAGCCTTGATCTCGTCATGCACGGGATGGCGCTTCTTGTCGGTCGGCCGGCGCATCGAAATCAGCGTGAGGTCGAAACCGGCCTTCTCAAGACCGAGCAGCTCCTGGGCGATGAAGGTCTCCGAAAGGCGGGGATAGCCTTTCAGCACGACGAGGATCTTGCGGCGTGGTGGCAAGGCTGTGCCCTATTCCGCGCCGACGAGGGAGAGGTGGCTGCCGCGGCCGTCGATCCATCGGCCGACGGTCTGTGAGATGTGGTCCAGCCCTTCGAGATGCATATTGCTGCCGCTCTTCGACGGCGGCAGGCGGGACGGCAGGCGCTTCAGCGCCTCGGCCATGATTGTGGGGTCGACCGACTGATCCGGCAGCAGCATGTCGACGAGGCCGAGCGCGCTTGCCCGCTGGGCGCGCAGCAGTTGTTCCTCGCGTGGCTTGACGCGCGGCACGATGAGGGCCGGCTTGTCGAAGGAGAGGATCTCGCAATAGGTGTTGTAGCCGCCCATGGCAACGACGCCGGTGGCACCGTCGATCAGCTCTTCCATGTGGTTGTCGAACTCGATCACCTCGATATAGGGGATGGCTTCCCCCTTCTGCACCAGCTTGGCCCGCTCGGCAGCCGGCATATAGGGCCCAAGCACGACGAGCGCCTTCTGCGTCAGCGTCGGGTCGGCCTCGTAGGCGTTCATGACGTCGTGGACGAGATCGGAGCCGTCGCCGCCGCCACCTGTGGTGACGAGGATGTAATTATCCTTGCGGGCGTTGATCGAGGTCTTGCCCTTGGAGACGCTGCGCTGCAGGAAGCCGACGAAATCCATCTTCCGGCGCAGGCTGGCCGGCACGTCGAGGCCGATCAGCGGATCGTAGAAATCCGGCGGACCGTAGACCCAGACGCTGTCGTAATATTGGTCGATCTTCTGCATGATACCGTTCTTCTTCCACTCGGCCTCGAGCAGATGCGGCGCGTCCATGATCTCGCGCAGGCCGAGCACCAGGACGGTGCCGCGGGCCTTGAGATAGGCGAGCGTATCCTCGACTTCGCCTTTCAGTCCCATCGGTTCCTTGTCGACGATGAAGATATCGGGCTGGAAGGTCTCGGCCGTGTGGCGAATGCTCGATTCGCGCATCTTCAGCGTCTCGTGCAGGTCAATATGGCTGGCGAGCGAGGTATATTCGCCGTTGCGGAGCTTGATGACGCTCGGGATCTTCACGAAGTCGACACGGGCGCGGTAGTCGAAGGCGCCGGCGATCGTGGCACCCGAAATGATCAGAATATTGAGGCCGCGATAATCCTCGACCAGCGCATGGGCGATGGCGCGACAGCGGCGCAGGTGGCCGAGACCGAAGGTATCGTGGCTGTACATGAGGATGCGCGCATCTTCGAGACGTCTGGACATGGGCATCCCTTCTGGGGTCAGCAACATATTTAGTACCCCCACCGTCCGGAGGCCAAGAGGCGGGGGCGGTGCCGTGATGCGCCGCCGCGTTTCCTGCTATTTGTAGGGATCTGCCGCATCACGCAAGCCGTCTCCCAGAAAGTTGAACGCCAAAATGACAAGAACAACAGGAATGATCGGATAGAGCAGCCATGGATAGAAGGCGATGACGCTGACGCTTTTTGCCTCGGTCAGCAGAATGCCCCAGCTGGTGATCGGCGGACGAAGGCCGAGGCCGAGGAAGGAGAGCGCGGTCTCTCCAAGGATCATGCCGGGGATCGAAATCGTCGCCGAGGCAATGAGATGCGACATGAAGCCCGGCACCAGATGCCGGCCGATGATGCGCGGCGTGCTGGCGCCCATCAGCTGCGCGGCCTGGACATAATCCTCCTCGCGCAGCGCCAGGAGCTTGGAGCGCACGGCACGCGCCAGCCCCGTCCAGTCGATGATGCCGAGGATGACGGTGATTCCGAAATAGATGACGATCGGGCTCCACGTCACCGGCATGATGGCGGCCAGCGCCATCCACAGCGGCAGGCTCGGCAGCGATTGCAGCACTTCGATCAGGCGCTGGACGATGAGATCGAAAACGCCGCCCCGATAACCGGCAAGGCCGCCGATGACGATGCCGAGCACGAAGCTGATCGAAATGCCGATCAGACCGATCGTCAGCGATATCCGCGCCCCGTAGAGGATGCGTGAGAGGACGTCACGGCCGAGCCGGTCGGTACCGAGCAGGAACATCTGGCCGCCGATCGCCGGGCAAACGAGATGATAGTTCGAAGCGACGAGGCCCCAGAATTTATAGGCATCGCCGCGGCAGAAGAAACGGATCGGCTGCACGTCGTTCGGCCTGTCGGTATAGACCCGGTGCAGCGTGTCGAGATCGAGCGCCATGCTGCGGCCGTAGACGAAGGGACCGACGAAGCTGCCCTTGTCGAAGAAGTGGACGCGCTGCGGCGGCGCATGGATGAAATCGACATTGCGGGTGTGCAGGCCATAGGGCGCCAGGAACTCGACGATCAGGATCATCAGGTAGACGACGGCGAGAAAGATGCCGGAGATCAAGGCGAGCCTGTGCTGCTTGAACTTCCACCACATCAGCTTTTTCTGCGAGGCGAGATGGATGCGCGATTGCGCGGCCGTCATCGATTCGGTCGCAAGCGGATCGAAAGGAGCTGTGGAGACGTAGTGCGGAAGCGGCGCGCCGGGTGCGGGAAGGGGCGACATTATTTGGTGCTCCTGCCTTGCAGACGGATGCGGGGATCGAGGAAGCCGAGCGCGATGTCGGAGATCAGCACGCCGATGACATTGAGGAAGGCCAGGAACATCAGGAAGGAACCGGCGAGATACATGTCCTGGCTCTGCAGCGCCTTGATGAGCATCGGCCCGGTCGTCTCGAGCGACAGCACGATGGCGACGATCTCGGCGCCGGAGATGATCGACGGCAGGATCGAGCCGATATCGGCGACGAAGAAGTTGAGCGCCATGCGCAGCGGATATTTGACCAGGGCCTTCAGCGGTGGCAGGCCCTTGGCGCGAGCGGTGACGACATACTGCTTCTGCATCTCGTCGAGCAGGTTGGCGCGCAGCCGCCGAATCATGCCGGCCGTTCCCGCCGTGCCGACGATGATGACCGGGATCCAGAGGTGAGAGAGGATCGATCGTGCCTTCTCCCAGCTCATCGGCGCCGAGATATATTGCTGGTCCATCAAATGGCCGATCGAAACGCCGAACCAGATATTGGCGAAATACATCAGGATCAGCGCCAGCATGAAATTCGGAATGGCGATGCCCATCAGGCCGAGGAAGGTCAGCCCGTAATCACCCCAGCTGTACTGATGCGTGGCCGAATAGATGCCGATCGGAAAGGCAATCAGCCAGGTGAGCAGGATCGTCGTGAAGGAGACGAGGATCGTCAGCCAGAGCCGCTCGCCGACCACATCGGAGACCGGCAGCTGGTATTCGAAGGAATAGCCGAAATCGCCGTGCAGCATGCCGCCGACCCAATAGAAATAGCGCACGATCTCCGGCTTGTCGAAGCCGTATTGCTGGCGCATCTCCTCGATTTCCTGGAGATTGGCGGTCTCGCCGGAGGCACGCAGCTCGGCGATCTGGCTCTCGAAGAAGTCGCCCGGCGGCAGCTCGATGATGGTGAAGACCAGCGCCGAAATGACGAAGAGCGTCGGCACCATGGCGGCGATGCGCCAGAGAATGTATCTGAGCACGCCTCAGGCCTCCTTGTACCAGAATGCATCCGGCATGTAGACGCCGAGATAGGAGGTGGGATCGAAGCCGTAGAGCGCTCTCGCCGGCAGGTTCTGCAGCTTGGCGGCGCGAAGGATCGGCTGCGGCGTGCTGTTGATGAGGCCGATCGAGAATACCTGCTGCGTATAGAGCGACAGCATCTTGTGCCAGATCACCTGGCGCTCTTCGAATTTCGCCGCCGTCCCCCATTGGCTGAGCAGGTCGACCAGTTCGGCTGCCTCCGGCAGGTCGGGTGCGACGCCCTCCTGGCCGGCCGAGAGGTAGTGCATGCCCCAGAGCGGCCATTGCAGCTGATCGTCGAGCGTCGGCGCAAGTCCGGCGGGCGACATGTCGGCCGTCGGCACGCCATTGTCGAGGCCGTACCAGATCGACATCATGATCGAGCCGCTCATGGCGCGGTTACGGAAGACGTCGCGCTGCGAGGTGCGCGTATAGAGCGCCAGGCCGATATTGGCCCAGTGGTCGTGCACCAGTTCCAGCACGTCGGTGTCGAGATTGCTCTCGCCGGCGGTCTCGACGGTGATCTCGGCGCGCCGCCCGTCCGGCAGCAGCCGGATGCCGTCGTCGCCGCGCTTGCTCAGGCCGAGTTCGTCGAGCAGGCGATTGGCCTCGTCGGCATCGAACTTCACATAGGCATCGGCATATTCCTGCTTGAAGAGCGGGCTGTCGGGCAGGACGGTATCGGCGCTCGGGGTGCCGAGGCCGTAGAAGGCGACCATGTTGATCTCGTGCCGGTCGATTGCCAGCGACAGCGCCCGGCGCAGTCGCACATCGCGGAAGAGGCCGCGCCACACCTCGTCGGCGCAGTTGAGGTTGGGCAGCAGCGTGATGCGCGAGCCGCGCGCCAGCTTCCAGAGGTCGACCTTCACCGGGAAGCGCTTCTCGGCCTCCTTCAGGAATGTGTAGTCGTTGAAATCGATGCCGGTCGCCTGCAGGTCGGCTTCGCCGGCTCCCGCCTTGGCGGCGATGATCGACGAGGAGGAGACGTTGAGGATGAAACGGTCGAGATAGGGGAGCTGCCTGCCGGTCTCGTCGACGCGATGGAAGAACGGGTTGCGCTCGAAGACGAACTGCTCGGACGGCAGCGCCGTCGTATTGCGCCAGGGATCGAGCGTCGGCAGGTTGGGATTTTCCGGACGGTAGGAGCGTGCCATCTTGATGTGCAGATCCTGCCATTTCTTGACGCGATAGGTCTTCATCAGCTCGTCCATCTTCGCCTGGTCCGGCTGGAATTTCTTGTGGAACTGCTTGAGATAATGACCGGGGCCGCAGATGACGAGCGGCAGAGGCCCCGCCAGCGTCGGCAGGAACATCGGGTTGGGTTTTTCCCAGGTGTAGCGCACCGTCAGCGGATCGAGCACCTCGAAGCGCGGCAGGCTGCCGTGCGGGCGAAGCTCGAGCGCGCCGCCGCCCGGTGTCAGCTTGTCGTTCAGGATGACGTCTTCCCACCAGTAACGGAAATCGTCGGCCGTGAACGGCTGGCCGTCGGACCATTTATGGCCCTCGCGCAGCGTGAAGGTGAAGACCGTGTCGTCCTCGGACTGGAAACCGGCCAGGATATCCGGCTGGAACTGCAGGTGCTTGTCGTAACCGACGAGGCGGGCATAGCCGTAGATCGTCATGAAGCGGATGTCGCGCTGGCTGCCGATGATGGTGCGCACCGTGCCGCCGTAGGCCCCGGGTTCGAGCCCCATCTCCTTCAGATTGACGATGCGTGGGCGGACGGGAATGCGTTCGGCCATCGGCGGCAAGCTGCCTGATGTCAGCCGCTCCTTCAGGAATTCCGGCTCGCCGACCTGTCCGGCGCGAAGCACCGTGGGCGCGATCGCCGCGCCGACGAGGCCGCCGAGAAACGTGCGACGCGTCACCATCAGCGCAACTCCTTGGCACCGGCGCCCTTGCGGGCGCGCACCAAATGACCGTCGCCGAGGTCGGCATAGGCAAGTTCGGAAGCGTCGTCATGCTCGGCGGTGAAGGTCGCCCCCCAGTTCTGCTTGTCGGCGGCGCCGTTTTCCCTGAGCGCCTTGAAATCGAGCGGCCGGTCGAGATCGGGGAAGGGGACGGCGGCGAGCAGCGATTTCGTATAGGGGTGCACCGGATCGCGCAGGATGATCTCGCGCGGCGCAATCTCGACGATGCGGCCCTTGCACATCACCGCGATGCGGTCGGCCATATAGTCGACGACGGCGAGATTGTGCGAAATGAACAGATAGGTAAGCCCCAGTTCCTTCTGCAGGTCCTTCAACAGGTTGAGGATCTGTGCCTGCACGGAGACGTCAA
This sequence comes from Rhizobium changzhiense, assembly GCF_013087625.1. Classification (NCBI taxonomy): domain Bacteria; kingdom Pseudomonadati; phylum Pseudomonadota; class Alphaproteobacteria; order Hyphomicrobiales; family Rhizobiaceae; genus Rhizobium; species Rhizobium changzhiense. The sequence goes on from NZ_JABFCQ010000006.1 coordinate 376,803, forward strand.
GCGCCGAGACCGGCTCGTCGAGGATGACGAGCTTTGGGCCGAGCGCGAGCGCCCGCGCGATACCGATGCGCTGGCGCTGGCCACCCGAAAAACTGTGCGGGTAACGGCTGAGATAACGCTTGTCGAGGCCGATTGCCGCCATCAGCCCTTCGACCTTGCGCTTGCGCTCGTCACTGTCGCCGCGGTCATGGATCTCGAGAGGTTCGCTCAGGATGTTGCGCACCGTCATGCGCGGCGAGAGCGAGGAGACCGGATCCTGGAACACCATCTGGATCTTGGTCCGCATGTCCTGCAATTCTGAGCCTTTGACGGAGAGGACGTCGACGACCTCCTTGCCGTCGTTGAACACCACCGCGCCGCTGTCCGGCGTGATGGCGCGCATCAGGATCTTGCTGAGCGTCGTCTTGCCGCAGCCGGACTCGCCCACCAGGCCGAGACATTCGCCGCGGCGGATGTCGAAGCTGACGTCGTCGACGGCGCGCAAGATGGTGGCTTCGTGCTTGCCGAAGAAACTGCGCTTGCGCGTCTTGTAGGTCTTCGAGAGATTGGCGACGGACAGCAGGATGCCCGGCGCCTCCGCCTGGAGCGGCTTTTTCTTGCCGACCAGGGACTCGAGATTGACCGTTACATCGCGCAGCGCTTTCAGCCGCTCGCCGGGTTTCATGTCGAAATGCGGAACGGCGGCCATCAGGCCCTTGAGATAGGGATGCTGCGGATTGCGGAAGATATCCTCGACCGGCCCGGCTTCCATGATCTCGCCGTGATAGATGACGACCACCTCGTCGGCCATGTTGGCGACGATGCCGAGATCGTGGGTGATCAACAGCATCGCCATGCCGAGCTTGGCCTGCAGCTCGCGGAGCAGTTCCAGGATCTGCGCCTGGATCGTCACGTCGAGCGCCGTCGTCGGCTCGTCGGCGATCAACAGCGCCGGCTTGCAGATCAGCGCCATGGCGATCATCGCGCGCTGGCGCATGCCGCCGGACAGTTCGAACGGATACATGTCGTAGGTGCGATGTGGATTGGAGAAGCCGACAAGGCCAAGCATCTCCTCGGTCTTTTCACGGGCTTCCTGTTTGTCGGCTTCGGTATGGATCAGCAGCACTTCGCTGATCTGATTGCCGATCGTATGCAGCGGCGAGAGCGAGGTCATCGGCTCCTGGAAGATCGTCGCCATGCGGCGGCCGCGCAAGTCGCGCATTTCCTCGCTGTCGCGCGGAAAGGACAGGATATCGGTCGTGCTGCCGTCGAGCGGATCGGTGAAAAGGATGCTGCCCGAGGCCTTGGCCGGATTGGGCAGGATGCCCATGATCGACTGGCTGATCACCGATTTTCCCGAGCCGGATTCACCAACGAGAGCGGTGACCTTGCCCGGAAGAATGCGAAGATTGGCTTGCTTTACGACGCGTAGCCGGTCACCGAAAACCGAGAAGGAGACGTCGAGATTTTCAATACGCAACAGATCCGCTGCAGACGCCATACCAATGAAATTCCCCAGTCTTCTATGTTCCCGTTAAGGCACACTATCGTACCGCAAACGGGGTGTCCAGTTGATGACAATCATAGAAAAACCCCCACGTCCCGCCGAAGTTCCCCGGGCGAGACGCGCAGATTATGACAGGGGTTGTAAGCTCTTACTGGATGAATTTCTCCATGCTGGTGCGCTTGACCTGATTCTTGGCGTCGCGATGCAGGAGAATGACCTGCTCGGCTTCTGAAAGTCCGTTCTGCACGGCCTCGCGGAAGCTCTCGTCGACGTTGATCGCCGGCGCCGGCGCGCGCGGCTGCAGCACGGTCACCTTCTGGCGGATGCCGCGCAGCTTCTCTTCGCCGAGCGTCGTCCATTCGCCGCCGCAATAGCCGGCGAAAGCCTGGCTGGCGACGACCTCGCGGCCGTATTTCTTGGTGAGGATCTGCAGACGTTGCACCTCGTTGACCGCCGAGCCGAAGGCCGAAAAGGTCAGGCGGTCCTTGAGGCCGACATTGCCGAACATGACGTTGCCGACATGCAGGCCGATGCCGTAGCCGACCCTGGTCAGGCCCTTCTGCTCGCGGTCCCTGTTGAGCTCGGCGACCCGCGCCTGCGCCTGATGGACGGCCGAAAGAGCCGCCTCGCAGGCAATTTTCGATGGGTCCTTGTGACGTCCACAGGGATAGACGGCGAGGAAGCCGTCGCCGAGGAAACTCAGGATCTCGCCGCCATTACGGTTAAACGGGGCGGCGATCGCGTCGAAGAACTGGTTCAGCGTGTCGATATAGGCCTGTCGGCCTTCCTTTTCGGCATACATGGTGGATTCGCGCATGTCGCCCATGACCAGCGCCGCGCGGATCGTCTCACCGTCGCCGCGGCGGATCTGGCCGTTCAGTACCCGCTTGCCGGCGTCGCCGCCGAGATAGGTGGTCAGCATGTTGTTGGCGAGCTTGCCGAGCACTGCCATCTTGGCGGCGACCGCCAGATGGTTCTGCATCCTGAGCAGCGCGTCGATCATGTCGTCGGAAAAGCCGGTGTTATGGTCCGTCGACCAGGAACCCATCATGCCCTGCACCGAGCCATCGCCGAAGGGCTGCACGAAGGCGAGGTAATCGGTGATGCTGTCCTTGCGCAGGTCCTCGAAAATCGGGAATTCGTTCGGCCCTTCCTGCATCAGCCGGCGGCGGATATGCTGCAGATTGTTGTCGAGCAGGTAATAATACGGGCTCTGCAGGAAGCGGTCCGGCTTTTGCCCGGCGGGCATGCGGAAGCCCTCGATGGTGACGCCGCTGGCGCGCCGCCAGGTGAAGCTGAGCGCATCGTAGAGCGGATGCAGCATCGAAAAAGAAAGATGCACGCGCGCGAGCGGCAGGCCCGCAGCGGTGAGCCTTTCGCAGAAACCGCGGACGATGTTTTCAAGCTCGTCTCCGGCCAGCGAAGAGTTCGTCAGCCATTCAGCGACCCGGTCCAACAGGATGGAGGACACGCTGGATTCGATCGTGCTCATTCTCGGTATGATCCTCATAAGGCACGCCATCCCCAAGAGAAAAAATCCCTCGGCCGGCACATTGTCATGCGCAGGTCACAAGGAAGTCAGGATGTACGAGCGGTATTATTTGTCAACGATCTGCCGAGAGCCCGGCAGCGGCGCCCCCTCATCTCCCCGGCTGGGGGATCGGACGGGAAGTCCTTTCTCGGTGGTTCATTTATCAAAAGTCAAAATAGGGATGCTGCAAATGCGAAACAATGGGATCGGGATTTTTTTGTGCGCTCAAGTTGCAGCGAAGGGCACGGCCTGAGTCATTTCCGCCACACCCGGCTAAGGGTGCTGTCCTTTTAGCAGATCGGCGCCAGGAGGTGTGACGCATCATCCGCTGCGCCAACGGTGAGTTTGGCAAAAACGCGCTCCCCACGCCGCCGTGTCCTCGGGTCAAGCCCGAGGAAGACGGAGGGTGGGGTGAGTTCTGGAGCAAGGCCAGCCAGGAATATGAGCGCCGCTGCGATTTTTACGCGGGCTTCGTCAGCCCATCGTCCGCCCTACGGGCACCGACCCGACTGGGGGTGGCGGCAGCCGAGTGAGGGGCAGCCACGGGCGCGAACAGGACAGCAGCATCGCCGGCGATAAGAGGAAGATCGGCGTCCGGGTTTAATTTGCCTGGATCATGCATTAGATCAGCCTTCTCTTCTCCGTTTGAAAGATCCCGCCTTGGCCAGCTCCTCCTTCGATACGCTTTTGCAGAAGATCGAAACCCGCACGGCTCGCGCCGGCATCATCGGCCTCGGCTATGTCGGCCTGCCGCTGGCGATGGCGGTGGCGCGCAGCGGCTTTGCGGTCACCGGCTTCGACATCGATCCCGGGAAGATGGTGGCGCTCGATGCCCGCCGCTCCTATATCGACGCAGTCAGCGACGCGGTGCTGGCCGCCGAGATCGATGCGGGACGCTTCCAGGCGACGACCGATTTCGCCGGTCTTGCCGCCTGCGACGTCATCATCATCTGCGTACCGACGCCGCTCACCAAACATCGCGATCCCGATCTTTCCTTCGTCGAGGCGACGTCGCGCTCGATCGCCCAGCACCTGCGCCCCGGTCAGCTCGTCGTGTTGGAATCGACCACCTATCCCGGCACGACTGACGATGTGGTGAAGGTCATTCTCGAAGGCGCCGGGTTGAAATCCGGATCGGACTTCTTCGTCGGCTTCTCGCCGGAACGCGAGGATCCCGGCAACCAGCATTATCATACTGCCACGATCCCGAAGGTCGTCGCCGGCGACGGGCCTGAGGCGCTGGCGCTGATGAAGGCCTTCTATGGTGCGGCGGTATCGTCCGTCGTTCCCGTCTCTTCGAATGCGACGGCCGAGGCCGTGAAGCTTACCGAAAACATCTTCCGCTCGGTCAATATCGCCCTCGTCAACGAGCTGAAGACCGTCTATGCGGCCATGGGCATCGACGTCTGGGAGGTCATCGACGCGGCTAAGACCAAGCCCTTCGGCTATATGCCCTTCTATCCCGGCCCCGGCCTCGGCGGCCATTGTATCCCGATCGATCCCTTCTATCTCACCTGGAAATCGCGCGAATACGAGCTGCCGACCCGCTTCATCGAGCTTGCCGGCGAGATCAATTCGGCAATGCCGCGTTATGTCGTCGGCAAGCTCGCCGAAGCCCTCGACATCCGAGCCGGCAAGGCATTGAGCCGCAGCAGGGTGCTGGTGCTCGGGCTCGCCTACAAGAAGAACGTCGCCGATATCCGCGAGAGCCCGTCGCTGCGGCTGATCGAGATCATCGAGGAGCGTGGCGGACACGCAGATTATCATGATCCCTTCGTCGCCGAGATCCCGCCGACGCGCGAATACCAGGCGCTGAAGGGCCGCAAATCGGTGACGCTGACGTCTGATACCATTGCCGGCTACGATGCGGTGCTGGTCGCGACCGATCACGACAGGGTGGATTATGCGACGCTCGCAAAAAGCGCCGCGCTGATCATCGACACGCGCAACGTCTTCAACCGGCTCGGCCTTTCGGCCGATCACGTCATCAAGGCGTGACGGAAACACGACGGCCTATTTGACTTTTGAATATGTACATATATACGTACATTGGTGGCCAGGAAAGGATGCTCGATGGCACATGTTCGTTTGACGGAGTTCCGGCAGAACATTGCAACCTATTTCGATCAGGTCCTGTCTTCTCGGGCTCCTTTGCTCGTGACCCGTCAAGGTTCGGAAGCAATGGTCCTCATTGCCGAAAGCGAATACGAGAGTATGCAAGAGACGCTGCACCTGCTCTCGACGCCTGCCAATTCTGCCCGGATGCGCGAAAGTATCGGACAGCTTCGCAAGGGCCAGGTGATCGAGAGCGATCCAACTCTCTGACATGAAGCTGCTATGGACCCCGAATTCCTGGGAAGAATACGAATACTGGCAGAAGAGCGACCAGAAGTTGGTCGAAAAAATCAACGAAATGCTCAAGGATGCAAAAAGGTCACCCTTTAAAGGTCTTGGAAAGCCGGAGCCGCTGAAGGGCGACCTCTCCGGATTCTGGTCAAGGCGCATCCTTGGAGAGCATCGACTCGTGTACTGCGTCACAGGCAAGGGCTCCAACCAGCAGTTGGAAATCATCCAGTGCCGATTTCATTACGAAAAATAGCGTCTGGCGGATTGCTGGTGATCGAGATCATCGACACACGCAACGTCTTCAACCGCCTCGGCCTCTCGGCCGATCACGTCATCAAGCATGGCGGGACGCGTCTTTAATCGAAATCGATTTAAGGAATTATACAGCAACTCTAAGTATTAATCCGCGCAGATTTCTTTCGTTAAGGCAAACTTCATCCCTACACTCTAAGCATTCCGAGCTCGCCACAACCATTTCGGGGCGGATTGGACTAGTTCCGAGGGAGGAATATCTTGAAGAGTTTTGTTGCTGCGGCTATCGCCATCGGTGTTATGTGCTCCGGCGCTTCTGTTGCATCTGCGCAGACGAAGGGCGACTGGGTTCTCGGAAACTACAAGGGGGCCGGTTATTGGTTCCCTGGCGTTATCGACAACACCTCCGGCGGGAAGGTCACCATCCGATATGATGACGGCGATAAGGAAACTGTTCCTTTGAGCGACGTGCGCCCTTACAACTGGGTTATCGGGATGAAGGTCGAGTGCAACTACAAGGGCGCCGGCGATTGGTATGCAGGCAAGATCACCTCGCTTGGCGGCGAGAAGATCGGCATTGCCTACGATGACGGCGACAAGGAAACCACACGCACCGGTCGTTGCCGTTCCCGATAAATCGTTGCATGAACCAAGATGAGATCAGCCCGCCGCCGTCAAAGCGGCGGGTTTGCCGTCGCTGCGCGTCTCAAATGACCTGCGGCGCTGTCGAAAGCGATTTGCCGGTCATCCGGCTCGCAGCCACGGCATAACCGCCTGATGCACCGTCGATGAAATGCATGTGGTCGCGCGAGATCGGCGTCGGCACGAAGCAGGTCATCAGCGCCGAGGCCTGCCGATGCAGGCCATAGCGGGCGATGCCCTTGGCCCGCGCCGCTTCCAGTAGCGTCTCGATCCGCTTCAGATGTTCGGCGTCGACGTCGATTGTCATCTTCAGCCCGTCATCGAACTTGCGGAAATCGGAATTGCCGGCGACGTCGCGCTTGTAGCGGCGGGCGTCGAAGCGGCCGAGTGGAATGCCGAGCTTGTAGCACACGACCGTGATGGCGAGCTGCAGGAAGATGATGAGCTTCTGCCGCAATCGCCGGCCAGCCGGCGCGGTGGCCTTGGCCTCGCGGTTGATGCCGTGCAGCGAGAAGGCAAGGTTCGGGCCATCCGCCGGCACCGGGTGGCTGTCCCGGTTCTGCTCGGTGGTGATGGCGACGATGCCGTTGACAAGGTCCCGGAATTCCTGCCCCGGCCGGCCTTCGCCGGGAACCGCGATGATCGAGACTATCTCGCCGTGCCTGGCGTCGATCGGGCTCCAGCGGCAGGAAAGGCCGTTGAGATCGGGGCGCGTTCCCGGGGCTGCGCGGGCAACGCCGTACCGGCCGAGCTTCATCTGTTTTTCGGCCCAGCTGGTGCCGCCGCCCCAGAACATCGCATAGGTGACGTGGGGGCTTGCGGAGTAACGCGCGACGCGGACGTCGAGGCCCTCGGCGCGGGTATCTGCGACCGGCACGATGGCGATGCGCAGCGTCAGGCCCAAATCCTCGTCGACCCAGATCTGCACGGCGGCAAGGGCGTCGCGCGCCTGTTTCTCCAGCGAACCCGGAAGCGCAATCAGCGCGCCGTCGCCGCCGAAGACGAAGGGATAATCGCCCTTGCCGACGGAATTCAACACCGCTGATATGACGCTGGCGCCCGCCATGTTGACGTCCTTGTAACGGCCGGCGGCGATCGCCGGCGTCGAGCCGACGATGTCGGCCAGCGCCAGCACCCAACCGTCCGGCAGTGGCCGGTAGTTGGCAGCATCGGTCACGCCCGCGAATTCGCTGAAGAGCGGCACGGCGGCAAAGAAATCTTCGTCGGTCACGGTTTTCATATCGTCCAGCTTAGCACAGACCCATGTTGCCACTGCAACGCCAATTCCCATTTACGGCAATCGACTTGGCAAGGTTTCATGTGTTAGCACGCGCTCACGATTTTCATCACGGATACGGATTTCGATGAGCCGCCTCGACAGCTTCATTCGCCGGTTGACGGCCCAACGCGACATTTTGAATTCGATCATCGATCTGGTGGGCGAAATCGAAGGCCCGGTGCTGGAATTCGGCCTCGGCAACGGCCGCACCTATGATCACCTGCGCGAGAACTTTCCCGGCCGGCGCATCGTCGCCTTCGACTGGGAAGTCCGTTCCTATTCGGCTTCGACACCAGAGGCAGAAGACATGGTGACCGGCAATATCCGCGAGTCCGGCCAGGCCTTTATCGGTATCGGCGCAGCCCTTGCCCATGCCGATATCGGCACCGGTCATGACGAGATCGACGCGGTGACGCTGACCTGGCTGCCACAGCTGATCGCCGGCGTGCTCGCCCAAAACGGCATCGCCGTCAGCGGTCTGCCGCTGGAGCATCCCGAGCTGATGGCACTACCGCTGCCGGATGGCATCAAGGAAGGCCGTTATTTCCTTTATCGCAGGACGTAATACGCCAGAGCATCAGCCCTGGCGTATTACGGTTCACGCCACCAGACCCTTGGTCAGTTCCAGCGCCTGCCGTTCGAACAGCCGGCGATAGATGCCGTTGTTAAGCCGGATCAGCGCCTGGTGGTCGCCTTCTTCGACAATATTTCCCTTGTCGAAGACCAGTAGCCGGTCCAGCGCCCTGACCGTCGACAGCCGGTGCGCGATGACAAGCGTGGTGCGGCCGTTCATCAGGCGTTCCATGGCCTGCTGGATCTGAACTTCGCTCTCGCTGTCGAGGCTCGACGTCGCCTCGTCAAGGATCAGCACCGGCGCATCGGCGAGGAAAGCCCGGGCAATGGCGACACGCTGCCGCTCGCCGCCCGACAGTTTGACGCCGCGCTCTCCCACCATCGTCTCATAGCCTTTGGGAAGGTCCATAATGAAGTCGTGGGCGCTCGCCTGTTTCGCCGCCTGCTCGATCTCGCGGCGCGAGGCATTCGGCCGGCCATAGGCGATGTTCTCAGCCAGCGTGCGGTGGAACAGGATGGGCTCCTGCTGCACGATGGCGATCTGGCCGCGCAGGCTTGATTGCCTGACCCCCGCAATATCCTGCCCGTCGATGCGGATCGAGCCCGACGTCACGTCGTGGAGGCGCTGGATCAGCTTGACGAAAGTCGTCTTGCCCGAGCCCGAATGCCCCACAAGCCCCACGCGCTCACCCGGCTTGATGGTGACGGAAAAGTCCTCATAAAGCGGGGTTGGATGAGCGCCATATTGGAAGGTGACGCGATCGAAGACGATCTCGCCTTCGCCAATCCTGATCGGCGTGGCGTTCGGCCTGTCCTCGATGCCGAGCGGCATCTTGTCGAGCAGCACCAGCTCTTCCATGTCGTTGACGGCCCGCTGCAGATTGCGGATGTCCTGGCCGACATTGCGCAGATAGCCTTGCAGAACGAAGAACATGGCCAGCACGAAGGTGATGTCGCCAGGCGTCGCCAGCCCCTGCCGCCACATGACCAGGCCCGTTCCCAGAATGCCGGCCTGCATGGAAACCATCATGAAGCCCTGGATCGTGCCGCTCGCCGTGCCGCGCTTCCAGGTCCGTCGCGTACGGCTGTCCCATTTGGCCAGCACGTGGCGCAAACGTGCCTCTTCGCGGTTTTCGGCGCCGAAGGCTTTGACCACCGCATTGCAGCTGATGGCATCCGCCAGCGCACCGCCGAGCTTGGTGTCCCAGGCATTGGCAAGCCTTGCCGCCGGCGACACGAAGCCCATGGAAAGCGCCACGGTCACGCCGATGTAAATCAGCGATCCCGCGGCCACGATCAGGCCCATGACCGGCCAGTAGCTGCCGAGCACGATACTGGCGCCGACCAGCATGACGATGGAGGGCAGCAGGGCGACCAGCAGCAGGTCGTTGAGCGAGTCGAGCGCCCACATGCCGCGGGTGATCTTGCGCACCGTCGAACCGGCGAAGCTGTTGGCGTGCCAGTCGGTCGAGAACCGCTGCACCTTGTGGAAGCCGTTATTGACCACATCCGCCATGGTGCGCAGCGTCAGCCGGATAATGCCGTTGAAGATGAACCAGCGCAGCGCCACGCTGGTCATGCCCAGAGCGACGACGACGACAAAGGCACTGAGCGCCTCATCAGCCGCATTGCCGCCGGCGATGGCATCGACGATCCGGCCTGAGAACACCGGCACCATGACTTCGGCGAGCGTGCTTGATATCACCAGCACGACAATAAGGCTCACCAAACCACGCCGATGGCGCCAGTGTTGAAAGACAAAGCCGAGCACGTTGCGATAGGCATCGGCGCGGAAATCGAGCTTCTTGCGAGTCATTTTAACCAGCCCGGCCCGTCTTTCGGCAACCGGTCCTCAAAATCGAGAGTTAGACGGCACAGCCCGAGCGGGAGACGAAATGATCCCGTCGATCAATCGGGCTATGAAGGAAGAGAAAACCGCATGTGGCGCCCCGAGGCGGGCCGCGAATGGCAATGACCTAGCGTCGGGACATGCCACATCGGAAGGCTTCGATGAATGCTGGTGTCATGCAACGCCTCCCTTGTTCGATCTAAAGCGGTGAGCGTTTTCTACCGAACCAATTCGCTGTTGCCAAGCGGATATTTGCAACCTGACGGAAAGTGATGCGGAATCGACACACCTTGTGCGCTTGCGAGCAGACGCGGCCGTCCCGCTCAGGAGGCGCAGGAATAGGATGTGGCCGGGCGCGTGGCCAGTTTCGCCTCGAAGTCGGCCGCGATTTTGTCCAGCGTCACGCTGTCCAATCGCCGCAGCAGCAGGGCCTGGGCTTCTTTCATCGCGTCGCCGAGGGCGACATTCACCGCCTGTTCCACCAGGCATTGCGGCTGGTCGTCGGCCGGGCCGATGGCGAAGAGATGTGGCTCGCCGATGGCGCGGTAGACGTCGAGCAGGGTAATGTCAGACAAGGGACGCACCAGCGTCCAGCCGCCGCCATGGCCTTTTTCGGAGCGGACGTAGCCTTGTTCGCGAAGGCCGGCCATGGTGCGGCGGACGACGACGGGATTGGTGTTCAGCATCTTTGCAATTATGTCGGAGGTCGCCGAATGCTGATGCTTATCCATGTGGATCAGCACGTGCAGCATGCGTGAAAGGCGGCTGTCATTGCGCATGGTTCTCTTCCTGTCGATCGAACAGGCCATTATCGCAAGCGGATCGTAACAAGACAAGTAACATGATGCTTGACGGCGGCAACTCATGTAACTTATGTTGAGGCATGAATTATATCAAAGGAGAGTTCCATGTCGTTCGAAGCCATCGTCATCGGCGGAAATTTTGCCGGCCTGTCGGCCGCCATGCAGCTGGCCCGAGCGCGGCGGCGCGTGCTGCTCGTCGATGCCGGCGCGCCGCGCAATCGTTTTTCTGAAGCCTCGCATGGCTTCCTCGGCCAGGATGGCCAGACGCCGGCAGCAATCATGGGGGAGGGAAAACGGCAGCTTTCGCTTTATCCGACCATCACCATCCGCGAGGGAAAAGTCGTCCGGGCGCACAGCGATGGTGACGCGTTCATCGTCGGCACCGAAGACGGCGGCGAAGAACGAGCCGCGCGTATCGTGCTTGCAACCGGCGTCAGCGACACGCTGCCCGAAATTCCCGGGCTGCAGGAGCGATGGGGCCGCTCCGCGCTGCACTGCCCCTATTGCCACGGTTTTGAGGTGAGCGGCGGCAAGCTCGGCGTGCTCGCGAACCATCCGCATTCGGCCCATTCTGCCATGATGATCCCGGATTGGGGTGCAACGACCTTTTTCACCCAGGCGCTATTCGAGCCCGATGAAGAGCAATTGGTGAAGCTGACTGCCCGTGGCGTCCGGATCGAACGCAGCCCTATCGTGGAATTGTTGGGCGACAATCCGAAGCTTGAGGCGGTTCGCCTCGCCGATGGCCGCATCCTGCCGCTCGATGCCGTCTTCGTCGCGCCGAAAACGACGATGGCGAGCCCAGTTGCCGAACAGCTCGGCTGCGCCTTCGACGACGGGCCGTTTGGACCGGTCATCCGTATCGGCGACAACAAGGAAACCATCGTCAAGGGTGTCTTCGCCGCCGGCGATGCGGCAAGCGCCATGCACAATGCCGCGCTCGCCTCCGCCTCAGGTGTACTCGCCGGGGTGCACTGCCATCAATCGCTTGTCATGCAGTCGGCCGCATAAGGCTAAAAAGCAAGTTAAACGGGTTGAATTCTTCCCCAGCAGGTCGGGGACCTTCACGTCCACCTCGTCACCGAGGTGACAAATACGCGTTAATCATTGCTTTGAAAATAACGAGCCGACGTAACCGACTTATTGCAATTTCTACGTTTGAATTGTAGCTGTTTTTCAGCCGCAGCTACTGTCGCTCGACGACCGTGGTGAGACAATAGCAGACGCGCAGCACGCAGAACGGGGGCATCGAGTTGGGGTTCACTGAAGCTGTTGGGACGGCTCTTGTGCAGAAATATGCAACTTTTTCGGGCAGGGCCTCCCGGTCGGAATATTGGTGGTTTGTTTTATTCTATTTCGCGGTGCTGTTCGCGATCGGAATCGTTTGCCTTGTTACCTCGAGCTTTTCCGATTTCCGGGACGGAGTTCCGCCACCAGTCGGCCTCCTCCTGTTCATCGGCGGATTGACTTGGCTCGCAATGTTTTTACCACAAGTGGCTCTTCAGGTTCGCCGCTTCCATGATCGAAATATTTCCGCTTGGTGGTATCTCGCGGTGTTCGTCGGCGGCTTCGTTCCTTACCTCAATGTCATTGCAGGTATCGCGATCCTGGTGATCTGCTTGCTTCCGGGCACGGAAGGTCCGAACAAATTCGGGCCGGATCCGCTGCGTCTTGAAGCGCGAGTAGAGGTCTTTGCCTAGAGTATGATCATCCGCAATCTCGGCCCGCTGGTGACTCTGTTGCTCGCCATCTCGGCACAGCTTTCGCCCGCGTGGGCGCAAGACAGCGACAGTCAGCAGGTTGGCGGCGATCATCAAAGGAGCGCCGTTGGAGCCGAGTATGCCGCGCAGTGCCAGCAGAATGGATTGCGCTGCACGCTCGTCTATGGCGACGCCTCTGCAAAAGCCGAGCCGGCATCGAACACGACAAAATCGTCGCCGCAACGCCAGCCGTTGATGATCCCGCGAGAGCCGATCGTCAGCGGTCCTCTGGCGGTTGCCATCGTGCTTGTCGGTCTCATCGTGGCCGTCGGCTTGTGGATACGCTTCGGAAATGGCGGTGTCTTGCTCTCGTCTGCTCCACGCGACATCAAGCGGCAGGGGGAGGCGCCGGAAAGCTGGCGCACATCCGCAGACGAAGCCGAGGAAAAGCCGAGCGACTTCCTGCAGCGCATTGCCGCCATGGCGGATCGCCGGCAGGCGCTGGTCCTGCTGCTCAGACATTGCCTGCTTCACGCGGCTGTCGTGACGGGAACGCGGCTTTTCCGCTCGGATACGGAACGGGCCGTTTTCGCCCGCCTGCCTGACGATATGCCTGACCGCGATCGCCTCGAAAATTTTCTGACCGCAGTGGAGCTCGTTCATTACGGCGGCCGCACGCTTGCGGAGAGCCATTTCGGCGTCCTTCTGACGACCGCGCGCGGCTTGCTGTCATCAGGCAGGGTGGCCCCCAATGCGTAACTCAATGCGTAACTCGGGGCCTCTTCTGTTTCTGGGGCTGGTGCTTGCGCTGGCGGCGCTGGCAGTCTTTGCGCTGTCGCGCGGCAGCGATTTCGACCGCTCGCCGCTCGGCAACAAGGGGTTGGAATCGTGGCTGCAAGCCAAGGGTATACCTGTCGTCCGATCCGATCCCCATGTCGCCCGGGCACGTTCGGAAATCTCGCTGCGGATCATTCCCTTGTCGATAGGCCAAGGCGAGGCTGTCGCACCTCAGGCAAACGAGGAAGCGGATGACGCAGGCCCGGAAAGCCCGATCCGGGAGTCAAACCGCTATGCGCTGCCGACGCTGATCATTTTGCCGAAATGGCGCGGCAGCGTGTCGACGGATGGTGTTGCCAGCACATCGAGACTGGTCGATCTCGCCGATATCGGCGGCGAACTCGACACGATCGGTTATTCAGATTTTGGCTTCGCCCGCAGCAGCACCGATTTTGCAGAGGCGCAGCCGCAGCTGAAACCGGGCCAGCCCATCAAGATCGCCCTCTATCAGGCGCAAACCTTCGAACGATCGAGCCTCCCGAGCGGTTGGGAGGAGCTCGCGGGCACAGCGTCGGGTGCACTGCTCCTGCGTGGCGAGGACGACCCAAACGTCTATCTGCTGTCGGATCCGGACCTGCTGAACAATCACGGATTGGCTCTCGCCGATAACGCCTCCTTTGCCGTGTCGCTCGTCACGCTGTTGCGCGGCGCGGGCGAGAAACGGCCGGTCTTTCTGGATACGGCCGGCTTGCCTTTGGATAGCGAGAAACCGGTGAATGAGGGCCGGACTTACGAGCGCTCGGCCTCCGATTTTAAGCGGTTTTTCGCTTATCCGCTGTCCGTCATCTGGGGAGCGCTGATCGTCGTTGCGGCCATTTGCTTCTGGCGCGGTGCCTATCGCTTCGGGCCGGCTTTGCCCGAGGCATCCGCAAACACCGAGCTGTCGAAGACCGCCGCGATCGAAGCGATGGCGCGTCTGCTCCGCCTGTCGGGCAATGATGGCCGGATGACCGGGCAGTTCGTGCTGCATCTGCTTGCGGACAAGGCGCAGCAGCTCTTCGGCCCCGGAGCCGGAAACGAGGCCGGCATAGCGCGGCTGTTTCAACGCCTGGCGCGCCGCGATCCGGCGGCGGCGAAGGCATTGCATTCGTCGGCGCAGGCGCTGATCGATCGTGGACATCTGATGACGCGGGCGAGCCTGCACCGCAATCTCGAGACATTCAGAAAATCGCTGGAGCAGGATGATTTCAGGCCGGTCGGCCTGAAATCTGAATCCTCTTCCAAATCAAAGAATTAGAGCATGATGCCGAAGAGCGCCTACGCTTTTCGGCATCATGCTCCAGGGAGCATTGACCTTGGATCTAGGTGAATTTCGCGATCTTATCGCCGCGGTTCGTGGTGAAATCGGCAAAGCGGTGCAGGGGCAGGATGCGATCATCGATCTCGTCCTGATCTCGATCTTCGCTGGCGGGCACTGCCTTGTCGAAGGTCCGCCCGGCACGGCCAAAACCTTGCTGGCCCGGTCTGTCTCCGCCGCCATGGCGCTGCAATATCGACGTATCCAGTTCACGCCCGACCTGATGCCCGGTGATGTTCTGGGCGTCAATCTCTTCAACTTCCAGACAAATCAGTTCCACCTGACCAAGGGCCCAGTCTTTACCGACATTCTGCTGGCCGACGAGATCAATCGCGCCCCCCCGAAGACGCAATCGGCTTTGCTTCAGGCGATGAACGAGCGGATGGTCACGCTTGATGGAATCGATTATTCCCTGGGGCCGGATTTCTTCGTGCTTGCCACACAAAACCCGATCGAGCAGCAAGGCACCTATCCTCTGCCCGAAGCGCAGCTCGATCGCTTCCTGTTCAAGCTTGTCGTCGATTTTCCCAGCCGCGATACGGAAATTGCCATTCTGTCCAAACACGCGACGCAGGCGCTGAAATCAGACCTGCGCAATGCTGGCATCCGTCCGCTTGTCACGAGTGCCGCACTCGCCGAGGGCCGCGCGCTGATCGATGCCATCCATCTGGACAGCACGATCCTGACCTATATCGTCGACCTTGTGCGCGCCACGCGCTCCGATCCCGACATTCTCTACGGCGCGTCCACCCGCGCGGCCGACGCTGTTGCATCGGCAGTGCGCGTGCGCGCGGCTTTCGAGGGAAGGGATTACGGCTTGCCGGACGATGTCCAGGCCTTGCTGGTGCCTGCCTTGCGCCATCGCATCGTGCTTTCGCCCTCGGCGGAAATTGACGGGCGCACGCCGGACGAGGTGCTGCGCAATATCATGAACCGCGTGGATGCGCCCCGTTAAATGCGGCCATCCTCCACTCTGATCGCGCTCGTTCTGATGTCCGCCGCGGTGACGGTCTTCACCAGCGTGTGGTGGCGCGACATGAGCTACCTCTTGCTCCTCATGTGGCTTGCCCTTGCAGCCCTGACGGTCGCCGATCTGGTCATCTCCAACCTGGCTGGCAGGATGACGATCGATTTCGATCTGCCGCCGCAAGGCTTTGTCGGCCACACCACCGCGTTTACGGTCGGCATCCGGCCGCTAAAGGGCGCGCTGCCTCAGAAAATCGAAATCCGGCTCGATCTCGCTCCCGAACTCGTCATCGGCGAAATCAGATGGCTCAACCCTGCATCGGGTGCCGGAGAAGGGGAGGTCAAGGCTTCTCTGGACCTTCATCTGACCCGGCGAGGACGATACGCGGTCAACGAGCTGTGGCTGAAGTGGCCATCGCGGTTGAAGCTGCTCGAGATCATTGCGAAGATGCCCGTCGGGAAAGAGATCGCCGTCCAGCCCGACATATCGCCGGTGCTGTCGGGAGCGATCAAGACCCAGATCCTGCCGCTGGAGGCCGGCCAGAAGGATTTGCGGTTGCGCGGCGAGGGATCGGAGTTCCACCAACTGCGTGAATTTGTAAGCGGAATGGATCCGCGCAGCATCGATTGGAAGCGGTCGGCGCGCATGCGCAGTCTCGTCGTGCGCGAGATGAGGGCCGAGCGAAACCACCAGATCATCCTCTGCGTCGATTCCGGACGGCTGATGGCCGAGCAGCTTGCCGGCTTCACAAAGCTCGATCGCGCCATCAATGCGGCGCTGGCCATGTGCTGGGGCGCAGGCCTTGCCGGCGATCTTGTGGGTTTTTACAGCTTCGACAGCCGTCCGCGTCTGTTCGTGCCGGCCTTGCCCGGACGCGCAGCCTTTCCGCGGCTGCAGACGGTGTGCGCCGGGCTGCGCTACGAAACTCAGGAGACCAACCATACCTTGGGACTGACCCACCTGTCGGGACGCCTGAAGCGACGTTCGCTGATTGTGATATTCTCCGATTTCGTCGATACCATCACGGCGGAGGTGATGATCGAGAACATACAGGTGCTCGCCCGGCATCACTTCGTCGTCTATGTCGCCTTGCGCGATCCGATGCTGGCCAAGCTCATCGAACCAGAGGAAACGACTCTCGATGCCGTCGCTCGCTCGGTCGCGGCGCGCCAGATCCTTCACGAAAGGCGCGCCGTCATGGAAAAGCTGGCGCGTCTCGGCGTGCTTTGCCTCGACAGCACGCCGGAGGCACTGACCTCGGATCTCATTGCGCGCTACATCGAAATCAAATCCCGTGAGATGATATAATGGATATCGGTATCGACGGCAGGATGGATAAGGGCGCGACAGTCAATGTCAGCGCCAGCCACAACGATACGCTTCGCTCGGCCCGTTTCCGGCTGGAACGCGAGGCGCACTGGCGTCAACTGGACGAACTCGTAACGCGTGCCGAGAAAGGGGGCGCGGCCACGCTCGGCTATGATGAAGTCCGCAATCTCGCCACCGGATACAGGCAGGCGATGAACTCGTTGAGCGTGGCGCGCGATATTTCTCTCGATCGCGCCCTGATCGCCTATCTGGAAAGCCTCTGTGCCCGGGCCTATCTCGTCGTCTACGCTCCGCAGGAAAGCCTGGGCGGCCTGATGTCGCGCCTGCTGTTGCACGGCATTCCCCAGGCCGTGCGGCGCTCGGCCCTGCCTTTGTTCATCGGCTTCCTGGCGCTCATTTTGGGCGCGCTGGCCGGATACAGGCTCTGCACCAACGACCCGAGCTGGTTCTATACCTTGGTGCCGCCGGAGATGGCCGACCAGCGCACACCTGATGCCTCGACTGATTACCTCCGCTCGACCATCTATGGCGATGAAGGGCATGACAGCGACCGGCTGGCCGCATTTTCCGCCTTTCTCTTTTCCCACAACACCACCATCGTCATCCTGATCTTCACGCTGGGTGTGTTCGTGTCGGTGCCGAGCTTCATCCTGACCTTTTATAATGGTCTGATCCTCGGCGCGTTTTTCGCCATGTTTGATCAAAGGGGGCTGGGTTACGACGTCTTCGCCTGGCTCTCAATCCATGGCGTGACCGAGCTTGCGGCAATCGCCATTGCCTGCGCGGGTGGGGCAAGGCTCGGACTTGCTGTTCTCCTTCCCGGTGCCAGAACGCGAAAGGAAGCCTTGCGTCACCAGGCGCATGATGCCGTCAAGCTCGCCATCCTCGCAGCACTGATGCTCGTCGTGGCAGCCTTCATCGAAGGGTTCCTACGCCAGCTGATACAGGATCCGCTCTGGCGCATCGTCATCGGCTGGGGGATGGGCCTCTTCTGGGTGGGCTGGCTGCTGCTTGGAGGCCGCGAAAGCACAGCTTCGCGTGAGGCCGTGCGATGAACCGGACAGACAAGGACGGCAAGCGGGTCGAGCAGTTCATCCCGCCGGAGGGCGTCCCGATCACCTTCGCCATTGCCTCGATCGGAACCCGTTTCGGCGCGCAATTCCTCGACATCGTCTTTACCTCGATCATCATATTCATCGTTTCTATCGCCATCCTCTTTACAGGCGTGCTGCCCATGACGGCGGAGGCGATGCTCTTGATGATGCTCGGTTTTTTGGTGCAAACCCCCTATTACATTCTCTCGGAGCTCATCTGGAACGGACGCACGCTCGGAAAAAGAATCACGGGCATCCGCGTTATCAACATGGACGGACGGCGGCTCACGCCGCACCAGGTGACCGCACGCAACCTGATGAAACAGGTGGAGATTTTTGCCCCCATGGGCCTTTTGGCTTCGGTCGGCACGCAGTCGGCCTGGGAAAACGGTCTGACGAGCCTCTGGCTTCTGGTGGTGGTCATCGTCCCCTTCACCAACCGACGCCGGCAAAGGCTTGGCGACATCATTGCCGGCACCCTGGTGGTCGACACTCCGCGCTCCGTGCTGCTCTCCGACCTCGCGCTGTCTGCTCCTGCCGCCGTCTCGTCGCAGGCGGAATTCGAATTCTTGGCCGAGCATCTCGATGTCTACGGCAAATATGAGCTGCAGACGCTAGAGGACGTGCTTCGCGACTCGACAAAGACGTCCAATCACAAAGAGATCGAACAGATCGCGCGAACCATTACCCGAAGGATCCGGTATGAAGACACCGTGAAGCGCGGCCAGGAACTGGTTTTCCTGAATGAGTTCTACCGCGCCCAGCGCGAGCATCTGGAAAGCTTGAAGCTTTTCGGCACGCTTCGCGAAAACAAATATCATGAGCATTCGCGATCAGAGGCGAAGAAACTCGTTTGATGCGAGCTGTATGGTGGCCTCGTTAGGACAGCGGCCATTCGTTCCTGAGTGCACAAGACTTATACGCCGAGATAGGATCAGGTTCGCCTTGTTGAAGTTGCTTTTGAATTGGCATTTCCCGCCCGTGCCGGTGTTTTTCGCGCTTGGCGCTCTTTGGATCATGTTTCGTGAAAATCCAAGGACCTGGTTTTCCGCAGTCACATGCGTTCCTGCTTTAGCGTACCTCTATGCCAATATTTTTGTCATCTTTTTCAAAAGGTCACCGGCTTCCGTGTCCGTGGCTGTACTGGCAACAGCAGTTCCTTGCCTCTGCTTGTCGCTATTTTTCATGCAGAGGCTGCGCGTCAAGTATATCGGCAACCCAAAATTCTCTAGCGCAAAAGCTTTTCTATACGGGATCTGCGGGCTCGCTGCCGCATCGTTGGCAATTTGCGGCGCAGCCTACGTCCCCGCCCATTGCTCCAACCAAAAATGCGAAGTTGGCGTCAGCCTATTCGGGCCTCTCGACTATGCCGCGTTCTGGTTTGCTTGCGTGTGGAGCGGATTGATAGGCTCAATGTCTCTCCTGGCTCTATATGCCGTCAGGGGACGTTGGGGGGAGCGCGAAGAATTTTAACAACGGTCCTGCACATTGCGAACAGATGTCATCGTCGCGATCAAACAGCTAAGGCAAAAACAGCACGTTGTACTGATCGAACTCGCCCGGCAGGTCGCGAACCTTCATCTCCACCTCGCGGTCCTCGAAGAGGACGAGGCAATCCTCGTAGAAGCCGGACAGCATGGATATGAAGGCTTTCGTTCCCTCCGGTCCGTAGAAGAGCGGCGTGAATTCCATGTAGAGCGGCACGCGGCGAGCAAGCAGCGGCTGCATCGACCGGCAGGCGACCGGCTCGTAGCCCTCGATATCCATCCAGACGAGGCCGATTGCGGCCGGGTCGATCGACAGCCCGGCCAGGATCTCGGAGACCGGTTTCACCGGCACGCTGATCTTCCTGTCGCTCGGGCTCTGGCGGATGGCGCTGCTCTTGCCGTGATTGTTGAGGTTGAGGAAAAAGTCGATCTCGCCTTCGCTCTCGCCGGCGGCGCAATGGACAAGCCGGACCTTTTCCCCCAGCCGGTTCTGGCGGATGTTAAGTTGAAGCAGCGGGAAATTGCGCGGATCTGGCTCGATGCTGACGATATGGGCGTAGGTGTCGCTGAGGGCGAAATAGACGGTCTGGGTGCCGATATTGCCGCCGATCTCGAGCAGCGTCGCGTCCTTTCGCAAGAGGCCGCGCTCGCGCAGGATGACGATCAGCCGGTCGACGGCGTCGCGCTCGAAATGGCCCTTCCGGAACACCTTGCGGCCGATATAGTCGGCGGGCGAGAAGGTCATCAGGTGGTCGCCGGTATCGACCGTCATCGAGACGACGCGCGGGCCGACATTCTCGATCAGCAGGCGGCGGCCGAAGCGGGTGTCGAAGAAGCGCGAAGCGGCGGCATTGCGCGCCTTACGCAGCCGGCGGCTCCAGTATTTGGCGGTCAACCAGGGCTTGCCGGGCATCAGACTTTTCCTTCGAGCGGTTCTGCTGCTTTCTCTCTCGGAATGACATAAACTTTCAAGGGCAGGGCCCGGCCGCGCACACTGATTTCACGGCTTTCGATGCCGGAGAGATTAGCACCGGAAAGGTTCGCCACCGGTTCGGAGATGACGATCGCCGCCTCGAACTCCTTGGCAGCACTTTCCAACCGGCTCGCAACATTAACGGTATCGCCGATCGCCGTCATGCTGCGTACCCGGCCATATCCCATCGTGCCGACGACGGCAGGGCCGGTGTGAATGCCGATCGCGATGCGCAGCGGCAGCGCCAGTTCGTCGGCCAGCTCGGCGGCGAGTTTCTCGATCTCGGCGACGATCGCCGCGGCCGCGTTAAGCGCCTGGCGGCAGGCTTCCTCCGGCGCCGTGTTGAGCCCGAAGAGCGCCATGGCGCCGTCGCCGATGAACTTGTCGAGCCGACCGCCGGACTGCTCCACCGCCTTGCCGATGATGGCGAAATAGCGGTTCAGCAGGAAGACGACGTCGAAGGGCAGGCGAGTTTCCGTCAGCGTGGTGAAATGGCGGATATCGACGAAGAGCACGGCGATCTCGCGCTCGCGCCCGGGGCTGGTCTCCTGGCTGTTGGCCGGAAGCGCCGCCTCGATCGCCGGCACGAGAAGCGGCGCGACGGCAACGTCACGGTTCGGACGAAGCTGGCAGGCGAGCCGGACATCGGGGCCGGCATTGATGCGCTTCAGAGTCGTCTGTTCCATCTTGTCGGGGGCAGGCAGGCTCTCGTAATCGCCAAGGATCTGCACCCGGCAGGTGGAGCACTGGCCCTTGCCGCCGCAGACGGCATAATGCGGCAGGCCGCCGAGCCGGCTCGCTTCCAGCACCGAGAAGCCGCGCGGCACACGGATCACCTCGCCGCCCGGATAATGCACGGCGACCTGGTCGAGCCGCTCTTTCAGCTTGCGCCGGGCGCGGGCGACGACGACGATGAGCAGCGAAGCCGAGAAGGCGCCGTAGAGCCCGGCGCGGATCATGGCGACCTGCCGGCGAACGTCCGGGTTCGAGGCGTAACGGGTGTTGACGCCCTCCTTGTAAGCGCTGACCGTCATTGACCGCTGGTAGGAAGGGTCGGCGAGCGTCCGGCCCATTTCGACGAAGCCGAGCAGCGCGAGAACCGGCACGAGGATGGCGAGCGCCAGCATGAGCGGTGCGAAGTCCGGATACCAGGAGCGGTAGCGCAGCCAGAAATGAATGCCGATGCAGCCGTGGATCCAGACGGCGACGACGGCGAGCGCCTGCCGCGCGCCGTTCGCCGGATTCCGGATCCAGAGCATGCTGACGACCGTCTCGTAATCATCGATGTAGCCGTAGAACTCGTGGGCGATGCGCGTGCCGATGACATGATCCATAAGCAGCAGCGGAATCATCAGGCCGAGCACGATCTGCGCCATTTCCCCCTTCGGCATGACCAGGCTGCGACGCATATAGATGGCGCGCAGTACCAGCGCGATATGTGTGAGGACCGACGAATAGAAGATGGCGGTCCCCAGAGGATTACGCCAGATCCCCAGAAAGAGGTGGGCGGCCTTATCGGCGGCGGCGACGGAAATCAGGCCAATCGCATGGTTCGACAAATGCAGCACGACGAAGATGAAAATGACGAGGCCGGAACCGAGCCTCGCGCTTCTGATCGTACGCTCCGAAAAAATCCCTGTGGCCGAGACCGTCGTCATTCATTCCCGTTCTTGTCGATGTAACCGCAGGCCCATAGAGATTGGGAAAGAGGCGGAATTGCTTCAATCGCGATCACATTCCATATGCTTATGCGCAAGTTTTCGGCAAAGGGACAATAGCGGAATTTTCCCGACAGGCGCGAAAGTTGTAAACAGTGTGTCTTACCTGAGGTGTCCCAATGCGGGTGGCTTTCTACGCGCCGATGAAATCGCCGAACCATCCGGTGCCGTCAGGCGATCGGCTGATGGCGCGGCTGTTGATCCGGGCGCTGGAGCTTGGCGGGCATCAGGTCGACATTGTCTCCGAATTCCGCACCTATGCCTCGACACCGGAGGCGGCAGCCGCGCTCGAACCCGTAATCGGCGCTGAGCTGGAACGGCTGTGGCTGAGATGGAAATCCGCGCCGCGACCGGAACTCTGGTTCTGCTATCACCCCTATTATAAATCGCCCGATCCCTTCGGGCTGGCGATATCAGCCGAATTCGCTATTCCCTATGTCACTGCCGAAGCCTCCTATGCGGCAAAACGCGATCGAACCGGCTGGGCAGCGTCACAGAAGCTGGTTGGCGAGGCGATCATGCGGGCGGCGGTCAATATCAGCTTCACCGAGCGTGACCAGGCTGGGCTTGAGGCCGCCTTTCCGCAGGCGCGGCTTGCCAGATTGAAACCCTTCATTGACACGGCGTTGTTCGAGAGGGTGTCGCCGGCGCCCGATCCGCGCCGGCTGATGACGGTCGCGATGATGCGGGCCGGCGACAAGATGGACAGTTATGTCATGCTTGCAAAAGCGTTGCGGCTGATCGAAGACCGGCCTTGGACGCTTGCCGTCATCGGCGATGGTCCGATGCGCCAGGAGGTGCAGGCGCTGTTTGCCGACTTTCCCGGCCGCATCGAATGGCTGGGCGAGCGCAATGCCGGCGAGATCGCCGAACTGCTCGGACGCGGCGGCATCTATGTCTGGCCCGGCTGCGGCGAGGCCTATGGCCTTGCCTATCTGGAGGCCCAGGCCGCCGGCCTGCCTGTCGTCGCGCAGGAAACGGCAGGCGTGCCAACGGTGGTCGAGGCTGGCGTGACCGGCCTGCTGACGCCGGATGGCGATGTCGTCGCCTACGCCGAGGCCGTGGCTGGCCTGCTTGGCGACAGGCAAAGGCGCGACGCCATGGGACAGGCGGCGCGGCGCTTCGTGCTTGGGCAACGCTCGCTTGCGATGGCGGCGCAGCTATTGAACGGAATTTTGCGGGACAGCGCAGCAACAGGAGTGACGTGATGACCGACGGGATAGTCTGGGACCCCCTGCGCCGCGAGCTTGACCGCTGGCAGGCCGCCGGCCGCGTGGCGCGGTTCTGGCTGCGCGATGACGACGCCGTCGAGCCGACACAGGCGCTGGAGACGCTGATGACGCTCGCCCGTCAAAGCGAGGTTCCGCTGACGCTCGCCGTCATTCCCGGCCTGACCGGCGAGGCATTGGCCGCGCGGCTGGTGGAAGACGCAGCCGTCGCTGTCGCGGTGCATGGCTGGTCTCATACGAACCATGCGGGGCCGGAGAGAAAGAAGCAGGAACTCGGCGGCGACCGGCCGGCAGATGTCGTGCTCGGCGAGTTGGGTGAAGGGTTCCGGCTGCTGCAGCGGCTGCATCCGGCCCGCTTCCTGCCGGTTCTGGTGCCGCCGTGGAACCGGATCGACGCGGCCCTCATCCCGGCGCTGCCCGGTCTCGGATTTGCAGCACTTTCGGTCTATGGGCGGGCAACGCAGGACGGCCCGGTGCAGCTGCTCAACACCCATGTCGACATCATCGACTGGCACGGCACCCGCGGCGGACGGACCGAGGCGGAATTGGTAGCTGAACTGGTGGCCGAGCTTCGCGACCGGTTTGCCGGCAACGACGAGCCCGTCGGCGTGCTCACCCACCACCTGGTGCATGATACGGCCGCATGGGATTTCCTGTCGGCCCTGTTCGCGACGACCGGCCGGCATCCCGCCGTCCGCTGGTCGCCGGCGTCAGCGCTCCTCGAGACATAGAGCGCCGCGCGTCTTTTCAGACGCGCCAAGGACGCTCTATCACTTTGAATCCACGCATAATCCTTTCCGAAAATCGATTCCGATTTTCGGGGTTATGCACTGGAACAGTCGCCAAAAGCGGCGGTCATGCGTGCACTCGCCCGAGGAACTCGCGGATGAGCGCGACGACGTCATCGAGATGCGTCTCGAGCAGCCAGTGGCCGCCGCCGAGCAGATGCAGTTCGGCATCCGGCAGATCGCGCAGATAGGCCCGAGCCGACTTTTCCGGCATGTAGTGGTCGTTCGGACCCCAGACGATCAAGGTCGGCGGCCGGTATTCGCTGAGGTATTTGCGGTGTTCCGCAAACCAGGCCCGGTTCTCCTTCAGTCCGGCGATTAGATCTATGGCGATTTCCTTGCGCCGCGGCGTGATCAGCGACCAATGCAGCTTCCAGAGATCGGGCGGGATGGTATCGGCCAGAGGAGGCGGCAGATCGTTGAGGAATTCCTCCTTGAAAGTCTCCTCGCTGATCGCCTCCGCCAGCACCTTCCTCATCTCCGATCTCGGAAGCGTCCACGTCGCCTCGATAGCCGCATATTTCGGTCCGAGGGCATCTTCATAGGGGATATCACCATTCTGGATGATCAGCCCCGCGATGCGCTGTGGGGTCCTGATCGCCAACCGGGCGCCGATCGGCGAGCCGAAGTCGTGGAGGTAGAGGACAAAACGGTCGACATGCATCGCATCGACGAAAGCCTCCAGCCAGGCGGCGTATCCATCGAAGGTATAGTCGAAATCATCCGGCGTACCGCTGTAGCCCGCACCCGGGAAATCCGGCGCAATCAGGCGCCAACGGTCGGCAAGGCGCGGCATGAGATTGCGAAATTCATAGGATGAGCAGGGATATCCGTGCGGCAGCAACAAGACCGGCGCATCTTCCCGGCCGGCCTCGCGGTAAAAAGTCTCGACGCCTGCAACCGTCATCCAGCGATGTCGGACGAGAGTGACCATCGGGAAGCTCCTCAGAAATCTATCTTCACTTTCGGTTTTCGTTATACTGCTCGGCGCCTTCCACCGGTCGCAGCCACGGCTCGCGGCGTTTGATCCAGAGTTCGTAGCTCGGCACCAGAGGCGTCGGCGCCTCGGAGAGGATGCCAAGCTTGATTTCCGCCTCCTGGTCATCGGCGGAAAACAGCCGCGAGCCGCAACCGGTGCAGAAATGCCGACCTTGGAACTCGGCGGTTTGCCCTGAATGTTCGAATTGGCCGGCGGGCCAGATCCCGTAAAAGGTGAAAGCCGAACCGCTTTCTTGCCTGCAGTCCGTGCAATGACAGATTCCAACGCGTAAGGGTTCGCCCCGGACAGAAATGCGCACCTGCCCGCAGAGACACTTTCCGGAAAGCACGGTCATGACGGATCCCTGTTTCTTTGATTTTGCGTTGCCGGGAAAACGGTCCGGCCCGGCATCTGTTCCGTCGAGACGTCGCGGGCATGCCCGTTCGACGGATCTGTCGAGGAGCTTCGACTGGACAAGATGAAGGCGGCCTTCGGCGGCCTGCTAGATCACCACGATCTGATTGTCGCGGGCGGCAAACGATTCGGGGAAGGCGGCCTGCGCCTGCGTTTCCATCTCCGCCAGTTGTTCGTCCGTGCGGGAGGGGGCGTGGTGGAACAGCGCGAAGCGCTTGCTGCCCGCCATTTTCGCAAGCTCGGTGCCGTGCTGCCAGGTCGAATGGCCGAAGCCCTTGAAACGCTGCATCTCGTCTTCATTGTAGGTGCAGTCGTAGACGACGAGATCGGCGTCCCGCATCATCTCCAGCGAGACCGGATCATAGCTGCCGGGATTATGCTCGATGTCATAGACGAGAGCGATCGAACGGCCCTGCCATTCGATGCGGTAGCCGATAGCGCCGCCCGGATGGTTCAGCATGAAGGTCTTGATCTCTATGCCCTCGTGCGGGGTCAGCACCTGACCGGCATGGAAATCGCGGAAGTTCATTGTCGCCTGACAGATGTCGGTCTTGACGGGAAACCAGGGCGGGCTGATGAACTGCTCGACCATTTCCCGCGTGCTCATCTTGCCATCGAGATGGCCGGACCAGATGTTGACGTTGATCGAGGGATAATAGATCGCCTTGAAGAAGGGCAGGCCGATGATGTGGTCGTAATGGCAGTGGCTGAAGAACAGGTCGACGTCGCTGACACCGTCGGCGAGCATCGACAGCCCGGCCTCGCGCAGGCCCGAACCCGCGTCGAAGATCATCCGATGTTTTCCGCAGCGAATTTCGATGCAGGAAGTGTTACCGCCGTAGCGATCGAACTCGGGGCCCGACACGGGAATACTGCCGCGGACGCCCCAAAATTTTATCTGAAACAGTTCTGTCGTCATCGTTCTTCAAACCGGCCTTCCCGCATCGCCATCGTAGTCATAGTTTATCCCGATGCGAAGCAGCAGAATTCCACGGGTTTGCCTGTTCCCCCTTTCATTCTCCTAACCGCTAGCGGAAGAAGAAGTAGATTTTCCTAAGCAATCGGCTTTCGGTTCGGAAAGCAACCCGGTATGGTTGGTTTTCGGTAAACAGGCTGCTGAGGGCGGGGACATTTTCCCGTAAGTCATGCCTATTAGATGGTTGCGCGCGATTGAAAAAACAATTGCCGCCATGTTGAGCCGAAAATCCAGTTTTAAAGCAACACGAAAGCCGCGCCGAAGAGCCTGGCCCAAACGACATGTGGCGCATGTATTGTGGTCAACCCTGCTCGACCCGGTTCTCCGGGAAAACCAGCTTCATATGAGAAAATTGTGCTTCCTATTGTGCGAATGTTTCCTTGATTGAGAACGCCAGAAAGCGATATATCCGACGATATAGGAAATATAAGAGACTCGCCATGTTGCAGCCGGTTATCAACGAGACCATTGCCGAGAGCAGCTACAGGCGCATTCGGGCCGACATCATTTTCGGTCGGCTGGCTCCCGGACAAAAGTTGAAGCTGGAAAGCCTGAAAGAGTCCTACGAGACCAGCATCAGCACACTTCGGGAAGTGCTGAACCGGCTGTCCTCCGAGGGGCTTGTCGTTGCGGAGGGGCAGAAAGGTTTTGAAGTGTCCCCAGTGTCCGTTTCAGACCTCAAGGAGACAGCGGCGCTGAGGCTTCTCCTGGAAACACATGCGCTGGAGCAGTCGTTCGTGCATGGCGACGTTGAGTGGGAGGCTCCGCTGGTATCGGCGCATTACAAATTGGCGCGGATGGAACAGGTTATGGCCTCAGGTGATACCAGCCGGGCCGAGGACTGGAAGCGCTACGACTGGGAGTTCCATCAAGCCCTGATATCCGCCTGCGGGTCGAAACTGCTGATGGAGACGCATTCGGTGATCTTCGACAGATATCTCAGATATCAGATGGTTGCCTTGTCCTATCGAGGCGATGTCGCGGCCAATGAACATCAGCAGCTTTTGGACGCGGCATTGCGACGTGACGCAGAGACGGCCAAGCGGGTGCTTGTCCTGCATATCCAAGGCGGGGTCGAACATGCGCTGGCGAGAGGGACGCTGAGATAGAAATGGTTCGGACGTTTCTCTTCGAGCTTCAGGTCCCGACCTAAATTGCATTTCGGCGAAACCAGGAAAAGCCATGCTCAAGCAAGTCCACGACCCGGCGGAAACAGTAAGCGATGTCGTCTTCCGGCAGATTCGCGAGGACATCATATCGGGCACATTGCCGCCGGGTGCCAAGATCAAGCTGGAGCAGGCAAAGGAGCGTTACTCCATCGGCATTTCATCGCTGCGCGAAATCCTGAGCCGCCTGACCACGGAAAACCTCGTCGTCGCCGAGGGGCAGCGTGGTTTTGAAGTCAGCCCCGCTTCGCGCCGCGAACTCCTCGAGCTCGCCGACCTCAGGATCGTTCTGGAAACACATGCGATCGGCCTTGCCTTCGCTGCGGGAAATCTTGAATGGGAGGGGCGCATCGTCGCTGCCCATCACCGGCTGGCCGCCGCTGAACGCAAGCTCCTTGCGGGCGACGTCTCGCGGACGGTCGACTGGGTCCGATACGACTGGGAGTTCCATCAGGCGATCGTCTCCGCCTGCAATTCAGCGACGCTGATGGCGACATTGTCGTCGGTCTTCGACCGCTTTCTTCGCTACCACATGTTGGCCGAGAGTTTTCGCGGAAAGCCAGTTGTCGATGACCATAGGCTTCTGTTTGAGCTGTCCATTCAGCGCGACGTCGCTGGCGCGACCGACGTCGTCAGACGGCACGTTCAAAGCGGCGTCGAGCATGTGCTCAAGAGCGGCCGGATTGCCTAAACCATAGCTCAAAAGGCGTCTTTCGGAATTCCTTCCGGACGCATCTGTTTCTTCAGAGCGGCGATGCGGAAAATTGCGTTCGGGGCGCCGTAGCCTCGGTAGCCGCGGCGCTCGACGATCTCGAAAAAGAAACCCTCTCCATAGGTTCCGCTATAGAGTTGGAAATATTCGCCATGCTCGTCGCGGTCATAAAGGATGTTCTCCGCCTTCAGCCGCTCGGTCAATGCAGGATCGAGGCCGAAGCGTGCTTCGACGTCGTCGTAGTAGTTCGGCGAAATATGCAGTGATCGGAAACCGCAAACACGAAGGCTTTCTGCGGTTGCAAAGATGTCGTCGGTCAAAAACGCCAGGTGCTGGATGCCGGCCCCGAATTTCTCGGCGATGAAATGCCCCGCCAGGGTGCGGCGATTCTCGGCGCCGTTCATGGTAATGCGCAGCGCCCCGGTGTCGTTCTCGACGACTTGACTGCGCACCACCCCGGCCGGGTCGATGATATCGACCATCGGGGTCTTCCGCGTCGCGAAAATGGACGTGTAGAACAAAAGCCAGGTGAGCATTTCATCGTAGCCGACCGTCTGGGCGACGTGATCAATGCGCAAGAGGCCTGCAGGCGGCGTGTCGCTGTCGTCGGTGACCGGCTGAAAGTCGATTTCGGAGAAGCGACCCAATGCGCTCTTGTCGTCGATGAGATAGACGATTCCGCCCCCCACACCCCGAATGGCAGGCAGTTCAAGTTCACCCTCCGCGACAGGCTGGGCGAATGGCTCGGCATCCAAGGCAAGCGCGCGCTCATACGCCTTGGCGGCATCGTCGACGACCAGGGCCATGGCATATGCAAAAGTGCCGTGAACGGCGTAGGCCGCATTGGCGAATCCTGCCTGGTCGACATTGACGAGGATCCGGATCTCGCCCTGCTCGAAAAGTGAGACCTTTTTCGTGCGGTGGATTGCCGTCTTTTTGAATCCGAGGGTGCGCAGCAATGCAACCAACTCGACTTCATCCTGTTCGTCCGTAGCAAACTCGACGAAGCCGACCCCCTTGACGGAGGGCCTTTCCGGCATCGCCGCTCCGGTCATGCTGCCGATGCCGAGATGGCGTCGTACCTGGTCGCCAAGATAGAGCAGCGAGCGGTGGCCGTCGGCCGCAATCGCCCGCGACAAACCGCCTCTGAACTGGTCGTTGAAGATCTCCAGGGAGAAATAGCCGTCATAACCTGTTGCCGCGACGGCTTCGGTGAACGCCGTGACGGGAAGGTCGCCTTCACCCGGCATGTTTCGGAAGTGGCGGCTCCAGTAGAGCAGGTCCATGTCGATCAGCGGGGCATCGGCAAGCTGGACGATGAAGATTTTCTCTTTGGGAATCGAGCGGATGGAATTGACGTCGATCTTGCGCGACAAAGTGTGGAAGCTGTCGAGGATAAGACCGACATTCGGATGATCGGCGCGACGGACGATCTCCCAGGCGTCGCGGTGGTCGCTGATATGGCGGCCCCAGGCAAGCGCCTCGTAGCCCACCCGCAGTCCACGCCGGGCGGCACGCTCGCCAAGTTCGCGGAAGTCCGCCGCTGCCCGGTCGATGCCGCCGATGGCTGCCGGCGAGACGTTTGAACAGACGAGCACCAGGTCCGTTCCCAGCTGCTGCATCACGTCGAATTTCCGTTCCGCGCGGTCAAATGTGCGGCTTCGCAGCGGATCCGGCATGCCCTCGAAATCACGAAATGGCTGAAACAGAGTGATCTCGAGGCCATGGTCGCGGACGAGTTTTCCGACATCGGCCGGGCTTCCGTCGAAGGCGAGGAAGTCATTTTCGAAGATCTCGACGCCGTCAAAGCCCGCCCGGGCGATCGCCTCGAGCTTCTCCGGGAGTTCGCCGCTGATCGTTACAGTCGCAATCGAGGTCCTCATGTCAAAGCCCTTCCGATATCCGTGCGAGATTAATAACGAGCGCCGAACACGACGATGCGTTCCCGAAAACCGCTCGCTACTATTATGGCAAATGTCGTGAGGAATTCAAATAGCGTGTCTTATTATAAATTCTCATATGATTTTAAAAAACTCGGTTGATTTGAGCGCTCGTCTCTGGCAATCATTGCTCTCACAGTCAAGGTGAGGTGGCTGTCCGGTCGAGTGACCGCCAAAGGAGGAGGAATCACATGTTCAAATCTATGCTGACGCGCCGAAACGCGATGCTCGGAGCCGCGGCCCTGGTGGCTGCCGTCACCCTGGCGCAACCGGCCGCCGCCATCACGCCTGATGAAATCAAGGCTCGCGGCAAGATCATCGTCGGAATTCAGGGTGACAACCCGCCTTGGGGCTTTGTGACCAGCGGCGGCAAACAGGACGGCCTCGATGCCGACATCGCAACGCTGTTTGCTAAGGAACTGGGTGTTTCGGTCGAGTTCGTGCCGCTTGAAGTCAATAATCGCATTCCCGCACTGACCGCCGGCCGCGTCGACGTTCTCTTCGCAACGATGGCGATGCTGCCGGATCGTGCAAAGGCCGTGCAGTTCAGCAAGCCCTATGTTGCCAATGCCATCGTTCTGATTGGTCCGAAATCGGCTGAGATCAAGACGAATGACGACATGGCCAAGTTCACGGTCGGCGTCGCCAAGGGAGCTGCCCAGGATACGCAGGTCACCAAGAACGCACCGGCGAGCACGACCATCCGCCGCTATGATGGAGACGCCGCGAGCGTCCAGGCCCTCGTGTCCGGCCAGGTCGAGACGCTTGGTGGCAACATCTTCTACATGGACCGGGTGGAGAAGGCCCGTCCGGGCGAATTCGAAAACAAGCTTGAATTCCAGAAGCTCTACAACGGTGCTTGCACCCGTCTCGGCGAAAAGGAAATCAATGCGGCGCTCAACACCTTCATCGACAAGATCAAGGCCAACGGCGAACTCAAGGCAGTCTACGACAAGTGGATGAAGGTTCCGGTGCCGGAATTCCCGGAAACGCTGGAAGGCATTCCGTTCGCGGCGAACTGACATCGTTCTCTACTCACGGCCGTCCGGTTCACGTCGAGGCTGCCCCTCACCCTAACCCTCTCCCCGTAAACGGGGCGAGGGGACGTGCCCTGCGAGAGGTGGGAGAGGAACGGAGAGGTTGCGGCTATCCCCTTCGCCCCGCGAGCGGGGAGAAGGTGGCGGCAGCCGGATGAGGGGCAGGCGGCGATCTCCGCTCTTACCAAACAAGACGGGCATTCCGATGCCCGTCAACGCAACCGCCATGCCCAAGGCCCTGAGGTGCGCGACATGACCAGAACCATCTTTGTGCTCAACGGACCAAACCTGAACCTGCTCGGTGAGCGCGAGCCCGCCATCTACGGTTCGACGACGCTGGCCGATATCAGGGACAACTGCTTCGCAAAGGCTGACAGTCTCGGCTTTGCCATCGAGTTCCGCCAGACCAATTTCGAGGGCGAGCTGGTGGAAAGTGTGCATCAGGCCCGCAAAGAGGCCTGCGGCATCATCATCAATCCGGCCGGCTATACCTTCACCTCGATCGCTCTTCTCGATGCGCTGAAAACCTTCGATCCGCCGAAGATCGAGCTGCATATTTCCAACGTGCATGCCCGCGAGGAGATCTATCACAAATCCCTCGTCTCGCGCGTCGCCACCGCCATCATGATCGGCTTTGGCCCCCGCGGTTATGAACTCGCCATAGAAGCAATGGCCGGCATGGTGGGAGCAGCGAAGGCATGAACTACAAGTTGGATTTCACCCCGGTCATAGATGGCCTGCCGAGCCTTCTGCTCGGCTGCCTCGGGACATTCTTGCTTGCCATTTGTGGGATGCTGCTGGCGATCATCATCGGAATTGGCGGGGTTGCGCTCCGCGACTCTGCTCTCAAGCCGGCGCGATGGCTGGTCATCGCCTTCGTCGAATTGATCCGCAACACGCCCTTTCTGGTGCAGATCTTCTTCATCTATTTTGCGCTTCCGCTCACGGGCATCAGACTGGATCCGACGCCGACGGCGATTATCGCGCTCGGCATCAACGGCGGCGCCTACGCGATCGAGATCATTCGCGGCGGCGTCCAGTCGATCCCGAAGGGACAGATGGAGGCGGGTCTGGCCCTTGGTCTGCACAAGGCTCAGGTTTTCCGGCTGATCATCCTCAAACCGGCATTGCGGGCGATCTATCCGTCTTTGACCAGCCAGTTCGTCCTGCTGACGCTGACCACAAGCATTGCATCGGCGATTTCGGCCTACGAGCTGACTTCCGTTTCCCAGCGCATCGAGTCGGAGAGCTTCCGCAGCTTCGAGGTCTACTTCACCGTCACAGTTTTCTATTTCGTGATCTCCTGGCTGATGATGCGCATCTTCGCGCTGTTTTCGGCGCGCTACTTCAAATATCCGGTCAAGTAGGAGGAATTCCATGGGTCAC
Organism: Rhizobium changzhiense; assembly: GCF_013087625.1. Classification (NCBI taxonomy): domain Bacteria; kingdom Pseudomonadati; phylum Pseudomonadota; class Alphaproteobacteria; order Hyphomicrobiales; family Rhizobiaceae; genus Rhizobium; species Rhizobium changzhiense. The sequence continues at coordinate 409,593 of NZ_JABFCQ010000006.1, forward strand.
GAAGAATTCGTCTTCCTCCTGATCGGCCTGAAATGGACCGTGGTCCTATCCGCCGTCGGCTTTGTCTGCGGCGGCATTGCAGGGCTCGGCGTTGCCCTTGCCCGTGCCTCGGGCATACCGCTGCTGGAACGCGTCACGGCCGGCTACATCGCCGTCTTCCAGGGAACCCCGCTGCTGATGCAGCTTTTCGTCGTCTATTACGGCCTGGCGCTGGTGGGGCTGATGCTCGATGCCTGGGTAGCCGTTGCCATCGGACTGACGCTGCACGCCAGCGCCTATCTCGGCGAGATCTGGCGCGGGTCGATCGAAGCGGTTCCGCGCGGCCAGACGGAAGCGGCAAAGGCTCTCAGCCTCCGATACGTGTCGCGTATGAAGGATGTCATCCTGCCGCAGGCGCTGCGCATCTCGCTGCCCGCCACGATCGGTTTCCTCGTCCAGCTGATCAAAGGCACCTCGCTTGCATCGATCGTCGGCTTCACCGAGCTGACGCGGGCCGGCAACATCATCTCCAACCAGATCTTCCAGCCGCTGACGGTCTTCGGCATCGTCGGCATTCTCTATTTCCTGATGTGCTGCCCACTGACGATTCTTGGCGCCCGCCTCGAACGAAAGTTTGCCGCCTCTGCGCGCTGATCCGCATCCCTCGTCCTCGACGCGGTCCAGCCCGCCAATATGGAGTTCTACCGATGACCAGTCCCAGTCCTGCCCGAGCCGGAGACCCCATGATCACCATGGCGCAGGTGGAAAAGTGGTACGGCTCGTTTCAAGCCCTTCACGACATCAACATGACGGTTCGCAGCGGCGAAAGGATCGTCCTATGTGGCCCTTCCGGCAGCGGCAAGTCGACGCTCATTCGCTGTATCAACCATCTCGAGACTTACCAGAAAGGGGAAATCCGGGTCGGCGGCATCGTTCTGAGCGACCAGGCCAAGACCATCGATGCGATCCGCCGCGAGGTCGGCATGGTCTTCCAGCAGTTCAATCTGTTTCCGCATCTGACCGTGCTGCAGAACTGCATGTTGGCGCCGATGAAGGCGATCGGCGTCGGCAGGGCGGAAGCCGAGGAACGCGCCCGCGGGCTGCTCGAGCGGGTCAAGATCCAGGAGCAGGCCGACAAATACCCGGTCCAACTTTCCGGCGGCCAGCAGCAGCGTGTCGCGATCGCCCGGGCGCTCTGCATGCGGCCGAAAGTGATGCTGTTCGACGAACCGACGTCGGCGCTTGACCCGGAGATGGTCAAGGAGGTGCTGGATACGATGATCGCGCTGGCCGATGAGGGCATGACGATGATCTGCGTCACGCACGAAATGGGCTTTGCCCGCCAGGTCGCCGATCGCGTGATCTTCATGGCCAGCGGCGCGATCGTCGAGGAAGCCCCGCCCGCCGAATTCTTCACGAACCCACAGCATGAGCGAACCAGGAAATTCCTCGGAGAAATCCTGCGGAAGTAAGGGTTCTCAAGGTCGATGCCTCTGGCAAATTATGGGAGCCGGCAATGAAGCCGCTAGAGATTGCAGTCATGGGAGCCGGCCTCATCGGCAGGCGCCACGTCGAGCGAATTATTTCCGAGCCCGGAACCGTTCTCTCGGCGGTGATCGATCCTTCTGCCGCCGGTCGCGACTTTGCCGAGAATGTCGGCGCCCGATGCTACCGGAGCTTCTCCGACATCCGCGTTGAGGACTGGCCTCACGGCATCATCGTGGCAACGCCGAACCAGCTCCACGTTGAGAACGGAATGGAGATCGTCGCTGCCGGCATCCCTGTCCTGATCGAGAAACCGGTCGCCGACGATGTCGATGCTGCAGCGGCACTGGTTGCCGCCGGCGAGAAGACGGGCATACCGCTTCTGGTCGGCCATCACAGGCGCCACAATCCGATGATCCAGGCTGTCAAACAGATCGTCGACGGCGGAAGGCTTGGCCGGATCATCACGGTGCACGGCACGTTCTGGGTCGCCAAGCCCGACGAGTATTTCGACATCCCCTGGCGGCGCGAAGCGGGCGCCGGCCCGGTCTTCATCAATCTGATCCACGATGTCGACCTCTTCCGATATTTCTTCGGCGAGGTCGAAGCCGTCCATGCGATGGAATCCCACGCCGTGCGCAACCATGCCGTCGAGGATACGGCTGTCGTGACGCTGCGTTTCGAAAGTGGGGTGCTTGCCACTCTCACCGGCAGTGATGCCGTGGCGGCGCCCTGGAGCTGGGAGACGACCACCGGCGAAAACCCTGCCTTTCCCCGCTACGATCAATTCTGCTACCAGATCGGCGGCACCAAGGGTTCGCTCGGAATTCCAGATCTGACGCTTTGGACGAGCCCTTCGAGGCCCGATTGGCTGGAGCAGCTTGCCCAGGAGCGGGTGCCTTATGCAGCAGCCGATCCTCTTTGCGTTCAGCTCAGACATTTTTGCGACGTCATTCGTGGCGATGCCATGCCTCTGGTGAGTGGCCGGGAGGGCCTTGCTACGCTCAGGGTCGTCGAAGCGATCAAGAGATCGGCGCGCTGGGGGCAGATGATCCACCTCTCCAACGTCAGCGCCTCTTCCGATCCCCAGAAAGTCTGACCACATGATCACCGGGACGACCAAGCTCATCGCTCACCTCGGCTATCCGACGGAGTCCTTCAAGGCCCCGCTGATCTACAATCCGTATTTCGAGAAGAACGGAATTGATGCCGTCGTCGTGCCGATGGGCTGCAGGCCGGAGGACTATCCGGCGTTTCTGAAACTTCTGTTCCGGCTATCCAATATCCACGGTGCTCTCATCACCATGCCGCACAAGATTTCGACGATGGCGCTGCTCGACGAAACATCGACCAACGCGAAAGTCGCCGGCTCGTGCAATGCAGTGCGTCTCGGTTCGGACGGCAGGCTGATCGGTGACATGTTCGATGGCGAGGGCTTCGTTCGAGGCGTGTTGCGCAAGGGTAAAAAGGTTGAAGGAGCCCGTGCGCTCATTGCGGGTGCCGGCGGCGTCGGCTCGGCGATCGCGGCGTCGTTGGCACAGGCGGGCGTGGACCATCTCGCCATCTTCGACGCCAACGAGACGACCGCGACCGCGCTGCTGGAGAGGCTGAAGAAATATTATCCGCAGCTTAAAGTGACGGTCGGCTCCGCCGATCCGGCAGGTTTCGACATTGTCGTCAATGCGACGCCTCTCGGAATGCGACGGGGTGACCCGCTGCCGATCGATATCGACCGCATCTCCCCATCGACCTTCGTCGGTGAAGTCGTGATGACGAAGGAGATAACCCCTTTTCTCGAGGCCGTGCGGGCGCGCGGCTGCGCATTTCAGGTTGGGACGGACATGTTATTCGAACAGATCCCCGCCTATCTCGAATTCTTCGAATTCCCAACGACGACGGCCGACAATCTGCGGGCTATCGCCAAACTCGGATGATGTCGAAAAGTGTGAGCGGTTGTCGGACGACATCCTGTTCTAGAGCGAGGCGGTGATGCCGCCGTCGACCGTCAGCATATGGCCGTTGACGAAGGAGGAGGCATCCGAGGCCAGGAAGACGGCGGCGCCGACGAGCTCCTTGACCTCGCCCCAGCGGCCGGCCGGCGTGCGGGTTTCCAGCCAGCCAGAAAACTTCGGATCGTCGACGAGCGCCTGGTTGAGCGGGGTGCGGAAATAGCCGGGCGCGATCGCATTGACCTGCAGGCCGTATTTCGCCCAGTCGGTCGCCATGCCGCGCGTGAGGTTCTTCACCGCGCCCTTGGTCGCGGTATAGGGCGCGATGCCGGGACGGGCGAGTTCGGCCTGGACGGAGGCGATGTTGATGATCTTGCCGCGACCGCGAGCAATCATCGCCTGGGCGACCGGCTGGCTGACATAGAACAGGCTGGAGACGTTGGTCTTAAAGATCTCGTCCCATTTGTCGACCGGGAAGTTCTCCAGCGGTGTGCGGAACTGCATGCCGGCATTGTTGACGAGGATGTCGATCGGGCCGATCTCCGCCTCGATATAGGCGATGGCGGTGCGGCTGGCCTCGGCATCGGTGACGTCGAAGGCGGCGCTGACGGCATGGCGATGGCTGCGACGGATATCTTCGGCGGCGGCCTCCGCCTTCTGCGCGTTGCGGCCGTTGATGATGATCGAAGCGCCATGCTCGGCAAGCCCGACCGCCAACGCGCGGCCGATGCCCTGGCTGGAGCCGGTAACGAGGGCGCGGCGGCCGGAGAGATCGAATAGGGGAAAGGTCACGAGGCTGCTCCTGATTTCATTGCACTCTGCATAGCCGGTTTCCGGCATTACATGCAAAGGTCCTGGATCAGGCCGTTCCAAGCCTCTTGATTTTCCTCGTCAGCTCCTTCGCCAGTCGCAGGCTGGCGGCGGTTGCCATCGTCACTTGCGGCAGCAGCAGCCATTCGAGCGTCCAGGCAGCGCCCGAGCGTTCCTGTTCGTGGACGAGGGACTGGTGGACGCCCGATAGAAGAGTGGCGTTGAAACGGGCCAGCGAGACGAGGACTTCGGCGGAAACGGGGTTCTGCTTGTGCGCCATTGCCGACGAAGTGCCGCCGCCTGAGATTTCGATCTCGCCGCCGGCCTGGGCAAGCAGCGCGATGTCCTGGCCCATCTTGCCGAGACTGCCCGATATCGACGCGAATAGGCCGGCGATATCGGCGATCGGCAGACGCCCGCTCTGCCATTGCGGCGCATCGGTGAGGCCGAGTTCCTGAGCGAGCGAGGCACGGATGGCTGCGGCCTGAGACCCGAGCTTGTCCAGCGTGCCGGCCGCACCGCCGAACTGAACGGGAAAGCTCTGTTCGGTCAGGCGGTCGCGATAGGTTGCGAGCGGCGCACGCCAGGCATCGAGGCGATCGGTGACGGTGATGGGGATCGCCGCCTGCATGCGGGTATGGCCCATCAGCCGGTTTTGGCCGAACTGACCGTCGAGCACATCGAGCTCAGCAGCGATGGCGGATAGCCTTCCGGCAAACAGGAAGACGACGGTCTTCAGGCGGATCATCAGGCTGGTATCGATGACATCCTGGCTGGTCGCACCGCAATGCAGGCTTTTTGCCGCTTCCTCGCCGACAGCGGTGCGAAGCTGGTCGATGAGGTCGGGAACGACGACACCATCCCTTGCCGTTGCCGATCGAAGACTGGACACATCGGGCGAGAAGGCGGCGCAGGTGTCAGCGATGCGCTTTGCGGCTTCGGCAGGAATGAGGCCGTGAGCGGCTTCAGCCTTGGCGAGCGCGGCCTCGAAGGAAAGCATGGCCCGTATATCCGCCTCGGCGGAGAAATAGGGCGCGATTTCATCGTCGCCGAGCAGGCTGGAAAGGAAGGGGTGGTCGAAGGGCGATGCGGTCATGATCGTCTCGGTTTGTCGTGATGGCCCCCTCATCCGGCTGCCGCCACCTTCTCCCCGCTGGGGAGAAGGGACTCGGGGCGGCGGCGCCTTCTGGGCAGATACTCTCGCGCAGCACTGTTCCCCTCTCCCCTCGGGGAGAGGGCAGGGTGAGGGGGCTACTTGCTCGGAGCTCTCCGAACAAGCCGCCCGCGCACCCTCAGATATCGAGAAACACCGTTTCCTTCGGACCCTGCAGGTGGATGTCGAAATGACAGGTGGCGCCGTCGCGGGTGGCGACCACTGTTGCGACGCGCTCGCGATGTTCGATGCGGGAAAGCAGCGGGTCGGCGGCGTTGGCCTCCGTCTCCTCCGGAAAATACATGCGCGTGTGCAGGCCGATATTGATGCCGCGGGCGACGATCCAGAAGGTGATGTGCGGGGCTTGTCTGCGGCCGTCCTTGAAGGGGACGCGGCCGGGCTTGACGGTCTCGAAGCTATAGACGCCGTCCTCAGCGCGGGTCGGGCAGCGGCCCCAGCCGGTGAAATTTGGGTCGGCGGCGCCGCGCATTTCCGACGGGCTGTTGTAGAGCCCGGCGGTGTCGGCCTGCCAGATCTCGATGACCGCATCGCGCACCAGCGCTCCGGCGCCATCGAAGATCCGGCCGGTGACGGTGATACGTTCGCCGAGTGTCTTGTCGTTGACCATCTCGATGCCGAGATCGGTGTCGTAGACGCCCGTTATGTCGCAAAAATTCGGCGTCAGGCCGATATGGACATAGGGACCGGCCGTCTGCGATGGGGTTTCCTTGAGGTAGCCGAGCTGCTGCATGGTCAGTTGCCCTCCGGTCTGTTTTCGAACATCGTCGAGCGGCGGCCGCGCAGCACGATATCGAATTTATAGGCGCGTGAGTCCATCGGAATGGTGTTGCCCCAGTCGAGCGGGGCGATCAGTTGCTCGATCGCCGCCTTGTCGGGGATGGTGCCGACGATCGGACATTTCCAGATCATCGGGTCGCCCTCGAAATACATCTGGGTGATCAGGCGCTGGGCAAAGCCGTGTCCGAAGATCGAGAAATGGATATGGGCCGGGCGCCAATCGTTGATGCCGTTCGGCCAGGGATAGGCGCCGGGGCGGACGGTGCGGAAATGGTAGCGGCCGTCTTCGTCGGTGATGGCGCGGCCGCAGCCGCCGAAATTCGGGTCGATCGCCGCCAGATAAGTTTCCTTCTTGTGGCGATAGCGGCCGCCGGCATTGGCCTGCCAGAACTCGACCAAGGCGCCGGCAACCGGCCTGGCGCGCTCGTCGAGCACACGGCCATGGACGATGATGCGCTCGCCGATCGCACTTTCGCCGGGCTGCGCGTAGTTCAGGATCAGGTCGTTGTCGAGTTCGCCGATCATCGAATGGCCGAAGACCGGACCGGTGGTCTCGGAAATCGTGCCGTCGAGCGAGAGCAGGGCGCGCTGCGGCGCGCGCAGCACGGAGGTCTTGTATCCGGGGGTCAGCGCCGGCGCATGCCAGGCGCGGTCGCGGGCGAAGAAGCCGCCGGTCTCGGGCTTGCGGTTCGGTCGTTCGGACATGTTCCTCCCTCAGGCCGCCTTTTCGGCGTCCATCTGTTCAAAAGCCTGCTTTGCGATCTTGATCGCGTGATTGGCGGCGGGAACGCCGGCATAGATCGCCACATGCAACAGCGCCTCGCGGATATCCTCGCGGGTCGCCCCCGTATTGGCGGTGGCGCGCACATGCATGGCAACCTCGTCGTCCTGGCCAAGCGCGGCAAGCAGAGCGATCGTGATGATCGAGCGCTCGCGCTTCGTCAGTGCCGGGCGCGACCAGACATGGCCCCAGGCGGCTTCGGTGATCAGTTCCTGGAAGGGGCGGTCGAACTCCGTCGATGTGGCGGCGGCGCGGTCGACATGGGCGTCGCCGAGCACGGCGCGGCGGGTCGCCATGCCCTGGCGATAGCGCTCGGAAGGGGACGCAGTCTCATTCATGGGCTGACTTCTCCAGGCGGAATGGATGTGAGGAAGGCGCGGATGATCGCCGTCAGCGCGTCGGGCTGCTCGACGCAGGGAATGTGCGCGCAATTGGGGATCACTTCGTAACGGGCGCCGGAGATCAGCTTCGCGGTCGAAAGCACGAGATCGGGCGGCGTCGAGCCGTCCTGATCGCCGACGATGCAGATCGTCGGGACGGTGATCGTCTTTGCGACCTCGGTGAAGTCGGCATCACGGATCGCGGCGCAGGCGGCGAGGTAACCCTCGACGGGCTGGCGCGTCAGCATGTTGCAATAGCCCGCATAGGCGGTGCTCTCGGGCCGGCGGAAGGCGGGCGTGAACCAACGCTCCATGACCGCGTCCACGATGCTGCCGATGCCGTTTTGCTCGACCGCGGCGATGCGGGCGTTCCAGCTCTCCGCCGTGCCGATCTTGTGGGCGGTGTCGCAGAGGATGAGCGCGCGGACGAGGTCCGGTCGGCGGTGATAGAGCGACTGGGCGATGAGGCCGCCGACGGAGAGGCCGCAGATGACGGCATCCTTGACCGACAGCAGATCGAGAAGTCCCGCGAGATCCGTCGCATGGTCGTCGATCGATGAGGGGAGCTGGCCGACATCGGAAAGGCCGTGGCCGCGCTTGTCGTAAAGCACGATGGCGAATTCGCCGGCAAGCCGCACCACGACGTCGCGCCAGATGCGGAAATCCGTGCCCAGCGAATTGGCGAAGACGATCACCGGCCTGTCGGCAGGGGCACCAATGATCTGATAATGGATCGTCACGTCGTTTATCCGGGCGAATTGCACGTCACTCTCCTCCTGAACGGTGAAATTGACTGGTTGATCCGGTTAAGTAAAATGATATTTATTGGCGTTTCGATAACCCTGGAGTTATGCGAGCGATGATCGACAGCCGGGTCAAGTTCCGCCATCTGCAAACCTTTGTCGAGGTGGCGCGGCAGAAGAGCGTCATGAAGGCCGCCGAATTGCTGCATGTCAGCCAGCCGGCGGTCACCAAGACGATCCGCGAACTGGAACAGGTGCTGGGTGTCGATGTCTTCGAGCGCGACGGCCGCGGCATCAAGATCACCCGCTACGGCGAGGTCTTCCTGCGCCACGCCGGGGCGGCGCTGACGGCGCTGCGCCAGGGCCTCGATTCCGTCTCGCAGGAGCAGTTCGCCGATGCGCCGCCGCCGATCCGGATTGGGGCGCTGCCGACGGTGTCATCGCGCATCATGCCGCGGGCGATGGAACTCTTCCTCAAGGAGAAGACCTGGAGCCGGGTGAAGATCGTCACCGGCGAAAACGCGGTGCTCCTGGAGCAGCTTCACGTCGGTGATCTCGACCTCGTCGTCGGACGTCTGGCCGGCGCCGAGAAGATGGCGGGCTTTTCCTTCGAGCATCTTTATTCCGAGCAGGTGGTGTTTGCCGTGCGCGCCGGCCATCCGCTGCTCGACGGCCGGCAATCGCTGTTTGCCGGCTTCGGCAACTATACGGTGCTGATGCCGACGCGCGGTTCGATCATCCGGCCGGTCGTCGAAAATTTCCTCATCGCCAACGGCGTCTCCAGCCTGCCGAACCACATCGAGACGGTGTCGGATTCCTTCGGCCGCGCTTTCCTCAGGGCAAGCGATGCGATCTGGATCATTTCCAACGGCGTCGTGGCCGGCGATGTCGCCGACGGGCGGCTGACGCTTCTGCCGGTCGATACCGGCGAGACCAAGGGGCCGGTCGGATTGACGATGCGCGCCGATGCCGTGCCGTCTCTGCAGCAATCCATCCTGATGCAGACGATCCGGGAGGCGGCAGGCGAGCTTTCCTGACGCCGGCTCTTTAAATCCGCTTGATGATTGCCCAGATTTGGACTATGTCTAATTCAAGACAGGAGGCTGTTATGCAATACGCACGACGCAGGGATCGGGAAGACCAGGGGCCGCAGCGGCTGGAAACCGGACGCTTCGCCCCGGCAAACCGCCGGCGGCTGAGCGCACCGGCCTTGCGGACCTTCCTGGCGATCGCCGATCTTTGGGGCTTGAACGAAGAACAGCGGCTGTTGATGCTCGGCTATCCCTCCCGGTCGACCTACCACAATTGGGCCAAACAGGCGCGCGAGCACGGCGCTTTCACGCTCGATGTCGATACGCTGACCCGCATCTCGGCCGTGCTCGGCATCCATCAGGCGCTCGGCGTGCTTTTTTCCGATGACCGCGCCGGCGTCACCTGGCTGCGCACACCGCATCAGGCGCCGGTTTTCGGCGGCCATCCGCCGCTTGATATCGTGACGAATGGGACCCAGGACGGGTTGATGACGGTCCGCCGGTTTCTCGACGGCGCCCGCGGTGGTCTCTACATGCAGCCGAATGTGCTCGACGAAGCCTTCACGCCCTACGAAGATACGGACATCGTCTTCCGGTGAGCGATCGTTTTGCAGAGGCGCCGCGTCCGTCGTATCGGCTGATCCCGTCGCAATTTCCGCCAATCGGGCTTTTTGAGACGGTAACGAGGGCGGCCGATCTAGAAGCCGTGATGGAGCTCGTCGGCTGGACCAACGACCGTCTTGTCGCCGACCGCATCCAGCGGCTTCCCAGGGACGAATGGGTTTACGGCGTTGCCAATGCCAGCATTGTGATGGCGGCCTTCCTGCATGTCGCACCCGGCGGCATGCGCTTCAACGGCCCCGATCTCGGCGCCTGGTATGCCGCCGACGATCTCCGCACAGCCGCCGCCGAGGTTGGCCATCATCTCCGGCGCGAGACTGTCGCGCGCGGGGTCGGGACGATGGCGCGCACCTATAGAAGCTATTCGGCCGCTCTGATTGGTGATTACCTCGACATTCGCGGAGAGCAGACGATACGGCCCGATGTCTATGACGGCACCAGCTATGCGGCGTCGCAGGTGCTGGGGGAAGAGGTGCGCTCGAGCGGCGGCGCCGGTATCCTCTATGACAGTGTCCGGCTGAGAAGCGGAGTGGTCATCGTCGCACACCGGCCGCGCAATATTCAGGGCGTGGTGCAGGCCGACCACTTCGAAATCACCGTTTCCGCTACCGAGCGGCGCATCGATGTCAGGAAGCTTGCAGCTTGACAACGGCAACCGCAGGCGCGCCGGGGGATATGGGATGCTCAAGCCGGCAGTCGTTCGGCCCATGCCTTCACCGCTTTCGCCATCGTGGCGAGGTGATCGGCACTGGAGAAACCGGAGATCGTCTTGCGCGGCTTGAGGTCGTGGTCGCCGTCCTCCAGCCAGAGGATCTCGATCCTGTCGGACAGATCGTAGCCCGGCACCTCGTCCCGTGTGCCGAATTCGTCGCGTGTTCCCTGGCAAATCAGGGCGGGCGTCGTCAGCCCGGTGAGATGGCCGGTGCGCAGCTTCTCCGGCTGGCCGGGCGGATGGAAGGGATAGCCGAGGCAAAGCAGGCCGGCGATCTTCCTCTGACGATGGAGATCGTCGGCGACCATGCTGGCGACCCGGCCGCCCATCGACTTGCCGCCGATGATCAGCGGGCCGATGGCGCCGAGCTCGGCAATCGCCGCCTCGTATTCGGGATTGAGCGTTTCGGCGCGTGGCGGCGGCTTGCGACCTTCTAAGGTGCGGCGGGCGGCCATATAGGCGAATTCGAAACGGGCGACGCGGAAGCCGACACCGGCGAGCGCATTTGCCGCTGATGTCATCGATGCCGAATCCATCGGCGCGCCGGCGCCATGCGCAAGAAGGATGGTGAAGCGCGCATCCTGGGGCCCCTGCAGCAGAAACCTGTCAAGCATCGGTAATCCTCCATCCCATCGCCGGAACCATGTCGACGGCCGTGACTTTTTCCTGGAAAGGAGACTGACAATGTCGACGAATGATCAAAACGTAAAGCCCGAGCAGCGGCGCCCCAAAGATGTCGGCGCCGTTCCTGAAAAGCCGGAGCCCGCCGACACAGAATCGATGGCGCCGCCCGCGGTGCAGCCGGCTGGGGTCAGAGACAAAAGCGAACGACCTGTGGTCAATCCGATCACCGGGGTCGCCTCCTGATCGACTACGGTCAATTGTCGTGTAGAATCGCAGAACCGCCTCTTGAAACCCCGGTGGAAAGGGTCCATATACCCGTCCTGCCTGAAAAATGGATGCGCGCGGTATCGACGTCGTCGAACTGTTCGTTGTCCGACAGGATAAGGGCGCTCCCCGCAAGGGTCGAGCGCCCTTTTTGCTTTACAGCTCTTGCGCACATCGCCGCTTTCGTCTTGTCGTTTGATGGCGGAAGGGATTCCAGCGGCGGAGAAGCGAGGCCCCGTGGAGCGAATTACCGGCAAAACTTGTAGAAATGTGAGCGGAAATAATAAGCACGGAACAGCGGCCGCACCTTGTTACGCCGGGAAAGGGTTTCGCCACGCATCGAGTTGTTCAAGCCGTTCGTACCACGCCTGTATATGCGTAAACTCGGAAAGTGGAATCTCAGCAGAAGTCGCATAAGGAAGTGCAGCGGCCAATGCGAAATCTGCCACAGTCAGTGTCTTCCCGACCGCGACGCTGTTGGTAGCCAGATGGTCGTCGAGCACGCGAGCATGGAGTCGGAAGCTCGTCTTCGCATCTTCGATCACGGCGACGTCAGGCTCTCCGCCGAACAAAGGTTTGATCAAGTATTCAAACCACAGGGCTGCCGCGTGCCGGGTGAAATGACTGGCGTCCCAGCTCAGCCACCGGACGACGTCGATCTGCCTGTGGTCGTGCGGCCAAAAATCCGATTCGGCGCTGTCAGACAGCCTGCACATGATGGCATTCGCTTCCCACAAGGTTCCGGCATCATCCTGCAGCACGGGGACTTTCCCGTTCGGGTTAAGCGCCAGGAATTCTGCGGTGCGCTGCTCTCCGTTTGCCAGGTCAACCCTGACGAACTCGACGTCGGCTTTCAGATAACGAGCGGCGGCGCAGGCCTTCCGGGGATTGAGCGTCTCGCAATAATAGAGCTTCATCGCCGCCTTACGCATGATCCGACCTTTCCGATCCAGCCCCCAGAAAAACGCCCAGTCGCTCGAAGCTTTGCGACCAACCACCTTCATGACCCTTAAGTGATGATGCGTTTTCAAATCCACTTTGCCGAAACGTCATTTCCGTTCCTCCGTCGCTTTCCTTTAACGTGATGGTGACGACTGTTTCCGGGCTTTTTTCGCCGGTTGCGAGCTCCCAGGCATGTGTGAAGACAAGCCTATGCGGCGGCTCGACCTCCAGATATTTTCCGCCGACCCAATGCTCTTCTCCATCTGGCGCGATCAGACAGGCGCGGTGTCTACCGCCGGGCCAGGCTTCAAGCCGATCGCCCACCGCCTTGAAACCGTGAGGACCACACCATTGCGCCAACGCTTTCGGGTCGGTCCATGCCCTGAAAACCAGATCGCATGGAGCATCGAACCTTCGTACAAAAACCAGATCGCGGGCGTTGTCAGTATCAGTCTCCGGATTTGTCATCTTCGTATCCTTGTACCTTGGACAAATAGCCATCGAGACGATCAAAGCTCTGATCCCAGAAGCGTCTGTAATCGCCAATCCAATCAGAGATTTTCTTCAATGCGTCCGGCTCAAGTTCGCGGGGACGCGAAGTCGCTTCACGGCCGGAGCGGATCAATCCGGCCTGTTCCAGGACTTTGAGATGCTTTGAAATGGCAGGCTGAGACAGCTCGAAGGGATCTGCAAGTTCGGCCACGGTCGCCTTGCCGTGAGCAAGCCGCCCAAGAATTGCTCTCCTTGTTGGGTCTGAGAGTGCGGAGAAAATCGCATCGAGGCTGCTTTTCATATATCACCATATGGCTATATAACCGTGTAGATATATTGTTTATCGCGACGTGTCAAAGGCAATCTTGCGGTAGGTTGTAACTACGGGAAAGAGACTCATGCAGTGGCAACAGAGCGGGAAGTCCCGCATCTGTCATGCCGGAGCAGGAGGCGACTACGCGATCTCTTTTTGCCGCTCTGCTGATGAAGTGTTTCCGGTTGCAGAGGCACGCCGCGTTCGCTGATACCGCCGCGGAGCAGTTGGAGTTGCGGAGGCAGAAGACCGGGACGGGCGTCTGATATAAACATGTCGGCGGCTTTGGTGGTTTCAGCATGGCGGGTAAAGAGGCCGGCGACCGTTTCCCTGCCAACAGGTGCCAATGGTGACGCTGGCGATGCTGAGGCGACCAAAGCGGCCTTTAAGAAATGTTCTCCTTTCCATTATGCGGTCTCCGAAACGAGCTTCGGCACGCCTGCGAAGATCACGGAACGGTTCTTGCACGGTTACTAATATGTTTACTGTGGGGAGACCTAATGTCATGAAGTGGCGCACATCCGAAGAGTTTGCCCCTCTGATGCTCGTTGTGAGTGGGTCGGAAAAATACAAGCTTGTCGCGACCCTTTTCCAGGCTGCCGAGATGCTGACAGTTGGCTGGCCGATCGACGACGGAGAAGAATATCTCATAGCGATTAGGGCGTGTCGGCATGCAATTCATGGGGAAATTCCGGCTCAGGACGCGCGAGCAGCGCTTATCCGTGCCGCCGACGAAGCTGGCATTCCGGTGATCACCGTTCACTGAGTTTTCGCAGCCGACGGCGATTTGAGTTTACGAGCTCCTTCATGATACAGCTCTGGTTCCGCTGCATGCGTAGGTCAATGAGCGGCTGGGTTCGATGATCCGCATTTCGGAACGCGCGATCTTCTGCTTGGCTTTGGCGATCCGGCCGCCGAGTCGGCCAAAGCGCGGGGCGAATATTTTCCGTCGGCTCTGTCGATTTTCGCATCAGCCGATCGTCCTTGTAATGATGTGCTGCGACCCGGTCGTGGCTTCAGCACGTCCTTTGCGCGTCTGAGACGCGCGGCAATAGAAGGAGGATATCGTCATGGATAATCAGCATCTGATACCCGCCGCCGTGCTTGCGGCCAAGAACGGCGCCCGCTTCCCAAATGAGAGCGAGGCATATCGCATCGCGCGCGACGCGCTGCTCGCCGAAGAGATCGAATTGCGCCGGCATATCGAGCGTGTGGCGAAACAGCGCCGGGCGCTGCCGCCGGGCGGCGAGGTGACGAAAGAATACCGCTTCGAAGGCAGCGATGGGCCGATCTCCTTTGCCGAGCTCTTCGCCGACAAGGACACGCTGATCGTCTACAGCTATATGTTCGGCCCGCAACGCGAGCGTCCGTGCCCGATGTGCACCTCGCTGCTGTCGGCCTGGGACGGCGAAGTGCCTGACATCCAGCAGCGCGCCGCCCTTGCCGTCGTCGCCCGCTCGCCGATCGAAAGGCTGCTCGCCTTCAAGAAGGAACGCGGCTGGCACCACCTGCCGCTCTATTCCGACATGTCGGACGATTACAGCCGCGACTATCGTGCGATCGGCAGCGACGGCAGCGATGGCGCCGCCTTCAACGTCTTCACGCGGCGCGACGGCACCATCCGCCACTTCTGGAGCGAGGAGATGGGCGAGGCGACGGCCGACCCGGGTCAGGATCCGCGCGGCGCGCCCGACCTGATGCCGCTCTGGACCGTGCTCGATGCGACGCCCGAAGGCCGGGCGCCGGACTGGTATCCGAAGCTGTCCTATTAAGATCAGCCGCGTCGTCCGCCGTCAGCCTGTGGAGCGGTTTCTTGAGGCCTCGACCCATTCGATGCTGGTGACCGCGGCATCCGGCAGCGGCGGCGAGTCGATGTCGTAGACATAGCCGCTGAGCATGTCGGCGGCGCGTTCCGTCGCCTTGATCTTCGCCTCGGTTTCCGCGACCGCCTTGGAGATCGCTTCGATGCGGGCGCGGAACATATGGGCGAGCACATCGCGGCCGGACTGTTTTTCGAGCCGTTCCAGATGCAGGCCGATGCGCGAGGCGTGGCGCTCGAGCTCGCTCTTGCTGAAACGCGCCTTGCGCAGTTCTTCGGAAAGGCTGTCCTGCATGACGGCGACGGGATCGAAACTTCCGGGTGCGCGCTCGTCGAGCACTGCGTCGGTGACGAGCTTCTCGATCATCACGAGCGCCTGCAATTCGGCCGCATCGGCGAATTCGACGTCATAGCCGGTATCGTCGTAGACCTTGCGCCGGACCGGATCGAGAAGCAGCCCATAGGCTTTCTGCAGATTGGCAAAGGCGTCCGAATCACCACCCGAATCGGGGTGGGCAACCTTCGCCAGGCGCCGATAGGCGGCCTTCAGCTGCGCCTCGTCCGCATCGCGTTCAACGCCGAGAATATCGTATGGATCCGTCACGCCTGCTCCCTTGCTCCCCGGCACGTTGCGGGCAGTCTAGGTCTTCTTCTGCATCAGAAGGGCGAAGTTTAGACCGAAACGAGGAATGACGTCCATGGCCCGAGATGGCGATGGTTGATGGCAATGCGTCGCGAAATCCTCGATTGCTTAATGTTTTCAATTCGTTGTTCGAAGATCAGCCTGTGGTGATCGAGGCGAGATAACATTTGGCTTCGCCATCGATTTCCAGCACAGTTTCGGCCGCGTCCTCGATCAGCAACGCATCGTCGGCCGCAAGGGCGCAAGTCTCGCCGTCCCGCCGGAATGAGAGTGCGCCGCGATGGCAGAAGAACAGGCAAGTCGAGGGCGGCAGCGGCACGGTCTTGCTGCCATCGACGTCGATCCGGATCAGCGTGTGGGCGAGCCCGTCACGGCGCGTCATGACGTTGAGATCGGTGATCGCTCCGTCCTGGAGCCTGGCTGCAACGGCGATATCCGCCGGGAAGGCCAAGGGATCGCTTGCCGTTGTCAGCAGCACGGGCGTGCTCCCTGCGACACCGAGCACCATGCCGTTGCCATCAAGGATCGCCAGCGTGCGGTCGATGCCGGGAAAGATCGAAAATGGGCCGTCCTCCGCGACGGTCGCCATGCTGATGCGCCAGTCGAAATCGTCGATCGAAGCGCCGGGTGGAAAGACGGCGATTTCCACCGTCTCTCCCTTGCCGTTTTTCCAGGGCATGCGTTTGTGATCGCCGGCGCGCAGAACCCTCATGAGGCTCAGTTCCCGAGAATGCCGGGCAGGCGCAGGCCCTTTTCTTTGGCGCAATCGATGGCGATCTCGTAACCGGCATCGGCGTGGCGCATGACGCCGGTCGCCGGGTCGTTCCAGAGCACGCGCTCGAGGCGTCTTGCGGCATCGTCCGTGCCATCGGCGCAAATGACCATGCCGGAATGCTGCGAGAAGCCCATGCCGACGCCGCCGCCGTGATGCAGCGACACCCAGGTGGCGCCCGACGCCGTGTTGAGCAGGGCATTGAGCAGCGGCCAGTCGGAGACGGCGTCGGAGCCGTCCTTCATCGCTTCGGTCTCGCGGTTCGGCGAGGCGACGGAGCCGGAATCGAGGTGATCTCGGCCGATGACGATCGGGGCGGAGAGTTCGCCTGTTCTCACCATCTCATTGAAGGCGAGGCCGAGCTTGTGACGGTCGCCCAAGCCCACCCAGCAGATGCGTGCCGGCAGGCCCTGGAAGGCGATGCGCTCCCTGGCCATGTCGAGCCAATGATGCAGGTGCTTGTTGTCCGGCAGCAACTCCTTCACCTTGGCATCGGTCTTGTAGATATCCTCCGGGTCGCCGGAAAGGGCTGCCCAGCGGAAGGGGCCGATGCCGCGGCAAAACAGCGGGCGGATATAGGCCGGCACGAAGCCCGGAAAGGCGAAGGCGTTTTCGAGGCCTTCGTCCAGCGCCACCTGGCGGATATTGTTGCCGTAATCGAGTGTCGGAATACCGGCATTCCAGAAGGCGATCATCGCTTCGACATGTTCGCGCATCGAGGTGCGCGCCGCTTTTTCCACAGCCTTCGGATCGCTTTCGCGCTTTGCCTTCCACTCACCCATCGTCCAGCCCTTCGGCAGGTAGCCGTTGATCGGGTCGTGCGCCGAGGTCTGGTCGGTGACGATGTCGGGGCGGATGCCGCGGCGGACCATCTCCGGCAGGATTTCGGCGGCGTTGCCGAGCAGGCCGACGGATTTCGCTTCGCCCGATTTGGTCCAGCGGTCGATCATCGCAAGCGCTTCGTCGAGCGTCTCGGCCTTGGCGTCGAGATAGCGGGTGCGCAGGCGGAAATCGATCGAATCGGGATTGCATTCGACGGCCAGGCAGCAGGCGCCGGCCATGACGGCGGCGAGCGGCTGGGCGCCGCCCATGCCGCCGAGGCCGCCGGTCAGGATCCATTTGCCCTTTAGATTGCCGCCGTAATGCTGGCGGCCGGCCTCGACGAAGGTCTCGTAGGTACCCTGCACGATGCCCTGCGTGCCGATATAGATCCACGAGCCGGCCGTCATCTGGCCGTACATGGCAAGGCCCTTCTTATCCAGCTCGTTGAAATGATCCCAGGTCGCCCAATGCGGTACGAGGTTGGAATTGGCGATCAGCACCCGCGGCGCATCCTTGTGGGTGCGGAATACGCCGACCGGCTTGCCGGATTGGACGACCAGCGTTTCTTCTTCCGTCAGCGTCTTCAGCGTCGCGACGATGCGGTCGAAATCCTCCCAGGTACGGGCGGCGCGGCCGATGCCGCCATAAACGACGAGCTCGTTCGGATTTTCGGCGACATCGGGGTCGAGATTGTTCATCAGCATGCGCAGCGGCGCTTCGGTCATCCAGCTCTTGGCATTGAGATCATTGCCGCGGGGTGCGCGGATTTCGCGGATATTGTGGCGTGGATTGTTCATGGCGGTTCCCCTGTCGAGAGATCGTTATCGTTTCAGGCCTGGCGCAATCTGTTCGATGCGCACCAGAATGTTTTTGAGATGAACGCGAAGTCTGTCTGCCTTGGCGGCGTCGTAGGCAAAGGGTGGTGCCTCGGCCTGGAGATGCGTCGATTGTGCGAGCTCCATCTGGATCGCGTGCACACCAGTGTCGGGCCGACCATAGTGGCGTGTCGTCCAACCACCCTTGAAGCGACCGTTGAGCACGCCGTCGTAACCTTCGGCGGTTTCGACGACGGTCAGCGTCGCCTGCTCGATGGCGCTGTCGCACGTCTTGCCCATATCGGTGCCGATATTGAAATCCGGCAGCTTGCCTTCGAAGAGAAAGGGAATGTGGGAGCGGATCGAGTGGCAGTCGTAGAGGATTGCGACGCCATGGATTGCTCTCACGCGCTCGATCTCGGCGGCAAGGGCCGCATGATAGGGGGCATGAAAGTCCCGCAGCCGCGCCACGATGTCGGCTTCGTCAGGTCCTTGCCCATCCTTCCAGATCGCCTTGCCGTCGAAATCCGTCTGGGGAATGAGGCCGGTGGTGTTCTGGCCGGGATAAAGGCTCACACCCGCCGGATCGCGGTTGGCGTCGATGACGTAGCGATGGAAGGTGGCGCGCACGACTGTGACATTATCGAGCAGGCCATCATAGAGGTGGTGGATGTGCCAGTCGGTGTCGGCGAGGATGCGGCCGTTGTCGTTGAGGCGGTCGGCAATCTCGGGCGGTACCTCGGTGCCGGTATGGGGGAAGCCGAGGATGATGGGGGAGGTACCCCGCGTTATTTCGAAGACGGGCGCGCTCATGGGCAGAGCGCTCCGGCGTTTGGGGCGTTACCCCCCTCTGTCCTGCCGGACATCTCCCCCACAAGGGGGGAGATCGACTCGTGGATGGAATCTGCCCAGACAATTGACGCTGGAACGAGCGGGTCCGCCCAGCCGATCTCCCCACTTGTGGGGGAGATGCCCGGCAGGGCAGAGGGGGGTACCAAGTGCAGAACCATCACGATCAACCCTCCAAAACCGGCAAGATGCCTGATGAAACCGAGGCGTTCAGAGCGCCTGTCGCCACCAGTTCGGCGGCGGCGGCGAGGTCGTTTGCCATGTAGCGGTCGATGTCGAGGCTCGGCACCCTGCTGCGGATTGCGGCGATCGCCTTGCCAAGCTCCGGGCTGGTCGACAGCGGCGCGCGCAGCTCGACGCCTTGGGCGGCGGTCAGCGCCTCGATGCCGATGATGCCGAACAGGTTCTCGGTCATGCCGAGCAGGCGGCGGGCGCCGTGGCAGGCCATGGAGACATGGTCTTCCTGGTTGGCCGAGGTCGGCGTCGAATCGACCGAAGCGGGGTGCGACATCTGCTTGTTCTCCGACATCAGCGCCGCCGAGGTGACCTCGGCGATCATCAGGCCGGAGTTCAAGCCCGGCTTCTTGGCGAGGAAGGCCGGCAGGCCGTAGGAGAGGGTCGGATCGACGAGCAGCGCGATGCGGCGCTGCGAAATCGCGCCGATCTCACAGATGGCGAGCGCGATCTGATCGGCGGCGAAAGCAACGGGTTCGGCGTGGAAATTGCCGCCGGAGACGACGGAATTGTCCGAGAGTACCAGCGGATTGTCGGTCACCGCATTGGCCTCGATCTCAAGGGTGCGGGCGACCGAGCGCAGCAGATCGAGGCAGGCGCCGTCGACCTGCGGCTGGCAGCGAATGCAATAGGGATCCTGCACGCGCTCATCGCCCTCGATATGGCTCTGGCGAATGATGGAATTTTCGAGCAGCGCGCGAAGCGCCGCTGCCGTGTCGATCTGGCCCCTATGGCCACGCAATGTGTGAATATCCGGATGGAAGGGCGCGGAAGAGCCCATGGCGGCATCGGTGGACATGGCGCCGGTGATGAGCGCCGCCTGGGCGGCACGATGAGCGCGGAAGAGGCCGGCAAGTGCCAGCGCCGTCGAGGTCTGGGTGCCGTTGATGAGAGCCAGGCCCTCCTTGGCGGCGAGCACCACTGGTTTGAGGCCAGCTCTTTCGAGGGCTTCAGCGCCTGAGAGCCGTTCGCCGGCGAAAAAGGCTTCGGCCTCGCCCATCATCACCGCCGCCATATGGGCAAGGGGCGCAAGGTCGCCGGAGGCGCCGACCGAGCCCTTTTCCGGGATCAGCGGAATGACGCCCTTTTCCAGCATGCCTTCGATCAGCCGCACCAGTTCCAGCCGCACGCCGGAGGCGCCGCGCCCGAGCGAGACCAGCTTCAGCGCCATGATCAGCCGCACGATATTGTCGGGCAGCGGCGCGCCGACGCCGCAGCAATGCGACAGGATGAGATTGCGCTGCAAGGTGGTCACATCGGCGCTGTCGATCTTGATTGAGGCGAGTTTGCCGAAGCCGGTATTGATGCCGTAGACCGGCGCATTGCCGGCGGCGATCTCGGCGATGCGGGCAGCGGCCTTGGCGATCCCCGCATCGAAGGCGGGATCGAGCCTTGCCGGCACACCGGTCCAGTAGATGGTTTCGAGATCCTTGAGCGAGACGGAGCCCGGGTGGAGCGTGATGGTCATCGGCCGTTCCTTTCGCCCTTGAAGACGCGTGCGTGAAGCGGGTTGAAGCCCATGCGATAGACGAGCTCGGCAAGGCTTTCGATATTCCAGACGGCGAGATCGGCGGATTTGCCGGGTTCGAGCGTTCCCGTCTTGTCGAGCAGGCCGAGCGCGCGGGCGCCTTCGCGGGTGGCGCCGGCGATGCACTCCTCGACGGTGAGGCCGAAAAGTGTGGCCGACATGTTCATGGTGAGCAACATCGAGGTGAGCGGCGAGGTGCCGGGATTGCAATCGGTGGCGATCGCGATCGGCACGCCTGCCCGCCGCAGTGCCTCTACCGGCGGCTTCTGCTTTTCATGGATGGCGTAAAAGGCGCCGGGCAGGAGCACGGCGACGGTGCCGGCTGCGGCCATCGCCGCAACGCCATCTTCGTCGAGATATTCGAGGTGATCGGCTGAAAGTGCGCCATAGGATGCGGCGAGCCTGGCGCCGCCGAGATTGGAGAGCTGCTCGGCATGCAGCTTGACCGGCAGGCCAAGCGCTTTGGCCTTGTCGAAGACGCGGGCGATCTCGGCGGTCGAAAAAGCGATGCCCTCGCAGAAGCCGTCGACTGCATCGGCAAGACCGAGGCCATGCATGTCGTCGAGACCGGCCAGGACAACATCATCGAGATAATCGCCGTTGCGACCCTTATATTCCACAGGCGTCGCATGGGCGCCGAGATAGCTGGTGGCGACGCGCACCGGTCTGATATGGCCGAGCAGGCGGGCGCTCTGCAGCATCTTGACTTCACCGGTCCGGTTCAACCCGTAGCCGGATTTGATCTCGATCGTGGTGACACCTTCTGCAAGCAGCGTGTCGAGCCGTGGCAGAGCCTGCGCGACAAGCTCCTCGACCGACAGCGCATTGGTCGCCTTCACCGAGGAAACGATGCCACCGCCGGCGCGTGCGACCTCCTCATAGGTGGCGCCTGCAAGGCGCATCTCAAATTCGCGGGCGCGGTTGCCGCCGTGAACGATATGGGTGTGGCAGTCGACGAGACCGGGCGTTACCCAGCGGCCTTCGAGATCGACGATGTCGGAATGTTCGATGGCCGATGCCGGCAGCTCGCTTTCGGCGCCGGCAAAGGCGATGCGGCCGTTTTCGATCAGCACGGCGCCCTTTTCGACGATACCGAGCCCCGATTTTGTCGGCGCGAGCGTGGCGAGCCGCGCGTTGCGCCACAGCGCCGGACGGGTGTCGGCAGATGGGGCTTCCTCTGAAAAATTGTTCCCGGTCATCAGCTTTGCGCCTTTCCTTATGTCAAAACATGTATATACATAATCGATAGGTGACAAGAGAAATTTTGTGCGCTTTTCTGGAAAAGAAAGATCGGCGGCACGGCAAGAGGAGAGGGAAGGTCATGACCACACTTCACGCAGGCAGGGCGCTGACGCAGCAAGGCTGGCAGAAGGATGTGCGGCTGACGCTTGAAGCCGGGCGCATCGCGCGGGTCGAAATCGGCACTGCTCCCGAGCCCGGCGACGAACGCCACGCTCTCCTCGTTCCTGCCATGGCGAACCTGCACAGCCATGCCTTCCAGCGGGCGATGGCCGGTCTTGCGGAAGTGCGCGGCCCGGCAAATGACAGCTTCTGGAGCTGGCGCACGGTGATGTACAAGTTTGCCCTGGCGATGACGCCGGACCATGTCGAGGCGGTCGCGGCCAAGCTCTATACAGAGATGCTTGAAGCCGGTTTTTCCCGCGTCGGCGAGTTCCACTATCTCCACCATGATAGAGATGGCAGCGCCTACGCCAACATCGCCGAGCTTGCCGAACGCATCGGCGCAGCGAGCGAAGAGACCGGCATCGGGCTGACGCTGCTGCCGGTCTTTTATGCCCATTCCGGCTTCGGCGGCGCTGCCCCCATCGACGGCCAGCGGCGTTTCATCAATTCGCTCGAAAGCTTCGAAAGGCTGATGGAGGGATGCCGGGCAGTGACCGGCCGGCTCGACGGCGCCGAGCTCGGGCTGGCGCCGCACAGCCTGCGCGCTGCAACACCCGACGAGCTCACAAGGCTCGTGCCGATGGCGGCGGACGGCCCCGTCCATATCCATGTCGCCGAGCAGGTGAAGGAAGTCGAGGACTGTATCGCTTGGTCCGGCGCGCGGCCGGTGCAATGGCTTCTCGATCATGCGCCTGTGGATGAGCGGTGGTGCCTGATCCATGCGACGCACATGACCGAGGACGAAACACGGCGGATGGCGAAAAGCGGCGCGATTGCTGGCCTCTGCCCGATCACCGAAGCCAATCTCGGTGATGGCGCCTTTGCCGCACCGCTCTTTCTCGAGGAGGGCGGGCGTTACGGCATCGGCTCGGATTCCAACGTGCTGATCTCCGTGCCGGAGGAACTGCGCCAGCTCGAATATTCGCAGCGCCTGGCGCTTCGCGCCCGCAACGTCATCGCAGCACCCGGCGGTTCGACGGCGCTTTCGCTGTTCAGCCAAGCACTTGCCGGCGGCGGTGCCGCACTCAAAGCGCCGGCCGGGCTCGTCGAGGGCCATTCCGCGGATATCGTCTCACTCGACACCGAAGCCGTTCCCTATCTCTCCGGCGACCAGATTCTCGATCATTGGGTGTTTGCAGGCGGCGTCGCCGTCGATTGTGTCTGGGCGCATGGCCGCAAGCAAGTGGAGGGCGGACGCCATCTCAGGCGCGATGCTATCGACCGGCGTTTCCTGGCGGTCATGGGCGAATTGCTGGCCGCCTGAAAAAGAGCTTTTCCTGTCCAGGCATTCGAATTAGAGCAATTCCAGCAAAAGTGTGTAGCGGTTTTGCGTCCGGGATTGCGTAAAAACAAAGAGATAGCGGGAGACCAATCGGAACCGTGGCGATGAACCAAAGCAGGGATCTCACCCTGCATCAGCGCATCCTCAGCGACATCGAGGGCCGTATCGTCTCGGGCGATTGGCCGCCGGGGTATCGCATTCCCTTCGAGGTTGATCTTGCCACGCAGTACGACTGCTCGCGCATGACGGTGAACAAGGTGCTGACCCAGCTTGCCAAGGCCGGCCTCATCGAACGCCGCAAGAAATCCGGCAGCTTCGTCACCCAGCCGCAGGCGCAATCGGCCATTCTCGAAATCCACGACATCAAGGCCGAGGTGCAGTCGCTGAACCTGCCCTATTCCTATGCGGTTTCGAAGAAGGTGAGCCGCAAGGCCAAGGTGGACGACAGCCGCCGTCTGGAACTGCCTGTGGCGTCCTCGGTCATCGAGGTCGTCTGCATCCACAATGCCGGCGCGCGGCCCTTTTGCCTGGAGGAGCGGCTGATCAGTCTTGCGACCGTACCGGAAGCCGCCGATGCCGATTTCCTGACGATGGCGCCAGGCCCCTGGCTGCTCAACCAGGTGCCGTGGAGCACGGCCGAACACCGGATCCATGCCGTCTCAGCTGGTGCCGAGCTGGCCGCGGCTCTCGACATAGCGCGCAATACCGCCTGCCTCGTGGTCGAACGCCGCACCTGGAGCAATGCCGGCCCAGTGACGCATGTGCGCTTCACCTATCCCGGCGATCGTCACGCATTGGTGGCGCGTTTTACACCGGCGTCGCAATAAGTCCGCCATGTTCCATATACAACATGGGCAGTGTTTTCATTCCTCGAACAGCTTGCCGCTGCGCGCTTCCAGCCGGTAGCGGTGGCCGGGATAGACGAGGCGGGCGGTCGAGACTACCTGCTTTGCCGACCATGTGCGCCGGCGGATCGTCAGGCACGGCTCGGTCTTCATGATGGTCAAGAGCTTGCATTCCCAGGCCTGCGGCATTGCCGCCTCGACGACGTGCTCGGAGCCGCTAAGCGGGGCTGCGGCCGTCAGATAGGCGTTCGGTGTCAGCGTCGAAAAATCCTGAGCGAGATATTCTGGGGCGGCTTCCGGATGGACGAAGCGGTCCTCGATCTGCACGGGAACGCCGTTTTCGCTGTGGACGATCAGCGAGTGGAAAACCGCAGCGCCGATCGGCAATTCGAGCGCGTCGGCAACCTCGGGAGAGGCGGTTTCCTGGGCGAGAACGACGACAGCGGCCTCATGGACATGGCCACGTTCGGCGATTTCCTCGGCGATGTTGCGGACTTCGAACAGTGCCGAATAGCCCTTGCGCTCGGCGACGAAGGAGCCGACGCCCTGAATGCGGATGAGTTCGCCCTCGTTGGCGAGTTCGCGCAGCGCCCGGTTGGCGGTCATCTTGCTGACGCCGAGTTCGACGACCAGCTCGTTTTCCGAGGGCACGCGGTATTTCGGCGGCCACTCGCCGCTGTGGATGCGGTCGAGGATCACCTGCTTGACGCCGGCATAAAGCGGCGTGCTGTCATTTTCCGCCAGTTCGCGCTTCATCTCGCCGGGACGTTTCATTGCCTATTCCTTTTGCACGAATGGAATTCGCCACATAATTCGACTTTCCCTCTTGCATATCACAAAATATCTCATATGGTACCATATACAACCTCCCAATCGGTCCTTTAAGAAAAAAGGACAAGAAAGGGCAAGCCGGCGAAGATCGGTCGTGGTGCCGCAAGGTCTGTTTCAACTCCAGAGGAGAATTCACAAATGAAATTCAGCGCAATCCTGCTTTGTGGCGTGGCGGCTTTTTCCGCCTTCGCCGCGCCTGCCTTTTCCAAGGACTGGACGAAGGCGACTATTACTCTCGAAGGCGCCTATGCGCCCTGGAACCTCACCAATGCCGACGGCACGCTCGGCGGCTTCGAGCCGGAACTCGCCAAGGTGCTATGCGAGCGCGCCAAGATCGAGTGCACGCTGGTCGCCTCCGATTGGGACGGCATGATCCCGGCGCTCAACGCCGGCAAGTTCGACGTCATCATGGATGCGCTGTCGATTACCGAAGAGCGTAAGAAGATCATCGACTTCACCATTCCCTATGCCGCCACGCCCGCCGCCTTCGCCGCCGCCAAGGACAGCTCGCTGGCGAATGCCGCCGGCACCGGCGCCACGATCAAGATGACGCCCGGCCAGACCGGCGTGAAGGAGATCGACGCGCTGAAGGAAGTCTTCAAGGGCAAGACGATCGGCATCCAGGCGGCCACCGTCTACGCCAAGTTCGTCTATGACAATTTCGGCGACATCGCCGAGATCCGGGAATACAAGACCGGCGCCGATCGTGACCTCGACCTGCAGAACGGCCGTATCGACCTCGGCTTCGATGACGCCGTCTATTTCGCCAACGCGTTCAAGGCCGCCAACGACACGCTCGCCTTCACCGGCCCAGAGATCGCCGGCTCGATCTGGGGCGAGGGTGAAGGTCTCGGCCTGCGCAAGGCCGATACCGACCTGCGCGACAAGTTTAATGTAGCGATCAAGTCCGCACTCGCCGACGGCACGGTCAAGACCCTGTCGATGAAGTGGTTCAAGATGGACGTCAGCCCGCAGCAGTAAGCGTTTCGGCCTTTCGGCCGCGGACACGGGTCTCCGGCTTTATCGCCGGGGACTGCGTGCTCGAACAGGATGATTTTAGGCCGGGTCGGCCTAAAATCTGAATCCTGTTCTAGATAAGAGAGTTAGAGCATGATGTTGTCCGAAAACCGCTGACACTTTTCGGCATCATGCTCTGGTGTCAATCCACAAAACACTGCCGCGGACGGGGAACGGACGATATGGCAAGTTTGGAACTGCTTGGCTTCGGCTCGACCGGATGGGGCGCGCTGCTCATTGCCGCCACCTTGATGACGCTGGCCGTCACGGCAACGGCGCTGGCGATCGGCGCGGTGCTCGGCGCGATCGTCGCGGCGGCAAAACTCTCCGGCAATCTTGTCCTCGTCACGCTCGGCAACGTCTATACGACCGTGTTTCGCGGCGTGCCCGAGCTGCTGATCATCTATCTCATCTATTTCGGCGGCTCCTCGGCCGTCACCTCGATCGGCCAGGCGATGGGTTACGAGGGCTTCCTTGGTCTGCCTTCCTTCCTCGCGGGTGCGCTTGCCGTCGGCATTATCTCCGGCTCGTACCAGGCGGAAGTGTTCCGCGGCGCCTTCCTCGCCATCTCCAAGGGCGAGCTCGAAGCCGCCTCGGCGATCGGCATGCATCGCGGCCTGCGCTTTCGCCGCATCATCATGCCGCAGGTGCTTCGCCTCGCCATTCCAGGCCTCGGCAATGTGTGGCAGCTCAGTCTCAAGGATTCGGCGCTGGTCTCCGTCACCGGCCTTGCCGAACTGATGCGCACCAGCCAGGTGGCGGCAGGCTCGACCCGGCAATATTTCCTGTTCTTCATCGCCGGCGGCTGCCTCTATCTGATCCTGACCAGCCTTTCGGACCGCATCTTCAACGGGGCGGAACGCCGCGCCAACCGCAGCATGCCTGCATCCGCCATGGGTCAGGCGTAAGGAGGCGACGATGGATTTCACCTTCATTGCCTCGACCATGGTCACCCTGCTCAAGGCCGTACCGACGACGCTCATCCTATTTTCCCTATCGATCCTCTGCGGCGGCCTACTGGCACTCGTCATCGTCTGGATGCGGGTCAGCGGCAACAGAGTGCTTTCGGGTTTCGCCAAGGGCTATATCTTCGTCTTTCGCGGCTCGCCGCTCTTGATTCAGATGTTCCTGGTGTTTTACGGCCTCGGCCAATTCGGCGTCATCCGCTACTCTTTCCTCTGGCCGTTCCTGCGTGAGCCGATGGTCTGCGCCGTGCTGTCGCTGGCGCTCTGCACCGCCGGCTACACGGCGGAGATCTTCCGTGGCGGCATTCGCGCCGTCTCGCCGAAGGAGATCGAAGCGGCGCGCTCGATCGGCATGTCCGGCTTCCTGCTGGTCCGCCGTATCCTGGCGCCGATCGCCTTCCGCCACGCGCTGCCGGCCTATTCCACTGAGATCGTGCTGATGATGAAGTCGACGGCGCTCGCAAGCCTCGTCACCGTCTGGGAGGTCACCGGCGTCGCCCAGCGGCTGATTTCGCAGACCTATCGCACGATGGAAGTCTTTCTCTGCGCGGCGATCATCTATCTCGTCCTCAACTTCATCATCCTGCAGGGCATGGCTCTGCTCGAATATTCGCTCTCCCGACACCGCCGCGCGGCCCCGCAGGCGCTGAAGGCGTAAGCGGCTTTTTGACCCGATTGGAGCACCCATGCCAGGCGTAACCCGACTATCGGTCCGCAATATCCGCAAGAGCTTCGGTACGCACGAGGTCTTGCGCGGCATTTCCCTCGATGCGGAAGACGGCGACGTGATTTCGCTGCTCGGCGCCTCCGGCTCTGGCAAGTCGACCTTTCTGCGCTGCATCAACATGCTGGAAACCGCCAGCGACGGCGAGATCTGGGTCGACGGCGAGGAGATCCGCATGGTTCACAAGGGCGGGCGGAGCAAGCCGGCCAGCCAGAAGCAGGTGGACCATATCCGCTCCGAACTCGGCATGGTGTTCCAGTCCTTCAATCTCTGGTCCCATATGACGATCCTGCAGAACGTCATCGAGGGCCCGATCCATGTGCTGAAGCGGCCGCGCGCCGACTGCATCGCCGAGGCTGAAGCGCTGCTCGAAAAGGTCGGCATCGCCGATAAGCGCCACGCCTATCCCGCCCATCTCTCCGGCGGCCAGCAGCAGCGCGCCGCAATCGCCCGCGCGCTGGCGATGAAGCCGAAGGTGATGCTCTTCGACGAGCCGACTTCGGCGCTCGATCCGGAGCTTGTCGGCGAAGTGCTGCGCGTCATGCGCGCGCTTGCCGAGGAGGGCATGACTATGCTCGTCGTCACCCATGAGATGAGCTTTGCCCGCAACGTCTCGAACCGCGTCGTCTTCATGCGCGAAGGGCTGATCGAAAGCAGCGGCAAGCCGGACGAGATGTTTACCGGCGGCGCGACACCCGCTTTCCGCCAGTTCATCGGTCATTTCGGAAGCGGTCAATGACGATCACCATCGATGCCGTCCTGACCTGGCGCGATGTTGCGCGCGTCGGGGCAGGGGAAGCACTTGCGCTGTCGCCTGCCGCCTCAGCGCGCGTCGAGCAGGCAAGCCGCATCGTTGCGCGCATCGTCGAGACCGGGGTGCGCGCCTATGGCGTCAATACCGGCGTCGGGGCGCTGGCCGATACCGTGGTCGATCGTGCCTCGCAGAGCCTGTTGTCGCGCAGCATCGTTCTCAGCCATGCCTGCGGCGTCGGGCCATTGCTGGCTGCCCGCGAGGTGCGCGCCATCATTGCGGCTGAGATTGCCAATTTCGCCCATGGCCATTCCGGCGTGCGACGCGAGATCGTCGAGCATCTTGCGGCCATGCTGGAACATGATTGCATTCCCGACGTGCCGTCCAAGGGCTCTGCCGGTTATCTCGTCCACAATGCCCATATTGCGCTTGTTCTGATCGGCGAAGGCAGCGCTCACCTGGGCGGCCGGCGCATGAGTGGCCGCGAAGCGCTGGCCGCCATCGGCCTCGAACCGCTGGTGCTCGGCGCCAAGGAGGGCTTGAGCCTTGTCAACGGCACGGCCTGCGCCACCGGCCTGACCGCTGCCGCGCTTTCGCGCGCCGAACGGCTGCTCGACTGGGCCGATGCGATCGCAGCGCTTACGTTGGAAGCGGCGGGCTGCCAGATCGCCGCCTTCGACGCGGCCGTGCTGGCGCTGCGCCCATCGGCGGGAATAGAGAAAGTCGGAGCGACGCTGCGCGCCCGGCTCCAGGGCAGCGGCCTTGTCGCCGCCGCCTTCGGCCGGCGTACGCAGGATGCGCTCAGCCTTCGTTCGGTTCCGCATGCGCATGGCGCCGCCCGCGATGTCTTCGACAATTCCGCTCGCGTCGTCGATCAGGAACTTGCTTCGGTGACGGACAATCCGGCTGTTTCAGGCACGCCGGAACAGCCGATCGTCTCCTCCGAAGCCCATGCCGTCGCCCCGGCGCTCGGGCAAGCGGCCGATAGCCTGGCGATTGCGCTCGCACAGATCGGTGCGATCAGCGAACGGCGCATGGACCGGCTCGTCAATCCGCTGGTCAGCGGCCTGCCGCCCTTCCTCGCCAGCGATGCCGGCAGCCATTCCGGCTTCATGATTGCCCAGTATACCGCCGCCGCACTCAGCAACGAGAACCGTCGCCTTGCCGCACCCGCGGCCATGGACGGCGGGCTGACCTCCGGCCTGCAGGAAGATTTCCTCGCACACCCGACGGCTGCCGCCGGCAAGCTGCTCGCCGTCATCGATAATGCCGAATATATCCTGGCGATCGAACTGATGGCCGCTGCCCAGGCACATGATTTCCTGGCGGCGACGGCGGCGCGGGCGGCGGGCACGAATCTTGTCTATCAAGCCGTGCGGGAACATGTTTCCCATTATGATGACGAACGGCCGCTCAACGGCGATATCGAGGCTGTCCGCAGCCTGATCCGCGAGACTGCGCCGCCGCTATAATCGGCCTCAAAACGGCTGGGTTTCGGAATTCTGCTTTGGCTTTTCGCCGGCCTCGAGACGTTTGATGCACAGGACGAAGGTCGGGTAGAGCTGCTCCACCCGCGAGAGCGGCAGCGTCCAGTCGCCTTCGTCACCGGCAAAGGTGATCTGCACGTCAGGCATTCCGGCAAAGGAATTCTTGATGATCTTCTTCAGTCCGGCGCTCCCCTTGCTG
This sequence comes from Rhizobium changzhiense, assembly GCF_013087625.1. Lineage (NCBI taxonomy): Bacteria > Pseudomonadati > Pseudomonadota > Alphaproteobacteria > Hyphomicrobiales > Rhizobiaceae > Rhizobium > Rhizobium changzhiense. The sequence continues at coordinate 439,657 of NZ_JABFCQ010000006.1, forward strand.
GCAGGACCCCAGAGGCGAAGCGTGTTCTTGTCGAAGAAATCGGCCGCGATTACTTTCGTCGCCGCACGGTCGGTCAGCGTCACCTCGGTCTTGGTGCCGGCCGGAATGTCCCATGTGGTCTTTGCGACCAGCCAGAACGTCTCGGTCGCGCTCTGGCGGAATTCCATGGTCTTGCCGATCTCGCTGTCCCACACCAGGCGGCAATAGGGATGCGGGCTCTCATTGGCGAAACCGACCGACCATTGTCTCGCGCCACCGATCCATTCGGTCTCGCCGAAGGCTGAGACCGGCTGCAGCGCGGCTGCCATCAGAACCATTACTGTCGGAATTTTCATCGCGAAACCATCTCCAACGCAATAGGCTCCAGCGATAGCAAAAGAAGGTTGAGCTTTTGCTACCGAGCGCGCCCATATCAGCCGGCGGCCACAATCGGGAATGCTCTTGAATGCCGTAAGGTCTTGAAACCTCGCTTCGCATTGCCAATCTGGCGGGGACCGACATGAGAAACGGGAGTTCGACGGCAGGCATGACTGAGGTTCAACGACAAGGTTTTCTGACAAGGCTTACCGCCTATGAACCGCTGACGCTGATTACGCTCGCGTCAATCGCGGGCGGACTGTTCGTGCTCCAGCGGCTGACCAGCGAAGTCCTGGAAGGGGAGACCTTTCGCTTCGACGAGGTGATTCTGCTGGCGTTGAGACGTGCGGACGATCTTGCCGTGCCGATCGGCCCCGGCTGGCTGACGCATGCCGTCGACGATATCACCGCCCTCGGCGGCATCACCGTCCTCTCGCTGCTGACGGCTCTGATCACCATCTATCTTCTGTTCGACCGGCGCTGGCCGATCGCCATCTTCGTCTTTTCCTCGGTGCTGACCGGCTGGCTGGCGAGCGCGACACTGAAGATCCTTGTCGCCCGGCCGCGTCCCGATATCGTGCCGCATCTGGTCGAAGTGAGCGATCTCAGCTTTCCCAGCGGACATGCCATGGTCTCGGCGGTGACCTACTTGACGCTAGGGGCGCTCGTGGCGCGAACGCAGCGTTATCCCTCGACGCGGATCTTCGTGATGGGCGCCGGCGTCTTCCTTGCCGTCATCGTCGGTTTGAGCCGAATCTATCTCGGGGTCCATTACCCCACGGACGTCTTAGCCGGATGGTGCGCCGGCGCACTCTGGGCACTTGGCTGCTGGCTGATCTCGAAACGGTTCGTTCCAAGCCGCGCGCCAGATGGTGCCGCCGAGGCTGGAAACGGCGACAGCAGATAGCTCTCCCAAGTCTCGTCCATGGCGTGACGGCGGAGAGATAGGGGATGCCGATCAGGGCCGATCCGCTTCCAGATTTTCAATCTCATGCTTCAATGCCCTTCATGCACAATCTTTAGCAGCGCACGCCTTTTCCCCTTCATGCAGCTGTTGCACAGTGTTGCGGCATCAACAGGACCTTGATCTCCGTCGGTATAATGGACAAAAACCATGGCAACTCTGACAACGATCACCTCGACGGTTACGGCCGCATTTCTCGGCTCCTTCGTCGAGGTCGTCGAAGCCTTCACCATCATCCTCGCCGTCGGCGTCACGCAAAGCTGGCGTCCGGCCTTCATCGGCACTGGTCTGGCGCTCGGCGTTCTGGCCATCCTTGTGCTGGCGCTCGGTCCATTGCTCCACCTCATTCCGGTCGAGCTGATGCAGTTCGTCATCGGAACGCTGCTCGTTCTCTTCGGCCTGCGCTGGTTGCGCAAGGCGATCCTCAGGGCTTCGGGCATCATCGCGCTGCACGACGAGGACAAGGCCTTTGCGGCCGAGACGGATAGTCTGAGGCGCCAATCCTCAGAGCGCCGCGCGAATTTACTGGCGGGCATTGCGGCCTTCAAGGCCGTGCTGCTCGAGGGGATCGAAGTGGTGTTCATCGTTATCGCCACCGGCGCCGGACATGGCATGATCGGCTATGCCAGCCTTGGGGCCGCCGCGGCTTGCCTGCTGGTGCTGATCATCGGCCTCTTCGTCCACAAACCGCTCTCGGCGGTTCCGGAGAACAGCCTCAAATTCGTCGTCGGGCTGCTGCTCAGCGCCTTCGGCATATTCTGGGTCGGCGAGGGCATCGGCGCCGAGTGGCCGGGCGCCGACCTTTCGCTCCTGGCGATCCTTGCCGTGCTCGCCGTCTTTTCTTTCGCCGCAGTCCGGATGCTGCGGCAGTATTTCAACGCCAATGCCGAGGTCGCCGCATGACGAATATTCTCAAACTCGTGTTCAGGGAATTCTTCGGCATGTTCATCGACGACGGCGCGCTGGCGCTGGCGGCGCTGCTATTGATCGCCCTTGTCGGCGTGCTGGTAAAATTCGCCCATGCCGACGCGCTGCTCGCCGCCGCCCTGCTTCTCCTCGGCTGCCTGCTGATCCTCGCCGAGAGCGTGGCGCGCGCGGCGCGGAGGAAGTTTCAGCGGAAATAGTCCGGAGCATGTGATGCCGAAAAGTGTGAAGCGGCTTTCGAACGACATCATGCATTTCTTTGATTTAGGGCAGCTATTGCGGCACCTGGAACAGGTGGCGGATGCGCGTCACCAGCGAGCTCACCGAGCGGCCGTGCAACGTGGCGCCTTCGGCCGCGAAAGAGTGCTGGCCGGTCTCGATACGGCGTAAGAGGGTGGCGGCAAGCTCTTCGGCGATGCCGGGCCGGTCGTGCAGCAGCGGCGTCAGGCTTGCCTGGGCGATCTCGTAGACGACGACGAAGGTCAGCGCCCGCAGGCTGGCGGCTTCGCCGACGCCGATCAGCAGTCCGCTTTCGCCGAAATAATCGCCCGGCGCCAGCCGGCCGAGTTCGATTTCCTTATGGCCTTCCTGCCGTGTCGCGACGAGGGCGCCGCTGCGCACGATCATCAGCGATGCGACCGTATCGCCCTGCTCGATGAGGATGGAATCCTTTTTGTAGGTCCGCCGGGTCATGGAGGCAGCCAGCGTTTCCTTCTCGTCCTCGGTCAGCGAGGAAAACAACGGGATGGCGTCGAGAAGCTTGAGCGGCGTCGGCCGGTGCGGCTTCACCACCTCTTCCGGCTGCAACTGGTCGGGCGGTGGGCCAGCGGCGTCGAGCGGCCGTGCCAAGGTGAGGCCGGCAGCCTTGATATGGCGGTAGATGAGATCGAAAATCTCGTTCTTCGCCGGCCCCGTCTGGCCGATATCCTTGACGCGGAAGGAGAGTTCCAGCTCCACTGCATCTGATGTCAGCGATTTGATCTGCACGCCGGGTTTCGGCTCAGTCAGGATCGAGCCGCTGCTCAAGAGCACGGCGCGCATGACGTCGATGATCGCCGATGGCCCGATCGTCGGCACGACGCGGACCGTCAGCGTTGCCCCGTGACTGCGGTCGGGACTGCTGAGGTTGGTCAGCCCGACCTTGGCCAGAAAACTATTGGGCAGGACGACGAGGTCGTTCGAGCCGTTCAGCAGATGGGTGGAGCGCCAGTTGGTTTCGACGACGCGGCCCTCGATACCGTCATTCAGCACGATCCAGTCGCCGATCGTATAGGGACGGCCGAGGTTGAGCGCGATGCCGGAAAAGACGTCGCTCAGGGTGCTTTGCATCGCCAGGCCGAGGATGATGGCAAAGACGCCCGATGTGGCGATCAGCGTGCCGACGGGAAAGCTGAAGACATAAGCGACCACCGAGAGGATCGCGCCGAGATAGATCAGGCCGATGACCAGATCCTGAACGAGGCGACCTTCGCGCGGTTGGCGTTCGAAGATCAGGAAGACGCGGACGAAGGCGATTAGCGCCCAGGCGGCATTGATCCACCAGACCACCTTGGCAAGGGCGATGAAGACGCGTTCGAAGGTCGAAGCCGTCGCCGGCCCGACTTCGTAGGGTACGATGTCGTGATAAAGCAGCAGGACGGTGAGTGCCGCGAAGAAAAACACCTGGCCGGCGAGCTTCCAGCTCGGGAAGGGCCGAAGCGCTATGCGCGTGACGATCGCACCGACCACGGCCAACGTCCCGGCTTGGACGACAGGATCGGTAAGCACTCCGGACCATGTGGGATTATCAAGCATCGACTGTCCACTCGCCAGAGCGTGATGCCGAAAAGTGTGAGCGGCTTTCGGTCAACATCATGCCTCCCCCTTGAATTCTGATGATGGCTTCGCCGCATCCTGACTTCCAATCCGACTGCGAGGCAACCGTAAAATAGTGCCAGCACCCAGAGCGTCGGAAGCGAACAGGTGACGGATCCGGGTCACCAGCGACCCCCACCGAGCCGCCGTTCAGCGTGGCGCTGACGATCAACGTCATGTCTGTGGCGCCCCATCCTTGCGGCGTCACAAGCGCTGGAGCGCTTACAGCGCCGCGCGTCTTTTAAGACACGCGGCGCTGTAACACTTTCAATCCTCGCACGTTTCCGGAAATCGACTCCGATTTCGGGCCGATGTGCTCAGGTGCGCGGCTTCAGATTTTCTGGGTCATAGATCGGCTTGTACCCGACGCCGACAACCTCCACCGGATAGGTCTCGGCAAAATACTCGACATTCAGCCTGCGTCCGACCTGGCAATACGACCAGGGCAGATAGGCCAAAGCAATGTTCTTTCCGACCGTTGGGCCGTAGGCGACCGAGGTCGTGTAGGACCGACGGCCAAGCTCGTCGACCAGGACCTCTCCCGTGGCGGGATCGACAACCGGCATGTTGCCGACGGGATAACGCTTTACGCCCGATTTGTCGGTATTCTCGGTCATCACAAGCGTGCAGAGCATGGCCGGCTGGTGCTCGCGCGCCTTGTATTCCAGATGTTTTGCCTTGCCGCGGAAATCGGCTTCCTTGACCTTTGGACGGGCGAGATCGGCTTCGATCAGGTTGTACTGGGTCAGGAGGTCGGCGTTCTGCAGGCGTAGGCTCTTTTCCATGCGGCGCGAGTTCGCATAGGTTTCTACGCCGAAGGCCATCACGCCGGTCGAGCGCAGTGCATCCCAGACGACGAGGCCGTCTTCGTACTTCATATGCAGTTCCCAGCCCTGCTCCCCGACATAGGAAATGCGGAAGGCCGTGACGGGCTTGCCTGCGATTTCGATCGGCTTGATCGCCGCGAAGGCGAAGTTTTCCTGATCGAGGCCGGCCGGATCGGCCACGGCCTTCTTCAGCGTGTCGCGCGCGTTCGGACCCCAGATGCCGATCGTCACGAATTTTTCCGAGACGTCGGTGATGGTCACGTCAAGGCCGCGGTCTTCGGCGACGCGCTTCATATAGTGTAGGTCGCGCGGGCCGGCATCAGCGCCGTTGACGAGACGGCAGCGGTCGGCCATGCGGAAGACGGTGAAGTCAGCGCGGACCATGCCTTCGTCGTCGAGGAAGTGGGTGTAAATGCCCTTGCCGATGTTTGCATCGCCGCCGATCTTGGCGGCGCACAGCCATTCCATCAGCTCGACATGGTCCGGTCCCTCGATATCGACCATGTGGAAGTGGCTGAGATTGACGATGCCGCAATCCTCGCTCATCGCCAGATGCTCGGCATTCGACACGCGCCAGAAATGGCGGCTGTCCCATTCATTCTCGCGAAGCGGGACGCGGTCGGCGTATTTCTCCAGAAGGTGCTCGTTGGCGGCGTAGCCGTGTGCACGCTCCCAGCCGCCAAGTTCCATGAAGTAGCCGCCTAGCTCCTTTTCGCGCTCGTAGAAGGGCGAGCGTTTGGCGTTGCGGCCGGATGCATAGGGTTCGCGGGTGTGAACGGCCGGGAAGTAGATCTTCTGGGCGGCTTCGTAGCAGCGGCCCTCGATGAACTCTTCGGTCAACTGATGCGGATAGAAGCGGGCGTAGTCGATGCTGTTGTGATCGATTTCAGTGCGGCCATCGGTCATCCAGTCGGCGATCAGCTTGCCATAGCCCGGGCCGTCCTTGACCCAGATGGCAACGCAATACCAGAGACCGCGCACCTTCTGGCTCTCGCCGCAGGATGCGCCGCCGCCGGCGGATACTTGCAGCAGGCCGTTGAAGGAGTGACCTTCGTTATAGCCGAGTTCGCCGAGGATCGGCGTCAGTTCCATGGCGCGCTCGAGCGGCTCGATGATCTGTTCCATCTCGAGATCACGCTGGGAGGGCGAAAGGCGGGCTTCGTGTTTTTCAAGGAGCTCGCGCGGATGGCACATCCGCGGGTTGGTGGCTTCGTAATAGCCCCACTCGATCTGGCCGCCCTCCGTCGTCGCCGGGTCGCCGGTATCGCGCATATAGGCGGAGTTGCCCTGGTCGCGCAGCAGCGGGAAGCCGATTTCCTTGCCGGTGCCTTCAAACTCGTTATACGGACCGAAGAAGGTAAGCGGGTGGTCGACCGGCATGACCGGCAGGTCTTCGCCGACCATCTCCGCGATCAGGCGCCCCCAGAGGCCGGCACAGACGATGACGTGGTCGGCCATAATAGTGCCGCGATGGGTGACGACGCCCTTGATGCGGCCGCCTTCGACGATCAGCGACTTCGCCGGCGTGTTGCCGAACACCTTGAGCTTGCCTGCCTTTTCGGCGGCATCGACCAGCTTGCCGGCAACGGTCTGCGAGCGCGGAATGACGAGGCCGGCATCCGGATCGTAAAGGCCGCCCATCACCTGATCTTCCTCGATCAGCGGGAATTTCTCCTTGATCTCGGAAGGGCTGACATAATGGGCGCGCGTGCCGAAAGCGCGTGCCGAGGAAAGCTTGCGCTTGATTTCCTCCATCCAGGTATCGTCGCCGGTGCGCGCCACTTCGAGACCGCCGATGCGCGCGTAGTGGCCCATCTTCTCATAGAAATCGATCGAATATTGCGTGGTCCAGACCGACAGATAGTCGTGGCTCGTGGTGTAACAGAAGTCCGAGGCATGGGCTGTCGAGCCGATATCGGTCGGTATGCCCGACTTATCGATGCCGACGATATCGTCCCATCCGCGCTCGACGAGATGATGCGCGATGGAGGCGCCGACGATACCGCCGAGCCCGATGATGACGACCTTTGCCTTTTCGGGAAATGCTGCCACGTGCTGTTCCTTCTGCTTCCGCACGAATTGAATTATTTAGCCGCGCTTGACTTACGCTTCGCGCGTCAGATGCAGGAGCCATGTCAGCCTGGTAAGGGTGTCACATTTGCCGAAGCTGCGGAACCCCTAGACCTTTCCGCATGGAAGCTGCGATGGGCTATTATGCATAAGGCTCATGATCGTCATTGGTCCTACGCCGCCGAGTCCCGGCGTAATTGCGTCAGCCCGGATCGAACGGTTAGGCAAAGCGGCGACGACCGGATATGGGCAGGCGTTTGCATTGGCTCGTCCGCCCGCCCCGGGATCACGGCGCTGCAATCGCTGCAAGTCGGTCGATGTCGACCAGCACGATGTCTTCGGAAACAGGTTCGCGATTGTGCAGCCGGAACCATTCGGCAGCTTCGCGCACGCGGTCACCATGCGGCGGCGGATAGGCGCCAAGTCCGAGAACCCATTCCCGCACGGTCTCGCGCTCCATCCGCCCGGCCCGGTATCGATCGCAGACGGTTTTCGCCGATGCGACGAGATCATTGATGCTTTTCACGGGATACCCTCAATGCACGGATGGCTCTCCATCTTCGAGAAACGATCGAATGCCGTCGCGGGCGACGACGGCCAGGAATTCGTCGAAGGCATCCCGGTCGGTCGGAAATGGCTCGTCCCAGCGGATCAGGTCCTCCGCTTGCGTGACCACCTCCATCGTCCAGTCCTCATTGCTGCCCGATGTGCGGAAGATATCGACGAGCACGGTGATCCCGTCCTCGGTGAATTCTCCCGCCAGTTCGGAGTGTTCGAGCTTTTCTTTTTTTGCCATCATTCAGCCACCCGCACCGGGCGGTGCGTCGTTTTCGAGATATTCTTCATATTGAACCGTCTCGGTCTCATTCGTGTCGATCGAGGCATCGGCGCGTTTTGCGAGGCGAACGCCCGCACCCCCGCCATTTTCAGGGATGAATACAACGCCTGCGCCCTCCAGGGCGTGTTTCATATCCTGAAGGGTCCGTTCGTAGGGAGAGCGCTTCCCGGCCTCGAAATTAGCAATCGTCGCCTTAGCGACTTTCGAGGCCGATGACAGATCGTCCTGCGACCATGCCAAAAGGGCACGAGCAGCGCGGCATTGAGCGGAAGATAGGCACAAAACAATAACCTTGCATCAAAAGTGTGATTCTGCCTCGGGCAGATTATATTAAAAACGCAATCTCGATACAAGCAATGATGAGAGCAGCTGCATGACGGCACAGCATGTTAGTGAGCGCTGGAATGGACCCCGCCTATTCCAGTCTTTCGACCATAATACTCCGCGCTCATCTATCGAACGACTAGGTTGATTGACTGAATATTATTAAAGACTAATTTAGCTTACCTTTATCAGGCGCCCGGGAGGTAATAATGCGTGAGCCAGATATGCAAAAACTCGATGCGCTTGTCGGTCGTCTTGTTGGCGACGTTGGCGCCGCCATGTCAGGTGCCTTGGTCGTGCTTGGCGACCAGGTCGGAATCTATAAGGCGATGGCCGACGGAACGCCGATGAGTGTCCAGGACCTTGCCGTGAAAACGGGGATAAAGGAGCGTTATCTCAGGGAATGGCTGAGCGCCCAGGCGGCTGCCGACTATGTCGCTTACGATGAAAAGACCGATCGTTTCAGCCTGACGCCGGAGCAGGCGATGGTGTTTGCAGAGGAAAACAGCCCGGCCTTTTTCGTCGGCGCCTTCGAGGTCGTGCAATCCATGTGGATGGACGAGACAAAGGTCGCCGATGCCTTCCGTACCGGCAAGGGGCTTGGTTGGCATGAGCACAGCACCTGCCTTTTCCGAGGCACCGAACGGTTCTTTCGCCCGGGCTACAACAGCCATCTCGTGGCCGAATGGATACCGGCTCTTGCCGGGGTTGAGGCAAAGCTCAAGGCCGGCGCCAGTGTCGCCGATGTCGGCTGCGGTCATGGTGCCTCGACCATCCTGATGGCGCAGGCCTATCCCGCGTCCCGCTTTACCGGCTTCGACTATCACGGCCCGTCGATCGAAAGGGCAAAGGCCGCCGCGAAGGATGCGGGCGTTGCCGACCGTGTGACCTTCCAGCAGGGTTCGGCGGCGGAATTTCCGGGGCGCGGCTACGATATGGTCGCCATGTTCGATTGCCTTCACGACATGGGCGATCCGGTCGGGGCCGGCCGGCATGTCAAGGAAACGCTTGGGCCGAACGGCACGTGGCTGATCGTCGAGCCTTTTGCCCATGACCAACTCAAGGACAATCTCAACCCGGTCGGCCGCGTCTATTACGGCGCGTCGACGATGATCTGCACGCCGGCATCGCTCTCCCAGGAGGTGGGGCTCGGGCTCGGCGCGCAGGCGGGAGAAATGAAACTTCGAAAGGTCGCACTCGACGCCGGATTCACGCATTTCCGTCGCGCCACGGAAACGCCGTTCAATATGGTGTTTGAAGTCCGGGCCTGAGGCAACTTGGGATAACCAGCTATCTCAGCTTGCCGATGCTGGCATACATGCCGGTCGTGCGGAATTCGGTGGGGTTGGTGCCGTAGACGCGGCGGAAGACCTTGGAGAAATAGTTGGGGTCCTCGAAGCCGCACATGATGGCGACTTCCTTGACCGGCAGGAAGTCGGCCTTGGTCAGAAGCTTGACGGCGCGCTGCAGGCGTTGCTGCAGCACGAATTCGGCCGGCGGCATGCCCTCGCTCTCGGCAAAGCTGCGCGAGAAATGGGCGCGACTGAGGCCGACGATGCCGGCAAGCTCGCTGACCGGCAGCGGCTTTTCGAGATTGGCATTGATATGGTCGATCACCGGCTGCATGAGGCTAAGCTCGGCGGCAAAGGCCGGCGAGCCGAAGACGTCGTCGTAAAGCGCCATCGCCGCTTCATAGGCGATCGCCGAGGCCGCACCCGGCGACGTCGCGCCCTTGACGAGGCGCAGGCTGCAATCGGCGAGATGATCGATGGTCGAGGGCTGCAGCTTCAGCACCGGGCCGGCGGTCGACAGCACCATCTGGTGGATGCGTAAGGTTTCCTCGCCATTCATCGAGATCCAGAAATATTCCCAGCGGTCGCCTTTCTCCAGCCAGTAGCGATGATTGTGCGGCACCAGGACGAGCAGCGTGTCGCCGCCCTGAAGCCGATAGTTGCGGTGCTGGTAGCGCAGCTGGCCGCTGCCGCTGATGGTGTGCTGCAGCACGGTGAACGGCGTCTGGCCGCGCCGGCGGCCGTCCCAGTCATAGGTCTCGTTCTCGCGCACTTCATAGCCGGCGCTGGTCGGCATGGCATGCAAACGCTGGCGGCCGCGGGGCAGCGACACCGTCCTCATCGACTGTCCGTTGGCGATCAAATCCTGCAGCACAAAATTACCCCTGAAAGCATAATCCTTCTCTGGTCGCCCTGCCGATTTCGGGCATAATCCCGCTCGACAAGAGGAAGAGACCACGGTCGACAGAGCGGCCGGGAGGAAAAAGGCAGATTTTGCGGCGTTTTCAGCCACATGCGTCGGCATGTGGCCTGATCCTCCATGGCCTTCTTTTCCTTAGCATTCGATTGGGTCGAGGTGAAGATCATGAGTTTCAAAATCGCTATCATCGGTGCGGGCAGCGTCGGTTTCACCAAGAAGCTGTTCACCGACATCTTGTGCGTGCCGGAGTTCCGCGACATCGAGTTTGCACTGACCGATATCAGCGAACACAATCTGGAAATGATCAAGGCGATCCTCGACCGCGTCGTCGAGGCGAACGGGCTGCCGACGAAGGTGACGGCGACCACCAACCGGCGCCAGGCGCTGGAAGGCGCGCGCTACATCATCAGCTGCGTCCGGGTCGGTGGGCTCGAGGCCTATGCCGATGATATCAGAATCCCGCTGAAATACGGCATCGACCAATGCGTCGGCGATACGATCTGCGCCGGCGGCATCCTCTATGGCCAGCGCAATATCCCGGTCATTCTCGATTTCTGCAAGGATATAAGAGAGGTCGCCGAACCCGGCGCGAAATTCCTGAATTATGCCAACCCGATGGCGATGAACACCTGGGCGGCGATCGAATACGGCAAGGTCGACACCGTCGGTCTCTGCCACGGCGTCCAGCATGGCGCCGAGCAGATCGCCGAGGTGCTCGGCGCGAAGTCGCTGAGCGAGCTCGACTATATTTGCTCCGGCATCAACCACCAGACCTGGTTCATCGACCTGCGCCTCAATGGCCGCAAGATCGGCAAGGACGAACTGGTCGCCGGCTTCGAGGCGCATCCGGTCTATTCGCAGCAGGAGAAATTGCGCATCGACGTGCTGAAGCGTTTCGGCGTCTATTCCACCGAAAGCAACGGCCATCTCTCGGAATACCTGCCCTGGTATCGCAAGCGGCCGGATGAAATCACCCGCTGGATCGACATGTCCGACTGGATCCACGGCGAGACCGGCGGCTATCTCCGCCATTCCACCGAAACGCGCAACTGGTTCGAGACCGAATATCCGCAATTCCTGGAATCCGCCGCAAAGCCGATCGATCCCGCCAAGCGCTCGAACGAACATGCAAGCCATATCCTCGAGGCGCTGGAAACGAACCGGGTCTATCGCGGCCATTTCAACGTCAAGAACAATGGCGTCATCACCAACCTGCCGTCCGATGCGATCATCGAATCGCCGGGCTTCGTCGATCGCTTCGGCATCAACATGGTCTCCGGCGTCACCCTGCCGGAAGCTTGCGCGGCGACCTGCATCGCCTCGATCAACGTCCAGCGCATGTCGGTGCATGCGGCGATATCGGGCGACATCGACCTTCTGAAGCTTGCCGTGCTGCATGATCCGCTGGTCGGCGCCGTCTCGACGCCGGAAGAGGTCTGGCAGATGGTCGACGAGATGGTCGTTGCCCAGGCGCGCTGGCTGCCGCAATATGCCGACGCCGTACCGGCCGCCAAGGAGCGGCTGTCGAAATCGAAGGTGCAGACCCGCGACTGGGCGGGGGCAGCACGCCGCAACGTTCGCTCGATCGAGGAGCTGCGCGCGGAAAAGGCGGCGCTGAAACAGGCCGTCTGATTTTCTTGAAGGATGGGTCGTCATGGGTTTCCGGGAGGGAAATCCATGGCGTCAGGCCCGCTTTCATGTCGTTCGAGGAAAAAGGAGCCGCGCACCCCGCGCTCCGGAACAAGAGGGAGAAACGATGATGAATTTCCGTAACGCAGGCATCCTGGCCGGTCTGGCGCTCAGCGTCTCAGCCGCGGCGCTGAATGCCTATGCCTTCGAGCCAACCATCCCACCGGCACCGGCGGACTTTCCCGCCGAAGGCAAGATCAAGTATGTGGCGCGCGACTCCATCCTGGAGTTCAAGGCGCTGCCCGAATATCACGAGCCCGACTGGGTCACGAAGAATTTCGTCTCCACCGGCAAGCTGCCGCCCGTCAAGGATCGCCTGCCGAAGGAGCCGCTGGTTTTTAAGACAGGCAATATGCCGGACGGCATCGGTGTCTACGGCGATACGATGCGCCACGTCATCGGCGGCCGTCCGGAAGGCTGGAACTACGGCGCCGGCCAGACGCAGGGCTGGGGCGGCATCGATATCGGCCTTTCCGAATGCCTGACGCGTACCGCGCCGCTATTCCAGGTGCAGGCCTCCGACACCGAGCCGCTGCCGAATCTCGCCAAGAGCTGGGATTGGTCTGAAGATGGCCATAAGCTGACCATGCATCTGATCGAAGGCGCCAAATGGTCCGACGGCGCGCCGTTCAATGCCGACGACATCATGTTCTACTGGGAAGACGAAGTCATCGACCCGAACGTCTCGCCGCTTGGCGGCGGCGCCTCGCCGGAAGCCTTCGGCGCCGGAACGACGCTGAAGAAGGTCGACGATTACACCGTCGAATGGACCTTCAAGGAGGCTTTCCCGAAGCAATATCTCTATACGATGTCCTACCCGAACTTCTGCCCGGGTCCGTCGCATATCCTGAAGCCGAAGCATCCGAAATATTCGAAGAATACCTACGACCAGTTCAAGAACGCCTTCCCGCCGGAGTTCATGAACATGCCGGTCATGGGAGGCTGGGTGCCGGTGGAATATCGCTCCGACGACATCATCGTCATGCGCCGCAACCCCTATTACTGGAAGGTCGACGAGAAGGGCAATCAGCTGCCTTATCTGAACGAGCTGCACTACAAGCTCTCGACCTGGGCCGACCGCGACGTTCAAGCCGTGGCCGGATCCGCCGACATCTCGAACCTCGAGCAGCCGGAAAACTTCGTCGCCTCGCTGAAGCGAGCCGCGGAAACGACCGCACCCGCCCGTCTCGCCTTCGGCCCGCGCCTCATCGGCTACAATCTTCGCATGAATTTTTCCGCCAATGGCTGGGGCAATCCGGACGAGCGCGGCCAGGCGATCCGCGAGCTGAACCGCGACGAAGATTTCCGCAAGGCCGTCACCATGGCGCTCGACCGCAAGGCGATCGGCGACTCGCTGGTCAAGGGACCGTTCACCGCGATCTATCCCGGCGGGCTCTCCTCCGGCACCAGCTTCTACGACCGCAACTCGACCGTCTACTATCCCTTTGATCTCGAGGGCGCCAAGGCCGAACTCGCCAAGGCCGGCCTCAAGGATACGGATGGCAACGGCATCGTGAACTTCCCGGCCGGCAAGGCAGGCGGCAAGGATGTTGAAATCGTCATGCTGATCAACAATCAGTACACGACCGACAAGAGCCTTGCCGAAGGTGTCGTCGGCCAGATGGAGAAGCTAGGCCTAAAGATCGTCATCAATGCGCTCGACGGGGCCAAGCGTGACGACGCCCATTATGCCGGCCGCTTCGACTGGCTGATCCAGCGCAACACGACGGAGCTGTCGTCGGTGGTGCAGAACACCGAACAGCTCGCCCCTGTCGGTCCGCGCACCAGCTGGCACCACCGCGCCGGCAAGGATGACCAGCTCGATCTGATGCCCTTCGAACAGGAGCTTATCGACGTCGTCAACAAGTTCAGGACGAGCCAGAGCAACGAGGAGCGCGTCGACCTGATGAAGCAGTACCAGAAGATCTCGACCGAGCACGTCAACACGGTGGGCCTGACGGAATATCCAGGCGCGCTGATCATCAACAAGCGGTTCTCGAACGTGCCGCAGGGCACGCCGATCATGATGTTCAACTGGGCTGAAGACTCGATCATCCGCGAACGCCTGTGGGTGGCCGCCGACAAGCAGGGCAAATACGAGCTGTTCCCGCAGCAGCTGCCCGGCAAACCCGGCGAGAAGGGTCCCATAAACTGATGCATGCCGCCCGGAAACAAAGAGTCAAAGCGCGTCGCATGTGATGCGACGCGCTGGAGAGCTCCCTCCCAGCTGAAGTGAGTTCCGGGCCGCGCGTGACGCGCGCGGCCTGATATGACCAACGAGCCGGCCGCGCTGAGAAGGAGCGACTGGCGGCAAGGAGAAGCGAACCGTCTGATGTTACGATTCCTGCTCGTGCGCATAGCCTCTGCGATCCCCATTCTCTTCATCCTGAGCGTGGTGACTTTCGCAATCATCCAAGCCCCACCCGGAGACTATGCCGATTACATTCGCTCCCAGCTGATCAACCAGGGCGGCGCCTCCTATGCGCAGGCCGAAGCGCAGGCGCAGGCTTACCGCGTCGAACACGGGCTCGATAAGCCGTTGGTCGTCCAGTACGTCAACTGGATCGGCGGAATCGTGACGCGCGGCGATTTCGGTTACAGCATGTTCTACAACAAGCCGGTGGCCGACGTCGTCGGCGAACGCCTGCCGCGGACCTTGCTTCTGGCGCTCGTCTGCCACCTCTTCGCCTCGGTGCTTGGCATCGGTTTCGGCATCTGGGCGGCAACGCGCCAATACAGCTGGATCGACAGCCTGCTTTCGGGAATTTCCTTCCTCGGCATGACGGTGCCGCGCTTCCTGATGGCGCTGATCATCGTCTATCTCCTGGTCTTCCAGCTTAACGTCACCGAAATCGGCAGTTTCTTCTCGCCGCAATATGGCGGGGCGCCCTGGTCCTGGGCGAAATTCGTCGATCTCGTCAGCCATGTCTGGCCGGTCGTCGCGATCGCTACCTTCGGCGGGCTCGCCTACAATATGCGGGTGATGCGCGGCAATCTGCTCGATACGCTGAATGCCCAGTATGTCGAGACGGCCAAGGCCAAGGGCCTTTCCGGCGGAGCGGTAGTGATGCGCCATGCGGTGCCGAACGCGCTGCATCCGCTGGTGATGTACCAGGGCGTCGTGTTGCCCTACATGCTGACCGGCGAGATCGAAACCGCCATCATCTTTGCGCTGCCGACTGTCGGCCCGGCGATCGTCGGCTCGATGGCGGTCGGCGACGTCTATGTCACCGCCACCTTCATGATGGTGCTGTCGGCGACGCTGATCGTCGGCAACATCATCGCCGACATGCTTCTTGCTCTGCTCGATCCGCGTGTCCGCCAATATGGAGGAGCCTGAGATGTTGGCTTTCGACTCCGCGCCGCCTCCGCCGACGACGGAACTTTCCATCACCAAGCCATCGCGTGGGCATGAAAGCTATATCGCCCTTGTCTGGCGCCGGCTTAGACGCTCCTGGACCGGCATGGCAGGGCTCGTGCTCGTCGTGCTGCTGCTCCTGATGGCGATCTTTGCCGATTTCTTTGCGCCGATGGACCCGAAGGCGACCGATGTCGGCTTCGCGCCGCCGCAGATGATGAGCTTCCACGACAAGGACGGCAATTTCGTCTTCCAGCCGCGCGTCTATGCGCTGTCGGATTCCGAAGAGCTCGACCCGGTCACCTTCCAGCCGATCGTCGGCATCGACTACGACAACCCGCGGCTGCTCGGCTTCTTCGTCAAGGGCGCCGAATACCGGCTTTTCGGCCTGATCCCGGCCAACCGGCACTTCTTCGGCTCGACCGACGGCCAGCCGGTGCATTTCCTCGGCACCGACAAGTTCGGCCGCGACGTGCTGTCGCGTGCCATCATCGGCTCGCGCATCTCGCTGACGATTGCGCTGACGGTGGTCTTCATCGTCACCATCATCGGCACGACCGTCGGCATGGTGTCCGGCTATTTCGGCGGCACATTCGATGTCTGGCTGCAGCGTTTCGTCGAACTGGTGCTCGCCTTCCCGCAACTGCCGCTCTATCTGGCGCTGACCTCACTGATCCCGGTGACGGCGCCGACCAACGTCTTCCTTGCCTTCGTCATCGTGGTCATGTCGGCGCTCGGCTGGGCGCAGATGTCGCGCGAGGTGCGCGGCAAGACGCTGGCGCTCGCCCGCATCGATTATGTCCGGGCGGCAATGGCCGTCGGCGCCACCGATACACGCATCATCATGCAGCATATCTTCCCGAACGTGATGAGCCATGTCATCGTCGCGGTGACGCTGCATATACCGAGCGTCGTGCTGCTCGAATCCTTTCTCGGTTTCTTAGGCTTTGCGGTCAAGCCGCCGCTGATCTCCTGGGGGCTGATGCTGCAGGACACGGCGACCTATTCCGTCATCGGATCCTATCCCTGGATTCTCTCCCCCGTCGGCTTCGTGCTCGTCACCGTCTTCGCATTCAATGCGCTCGGCGACGGACTGCGCGACGCGGTCGATCCTTATTGAGGTGATGAAGATGGCTCTTGCACTGGTCAATTCCTTCGCCCCGCCCGTCCGCCACGATCATGATGGCCGTTCGGACACGCCGGTCATCGACGCCCGCAACGTGGCCGTGAATTTCAAGGTCGAGGACGGCATGGTCGAGGCCGTCAAGGATGTCTCCTTTCAGCTCTATCGCGGCGAGACGATCGCGATCGTCGGCGAATCCGGCTCCGGCAAATCGGTGACGGCGCGAACGGTGATGGGGCTCCTGTCGAAGCGCGCCGTCGTTTCCGAGAAATCGACGGTCGCCTATGATGGCAGCAATATCCTGAAATTCTCCGAGCGGGCGCGCCGCAAGCTGCGCGGCGACCGCATCTCGATGATCTTCCAGGAGCCGATGAGTTCGCTGAATCCGATCTATACGATCGGCAGCCAGATCGTCGAGGCGATCCGCGTGCATCGCCGGATCAGCAAGAGGGATGCGCAAAAGCGGGCGCTCGAACTGCTCGAACATGTGCAGATCCCCGATCCCGCCGCGCGGCTCATGCAATATCCGCATCAGCTTTCCGGCGGCCAGCGCCAGCGCGTGATGATCGCCATGGCGCTTGCCAACGACCCCGACGTGCTGATTGCCGACGAGCCGACGACGGCGCTCGACGTCACCGTGCAGGCGCAGATCCTGAACCTGATCCGCAACCTGCAGAAGGAACTGGGGATGGCCGTCATCCTCATCACTCACGATCTAACGGTCGTGCGGCAGTTCTCGGATTACGTCTATGTGATGCAGCTGGGCGAAGTGCGCGAGCACAACACCACCGAAGCTCTCTTTGCCAATCCGCAGGACGTCTACACCAAGCATCTGCTTGCCTCCGAGCCGCGTGGCCAGGCCAATCCGCTGCCGGAGGGATCGGACGTCATCCTCGAAGCGAAGGGCGTGCGCGTCTCCTTCATGATGCGTCACGGTACCTTTCTCAAGCCGGCGATGCGTGAGCTTGTCGCCGTCGACAGCCTCGACCTGACGCTGCGCCGTCACGAGACGCTCGGACTCGTCGGCGAATCCGGTTCCGGCAAGACGACATTCGGCCAGGCGATCCTGCGGTTGAACACGCCCGAGAGCGGCGAGATCCATTTCGACCATCAGCCGATCCACGGCCTTTCCCGGGCCGAGATGCGGCCCTTGCGCGCCCGCATGCAGGTGGTGTTCCAGGATCCCTTCTCATCGCTCAACCCGCGCATGACGATCGGCCAGATCATCGAGGAAGGTCTCGTCGTCAACAGGCTGGGCGCCACCAAGGCCGAACGGCAGGACCGGGTGCGCGAAGCGCTGATTGCCGCCGGCATGCCGGGCAATATCCTGTCGCGCTTCCCGCACGAATTTTCCGGTGGCCAGCGCCAGCGCATCGCCATTGCCCGCGCCATCGCGCTGGAGCCGGAATTCATCCTGCTCGACGAGCCGACATCGGCGCTCGATCTTTCCGTCCAGGCGCAGATCATCGAACTCCTGCGCAAGCTGCAGGACGAGCGTGGCCTGAGTTACCTGTTCATCTCCCACGATCTCAAGGTCGTCAGGGCTCTCTGCCATCGCGTCATCGTCATGCAGCATGGCAAGATCGTCGAAGAGGGCCCTGTCAACGAAGTTCTCACCCATCCCAAGACCGCCTACACCGAACGGCTCGTCAAGGCCGCTTTCGAGGTAGCATGATTGCCGAATGCCGGAGGTTATAATGGCAGCAAATCCCAAAATCACGTTCATCGGAGCAGGCTCCACCGTCTTCATGAAGAACATCGTCGGCGACGTGTTGCAGCGTCCGGCCCTGTCGGGCGCGACGATCGCCTTGATGGATCTCAACCCGCAGCGGCTGGAAGAAAGCGCCATCGTCGTCAACAAGCTGATCTCGACGCTCGGCGTGAAGGCGAAGGCCGAGACCTATTCCGACCAGCGCAAGGCGCTTGCGGGCGCCGATTTCGTCGTCGTCGCCTTCCAGATCGGCGGCTATGAGCCCTGCACCGTCACCGATTTCGAGGTGCCGAAGAAATACGGGCTGCGCCAGACGATCGCCGATACGCTCGGCGTCGGCGGCATCATGCGCGGGCTTCGCACCGTGCCGCATCTCTGGAAGGTCTGCGAGGATATGCTCGCCGTCTGCCCCGAGGCGATCATGCTGCAATATGTCAACCCGATGGCGATCAACACCTGGGCAATCGCCGAGAAATATCCGACCATCCGCCAGGTTGGCCTTTGCCATTCGGTGCAGGGCACGGCGATGGAACTGGCCCACGACCTCGACATTCCCTACGAGGAGATCCGTTACCGCGCGGCCGGCATCAACCACATGGCCTTCTATCTCAAATTCGAGCATCGCCAGGCTGATGGGTCCTACCGCAATCTCTATCCCGACCTGCTGCGCGCCTATCGCGAGGGCAGGGCGCCGAAGCCCGGCTGGAACCCGCGCTGCCCGAACAAGGTGCGCTACGAGATGCTGACGCGGCTCGGCTATTTCGTCACCGAAAGCTCGGAGCATTTCGCCGAATATACGCCCTATTTCATCAAGGAGGGCCGCGAGGACCTGATCGAGAAATTCGGCATTCCGCTCGATGAATATCCGAAGCGTTGCATCGAGCAGATCGAGCGCTGGAAAGGGCAGGCGGAGGCCTATCGTTCGGCCGACAAGATCGAGGTCAAGCCTTCGAAGGAATATGCCTCCTCGATCATCAACTCGGTCTGGACCGGCGAACCCTCAGTGATCTACGGCAATGTCCGCAACAATGGCTGCATCACCTCGCTGCCTGCCAATTGCGCTGCCGAAGTGCCCTGCCTCGTCGATGCCTCCGGCATCCAGCCGACCTTCATCGGCGACCTGCCGCCGCAGCTGACCGCGCTGATCCGCACCAATATCAACGTGCAGGAACTGACGGTGCAGGCTCTGATGACCGAAAATCGCGAGCACATCTATCACGCCGCGATGATGGACCCGCATACGGCCGCCGAACTCGACCTCGACCAGATCTGGTCGCTGGTCGACGATCTGCTCGCCACCCACGGCGACTGGCTGCCCGAATGGGCACGCACGGCCCGCAAGGTACAGGCCGCCTGACCCCCTCTCCCGGGTGAGGCGTTAAGAAGCCCCGCGGTCGCAACAACCGCGGGGTTTTTTGCGACTGGAACGACCGCTATTGTAATCGCGGCGTGCTTGTCGTGTCGCCGTTGTCCGACTTCGAACTAGTCGTCCGGCGGCCACAGCGCCCTGCTACTGCGCGCCCACTTGTCGGTCATGCAAGAAGTCGTCGCGCTTGCCTGGACCGGGCATGCATCGATGGGCGCGGCTTCGTCCACAAAGTGCAATAGAGCGGACGTCGCTACGCAGGCGGCAGACGACCGACATGAGGCCGAACTCAGACTATCTGCAAGGCGCGCGGCGCGAAACATGGACTCGCGCACCCCAGTTCATCTACTCGCTAGCCGCTTCAGCTCGGATTTGCTGATCTCCGGTGCACGTATAGCTCGTGAAAATACACCGGTTGTTTCACTGGCGTTTGCGAACTCGCAGGAGCATGCTCCGCCCCGCATAGATACTCACCAGCAGGAATGCGAGCAACGAAAGCATCAAGTAGTCATAGCTCCTCCAAAAACCAGAGCAGGTTTTCAGACTTCTGTCGGTACGTCGCCGCTGCAGTGGATACTACCTGTGCTTCAGAAAGATGCGTTCATATCTATTCGCAAAAGGTCTGGCCATTAAACTTAAAGCACTTTCCTGATGATCTGGGTGTGCTGACGTTTCCGTTGCCGCGGAGCGACTTCGGAGGCGCGGACTGAGAGACGATGCGCGTCTTGCGCTTTACCGGATTTTGCGGTCCGGCTTGGCCTTGCGGCATTGTCGAAGATGGCTTCTGCTTCGCGGATGGCGCTGCTGGTTCCGGCTCAGCAGGTCTCATACCGTTCACCGCCCCGTTCGCGATCGGCCTGTCCACGACGACCGGTGGGCTATCCCCTTGGTTTGACTCGTGCAGCTTGGCAAGTGAGGGACCGATCACCATGTCACCGCCCCCTGCTGGCGGTATAAATCCATATGAAGGGTTGAGTGGGAAATCCTTGGTAAATTGTGGGCTATGACGTGTCACATAGGAGATCACATCTGATCCGGTAACGTAACCATCATCATTTCGACTTCCCTCGTCGAATGCGCCAACAAGCAACGCGCTAAATACGCCCGTTGGAACCTCCTGCTGCTCGTTGCCGGCAGTCAGGAATTGCCGGACATGCTTCTTGACGTTTTCACCGAAGATATAGCCCATCGCATTCGGTGGCGGCGGCAAACCAAGCGTGGACAAAATCCCGCCGGCATTACACGCTTCAAGCGCAAAGAAGGCATGCTTGATGGTCATCGCGGAGGCAAGTTCAGTCAGCCGCGAAATCGGAATTGCGGATCTGTAAAATCCTTGAGGATTAGTGCTGGGATCGCCAGCGTCCACGGGAACCAAGAAAGTCCGTGTCCCCGCATCGTCATCGGATGTCCCTAGTGAGGTACCATGACCGAAGTAGTAAAATAAAAGGCGAGTTTGGTTCCGATACCCTATGTTCGATAGTATTTCACTCAGTAGGAGTTGGAATTGCTGCCCCTTCAAGTCGCGCCAGATCATCACGTGATAACCGCGAGCTTCAAGTGCTTTCCTCAAGATGGAAGCGCTCCGCTCTCCCTGTGCAACGGTTGGTGACCAGCCGTTTGAATATTGCCCTTGGATGATGAGCACAGCATAGCTTTCATCGTATATCGTCCTGGCAACACCATTCGAATCCTTGATGATCATCGCGGTGGAGCCGTTTCCCGGGGTTCGATATTGAGGCGGGACGCTCCAAGTCATTTCGAAATTTTGGGCCCATGCAGAAGAGCTGCAGACACCCAGAAACAGGACAATCCGCAGAACGACGAGGCTCAGGGAATGGAGTTCATCCATCTCGCAGGCCTATCGTTGTACGAATCGAAACAAGTTCTAGTTCGTTCTTGATGTTGAGCGACTTTACGTTGAAGGTATGCAGACCGTCCCTATTGAACTGGTTCCCCCCCAACACGTCTACATGGTGCGGCTGACGAGGAGTCGCGCGGTCGAAAAACGCCACGTGTCCGTGGGCAGGATCCGATCTATTCGTGAAGACGGCAATGTCGCCACGTCTAGCCGCAGTTGGTGGCCATCTATCCCTCTTGTTCCACACTTCTGTGCCCCAGCCTACATTTTTGACGAACGATTGTGACGCAGCGCTATTCGTTCCCAATATCGCTGGTGAAGCATTCTGAAGACACCAGTTCACAAAGGCTGAGCACCAAGGCGTTTTGTCCCCGCCGGGCTGAGTTCTTGTAGAAGCAAAGAATAGAACGATCACAGGGTTCGCAAGAGTGGGACGCGCAGGATTTGGCTCGGGCCATGCGATCTGAAACTTGGGGGGAAGCGACGTGACGAAATATCTGGCGATGTCATATGGACGCAGACCCTTTCGTGCTTCATCAAGTTGATCATGTGCTTCCTTCCAAAGCGGTGAGGATGCAGGCGGAATGATCCGACCAAGCGTAATCGGGTTTGCGTCGCCGATTGCGTCCTTGAGCAAAGCCTCCCAGCTGTCATCTGCCCTGGCGGAAACAGTCGTCACTAAGGCCAATGCCGATTGCACGAGAAACGTTCGACGCGTACGCATGGATATCCCCCCCATGTGAAGCTGAGTGCAGCTGAGCCGTCTCGCGAAGCTGTCAACTACAACCAGTGCGAATAATTAGGCAATCATACCCTATTTAGTCGGGAATTAGAATATGATAATAAAGCTCCGGAGCCTGTCGGTTTTGCTTGGCACCTGATGCCCCACTACCGGCCTTCTCTATTGCTTGTCTTCAGCATTAAAGGTCGGCGCTATCGTCTCTGATGGAGAAAAACACTTCCTAGCGGCTGAAGAGATCTATCGCAAAACCAGGAAGAGGCCGGGGGGTATCTATGCGACTGATATCTATTGCGAGCGCTCTCCTTGTTTTAACTATGCCAGTCAAGGCCGGTGGTCAAAGCGATCTTCAAGCGCAACTGAAAGGCCACTCGATTGTGTTGCAGTACACGGAAGTGGTTCATGGGAGACGTAGGACGGGGAAGATTGTGTGGAAACAGGAAATTTATATATCATCAAGGGGACGGCTCTTCGTCCGTGTTAATGCGGCGGGTAAAGGGCGAACAGCAAGGCATGAAATAACGCCCGGCTCCGATAATTCTGGTGGGGCAACCCCATTCAGATGGACTCAGAACGGATTGGCTAGGGGGTGGCGCGATCGCAGGGGCCGCATGGTGCGTCAGACGATCGAAGTATCAAGGTCGGGCACGAGCTTCACCTGCAGGGCCACCATCACACGCTCTGCCTTTGCGTCCGGAGCCGATCGCCACATTTGCACGGTCTCCGTCGGGAATCCGCTCGGAGGAAAATGAGCGACCATCGCGGCGCACGCGCCAGAGGCAGCAGCGCTGCCCGAACAAGGTGCGCTACGAGATGCTGACGCGGCTCGGCTATTTCGTCACCGAAAGCTCGGAGCATTTCGCCGAATATACGCCCTATTTCATCAAGGAGGGCCGCGAGGACCTGATCGAGAAATTCGGCATTCCGCTCGATGAATATCCGAAGCGTTGCATCGAGCAGATCGAGCGCTGGAAAGGGCAGGCGGAGGCCTATCGTTCGGCCGACAAGATCGAGGTCAAGCCTTCGAAGGAATATGCCTCCTCGATCATCAACTCGGTCTGGACCGGCGAACCCTCAGTGATCTACGGCAATGTCCGCAACAATGGCTGCATCACCTCGCTGCCTGCCAATTGCGCTGCCGAAGTGCCCTGCCTCGTCGATGCCTCCGGCATCCAGCCGACCTTCATCGGCGACCTGCCGCCGCAGCTGACCGCGCTGATCCGCACCAATATCAACGTGCAGGAACTGACGGTGCAGGCGCTGATGACGGAAAATCGCGAGCACATCTACCACGCCGCGATGATGGACCCGCATACGGCCGCCGAACTCGACCTCGACCAGATCTGGTCGCTGGTCGACGATCTGCTCGCCACCCACGGCGACTGGCTGCCCGAATGGGCACGGACGGCCCGCAAGGTACAGGCCGCCTGACCCCCTCTCCCGGGTGAGGCGTCAAGGAGCCCCGCGGTGGCAACAACCGCGGGGCTCTTTGCGTGGGGATGGGGCGTTTTGCGATTTGGGAACGTGACTCAGCATGGCCGGATCGACATCCTTCGCCATTTTCTTGAATGCACCTTCAGAGCCAAATCGACGGCGCTTCACCGAACATAAGGCGAAGCTTTCGAAGGACGGCGGTAGGACGCAGCGCAACAGCGACGGCTATCGCGAGCGGTTGTGGGTTAAAACGAAAGAGCCTCATGCTGCTGCCAAAATTCCGGCCGGATCGTCCGCTTGGAACAGATCTTGCTAATATACGTTTGTGGGAAGCCTGCCCCACGGAGGACGCCATGATCAGCATTTGGGATGCGAACGTCGAATTGAAGATAGATGATCGTTTTCACGTCATCAGGAGCGCTCGGGAGGCGGTCGCATTTTTGAAGAAATCCTGGCCCGACAATAGAAGCGCGAGCTACGCGACAGCGCGGAAGGTATGCCTGGACGCGGCGAATGGCGTTGTTCCCGGTGCGGAAGCGCGAGCTGCGTTTGAGGCTGCGGCGAAGGAGGCCGGCATCCTGCGACAAACTTAGGGATTACCTTATTCGTGCCTGCCATTGAACAGAGGCGCTGGCGCAGTGCCATGAGGAGCGACATGACAGAGGGTGATGCACTCCGCCAGGAAATCTATCGGCTTGCCGCGGCAGCCGAAGCTGACCCAGAAACAACGTCGAATTTGAAGGCGCTGGCCGTGCAGCTCTGGGCAAACTTCGACGAATTCACCGTCGAGGATCTGGAAGATATACTGAGGGACGAATGGAGAACTCGCGGACTGCCGTTCAACGACAACGCGGATATGTAGGCGCTTCTAGAATTGGAGACGTCTGTGCTACCTCAGAGGCCTCTTTGGCGCGTTCGCAATCGGGCCCCTAGCTGACCTTTGTTCGATCGGTGACGCATGCTACTCGTGAGCAGTGGTGCCGATATCTTCCGTGCGCTGGGTTCTCAAAATTATGGTACTTGAAAGTACCTAAAATGTCCCTATAGTTGAGTCCCTTGGAGAAAATCGGCCAATGGACTTCGCACTCCTTTTCAATCTGTTCCGGAAGCCCAAGCAGGCCAACGTCACTGACGTCACCCTCTGGCACAAGCACGAGACACTCCTCCCGGTGCCACTCGTCGACGCCGCCGCCCGAAACCCATCGGGACAAATCTGGCGTCGGCTGAACGGTGTGCAATGGGAATATAAGCAGGACCCCGAAACGATTGAAGAATTCGATGCTCGACAATATTGAAGCTTAAAGCCCTACTGCGCACGGAATCTATGCCTCTGTATTTGCCACGTCGGCTGCGGCCCGGCATCATCGTCATGCCTTCCTCCGCGGACAGCGACGATGATATCGGATCGAGCGCCGAGGTTGGTTCGTCGCAAACAGCCAGGCTGTGTTTCTAAAGCGGTCGAAACACTCTCGATGGGCTAGTAACCGCCCATCTCACCGCGAACTGGGCCTATCCCCTGCGGCTGTGCATAGGTTGTGTTGTCCGATCCGCTAGTTGCGCATCCTGAGAGTGTCATGAAGACGATTGCTGCTGCGGCCAAAATGTTTTTCAGAGGCACGGCGTTCTCCGATCATGGCAGGCTGCCCAGGCCTCAAGGGCCATGCCGAGGATTTTCCGTTAAATCACCTACAATGGCAAGCGCGTGGTTAGCTGGCGGTAAGTAGCGATACGGCCTCTTCAAGCCTCTGACTGGATAGTCGCTCGGCGAGGCATCTTTCCCCAGCACGCTGACATAGATGTGGGTGCTGCTGGTGAACGCCCTGACGCAAGTCCCTAGAGCCTTTCCGGGTTAGATTGAAGCATTCTGTTGGCTCAAACGGAGTCGGATGGTCGATCGGCCGGCGCGCGTCGTAGCCCGGCTCTACGGCCAAGCCGGCCGGTCGATCAGCCGGCCCGTTTCAGCCAACCCTCCCGCAGATTTGCCTGGCAAATCTGCAAGACTTA
>NZ_JABFCQ010000007.1:0-274939 GCF_013087625.1 Rhizobium changzhiense
TTTGATCCTGGCGGAAAGATGCCCGGCCCTTCGGGTTGGCTGAAACGGGCCGGCTGATCGACCGGCCGGCTTGGCCGTAGAGCTGGGCTACGACGCGGCCGGCCGGTCGATCATCCGACTCCATTTGAGCCAACAGAATGCTGCAATCTGACCAGGAAAATAACAAAAAATGGCCCTGCGGCACAACGAAGATTGCATCACGCAATCAAGACATCACACAAGAGCGATGTCCCGATCGTGCTGTGCGGCGGCGGGTATGCCGGCAGCCTCAGCCAATGAGCTTCGAAGTGCTTCGACAACCCTGACGATGTCGAGATCCGTCATCTGGGCATAAAGCGGCAGGACTATCGTTTGCCGCTGCGCGGCCACGCTTCGCTTCAGGCTTGTCGCAGCACGATGAGAACTATGGTCGGAATAGGCACCTTCTAGATGAATGTTCATCACACCGCGTCGGGTCGAGATCCCTTGATCGAGCAGTGCCTGCATGACCGCCCTTTGGTCGACAGCATCAGGCAATCTCACGCAAAAGCTCTGCCAATTGCTACAAGCCCAATGCGGCTCGACCGGTGAGAGCCCAGGGATCGAAGACAGGCGCTCACAATATTGCTCGGCGAGCCGCCTGCGCTGCGCAATCAGCCCCGGCAGCCGCCGCAACTGTTCCCTTCCGACGGCAGCCTGAAGGTCGGTCATACGGTAGTTGTAGCCCAATTCGTCATAGTCTTCGAAAATCACCTGTTTCGAGCCATGGCGAACAGCATCGGTAACGCTCATGCCATGCTGACGCCACAGCCGGAATTTTCGATCATATTCGGGATTGGCGGTGGTCAACATGCCACCATCACCTGTCGTGACGACCTTCCGGGGATGGAAGGAGAAACAGGCAATGTCGCCATGCGGCTTGCCGATCTTTTCCCAACGCCCGTCCCACTGGATTTCGCTTCCCGTCGCGCATGCCGCATCTTCGATGACCGGCAGCTGATGGCGCTTGCCGATCTCCACTATCGAACGGAGATCGCAAGGCATGCCAAGCTGATGCACACATAGGATTGCCTTGGTGCGGGGCGTGATGGCTGCTTCGATCAGGCTGGGGTCGATATTGTAACCATCTGCTTCGATGTCGACGAAGACGGGCACCGCATTGCAGTATCGAACAGCGTTCGCGGTGGCGATGAACGAATGGCTGACCGTGATGACTTCATCGCCGGCACCGACATCGACCGCCATCAAGGCGAGATGCAGTGCGGTCGTGCAGTTTGAAACGGCGCAGGCATGTGCAGCGCCGACAAAGGCTGCGAATTCGCCCTCGAAGGCCGCGACTTCCGGTCCCTGCGTTACCCATCCTGACAGAATAACGCGGCGCGCGGCCTCAGCCTCCTCTTCTCCGAGGACGGGCTTGGCGACCGGAATCGTTGATAGAGACGGGCTCATGCAGCTTGCCCTCCTGCCGCAGCGGTCTTCATCTGCCACCAGGCGACAAGATCACGAAGCCCTTGTTCCATCGATATTTCCGCTTTGAAGCCCAGGAGTTTCTCGGCCTTGCTGATATCGGCAAGACGACGGGTTACGCCGTTGACCGTGCGGGCTTCTTTGTGCTGCGGTTCGAGTGAGACCCCCATGATGCTGCTCAGCATCTGCGCAAGTTGCAGGAGGCTTATTTCCTCGCCGCTCGCGACATTGAATACTTCATCGGTGACATCGCTCTTCGCAGCCAGCAGGTTTGCCCGGGCGATGTCACGTGCATCGACGAAGTCCATCGTCTGGCTGCCGTCTCCATAGATGAGGGGTGGCATTCCGGTCGCCAGACGCTCCATCCAGCGGATCAACACTTCGGTATAGGCGCCGTAGACGTCCATCCGCGGCCCGTATACGTTGAAATAGCGCAGCGCCACATAGCGCAGGCCGTACATCTCCGCAAAGCTGCGAAGCAGCCCTTCGTTAAACGTCTTGGCCGCGCCGTAGATCGTCCTGTTATTATAGGGATGATGCGCTTCGGTGGTCGGAAAGCTCTCGGCCAAACCCAGAACAGAGGCTGAAGAAGCAGCGACGACCTTCGACACACCGGCCTTTACGGCAGCTTCGAGAACGTTGAACGTGCCCTCGGCCAGCACATCGAAGGCAAGCCGTGGGTCTTCCGCGCATTGCGTGATGCGGATGGCCGCCTGGTGAAAGACGATGTCTACGCCCTCGAAGGTTTTCGCCAGCAACGCTCTATCACGGATATCTCCCTCGATGATGTTGACGGACCCGCCACCTATTGCCGTGCTGAGATTGTCCCGGCGCCCGCGCACGAAGTTGTCGAGGATGATAATCTCGCGCGGCTTCTCCAATGCGACGAGATCGGCGATATGCGACCCGATCAGGCCGGCTCCGCCGGTAATGAGTACCCGTTGATCTCTCACGATCTTCCTCCATGCGATATATCTAGCACAGCATCGGCTTCCGTGCGCCAGCGTATGAACTTCGCCGGCACGCCCGCCACGACTGAAAACGGTTCGACATCGGAAACAACGACTGCGCCCGCTCCGACGATCGCCCCCTTCCCGATGCTCACGCCGGGAAGAATTGTTGCGTTCGTTCCAATATCGGCCCATGCGCCGATGCGGACCGGCTTGATTTCGAGATCCGTGCGAATGATCGGCACATCCACCGGCAGTGCCGTATGGGTCGACCCAAGCACTTTGGCGCCAGGACCCCAGCCGACACAATCCTCGATAACCAGGTCGCGTGCGTCGAAATAGGCCATCGGGCCGATCCAGACATTGTCGCCGATCACGCAAGTGCCGTCGAAGCGTCCCTGGATATAGGCCTGGGCGCCGATGAACACGCCATTGCCGATTTCAAACGTTTCCGGATGTTTGAAACCGGCGCCGCCCGCAACCTGCAGTCCCGTGCCGCAGCTCCGCGCGATCGCTTGCCAAATGGCTTTCCGCATCAGAGTGTCGACGACCCCGTCGCCTGTGGCGAAACGACCGTAGAGGTCTATCAGGCCAGCGCGCCCGTATGATTGCCTGAGCTCTTCGACCAACCCAGTTTGGTAGTCAGGATCTGCCGGTCTTTCATGGCGACCATGGACGGCCTGCACCAGTCGAGCCTCGCCTGGGCGGTTAACTGACATAGGCGTACTCCAGCACGGCGGCCACCTGGTCAACGTGTCGTACAGGCATCTCTGGATAGATCGGCAGCGAGAGGACCTCCCGTGCGGCGGCTTCCGAAACAGGGAAGTCCCCGGCCTGGTAACCAAGGTCGGCATGGGCTTTCTGCAGATGAACAGGGATGGGATAATGGAGCCCGGACGGAATGCCTTCCGCGCTGAGCAGGCGTTGAAGCCCATCGCGATCACGGCTTCTTATGGCATAGACATGATAGACGTGACGCCGGTCGGCTGCTTCGACAGGGATTGTCAAATCCGTCAATCCGGCAAGCAGCGAGGAGTAGCGGCGCGCAAGACTGCGACGCGCCTCGGTCCAGTCTTCAAGGTGCCCGAGCTTGACACGCAGGATCGCGCCTTGAAGGGCGTCCATGCGATAGTTAAAGCCTTTCAGCAGATGGTGATAGCGTTGCTCCTGACCCCAGTCTCGCAGCATGCGCATCGTCTTGGCCTGATCATCGTCATTGGTAACGACTATACCCCCCTCGCCGCAGGCGCCGAGGTTTTTGCCCGGATAGAAGCTGAAGCAGCCGGATACGCCGATACTGCCGGCGCGGTGGCCTTTGTATTGCGCCCCATGGGCCTGGCAGGCGTCTTCGATGACCGGTATCCCGTGGCGGTCGGCAATTGCCTTGATCGCGTCCATATCGGCCATTTGACCGTAGAGATGGACGGGAACAATGGCCTTGGTCCGGGGCGTAATCTTTGCCTCGACCTCAGCCGGATCCATCGTGAGTGTCACGGGCTCAACATCGACGAATACGGGTTGTGCGCCCGTGTAGCAGATCGCCGACACGGTTGCGACGAACGTGAATGGCACCGTCATGACCTCATCGCCAGGGCCAACGCCGGCCGCAAGGAGGGCAAGATGCAAGGCGCTCGTTCCGGTGTTGACGGCTATCGCATGCTTGACGTTGCAATAGTCTGCGAATTCCTGCTCGAAATGCGCGACCTCGTCGCCCAATACGTACTGTCCCGAGGCGAGGACGCCGAGCACGGCGGCGTCGATCTCACCCTTGATTGATTGATATTGTGCCTTAATGTCCAGGAACGGGATCATGCGATGCGCCTTGCCTCTTCGAGCTCGATGATGCGACCGCGCTGGGCTAACGACCGGCTTGCTGCTTCCAGAATGCGAACGACGCGCAGGCCGGCATGGCCGTCCGTAATGGGCCGCGAATTCTGCTCGATACACTCGACGAACTGATCCAGTTCGCGTTTCAGTGCTTCGGTCATATCGAGCTTGGGCGCCCACATGTCGCCGCTGCGGTAGCCGACCATCATCTGATGCACTTTCTCGCCATAAGCCTGAGAATTGGGGTTCAGCGTGATGCCCTTGTCGTAGACCTTGATTTTTTCGCTGGGCTCCAGATCGTCGTAGACGATCATCTTGTTGCTGCCGCCGATCAGCGTGCGGCGCACCTTGACCGGCGCCAGCCAATTGACGTGGATGTGTGCGATGAGCTTGCTTTCGAAGAAGAGCGTCAGATAGGCGATGTTTTCCGGCTCGCCGAGTACATGGCTCATGCCTGTCGCTGAAACAGCCACCGGCCTTTCCTGCACAACATGGTCCAGGATGGAGAGATCATGCACCGCGAGGTCCCAGATGACGCTGACATCATGCTGAAAGAGCCCCAAATTGACCCGAACCGAGTCATAGTAATACATGTCGCCCAAGCCGTTCTCGACCAGTTCGCGCATCTTGCGGACGGCGCCGGTGTGGACGAAGGTATGATCCACCGCCAGCACAAGGCGTCGGCGTGTGGCCTCTTCGACCATCCGCGAGGCTTCCTCCGTCGTCGATGCCATCGGCTTTTCGACGAAGACATGCTTTCCGGCCATCATAGCCTGCATTGCGAGCTTGAAATGGGTGAAGACCGGCGTCGCGATAGCGATGGCATCCACTCTTGGATCACGCAGCACTTCCTCGAAATCATCGGTGATCGTCACTGCGGGGTAGCGGCTTTTGACAGCCGCCAACCGTTCGACATTGAGATCACAGACTGAAATGAGCTGCGCGCCGGCCGCTTCCGAGATGTTACGAACCAGATTCGGGCCCCAGTACCCATACCCAACAACGGCGATACCGATCATTGCACTTCTCCCAGCGCTTGCATGTTGACTGATCGGTCATGAACGCGACCGATGATCCTGGCCGGAACGCCGACAACAATGGCGCCGTCGGGCACATCCTTGGTTACAACCGCGCCGGCGCCGACCTGTGCGGCTTCTCCGATGATGACGCCAGGCAGAATGGTGGCGTTGCTGCCAATCGACGCGTGGCGCTTGACCAGAGTAGGGATGACAGCCCAGTCGGCTTCGGTCTGAAGGCTGCTATCCGGATTGACGGCGCGCGGATATATGTCGTTCGTAAACATGACCCCGTGGCCAATGAAAACGCCGTCTTCCAGCGTCACGCCCTCGCAGAGGAAGGAATGGCTGGAGATCTTGCAGCTTTTTCCGACCAGGACGTTTTTCTGAATCTCGACGAAGGTGCCGATGCGCGTTCCCGCGCCGATCGTGCAGCCGTAAAGATTTACAAGGTCTGGATGGTGGATAATGGTGCCGTCATCCAGCGTGACGTTTGATGCAATCATCCCTGCAAAACCCCCTACTCTTGAACAGGTCCAGACTTTCAGTTGAAACAAACAATCGCTTGATTGCGCCCAAGGTTTCACACCGACAGGACTAATATTTTTCTACAGTCCAAAGAGAATTGTTTTCTGTATCTGAGTAAAGAAACAAAACGTTTAAGGTTATTCACCTAAAGGCGTATCTACTTATGACGACTTACGCCTTTAATCATACGGCGACCAACGTTGGTGGCGGGCTCTCCTGCCGAATCCGTGGCCGGCCCTACGCCGGAGACTGCGATTGTTTCCATGCATTTAGTGGCTCGTCGCAAGCTACGGTGTAACGATGTAGTTTATCCTGTAAACTATCTAGTAACGCGCAAGACTACTTCAGATTTATCCTTCTATTTCCGACTTATTACGGAAGTTGCGCGCTACTTAGCCTATATTAGCTACTGTAACGTTCCGCGAATTGTGGTATTCGATTCCTACTTTAGAGTTTCCTAAAACCCCCGAATTGAGAGGGGTTGGTACTCGGGTCGTAGTTGAGCGTAACGTGTTAGGGGAGGGTGAAGCTGTGAATTCAGCACTTGTACCGAATTTGGACCTCAGGCAGGAGAACGTAGCTCTTCCCCTCAGGATAGATAATCCGAACACATCTGCCGTGCCGGGAAGACACACGCATTCTCTTGTCATTCTCGATAATCGTGAGCTCGATCGTCAATGCCTGGCGCAATGCATGGCTGCCCAGAAAGCGGATTTGCAGATTCTGGCTTTTGGATCAATTGAGGAGTGGAAGCAGAAGCGCGATGAATATCCTCCGCTTTCGGCAATCCTCTTGAACGTCGGCGGCAAAAAGATCGATGAACCGACCGTTTCGGAGCAAATCCGGAAGCTTTCGTCGGAATTCGCATCGACGCCACTCATCGTATTGGCCGATAGCGACGATTTCGGTCAAATCGTTAGGGCACTTGAGTACGGAGCCAAAGGGTTCATACCCGCCTCAGTCAGCGTCAGCGTCTGTATGGAGCTGATCGCGCTGTCGGTGGCAGGAGGAATTTTTGTGCCTGCAAGCGCCCTGTTCGCCATGCGTCACTTGCTGGACTCGAGCAATTCGACCGCACGCCCCCTATCCGGCATATTCACGGATCGTCAGGTCGAAGTCGTGGAGGCGCTCCGACGCGGAAAGGCAAACAAAATTATCGCTTATGAGCTCAACCTGCGAGAAAGCACCGTAAAGGTGCATGTTCGCAATATTATGAAAAAGGTCAAAGCGACGAACCGAACGGAAGTCGTATTCAAGCTCAACGATCTTTTTCTTTCGGGCAGTTCTGCGGCAAGCAGCCTGTGCTGATGCGGTCGGCCGATCAGATCTTGCATCGCATCACAAGCGCATTCTCGCTCTAAACATCCTCGGTGGCTGCACGGCAAATACGCCACCGAGTCCGCGATTGCATCTTCAGCCTCACCCGGGAAGTTTGTCATGCACGCCTCTCCAGGTGAGGCGGTCTGCATGTGCGATTTTCCTACAGCTAATTGCCGGTGCCCATAGGAAGCCTGGAAAGCGCCGTTCGGATCCTGCGCAACGGGCCTCTCTGCGAATGGGGGACCAGACCGCGCGCAAGATGCCAGAAATATCGGAATTCAGGCAGCGGCGGTACATTCGGCCGCAGGCCATTCAGGCGCAGTCTGACCATCAGGCCATCGACGCCTGAATATAGTCGCAGACGCCAACCAGCATCACGTTTGAAGTGTAGAAATGTTACTTTCTCGCCGGCGCTGCTTTCGCCGACGGGAGCGTGACGAAGAACATTTGCAAGATCTGGCTGCTGACAGCGCTCAAGAATATCGGAGAACCATGCAAGCCACTCGGAATCGCTCCGATCGGGAATCTGATGAATGCTTTTTCGATCCTTGCCATACCGTCCCGACACGACTTCATCGCCTGAGCCACCGAGTTGCGCGATGACGAGGCGCGCGCGCCTGAATTCGTCGTGGGATAGAGATGGATAGAAATCTTGCAGCCTCCGCGCCCGCTCAAACTGGCCTCTGCAGATCAAAGCGAGAAGGAAGTACGCCCACTCGACCGGATCCGGGTTGAGTGCCCCATATTCGGTCATGGTCACCTTGACCAGGTCCACCAGAAGGTCATAAGCGCGCTCGGCGTCGCCCTCCTGCAATGCACAGATGGCAAGACGGAATTTGGCTTCGGGCAGGTAGGATACATAGTCCAGGCAGCGCGCGTAGCACTGCTTGGCTTCCTCCACCCTGCCCTGCTCGAGAAGCAAGTCGCCCTGCTTCAGCAAAGCGCGATCGCTCGCTTCCCCCACGACATGGACGCTCTCTTGCTTGGAGATCCGCTGGACCTTTGTAAGATCGCCGAAGGGGCCGGACTGGATGATCTTTTCGCCGAACTGCAGGCCCTTGTTCAGCATGAACCACTGATATATTTGCGGCCTGTGGCTCAGTGTATGACACGAATGGATCAAACTGTAACCGGCTGTCGTGATACGCCGTATTTCGTCGGGATGGGCAAAAAGGTAATCTAGTCGC
This sequence comes from Rhizobium changzhiense, assembly GCF_013087625.1. Taxonomy (NCBI): domain Bacteria; kingdom Pseudomonadati; phylum Pseudomonadota; class Alphaproteobacteria; order Hyphomicrobiales; family Rhizobiaceae; genus Rhizobium; species Rhizobium changzhiense. Next base: position 8,275 of record NZ_JABFCQ010000007.1, read on the forward strand.
TCGACCACGTTGTGGCCGTCAACAAAGACACAGTTTTCCATGTCGACAAAGCCGGCTGCCTCTACTGCCGCCGTGCGTTCGGTCGCGAGACAGGCATTTGCCCCGGGAATCTCGAAGTGCTTGCGTACGACCTCGCCGCCCATGGTGCCGCATGTGGGGACGATGAGGCTCGCGTTGAGCGCGCGCGCATAAGCCACTCCAGACAGGAGCTGGGAAGCCAGCTTGCTCTCATAGGCGTGTTGCGGCGAGACCAGGCAGGGGTAACGGTCGCGGATCATCGGAAAGACCGTCTGTCGCCAGGGATAAAGGCCGTAGGCCTGACCTGTGAGCATGGCCGGGATGACCTTATGCTGGCCATAGTCGTGGTAGACTTCGGGATCGATGAAATTTGGCCAGACGAACAGATTCTCCTTCACCGCCGGCATATATTCCGGAGCCATCGTTGCGATCGCGAAATACGCCTCGATGCCCCACTGCTCCATATCGGAAAGGAAGCCCGCGCGTCGATCGCACCATGCGTCGGCGTTATGAAGGCCAAGCTTCGGAACGGCGACATGGGTGTTGGTGTTGGTGATTTTTATCCGACGCGACCCATGCGACCGATAACCGCTTTCAAACAGCGTCAGATCCGGCTCGTACCTGTCGCATATCTCTGCATAGTCGCAGTCACGGTTAATGACGACGACATCGAAATGTGTTGCGAGGCATTTGACCTGCTGCTGCATGTGCAGCAGCAGGTAACCGGCCGCGGTCGCATTGGGCTGATGGTCCCATTGAAAAAAAACGAGCCGCGGCTTTCGATCATTAACGTTGCTATTCATGTCCCTATCGAATGGCTTCAGGAGCAGGGAGCTCGACGTTCGCGGCCGCCAGATGCGGATAAGCCTCTTGCGAGGACTTGGCGCTGGGCCAGTTCCTTGCGCCGCCGGAAAGCTTCCACTCGAAATAAGCGATCGTTCTCTCAAGCCCCTCACGAAGGTTCACCTTCGGCTGCCAGCCCAGTTGTTGCGTTGCGCGGCTGATATCGGGCTTGCGCTGTGTCGGATCGTCAACTGGCAGATCCTTGAAGACGATGCCGGACTTCGATCCGGTCATTTCGACCACCATTTCTGCCAATTCTCGGACCTGGAATTCTCCGGGGTTGCCGAGATTGATGGGGCCTGTGACCCCAGCGGGCGCGCCCATCAGACGGATAAAGCCGTCGATCAGGTCGTCTACATAGCAGAAGGAGCGCGTTTGCGTGCCGTTCCCGAAGATGGTGATCGGCTCGTTTCGAAGCGCCTGAACGATGAAATTGGAGACGACGCGGCCGTCATTGGTCTGCATGCGCGGACCGTAGGTGTTGAAGATCCGCGCCACCCGGATTTCCACGCCATACTGACGATGATAGTCGAAGAACAACGTTTCGGCACACCGCTTGCCTTCGTCATAACATGCCCGCGGGCCTATGGGATTGACACTGCCCCGATACTCCTCCGGCTGCGGGTGGACTGCCGGATCGCCATAAACTTCGCTCGTGGATGCCTGGAAGATCTTCGCCTTGGTGCGTTTGGCCAGGCCGAGCATATTGATGGCCCCGTGCACATTGGTCTTCACGGTCTGCACGGGATCGAATTGATAGTGGACCGGAGATGCTGGGCAGGCGAGGTTGTAGATCTCGTCGACCTCCACATAAAGCGGGAAGGTGATGTCGTGGCGAAGAATCTCAAAGCGGGGATCGTCGAGAAGGTGCAGTACATTGTCGCGCGAACCGGTGTAGTAATTGTCCACGCAGAGAACGTCATTGCCCTCTCGCAAAAGCCTCTCACACAGGAATGATCCCAGAAATCCGGTGCCGCCGGTTACCATAACTCGCTTTTGTCCGTGCATTGGTGTGCTCCGTTGTTGACGGTTGCCTCGCGGAAGCGAGGATGGTTAGTAGGCTCCCCTGCGCTTGAAGAGCGCAGGGATTGTGCTGAGAAGAATTTGGCAGTCGAACCACAGGGACCGGTTGTCGATGTAGAACTCGTCGAGTTGCTGCTGCAGCTCGATATCCGCATTGCTTCGTTCGGATATTTGCCAAAGGCCGGTGAGCCCCGGCGTGACGGAACGGCGCTTGGCTCGAAATTCGCCGTCCATAGCCAGGAGGTGATATTCAGGAAACGGACGCGGTCCGACGATGGCCATCTCGCCCGCAATGATGTTTGCCAATTGCGGCAGCTCATCGATGCTCGAAGAGCGCAGCATATGTCCTATAACCGGAAGGACGCGCGGATCGTCTCTGAGCTTGAAGTGGCTCAACCACTCGGCGCGCATAGTCGGGTTGTCTTGGAACAGTGCTTCAAGGCGCTGTTCCGCATCCTGATACATCGTCCTCAATTTCAGAACGTGCACAGGCTTGCCGGACCGCCCTTCCCTGGTGTGCCGGAAGAAGACGGGGCCCGGATCAATGGCATAGATTGCGGCCGCTGCAAACGCGATGAATGGCGCGACCACGATCATTGCAGGGATGGCGATTGCGAGATCGAGGATCCGGCGAACCAGATCCGAGTTCACTGAATTCTCACCAGTGGCGAGGCGAATACCGATCTCTCCGCCGACATCCGCAGGTCGCAGTCCGCTTACCTTGAGGCTCGGCGTGTCGGACAGCAAGATGACTTCGGCAAACTTCCGACGCATCACCGCCAAATCGGGTATAAGCGAGCCTGTTTCGGCCGCAACCACGGCAATGGAAGGCCTGCCATCGGGCAATGTCTCCAAAGTATCGGGGAAAAAGGGCTCCGGCCTGATGCCATACTGCCAGTGGTCCTTGAAGTGGGTCACGAGAGCGGGAGTAAGGTTGTGTGCCCCTATGACAACCGCGCGCTCGCCCCAGACTCCAAGCTTCCAGCACAGGCCCCGTGCAAGCCAATGCACAAATGGCTGAACAATCAGCCCGAGAGCGAGGAACCCAATGACGGCAAGCAGCAGTCCTTCCCCCTCCGGCAGGATAATTGCTCCAAACGCCGCCAGGACAGCCACCTTGACGGCAGCTACACTGCGCCGCCGCAGATGTTCATGGTCATGCAACCGGTATCCAGGATAGAGGCCGGCCGATGCGTAAAGAATAATCGCGGCAAGTGCTGCGATCGTGAACGTACGCTCCGCTAGCGTGCCTTCCAAACCACTGGGGAGAAAGGACAGGAGAACAAAATAGGCAATCAAATAGCCCGCAATGTCGCCGGCGACCAGAAAGGACGAGGTTGCGAGCCGAGGAAGCCGACGCCGTAGTGCGACGGGCATATTCGGCCCTGCCCGGTCAAAGGGATCGGCGGCCTTAGCTGCTATGGGTGGCACAGAACCTGCCGGAATCGCCCGCGCCGTCATATCATTTGATGTGGCTGCCTTCGACGGACGCGGTGTCATTTCTGTCGACGCAAATAAGGACATGATGGCTACACCTTTACAGCTGCTGCTTTTGGCGCGCTTGATCCAAAAACCGCGTCTTCGATCGGAAACTTCCGAAGCCCCAGTCTCTGGAATGCCGTCAGTGAGATGAAGGTCGGCACGACGAGCGCATAGCGCCGCCACAGCCGTCGTGGCTCGCATAAAAGACGAAACGCCCATTCGAAGCCGCTTCTTTGAATGATCCTTGGAGCCTGCCGCTTGAGGCCGGCGTGGAAATCGAATGCGGCTCCGACTCCGATGAGCATCGATGCTTCCAGACGATCACGCATGCGCGCCATCCAGAGTTCCTGCTTGGGACTGCTCAGCCCGACCCAGATGATATCGGCGCCCGATCGATTGAGCCGGTCAGCAATTTCCGTTTCCTCCCACGTCGACAGGTTGCGAAAAGGAGGCGCATAGGAGCCGACGATCCGTGCTTGCGGAAATTTTGCGAGAAGGCGCGCCTGCAGCTGTTCGAGCGTTTCGGCCGTTGCGCCATAAAGGAAGTGGCGCAAGCCCTTGGAGCTGCCGGAATCGAAAACGGATAACATGAGATCCGGTCCATAGACCCTGTCGCTTTCGGCATGACCAGCACGCTTCAAGGCCCATACCAACGGCATGCCATCAGGAGTTACGAGGAAAGCCCGGTTATGTATCGACCGGAGCTCGGGATCATTTTGACATCGGACAACGCCGTGTGCGTCGCGAACGCACACATATTCCTTCCTGCCGTCTTCGATCGCTTTTTGAATAAATCCAGTCGCGCTTTTGAGATTAACTGCCGAAATGCGAACACCAAGTACATTAATCCATTCCAAAGGACTCGTTTGATTGAGAACTGAATCTTGGCTGCCGTCTGCTGATTGCTTTCTCATGACCTGCGCTTTCGCGATCTAAACTGTCATAAGAATATGCCGCCAGGACGATTGCCTCCATACTTGCGTTTCCAACTGTTGGACGTAGAAGAGACTTCATGTTTCTACGTCTTACGCCGAGATAGGTTACATATTCGAAGTAAGGCTATGTACCCCACGGCTTGCCACGTTGCTCTTTTTGATGAGCGCTGTCCCGAAAGAGCGGTTTGACCTCGGCAAGGCCGGACGCAGGTCGTCATCCCGCCAGAGCGCAACCGAAAAGTCCAGCGCGCCTACGATGCAAACCTCTACAAGGAACGCAATCGCATCGAGCGCTTCTTCGGCAAGCTCAAACAGTCTCGACGCGTCGCAACCCGATACGACAACCTGCTCGTGAACTTCAGGGGGTTCGTCAGGCTCGCCGCAATCGCAATATGGCTAAAATCGTCGATATGCTTCTTTACAACGCGGCGAGAAAACCCTGCGGGGCGGCCCGCTTATGCGATGAATATGGCGCATGCATCTTGCACACCGGATCGATCCAAGCCGGGTCAGCCAACGGAGCAAGCTGCGTCCCGAGGTCTCGCACCAGCGGTCGAACTTGGTCGCCCCGCTCAAACACGGTCTGGAGCGAGACATCGATACTACGCTCGGCAAGCAGATCGTCGACATAAGGCAGGCTCAGCAGAAACGGAAAGCGTAGTCACATCGCATGCGCGATGATCTCCGCGGGAAAGCGGTGGCGCATGAAATGCTGAGCAATGGGTTGGTCGAATCGATACGGTGGACCTCCCATTACCATCTCGATCAGCACCAATCGTAAGGCAATGCTGCCCAAAATTGCCGAATTCAGAAAAAAATGTCGATTCCGCATTTGGCGGGAGCAATCCAGCCACGCCCACCAGGTTTTTCTAAAGTTTTCAATGGATGCATGTCGCTCTGGTTGCAGAAAGAATAACTCGCGGCAAGCGAGATATTAATACTGCCACATTTTGGGCGACTCGAAATTCACCAAATATTTCAAAACGTAACTTTGGATCGATCCGGATATTGTGGCAGCAATAAGGCTATGCTTCTCAAGCACTTACTGTTGCGTTGCTGTTGCGCCCTCAAAAATGTCGCCCTATAACCTGCCGCCGTAACGCTGGATTAACCACAGATATTAACGGGCGGGGGTTGAGGAACAAGACCATGACAACATACTACGTAGCGACGACTGGCAGCAACGGCGGTAACGGCAGTGCCTCCTCTCCCTTCCGCACGATCAGCGAGGCGATGTCGGCGAACCTTAGGCCCGGCGACGAGGTCGTGGTGAAGGCGGGGACCTACAACGAAGCTATTAACATCGACAAAGACGGCTCGGCGGCAGCCGACATCACGCTGCGCTCGGAAGTGCCCGGCGGGGCGCTGATCCGGCCGCCCGCGGGCTCGTGGAACGCGATCAGTGTCAACGCCAACTACGTGACAATCGACGGCTTTGACATCGGCGGCGCCAAAGGCGACGGCATCGAAGCGAACAATGTCCACCACGTCTCAGTTCTCAACAACAAGGTCCACGACAGCGGGGAGTCGGGCATTCAGTTCAACTGGTCGGATTTCATCCGCATTGAAGGGAACGAGACCTACAATAACGCGTCGTCAGGCTGGTTCTCGGGCATCTCGATCTACCAAAACCGGAACATCACCGGCGATACCTCGACCGACGGCTACCGTACGATTGTGCGGGACAACATCTCGCACGACAACGTCACCAAGTCGGGTGAGCACACCGATGGCAACGGCATCATCATCGACGATTTCCAGAGCACGCAGACGAGCGGTCATCCGAACTACACGTTCAAGACCCTGGTCGACAATAACCTCGTCTACGAGAACGGCGGCAAAGGCATCCAAGTTACCTGGAGCGACTCCGTCACGGTGAAAAACAACACCGCATACCACAACAATCAGGACCCGCAGAACAGCGGCACCTGGCGCGGTGAGCTCAGCAACTCGCAGTCGAGCAACAACACCTGGGTCAACAACATCGCCGTAGCGGACCCATCGGTTAACAAGAACAACACTGCGATCGATAACACGTCGACCGGCGGCTATACCAACGACAACGTCGTCTGGGCCAACAACATCACCTACAACGGCACGGCCGGCCAGGCATCGGTCAAGACCGACGGCGGCAACGCTATGCCGAGCGCGGCGAACGGCAACAAGCTCGGCGTCGACCCGAAATTCTCGGGGGCTGCGAGCGACAACTTCCACCTCGGCTCCGGCTCGGCGGCGATCGACAGCGGAACCGCCAAGTACGGCGTCGGGTCGGTCGATCTCGACGGCCACGCTCGCGTCGTTGGAACTGTCGACATGGGTGCCTACGAATCGAGCTCCAGCGCGGTACCGGGAACGCCAACCACGCCGACTAATCCGGGGACGCCAACCACACCGACACAACCGGGAACGCCAACCACTCCGACGAAGGCATACATCGGCACCAACGGCAACGACATCCTGCCACACACCGGTCAGTCCAACGGCGGCAACGAAACCTTCAAGGGTCTCGGCGGTAGTGACGTGTTGAAGGGCGGCGCCGGCGCGGACGTGCTCGACGGCGGTAATGGTACCGACACGGCCAGCTATGCGGGCTCCGGGGCGGTCAGCGTCAATTTGGCGACCAAGGCCGCATCGGGCGGGCAGGCCACCGGTGACAAGATCGCCAGCATCGAAAACTTGACTGGCTCCAGCTACAACGACGTGCTGACCGGCGGGAATGGCGGCAGCAACGTTCTCAATGGTGGGGCTGGCGCGGACAAACTCAGCGGCGGCGCCGGCGGGGACGTCATCAATGGTGGTGCCGACAACGACACGGCGGGCTATGCGGGCTCCGGCGCGGTCAACGTCAACTTGGCGACTGGGGCCGCAACGGGCGGGCATGCCGCCGGTGACAAGTTCGTCAGCATCGAAAACTTGACTGGCTCCAGCTACAACGACGTGCTGACCGGAAATAGCGGCAGCAACGTTCTCGATAGCGGGGCCGGCGCGGACAAGCTGAACGGCGGACTCGGCAACGACAAGCTGTTCGGAAAAGCCGGCGCGGACATTCTGACCGGCGGCGGCGGCGGCGATACCTTCGTCTTCAATGTGAAGCCCGACAATATCAGCGTCGACAAGATCCGGGATTTTTCCTCCGCGGCGGGCGACAAGCTGATGCTCGATCATTCGATTTTCACCACGCTCAGCCTATCCAAATTTTCGGACGAGAATTTCGTTCTGGGAACAAAAGCGCTGGAGGCTGATGACAAGCTGATCTACGATCAGAAGAGCGGCATTCTATCCTATGACGCGGATGGGAGCGCAGCGGGCGCGGCCGTCCATGTCGCGGATCTCGATAATTCCGCAGCACTTCACTTCAAAGATTTCCTGCTTGTCTAACCAGGTCGGCCCGTCGCCTTTCAGGCGGCGGGCCTACAGCGTCACGGGCAATCGTGTCTCTCCTCTTGCCGGCACGAAAAACCCGGCCACATTGTCTGTTGACGCCACTCAGGCCGCAACGGAGAAACCTTTGCCCTGGATCGCCTATCATCCATTTCATCGCCGCGGCATTTCTGACCAACGGCATTCCGCATTTCGTCAACGGGGTCAGCGGCAGGCGCTTCCGCATCCCCTTCGCGCAAGGGGCAAAGCTCGCCTCGCCGACGGCGAATGTCGTCTGGGGCTGGGCCAATTTCCTCATCGCCTTCCCAAGCCGCTCGGGCAGATCTCGCCAGTGACCACCGGAACGCCCCGGGAACACCGCTCGTCGCGGCGCCCTTTTGTTACTCGGGCGGCGCGACTACGCTTTCGGTGTCCGCCCCAGCCTTCTGAAGATCCTGTAAACTGCCAAATTCTCCCGAAGGCATGACACTCGGATGTATTCGGAAGCTCTTGTCGTTCAAATTGCCGGCGTAGCGGTTATGCGCGAACTGCACGTATCCAGGCCCATGGTCAGGAGCGTAGACATAGGCTGCAAGCCCGTTGCTACTGTCGATCGACACGATATTGCTCTCGATACGATTAGGACGTGCCCATGACGGACGCCAACCCCTGCCCGTACCGTCATCAACGCGAAAAGCCGCGCCCGATCCGTGCGTGATAACGTTTCCCGTCACCAAGTTGCTCCAGCCGCCGTTGATGCCGATCGCCGATATATTGTCCGACAGCGTATTTCCTTCGATGCGCACACCACTGGCCTTGCCATCGGTGTAGATCGCCCAACTGATGGGAGTCGGCCATTCATTGATATTTTCATATCCGAAAGGCCAAAACGTCCCATCGGCCCTGTTCATAAGTTGACCTGTCCCGGTGATCAGATTGTAGCGGATGCTGCTGTTCAGGAGGTCAGCCTGCTCGCCCATCAGCTTGATGGCACCGCCATCTGCCGTCTGCTGATTGGCGTTGCGGATCTCGTTATGTTCGATGACTGCGTCGTGGACTGCGTCTTGTGCTCCCCACAGTGAGCCGCCGGCGATACCGAACTGCGCAGTATTTTCGACCAGGTTGTGGGCGATCCTGATACTGTCTGTCGCCTGGAACCATATCCCCGCGGTTTCAAAGTAGACCCTTCCGATGTCATGAATATGGTTCGACAGGATTCTGGCACCGTCGGATCTGCCGAAGCTGCCATAGGTCGTGCCAACGTAAATACCGTTGCCAGCCACATCTCCAATCACGTTGCCGGCAATCAAGACATCTTTGCTCTCGGAAACATGGATGCCGACGCCGACATTGTCGATGGAGTTGCCAAGCAGCCGAACACCGTCCGAGTGATCGAGCCGTATGGCCCCAAAGCTTCTGGTGTCGGTACCGAACTTGCCGCTGCCCTGCGGATCCCCATCCCGAAACCGGAGCCCGGATATAACCATACCGTCGGCTCCATCCAGCCTGAAGAAGGTCGGCAGGATGCCGGCCACAACCGTAGAACTGGTTGGTAGCCCATCGGTCGGGATATAATCGAGTTGACCCTTGGTGCGGTCATACCACCACTCCCCGGGCGCATCGAGCAGCGCCGCCGCCCCGGCCAGAAAATAGCGGCTGCCTTCTGCGGTGAAGAAATAGCCGGTGCCTCGGGTATTTATCGCCCGGTTCGCGGCGTCGATTGAAACCACTGGGAGGGTGTCACTGCCCCACTGGCTGCCGGGGTGAAAACCACCGACGATGTGGGCGACAAGGCCTGCTGCATTTTTTGAGATCGGAAGATCGCCGGCATGGAAGCAAAAACGCGTGTTACCATGCCATAATTCGTCGTCCTGCGTGCACTTAGCCGCGAAAAGCCACCCTTTGCGCGGGTCTCCATCGGGTGGAGCGTTGGGAAAACGAGCCTGCGTCTGGCGCGCGCCGCTGACGAAAAGATCGCCCACATCCCGGCCCGCAGGCAGCTTCAGTGACGCCTTCCAGCGACCATCGGCCTGCGCCGTCCAATTGCGAACGATCGGGCCACCGTGCAGAACCGGCGCCTCGTTGCATCTCGCCGCGATGACCAGTCCCGCATCGCGAGCATCGAAGACTATCGGTTCAGCAAGATAGTAATCCCCATTGCCCATTGCGATCGTATTCTGGCCGCCCTTCTGGCGCGCAGCATCCCGCGCTCTTTCAATACTTGCAAAAGGACCGTCTGTACGCCGAGAATTTGCTTTAGGAAGGTGCCCGCTCCAGGTGTCTTTGCCCTCGGGAGAGACATAGAATACTGCCCGGGCCGCGGATGCTCCGGTCAATATGTTGCTCAGTGAAGTCCCCTTCAGCTTGTCCGAAAAGGTCGCCGGCGAAGCTTCCGCGCAGGTTGCATCCCTGACCGCCGTCCGCAGCCTGTCGGGCGCATCTGCGTCCGGGCTCACCGGGGCGAGCTTGCTCGGCTGCGGAAAGAGCATCGCAAGCGAAATGCTCAAGATCGGTGCGAAGCGCAGCCTCATGAGATTTGCAGCTCCGCCGTTGGGCTGCGGGCCGGCGCTCGCAGTTGCCGGCCGGGGGCCGTCGAAACAACAACAGGCTTGTATAGAGAGAACATGATGATGGCCGTTGTGAACAGAATGAAAATGGCATCGTTCTGGATCAGGAAGATTGTCTCGGTCAGGTTCATCACCAAAATCACAACCGTGAAGACGTTCAGCCAGAGCCAGCCACAACGCGGGTCCCCGCATTGGAGGGCCGCCCCTTGGCGGAGTGCCTGCAAGAGCATCAGAGCGAACAAAGTCATTCCGCTTATTCCGAAGCTCAGCAGCGTATCGCGGAAACCATTATGGGCGTGGGGAGCCATCCATTGGATCTTTGCCCAGATAATCCAGGCTTCGGGGTTCGCCTCTGTCCAAAACGCCTGGTAGCCGAAGCCGAGCAGCAGATGATCGGCGATCTGACCATCGACCAGTTCCCACAAGGGCACTCGGCCCGTCAAAGTGGCATCCTTGCCAAGAGCCTCAAGGAATGGGACCAGGAATTCGCGAAGCAAAAGCAGGATCCCGACGAACATTTGAACAAAAAACAAGATGAAGACGATGCGACTGATGCCACGGAGTCGCTGCAACACGGAGTAGAACCCGATCAGGCAATATGCCGATACCGTCGCAATTGTCGCGGTCATCGATCCGGAAAGGAAGAGACAAGCCCCGCCCGCCATCAGCAAGATCAAAGCGGTTCGCCGCAAGCCTCGGTTACCGTCCATTATTACGGCGGTCGACACCAGTATCATCATGCCGGCGTACCAACCAAGACTGTTCTTGTGGATGAATATGCCGCGCACCGCGCTGTCCGTGGGCATGCGAGCGAGCCCCGGTGACACTAGAAAAATCAACAGGCTGAGGACGATACATGCACCGAAGGTCGCAAATGCAATGAGAAGTAACTGCCTCGGTGTAAAGCGTATCGCCAACACATAAGCCAGAAGAACGGTGAAGAGCAGGCCGATGGCACGCCTGAAAGTCGTCGACGGGCCAACCGACCAGAAGACAGACATGAAGGGCATGGCGACCATCAGCGGGACAAGCCAATTTCGCTTGAGCGCTGTGATGAATTGCGGAAAATTTCGTGCCAGCATCAGCAATGTAAACCCGTATACGGGTAAACAAAGCAGACGCAATATAGACCTGGCATGATCGCTAAGGCCTCCGTCGGCATCCGCCAGCATGAGCGGGAAAAGCGCGCCTGTCTGAAGAAAAAGGCATAGGCCGGCGCCCCAGCACTCTATTGCCCGCCAACTGACAGTCGGCCCATTTGCTGTTCTAAGCGTGTACGCTCTCATTACCCGTCCCGACTTGCTTGGACATATGAGAGGTTGTTGATCGCGGCAATTTGGAAAGACATGCGTCCCCTTTCATAGCTGCGCTGCTTACCAACGAACAATCATCCCGCCACATCCCCGGTCAACCAACACAAACGAAGGCGGGGCTAAGCCTAACGTCCATACCCACCATCCAAGGACGTTGTTTGGATTAAGCTTACGGTCTACCCCTCCTCCAAAAGTTGGTGCTGGGGCCTACGACATTGCCCATAAGAGGAGATGTAACCTGTGACCAATCATCGGTAGCTTGACGATGAAAGCATACCGCGAAGCACGTCGCGCTGAGCCGCAGTTTCCGGTGAAGTGAGGCAATAATTCTGGCGCAGCCGGCTGTTGGCAGGTGACGCTTAGAAGGGTTGGGATTGCAATGGTTCTGCGTCATGGTCCTGGTTTTGTACGTTGCATAAAGGGAGCGTCACGCGTTGCGGCGTTGTCGGCGGTGACCCTACCGGCTCAAGGCGAAATCCTGATCGAGCAGAACTCCTTCCATCAATTCGCGCTGCCAAACGCGCGAGCGTTCGCAACTCCGGCGCACCGACGTGTCGCCCAGCGACGCGCTTGAGGGGTGTCATGGAGCGACCGACAATCAGCGTCCTTATCAATAACTACAACTACGGTCGCTTCGTTGCCCGGGCAATTGACAGCGCCTTGAGCCAACAGGCGTCCAATGTCGAGATAGTCGTCGTCGACGACGGCTCGAGCGACCAGTCGCGCTCTGTTCTCGACGGCTATGACAAGCGGGTGAAGGTGCTCTTCCAGGAGAACCAGGGACAGGCCGCCGCCATAAATGCAGCTGTGAAGTTAAGCAGTGGCGACATCCTCTGTTTTCTTGATGCCGATGACTGGTGGGCGCCAGGCAAGCTGTCGGCAACAGCCGCTGCTTTCCACTCCAATCCTCAGGCATCGCTTGTTTATCACCGACTTCAGCCAACGCAGACCGATGGCTCGCCGGCCTTCAAGCCAATCCCTCGGACCCTGTGTTCAGGAAATTTGTCGCCACGGCTCGCCAGATCGGCTGGTTGGTGGCCCTTCCCGATGACATCAGCCGTCGCTGTAAGACGTAGCGCGTGGGATGCTGCAGGGGATATTCCCGAGCAGTTCCGCATGTCTGCCGATGCCTGGCTCACAGGCATCTATCCATTTCTGGGGGGCGTTGTCGCCTTGTCGGATCCACTGGGGTTCTATCGGATTCACAACAATAATTGGTATCGGCCAGTCGATGACGCCGCCATGCTGCGAAAGCGGATGGCCCATTGGCAGGCGACCGTTGAAGCGACGAACCGGTTTCTTTCCGCGCACGATCTGGCCGGAAGGCTGCGTCTGACTGATCACTATCCGTACCGGGTCGCCTCAGCCAAGCTGCAGGGCGCCGACACACGCACCCGGTTCAGCCTTGCTGTGGAAGGGCTCTTTTTCGCCGGAGAACCAAACTTGCTGAGGCGGACGCGTGATGCATTGCGCACCGCCTACGACTTGCCTCGACTTGGTCAGGATGTCGGCGTGTCGGAGTCAGCGGGATGAAGGCACTGCTGCTGGTTTCCGAACTGGAAGACTACACCATCTCCTTCGCGAGCGGCGTTGCGCGACATGCGCACGTCGTCCTAGCGGTTCCGCGCCGGCGCTACGCACACCTTGCTTCATGGATCGATCCGGCTGTCGATCTGCACCTCATGGACTGGCCAAGGCACCGCTCGCTCTCCAATCCCTGGTTCCTGCACCAACTCACGCGTCTTATCCGGCAAGAGCGGCCGAACGTCATTCACCTTCTGAGCAACTCGACGCTCTGGTTGAATTTTGCCGCGCCGTTCTGGCGCCCGATCCCGATCGTGACCACCGTCCATGACGTGGAAGTGCATCCCGGCGATTCCGACACCCGCACGCTGCCAGCCTGGGCTCCTCAATTGATGGTGCGGCAATCGGGTCATGTCGTCGTCCATGGCGAAGGGCTGAAACGAATGGTCCTCGAGCGATATTCAAAATCGCCTGATTGTGTCCATGTCCTGTCGCATCCCGCCATTCATCGCTACGCGGAGCTCGCTCGACGGCACCAGATGGCGCGGCGCGGCGCAGATGGAACTTTGCGCGTTCTGCTTTTCGGACGGATTTTTGCTTACAAGGGATTGGAGCATCTGATCCGTGCCGAGGCGATGCTCAAGGACCTGCTCCCCAATCTACGCATCACGGTCGCTGGCCGCGGCGATGATCCGTGGATCTTCCAGCCCCTTATGGGGGACGCCGGCCGCTATGATATTCGCAACCGCTTTATCGAGGACATGGAGGTCGCCCAGCTCTTTCTGGATGCCGACATCGTTGTCCTTCCCTATACGGAAGCCTCTCAAAGCGGCGTTCTCAATCTTGCCGCGGCATTTGGCAAACCGGTTATCGTGACTGATGTCGGCGAATTGCGAGCCACCGTTCTGCCAAACGGACTGGGAATGGTGGTTCCACCGGGAGATGTGGAACAGCTCGCGAGAGCCATCTGGACATTGGCGGAAAATAACGAACTCAGAAGCAGTTTCGGGACCAGCGCGCTTGCATGGGCTACAGGTCCGAATTCGCCTCAACAGGTGGGAGCACAGGCTGCGGCCGTTTATCGTAAGGTGGTCGGGACATGCTAATGAACGCGCTCACGGATGGGAATCGGGTCGCGACGCGCAACGCAACCGCATCCGTCCGCCACTACGTCCCGGGTGGTTGCGAAAACGGTGGCGGAATTGGCAGGCTTGTCGGCTATATATCGAACACCGCGAAGGAGGCCGGCGAAACACACCTCGTCACTGACACCAGAGGGCCTCGGTGGTCCTCAGTTGCGTCGCCTGTGCGCCTGCTCGGCGCCGTCTTGATGATGGCGAAGGACCGGATAATTGCTCCGGCACGCATTCACCATATTCATGTCGCGGGTCGCGGCAGCACCGCAAGAAAACTGATCCTGACCGAGGCTGCCCGTGTCCTCGGGTGCTCTCACATATTGCACCTGCACGACTACGACTACGCGAGCGACTTTGCCGCGCGCTCGCCACGTCAGCAAATGCTTGTACGCCGCATGTTCCAACATGCCGACCAGGTCGTGGCACTGGGCCAGCGCGACCGCATGACGCTAACGACGCTTCTCGGCGTGGAAGAGCGGCGCGTCGTCGTCATCCGCAATTGTGTTCCCGACCCCGGGCCGCGCAATGTTCATGTCGGCGAGATGCCGTTGATCATATTTCTCGGCCGGCTGAGCGAACGCAAAGGCGTTCAGGAGCTTCTGCTTGCCTTGAGTCATCCGATCATGAAAAAGCTCCGGTGGCGAGCCGTGCTGGCAGGCGACGGACCTGTGGAAGACTACCGGCGCCAGGCCGCCGCCATGGGACTTTCAGATCTGGTGAAAATGCCGGGCTGGCTTGGCGCCGACGAGGCGCAAGCCTTGTGTACACGGGCAGATATCCTGGTCTTACCTTCGCATGCCGAGGGCTTGGCAATGGCTGTGGTCGAAGGGCTTGCCCATGGGCTCGCCGTCGTCACCACGCGCGTCGGCGCGCATAGTGAAGTCATCTCCGACGGTGAAACCGGCGTCTTCGTACCTGTCGGAGACAAGGATGCCCTGGCTGCGGCGCTGGCTAAGCTCGTCACCGACCCGGACGTCCGCAACTATCTGTCGGCCAAGGCCCGCGCTCATTATCTCAACAATTTCAGTATGAAGGCTTACATGCGATCGCTGGACAAACTCTATGACGCTATCTCCGCGCAACCTCAAACAACGGCTGGTGACCAATGACTATTTCGACTGTGCCGCCAGACCGCAACACCTCGCTCTCATCGATGCGCTACGATCCCCGGCTACAGGTAGAGACTCGTTCGGACGACCTTGATCTGACTTCAGGCCTGCGCCTTATCCGGCGACGGATGGTCATGATAATGGCCATCGTCATGCTACTTATGGCGGTTGCCGCAACCGTGATTTCGGGATTGAAGCCGACTTATCATGCCGAGTCCCGGCTGATCATCCACACGCCTCTGGCGACAAAGCTCGGCACCGACGAGTCCGGCCGCAACGATCCGCTGGACGCCACATCTGAGACCGAACGGCTTCTTTCCAGAAGCATCGCAGAGCGGGTAATCCGCGACCTGCGGCTCAATGAATGGCCGGAATTCAATCCGGCGCTGCAAGAAATCTCGCCTATCGACAAGATCCGATCAATGCTGCGCGGTTGGGTCGATAGTGAAAAACCGTCCTTGCCTATCCGGGACAGCATCGAGCCGATAATCCCGAAATACTACAAGGCCCTCCGCGTTTGGCGCGATGGCCAGGGTGACGTCATTCAGATCGGTTTCGATGCGGGCGACCCCGAACTGGCCGCCTCGGTCCCGAACCGGCTCATCAGCATCTACCTCGAAGAGCGGAAGGACAGTCTGCGCGGTCGAGTGGACGCAGCAGAAGAATGGCTTCTGCTGCGCATCGATGAACAGATGGGGCGCGCCAAGGCAGCACGCGATGCCGCGGACCTGTACCAGAAAACTACCGACGTTGCATCAAAAGACGACGATCAGGTTGAACAGATCAAGTCGATAATGGAGCTGGGAGAGCGGCGGACAAAAATCGAACAAAGCCGCGCTGAAGCGAGAGCAACGATATCCGCACTCGAAGCGGCCGACGACGCCTCGCTCGTCCTGCAGAGTATGGTCATTCCCGACAGTATTGTTGCAATGCAACGCGAGCTTCGTACGCAGGAGCAAGATCTCGAGCGCCTTCTCGAGACATATGGCAACACGGCCGAAGCCGTGGTCGACGCGCGCGCCAAGATCCTTAAATCCCGCACCGATCTCAGTCTTGCAACCGATCGATATCTCCAATCGATACACGCCAAGCTTGCGGCGCTCGATCATGAGGACGACGCAATCCGGTCGGCATTGGCGGTCGCTCATGAGAAACGCACTCGCTCTGCCCTGGCGCAAACCGAGTTGGCCCGACTCCAGCGCATGGCTGACAAAGAGCAAACGGCGCTGGACAAGCTCGAGGAGCAGCGCCGTGGCCTGGCTGCGCAAGCCATGTTGCCGGGCGCGGAACTGGAAGTCTTGTCACCGGCCGCGGTGCCGCTGGCGCCGAAGGGACGCGGGCGGCTTTTCTATTTGATCGGCGCCCTTTTGGCTTCGATATCGATCGCGGTGACGGCCGCATTCGTGGTCGAGATGTTGGACAACTCAGTCCGCAGCTTCGACCAGATGGCCGGAATGTCGCGCATCGTACCCGCCGGATTCATCCCGCACCTGAAACGGAAAGACCGGAGAGAGCCGTCGATGCTCTTCGGGAGCATGCAAGACGGGATGTTTGACGAAGCTATTCGCTCCGTCATGACTTCGCTCAAACAATCCAACGGCGGAAAGTTGCCTAACAGTATCGTTGTGACGTCGGCTCACAGCGGAGAGGGTAAGTCGCTTGTCGCCAGATCCCTGGCAATCGATCTCGCCGCCAACGGAATTCCGGTGCTGCTTGTCGATGGCGATCTCAGACTCGGAAATCTCGACTCGCTTTTCAAATCGGAGCTAAAGCAGGGGTTGAACGAATTCCTGTGTGGACAGGCCGGAATGCGGGACATCATCCATCACCATCCAAGCGGCATCGACTTCATTCCGGCTGGCAATGCCAGTCTCCATCGGCGCGTTCGTTTGGCTGATGCGGCGGACATCGTCGCGATGGCCGGCTCACTCGGCCAGATCGTCATCTTCGACAGCGCGCCGGTGCTCGCCTCGGCTGATACGATGCATCTGACAGCGTTAGCAGAACGAACGCTGGTGGTCGTAAAATGGGGAAAGACGAGCCGTCGGGCCGTAGAGTTTTGCCTACATCAGCTGAAGACCGCGCGCAACGCAGAGGTTGCCGTTGCCATAAATAACGTCAATCCGAACAAACACGCCATGTACAACTTCAGTGATTCAGAACTGTTTGTGAGCTCACTGAGGAAGTACCACGAGTACACATGAGTTCGAACAGCATGTCTGCCCGATTCCGAAATAAATTACGGAGACCGCATTGAAAAACGAAAATAAAGTCGCGCTGGTTACGGGTATAACGGGTCAGGACGGTGCGTATTTGGCCGAATTGCTGCTGGAGAAGGGCTATATTGTTCACGGCCTCAAACGACGCTCATCGTCCTTCAACACCAGTCGCATCGAACATCTTTACGAGGATCCCCATGTCGAAAATCCTCGCTTTATTCTGCATTACGGGGACATGACCGATTCAACGAACCTCATCCGCGCCGTTCAGGAAACGCAGCCGGACGAGATCTATAATCTCGCCGCACAGAGCCACGTTCAAGTCTCTTTCGAGACGCCGGAATATACGGCTAACGCCGATGGAACCGGCACCCTTCGGCTCCTTGAAGCAATTCGCCTCCTGGGACTGACCAAGAAGACCCGCTTCTATCAAGCATCGACCTCCGAGCTCTACGGCAAAGTTCAGGAAGTCCCGCAGAGCGAAACAACTCCCTTCTATCCCCGCTCACCCTACGCGGCTGCCAAGCTCTATGCCTATTGGATCGTGGTCAATTATCGCGAGGCATATGGCATGCACGCCTCGAACGGCATTTTGTTCAATCATGAAAGCCCGATCCGCGGCGAAACATTCGTGACGCGCAAGATCACCCGAGCGGCGGCTGCGATCCATCTTGGCCTACAGGACCGGCTTTATCTCGGCAATCTGGATGCCAAGCGCGACTGGGGTCATGCAAAAGAATATGTCCGCGGCATGTGGCTCATGCTGCAGCAGGATGAACCGGAGGACTATGTCCTTGCGACCGGCGAAACGCACTCGGTTCGTTCCTTTGTCGACAAGGCCTTTGCCAAGGTGGGCATGCCGATTGATTGGCGTGGGCACGGAGTTGAGGAAAAGGGATACGATAAGACATCCGGTCAGTGTGTGGTGGAGATCGATCCGGCTTACTTCCGTCCGACCGAAGTTGATCTTCTGATCGGCGATCCAACGAAGGCGCACACGAAGCTTGGCTGGAAACATGAGACCAGTCTTGATCAGCTCGTTGCGGAGATGGTTCGCGAGGATCTGAAACTCATGGCACGAAATGTTCCGTCGGTCGGTGTAACCAAAGGTTTTGCCTATGCCTGAGGTGATTTACAGCCTTGCCGGAAAAAGGGTCTATGTCGCGGGCCACCGCGGCATGGTGGGTTCTGCGATCGTGCGGCGTCTCGCTTCCGAGGGCTGCGAGATTTTGACGGCCACCCGCGCCGAGGTTGATCTCAGACGGCAGGAGCAGGTGGAGGGCTGGATGAGTAAGCATCGTCCCGATGCTGTCTTCCTGGCTGCTGCGAGGGTCGGCGGTATTCTCGCGAATGCTACCTATCCGGCCAACTTCCTTTACGACAACTTGATTCTCCAAGCGAACGTCATCCACGCCGCCCATAGAACTCAAGTCGAAAAACTGATGTTTCTGGGCTCGTCCTGCATCTATCCGAAATTCGCCAATCAGCCGATCGTTGAGGACTCACTTCTGACCGGATCGCTTGAGCCCACGAATGAATGGTATGCGATCGCCAAAATTGCCGGATTAAAGCTCTGCCAAGCCTATCGCAAACAGCACGGTAGAGATTTCATCTCGGCCATGCCTACCAATCTTTACGGTCCAGGCGACAATTTTGACCTCGGGTCAAGCCATGTCATGCCGGCGCTCATACGCAAGACACATGAGGCCAAGGTCAACCGGCAACAAGAGATATGCGTCTGGGGTACCGGCACGCCGCGGCGCGAATTCCTGCATGTTGACGATTGCGCCGACGCCTGCGTCCATCTCATGAAGACCTATTCCGCCGAAAGTCATGTGAACGTAGGTTGTGGCGAAGACATTACCATCCTCGAATTGGCATACCTCGTCTCCGAGATCGTTGGCTTCGAAGGCAAGATCACGCGCGACCTCACCAAGCCAGATGGCACGCCACGTAAACTCCTGAGCGTCGACAAGCTTCGCACTCTCGGCTGGTCTCCTAAGATAGGTCTGAAGGAGGGCATCGCAGATGCCTACCGCTCCTTCCTTGACGGCCACCATCTCGAACGCAGCAACAGAGCTGTGTCCAGTGACTTGATTGATCAAAGCGACATCAGTTTTGAGAAAGCCAAGACTTCGGTGACGCACGCGGCCACGCTGTCGACCGTTGCGCATCATCCCTCGCCATAGGGAATTTGCACGAGGGATAACAGGGTTTGTCTCGGGGGGACGCATATGCTGGGACGGCGCAAATAATGCAACCTGTAGAAATCAGGATTGCAGCGCTCATTTTCCTGATAGTCGTGTGGGTGATGATTATCGGTGCGGCAATGAATTTTTTTGCGGTCGAAATGCCGATATCGCTTGTCGCGCTATTAGGCAGATAGTCCACATCGGATGGCTCCACCGGGCCTTACCTTCGGCTGGACTTTCGGACGACAATCGCTGCAGTAAAGTCGACAGGCGAAGAGAAGAGCCGGACGGAACCCGCCTCAGTTGATTGGCGGTTCCGCATCGATGTGGCTGGGCGGCAAGCTTGGCTGACCGAGCCCGAAGAACGCGCGCGCGGTCAAGCATGCGTCATCCCCTGGGACGCAGGCGCGGCAGACGTCAGGCCGAAGATCGTACACTTGGCAGGATGTCTCTGAACCGACGCGACCGACCAATGCGGAGCAGCGCGCACCGTCGCAACGCATTCCTTGCTGGTTCGCGGCTACGAATTGCGCCGGCAGCAAATCGAGAGCAGCGTCTGTTTCGGTGGAAAATCTGGGCCAGGTCGGCGAAAAGGAGCAGCAGGCTCCGCAGCCTTGGCAATCGAAATCGATCAATGATGTCATGGCCCGCTCCTACCACACAGCCCGCCAAGAGCAAAGCCTTCGCACGATTTACCGCCGCCGTTGAGGACAGGGCGGCTGGCGTTCTCCTGCAAGCCAGTCGCCGCACTCGTCGACTTTCCTGACGAGGCCGGGAATGCGGCGCGGCATTTCCAACAGGAGGCGCGACCTGTCAGGTGGCCTCGAGAATCATGTTGAGGGGCGTCTGGGCCGCACGCCGGATATGAGTGAAACCGCCTGAGCGGATCACCTCGGCCAATCGCCGCTCTCCTGCTTGCGCACCGAGTGCCAGCCCTGTCTCCTGCGCAAGCGAGGTCGGAACGCAGATCATCGTCGAGGCTGAGTAGTAGAGCCGTCCAACCGGATTAATGTTCTCCTCCAGCGTATCTCCGGCCATTGGTTCGACCACCATCCAGACGCCGCCCTCTTTTAACGCCTTTCGGATATGAGCCGCTGCGGCTTTCGGGTCGCCCATATCGTGCAAGCAGTCGAAGCAGGTGATCAAATCGAAATCCCGGCCGTCGAAGTCCTGTGCCCGGCCGACCTCGAAGTGCAGGTTCGTCAACCCGTGTGCCTGGGCGTGCGCGGACGCAGCGGCAATCGAGCCTGGATGGAAGTCGTAGCCGACGAACCGGGAATTCGGAAACGCCTGCGCCATCAGGATCGTCGATAGCCCGTGCCCACATCCGACGTCGGCCACCTTCGCACCCGTTTTCAACCTATCGGCGACACCCTCGAGCGCCGGCAGCCAGTCCTGCACAAGGGCGTTGACATAACCCGGGCGGAATAGTCGCGCGACGGCGCAGAACATGCAGCCGGCCTGATCGCCCCAGGCAACGCCTCGGCCGGTTTTGAAGGCGGACTGCACCTTCGGCTGGTTCTCGACCATCGCAGCAGCGGTATCGAACGCGCCAATCAGATTGACCGGGCTGTCCGGCTCGGCAAATACGAAGGCCTGTTCGGGCGTCAGCGAGAACAATCCTCGCTCATGGTGCACATAACCCGAGGCAGCCTGTGCCGCCAGCCACTCGCGGACATAACGAGGTGCGCATCCCGAGGCATCGGCAAGTTCGTCGGCCTTCACCGGCCCGATCTCCTTCAGCGTCCTGTACAGCCCGAGAGCATCTCCGATCCGGACCAGCGGTACGCTGACCGCTCCTCCGAGGTCGCCAAGGACGCGGCCCACGAGTTCATTGAGCGTTGTTTCGTTGATTTCCGTCATGTGAATTCCTCCCGGTCCTCGGATGGCGTCCTGCCATCCGCAATGCCAAGGATGAAGCTTGCCGTCTCGGCGAGCATGAGGCGGTTGTCCCGCGTCTGCGAAGAAATCCCGCTCCTTCGAGGGACACATGTCCCATCGGCATCGGAGGAGGTGCCTATCCACCTGCAGAAGCGGGACTATCGGGAGAGCGCGACGACGATCGCTTGCGAGCGGCTATGCACGCCGAGTTTGCTGAAGATCACCGACAGCTGGTTTCGCACGGTCTTTGCACTCTTGCCAAGCCGTTCGGCGATCGCGCGGTTATCTAGCCCCTCCGCGACAAGGTCGAGAAGGGCGGCCTCGGCGGGTGTCAGACCGGCCTCACTGACCGCACGCGGCCGCACCGACCGATCCTGCCCGAGAAAGGCGGCAAGTTCCGTTTGAAATACATTCCAAGCGGGCTCGTCCGGCAAGAGCACATGGTTCTTGCTCTCAAGCGGCACAAAGCTCGCGCCCGGAATCGCGGCGGCGAGCTTGCAACCCTGGTCAAACGGCACGCGCATGTCACCGCGGCTGTGTGCGATCAACGTCGGGACGCGCAGCATCGCCGCAAGGTCCAGCACGTCGATCCCCTGCATCTGCCAAAGCAGTTGTGCGGCGACGTCGGCCGATGCCGTTTGCCGCTCAAGATCGCCCCACCAGCGATGCTGTTCAGGCGTGCCGTCGGGGATAAAGAGATTGGTGAAGAACCGGCAAAACGCCGGATTATCGCGTCCCCAGCCGACGCGAACGAAATTGACAAGGGTCTCGGCTTCCAGCCGCTCCGCCTCGGTCTGAGCTCTGGCGCGGGCACCCTGACCGTAGGCGTTCAGAAGCACCAGATGCGATACTCGCTCGGGATACTTGAGGGCATATGCGATAGCGAGCGCGCCGCCCTGCGAAAGACCGAGGAGGACGAAGCGCGGCTCCTCGATCGACGCTGCCACGGCAGCAAGGTCTGCGTGCCACGCTTCGACCGAAAGGTCAAAGACATGCCGGTCCGACAGACCGCAGCCGCGCGGATCGTAGCGCACAAACCGGTTGTGGGCGGATAGCGCCTGGAGCCACGGCCGCCACACCGGGCTTTCGAGATCGTAATCGACATGGCTCAGCCAGTGCGCCGCCCGCAGGATCACCTGGCCCTGCCCGCAAGACGCGACGGCGATACGGGTGCCATCCTCCGAAGTACAGAACCGTATGGTCTGGC
This sequence comes from Rhizobium changzhiense, assembly GCF_013087625.1. Classification (NCBI taxonomy): domain Bacteria; kingdom Pseudomonadati; phylum Pseudomonadota; class Alphaproteobacteria; order Hyphomicrobiales; family Rhizobiaceae; genus Rhizobium; species Rhizobium changzhiense. Next base: position 31,084 of record NZ_JABFCQ010000007.1, read on the forward strand.
TGAGTTTCATCGGTCGAGAATATCGCAGCCGAAGATCGCATAACAGACCTATCTCCTACAGGATGATTCTCCTGGAAGACAGTTCAGTTTCGCCCGCTTCGGACATATACCCGACCGGCGACTTGAGCCCTCCCGCTAGCGCTTGAGCCGAAGCGAAGTCGCCGCGACTTCCGTTGACCGTCGCTGGGCTCAGGGTCTTGCGGTGAGTGCGAGGAGGCCGTCGTAAAGCGCGGTGGCAAGCGGGTCGGCGTCCGGTGCTTCCTGATGGAGGCGGAAGGTCGTTGCGACAAGTTTGCCACGGCCGAGCCGCTTTTCGATGATGAAGGCAGCGGGTTTGTGAACCCAGCCGATGACGACGCCGGCGTGCACGCGACCTTGGAATTCCCAGGGACGGAGGCCGGCCATCACCTGGTGCGGCACGACGCCAGTGAAAGACAGGTCGAACAGCGGACCGCCGGGTACATGAGCGAAGACACCATCCCGGTGCAACCATGAGAAGTTGCCGACCCAATCGCCGCGCCAGATCGATTTGTGACGATTGACGAGATTGTAGCCGGGAAAACTGAAGTATGGCCCGGAAACCATGCCGCCGCCACCTCGATCGATTTCGATCGACATCGGGCCATCGCGCGGCGGCGCGTCATCGCGCAGACGGCCAGGATCCTTGTCGACGATCTGCAGCACCCGCTGGCCGGAATGGATTGCCTCGACGCGATCGGCATCGATGTCCTTGGTCACGAAGACATCCGCCTCGTGCGGCGACACGCTGACATGGCCAAGGGCTGACAACCTCTCGGAAAGGCCGTCGTCGTTCGAAGCAAAGCGGATGGGCGGCACATCGCGCTTGCCGTAGACCGCAAGTGTCTCGGAATTCTGAGACAGCACGCTTCCATCAGGCGCCACGACCTGGAACCGTGCCTTTTGGATCTCGGGCACCGGCACTGCATCTGCTGTTGCGGTGATCGGGGCATTATGAACCTGCATCGGCGCCATGGCCGACAGCAATATCTCGCCTCTTTCAGCGCCAAATTCCCAGACGAGGCGACTGCCTTCGGGCACGGCTGCTCCGCCGCTCGACACCTTGATGTCGAAGCTGGCCGTCTGCCCTTCATAGACGGCGTGGCGGGCCGCGCCCGGCGCGATGACGAGATCGGAATTGATGGCCGGCAGCGCTTCGGCGAAGACGCGCGGATTGCGTGCCATGTCCATCAATCCATTGCCCTCCCAATGGACATCGGTGAGTTCGGTGATGACATAGCCTCCGATCGGCGCGTGCGTTCGGATGACCTCGATCTCGTATTTGAGGTTCATGTATTGATACCACTGCACCTTCTCGACGAAGCGACCGAGATCACCAAAGACTTTCTCAAGAGCGAGTTCGCGGAAACGGGCTTCGATGCCTTGGGGCAGTGCCGTGCCATCCGCCCAGGTGGCACCATAGGCCATCCACCAGGGGTCGCGGCCGTTCCTTTCGCGCAGACGGGCAGGATCGGGTAGACCCCAGACGCCGAACTCGGAGAGGACCAGCGGTTCCTTCTTCGTGCGCACGGCTTCCTTGTCAGTCGAGAAGGTCCAGTCGGCATTGCCCGCGAATTCGCGGCAGAGCCTGTCCCATTCCTCGCGCCGATCCACCGCCGTTCGGTAGAAGTGGTAGTCGTTTATGTCGGTCTTGACGTGGACGTTCGGGAAGCAGGCGGAATTGTCGACAACGAGCCGTAGCGGGTCTTCCACACGCAGCCAGTCGACCATGTCGGAAATCCATTGCCGCTGTTCGGCCGCCTCGCGCAGCCGAGTTCCCCAATCTTCATTGATCAGGGTCCAGATTACGATGGAGGGGTGATTGCCGTCACGGGCGAGAATACCTTCCATTGTCGTGCGCAGGCGCTCGGCGGAGGCCGGGGTGAAGGTCTCGATATTTGGAATTTCGCTCCAGATCAGCATGCCCAGCCGGTCGGCGACCTCGTAATAGCGCGGGTCCGGCACCTTGATGTGGCAGCGCAGGCAATTCAGTCCCATTGCCTTAGCCTTGCGCAACTGGTCTTCGAGCAGGTCGAGCGAGGGCGGCGCGCCGAAACCATCGGGATAGTAATCCTGATCGAGCGCGGCGCGCAGATAAAGCGGCTTGCCGTTCAGATGCAGGAAGCCATCCTTGGCTTCGAAGCGGCGAAAGCCGAAACTTTCCTGCCGGCTGTCGATCTCGACGCCGTCGGCACTGAGGATCGTTGTGATCGTATAGAGGTTCGGGCTGTCCGGCGACCATGGCGCGACGGCGTCGAGCTGAATCGAATGTTTGAGGGTATGTCCGGCGGCCGGAATGTTTCCGGTAAAGACGGGCATGCCCTGCGGATCGATGATCTCGATTTTCAGCGAGCCTGCAACCATGCTGGCAAAGTGGGCTTTAAGATCGAGCCTGGCTTCCGGCCAAATCGGGTCGAGGCGAAGCGATGAGATGTGAGCGGGATCGCGGGCCTCGATGAGGACGGACTGCCAGATGCCGCCTTGCGGGCCATACCAGCTCTGTTTGCCATGCGGGATCTCCGCAAAATCGGTGCCACCCTCGTTGCGATGAGCATCAGGCAGACAGGCTACGACCTCGACGGTATTCTCCGCCTTCAACAGAGCGGTTGGGATCACGAATTCGAAAGGAAGATAACCGCCTTCATGACGGCCGATCTCAGTGCCGTTGATGAAGACAGTAGCCAGATCGCTGACAGCACCGAAGCGGATGGCGATTTCCCGAGCCGACCATTCGGCGGGGAGCGTGAAGGTCCTGCGATAGGTTGCCGATCCGAAGCTGACGGCGAGATCCTCGAAACAAGCCTGCCAGTGCGCCGGCACCTTCGCATGCCGCCATGCATGATCGGTCTCGTGGCAGAACTCCCAGGTCCCATCAAGGGAAAGTGTTTCGCGGAGCGGCGTGTTCGCTGGGGCGAGCGACTGGGAATAGGCGTTCATCGGTTGTCCTTGGAAGATCGGCTTTTTCCATTGGGGTTCCGGGATACGCACGGCGTGGCGCGTATCCCGGTGGGAGACCAACCCCTCAGGAGGGGTTGGAGGAACTAGCGATTGCGACGAAGGACGCGCTCGACGCCGGCCTGCATCGCTTCAAGCGTTGCCTGCGGATCGGTGCCTGTCAGCCACATCGCGTTCAAATCGGTGATCATCGCGTTGTAGACCGCACGCTGGTTCTGGATCTGCGGCAGTGACGTGGCATTTTTGGCAGTGTCGGCAAACTCGGCGCGATGCGGCAGGGCCTTGAACTCTTCGGAATTCAGAACCGACTGACGAGTCGACAAATGGCCGGTACGCGACCACTGGAAGCTGTTGTCGTTCAGAAACTTCAGGAAGGCGAGAGCGGCTTTCGTCTTGTCTTCGCTGCGATTGTCATCCTTCGGGATGACCCACATATGGCTGTCGGCCCAGACCGACGGCTTGGCGTAGAGTTGCGGCACATTGGCGACGCGATAGTCCTTGAGGGCCACTTTGCCGCTCTTGGCCTGGGTATCATAGTTGTCGACGCCCCAGGTGCCGTTGAGCAGAATCCCGGTTTCGCCGTTGAGGAACGCCTGTTCGGAGCCGGGATAATCCAGCGCCGGATTGGCAAGACCTTCCGAGAATATCGATGAGATCAGCTTGGCTGCGTTCAGCCCTTCCGCTGTGTTGATGCTGGCCGTCTTGCCGTCGGCGGAGAGGACATCGACGCCCTGCTGCCAGAGAAGCGTGTCGAACAGGCGCACCATCATGCCTTCCGAACTCTGGGCTTCCGAACCGATGTAGTACTTGCCGGTCGCTTCCTTGAACTTCTTGCCCTGCTCGAGCAGTTCCTCGGGCGACTTCGGCAAGATCGGCGAGCCGTCTGCGTTGACAAGGCCCGCCTTCTTCATCAGGTCCATGTTGATATGGAAGAGCAGCGCATGAAGGTCGTATGGGAGGGCGTAAATTTCATTCTTGGCGGTAGCGTTCTTCAGCGCCGCTGGTACGAAGTCGTTTGTCTGGATACCGAGATCGGCAATCGGCTTGGTCAGCGGCGTCAGGAGATCCCGGTCGGAAAAATTCGGCATCACCGAGGCGTGCATGACGGCGACGTCAGGGATGTTGCCGGTGGAATAAGTCGCGGTCAGCAGGTCATAATAGGCACCCCATTCGGCCGTCTGGGTGACGACCTTGGCGCCGATCGTGTTTTCTGCGTTGAACTTGTTGGTGAGCGCGGTGATGATGCCGCATTCGCCATTGGCCTTGGTCACGTCTGTCACCTCGCCGTATTCGCCTTGGCAATCGCCGAAGAAGCGGAAGAACGAGATGTCGACTGCTTGGGCTGCTCCTCCCCAGAGCGCGGTCATCAGTGTCGTGGCGAGCGCCAGACGTTGCAGCATTTTCGTCTTGTGCATCATATCCTCCTTGCGATGCCGTTGCGAAAAACCCCTCCCGGCATGGCCGGTCGGGCCGGTGCCTATTTGCCGGCGCTCATGGCAACACCTGCCACGATGAAGCGCTGGAAGATCAGGAACAGAAGAACGATGGGCAGGCTGGCAAAGACCGCCGATGCCATGACAGCGCCGATGCCTTCCGAGAAAGCGAAGTTGGTCTGGATCGAGGCAAGGCCGACCGTGACGGTGTACATGTCGGCCTTGGTCGCCGAGACGAGCGGCCAGAGAAAGTCGTTCCAGGCGAAGATGAAGGTGAACAGACCGAGCGTGGTCAGTGCAGGCACGGAGAGCGGCAACATTATCTTCAGAAAGATCGTCAGCCGTGAGGCGTGATCAATGGCGGCTGCTTCCTCCAGTTCTTTCGGAACGCTGCGGAAGAACTGCATCATCAAAAACACACCGATCGGCACGGCGACGCGCGGCATGACCAGCGCGAAGTGGGTATTATGCAGTCCCCAGCCCGAGACCATCGTGTGCAGCGGAATGAACACTGCCTGCTCGGGCACCATCAGGCCGGCAATCACGAGCATGAACAGTGTCTTCTTGAAGGGGAATTCCAGGCGCGCGAACGCATAGCCGGCCATAGACGAGACGACCAGAACTAGAATTGTCATCGTTACCGAGACGATGAGACTGTGCATCAGCCAGCGCGGCACGGTATCGAGCTTCAGGAGACCGATATAGTTATCGATCGTGAAGGGGACCGGCAGGAAGCCTGCCGTGGAACGCATCAGCTCGGTATTCGGCTTCAGCGACATGGCGACGACCCAGACGACGGGCAGAAGCCAGAGGATCGCAAAGGCGATGGTTGCGCCGAGGATGAGAACGTCCGTGGCGCGGCGTAGGCCGCTTGTGCGTGCGCTTGTCATCATTCATCCCCCCTGCGGCCGAGCCAGAGCTGCAGCATTGTGAAGCCAAGCATCAGGATGAAGAGCCCGAAGGACATGGCCGTGGCGTAACCGACTTGCCAGTCGCGGAAGCTCGTCTCGTAGATGTACTGAACCAGCGTACGCGTCCGATTGGCGGGGCCGCCCTGTGTCATCAGGTGGGCCTGACCGAAAATCTGGAACTGGCCGACGATCTGCAGGACCAGAACCAGGAGCACGGTGTGACGGATCGACGGCAGGGTGATGTTTTTCAGGACGCTGAACCGACCGGCATGATCGAGTTCGGCCGCTTCGTAAAGTTCCGGCGGTATCTGGCTTAGTGCCGCCAGAAACAGCGCCATGGGGAGGCCGACACCCCACCAAAGCGTCGTCAACGCAATCGACGGCATGGCGAGCGTCGGGTGCCCGAGGAAATTGATGGGCTTGACGCCGATGAGATTGAAGAGCGGCACCAGCAGGCCATTGTCCGCAGACAGCACCATCGACCAGATCAGTGTCACGACCGATACCGAAAACACGCTCGACATGAAGAACACGGACCGCAGCACACCCTTGAGCCGCCCCTGCCCGAACACGGCAAGAGCCAGCACCAGGGCCAGTGCTGTCATGGTCGGAACGGTCATGGCGACGAAGGTCAGCGTGTTGCCCACGGTCTTCCAGAAGATCGTGTCGAACCACATGTCTTCGTAGTTGAGGAGGCCGATATATTTCCGGTAGCTGCCGGCAAGCTCCCAGTCGTGGAGACTGATCCACAAGCCCTTGAAGAAGGGGTAGACCAGGAACGTGGCGTAGATCACTGCGAAAGGTGCGAGGAAGATGTAAGCGGCGAGTGCATCGCGCCTGCGCGCGGCGGTCAGGCTGCTGGTGCTCATGCTCTACCCACTTCAGAATGCAGGGTGATCGAGACCTTGTTTGCATCGAAGACGTGGCGTGTGCCGGGGCCGATCGCAAAACGGGCGACGGAGCCGATCGAGGGCGCCGCGCCGCCGCGCAGTTCGGAGACGATGGTTGTGCCATCAGCAAGGGTTGCATAGACAAGTTGCAACGAGCCGAGCTGCTCAACGACATCAACGGTTCCGCTGAGGGCGCCTTCATCGGCCGGCGACAGGATTTCCGGCCTCAGGCCGATCGTCACCGTATCGCCTTTGGCGGGACTGGCACAGACCTTGGCAGTAAGCCGGGCATCTCCCGCACAGGCGAGTTCGACCGTTTCGCCGTCGACGGCAGTGACTGTTGCCGGGAGCAGATTGATGCGCGGCGCACCGAGGAAGCCAGCCACGAAGGCATTGGCGGGGCGCTGGTAAAGCTCGATCGGCGCGCCGACCTGTTCGATCTGCCCGTCCCTGAGGACCACGATACGGTCTGCCATGGTCATGGCTTCCGTCTGATCGTGAGTAACGTAGATCATGGTTGCGGCGAGGCGGTGATGGAGCTTAGCGATCTCGGTGCGCATCGAGACGCGAAGAGCGGCGTCGAGATTGGAGAGCGGCTCATCAAACAGAAAGACATCCGGCTCGCGCATGATGGCGCGGCCGATCGCAACACGCTGACGCTGGCCGCCGGAAAGCGCCTTAGGCTTGCGGTCGAGATAAGGCTCAAGCTGGAGGATGGCGGCGGCCTTATCGATGCGTGAGGCGATTTCGGCCTTCGGCGTACCAATATTGCGCAGGCCGAAGGCCATGTTCTCGCGAGCTGTCATGTGGGGGTACAGCGCGTAATTCTGGAAGACCATCGCCACCCCGCGATCGCGGGCGGCCATGTCATTGACCCGGTTGCCGCCGAGCAGGACGTCGCCGCCGCTGATGGTTTCGAACCCGGCGATCATGCGCAGAAGCGTCGATTTCCCGCAGCCGGAAGGTCCCACGAAAACCAGGAACTCGCCGTCGTTGATCGAGAGCGAAATGTCACGGATGACATTCACCGCGCCATAGCTTTTGGACACCCCAGCGAGCGTTACTCCTGCCATGCACTCCTCCCAGAGTGATTAGTTATAAATCACTGGTTATAACTAAAATTATTATCAAGCAAGCCCTCGCCGCTTTTGCGTTCGCAAAACTTCGTGCTAAGCGAATAGTCAGTCTTGCAAGGGGTTTGCGTGATCAAAAAGCCGACGATGTCCGACATCGCTGCCGCCTGCGGCGTCTCGCAGGCGACCGTGTCGCTTGTGCTCAACAATGCTCCGGGAACGCGCATATCGCCGACAACGCGTGAGGCTGTTCTAAGTGCGGCGGCCAGGATGGGTTACAGGACCCAGGCTCGGCGCATCGACCGGCGTCCGCTGATTGCCATGCTCATCAACGAGGTGACAAGTTCGCCTCATGTCGCCGGCTTGATCGACGGAGCCGGAGAGGCGGCAAACGAGCTGGGCTATCTGCTCTCGGTGATGCCGACGGACGCCGACGAGGAGGCAGAGCAGGCCGCTCTCAGCCATCTCGCGACGCTGCCCGCTGCAGGCGTCATCTATGCGCGGCTGATCACACAGCAAGTGACGCTTGCTCCGCAGCTCGCGGAATGGCCGACCGTACTTTTGAACTGCTATACTGTCGACAAACCCCTTCCGAGCGTGGTGCCCGGAGACCTGTCGGCTGTCATGAAGGCAACGCTGTCGCTGATCGATGCCGGCCATACGCGCATTGCTTATATCGGTGGCGAGGACGCGATCGAAGCTTCTCGCGAGCGCATCAAGGGTTATCGCCGAGCTTTGACGATGCGCGACATTCCTGTCGACAACCATCTCATCATCAAGGGACGCTGGACGATTCAGGGAGGCTATGCAGCCTTCAAGCGCCTGCAAGCGCTCGATGACCGGCCCACGGCAATATGCTGTTTCTGCGACCGCATTGCCATGGGTGTCTATGAAGCCGCAAAGGAAGCCGGCCTCTCCATCCCGCGCGACCTTTCGGTGATCGGTTTCGACAATGAATCCTATTCCGGCGATATGCTGCCGCCGCTCACGACGATGCAACTGCCCCATGCCGACATGGCGCGCTATGCCGTCGAGAAACTTGCCGAGATGATCGCCGCGCCGCGGATGCGGCATGACAATCACAAGGTCAAGCTGGAGTGCGAAATGATCGTGCGCCAGTCGGTGGCGCCAATAGACGCCGTGTAGGCCGGGGTGCCAGGGTGGATTCCCCAGTTGTCGGCAAGCGCTTCCTCGGATGACCGGTTCAAGGGCGAAACTCTGCTGAGGAATAGACATGAGCTTCAACTGACAGAGTGACAGCCATGCGCACTGCTGTGGCCACATCGAGGCTGCGGCAGATCGCTTCGTTGGACGGACCCCTACTATGGAAGTCGACCATGCTTCTTCGCTCCATGTTTGCCCAAAATTACCGCTCGTTACGCTCCATCCGCATGGATCTGGCCGGCATTAATGTGTTCATCGGCGAGAACGGCGTCGGCAAATCGAACCTCTACCGCGGCCTCCAGCTTGTGCAGGCGGCGGTGCGCGGCACGTTCGCGCATGAAATCGCGGCCGAAGGCGGAATGGCTTCGGCGTTGTGGACCGGCCCAAGGCGCGACGAGAAGAATTTTCGCATCAAGCTGGAGGTGGAGGTTCTCGACGAGGAGCGGGCTGTGACCTGGCGATATTGGGTCGAAGCCGGGCTCAGACCGCCGGCCGCCGCCGCTGGATTTGCCTTCGAGCCTCAGGTCAAGGCCGAAGAGCTTTGTTTTGAGGCCGGATCGCGCCCCGTTACGATGATGAAGCGCAGCGGGCCGGGGATCATGGTTCGCGGTGACCGCGGCCGCATGGAGGATTATCCCGAGCAGGCGATGACGTCGGAAACAGGAATCGCGATGCTCGGAGATGCTGGACATTATCCGGAAATTGCGGCCTTTCGCCGTCTCATCGACGGCTGGCGATTCTTCCATGGATTCAGGACCGATCGGGAGTCGGCGTTGCGGCGTCCGTGCCTGGCAGTCACGTCGACGCTGCTGGACCAAGACGGCGGAAACATGGCGGCAGTGTTCGCAACGCTTGTGCATACTCGCGGGGACACGGTCGAGCTCGACCGGGCCATTGCCTCCGCCTTGGGCGGGGCAAAGTCGCACGTGCCGGAACCGGGGGAGCATGCGGAATTCGGACTGATCTTTCCAGATTTCCCGCGCCGGATTTTTCAGCCGCGCGAGCTTTCAGACGGACAGATCCGTTTCCTCGGACTTGCAGCCGCGCTGATGTCCTATCGCCAGCCGCCGCTGATCGCATTGAACGAGCCGGAAGCAAGCCTGCATCAGGACATGCTGTCGCCGCTCGCCGACATGATCGCTGCGGCGGCACGATTTAGTCAGATCTGGATCGTCACGCATTCCCAACGTCTCGCCTCGGCCGTGGAAGAGCGCTGCGGGGTGCGGCCGAAGCGGGTAATCCGAAAGGATGGCGCCACCTGGATTCAGGGTATGAGGCTGACGGGGGCCGTCGAAGACGAGGGCGACGATTAGCTGCAATCGAGCCGTAGCTTTTCAAAAGCTGCGGCCCAGCAGTCATAGTGCCGCCACAGAATTCAGCCCAATCAGGCTTGTTCAACAAGCGGATGGCGACAAGATGAGATTGCTGGCTCTCGTGGCTGCGGCCTTTTTGCTAACGGTCTTTCAGACTCAAGCCCAGCTCTATGGGCCGTATGATGGATATGACGACTTTGGTGGATACGGTTACGACGATCCCTACGGCCCCTATCCACCACCACTCGATTACGATCCGGCGCCTCCCTATCAAGAGCCCCTGCATGATCGCAGGCAACCGCCGACAGGGCGTGCAAAAGGAACCATCGAAATCGTGACGAGCGAGCATACGCTCATTTACACCACCCCTTGGGGCGAGCAATATGCTTACCCCATCGCGGTCGGCCGTGAGGGCAAGCAATGGTATGGATCTACGCGGGTCGTGTCGAAGCGAGCGCATCCTGAATGGCGACCCACGGCCAGTATGCGGCAGAAGAACCCTCGGCTTCCAGCGGTCGTGAAGCCCGGCCCCGCCAATCCGCTTGGAACCCGCGCGATCTATCTCGCCGACGGCCTGCTGCGCATCCACGGCACCAACGACCCCTCGTCCATCGGCACCAACGCGTCGAGCGGGTGCTTTCGAATGTATCGTCAAGATGTCGAAGAGCTTTACGAGATCGTCCAGCCGGGAACCAAGGTCATTGTTCGACGCTAGCTATTAGCCGATCGATCGCTGATGGACATCAGGGGATTGGCGTTGGGATATCTAACCGTCGATACGCAGCTTGCGCGCCAGAGCCTGAAGCTCCTTGAATCCTTCATAGCGCTTGTCATGAATACGAGGGCTCTCCCCTTCTGATGGCAGGAATGTCGTTTCGACCGTCGAGAGTGTCGTCATCGCTTCGCGTACATCCGCAAACAACCGGCTGGCGACAGCGCCCAGGATGGCGGCCCCCAGGAGGACCGGTTCTTCTGCCTTAGTTGCAATGACCGGCTTGCCGCTCGCATCGGCGAGCAGCTGGCGAACGAAGTCGTGCTGGCCGGCGCCACCGCTGATGACGATGTTTTCGATGGTAACACCGGCATCGGCCTGCGTCTCGATGATCTGCCTGAGGCCGTAGCCGATACCGCAAAGCCCTGCGACGTAGAGAGAAACCAGGCTGCCGATATCGTCCTCCATCCCGAGACCGGCAATGATTGCGCGGGCATGCGGATCGGCAAAGGGGGCGCGGTTGCCGAGGAACTCGGGAACGACGTGCAGTCCGCTCGCAAGCGTGACGGCGTCGGAAGAACGGCCCGCCTTTCGGGCGGCCATGTCCGCAAGCAAAACCGGCAACGGAACGCCCGCCTTCTTCGAAAGCTCCCTCGCTTCTGCGGCAGCCGGATGGAAGGAGAGCAGCTGGTCGATCGCCGCGCCGGCGGCACTCTGGCCACCCTCGTTCAGCCATAGTCCCGGCACCATGGCCGAATAATAAGGCCCCCAGACGCCGGGCACGAACGACGGTTCAGCTGTCGATGTCATCGTGCAGGAGGAAGTGCCGAAGACATAGGCCAGATTGGCTTGTGGACCGGCACCCGTGCCAACGGTTCCGATTCCGCCCGCATGAGCATCGATCAGTCCGGCAGCGACGGGCGTTTCCGGCTTCAGGCCGAGCTCGCCGGCTGCAACTGCGGTCAGTCCTCGACCGAGTGCCGAACCGGGCTCGACGATAGCCTGACCGATGCGGGCAAACTTTTCGTCGGCGAGGGTGCCGAGGCCGATCTGGTGAAAATAATCTCCATCCCAGCGCTTTTCATGGGCGAGATAGGTCCATTTGCAGGTGACCGTGCAGGTCGAACGCGACAGATCGCCAGTCGCTCGCCAAGTCAGGAAATCTGCAAGGTCGAAGAATTGCCACGCGGCATCAAAAACCTCAGGGCGATTTTCCTTCAGCCAGAGAAGCTTGGGCGTTTCCATCTCAGGCGAGATACGGCCACCGACGTAACGCAGGACGTCATGACCGAACGCATTGATGCGCTCCGCCTGCGGCACGGCGCGGTGATCCATCCAGACGATGATGTCCCGGTTCGGATCTTCCGAAGGCCCGACAGGAAGCGGCTTACCGCCTTCGCCGAGGACGACGAGTGAACAGGTGGCATCGAACCCAAGCCCCATGACGGACGCCGGATCGATCCCGGCCGAGGAAACCACGTCGCGCACTGCCGCGCAAACGGCCGCCCAGATCTCGGTGCTCGATTGCTCAACCATGGAACCCGGCTCGTGAAACAGGGTGATATTCCGCTTGGCGGAGGCGAGCATCCGGCCGGTCAGGTCGAACAGGCCGGCGCGGGCGCTGCCGGTGCCGACGTCGACGCCGATGACATGTTTGGCATCTGCTTCTAGCGTGCGAGATGTGTCGCTCATTGTCTTTCCTTTGAAATCGGCAAGGATCAGGCTAATTGCAGTCTGGGCCGGTCTTTACAGATCCACGCTGTTCGGCAGAATCACCAGATCGCGGATCGTCACATTACGCGGCCGCGACAGGATGAAAAGGATGGCAGGCTGCCATTGGCCAGCGCCTCCTCCAGAATGGACGAAGGCCTGAACTGTGAACTTCGAGGCCGTGTAATCGGCTCCCACGCGACCGGCACGACGCCTGACGGCCGTCATTCCTGCGGAAACTGATGCTGCCACGCCATGAACGCTATTTCCACGTGCGCCTGCGCATTTGAGGAACTCTCCGGTCGCCCATTTGTTTTACATTTTGCACCGCCCGAAGTTTGCCCCCAGATGCAATCGGCGACAAGTGGAGCTGATCCATGGATATGACGCGCATCCGAGATCGCATGGTGGAGCACCACGTGACGCGTCGTGGCATTCGCGATCAAAGCGTCATCGAGGCCATGCGCATGGTACCGCGCGAAAAATTCGTTCCTCCGGGCTCCGAGGAATTCGCCTATGAGGATGCGCCGCTGTCGATCGGCGAAGGCCAGACAATTTCGCAGCCGTTCATCGTGGCTTTGATGCTCGAAAAGGCCAATCTGGATGCCGGCGACACAGTGCTCGAGGTCGGAACAGGCTCCGGCTACGCTTCAGCCCTCATCAGCCGGATAGCCAGGCATGTCTACTCCATCGAGCGCCACGAAAGGCTGGCGCTTGAGGCCAAGGAACGGTTCGAGAAACTGGGATACCGCAACATTGACGTTCGCGTCGGCGATGGCAGCAAGGGCTGGGCAGAAGCCGCCCCCTTCGATGCCATTGTCGTTTCTGCGAGCGCACCAGAGGTGCCAACCGCCTTGAAAGAACAGCTGGGGCTCGGAGGGCGGCTCATCATTCCGGTCGGCCGCGGTGAAGGGCAGCGCCTGAAACGCCTCACGCGCACGGGGGACGCCGCATTCGAGGAAGAAGATCTCGGCGGGGTGCTGTTCGTCCCCTTGATCGGGGAAGACGCCTGGACAGCTACCCATCCGATGTATACGGCGACGGCGCCCTCATTGCCGGGAACGGTTGCCTCCGAGCCAAGCTCTCGACATGACGGACAGGGAGCGGGCATGGGAAAGATAGACAAATTGCCCGCGTTGCCGGAAGGTGTGCTCGATCATAGCGAATTTCAGCAACGGTTCTGGGCTGTTCAACGTTTTTCCTGGATCGTGTTCACGCTTCTTCTGGTGACCTGCTTGCTGGGTCTGCTTGGAAGAGGCGGCCCGTTTTCACGGCAAACACTTCAATTGCCCGATGGGTCCGTGGATTTTCCCGTCATCTCCCGATGGAATGCTCCCGAGGATATGACGGTGACCTTCACGCCATCACCCGAAGACAGGATCTTCACGATCGATCCCGCCTTTCTTCAAAGCTTTTCAGTTCAGGGGATCGATCCGCCCCAAAAAGCAACCTTCGCGCGCGACGGCCGGATAGGCTATGTGTTCCCCGCCGACCCGGTTGGGCCGACGCAGATCGTCTTCCGTCTGCAAACGCAACTCCCGGGTCCGCGTCCTACCATCATCGGCATGGGCGGAGAGACTCGCACCCAAACGACTTTCATCCTTCCATGAGGGCGGCACGGTGGATGCGGTATTACGCGGACTGGCAATTTATTTCACACTGCTCGTGATCATCCGTCTGTCGGGAAGACGGACATTGGCCCAGATGACGCCGTTCGATCTGGTGATCGTACTGGTGATCTCCGAAACCACCCAGCAGGCGATGCTGGGAGATGACTTCTCGATCACCAACGCCGTCATCTTGATCCTCACGCTGTTTACGACCGATATCGGCCTGTCCTACGTGAAGAGGTGGTGGCCTCGCGCAGCTCATATCATCGACGGCGTTCCAACCGTTCTGGTGACGGATGGCGTCTACGACGAACGCGCGCTCAAAGGCGCCCGGCTGCAGAAGGAAGATGTCATGCAAGCGGCTCGAAGCCAGGAAGGCATCGAGAGCGTGACGGAAATAAAATTTGCCATCCTCGAAGTGAGCGGCAACATCAGCATCATCAAGAAGCAGAAATCCGGCTGAGTCATTTCGAGCGGATAACCGCTTGGGGATGCGCTTCAGAAGGACAGATCGAGCACCCTGCCCTCGAACAGCCGGTCCCGAGAACCTTCGAGATGCGCCTTCATCAGTCTTTGTGCATCGTCTGGTCGGCCATCGGCGATCGCCTTGTAGATGGCGTTATGCTCTTCATAGACCTGTTCCAACCCTTGCCGAGGGCCGAGCAATGAGAGGCCGTGGAGATGCATGCCAACGGCGATATGGGCCTTCAGCGCATCGATAGAGGCCGTGTAATAATGATTGTTGGCAGCCTCTGTCACCGCGCGGTGGAACAGAAAATCGGCGTCGGTCCGGTGAAGCTGATGGCTGGTCGCCTCACGCAGATCCGCAAGCGCGCTGGCGATCTTCTGAATGGCCTGCTCATTGCGGCGCTTGGCGGCGAAATAGGCGGCCGCCGGCTCGATCGTCAGGCGGAACTCGTAGCAGCGCTGGATGTCGGCGATCGTCTTGACCGGCGAATAGGCAAGCTGCGTCGTCGGCGATCCATGCGCGCTGACGAAGGTGCCGGCGCCCTGCCGGGCATAGACCATCCCCTGATCGCGCAGGCGCGCCAACGCATCGCGGACGATCGGCCGCGACACACCCAGCATCGAAGCAAGCTCATGCTCGCCGGGAAGGCGTGAATCAGGCGGATAGTTTCCGCCGCGGATACGCTCGAGCAACTGGTCGAAGACGCGATCGACCAGCTTGACCGCCTTGCCGCGTTCGGGCTTGCCCGGCGTGCCGGCTTCCGCGTTCAAGGATTCGCCATTCACTTCAGCCACGTCATTCTCCCCGGCGGTATTCACTATGCCGCCCGATTCCAAAGAACCAGCCTTAGCAAACTATCGGGCTTGCCGAAGCCCCCGGACTTCACGGCGCACCGAAAATGCCGCCCGTCGGCCGCGGTGACATCAAACCACGGCACACCAGCTTCGATTTCGCCCTTCGGCGCCAGCACTCTGACCCCCAACGCCTGGAAAACGGCAAGCGCCGTATCGCCGCCGCCGACCATCAGCATGTCAGGCTTGGTATCGTCGATGACCGCTCTGACGCCTGCCGCAAAACGGCGGGCGACCTGTGCCGCATCGGCTGCCATATCGCCGGTGCAGCGCAGCAGCGCTGGCAACGCCATGCCCTCCCCGCCTTCGATTTCTCCGATCGGCGCGTCCATCACCATGCGCAGAACGCCCGAGGCTTCGAGCCGGTCCATCTGGGTAGCGGTAATCGGGTCGCGCGAGCCAAAGGCAAACAGGATGCGCCGGGTCGCTGCAAATTCCGGCACCGGCTGCCGCCCCGTTTCGCCGAGCTGCCGGGCAAGGGCAGCACCCAGACCCCGTGCGCCGACCGCAAGTGCCAGCCGCCAGTCCTGATCGGCAACGATCTGGTCGAGATCACCGTCATCCTCCGCATCGGCAACGGTGACGCTGCCTGCGCGGCTCTCGAACAAATCGACGATCGGCAGCGGCTTGTCGACGCCGCGGCCAACGACACAGCCTCGATAGGTCACACGCTCCTGATCGGGAACAGCGGGCGCCACGAGGATAGTCTTCAGGCCGAGCGCATCGGCCAGTGCCAGGCTTTCCGTCGCGACATTGCCCTTCAGCCGGGAGTCGATCTTCTTCATCACGACTGCCGGCTTCTCGCCGCGAAGCGCATCGGTCGCCAAGCGCACCCTTTCGGCAGCTACGCGCTCACCGAGCGCGCGAGAGGCGGTATTGATAACGACAACGTCACAGCCGGTGGCGATCGCATCCTCTGCCGCCTCGACATCGATGGCGACCGCAACCGAAAGGCCGGCTTCGACGAAGGGCGTACCGGTATCGAGCGCGCCCGTCAGATCATCGGCAATGATGGCGGCCTTCAGCGTCATGCGGTCTGTCCGGTGTTGACAGCATGGCAGGCGACGAGATGGCCGGGTTTTGCTTCCTGCCAGGCGGGGATTACCTTGCTGCAGACATCCATGGCAATCGGGCAGCGCGTGTGAAAGCGGCAGCCGGTCGGCGGGTTCAGCGGGCTCGGCACATCACCCTGCAGGATCTGACGCTGGCGGGTGCGCTCATGCTCGGGATCGGTCTCCGGAACGGCCGACAGCAGCGCCCTGGTATAGGGGTGCAGCGGATTGTCGAAGAGCTCCTCGCGGGTGGCGAGTTCGGCGAGCCGCCCGAGATACATGACGCCGACGCGGGTGCTGATATGGCGCACGACCGCAAGATCATGGGCAATGAACAGATAGGTCAGCCTGTATTTTTCCTGCAGATCGAGCAGCAGGTTGATGATCTGCGCCTGGATCGACACGTCGAGCGCCGAAATCGCCTCGTCGCAAACAATGAATTTCGGCTGGCAGGCGAGCGCCCGGGCAATGACGACGCGCTGGCGCTGGCCGCCGGAAAGCTCGTGCGGGTAACGTTGGGCAAACCGAGTCGGCAGGCCGACATCGGTGAGCAGCGTCGCGACCCTGTCCTTCAGCTCGGCCTTGGTGCAGAGCTTGTGGAAGAGGATCGGCTCGCCGATCGCCTCGCCCACCGTCATGCGCGGATTGAGTGTCGAATACGGATCCTGGAAGACGATCTGCAGGTCGCGGCGGAACGGCCGCATCTGTTTTTCGTCGAGCGTCGCGAGATCCTGGCCCTTGTAAACGACCTTGCCGCTGGTCGCCTTGTAGAGGTTGAGGATGGTGAAACCGGTCGTCGACTTGCCGCAGCCGGATTCGCCGACCAGGCTCAGCGTCTCGCCTTCCATAATGTCGAGATTGACATTGTCGAGTGCATAGACGGTTGCCGAGCGTTCGCCGAAGGCGCCCAGCTTGACGTGGAAATGCTTGACCAGGTTTTCGATCTTGAGCAGCGGCTGAGCACCCATCACGCGGCCTCCTGCATTCTCTGGACGACGAAACAGGCGGCGCGGTGATTGGCGCTGCCGCTCAACGGTTCGAGCTGCGGCACCTTCTCGTGGCAGATGGTTTCGGCAAGCGGACAACGCGGCGCAAATGGGCAACCCTTCGGCCTGCGGCCAGGCTCCGGCGGCGTACCGCCGATCGAGCTCAGCCGGCTTGCCGGCGGGTCCGAGAGCTTCGGGATCGATGACAGCAGACCGCGTGTATAGGGATGGCTCGGCCGGGCATAGAGCTCGTCGACCGGCGCATCTTCGACCACCGTGCCGGCATAGAGGACGGCGACGCGATCGACGAGGCCGGCGATCAGAGCCAGATCGTGGGTGATCCAGACGACCGACATGCCGAGCTTGGTCCTGAGATCCTTCACCAGATCGACGATCTGGGCCTGGATGGTGACGTCAAGCGCCGTCGTCGGCTCGTCGGCGATCAGGAGCTTCGGATTGCAGGCAAGGCCCATCGCGATCATCACGCGCTGGCGCATGCCGCCGGAAAGCTCGTGCGGATAGGCCTGCAAGCGCTCTTCCGGGCCGGGAATGCCGACAAGCCGCAGAAGTTCGACAGCGCGCGCGCGAGCCGCCGCCTTTTTCATTCCGCGGTGATAGATCAGCGGCTCGCAGATCTGGGCACCGACGCGCATCACCGGATTGAGCGAGGTCATCGGATCCTGGAAGACGAAGCCGATATCGCCGCCGCGCACCTTGCGCAGTTCTCTATTCGACATCGTCTGCAGGTCGCGGCCGTCGAATGTCGCCGATCCCTTGGTGACTTTGACCTTGTTCGGCAGGAGCCGCATCAGGCTCAGCATGGTCAGGCTCTTGCCACAGCCGGATTCGCCGACGACGCCGAGGGTCTCGCCCCTGTCGACATGGAGATCGATGCCGTCGACGACGATGGCGGGGCCGTTGCGGCCGTCGATTTCGACGGTGAGGTTCCTGACATCGAGCAGGCGGTCGGTGCTTTTCGTATCCATCATTTGCTGCCCCGCGGATTGAGGGCGTCGTTGAGGCCGTCGCCGAGGAAACTGAAGGCAACCGAGGCAAGGCCGAGCACGGCCGCCGGAGCGGCGAGAAGATGCGGATAATGCTGCCAGACGCGCAGGCCGTCCGAGATCATGTTGCCCCAGCTCGGCGTTGGCGGATTGACCCCGACGCCAAGGAAGCTGAAGGCGCTTTCCAGCACCATCGCCGTGCCAAGACCGGCGCTGACCGAGACGATCAGCGGGCCCAGCGCATTCGGAATGACATAACGCTTGATGATGATCCAGTTCGAAAGCCCGAGCGCCTGGGCCGCGGTGATATAGGGTCGACTGCGGATCGACAGCACCTGGGCGCGCACGAGCCGAGCATATGGCGGCCAGGAGATCAGCGCCATAGACCCGAAGACGAGGGCGAAATCCACCCACATGGTTTCGCGATAGAAGGGATTGAGGGTCTCGAGATAACGCGCTTCCATCCATTTGCTGATCGGCGATTTCAGCGAGGCGTTGATGACGACGACGAGCAGCAGGTTGGGAACCGACATCGTCACGTCGGTCAGCCACATGATTATGCGATCGAATGGATTGCCGAAGAAACCAGCGACGGCGCCGAGCACGAGACCGATCACCACGGCGAAGACGGTGACGATGACGGCGACGAGGAAAGCGGTGCGCGTTCCGAAGACCACGCGGCTGAAGACGTCGCGACCGAGATCATCGGTTCCGAAGAGGTGGCTCATCGACGGCGATACATTGCGGGCGTTGAGGTCCTGGCTCAAATAGTCATAAGGCGTAAGGTAAGGCCCGAAGATCGCCGTGAAGCCGAGGATCAAGACGATCACGAGACCGAAGACGGCGAGCTTGTTGCGCTTCAGCCGATACCACGCGTCGCGCCACAGGCTGACCGGCTCTTCGACGGTTTCGATGGTGGAAAGAGGGATTGCGGACATGGTCAGCGGCTCCTTCTTGAATCATTGGCGCGCGGATCGAGCAGCGGATAGAGCACATCGACCAAAAGGTTCGACGCCATTACCAGAAACGATCCGATCAGCGTGATCGCCAGAATGACCGGATAATCGGAATTGATCAGCGCCTGCACCGTCAACCGGCCGAGGCCCGGCAGGCCGAAAACGAGTTCGACAAAGATCGCGCCATTGACGATGGTGATCATGATCAGGCCGAGCTGCGTGACGACGGGCGTCAGTACGGGCCGCAGGATATGACGCAACGCCACGATGATCTCGGGTACGCCCTTGGCGCGGGCGGTCCGGACGAAATCCTCCGATAGTACCTCGATGACGGCGGCACGTGTCTGACGCACGATCAGCGCGATCGGCTGGAAAGAAAGGACGAGCAGCGGCAGCAGGACACGGACATCGAAGATGCCGCCCCAGCCATAGGGCACGCTCGCCCCCGGCAGCAGCACGATGAGGCCGACCATCAGCAGCGGGCCGGCGACATAGGCCGGGATCGCCCACAGGAAGAGCGCGGAGCCCAGAATGGCATAGTCGATGCGTGAATTCTGGTTGAGCGCGGCGATCATGCCGAGCGGGATCGCGACGACGGCCGTTAGGATGATGGAACAGAGGGCAAGCTGGAATGAGACGGGGGCCGCGGCCGAGACCATCGCCCAGACGGAGCGGCCCGATGTCAGCGAATTGCCGAACTGGCCGTGCAGCAGGTTCCAGATGTAAAGGCCAAACTGGACGATGAAGGGTTTGTTGAGGCCGGCACTTTCGCGAATGGCTTCGATGCGCTGCGGATTATAGGCGACGTCGCCCGGCGCGCGCAGGAAGATCAGCTTGATCGGATCGCCGGCGCCATAGAAGGCCAGCGCGTAGACCGCCAGCATCACCACCAGAACGGACGGAATCCAGATGGCAAATCGGGTTAGCACGTAGCGCAGCATGGCCACCTCCCACCTGTTGTTCGATACGTTCCCGCTTTTGGCTGCGATCGCATCTCTTCTTCTTGAAACTTGCGCGAAGGCCTTGCGGCCTTCGCGCGTTTATTGCCAGGAACTATTGTTCCGGATCAACCGATGGAAATGTTCCAGGGTTCGACGACCTGCCAGTCAAGGTTCTTTTCCAGGCCCTTGACCTCCTTGGTGGCCCAGCGCGACATCGCCTGAGAATACCATGGGATGAAGGCCCAATCCTCGCGGAACGCCTTCTGGGCTTCCTGGGCGAGAGCGATGCGCTGCGGATCATCCGCAGCCTTGGTCGTGGCCTCGGCAAGGGCACTGTCGACCTTGTCGTTCTTGTATCCGCCAAGCTTGTTCTGGGCGTTCGACGAGGTCGAGGCGATGCTTCCCGCCAGATAGGAGACGGCATCCGGCACGCGGGTGCCGACGTCGTCGCGGAAGATCTGGACCGAGTTTTGATCCGGACCCGCATAGGAATCCTGCTGCGGCTTCATATCGACGGCAGTGATGCCGAGATTCTGGCGCCACTGCTCGGCGATGAACTGGGCGGCAGCTTGAATGGCCGGCCCCGAAATGCCGACGAAGAGGATCTTCGGCAGGCGCTCCGGGCCGCCGTAGGTCGATTCCGCAAGCAGCTTCTTGGCAGCCTCCGGATCATAGGGATAGGGCTCGAAGCCGGAATTCTCCGCACCCGGGACTGCATTGAGGATCTGATCCGCCTTCTTATGCGGCCCGTCGGGATAGGACGCCTTGAACAGGCCATCGCGATCGACGGCCATGATCAGTGCCTGGCGGACCTTCGGATCGTCCATCGGCGCGCGGGAGATGTTGAACCAGAAGTGCTGGCTGGTCGGGATCAGCGGGCCGGCCGAGAATTCCGGGCCAAGATCCTGGATAATGGTCGAGGTGATGAGTTCGGTATGGGCATTGAACTCTCCCGACTTGATCAGCGACGTCGCGCTGACATTGTCCTCGATCGAGGTGATGTCGATGCGCGCAAGCTTCGGCTTCGGCCCGAAGAAATTCTCGTTCGGCTCGAAAGAAAGCTTGCCGGCGTCGATATCGAGGCTCGTCAGCTTGAAGGGACCGGAGAAGACCGGCTTATTGTCCGGCTTGTACCAGTCGATGATCTCCTCGCCGTCGCTACCGCGCGACTGCGATGCCTTGGTGATCGGCGCGATATGGTTTGCCAGGCGCATGAAGAAGATCGGATCCGCAGCAGCCAGCGTCACGACGACCGTTCCCTCGTCGGGTGTCGCGACACCCGTCAGCTCGTTGCCGGAGCCGGCGGCGATTTCGGCGTAACCCTTGACCTTGCTCAGCACCTGGTCGGCGCGCTGGCTCTTGGTGTTCGGCATCGAGGCGACTTCCCACGATCCCTTGACGTCGGCCGAGGTAATCTTGCTGCCGTCGGAGAAGACGGCCTTGGGGTCGATCTTGAAGGTCCAGACGGTGTTGTCGGCCGATTCCCAGTTGGTGAAGACGTAGGGCTTGATATTGCCTTGGCTGTCGAAATACATCGGCGATGCCCACCAGATCGAATTCCAGCGGAACGTCCTGCCGCCGCCGCGCAGAGGCGACCAGTCCTGGTCGAAGGCCGGATGCGCGACCTTCAGCACCTGGCCTTCATCGGCCAGAACGATGCGCGCATTCATCCCGAACACGGTGAGGCCGACGCCGGCCGCAAGCCCGAGCTTCAGCGCGTTGCGGCGCGATAGATTGGTTTTATCCGATTGATCAAAAGACATGGCATTCCCTCCCACGGTGAATTCGGCAGCGCTCTCCCTGCACCTGCCAGGCGCAGCACAATCCGTTCCGTATCGTTCTCTCGTTATTGTAAATATGTCAACAAAAAATCGCGATTTCAATTCGAACAAAATTTTCTTCTGAAAATATATGATATATAACAGATAGATAACTTTTCGCAACGGTGTCACAGCATTTTGTCTTCTTGACAAAAGCGCGGCAATGGAAAAGTTCTTTGCACTCCATCGCGACAGACGAATGACATTGCATGCGTAGCCGGGCGGTTCGAACACGGATCCAGCCAGACAGGACGCGCCGAGGGGGGCGAAATGAGCCATCACAGGATTACCGGCGTTTTCAGCGCCTCCGCAACGCCACTGACGGCGGACAACAGGCCGGATTTCGCCCTTTTCACCGATCATTGCAGACAGTTGCTGGCCGACGGATGCCATGGCGTGGCGCTGCTTGGGACGACGGGCGAGGCCAATTCCTTCTCCGGCGCCGAGCGACGCGCCATTCTGGAAGCAGCACTGAAGGCCGGCATTCCTGCCGACAGACTGTTGCCGGGCACCGGAGTCGTCGCCATTCCCGAGACTGTGGAACTCACCCGGCACGCACTGTCGCTTGGCGTCACCAAGGTGGTGATGCTGCCGCCATTCTATTACAAAGGCGTCTCCGACGATGGTCTCTTCGCCGCCTATTCGCAGGTGCTGGAGAAGGTCGCCGACACGCGCCTGCAGGTCATCCTCTATCATATTCCGCAGGTCTCAGGCGTTCCGCTATCCATTCCGCTGATCGGGCGGCTGATTGCGGCCTTCCCCGAAACGGTCGTCGGCATCAAGGAATCCGCCGGCGATTTCAACAACATGCAGGCGATCATCGCCGCCTATCCCGGCTTCTCGGTGCTCGCGGGCGCTGATCCGCTGCTGCTGCCGCTCTTGAAGGCGGGTGGTGCCGGCTGCATCACCGCCACCTCCAATCTCGTGGCGAATTCGCTGCGCACCGTCTACGACCATGTCCATGACGAGGCGCGCGCCGCGGATGTCGAGGCGGCGCAGGCCCGCATCAACGCCTATCGCACGCTTTCCAATTCCTACGTCCAGATCCCGACCATCAAGGCGATGGTGGGACTGAAGACCGGCAATCCCGCCTGGAAGCGCACACGTGCGCCGCTGATGCCGCTCAGCGATGCCGACTATGCCGCACTCGCCCAAAGCTATGCCAAGCTGCCTTGAGGAGATCCGTCATGAGTTTTACCGGCCTACCTCCGGAAGCCGTTCCGGCCCTGATGACCGGGGCCATCACCCCTCACCCCACCATCGAGGCTCGTGCGGACAGCTATCTGCCCTCCCCCTGCATCCAGAACCACGCCGCAAATCTCGCCTTTCTGCCCGACGGCACGCTGACCTGCGTCTGGTTCGGCGGCACGATGGAGGGCATGGGCGATATCTCGATTTACATGTCGCGCCTGGCGCCGGGCTCCGAGCGTTGGTCCGTACCGGAAAAGATGAGCGACGATCCGGCGAAATCCGAACAAAATCCATTAATTTTCAACGCTCCCGACGGAAAAGTGTGGCTGCTCTATACCTCGCAGACTTCGGGCAACCAGGACGGCTCTGTTGTCAAATGCCGGATTTCGGGCGATAGCGGCCAAACCTTCGGCCCAGTCCAAATGCTCTGCGATAGTCCCGGCACCTTCGTTCGCCAGCAGATCGTCGTCAACGGCAAAGGCGACTGGTTGCTTCCGGTGTTCCGCTGCGTCGGCCTGAACGGCCAGCGCTGGAGCGGCGATGCCGATACGGCTGCGGTGCTGATATCGCGTGATGGCGGCGCGAGCTGGCAGATGCGCGATATTCCAGACAGTATCGGCGCGGTTCACATGAACATCCTGCCGCTTGGCGGCGACGAGATGATCGCCTTCTACCGCAACCGTTTCGCCGAAAATATCCTCTCCAGCCGATCATCCGACGGCGGCGAGACATGGAGCGCGCCAGAGCCCGCCGAATTGCCGAACAATAACTCCTCGATCCAGGCCACGATCCTGAATAATGGAGCAATCGCAATGGTTTACAACCATGCGAATGCCGCCATGTCGGATGCGCGGCGCCAGTCTCTCTATGACGAAATCGAGGGTGGCGAGCCTGGAGAGACCGCCGTCGCTGCCGATAGCAGCGCACGCAAGGCCGTCTGGGGCGTTCCGCGTGCGCCGCTGAGCCTGGCGATATCGAGGGATGGCGGCAAGAGCTTTCCGCATCGCATCGATCTCGATACCGGCGACGGCTTCTGCCTCAGCAACAATTCGAAGGATTCGCTGAACCGCGAATTCTCCTACCCCTCGATCGTCCGGGGCGGCGACGGTACGCTCCATATCGCCTACACTTACTACCGGCGCGCCATCAAATATGTGCGCCTCGCCCCGCAATTCCTGCCGTAGACAAAGCGGCGGCCGGAAAATTGTCATCCTGCATCCGCTCGCATGCGAAAGGATGCGGAATGACAGCGGGTGTGGGGTTGGCTGACGAAAAATTGACAACAGGGTTGGATTATTCACCGCCTGCACAAAGAGATGGTCAGCTGCTGTCCGACAAGCTGTTTTCATCATCACATATTTCATAACACACTGATATATTTATCGATATTAACACGGCAACGCCGCTTTGCAGCACGCCCGGTCGCACATCAGATGATAAAAAATTCCCCTCGCTGGAATGCTCGCTTGACATTGATCTGACAACTTTACATTAAAGAGGCGACGATATTGCCGCAAGACCTTGCAGGGAGGACTGGTTTCATGGCCAGCTTGGATTCGCCGATCACGATAGTTCGGCCGCATCTGATCGAATTCGGCGTCGGCACGGCGGGAAAGCTCGGCAGATGGGCCGCCGAAAGGGGCTATCGGCGCACACTTGTCATCTCCGATGCCTTCAACGCCTCGCGCATCGACGTGCTGGAGCTGAAGGGTGAGGTAACCGTCTTCTCCGACGTGACGCCCGAGCCGGATACGGCCAATCTCGAAAAGGTCCTAGCGGCGGCAAATCGCGCCGATGCCGAGCTGATTGTCGGCTTCGGCGGCGGCAGCGCCATGGACCTGGCAAAACTTGCCGCCGTGCTTGCCGGCTCCGCCCAGACGCTGCACGAGGTTGTGGGCCCGAACAAGGTGCATGGGCCGCGCAAGGTGGCGCTCGCCCAGGTGCCGACGACATCGGGCACCGGCAGTGAGGCCGGCATCCGTGCACTCGTCACCGATCCGGCGACGATGGCAAAACTTGCGGTGGAAAGCCTGCATATGCTGGCCGATATCGCCGTCATCGATCCGGCCCTGACCTTCAGCGTCCCTGCCCGCACGACGGCCGCCACCGGCGTCGATGCCATGGCCCATTGCGTCGAGGCCTTCACCAACCGCAAGGCCCATCCGATGGTCGACATCTATGCGATCGAGGGAACGCGCCTCGTCGGCAAATATCTCGCCCGCGCCGTCAAGGACGGTAATGACGCCGAGGCGCGCGCCGGCCTCTCGCTCGCCTCGCTTTACGGCGGTTTTTGCCTCGGCCCGGTCAACACCGCCGGCGGCCACGCGCTTGCCTATCCCCTCGGCACGCGCTGGCATGTGGCCCACGGCGCGGCAAATGCGTTGATTTTTCCGCATGTTCTCGCCTTCAATACACCATCCGCGCCTGAGAAAACCAGGGCGGTGATGGAAGCGCTTGGGCGTGAAACCTCCGGAAACGTCACCTCCGTCTTCGATGCGGCTTACGCTTTCTGCGCCGACCTCGGTATCGAGATGAAACTTTCCAGTCTCGGCGTGCCGGAAAGCGATCTCGACGCCATGGCCGACGACGCCTTTGCCATTCGCCGTCTGCTTGATAACAATCCGCGCGATCTCTCGCGCGCCGACATTCGCGCAATTTACGCGGCTGCGTTTTAAGCGGTAAGGTTTTTAGAAGGAATTCGATCGATGGACAGGAATGCGAAAGTCGCCGTGACGCTCGGCGATCCGGCCGGTGTCGGCCCCGAGGTGATCGTCAAGGCCTTGGCAGCCCTTCCGAGGGAAGAACGCCGCGATTTCGTCATTGTCGGCAATGTCGAAGCACTGGAGCGCGCCGATCGCGTCACCGGCACCGGACTGCGGTTCGGGCCTGCCGATGCACCCGGCGACGACAGGATCGCCGTCGACGAAGTCGCGCTCGGCGCCGCCCTTCCCGAAATCGGCAAGGTCAGCCCCGTCGCCGGCGATGCCTCGGTGCGCTATATCACCCGCGCCGTCGACCTCGCCATGTCTGGTCAAGCCGACGTCATCGTCACCGCGCCGATCAACAAGGAGGCGATGAACCTCGCCGGCCATCACCATGACGGCCATACCGGGCTGCTCGCGCATCTCACCGGTTCGAAGAGCTCCTTCATGCTGCTTGCCTCCGAGCGGCTGAACACCATCCACGTCTCGACCCATATCTCGCTGAAGGGCGCGATCGAGCGCGCCAAGACCGAGCGGGTGCTGGCGACCATCGAAGCTGGCCATCGCCACTTCCTGCGGCTTGGCAAGACAGCGCGCATCGCCGTTGCCGGCCTCAATCCGCATTGCGGCGAAAACGGTCTGTTCGGCACCGAGGACACCGAATTCCTGGCGCCCGCCGTCGAGCAGGCGCAGGCAAAGGGCATCGACGTCGTCGGCCCGATCTCGGCCGATACGGTTTTTGCCCGCGCCTATAACGGCGCTTTCGATCTCGTCATCGCCCAGTATCATGACCAGGGCCATATCCCGATCAAGCTCGTCGCCTTCGACACCGCGGTCAACGTCTCGCTCGGCCTGCCGATCGACCGCGTCTCGGTCGATCACGGCACCGCCTTCGACATTGCCGGCACCGGCAAGGCCAACCACGTCAACATGCTCTCGGCCATCGCCTATGCCCGGCTGATGGCCCGCTCGCCGCGGCAGAGAGTATGATCGCGGCTTCCAGAGGCCGTTGACGCATCGGCATTCCGCACATACATAGCTAGACAGTCTAGCTAGGAGCGGATTCGATGGAATGGCAACTGCAGGACGCCAAGAACCAATTTTCGAAGGTCGTGCAGAAGGCCCGACAAGAAGGGCCGCAGGTGGTTACCGTGCGCGGCGAGCGCACGGCCGTCGTTCTGTCCGCCCGCGACTACGACGCCCTGCGCGCCGGCAGGCCGACGCTTGTCGACGACCTGCTCGGCGGCCCCGCCTGGGACGATGAGTTCGCCGATGCGGTCGAAGCGCGCAACAAGACTCCAAGCCGCGACGTTGCCTTCTGATGTATCTGGTCGACACCAACATCGTCTCGGAGGCGCGACGCGGCGCGCCGCAGGCGGTCTCCTGGCTGCGCTCCGTCGATCCGCTCACCATCCACCTGAGTGCGCTGACGCTTGGCGAGATCATGCGCGGCATTACCCTCAAACAGAAGTCGGATCCGAAGACCGCGGCGCATCTCACCGAGTGGCTGCGCAAGCTGCGTTATGATCACGGCGACCGGATCCTGTCGGTGACCGGCGAGATCGCCGTCGAATGGGGCCGCATCGCCGCCATCCGGCCGCGTGGCGATATCGACGGGCTGATCGCCGCAACCGCGATCGTTCATGATCTGATTGTCGTCACTCGCAATGTCGGCGATTTCGACGACACCGGCGCAGCGGTGATAAATCCATGGGAGACGGACGCGTGAGCAGTCGAGGATTTGGCTACGTCGGGTCGAGAACTATTGTCGGTGCGCTTGGTGGCAGCATCATGATCTGCTAACCAAGCCTCATCTGTCCGGCGTTTTGGTCTGCTCTGCGGAAACGCTGATTGCACCGCCAACCCGTCACATGCCGAACAAGCGACGATCCCAGAAGACCGGTTGGTGGAGGCTTACTGAGATGGACGCGAATTCCGGGTGGGCTGGGTTGATCAATATGTTGTTGTCGACGCGGGCGACGACGCTTGGGACCAGCAGGACGGCGCTGCGCTTTTCCTGGCACCACCGCTCGCCGAAAGCCTTGCTGACGTTCGCCGGCATGCTGTCCCAGCCCGGCAGCGCGGGCTCGGAGAAGACCTCGTAGCTTAGCCCACGCGGTAGGGTGATCGTGACATAGTGCTGATTGGGCGGCAGCCTTCCGCTGCCGTGGACGAGCTTTTCGAGCAGTGCGGTCGAATAATGCTCGCTCGTATAGATGATCGGGCTGCCCGACGTGTTCCACCGCCCCGGCGCGATGGTCGAGCCGGTGGCGTCGAAGATCGGATAGGTTCCACTGGGATCTCCGATGCGGACGGATGTCAGTGTACGGTCAAGATGCTGTGCGCTCACGCAGCGCTGCCGTATTTCAGGCTTCCGAGGATATCGAGCACGAGCTCGCCGCCGATCTCGCTCTGGATGACCACGTCGATCGGCCGCCTGTCCTCCAGCATTGCATGCGGACGAAACAGGAAATCTCGCGCCTCGGTCTCGGTCTGCCACACATCGAGCGCCGATCCCCAGACGCGTGCCAGACGGGCGAGCTTTATGCCCTCGTCGGAGGAGAGCCGATGCTTGGACTTGCGCCGCTCATAGGTGGCCTTCGGAACCAGCCGGTATTTGAACTGGGCGTCATCAGGCGCCAGAAGCAGCGCCATCCGATCAAGCGCCTTGACTGGCAATCCTTCCTCGATGCTAGAGAGCAGGCCGAAGGCCGAACGCGATACCGGCTCCCTGGCGGGCAGCCCGAGAACATCGGCGATACCGGCAAATCCCATCATGGTAACGGCTCCTTTTCACTTGAGGCTATATTTAGTCTCAAGTGATCCTGTTATCAAGTGCACCGTTCCGGTTTTTGATCCTCGCCAGCCGAGCAGCGGATTGCCGCAGGCGCACTAGATCGCTATCTTCCCCGAAGGCACACGAACAGCAAAGGAGGTTGCCTATGTCACCGCGGGACGCCTGATCCAGCAATATCAACACTTCTGCCTTTCCAAGGGCATCGATTTCATACGCATCGAATCCGTACAGCCGCATGATGCTACCACGCTCTTCTGCAGCGCCGGAATGCAGCAGTACAAGCCCCTCTTCTCCGATCCCTCCCATAGTGGAACCGTCGCAAACAGCCAGGCTTGCCTGCGCATGGGCGACCTCGACGAGATCGGCGACGGAACCCACCTTCTCCACTTCACCATGCTCGGCCTTTTCTCCTTCCGGGAATTGACCGTCGGCAACGCCATCGATTTCTGGCTCGAGTTTCTGGGAACGCTCGGACTTATGCCGGATCATGTGACGATCCATCCTGACCGCCTCCTGGAATGGACGCCGCTCTATCGCGGGCGCGTGCCCATCGTGCCGGATCCGGAATGCATATGGAGCGATGGCAGCATCAGCGGATACTGCACCGAGTTCTATAAGGATGGCGTCGAGATCGGAAACATCGTCAATCCGCTCGGAACCTGCATCGACGTCGGCTTCGGTCTCGAGCGTCTCGACATGATCGTCAACGGCACGCCGCAAGACGATGCGCTTGGGACACTGTGCGAGACGGTCAGGACCATCGTGGAAAGCGGCTACCGGCCGGGCAACAAGGAGCAAGGATACGTCTTGCGGAAACTGCTCCGTCGCATCCACAAGATGGGCGGCACGCTCGATCACCCCTTCTTCGCGGAAGAGGTCGAACGCCAGAAGCGGCTGCGCGCCAAATATCTGCGTCTGCGTGACCGCCATTCCGAGATGAGTCCCGACTGGTGGTTCGACACCCATGGCATCGATCTCTCCGACATCCGTGAAAGCACGGAGGAGTAGCAACAGGCAAGGCCTCCCGCAGATAACATCGGGGGGCCTTGTCATATCCTGGAAAGCGTCAGCGTTTCGGCGCCCGCATTGAACGCTTTCAGCTCTGCCCCGGCTGCAGCCGACGGAAAATCCGCTCGATCTGGGCAACAGCGGCAAAAAAGACGATGCCGGAGAAGGAGGCGAGCACGACGGCGGCAAAGAGCCTTTCCGCCTGATAATTGAATGTCGACTGGATGATGACAGCGCCCAGGCCCTGGTTCGAGCCGATCCACTCCCCGACAATCGCGCCAATCACACAGGTGGTTGCCGAAATACGCAGCGACGCAAAGACCAAGGGGGCAGACCGTGGGGCGCGCAGGCGCCAGAAGGTCTCCCACCCGCTCGCCGAAAGCACATGCATCAGGTCAAGCTCGCTCGCAGTCGCCAGGTTGAGGCCCCGAGCGGTATTCACCAGGGTTGGGAAGAAGCAGATGAGAGCAGCGATGATGACCTTTGGCAGCATGCCGAGGCCGAAGATGAGGATGATGATCGGCGCAAGCGCCAGCACCGGGATGGTGTTGAAGAGCAGAACAACGGGAAAATAGGCGGCCTGGAACCGCGGATTATAGACAAAGGCAACCGCCAGGATCACAGCGAGACTATTGCCCAAAAGGAAGCCGAGGCCCGCCTCACCCCATGTCGGGATCGCATTCGACAAAAGGAAGCGCCATTCGATGCCAAGCGTGCGTAGGATCGCCAGCGGCGTTGGAACGATATAGGCCGGAATACCGAGAGCCGGCACCAGCCATTGCCAGGCGAGAAGCAGCGAAAGGGCGCCGATGACAGGAAGGCCGATTGCCTCGGAGAGTGACAACGGACGATGCGTCATGCAGCCGAACTCCCCTGCTGCAGCAACTGGCGCAGATGGGCTGCGGTCTCCTGAACATCGAGGCTCTCGCGCCGACAGAGGCCGCGCTCGTCTTTCAGCGGTGCAAGGTCGATCAGAGCCTGGACGCGGCCCGGATTGGCCGCCAGGACCAGCACGCGTCCGCCGAGATAGATCGCCTCGACGACGCTGTGGGTGACGAACAGGATGGTCGTGCCGGTTCGGCGCCAGACATCCAGAAGCTCGTCGTTCAGTCGTTCGCGCGTGATCTCGTCGAGCGCACCGAAGGGTTCGTCCATGAGCAGGATATCCGGCTCGCATTGAAGCGCGCGCGCAATGGCGACACGCTGGCGCTGGCCCCCGGACAGTTGATGCGGATAGCGGTCGGCCAGATGCGACAGGCCGACCAGTTCGATCCAGTGGTCGGGCCGTGGATCGACCGATCGCGAGACGCTCTTCTTCCCCACCTGCAGCGGCAGCGCGACATTCTCCCTCACGGTCCGCCAAGGCAACAGCGTTGCGTCCTGAAAGACGAAGGCGACTTCGCGCCGCCGGCGCGCCTCCGAGGCTGTCCTGCCGAGCACCGACAGCCGCCCGTCAAGCGGCGGAAGAAGATCCGCCACGGCACGCAGGAAGGTCGACTTGCCGCAGCCGGAAGGACCGAGAATGGTCAGAAACTCGCCCCTGCCGACACTGAGATCGACGCCGGACAGAATGCGGGTCGTCTCGCCAGCGCCGGCATAACCGACTGCCAGATCCTTGGTTTCGATAGCCGCTGCTTCAGGCAAATCCGCTCTCACGCAATCTTCGGGCGGACGTCCGCCGTCATGTCGAGTATCTCAGTCGTATAGCAGTCCTCCAGCTTCGGCGCGCCGCTCTTGAACTGGCCGATTTGGTCGTAGACGGAAATCTGCTCGGCAAGAGCGGCCGGATCGAAGCTGCCCCAGCCATCCTTGCCTGTTGTCGCATCGAAGCTCAGTGACAATATGCGCGGCACCGTCGTCAATTCCACGGCAAGATCGAGCTGCGGATAGGCCTCCACCGTCAATTTGACTGCCTCTTCAGGGTGTTCATGCGTCCAGGCCCAGCCCTTGGCGACCGCACGCAGCACCTTTGCCAGTGTCTCGGCATGGCCGCTCACGGCATCGTCGGTGGCGAAATAGACATTGGCGTAAGACGGCAGGCCCGTGTCCTTCATCATCAGATCGATGCGGTCGGGACCGATGATGGAAAGGGCCTGCGTGTTGGTGATCCATCCGGTCACGGCATCGACCTGGCCGGTCGTCAGCGGCGTCATGTCGAAGCCGATATTGGTGATGGTCAGGCTCGATGGATCGATATCGTTCTTCAGCAGAATGGCATCGAGCACATAACGGGCCGTCGGCTGGATGCCGATACGCTTGCCGACCATATCCTTGACGGTGCGGATCGGCGCCTTGGGCAGCGAATAGAAGGCGAAAGGCGCCATGCGGAAACCGCAGGCGAAGATCTTGATCGGCACGCCGGATGACCTGGCAAGAAGAAGCTGCGCCGAATCCGAGAATTGGCCGAGCTGCGCATCACCCGTGATCACGGGCGGCACCGTTGCCGAATTGGGACCGCCAGGGGAAAACTCGACGTCGAGACCCTCGGCCTCGAACAGTCCTTGCTTGACTGCGACGATATCGCCGATCTGTCCGTTGCTCATCAACCAGTCATATTTGATGACGACCTTGGATGCGGCGGCATTCGATTGACGCGGTACGAACACGCTGATCCCTGCCGTCGCTGCAGCAAGGGCAAAGGCTCCGCCCTTCAAGACGGTACGCCTGCCGACCACGATTTGTGTGTCATTCCCGTTCATTTGTTTGCCTTTCCCCTTGTTGGATTGTCGGACGACCGGCCGATTGCGCTCGCTATTGCGGGTCGATGTCACCGATCGGGCCGCCTGCGGACCACGCATAGATTTCCCAGAGATTGTCGTCAGGATCGGCGAAATAGACGCATCGCGCGTTCCAGACATAGTCCTGCGGCGGCGCGTGGAAGAGCACGCCCGCAGCTTTCAGCTCCGCATAGGCAGCATCGACCTGCTCTGGCGAAGCGAGCTCGATGGCCGCGCAGGCCTTGTGCGCACCCGGAGGGGCACGGCGGCGTGAGACACCGGTATTCTCGGCGATATGCTCGATCTCCCACAGCGCCAGCGTCACGCCCGCCCCTTTGAAATCGGCAAAGCCCGGAGCCCGTCGGCGCGGCTTGAAGCCAAGCCGGTCGACATAGAAGGCCGATGCTTTGTCGATATCCTCGACCAAAAAGCAGATGTCGGTAATCGGATTGGTTTGGGCAAAAGCGGTCATAGGGGCCTCCTGATGGGAAAAGCCTCGCAGACCGCAGCCTCAAGAGATTTCAAATTCGTGCGGTTGTCTTTCGCAAAGCTGCTGATCTGTCATCGGCAAGAGCCGGCTCAAAGACGGACCGAACGTTGGTATTCCTTCGGTGTCGCCCCCATCAGACGCCGAAAGACGCTGGAGAAATGCGCCTGGCTGGAAAAGCCTGTGGCATAAGCGATGTTTGCGAGCGTCTCCTTGCCATCGGCGAGGTAAAGCCGTGCTCGTTCGATCCTGCGTTCGAGAACGAAGCGATGCGGCGCCATACCGGCCGCCCGTTTGAATTCCCGGCTGAAGTGAAACGGGCTCATATGGGCCACCCTGGCAAGCTCCTCCACACTCAGATCGGATTTGCCAAGCAGGTTCTCGATGTAATCGATCACACGCCGGA
This sequence comes from Rhizobium changzhiense, assembly GCF_013087625.1. Lineage (NCBI taxonomy): Bacteria > Pseudomonadati > Pseudomonadota > Alphaproteobacteria > Hyphomicrobiales > Rhizobiaceae > Rhizobium > Rhizobium changzhiense. The sequence continues at coordinate 64,260 of NZ_JABFCQ010000007.1, forward strand.
GATTGTCCGATGTCAGCGGACGATCGCCGGCTTCGGGTTTGGAGCCCAGCAGTTTTACAACGCAACAGGCGAGCGCCATCCCCAGATGCTGCATCAAAAGCGGGTCGTCGCACCCGGTCTTCTCGGCGGCAAATGCAAGGGAGAGGGCGACCTGCAGCGTTGTCGGATCAGTCGTCGCGCTGAGCGCGTCACTATCCCAATGCTCGGGATCAAAGCGAGAGCCCCCGATGCTGCTGTAAAGCGCCGGTGACTGGAAGATCGAGATATAATCCGCCGCATCGCCATCGACTTCTAGGACGGTGGCGGCCGGTTGAAATCCCAGCGTGAACGGTGGCCTCTCGACTTTGCGGAACGCTCCGCTTCCAAACCGATAGGCATATTTGCCGTGCGCCGTGCGGTTGATCGAAATTCTGTGAAGGGAGCCCCTCGAAACCATTTGCCCCGCGGCGCTGCGATAGGTCTCGACGATCATGTCGCGTTGAACGAAGGCCTTGTAGCCTCCGAGGGATGGCCGGCTTATTGAGAAAATCTGCGGGTCGATGTCGGGCATTGTTTCATTCTCCCTAGTAGAGGAGAGGCAAGTTGCGCGCCAAGTGGAGCGAAGCTTCGCGCTGGATATCAACGTTGCAGCATAAAACCCGACGGTGCCCGTTAAATCGTGATTTTACGCCTGCTGCCGCGCCACACGGCACCACGGCCCGGCAGGAGTTGACCCTCGGTAAGTTTGGTCGCATGCGCAAGAATTATGCAATGCATGCTTCTTCTTGATCGGCCCGCTCGCGGGAAACCGCAGCCAGGAATGAGTGTTCTCTCCGTCCACTCTTTTCATCGGAGAGCGTCATTTTGGAAATTCCTTTCTCCCCATTCTCATTAGTCTACTTAATTTATAGACATAACTGAATTGGAGAGAATGGTAATGAGCATCGAAAAGTCCGGAAGCGGTCTCGGAAGACGAGATCTGTTGAAACTGTCTGCCGCGGCCGGGGCCGTCGTCGCGGGTGCTGCGCTGGTCGGGCAGCAGCCGGTTTTCGCGGCCGACGCAGAACTGTCACTGAAAGGCAAGCGCATCGCCATCAGCGCAACCGGCACCGATCACTTCTTTGATCTGCAGGCCTATAATGCCCAGATCGAAGAGGTAAAGCGCCTCGGCGGCGAGCCGATCGCCGTCGATGCCGGACGCAATGACGGCAAGCTGGTCTCGCAGCTGCAGACACTGATTGCCCAGAAGCCGGATGCGATCGTTCAAATCCTTGGCACGCTCAGCGTCATCGATCCCTGGCTGAAGAAGGCGCGCGATGCCGGAATCGCGGTTCTGACCGTCGACGTCGGCTCGACCAATTCGATCAACAACACCACCTCCGATAACTGGGGCATCGGCAAGGATCTGGCGCTGCAGCTCGTCTCCGATATCGGCGGCGAAGGCAATATCGTCGTTTTCAACGGCTTCTACGGCGTAACCCCCTGCGCGATCCGCTACGACCAGTTGGTCAATGTCGTCAAATATTTCCCGAAGGTAAAAATCCTCCAGCCGGAACTGCGCGACGTCATCCCGAATACCGTGCAGGACGCCTTCACGCAGATCACGGCCATCCTAAACAAATATCCCGAAAAGGGTTCGATCAAGGCGATCTGGTCGGCTTGGGACATTCCGCAGCTTGGCGCGACCCAGGCTTTGGCAGCCGCCGGACGGACCGAGATCCGCACCTACGGCGTCGATGGCAGCCCGGAAGTGCTGCAGCTCATCGCCGATCCGAATTCGCCGGCCGGCGCCGATGTCGCCCAGCAGCCGGCGGAAATCGGCCGCACCGCCATTCGTAACGTCGCCAAGCTGCTCGCCGGCCAGACACTGCCGCGCGAGACCTATGTTCCGGCACTGCTCGCCAACAAGACCAATGTCGGCGAAGTCACCAAGAAGCTCGGCATCGGCTGACATTGAACCCGAGCGATCCGGCCATGTCGGATCGCTCGGAATCTGCCCGCCAGGAGAGATCGACATGACGGCCATTTCGTTGAAGCAGCCGGTGACGGCACGCGACGACATCATCCGCTTTGAAGGCATCGTCAAACATTTTGGCGGCGCGCAGGCGCTTGCCGGTGCGTCGCTGATCGTCAGGCGCGGCACCATCCACGGTCTCGTCGGTCAGAACGGCGCCGGCAAGTCGACGCTGATCAAGCTGCTGGCCGGCCTTCACCAGCCGGATGGCGGCCGGATCGAGATCGAAGGGCAAACATTCGATCGGCTGACACCGCATCTTGCCGAAGAGCTCGGCATCCACTTCATTCACCAGGACCGGCTGCTGGTGCCGACCTTCACTGTCGGCGAAGCCCTGTTCCTCGGTCGGGAGCCACGCATCGCGGGCACGCCGTTCCTCGACCGGCGACGGATGCAGCGCCGCGCATCCGAGATTCTCAATGACTATTTCGGTATCCGGTTGCCGAACGCCGCCTTGATCAGCGAATTGTCGACCGCCGAAAAACAGATCGTGCAAATCACCCGCGCCCTCCTTAATCAGCCGAAGGTGCTCGTCTTCGACGAGCCGACGGCCGCATTGGTGCGCCGCGAGGCCGATATCCTCTTCCGGCTGATCCGCCGTCTGCGCGACGAAGGCGTCACCATCATCTATATCTCGCATTACCTGAACGAAATCGAAGAGCTCTGCGACCACGTCACCGTGCTGCGCAATGGGCTGGACGTCGCCTCCCTGCCGATCGGGGAGACTTCGGCCGGGGCGATTGCCCGGCTGATGGTCGAGCGCGACATCAAGGAGATGTTCCCGAAGCCGCAGGTGACGCCAGGCGAAGAAATCCTCAAAGTCGAGCAGTTGTCGGCGCCGGGGAAATATAGCGACATCAGCTTCACGCTTCGCCGCGGCGAGGTGCTCGGCCTCACCGGCCTGCTCGGTTCCGGTGCGAAGGAGGTGGTCCGCGCTCTCTTTGGTCTGGAGACTCCGGCTTCCGGCCATATCGAGATCAGCGGCAAGGCTGCCCGTTTCACGAATCCCGCCCAGGCAGCCGGCCGCGAGATCGCGCTGGTGCCGGAAGATCGGCGTCGCCACGGCGTCGCGCTCGACCTCAGCGTCGCGGAAAATATCAGCCTTTCGAGCCTTGGCCGCTTCACGCGTTTCGGCTTTCTCGATCGCAGACGCGAACAGAGAGAAGTGGACGCTCTGATAGCGCGGCTGCAGGTGAAGACCAATGGGCGCGACGCCCTGCTGCGCACGCTTTCGGGCGGCAACCAGCAGAAGATCGCCATCGCCAAGTGGCTGAGCCGCCGTTCCGAGGTCTATCTGCTCGACGAGCCGACTGTTGGCGTCGATATCGGCTCCAAGGTCGAGATCTATACGCTGATCGGCGAACTCGCGGCGCGCGGCGCCGGCGTCATCGTGCTGTCTTCGGATCTGCCCGAACTCGTCGGCATCACCGATCGCATCCTGGTGCTCTTCCGCGGCCGCGTGGTGCGGGAATTCATATCGTCGGAGACCACGGCGGATGCGGTGCTCGCTCAATCGACCGGATCATCCGAAGGACAACGCCATGTCGGCTGAAGTGGAATTCGCGCCTTCCGGTTTTTCCGCTGCGGAACCGCCTCCCCGGCCGGCCGGCCATATTGCGGCTGCGGCATTGCGCTTCGGATCGCTGATCACTTTCGCCGCCATCCTGATCATCTTCTCGCTGACAGCACCCTATTTCCTCAGCATCGGCAATATCGGCAACGTGCTTGGCCAATCAACCATCTCCGGCGTGCTTGCCATCGGGTTGACGATCGTGCTGATCGCCGGCGGCTCCAATGTCGTCACCGGCGGCATCGACCTGTCGCTCGCTGCCAATATGGGTCTCAGCGCCGCCGTCTATGCGAGCCTGACGCAACTCGGCTACGGCAATGCGACGGCGATTGCCGCGACAATCTTGACCGGCGCCCTGATCGGCACGGTCAATGCCATTGCCGTCGTCTATGCCGGCATCGTGCCGCTGCTGGCCACGCTGGCCGTCATGAACGTCGTCGCCGGCCTGGAATTGGTGCTGACCGGCAATACCGTCCTGCCGGCCTCGACGCCTTTCCTGTCGGCGCTTTCCGCCTCGGATCCTTTCGGCATTCCGGTTCTTGCCTATGTGCTCCTCGGCTTCACGGCGATCACCACGGCGATCGTGCAATATACCCCGCTCGGCCTGCGCCTCTATGCCGTCGGTGAGTTTCCGGATGCGGCGCGTGCCGCCGGTCTGCCGCTTCGCCGGTTGCTGGCCGGCGCCTTTGTCGCCAGTGGCGTCTCCGGCGGCATCGCTGGCATTCTGTCGGTTTCCTATCTGAGCGGCAGCACGACCGGCGCCGGCGAGATGCTGTTGCCCGTCGTCGTGACGGCCCTGCTCGGCTCGGTCTTTTCGCGCCGGCTGGTTCCGACAGTCACCGGGACGCTGCTTTCGGCCCTTTTGGTCGGCTTCCTGGTCAACGGTTTCCAGCTGCTGAACATTTCGAGCACGCTGGTCAGCGGCGTCCAGGGCGTGCTCATTCTCATCGTCGTTTCCGCGACCACGCTGCTGCGCCGACAGGAGGCCTGACATGTCGCTCCAGACCCCTCCCCTCGCCACCATTGGCTTGCCGCGTCTGATCGCCGGCGGCATGGTGCGTTATGGCTTGATCCTCGCCCTGGTTGCGGTGTTTGCCGCCTTTTCCGTGGCAACGCCGACATTCCTGACGCCTGCGAACCTGCAGAGCATCCTGGTCAACAATTTCACGCTGCTTGCCATCGTCTCCGTCGCCATGACCTTCGCCGTCGCGTCGGGCGGCATCGATCTTTCGGTGGGAACGGCAATGGATTTCGCCAGTTTCGCCTTTGTTTCGCTCGTGCTCGCCGGGCAGCCGGTGGCAGTCGCCGCACTCGCGGGACTGGCCGCCGGAGCGTTCGTCGGCGCCTTCAACGCGCTGCTGATTTCAGGGATCGGCGTGTCGCCGTTCCTCGCCACGCTCGGCACGCTGTTCATCGGCCGCAGCGTGCAGCAGCTGCTGACCAATGGCGGCAATCCGGTCTATCTGCCGCCGAACGGCGTGCCGGAAACCTTCCGTTTTCTCGGCCATGGCACGATCGCCGGCTTCCCGGTGCCGCTTGCCGCTGCCATCGTCGTCATCGCGGCGGCTGCGGTCGTTTTTGCCCGCACGCGTTTCGGCCGCATCATCCTGTCGATCGGCATCCAGCCGGGCGTTGTGCGCTATTCCGGCATCGCCGCGCCGGCCCATGTCGCGGTGACATTCATCCTGGTCGGGTTGATCGCGGCAATCGCCGGCCTGATCCTGACCGCAACCGTCACCACCTACATCCCCTCCTCCGGCAATGCCTTCCTGTTGAATGCCATCGGCGCGACCTTCATCGGCACGACGCTCAGCCCGCTCGGACGGCCGAATGTCGGCGGAACCGTTCTCGGCGCACTGCTGCTCAGCATCGTCGCCAATGGGCTGCTGCTGACCGATCTGAACTTCTATTGGCAGCAGGTTGGCACGGGAACGCTGATCTTCGCCGTGCTCGCCCTGAGCTTTATCAACAGAAAGGCTGCCGGCGCCGCTTAAGAGAAGCCGCCACTGCGGTCCTATTCTGGGAAGCTGTTCTACCCCACCGAGGCGTCGGAAATCATTCGCGATACGGCATTCTTCCAGCCGATGATCTTGCCCTGCCGCTCGGTCTCATCCATCGAAGGGCTGAAGCGGCGGTCGCAAGCCCAGGCCTGCGCAAAATCCCGCTTGCCGGGCCAGATGCCGGCTTTCGAGCCGGCAAGCCAGGCGGCACCCAGCGCCGTCGTCTCGCGGATCGCCGAGCGGTCGACAGGGTTTCCGGTCATGTCGGCCAGGCACTGCATCGTCCAATCCGATGCCGCCATGCCGCCATCGACGCGCAACACCGTTTCCAGCTGGTTGACGCCCCAGTCCTTCTTCATCGCCACCAGCAGGTCGAGCGTCTGGTAGGCCACGGATTCAAGCACGGCGCGGGCAAATTCCGCCGGGCCGCTGTTTCGCGTCAGACCGAAGATCGCTCCGCGCGCCGCCGGATCCCAGTAGGGCGCGCCGAGGCCGGTGAAGGCCGGAACGATATAGACCTGCTGTCCGGGATCGGCCTTGGCGGCAAGCACTCCTGCCTCGGATGCCTGGCCGATGATGCCGAGGCCGTCGCGCAGCCATTGCACGGCAGCACCGGCGATGAAGATCGAGCCCTCGAGCGCATAGGTCGTCTCGCCGTCGAGCCGGCAGGCGATCGTCGTCAGCATCCTGTTGGAGGAGGAAACACGATCCCGGCCGGTGTTCAACAGAGCAAAGCAGCCTGTGCCGTAGGTGGATTTCATCATACCGGGCTCGAAGCAGGCATTGCCCATCGCCGCAGCCTGCTGGTCGCCGGCGACCCCGAGGATCGGAAGTTCCGCGCCGAACAGCGCCTTGTCGACGCGGCCGAAATCATCGGCGCATTCCCTGACGTCAGGAAGCATGGCGGCTGGAATGCGGAGAATGCCGAGAAGCTCCTCGTCCCAGGCACCGTCATCGATGTTGTAGAGCAGCGTTCTCGACGCATTGGTCGCATCGGTGGCATGCACGCGTCCATCAGTCAGATTGTATATCAGCCAGCTGTCGATCGTGCCGAAGCAGACATCACCGGCCTCGGCCTTCTCACGCAGGCCATCGACATTATCGAGCAGCCAGCGCAGCTTCGTTCCGGAGAAATAGGGATCGAGCAGCAGCCCGGTCTTGGCGCTGAAGAGCTTCTCGTAGCCGTCTGCCTTCAGGCTCTCGCACATTTCTGCCGTGCGCCTGTCCTGCCAGACGATCGCACGGTGAAGCGGTTTTCCCGACCTGCGATCCCAGACGACCGCCGTCTCGCGCTGGTTGGTGATGCCGATCGCGGCGATATCGGCCGCGTCAATACCAGCATCGGCGATCGCCTTGCGCACCGTATCGACGACGGATCGCCAGATTTCGGCGGCGTCGTGCTCCACCCATCCAGGCTGCGGATAATATTGGGTGATCTCCGCCTGCGCCGAGCCGGCCATTTTCATGTCGCCATCGAAGATGATGGCGCGCGACGATGTCGTGCCCTGGTCGATTGAAAGAATATAGCCGCTCATATCCGTCTCCGGCTCGCACGAAACCGCTCCGCCTGCAGAGGACGGCAGGACGCGGACGTTTCATGAGAGAAAGATTGTGGGTGCCACCGGCTTGCTGCCGGTGGCAGGAAGTGATGGCCGGAAGCCTCGTCGCCTCCGGCCGGATCCGCCTTACTTCTTCTGCCAGCTCTTGACGAGTTCGTCGTAGTTGACAGTGACCGGCTTATCCTTTTCGTTCTCGATCTTCAGCTGCGGGGCAAGGTTGCCGTTCTTCACCGCATCCGCGTTCCAATAGGCGAGATCATGCTCCTCGGCGAGCTTGGGGCCGATGTCGCCCTGGACCTTGGCGCGTTCCAGACGCTGCAGCACCTTCTCCTGCTCGGAGCAAAGCGAGTCCATCGCTTCCTGCGCCGTCTTGGCGCCGGAAGAGGCATCACCAATCGCCTGCCACCAAAGCTGAGCGAGCTTCGGATAGTCAGGAACGTTCGTACCGGTCGGCGACCACTGCAGGCGGGCCGGCGAACGATAGAATTCGATCAGGCCGCCGAGCTTCGGCGCACGATCGGTGAAGGACTTATGATCAAGCGTCGACTGGCGAATGAAGGTCAGACCCATGTGGCTCTTCTTCACGTCGACAGTTTTAGAGGTGACGAACTGGGCATAGAGCCAGGCCGCCTTGGCGCGGTCGTCAGGCGTGGACTTCATCAGCGTCCACGAACCGGCGTCCTGATAGCCGAGCTTCATGCCGTCCTTCCAGTAGACGCCATGCGGGCTCGGCGCGAAACGCCATTTCGGCGTGCCGTCCGCATTGACGACCGGCAGGCCTTCCTTGACGAAATCGGCGGTGAAGGCCGTGTAGGTGAACATCTGCTGGGCGACTTCGCCCTGCGACGGGACCGGGCCGGATTCGGAGAAGGTCATGCCCTGAGCGGCAGCCGGTGCATACGCCTTCATCCAGTCCAGATATTTCTGGATGGAATAGACCGCAGCAGGGCCGTTGGTGTCGCCGCCACGGGCCACGCAAGAGCCGACCGGACGAGAGTTCTCGTCGACCTTGATGCCCCATTCATCGACCGGCTTGCCGTTCGGGATGCCCTTGTCGCCGTTGCCGGCCATCGACAGCCAGGCATCGGTGAAGCGCCATCCGAGCGATGGGTCCTTCTTGCCGTAGTCCATATGACCGAAGACCTTCTTGCCGTCGATCTCGCGGCCGGTGAAGAACTCGGCAATATCCTCATAGGCCGACCAGTTGACCGGCACGCCGAGATCGTAGCCGTACTTCGCCTTGAAGTCCGCCTTGTTCTTCTCGTCGTTGAACCAGTCGTAACGGAACCAGTAGAGGTTCGCGAACTGCTGGTCAGGCAGCTGGTAGAGCTTGCCGTCAGGCGCCGTGGTGAAGGACTTGCCGATGAAGTCGTCGATGTCGAGGCCGGGATTGGTGACATCCTTGCCTTCGTTGGCCATCCAGTCGGTCAGCGAGCGCGCCTGCTGATAGCGCCAATGGGTGCCGATCAGGTCGCTATCGTTGATATAGGCGTCATAGATGTTTTCGCCCGACTGCATCTGCGTCTGCAGCTTCTCGACCACGTCGCCTTCGCCGATGAGGTCGTGAGTGATTTTGATGCCGGTGATCGCCGTGAAGGCGGGCGCCAGAACCTTCGATTCATATTCATGGGTCGTGATCGTTTCGGATACGACCTTGATGTCCATGCCGGCGAAAGGCTTCGCAGCGTCAACGAACCACTGCATTTCCTTTTCCTGGTCGGCGCGGGGAAGCGTCGAGAGATCGCCGACTTCCTTGTCGAGGAACGTCTTGGCCTCGTCCATGCCGGCATAGGCCGATGCTGTCATTGCCAGCAGCAAGCCTGCTGTCGTCGTCAATAAGTGCCTTCGCATAATATCCTCCCAGGGTTTGCGATTGCAGTCACGTCTCAGGCGGCCAGTACCCCCGGCCATCTGTCTTCTCCTTGCCGTCACACGTAGCGGAAGACGCCGATGGCGTAGACCACGGAAATGGCAAGAGCCCACCACAGGTTGGGCCCACCGAGCCCAAGCCATGCAAGATGAATGAAAGCGCTGCCCAGCAGCGAAATGAAGAGCCGGTCGCCGCGCGTCGTCTCGAAACGCAGCAAGCCCGTGCGCGGCGAGCCGCCCGGCGAAAAATATTCCCAGACACTCATGGCGATCAGAAGCGCCAATATCGTCAGAAAGAACAGCGTCGTCGGCAGCGTCCAGGCCATCCAGGAAAAATTCATGACCGTCTCCTCCTCAAACGCGCCCGAGCGCGAAGCCCTTGGCGATGTAGTTGCGGACGAAATAGATGACGAGTGCGCCCGGAATGATGGTGAGCACGCCGGCCGCCGCCAGCACACCCCAGTCCATGCCCGAGGCGGACACCGTTCGCGTCATGATCGCCGAGATCGGCTTTGCCGCCGTCGTCGTCAGCGTGCGGGCCAGCAGCAGCTCGACCCACGAGAACATGAAGCAGAAGAAGCCCGCGACACCGACGCCGCTGGCGATCAGCGGAATGAAGATCTTGATGAAGAAACGCGGGAAGGAATAACCGTCGATATAGGCGGTTTCGTCGATCTCCTTCGGCACACCGGACATGAAGCCTTCGAGGATCCAGACGGCGAGCGGCACATTGAACAGGCAGTGGGCAAGCGCCACGGCGATATGCGTGTCGATCAGGCCGAAGGCCGAATAGAGCTGGAAGAACGGCAGCGCGAAGACCGCCGGCGGCGCCATGCGGTTGGTGAGCAGCCAGAAGAACAGGTGCTTGTCGCCGAGAAAGCGGTAGCGCGAGAAGGCATAGGCTGCCGGCAGCGCCGCCGCGACCGAGATCACTGTGTTCATCACCACATAGATGATCGAGTTGATATAGCCGTTATACCAGGATGGATCGGTGAAGATGACCGTGTAGTTGCGCAGCGTCGGGTTCGTCGGCCAGAGCGAGAAAGCGCCGGTGATCTCCGAATTCTCCTTGAAGCTCATATTGACGAGCCAATAGATCGGCAGGATCAGGAAGACGATGTAGATCGTCGGAACGAGCCAGGAAAGGCTGCCTGCAGGTTTGTATTTGTTGGTCATATCTCGCCCTCCCTTTAGCTCGCGTCGCTGCTGGTCATCACGGTGTAGAACACCCATGAGAGCAGCAGGATGATGAGGAAGTAGATGATCGACATCGCCGCCGCTGGGCCAAGGTCGAACTGGCCGACGGCCATCTTCACGAGGTCGATGGAGAGGAAGGTCGTCGAGTTGCCAGGCCCGCCGCCGGTGACGACGAAAGGCTCGGTATAGATCATGAAACTGTCCATGAAGCGCAGGAGCACGGCGATCAGCAGCACGCGCTTCATCTTCGGCAGCTGAATGTAGCGGAAGACGGACCAGCGCGAGGCGCCGTCGATCTTGGCGGCCTGGTAATAGGCATCCGGGATCGAGACCAGACCGGCATAGCAGAGCAGCACGACGAGGCTTGTCCAGTGCCAGACGTCCATGACGATGACGGTCACCCAGGCATCGATCGGATCGCGGACATAATTATAGTCGAGGCCGATCGCTTCGAGCGTGTGGCCGAGCAGGCCGATATCGACGCGTCCAAAGACCTGCCAGATGGTGCCGACGACGTTCCACGGAATGAGCAGCGGCAGCGCCATCAGCACCAGGCAGACGGGAACGCCCGGTCCTGATTTCGGCATGTTGAGCGCGATGAAGATGCCAAGTGGAATCTCCAGCGCCAGAATGATGAAGGAGAACAGCAGATTGCGCTGGAGCGATTCCCAGAAACGATCGGAATGCAGGGTCTGGACGAACCAGTCGGTACCCGCCCAGAAGAACTCGTTGTTGCCGAACGTATCCTGCACTGAATAGTTGACGACGGTCATCAGCGGGATGACGGCCGAAAACGCCACGAGCAGCAGCACGGGCAGGACCAGAAACCAGGCTTTGTTATTCCACGTCTTCTGCATGGCTCAGGCCTCCCTGCCGACACGCCAACTGTCGGCGTAGATGCTGATGGCGGACGGATCGAAGGTGACGCGGGCGTCCGCGGGAATGTCTGCGTCTTCAGGCACGACGATTGCGATCGGCTGGCCGGCAAAGCGGGCGCGCACGATCTTCTGCCGGCCGATATCCTCGACCTTGCTGATCGTGACCGGCATGCCCTCCCGTCCGAGGCGAATGAATTCGGGACGGATGCCGAGTTCGGTTTTGGCGGTGCCTGATGTCTTCGGCGCATAATCGAGCGTCAGGGTTTCATCTCCGACCGCCACAGTGCTGCCCACGATCCTGGCCGGCATGAAATTCATACCCGGCGAACCGATGAAATAGCCGACGAAGGTGTGGCTCGGCCGCTCAAAGAGCTCGGCCGGTGTGCCGATCTGGACGATCTGGCCGTCATACATGACGACGACCTTCTCGGCGAAGGTCAGCGCTTCCGTCTGGTCGTGGGTGACATAGACCATGGTGAAGCCGAACTGCTTGTGCAGCCGCTTCAGCTGCGAACGCAGCACCCATTTCATATGCGGATCGATGACGGTCAGCGGCTCGTCGAACAGGATGGCGTTGACGTCGTTGCGCACCAGCCCTCGGCCGAGCGAGATCTTCTGCTTCTGGTCGGCGGTCAGGCCCTGCGCCTTGCGCCTGGCCCAACTGGCGAGGTCGATCATTTCGAGGATGTCGCGGACACGCCGGTCGACATCCGCCTCGGCCACACCGCGGTTGCGCAAGGGAAAGGCGAGATTGTCGTAGACGGTCATCGTATCGTAGATGACGGGGAACTGGAACACCTGTGCGATGTTGCGGCTCTGCGTCGAAAGGTTCGTGACATCCTTGCCGTCGAACAGGATGCGGCCATGCGAGGGCTGCAGCAGGCCCGAGATGATGTTGAGCAGCGTGGTCTTGCCGCAGCCGGAGGGGCCGAGCAGCGCATAGGCGCCGCCATCGTTCCATTCGTGGTCGACTTCCTTCAGCGAATAATCCTTGTCGGACTTCGGATTGGCGCCGTAGGCGTGGCGGATATGGTCGAGCGTGATGCGTGCCATTGTGCTCTCCTATACCTTTCCGGCCGCAGCGATGGCGCGGCCGTCGCTGCCGAAGGCCATCAGGTGGCGGGTGTCGAGAAAAGCTTCGACTTCCATGTCGGGATCGATGTCGTGAATGCCATGCGCCAGCATCACCCAGCGCACACCGTCATATTCCAGGTGAACGAAGCTCTCCGAGCCGGTGATCTCGGAAACCAGCGTGCGCGCCTGCAGACGGGCCGCGTCGCCGGTCTGCGACGCAAGGCCGAGATGGTGCGGGTGAAAGGCGATAGTGACGGGACCATCCGGCACGACGGCCAGATGCGAGGGAACAGGAATCGTGACCCCGCTCGGACGCGTGAAGACATTGCCTGATTTCGTGACGTCGAGGGTGTTCAGCGGCGGATCGGCGAAAATGCCGGCGGTGGCGAGATTGACGGGTCGGCGATAGACCTCGATCGTCGGCCCGAACTGGGTCACCCGGCCCTGGTTCAGCGTTGCCGTATTGCCGCCAAGCAGGAGCGCCTCGGAAGGCTCGGTTGTGGCATAGACGAAGATCGCGCCGGATTGGGCAAAGATCTTCGGCAATTCCTCGCGCAGTTCCTCGCGCAGCTTGTAATCGAGATTGGCGAGCGGCTCGTCCATCAGCACGAGGCTGGCATTCTTGACGAGCGCGCGCGCAAGCGCCGTGCGCTGCTGCTGGCCGCCGGACAGATTGAGCGGTGTGCGGTCGAGATAGGGCGTCAGCTTCAGCAGCTCGGCCGCCTTGCGCACCTCACGGTCGATCGTGGCGGCATCCTTGCCCGATATGCGCATCGGCGAGGCGATGTTGTCGTAGACGGTCAGCGCCGGATAGTTGATGAACTGTTGGTAGACCATGGCGACGTTGCGCTTCTGCACCGGCATGCCGGTGACGTCAGTGCCGTCGAAATGGATGGAGCCGCCTGTAGGACGGTCAAGCCCCGCCATCAGCCGCATCAGAGAGGTCTTGCCCGCAAGCGTCGGCCCGAGCAGGACGTTCAGCGTGCCCCGCTCGAGAACCAGATCGGTCGGATAGATGTGATAGTCCGCGCCCACCATCTTGGCAGCGTTTCGCAGTTCCAGCATTCCGATTCCCGTGCCTCCACGCATCGGGGACCACATGACTCCTACCCGGCCATCGCCGGCATGGCAGCCATGTACTCCTCCAGTGACTGAGCCTGCTCCTTCGAAAGGCGCAGACCATCCTTTGTTCTCCTCCACAGCACGTCTTCGGCGTGCCGGGCCCATTCATGTTCGACGAGATAGGTGACCTCTGCCTCGTAGAGATCGCCGCCGAACAGCCGTCCGAGATCGTCGATGCGGCTGGCATTGCCAAGCAACAGCTCCGCCTTGGTGCCGTAGCGGCGCACCAGGCGGCGGGCAAGCGGATCGGCGAGGAACGAATAACGCCGCCTCAGCTTGTCAACCTGTGCCTCGTAACCGCGGACCGGGAAGTCGCCGCCCGGCAGATGGCTTTTGGCCGTCCACGGGGCTCCTTTGGCGCCGATCGCAGCACCGATCTTGTCCAGCGCATGTTCGGAAAGCCGACGATAGGTGGTGAGCTTGCCGCCGAAGATGTTGAGCAGCGGCGCAGCATTGCCTTCGCCTTCCAGCTTCAGCACATAGTCGCGCGTCGCCTCCTGCGCCTTGGAGGCGCCGTCGTCATAAAGCGGCCTGACCGCAGAATAGGTCCAGACGATATCCTCCGGCCTGACCGGCTCCTTGAAATACTCCGACGCCGCATTGCAGAGGTAGACCGTCTCCTCCTCCGAAATCCTGACGTCCCTGGGATCGGCGGTGTAGTCGCGATCCGTGGTGCCGATCAGGGTAAAGTCGCCCTCGTAGGGGATGGCGAAGATGATGCGGTTGTCGGGGTTCTGAAAGAAATAGGCTCTCACATCGTCGAACTTCTTCTTCACGACGATATGGCTGCCCTGGACGAGGCGGACATGGTGGGCTTCGTTCTGGCCGAAGGCGGAACGAATGACATGGTCGACCCAGGGACCGGCGGCATTGACCAGCATGCGGGCCTGATGGCTGTCATTGCGACCGGTGACGGTATCGGTGGTCTCGATATGCCACAGGCCATTCTCGCGCCTTGCCGACACCACCTTGGTGCGCGGCATGATCAGCGCACCCTTGTCGGCGGCATCGCGGGCGTTCAGCACCACCATGCGGGCATCGTCGACCCAGCCGTCGGAATATTCGAAGGCCTTGGAAAACAGCGCCTTCAGCGGCTTGCCGGCCGGATCGCGGCGCATGTCGAGCACCGATGTCGGCGGTAGCAGCTTGCGGCCGCCGAGATGGTCGTAGAGGAAGAGGCCGAGCCGGATCAGCCAGGCCGGACGGATGCCGCCCTTGTGGTAGGGCAATACGAAACGCAGCGGCCAGATGATGTGCGGCGCCATCGCCCAGAGGATCTCGCGCTCCATCAGCGATTCCCGCACTAGGCGGAATTCATAATGCTCGAGGTAACGCAGGCCGCCATGGATCAGCTTGGTGGCGCCCGACGAGGTACCCGAGGCGAAATCGTTCATCTCCGCCAGCGCCACCGAATAGCCACGCCCGACGGCATCGCGCGCAATGCCGCAGCCGTTGATGCCGCCACCGATGACGAATATGTCGTGAATATTTCGGCCCAATTCCCCCTCCGAGCCCGCCGCCGATTTCGCATCGCACAAAACTTGCGCAATTGCGAAAGCAACATCAGTTAAAACGAAAGGAATACGAATGTCAAACGAATGTTTGTGAGGGTCTGTTGCCTAGCGAAATCTGCCGTTCGTTTCGATCAGTTTCACATTGTTTTCGAGGCAGAGATTGCGGATCGAAGGCACCGGACAGCGATCGGTGATGAAGGTATGAACCTGGGAAAGCTGGCCGATCCTGACCGGTGCGGTGCGTTCGAACTTCGTCGAATCGGCAACGAGAATGACATGCCGGGCGTTAGCGATGATCGCCTGGGCGACCTTCACTTCGCGAAAATCATAGTCGAGAAGCGCGCCGTCGATATCGATCGCCGAAGCACCGATCACGGCGTAGTCGACCTTGAACTGGCGGATGAAATCGACGGCCGCCTCGCCGACGATCCCGCCGTCCGAACCGCGCACGACCCCCCCTGCGATCACCACCTCGATTGCTGGCAGCAGCCGTAACCTGTTGGCAACGTTGATATTATTGGTGATAACCATCAGCTCGTGATGGTTGGCGAGCGCCTCGCCCACCGCCTCGGTCGTCGTTCCGATATTGATGAAGAGCGAGGCCCCGCTCGGAATCAGCTCGACCGCGGCAATGCCGATCGCCTGCTTCTCGGAAGCGGCGATCTGACGGCGCGCTTCGTATTTGACGTTCTCGGTCCCGCTCGGGAATGTGGCGCCGCCATGGATGCGTGTCAGCACCTGCGCATCGCAGAGATCGTTGAGGTCCTTGCGGATCGTCTGCGGCGTCACCGAAAAGCGGGAGGCGAGCTCCTCGACCAGCACCCTGCCGCTCGATTTCGCAATCGCCACGATTTCAATTTGCCGGTCGGTCAAGAACATGAGCGTGCGCCTTTCGATCTGCTTTCGTTTTAAAGAAAGCGAACGGCGGCGCAATGCCTAACTGTTACCAGGCCGCCTTCACGGCCTGAATTCGACGCTACCGCTTCCGCATCACGTTGACGACGAGCACGCCGAGGATTGCCATCACGCCGCCGACCGCGCCCAACGCCGTCGGCGTCTCGCCCAGCCAGACGAACCCGATCAGCGTGGCGACCGGCGGAACGCCGTAGAGGAAATTCGAGGCACGGGCGGCCGTCAGCCGCTTCAGGGCGATTGCCCAGGTGAGATAGCCGATCGCGGTCGGGAAGATAACGAGATAGGCAACGCCCCAGTTCACCTCCGCCGGTGCGGCAGCCAGCGCCTGAATCGTCGCCGGGATGGCCGGAAACAGTGGCATGGAACCGATGAGCAGGATCCAGGCAGTGACGGCAAGCGCAGACAACCGCCCGAGCAGCGGCTTCTGCAGCACGCTGGCGATCGCCGAGCAGAGCGCTGCGCCAAGGATGAGGACGGCATTCGGATCGAGCTTGAAGCCGCTGTCGGAGGCGACCGCAATCAGCGCCACGCCGCCGAAGGAAACGGCGGTGCCCATCCAGCCCCAGCGGCCGAAGCGCTCGCCGAGCGCGAATGTGGCAATGAGGGCGGTGAAGACGGGCATGGTGTTGATGATGAAGCTCGCCGGTCCTGCCGCAACGGTCTGCTCGCCGGTGTTCAGCAGAACCGCATAGGCGGCGATGAAGAGCACGGCGGCAACGGAGAGGCGGAAAAAATCGCGTTTTTCCGGCATCGGCCGATAGATGACGAGATAGACGAGGGCGATGGCGCCGGCTGCCACATAGCGCGCCGTCGCCAGTTCGATCGGCGTCAGTGGTCCGAGACAGATGCGAATCACCACGAAGGAGGAAGCCCAGGAGAGGATGGTGACGACGATCGCCGCAAAGGCCACCAGATCGAACCCGCCTTGCTGTTTCGTCGAAACCGGTACGCTTGCCGCCATGCTCATTTTCGCCTCCATATGTTCATGCGACAGTGATTAGGCCTTCGATGCGTGCTTGAAAAGCATCGCAATCGATGATCAAATGTGCGCATGGTTCACAGCTCGCCAGTGCTTCCACCGCTCGATACGCTCGAGACCTTTGCCCGCGCCGCCCGGCTCGGATCGTTTTCGGCTGCAGCCGAGGAAAGCGGCATCACCCACGGCGCGGTGTCACGGCAGGTCTCGCGCCTGGAGCGCTGGATGGGCGTTCGCCTGTTTGCGCGCGAAGCCCGAGGCGTTCGCCTGACGCCGGAAGGCATGCGGTTTTTCGCGCGGGCGGAAGAAGCACTTGCGCTGCTCGGCAATAGCGGCGAACGCTGGCTGCCTCGCCGCAACAAGGCGGTGGTGCGCCTTTCGGTGACGCCCTCTGTCGCCTCTCTATGGCTGTTTCAACGCCTGCCGGAGCTCGAAGGAAACGAGCTACATGTCGAGCTGACGCTCGAACACCGGCTGGCGGATTTCGGCGAAGGCACGGATCTTGCCATTCGCTGCGGCAAGGGACCGTGGGCCGGCGTGCGCGCCCTGCCGCTCTGGCAGGAGAAATCGTTTCCGATCGCCGCCCCGGCGCTGGCGGAGCGGCTCAGGCACCGCTCTGATGCCTTGTCGCTGCTCGATCTGCCGATCCTGCACGATTCGAATATTGAAGGCTGGCGGCGCTGGCTCTCTCGTGAGGGCGTCGACTATATACCGCGCGGCCATGACCGGCGCTTCGAGGACTACAATCTGGTGATCGATGCCTGCGCCCAGGGCCTCGGGATCGCGCTCGCGCGGCCGCCGCTGTCGGATGCCGCGCTGGCCACCGGGCGCGTCGTCACTGTCTCGGAGCGGACGCTCGATTACCATGTGGCCTTTCACCTGATTAGACCGGACGAGGCCCTTAGAAGCCCTGCCATCGAATTCGCCAGCCGCTTCCTGCGCGAGGCCGGCCATGACGAGACGACGATCGCTACTTTTATCGCACCCGGCCGAGCGAAAGTTTAGGCGGAAAGCTCGGCGGCGGCTTCGACGATCGCCGGTCGCTACTCCGCCGTAAACTTCAGGCGCATTTCCTTCGCCAGTTCGAAACCGGCAGCCCGATAGACAGGTTCGCCGGCATCCGAGGCATGGGTCGTGCAGCCGATCGATTTCAGATGGTCGACGGCCTTGTTGGTCAACGCCAGTGCGATGCCGCGCCGGCGGAAGGCGTCGGCAACATAGACGGACCAGATGTAACCGTGCAGCCGCTGTTCCGGCCGGATGACCTCCGGAAACGGCGACTGGTGCAGCTGGCAGGATGCGGAACCGGCGATGTCGCCGTTGACGATGGCAAGGAACGAGGTCCGGCGGCGCTCTTCGCGACCGCTTCTGATGAATGACAAGATCCGCGCCGCCGCATCAGGCCTGTAGTGTTCCGGTGGTGTGCCGTAGCTGTCCCAGATCTTCAGATAATGCCCAACCAGGATCTCGTCCTCGCCGGGCGTTGCCATTCGAATATCCATCATGTCGTGATCCGGCTTGGGCATGCGAGGGTGCGAAATCGCGCCTCAGATGAGATAACGTCCCCTGCTGCGACGTGGCAGGGGACGTCAAAAAGGCCATATCAATTCGCTGATGTGAGCGTCATCGAGGCGCTGCCGGCCGCAACGTTGAGGCCGAGCTGACCGGTCAGGCTGACAGTCTGCAGATGGATCGAACCGGAGGTGCCGCCAACCAGGAGATTGGCGCCGACACCGGCGCCGAGCGTCGCTTCGGCGGTAGCGCCGACATAGAGGCCGGCGAGCGATCCGCGGTGATAGCCGGCCGTCGGCGCGAACACGGCCCAGATCAGGCGGCTACGCGTGGTGAAGCCAAGGTCGATGCCGAGCTTTCTCATTTCACCCGTATAACGATCCGAAAGTTCGTTGCCGACGGTCGACTGGAAGATGCAGTCGGCCTCTTTGGAGGAACCGAGCACGTAACCCGTGCCGCCGCCGATATCGCAGGTGAGGTAACCGATCTTCACGCCATTGCGCAGGTCCGGCTCTTCATATGTCCTGGTGCCGAGATCGGCGGCATTGACCGCCCCAGCGCCGACAAACGTCAACGTTACCGCGGCAAACGCCGTCGCAAGAATTTTGTTCATAAGTCTCTCCTTCTCAAATCGTGACGGGAGCATACCCGGCTACTCGCCACCAGATTCGGCAACAGATAACGGACGGAACCGCAAAACGATCCCGAACCGGCATCATTTACGCATCGCATGTCAAAGCGCCTGGGAGGGCGCAAGCGACAAACACGCTTACGGTTCAGCTCCCATTGGGACATTTCGAAGGCACATTTTCGCGTCATCCGGTTATTTCACGATGTTGTCAGGGATGGTTGCCGGAAAGGCACGATCTCGATCGCCGTTAACTCTCAACGAGCGGCATCATGCAAATCGCAGGCGCCCTATTTGGATAGGCGATCGATGATCGCGCAGGTTGCCATGCCGTATAGATAGCTGTAAAACAGCCGACCACGACAGGGACGGAAACCTTCGGTGATGGAGACGTCAAACCGACTGTAGAAATAAAGAAAAACCCGGCAATGTGTTTCGCCGGGTTTTTATACTTTAATATGTCCGCACTATACTTTTCGCATCAGTCGCATGACGAGCGATACGACGAACAGCACCAGGAAAATGAAGAACAGAACCTGGGCAATGGAAGCTGAAGCCCCTGCGATGCCGCCAAATCCGAGGACGCCGGCAATCAAGGCCACGACGAGAAACACCAGAGCGTAGTAAAGCATCGCAATCTCCTTTTACGTTGCTGCGGAGATAACGGAGGCCGCCCCATTTGGTTCCCGTCCGTCTCACGGCCGGGACATGCAGCATCGCATCAGCTCCCTTCAGCCGACGTGAAAGACGCCGCTGTACATCCGGTCGCCTTCAGTCGGCTCGGGAGGTTCGGCTGCGTCGAGATAGGCCTTGAGCGGCCCGGTCAGGACGAACCAGATGCTGGCTCCCAGCATGAAATAGGCTCCCACCGGATCGTCGATGCGGGCGATGAACGGAAGGCAGGCCGATGCGAAGAGGACGATGATCCGCACCGACCACTCAGCCTCACGTTTGGCGATGGCGCGCGCTCTCAGCGACTTGTACTCCCGGGCGCCGTAACCGGCTCCCCTCGCCTTTGCCACCGAAAGCAGTTTTTGCGCGGACGGCAGCGCCAGCATGACCAGCCCGGCAACACTGAGCGCCAAACTCTTGCCGGCCATGACCTGCCCGCTTGCGATCAGGAGAAAGGAGAGCACAACGAGATTCCAAGTCGGCTCCAGCAGCTCCGGCGGTTGCCGCGTGCGGAGATGCCAACTCCGCAGCAAACCCGCCGCGCCGTGCAGTAGCGGCTGATCGATATAGCGATTGATCCAGTCCATGCCGATGCGCCCGTCCCCGATTGCATGAAGAGGCCCCCGAACACCACGGAATTTGGTCATCATCGTGGCAATAGCCGCCGAATCCATTCATCGCACAGATGAAGTGGCTTGCAGAGACGCGTCGATGGGGTCGAAGACGCGGACCCGCTCGTCTCACGCCCCCTAAATTTCAAGGCAACCTCAGAGCGCGCGACACCCTCCTAGCGCAATTCTTGCGCAACTTCCCAGACATGGCCCGACGGATCCGCAAAGGCCGCGGTGCGGCGGCCCCATGGACGATCGATCGGACCATTGAGCAGCGTGACCCCGAGTTCGCGCAGTTCTGCACAAACCGCATCGATGTCATCGACCTTGATCGTCAGCAGCATGCGTGCGCCCGAACCGGGCGCTGACACTGCGACCGGCTCGACCAGCTGAGGCGCCTGCGCTGCATCGAGCAGGTTGATCATCGTTCCCGAGAATTTCAGGACCGCCGATACCGCGTCCTGATAGACGACGTCGGGCGCAAAGACCTTTTGGTAGAACGCTTTGGCCTCGCCGATATCATCGACGAACAGGGTGACGACCTCGATCCGATCCAACAGCATGGGCATTTTCTCCTCCGTTGCTTCGACCGGTCAACCGATATCGCCGGCCGGCTCTCCGCTGGTCGCTTCGACGCTGGCGGTTTCGACATGCCGCGCAAAAATAATCGTCAGCTTCGCAGGCCAGGCGCCTCCTGGCCGGTGCGCGCCACATATTCGGTATAGCCGCCGCCATATTGATGGATGCCCTCCGGCGTCAGCTCCAGCACCCTGTTCGACAGGGCGGCGAGAAAATGCCGATCGTGCGAAACGAACAGCATGGTGCCCTCATATTGCGACAGCGCCTTGATCAGCATTTCCTTGGTGTCGAGGTCGAGATGGTTCGTCGGCTCGTCGAGCACGAGCAGGTTCGGCGGGTCGAACAGCATCATTGCCATGACCAGCCGCGCCTTCTCACCGCCCGACAGCACCCGGCACCGCTTCTCGATATCGTCGCCGGAGAAGCCGAAACATCCGGCCAACGCACGCAAAGGCCCCTGCCCTGCCTGAGGAAAACGGTGTTCCAACGATTGGAAGACGGTGTGCTCGCCGTCCAGAATATCCATGGCGTGCTGGGCGAAATAGCCCATCTTGACGCTGGCGCCGAGAGCGACGCTGCCTTCGTCAGGCTCGGCGGTGCCCGTCACCAATTTCAACAGCGTCGATTTGCCGGCGCCGTTGATACCCATGATGCACCAGCGTTCCCGGCGCCGCACCATGAAATCCAGCCCTTCATAGATGCTTCGACTACCGTATTTCTTGTGAACGTTCTTCAGGCTGACCACGTCCTCGCCGGAACGCGGCGCCGGCTGGAAGTCGAAGGAGACCGCCTGACGGCGCTTGGGCGGCTCCACCCGGTCGATCTTCTCCAGCTTTTTGACGCGGCTCTGCACCTGCGAGGCATGCGAGGCGCGCGCCTTGAACCGCTCGATGAACTTGATTTCCTTGGCGAGCATCGCCTGCTGGCGCTCGAACTGGGCCTGCTGCTGTTTCTCGTTCTGCGCCCGCTGCTGCTCGTAGAATTCATAGTCGCCGGAATAGGTCGTCAACGTGCCACCGTCGATCTCGATGATCTTGGTGACGATGCGGTTCATGAACTCGCGGTCGTGCGAGGTCATCAGCAGCGCGCCTTCATAACCCTTCAGGAATTCCTCCAGCCAGATCAGGCTTTCCAGATCCAGATGGTTGCTCGGCTCGTCGAGCAGCATGACATCCGGGCGCATGAGCAGGATGCGGGCAAGCGCCACACGCATCTTCCAGCCGCCCGACAGCGCGCCGACATCGCCATCCATCATCTCCTGGCTGAAGCTCAGGCCCGCGAGCACTTCGCGCGCCCGTCCCTCGAGCGCGTAACCGTCCAGCTCCTCGTAACGCGCCTGCACCTCGCCATAGCGCTCTATGATCTTGTCCATGTCGTCGGCCTGCTCGGGATCGGCCATGGCGGCTTCGAGCTCGCGCAACTCCGCAGCAACGATGCTGACCGGCCCGGCGCCGTTCATCACCTCGGCAACCGCGCTGTGGCCGGCCATCTCGCCTACGTCCTGATTGAAGTAGCCGATGGTGACGCCCTTCTCGCAGGAAACCTGGCCTTCATCGGGCTGCTCTTCGCCATTGATCATACGGAAGATGGTCGTCTTACCGGCACCGTTCGGGCCGACGAGACCGATCTTCTCGCCTTTGTTGAGCGCTGCGGACGCCTCGATGAAGAGGATGCGGTGGCTGAGCTGCTTGCTGATATTTTCGATACGGATCATGGTTTGCGCGGGAGCCTGAAAAGAGGTTTTGGCGCCCTTATGCCACGCGTCGACACGGCAGGATAGGTCTGTTTCCCACCCTCTCGATGTCAGGAGCATGATGCTGAAACTGTGAGCGGTTTTTGGACAACATCATGCTCACCTTCTTTAATTTAGGGCTCGATTGGATAATATTGTGGCCCACGCTAACGGGAACCTGTGCCAATGAGCGTTCGTCCGCCACAGACCTTCAGACAATCCCAGCAGAATTCAAACGGTTTCAACGTCCTCGAATACGAGCTGATGTCGGAACGCGCCGATGCGCTTGGACGTCACGGCCTGAAGGTTGAGGCGGCGCTTGCCGCTCTGAAGGCATGGACTCCCGACCGCCAAAGCGCCGAGGACCGCGAGAAGCTTCTCAACGAAGCGTCCGATGCCGTCTGGGCGTTCTTCATCCAGCGTGAGATCTGCGGCTTGCGGAACAACCGCGACGCCATTCAGCGCTACGGCATCCCGAACGAAGTGATCGCGAGATTGGGCGCAATGCGGAAATAGCGAGGGCGATGGCTGGTGCGGCTGCCGTGGCGCCCTCTATTGGGTGGAAATCCCCGGTTCGGAACGATATGGCTTGCTACCGAACCAATGCGAAAGGAAACGCGATGCCAATCTCCATCCGGATCGGGAACCAGGATCTCACCGTCGATGTCTCCTCCCTCGGCGCCGAGATGCAGGCGCTCACGTCAAGCGACGGACGCTCTTGGTTATGGACCGGCGATGCAACCTTCTGGACCGGGCGGTCGCCGATCCTGTTTCCGATCGTCGGCAAGGCCCCGGACGACAAGATAACGATCGACGGCACGGTCTATCCGATGGCCCAGCATGGCTTTGCCCGCCGCAGCGAATTCGTGCTTGCGGCCTCCACGGAGACGATGTGCCGATTCGAACTGGTCGCCTCGGATGCGACGCGGGCGGTGTATCCTTTCGATTTTCAGTTGGCCGTGGTGCATGCGGTCGAGGGCCGCGCGTTGACTGTCACGGCGGAGGTTACCAATCGCGACCAGAAGGCGATGCCGTTCGGCCTCGGATTTCATTCGGCCTTCGCCTGGCCATTACCAGGCGCTTCCGGACGCGACCATATCGTAACGCTCGACAATAAAGGCGAGCCGGGTCTTGTGCGGCTGGAAGGCGGTCTCATCAACCCAGCGGTCCTGCCCTCGCCGTTTAATGCCGGCCGGCTGGTGCTCGATCACGCCATGTTCGAGCAGGATGCGATGATTTTCCCGAGCGGTGCGGGCGAAGGTTTGAGTTACGGCGCCGAAGGCCGGCCGGCCATGCAGTTCCATTTCGAAAACCTGCCCAACCTTGCGCTATGGACCAAACCGGGCGCGCCCTTCCTCTGCATCGAGCCCTGGCACGGGACGGCTGCGGAAGCCGGGGGCTCAAGCGAGCTTTCGAAGAGGCCGTCTACCACGATGCTGGCGCCGGGCGCGGTGGCGCGCTTCGCCTTCACGGTCAAAATTCCGGAATAGGGACAGACAGAAAGCGCTCGCCGAGAAAGCCGGGCGAGCGTTAGAGCAATTCCAGCAAAAGTGTGCAGCGGTTTTGCGTCCGGAATTGCGTAAAAACACAGGGATAGAGCATTTCCGTGATTCGAAGAAAAACGGAAATGCTCTAGCGTTTCAATGAGCGCCGGCGCCACCACCGGCCCGCGGTTTTTGGGTGAGCAGCAGGGCGACGGCTGCAACGGCAAGAACCACGCCGATGACGGCGAAGGTATCGGCAAAACCGAGGATCAGGGCCTGGCGTTTGACGACCTGGCCAAGCGCCACGACGGCCTTCTGGGCTGCGACGGCATGGTCGGAGACACCATGCTGCAGGAAGTAGGCTGTCAATTGGTCGAGACGGGTGCGGACTTCGTCGCGGCCGAGCGTCACCGACTGGCCGATGATGTTCGAGTGGAACTGCTCGCGTTTGGTCAGCACCGTGCCGAGCATCGCCGTGCCGACGGCGCCGCCGAGATTGCGCAGCATGTTGGTCAGGCCCGAGGCAGCGGCCGCATCTGAAGGCGCGATGCCGGCGGTGGTGATGGCGGTGATCGGCGTCAGCACCAGGGCCTGGCCGATGGCGCGGATGATGTTCGGAATCCAGAACTGGTCGCCTGCGGTATCGGCTGACAACGTGATGTTCATGAAGCAGCTGATAGCAAAGATCGAGATGCCGAGGAAGCCGATATACCGCGCATCGAAGCGCTTCATCATCATCGGGACAAGCGGGATCAAAAGCAGCTGTGGCAGGCCGGTCCAGGCGAGCACGTTGCCGATCTGCTCGGCATTGTAGCGCTGCACCTGGCCGAGATATTGCGGCAGGATGTAGACGGTGCCGAAGAGGGCGACGCCGACCAACACGTTGACGGCAACGCCGATGCCGAAATTGCGCTGCCTCAGCAGGCTGAGCTTGACCAGCGGCTTCTTCACCGTCAGCTCGATCCAGATGAAGGCAACGAGGAAGGCAAAGGCGAGGATACTGAGCTTGACGATGAAGGGCGAGGAGAACCAGTCCTCCTTATTGCCTTCCTCGAGCACCGTCTGCAGCGCCGACAGACCAACGGCCATGGTGAAGATCCCCGCCCAGTCGCCTTCCCTCAGCAGGCCGAGCTGCATCGGCTGCTTGTCGAGCGTCAGGGCAAGGGCGACCGCCATAATGGCGCTCGGGACGGCATTGATGAAGAAGATCGTCTGCCAGCCGTAATTTTCGGTGAGGTAGCCGCCGATGGTCGGGCCGATCGCCGGTGCGAAAGTCACCGAGAGCGCGAAAATCGCCAGGCCGAGCGGCTGCTGCGACTTCGGCAGCTTGGTCAGCACCATGGTGAAAGCCATCGGGATCAGCACCCCGCCGGCAAACCCCTGCAGGCCACGCAGCACGATCATCGTGCCGAGATCGTGCGCGAAGGCGCAGGCGATCGAAAACAGCGGAAAGAGGATGGAATTGACGAGGATATAACGGCGGAACGAGAAGACGTTGCTGAAATAGGCGGTCAGCGGGATGACGACGATCTCGCCAATCAGATAGGAAGTGGAGATCCAGGCGCCGTTGTCGACGCCTGTTCCGATGCCGCCCTCAATGTCAAGAAGCGAGGCATTGGTGATCTGGATGTTGAGGATCGCCATGAACGCGCCGATCATGCCGGCGAGAACGGCGATCCAGTCTCTGGTGCTGGCGCCGGTTTTCGGCTGCGGAACGGCGATGGCTGTTGCTGCGATGGTGGACATGACACGAACTCCTCGTCCCCCCGGCTCTAGCTGCGGTCGTTCTTGGTATCGATGCTCGGCTGGACGGACATGCCGGGACGCAGGTCGCCGTTTGCGGCGGCGTCACCGTCGAGCACGATCTTCACGGGAATGCGCTGGACGACCTTGGTGAAGTTGCCGGTTGCGTTGTCAGGCGGCAGTAGCGCGAATTCCTGGCCGCTTGCCGGCGCGAGGCTGTCGACATGACCGTGGTAGATGCGGCCCGGGAACATATCGACCTCGATATCCACCGGCTGGCCGGCCTGGACGTCGGTGAGTTGCGTTTCCTTGTAGTTGGCGATGACATAGGCAGCCCTCGTCGGTACGACCGACATCAGCTGAGTGCCGGCCTGGACATATTGCCCGACGCGCAGCGTCCGGTTGCCGACGGTGCCGTCGACAGGGGCGGTGATCGTTGCATAGGAAAGGTTGAGCTCGGCCTGATGCTGGACGGCCTGGCTGCGTGCAAGGGCGGCCTTTGCCTGGGCCAGTTCGGCGTTCAGCAGATCGACCTGCTTGACGGCGGCGTCGAGTGAGGCGGTGTCACGGATGATGGTGGCCTGGGCGGCAGCGATCTGCGAGGCGGCCTGCTGCGCTGTCTGAACCGGGGCATATCCGCTGGTGGCAAGGTTCGCATAACGCTTGTTGTTCTGCTCGGCAAAGGTCTCGTTGGCGCGGTCGACATCGACGGTCGCGCGGGCCGCAGCAATCGTCGACTGCTGGATATCGAGCGAAGCCTGCTTGGCGTTGACGGTGGCTTCCGCGGCGGCGACATCGGCCTCGGCCTGATCGAGAGCCGCCTTGAAGTCGCGGTCGTCGATGCGGGCGAGCGGCTGTCCGGCCTTCACCGTCTCGTTATCCATGACGAGAACCTCGGCAAGATAGCCGGAAACCTTGGGGGCGATGGTGCTGTTGTCGGCCTTCACATAGGCATCGTCTGTCGAGATATGGAAGCGGCCGACCGTCCAGTAATCATGGCCGTAATAGGCGCCGGCGGCGATCAGCACGAGCGCGGTAGCGCCGAGAAGCAGGGAGCGACCGCCGCGCCTGCGGGCGGGCGTTTCCTCGGCAACGGTGGCGGCAGCTTCCGCGACGCGCGGCGGCTGGCCGGCGTCCAGGCTTGCCGGTGCGGCTTCGGCAGTGTCTTCGAGCGCGGTATTGTTGTTCAAGGCATGCAGCGTCTTGATGGTCATTGTCTTTCTCCTGATGACGGTCGCCGTCACTTGGGCTGCGGCCTCTGAATTCGAATGAAATGCACTTTAGGAAACTTGATGTTTTCCAAAATATGTATTAGAAAAGGGATGTCAATAAAAATTTGGAAAATTCTGATGGTCCAAAATCACGAAATCGAGAAAAGGCCGCGAGGACGACCGCAAGTCCGCTGCGACGAGGATACGAGAAGCGTGATCATCGAGGCGGCGAACAGGCAGTTCCACGAGAATGGTTATGCCGCGGCAAGCATCGCTGCGATCGCACAGGAGGCCGGTGTTTCCACAAAAACGCTCTACCGCCTGTTTCCGACGAAAGGAGATCTCTTTTCAGAGATGATCACGGAGCGTACCGAGCGTTTTTTGTTGGCGCTCGATCCCGGCACACTCGCCGTGGCCGATCTCAGGCAGGGGTTGGAACGCATGCTGATGGCCTATGGCATGCTGACGCTCTCGATCGATACCATCGCCATGACCCGGCTTGTCATCAGCGAGTCTGACCGGTTCCCCGAGATCGCCAACGCCTTCTATGAAAGGGCGGTCGTCAGAACCAATACACTGATGGAGAACTGGCTGCACAAGCAGATCGATCGTGGACTGATTGCGCTTGATGATCCGCATGCTGCCTGCGGCATGCTGCGCGGGATGATGATTATGGAGCCGCAGCGTGCCGCGATGCTGCGCCAGGAGCCGCCGCCGAAGATCGACACGATTGCGGCTCGGGCGAAGATGTGCACCGATCTATTCTTGAAAGGTTGCGCGCTCTGAAGCATCGCTCGGGCTTCAGGGCGCCATGATTTCGTTAGAGCAATTCCAGCAAAAGTGCGCGGGAGTATTGCGTCCATCCTCAGTTCGGCGGAGCGCCCAGCGCATGCAGGATGCCGCGCAGTTCGGCGAGGCCGCGCATGCGGCCGATGGCCGGGTAGCCTGGCGTGACGACCTTGTCGAGATCGTCGAGCATGCGATGGCCATGGTCCGATCGGAACACGATGGTGTCTTCGGGACTGCGGCGGCGGTCTTCCGCGACCAGTTCGCTGAGAACGGCGACCATATCGACGTCGCCTTCCAGATGCGCGCTTTCATGGAATGTCCGGCCGTCACCCTCGCGCGTCGTGGCGCGCAGATGGGCAAAATGGATGCGCGAGGCAAAGCGTCGGGCGATCGCCGGCAGGTCGTTTTCGGCGCGCACGCCGAGGCTGCCGGTGCAGTAACACATGCCGTTCGCCACCGACGGCACAGCATCGAACAGAGCGGCATAGTCGTCCGCCGTCGAGGCGATGCGCGGCAGGCCGAACAGCGAACGCGGCGGATCGTCTGGATGCAGCGTCAGCTTGACACCGCGCGCTTCGGCAGCCGGCGTCACCGCCTCCAGGAATTCTATCAGGTGCCGACGCAGTCTTGCGGCATCGATACCACTATAGGCGACGAGCTTTTCCCGGAAGGCCGGAATGGTCAGCGGTTCGGTGGTCGATCCCGGCAGAGCCGAGGTGATAATGCGGGTGATGTCGGCGACCTCGTCGTCCGTCATCGCCTCGAAGACGATCCGCGCCCGTTCGCGGTCTTCGCTGGAATAGTGCTGCGCCGCATCCGGCCGTTCCAGGATGAAGAGATCGAAGGCTGCGAAGCGTTCATGATCGAAGCGCATGGCGGTGGCACCCGTCGGTGTCACGAAATCGAGTTCGGTGCGGGTCCAGTCCACCACCGGCATGAAATTATAGCAGACGATCGGAATGTCACAGGCGGCGACCGCTTCGAGGCTGGCGATCCACGCCTCGATTTCGGCCTTCGCCTCGCCGCCTTTGCGCTTGACGGCGTCGGGGATCGGGATGCTCTCGACGACCGACCAGACGAGCGGCGAGCGGTCGCCGGGCGTCGTCTCGATCAGAGACTGGCGCTCGCGCACTTCCTTCTCCATCCAGGCCCTGCCGATCGGCACCTGATGCAGTGAAGAGACGATATTCGTCGCACCCGTCTGGCGGACATCATCCAGCGTCACCGGCGCTTCCGGTCCGAACCATCTCCAACCCTGTCGCATCCTTCTTCCTTCCCTCGCTTTTCGTTTCGTGTTGGCCTGCCGTCAGCAGAAATAATCAGGGTAACGCGCGCGCAACTCGCCGACATCGGGAATGACGGCACTCAGATGATGGGTCATCGCGCTGCGTGCCGCCGCCGCATCATGAGCGGCGAGCGCATCGCGAATGATCATGTGTTCCTGCACGACATTATCCGTGCGCCCAAGGACCGGCAACGTCAGGCGCCGTGCCCGGTCGATCTGCACCTTGACCGTTTTCAGGATTGCCCAGATGCCGGGATAACCCGATATCTGGGTGATCGCCTCATGGAAGGCCTCGTCCTCCTCATGGAAGCTCGAGGCATTGCCGGTCGCAGCATGCGCCCGCTGCCTTGCAATGATGGTATCGAGACGGGCGATATCGGCAGCGGTCGCGGTCAGAGCCGCAGCCTCGACGGTCGTGCCTTCGAGCGCCTTGCGCACGACGACCGCCTCAGGGATCGCCGAGACCGGCACCCGCGACACGACAGTGCCCGACTGCGGGTAGATATCGACCAGTCCGCCTTCAGAAAGCCGGAGCAGCGCCTCGCGCACCGGCGTGCGGCTGACGTCGAAATCATCGGCGATCCGTTTTTCCTGCAGCAGCATGCCGGGTGGCATCCGCAGCGACACGATGTCGGCATAGAGGCGATCGTAGATGGCGCCGGCCGTGGTGATACGGCGCAGCCTGCCCCCGACCTCCCGCGACGTCGGGGCTACCACGTCAGCTTCTGATGCCTGGCGCATGACATACCGGGACGTTAAATGTTTCTGGCATACTAGTATATCAATTTTATCGCCCTGCCAAGACACGCCGCAGCCGAGTGATGTTATGACATCGCATCTGGAGATTCAGCGCATGGGACGGGCATTACGGTGTAAGCGCTGATGAACGGCATAGGCCTCGCGGAATCGGAAGCCCGAGGCGCTCTTTGTTTGGAACTTAGATCGGCCAAGTTGGTTGAGATCCGCAAGGAGACCCTGATGAAGAAGCCAGCACGACGCAAGACAAGCGAAAATACGGCTGACGGCGGCCGGCCGGAAGCTCTACCCACTGCGGACGCAGGCGCACGGAAGATGGCTCGGCGAGCCGCAAACGAAATCGACAGGCAGAGCGGCGGGTTGCCAGCAGCCGCCCGCGAGGAGGAGATCCGAAAAAGGGCATATTCCCTGTGGGAGAAGGAAGGGAGACCGGAGGGCAAGCACGGGCATCACTGGACCCTGGCTGAACATGAACTCGATGCACAGCAGGATGAAGGTGACAATCCTCCAAACCTCGCAGCACTGCGAGAGGCCTCGCGCCAACATACCGATGCATTCCTCGTCAAGACAGATCTTGAGGACGCCGATCAACGCGAAGCCTCCCCCGGCACGCGCGAGCAGGATTGAACCTTCCGCCTCGCGCCAATCTCAGAGCTCGTTTCATTCAGAAAGGTCCCCGACATGACCGACAAACAGAACTTGAACGCCGGATTCACCGGAACGCCCACTGAGCAGCCGGAGGGATTGACTAAGGTCGCGAAGTCGGCAGCCAAAGAGATGAAACGTGAGGCTTATGCCGTCGCCCTCGGTGCTAGACAGCACCCGCGCACCGCAAGCGCATTGCTGCTCACCACCGGCATTGTCGCATTCGGGCTGGGATATCTCCTTGGTCGATCATCGGCGGAAGGTTCGACACGCCCATATTGGCGATAGCCGCCGCCGCTCACTTCAACGAGGCGCATGCATCGCTTCTTCGACTGCCCGTGCGGATCCCGATGCGATGTTGCCGCTTCTCTCCGGCGGCACGCCCGCCGGCCGTTGAACGAAGCCCACCTCAGACGTGTTTTCTGTTGAAGTTGGCCTTACCGTCGCACCCATTTGCCACCTATCATCGAACAGAACCACGTCTGTCCGGGCGCCTGTTGCCGGAATACCACGTCGAATAAAGCCATAGATTGCACGCTCATCACAGCTTGACAGCTGTGATGACGATCCTTAGCGAGGCAGCATCGACACGGTCAGGACCGGCAAAGTGAATTATTTCAGACAACTCAAGATGGCAGTGCTTCATCGGGGGGATGAGGCCGGAAGCGCACTCGACCGAAACAACCGCGTTGCCGTCTTCCTCTTTGCAATCCTTCCAGGGCTTTCGCCGAACTTTAACTCCTTCATCCTCCTCGCGTCCATGGTGTGGGGCATCTACTGTCTGGCGACGGGCCGCCTCGCCTTGGACCTGTCGAAATCCGACCGGCTGGTTGCCATTGGCATGTCGATCTACCCGTTGGTGATGATCGCCAGCATCTTCATCAATCCGCCTTACTCCGAAGTACCGGACTGGATATTCCGGCTCCTGCCTTTCTTTTCGGTCTGGCTGATATTGCCGCGAATGCGCCAATCTCCCGATGGCCGTCTCGTGCCGCTCTTTATCCTCGGCGCGGGCATTGGCATGATCGTCACCTTTCTTTTCAGTCTCCTACAGATCATGTTTCTGATGGAGAGGGCAGAGGCTGGGACGTCGAACGCTGCACTCCTGGGCGTGATAGGTATTCTGTTCGGCGGCATTGCGCTTCTCAACATTCAATCTCCCAGAAGCGTCGAGCAAAGAATTGCGATATTGGGATATGCCGCGGGTCTAGGCTGCGTCCTGCTTTCCGGAACGCGCTCGGCCTGGCTGGTCATTCCCATCCATATCGTCATCTTCCTCTGGTATTTTCGCAAACACAGCTTCCATCTGAGTTTGCGCAGCCTCGCCATTACCAGCTCCTTGCTGTTGGCGGGACTTGTCACCCTGGGCAGCGGCCAGATCCTCCATCGCATCCAGGCGCTTCAGGAAAATCTGACATCGCTCGAACGCACCGACGGCGAGATCACGTCGCTCAGTGCGCGGTTCGCCTTGTACAAAGGCGCACTATCGGCAATCAGTAAGGACCCGTTGACTGGTTATGGCCCGCAAAACCGGATGGCTTCGGTTTTGGCAGAGCTGCCCGATAACATAAGGCCGCAGCTGCCTTACTCGCATGTCCACAACGGCTTCCTGACCGCGGGAATCGACGCCGGCGTTTTCGGCATTGCGGCACTTTCGCTGATGCTGCTGACGCCCGTGATAGGCGCGTTGAGAAAAGAAGCGGGACCGGGCCGGGATTTAGCTATTGCGCTCGCTCTTTTGCTTGTCAGCAGCTACGTCATAACGGGCAGCTTTGGCATCATGTTCAATCAGAAAGCTTTGGATCCGATCTTCGCCTACATGGTCGCCCTTATTTGTGCGGATCGCGGCAGCACGGGCTTTGCGCCCGTCGTTCGGAGCTGACGTCCGGCACCCCTTGAGCCTGCAACCCTACAGCGTGCTTTGAATTGTCTGAGGTAGCCGTATTGGCTCGGCGCCGGTGAAAGCCAGGTCCGAGACCTCACCCGTTGACGAATAGCCGGAAACAAGCTCCGCCAATGTCGCACGTGCAGCGATCATATCGTTCCGGTCCAATGCCGCGTTGAGCGCGTTGAGCCTTCGCGACAACTCTGGCCAGGACAGGAAATCCTCGCGCGCCTTCATAATCCGAGGATGTTCGGTTGTTTCTGGATTATCCCCGATCAACAGCTCTTCAAAGAGCTTCTCGCCGGGCCGAAGTCCGGTAACGGACAGCTCGATATCGCCTTCGGGATTGTCTTCGTCGCGGACGGCCAGCCCGGAAAGCTCCACCATCTTGCGGGCGAGATCGGCGATGCGAACCGGCTCTCCCATGTCGAGCAGGAAGACATCTCCGCCCTCGGCCATCGCGCCGGCCTGTATGACAAGTTGAGAAGCCTCCGAAATGGTCATGAAATAGCGGGTTATGTCAGGATGTGTCAGTGTCACCGGACCGCCTTCCTTGATCTGCTGCCGGAAAAGCGGCACGACGGATCCGGAGGAGCCGAGGACGTTTCCGAAACGGACCATGGAGAAATTCGTTCGGATTCTGTCGACAGCCGATTCCGCCGCAAGCGCCTGCAGAACCATCTCCGCCAGCCTCTTGCTGGCGCCCATCACATTTGTCGGACGCACGGCTTTGTCTGTGCTGATCAGCACGAAATTCGAGACGCCGCATTTACTGGCCGCACGTGCCGCGACCAGCGTACCCATCACATTATTTTTGATGCCTTCCACGGCATTGTGTTCGACAAGGGGAACATGCTTATAAGCGGCGGCATGATAGAGCGTCTGAGGTCGCCAGCTCTGCATGACATGTTCCATGCGATCTTGATCGCGGACGGAACAGAGGATCGGGACGATCTGCATATTTTCATGCTTGTACAGTTCGGCGAGTTTCTGCAATTCGGCATGGATATTATAAAGCGCAAACTCGTTCTGATCGATGAGGATGAGGCTGGAAGGCCCGGTGCGCAAAATCTGACGACATAACTCGCCGCCGATCGAGCCGCCGGCACCGGTGACCATCACCACCTTGTTGCGCATCGACTTGTCGAGTAGCTCCTGGCGCGGCGCGACCGCTTCTCTTCCCAGCAGATCTTCGATC
Organism: Rhizobium changzhiense; assembly: GCF_013087625.1. Taxonomy (NCBI): domain Bacteria; kingdom Pseudomonadati; phylum Pseudomonadota; class Alphaproteobacteria; order Hyphomicrobiales; family Rhizobiaceae; genus Rhizobium; species Rhizobium changzhiense. The sequence goes on from NZ_JABFCQ010000007.1 coordinate 97,657, forward strand.
TCCAGCTCTCGGATGTCGGAGACGGCGACGCGTCCCTGAGCCAGGGCAGTGAGATCCGGCAACGTGCGAACATTGACCCTGGCTTTACGGATGTGCTCCAGGATTTCATTGCGACGCTGCCGCGATGCGGAGGGAAGAGCAAGAAGCACGTTGTGCACGCCGAGAGATTCGGCAAGCACCGGAAGATCCGAGGGGTCGTAGATCGGCAAACCGCCCATGACGCCGCCCTTGAGACGCGGATCATCATCCAGATAGCCGACGACATTGAGTTCGGCACTGTTGATCAAGGCGCCGGCCAGTTGCCGCCCGGCCGTCCCTGCCCCGTAGATCAGCACCTTGGCGAGCATATTCTTGTGAAGGATGCGCTGGTAGGCATCCCCGAGCCAGTAGCGGATACTCAACCTCGACAGCCCGATCGCAATCAACAGAAGGAAGGGCTGGAGGATGCCGACGGTTCTCGGAACACCGGGGACGCTGAGTGCTGTAAATATCGTCATGAAGGCGACGCCGTAGATCGCAATCGCCTTCAGAACAGTAATGAAAGCAGCCATATTGGCATAACGGAAGATCGCCCGATACATGCCCATGACGATGAAGATGGGAAGGGCCATGCACAGCGAAACGAAGACCGGCAACCACTGGACGCCGGTCAGCACCGTCCATTCGTTTAGGCGGAAACAATAGGCCAGCCAGATCGTCAGAACACAAAAGCTGGAATCCAGCAGCAAGGCCAGAGCGCGTTTGGCAACCCGCGGCATCGCCAGCAGAGGGGCGACGAGCGCTTGCATCGGCATTAAGAACCATCCTGAGCGCGGCGTCTCAGTGGGAGTATTTTCAGGCATTGCTAACCAGCGTCTCGCAGATCAATAGACAACCACCTTCTTGTCGCTTTCTGCAACGAGCGCAACTGAAATAATCGGAAATCACGGTCTTCCGCACCGACTTATCTATCAGAAGTAGGTAACTTAATGCCGTATGCCCTTACGGCGGATGACCTTCTCTGCGGTCAGAAACAGGATGCGTATGTCGAAGCCGAACGAGCGCCGCTCGAGGTATTCGACATCGAATTTCACCTTCTCCGGAATCGGCAATTCGTCCCGGCCATTGATCTGCGCCCATCCCGTCAGTCCGGGCAGGAGCTTGTCGACACCATGGGTCGTCCGCAACTCTATCAGATCATATTGATTGTAGAGTGCCGGCCGTGGGCCGACGAAACTCATCCTCCCCTCCAGAATGCACCAGAGCTGCGGCAGTTCGTCGAGGCTGGATTTGCGCAGAAACGAACCGATGGGTGTTAGAAACCGATCCGGATTTTCGAGCAGATGTGTGGCAACGGTCGGTGTGTCGACGCGCATGCTGCGAAATTTCGGCATCATGAAGATCTGATTGAAACGGCCGACACGTTTTGACCAATAGAGGATCGGTCCCGGCGAGGTAAGGCGAACACAAAGAGCGACGACAAGGATTGGAACGAGCAGGATCGCCAATGCGATCAAAGCCAAGAAAAAATCCACCCCCCGTTTCAAACCCATGCTCCGCTGTTCTTCCGCCTTACCGACCGACCATCCGCCATTCGCGCTGTTGCGTATCGTCAAAAAGCGTTTCGCGTCAACTGCAGGGATGGGGTGTTCTCCATCGAGCGACGTGGACGCCCACTCACTTGCAGATGCCGCATCGCCTCGCAGACTTTCGTCAGGTTCCCTAACCCACTGATCCAAAAGCAAGAAGACATCAGTCAGAAGTTATCTCGGCCTTTATTTCCGTTACACTCCGTTAACCATAACAAACCCGCGTCAGGCGGATCACGAAGCGAATTCATCCTGTCTTCCCCCTTATCGGCGAATTGCTGCGGGCAAGGGCCATCAACATCGGTCCGATGGCGAACTCCCCTTTCTCGGCGCGTCGTGTCAGGTCGCGCAGATAACCGCCGGCGGAGTTGATATGCCCTGCCCTTTCGAGGACACAGGCCATGACAGTGGCCGCATTTTCAGGTCCCATGATCTCGCAGGCCTGCTCGTAGGCCGATGGGCTGACGCCGAGCATCGAACGAACGACCACAGCCGCGGCCATCAGCTCGCGCCATGTGCCGACTGAGCCTTGCGGACCATAGGCTGCGATTTCCGGGCAGGCCTGCAGCACCAGCCCCAGCGGGAAGGATTTGAGCGCACCGTTGGCAGCGGAGGTAGAACTTGCGGCCGGCACACGCCCACTCTTCTCTTCATCTTTCTGTATTCGGACTGTCGGTTCGGCTCGATCTGCCGATCGATCATCCGCCGTTGCGGCCTGCTTCATTTCAGAAGCTGGTTCAAGTTCAGTGATGGATTGTGGGTTTGAATTCTGTATGTGCCGCTCATAATGTCGGGCATTGCCGCTTTGATTTTGAACTTTAACCTGCATTTCCAACTGATTGGTGATTTCTTCGCGCAGCAGCTCCAATTCGTCGAGTGCGTCGGCGACCTGTTCGGCGGAAGGCGACCGTGGCAGCCGCTCGACAACACTGCGAAAATGCAAGTGGACCCGGCTCCAATCGCCGGTGGCGCCCTCCTCCAATGCCATCTCGATGAGCTTGGCGATATCGCGCCGGCAAAGCGTCAAGCGTTCTCTGAGCCGCTGCAGGTGCAACCGTTCCGCAACCACCTCCGCCGCCAACCGCTCGATTTCCTCAGCGCGCACGAGCAGCGGCGCCAGCGAAAAACCGAATGCCTCGCGGATCTCGCCACCTTGCTCCTTGCGGGCGTAGCGCTTGCCGTTCGGGCTGTCCTTGCGGATCAGCAGCCCGGCTTCGATCAGGGTCGCCAGATGGCGACGGATCGTCTGCTCCGCCATTCCATGCGCGCGTAGCGAGAGTTGTGCATTGGAAGGGAACACCACGAGCCCGTTTTCCTCAGAGAGCTCTCCCTTGGGATAAAAGCTCAACAAGGCGTTCAAGATAGCGAGCGCCCGGTCGGTGATGCCGAGCAGCGGCTTGGCCTCGCACAGCGCACGATAGAGTTTCCACTTGTCGATAGATTGGCCGGGCTCGATTTCTCGAGCAGCCGCCTGGCTTGCTAACATGCCAAGCGTCATCGGCCGCCGCCCGAAGGGCGTCGTCACATTTCCGCTTTCCATTTTCTTCGCCTTCTTCAAGGCAAAAGATCACGGCTCACCAAATTCGGTGCCAAAGACTCTTGACTATGATTCGCGGAAATGTGATTCTCTGGGTGTCTAGATCAGAGAGGGCTTCCGCGACGGCAACGTTCGGGGGCCTTTTCTTTTGCTTATTGATCTCCGTTCTTCGTCAAATCCTGTGTCTTCTCGAACGCCTCGTAGAGACGATCCAGATTGCTGGCGATGTAGGCTCCAAAGGCAGACGCCTTCTCCGCCTTCAGCGCGATGGTGAACTGTTTCCCGTCATCCTTGATCTTCGCCTTGACCGCACCGTCCTGGCGCTGCCAGGCGTGAGCGGCGGGCTGAAGCGCCGCTATCGATGAAGCCTGTTGTTGCCGCCTGCTGATGAAGGCAACCAGCATATCGAAACGGGCATCCGGCTCCGCCGTCCCGAATTCCGCCGATCTGGTGAACTCGATCGCTCGTGCGGCAATGTTTTCGGTCTCGAATTTCACGGACAGATCGTGCCAACGATCACGGCCGGTGGTCTTGGCCGCACCGATGGCGGTCAGGACTTCGGCTGGGATCCGCTTGGTGACGGACAGCATCTTGGAAACCGTCGTCTTGTCGGCGCTGAGTGCTGACATGATCGTTTCCCTGTCGAAGCCCAACGTGTCGAGCTTGTCAGCAAACATCGTCCTTTCGATGAAGGAGAGATCGGCGCGTGCCGAATTCTCCTGGCCCTGCGCAATGACATGGTCTCGATTGTCAAGTTTCTTGACCACGGCACGGACAGGTCGACCGAGTTCCTTGGCGGCCCGGGCGCGACGGTGGCCGAAGGCGATCTGATATCGGCCGTCCTTCTCAGGATGCGGACGGACGAGGATCGGCGAATCCTGGCCACGCAGGCGGATAGCCTCGACCAATTCGCGAAACTGTTCGTCGGTATGCGCCAGCCGGTCGGTCACGAAGGAATCTTCGATCAGGGCAGGGTCGAGATCAATCACCGTCTCACCGGTCGCCAGCTTCTCCTCGATCGCTTTGGCGGCATCGGCCTTGGCAGCCAGCGCGTCGATACTGCGCGTCACGGCACCGAGAGCGCCGATTCCCTTATAGGTGATCTGCTGCTTCTCGTCCCTGTGGAGCGGTTCGTCCTCATTGTTTACCGCAGTAAACTTCTTGGAATCGTCCATCAGACCCGAAAGGAGATTCTTACGCGCCATCAGCCAGCTCCTCGTCCCAGTTTACCGCAGTAAACTTCTCGGTCATTTCCGCCCCCAAGCCTTATGGATGAGATCGGCGATCTCGGTGTTGACGGCATCCATCGCCTCCATGGCGCGGTCATAGGTCGCGCGGGTAAACTGGTTCCGCTCGACTTCGTAAAGCGTCTGGTTGGTCATTGCCGCATCGGAGATCGCGACGCTCCGCAACATTGGATTGGTAAGCACATGGTTCTTGAACATCGAGCGCATGAAGGCGACCATTTGCGTCTGCGGCCCGTCCTGCGGATCGTAGCGGGTGACGAGATAACGCAGCCAGTCGAGATTCATATTGCCACCGGCGCCTTTCAGTGTGTTCAGCACCTCGCCGAGCATCTGCAGAAATTGGCACATCGACATCACGTCGAGCATCTGAGGATGAACGGTGATCAGAACTGCCGTTGCGCCGCAAATGGCGCTCATGGTCAAGAAGCCGAGCTGGGGAGGGCAGTCGATGATGACCACGTCGTAATCGTCGGCGACTGAGGACAGCGCCTCGTCCAGCCGCGCGAAGAAGACGCGTCCATAGTCACCCGCCTTGCCCTGAGCAAGGACGCGCGGCGTATCGTGCTCGAATTCCATCAGTTCGAGATTGCCCGGCACCAGATGAAGGTTCGGGAAATTCGTCGGACGGATGATCTCTCTCAGCGGACGCCGCTGATCGTCATAGCGAATGGCGGCGTAGAGCGTCTCATTCTCGTTGACGTCGAACTCCGGCTGAAAACCGTGAATGGCGGAGAGAGAGGCCTGCGGATCGAGGTCGACGGCAAGGACACGGTGACCCGTCAGGGCAAGGTGCTGGGCAAGATGTGCTGCACTCGTCGTCTTGCCGCTGCCACCTTTGAAGTTGACGACCGCAACGACCTGCAGATGTTCGTTGCCGCGGCGATGACGGATATAATGCGTTCCAGCGCGGGCATTGTGCTCCAGGAAGCTGCGCATCTCTTCCATTTGCTCCGCCGTATAGGATCGACGGCCCGACGGCGTGACCTGGGGAAGGGCGCCTTTGCCTTCCAGCGACAGGTTGCGAAGATAGCCGCTGGTGACACCGAGGAAGCGCGCCGCCTCGGCAAGCTGAAATTCCCTCAGGCCCTTCAATGCACGCGGCGGAAACATCTCGAGCCGATGCTGCTTCAACTTGTCGGACAGTTCCTGCGCCTGACCAATAATCAGCTGGTCGACATCGGAAATTGCTTTTTCTATCTGCGGTGCCATATTCATGGAAATCTCGAAAATGCGATTTAAAAGCCCTACGTGCTGTGAAACCGCATTTAGCGCCGATTCTGGAGGAGTGGCAAGGCAAATAGGGTTAACAAGACCCTACCGCCAGGTTGTCCAATCTTTTTCAAAGGCTTGAACATGCCGCCCGGGCGGCCGCTGTCGAAGCAGCAATCACGCATTTGCCGGCCGACTCGCAAGAGCAGGCCGCGCAACCGGCATCATAGCCGATCGGATACGTCGGAATCGAGATGTCGTGCGTGCACAGCTCTTTGAAATACCGCGATGGGCAAAGCACCTGGACAGTCCGTGACTGTTCGGCGCCGCGTGGCGGAGAACCGTCCTGATTTTCCGCCTGGGGAGGGGACACGCCGTTTCTGTCGAGGTCCTGCAGCAGAGCGCCGAGCGCAAGATCCAGGCGATAGGCGGCGAATTCAGCACCCAGCTCGGCGCCGTCCTTCGAATAGCGATCCAGCAAATACCAAAATCGCAAGCAGACCCTTTCGGGAAAGGCCACTGGTTGTCCGGTCGGCTCGCCAGGCGCAACGCTGCGATACTGGCCTATTCTCCGCGCGGGAGGGTTATATCCGCTCCGGAAGCTCCCGATGTCAGACCGCGACTTTCCGCCTGCGCCATCGCCTTCACCAGCGCGATGACCGTTTCGCGGATATTGCTGTCGGCGATCTTTAGAAAGGCGCGGTTGAGCACCAATCCCTCTTTCGTCCGCAGGAATTCGGCGACCGGATCCATATTCGCGGATAGATCCAGCCCTTGCAGCGTCAACGGCTCGGAATTCTCCTGTTCGAAGAAGAAGCTCGGCGACGTGTGTAGCACCTCGGCGATCCGCTGCAGCCGGCTCGCGCCGATGCGGTTGATGCCCTTTTCGTATTTCTGAACCTGCTGAAAGGTCACGCCGATCTGCTCGGCAAGCCGTTCCTGGCTCATCCCGAGCAACTGCCGGCGCATTCTGATGCGCGCTCCGACGTAGCTGTCTATCGCATTCGCTGTCTTGACATTCATCGTGTGTGTTCAGCCTCGATCGCATTTTCAATCGGCGCAGCTGTAGTATCCCCCGCACCGGTTTTCCATGGTTGTTTTCATATAGCGTAGTGGATATGCGACGATCGCGACTGACTGTGATATGAAAGCCCCCGTCCAGAAAGACGTGAAAGCACGCAGAAATCACTCGGCGGAAGCGCAAATCGGACAAAAGCCGTACCAATACGGATAAAACTGGGCTGTAATTGTGTGGCGGCTTACGTTAAATGCAGTTCTGCGACCGTCGCACGAGAGTCTTCCCAGCCCCGATCGCCCGAAAATCCATTGAACAAAAGCGACGTCGCACGGCACCGGTCGTGCCTGTGCAGGAGAACTATTGATGGCAGCCGTTGCCGAGAGCGCGCCCCGTTTCGAAAAAACAACGATGTCTATCCTGATGGCGGTCAGCTTCTGCCACATGCTGAACGACATCATGCAGTCGCTGCTCGCCTCACTCTATCCGCTGTTCAAGGCGAACTACGATCTCGATTTCGTGCAGATCGGTCTCCTGACCATGACTTTCCAGGTCACGGCTTCGCTGCTGCAGCCGCTGGTCGGCGTCGTCACCGACCGCTGGCCGATGCCCTATTCCCTGCCGGTCGGCATGGCGAGCACCTTTTGCGGCCTCATCCTGCTCGGCAATGCCGGCAGTTTCGCCCTGCTGCTGGTTGCCGCAAGCCTTATCGGCTTCGGCTCGGCGGTCTTCCACCCCGAATCTTCGCGCGTTGCCCGTCTTGCCTCCGGCGGTCGCCACGGTTTCGCGCAATCCTTCTTCCAGGTCGGCGGCAATGCCGGCCAGGCGATCGGTCCGCTGCTTGCCGCCTTCATCGTGCTGCCGCTCGGTCAGCACAGCGTCTCCTGGTTCGCCGCCATCGCCATGGTCGGCATGGTCGTGCTGAGTTGGGTCGGCAACTGGTACATCAGCCACAGGCGTGAGAATGCCAGCAAGCCGGCAGTGAGCCGGACCCTGCCGCTGCCGCAGAACAGGGTTATCTGGGCGCTTGCGATCCTAGTGCTGCTGACGGCGACAAAGAATGTCTACATGGCCAGCGTGTCGAGCTACTTCACCTTCTATGTCATCGACAAGTTCGAACTCGGCGTGCAGCAGGCGCAGCTGATGCTATTCCTGTTCCTCGGCTCGGTCGCCGTCGGCACCTTCCTCGGCGGGCCGATCGGTGACCGTTTCGGTGCCCGTTTCGTCATCTGGTTCTCGATCCTCGGCGTCATTCCTTTCGCCTTGCTGCTGCCCTATGCCAACCTCTTCTGGACGGGCGTGCTCAGCGTCGTCATCGGCCTGATCTTCGCGTCGGCCTTCTCGGCGATCGTCGTCTTCGCGCAGGAACTGGTGCCTGGGCGCGTCGGGCTGATTGCCGGGGTCTTCTTCGGCTTCGCATTCGGGGCAGGGGGGCTTGGTGCAGCACTGCTCGGGAGTTTCGCCGATACCCATGGCATCGATTTCGTCTACCGCATCTGCTCCTATCTGCCGCTGCTCGGTCTCCTGACGGTCTTCCTGCCGCGTATTCCCAAGCAGAAACCAGTCTGAGGCGACATCGCTTTTAGACAATCGATCGAGCCGGAATGTCACCGACACTCCGACTCGATACATCATGCGGTTTTGCACGTCGCCATCGCCCACAGGCACGAACGTATTTTTCTCCTCCTATGGGGAAGAGGGATCACCATTCCTTTAATCCACTATTTTTATAGATAATATTCATCCAATAATGACGTCGGTCTCGGCACGATATTGGAAGGAAATGGCATGTCTGCTCACAAACTGGTCGGCCTTGCGGGTAGTTTCAACCGCCCCTCGAAGACGTTTGCGCTTGTCGAAAACATCGCCGGTCTCGCCGCCGAGAAATACGGCTTCGACAACACCATCTACGATTTGACTGATGTCGGCCCCTCGCTTGGCCAGGCGCTGCGCCGTGACGATCTCGACAGTCGCGCCAGGGAAGTCATCGACGACATCGTCAATGCCGATGTGCTCGTCATCGGAGCGCCGACTTACAAGGGCAGCTATCCCGGCCTCTTCAAGCATCTGATCGACTTGATCGACCCGCATGAGCTGCGCGCCAAGCCAATCATCATCACTGCGACCGGCGGCGGCGACCGCCATGCGCTGATGGTCGAGCACCAGCTCCGCCCGCTCTTCGGTTTTTTCATGTCTCACACGCTGCCGACCGCGGTTTACGCGTCCGACCGCGACTTCACGGATTACCGTGTGTCGTCCGATCCACTTTCCAAGCGTATCGGGGAGGTCATCGGCGAGCTCGCAGCCTTCTTTCCCAGCCGGAATCAGGCACTTATCGCTGCCGAGTGAAGAGCGTCGGGATAAGCTTGAAACGGCGCCACGGAGGCGCCGTTTTCATTTTTAGAACATCTCACGAGCCGCAATTAATCCACAAAATTGATGGAAATTTATCCTGCCGATATCGATGGCAGGGCAAGAGTTTTTCTGGCCCTTCCTCCACATCAGACATTCGTGCTTCGCTCCCGATCCGTGCATTTGCCATGATCTACCTGCTCGGGGCGTTCGGCCTCATTCAGTCAGACGGGATATACAATGACCAAGAACAAAAATCTTCACGGCTTCCACCTTTCGCGCCGGGCGGCTCTTGCCGCCATCGCCGTTTCGGCGGCCGCAGTCTTTTCCTTTGCAGCACCCGCTCCTTCCTTTGCCGAGGACAAGTCGATCAAGGTTGGCATCATGGCCGGTGAGGAGGAGGATATCTGGCGCGTGGTCGCGAGCGAGGCGGGCAAGAAGGGTCTCAAGATCGAGACCGTCATCTTCAACGACTACACCCAGCCGAATGAAGCGCTGGAGCGCGGCGAAATCGACGCCAACGCCTTCCAGCATCAGCCCTATCTCGACAACCAGATCCAGCAGCACGGCTATCACATCGTTCGCGTCGGATATACCGGGGTCTGGCCGATCGGCCTTTATACCAGGAAATACAAGTCCGTTGCAGAGATCCCGGAAGGTGCCGTCATCGGCGTACCGAACGATCCCTCGAACGAAGGCCGTGCGCTGCGCGTTCTCCAGAACGAAGGCCTGATCAAACTGAAGGATGGCACCGGTATTCTCGCGACCGTCGCCGACGTCACCGACAATCCGAAGAAGATCGAGATCAAGGAACTCGACGCCGGCATCGTCGGCCGTTCGATCGACGATCTGGATGCGGGTATCGTCAACACTGACTGGGCGCTGAAAAGCGGTCTTTCGCCGGCCGAACGCATCGCCCAGGAGCCGATCGACGACAATCCTTACCGCAACTTCATCGCCGTCAAGGACGACAACAAGGATGCCGAATGGGTCAAGACGCTTGTGTCTTCTTATCAGAACGACACCGTCAAGGCCGAATTCGACAAGGTCTACAAGGGGACGGGTCTCAGCGCCTATTGATCCAAGAGAGGGCCGGGGTTAAGGCCTGCCGAGAGGCGGTCCGGGCGTCCTCTGCCCGGACCGCCTTCAGTATTTGTAAGGAAAACCACATGAATTCCCTTGTTTCCACCGCGCTGATCGAAGCACAGTCGCAAGCGGCGGCTTCCGAAGAGGTGGTGAGACTGACCGACGTGAAGCGACGGTTCGGAGCGACTGCAGCCCTCGACGGTATTTCGCTGACGGTGAAGAGAGGTGAGATCCTCGGCATCATCGGTCGCAGCGGCGCCGGCAAATCGACGCTGATCCGCTGCCTGAACGGCCTGGAGCGCGCCGATAGCGGCGAGATCCTGATCGAAGGCCGAGATATCACCGGCCTTTCCGAACAGGAACTGCAGCCGCTGCGCCGCCGCATCGGCATGATCTTCCAGCATTTCAATCTGCTTTCCGCCAAAACCGTCGAAGAAAACGTCGCGCTACCACTGAAGATCGAGGGGCTTGCAAAAAGCGAGCGCCTGAGACGAGCGCATGAGCTGCTCGAACTCGTCGGCCTTGCCGACAAGGCCAAGGCCTATCCCGCATCGCTGTCCGGCGGCCAGAAACAACGCGTCGGCATCGCCCGGGCGCTGGCCGCACGCCCGGCACTGCTGTTGTCCGACGAGGCGACATCGGCGCTCGATCCGGAAACGACCCGGTCGATCCTGGCATTGCTGAAGGACATCAACCGTAAGCTCGGACTGACCATTCTGCTCATCACCCACGAGATGGAAGTGGTACGCGGCATTGCCGATCGCGTCGCGGTCATCGATGCCGGACGGATCGTCGAGGAAGGGCAGGTCTGGTCGGTCTTCGCCAATCCGCAGGCTGAAATCACCGGGAGCCTGCTTGGTGGCATCCGTCCGCAGCTTCCTGAGCATATCGCCGGCCGGCTGTCGGCTGCGGCGGGCAGCGAAGCGATCCTCAGCGTCGATCTCGCCGGGCCACAGGCGCAGGGCGCGCTATTTGCCGAACTCTCGGCAGCATTGCCGCATTCCTTCCGCCTCGTGCATGGCGGCATCGACCATATCCAGAACCAGCCGGTGGCGCGGTTCTTCATCGCCGTTCCCGCGCGCGACCCCGCGCTTGCCGGAAAGGTCGAACAATTCCTGACGGCCCGGTCCGCCCGGGTGGAGGTGCTTGGTTATGACACCGATCATGCTTGAACTGCTTATTCGCTCCCTTTGGGAGACGATCCTGATGACCCTCGCCTCGGGATTGATCTCGCTCGTCGCCGGCCTGCCACTCGGCCTTGCCTTGGTTGCGACGGCGCGCGGCGGCATCGCCGAAAACCTCTGGATCAATCGCGTGCTTGGCGCAGTCATCAACGGCTTTCGCTCAGTGCCTTTCATCATCCTGCTGGTGGCGCTGATCCCGCTGACGCGGCTGATCGTCGGTACCGCGCTCGGGACCTGGGCAGCCATTGTGCCGCTCGCCATCGCCGCAACACCTTATTACGCCCGCATTGCGGAAGTGTCGCTGCGCGAGGTCGACCGCGGGCTGATCGACGCCGTGCGCGCCATGGGCGGCAACCGCTGGACGATCATCCGCGAGGTACTGGTGCCTGAAGCACTGCCGGGCATCGTCGCCGGTTTCACCGTCACGCTGGTGACGCTGATCGGCGCCTCGGCCATGGCGGGCGCGATCGGTGCCGGCGGCCTCGGCGACCTCGCTATCCGCTATGGTTATCAACGTTTCGAAACCAGTGTGATGATCGCGGTGGTGGCCGTCCTCATCGTGCTCGTTTGCGGCATCCAGTGGCTTGGCGACCGGCTGGTTGCCAGGCTGGACCACCGATAAATCAGCGCCGGAACTGGGCGGCGGGATGGGCGGCGGGCAATCTGCCGTCCCCGCCGCCGAAAAGCTTCTGCCGCAAGGGTCCTGCAGCATAGTCCGCCTTGAAGACGCCGCGCTCCTGCAGCACCGGAACGACGAGGTCGATGAAATCGCGCAGGCTTTCCGGCGCCACTGTCCGCGCCAGATTGAAGCCGTCGATGCCACCCTCTTCGATCCATGTCGTGAGATGATCGGCGATCCGGTCGGGCGAGCCCACCATCGGCTTCATTCGGCTGCCGAGTACCATCTGGTCGATGATGTCACGCAGCGTCACCGGTTTTGGCGCCTGTTTCGTGATGGCGGCCAACGCCGACTGATTGGCGTTGGTCGAACTCTGGTCGATGACGTCGTCCAATCCATACTTCGAAAAGTCGATACCGACGGAAGCGGAGTAATGCGCAAGCGAGGCCTCGACGCTCGCATGGCGGCGGTACTCCTCCAGCTTGTCGCGTGCTTCCTTCTCCGTCCGCCCGACGACGACGGTGACCAGGCTCAGAATTTTGAGTGCGTTGGCGCCGCGTCCGAATTCCTCCGCCTTTGCCCGCAGCGCGTCGACGGTCGGCTTGGCCGCCTTGGGATTCGGGCCGGCGATGAAGACGCATTCGGCGTGACGCGCGGCGAAATCCTGCCCGCGCGCTGAGGCGCCGGCCTGGAAGAGCAGGGGCGTGCGCTGCGGCGAGGGCTCGGAAAGATGGATGCCTTCCATCCGGTAATATATGCCGTCGTGACGGACAGTGCGCACTTTGGAGGGATCGGCATAGGTGTCGGCCGCCTTGTCGCGCAGCACCACATCGTCGTCCCAGCTCCCTTCCCAGAGCTTGTAGAGGATCTCGAGATATTCCTCGGCCGCATCGTAACGCGCATCATGTTCCGGCAGCTTGTCGAAACCCATGCTGCGGGCCGCACTGTCGAGATAACCGGTAACGATGTTCCAGCCGATCCGCCCCTTGGTCAGGTGATCGAGCGTCGACATGCGCCGCGCCAGCAGGAAGGGCGGCTCGTAGGTGGTGTTGACGGTGACGCCGAAACCTAAGTGTTTGGTGACGTAAGCCATCGCCGAAATCGGGATCATCGGATCATTGACCGGGATCTGCACGCCCGTCTCGATCACCGGCGCCGGGCTATCCTTATAGACGTCATAGACACCGACGATATCGGCTAGGAAGATGCCGTCCAGCTTGCCGCGTTCGGCGGTCTTGGCAAACTCCGTCCAGTAGTCGAGATCGGTATAATGCGCTGAGCGATCGCGCGGATGCGTCCACAGGCCGTGGTTGATGTGCCCGACGCAGTTCATGTCGAAGGCATAGATCTGCATTGTCTTCATCGGACGGGTCCAGAGCTAGGAATAAAAATCAAGGATTTGTATCGCACGGCGATCCTGTGAAATGGTAGGGTGCGGATGAAATAAGCCGGAGGAAAGGCATGACGAAAAAGACGCTGTCGGATTGGGCGGAACTGGCGCAGAAGGAATTGCGCGCCTCGTCCGAAACGCTGACCTGGCAAACGCCGGAAGGCATCGCCGTCAAGCCGCTCTATACGGCCGAGGATATCGAAAGCGCCGACCACCTCGGCTCGCTTCCCGGTTTTTCACCCTTCACCCGCGGCCCGCGGGCGACGATGTATGCCGGCCGGCCCTGGACGATCCGCCAATATGCCGGCTTCTCGACGGCAGAGGAATCGAACGCTTTCTATCGCCGCAACCTGGCCGCCGGCCAGAAGGGCCTGTCGGTCGCCTTCGATCTCGCGACCCATCGCGGTTATGACAGCGACCATCCCCGCGTCGAAGGCGATGTCGGCAAGGCCGGTGTGGCGATCGACAGCGTCGACGACATGAAGATCCTGTTCGACGGCATTCCGCTCGGCGACATGTCGGTGTCGATGACGATGAACGGTGCCGTCATCCCGATCCTCGCTTCCTTCATCGTGGCCGGCGAGGAGCAGGGCGTCTCGCGGGCCGAGCTCTCGGGGACCATTCAGAACGATATCCTCAAGGAGTTCATGGTCCGCAACACCTATATCTATCCGCCGGAACCCTCGATGCGGATCGTTGCCGACATCATCGAATATACGGCAAGGGAGATGCCGAAATTCAACTCGATCTCGATTTCCGGGTATCACATGCAGGAGGCGGGTGCGACGCTCACACAGGAACTCGCCTTCACGCTGGCGGACGGGCGCGAATATGTGCGTGCGGCCATTGCCAAGGGTTTGAACGTCGATGATTTCGCCGGAAGGCTCTCCTTCTTCTTCGCGATCGGCATGAATTTCTTCATGGAGGCGGCGAAACTCCGCGCCGCACGGCTGCTGTGGAGCCGGATCATGGAGGAGTTCCAGCCGAAGAAGGCTTCCTCGCTGATGCTGCGCACCCATTGCCAGACCTCCGGCGTCTCGCTGCAGGAACAGGACCCTTATAACAACATTATCCGCACCGCCTTCGAGGCGATGTCGGCCGTGCTCGGTGGCACGCAGTCGCTGCACACCAACTCCTTCGACGAGGCAATCGCGCTGCCGACGGAATTTTCCGCCCGCATCGCCCGCAACACGCAGCTCATCCTCCAGCACGAGACCGGCGTTACCAAGGTGGTCGACCCGCTCGCCGGCTCCTATTACGTTGAAAGCCTGACGAAGGAGCTTGCCGACAAGGCCTGGGCGCTGATCGAGGAGGTGGAAGCACTCGGCGGCATGACGAAGGCCGTCAATGACGGCCTGCCGAAACGGCTGATCGAGGAAGCGGCCGCGCGCCGCCAGGCAGCCGTCGACAAGGGCGAGGAGGTCATCGTCGGCGTCAACCGCTACAGGCTCGACAACGAACAACCGATCGACATTCTGGAGATCGACAATAGCGCAGTACGCAAAGCGCAAATCAGACGTATCGAGGAAACCAAGCGGCGCCGCGACGGCAACGTCGTACGCGAGACGTTGGCCGCCCTGGCGGAAATCGCCCGGAGCGGCAGGGGCAACCTGCTCGAAGCCGCGATCGAGGCCGCGCGAGCCCGCGCCACCGTCGGCGAGATATCGGACGCCATGCGCGAAGCCTTCGGCGACCATGCCGCTACGACTGAGGTCATCACCGGCGTCTACGGTGAGGCCTACGAAAATGAGCCGGAACTCGCCGTGCTCAAGACTCGCATGACGGAAGTGACGGAAGCCATGGGGCACCGGCCGAAGATCATGGTCGCCAAGCTCGGTCAGGACGGACACGACCGAGGCGCCAAGGTGATCGCCTCGGCCTTCGGCGATATCGGCTTCGATGTGCTCGCCGGTCCCCTTTTTCAGACTCCGGAGGAAGCCGCCGACGTCGCGCTCAGCGAAAAGGTCAATGTCGTCGGCGTTTCGTCATTGGCGGCCGGTCACAGGACGCTGCTACCACAGCTGATCGACAGGCTGAGGGAACAGGGCGGTGATGATATCATCGTCGTCTGCGGTGGTGTGATCCCGCGGCAGGACTATGAATTCCTGCACGAACACGGCGTCGCAGCCGTGTTCGGCCCGGGGACGAACGTTCTCGAGGCGGCAAACTCCGTTCTCGATCTGCTGCAGGGCAGACGGAGAAATCAGTAGCTTAAGCATTTCCAGGAAAAGTGCGAAGCGGTTTGCTGCCCGGAAACGCGCAAAATCAAAGAGTTAGAGCAGTCCGCGCTTTGCCAGATTGCTCATCAGCGCCGAAATGCCGAAGGTCCAGGGCGGGCATTCGGTGGAAAGGCGCACGGTGTTGACGAGCGCGCCGAGGCCTGATGAGGAAATCTCGACGACATCGCCAATCTTGTGGGTGAAGCCTTGCTTCGGCGCGTCGCGGTCCTGCGTCGGCGCAAACAGTGTGCCGAGGAAAAGCATGAAACCATCAGGATACTGGTGATGGGCGCCGACCGTCTGTTTGACGAGATCGGTCGGGTCACGGCTGATCTGTGACATCGAACTCTTGCCGTGCATCACGAAACCGTCCTGGCCTGACACCTTCAGGTCGAGTTCGGCCTTGCGTACATCATCGAGGCTGTAGCCGGCATCGAACAGGCGGATGAAAGGACCGATCGAGCAAGAGGCGTTGTTATCCTTGGCCTTGCCGAGCAGCAGTGCCGAGCGGCCTTCGACGTCGCGCAGGTTGACGTCGTTGCCGAGTGCCGCCCCCTTGATCTCGCCGCGGCTGTTGACCGCGAGCACGATCTCCGGCTCGGGATTGTTCCAGGTGGAGATCGGATGCAGGCCGACATCCGCACCCCAGCCGACAGAGGAGAGCACCGGCGACTTGGTGAAGACTTCGGCATCCGGCCCGATACCGACCTCGAGATATTGCGACCACATGCCCTCGTCGATCAGCGCCTGCTTGACCTTCGCGGCCTCCGGCGAACCAGCCTTCAGATTGGTGAGGCTGCCGCCGATCAGCGTGCTGACACGCTCGCGGATTGAGGCCGCACGCTCCGGACTGCCGGCCGCCTTCTCCTCAATGACGCGCTCGATCATCGACTGCGCAAAGGTAACGCCGCAGGCCTTGACTGCCTGCAGGTCGACAGGCGCTAGGAGATAAGGGCGCGTTTGATCCGGAGCTCCGGTACTATTGGCGGCGATGTCCGCCAGCGAGCCAACCGCCTTGCCGCTTGCTGCACGGACGAAATCAGCAGTGTCCTGCCGCTCGAGCAGCGCGCTCAGCGTCGGCGCCTCGCGCGAGGTGATGTCGACCAGCACCGCCTCCCTAAGCGTCACGATGCTTGGCCCGGCAACCTCGGGACTCCAGGCGCGACCGACAAAAAGACCATCCGAAGCGACGACATCGAGCAGAGGTTGAGACATGGTGATCTTCCGTCAAAGGCGAGCGGGGAGCGCTCTTTTGAAATTGCGGCGTTGCCGCCCTCCAGCCCGGCGGCGGCCGAAATCGATCACATTCATGAAGACGGGGCAAGATGCGCTGGGGAAAAAGACTTTCGCCCGATCGGCTCAAGCGGCGGGGTTCCTCCGGAATCCAATTGCAAAAGCCCACAAAATAACTATTTAGATACAAAATAACTGTTATATTTCAAATATTTAAATGCAGGCCGTGACGATTTCGCCCTCCATCTCGCCTTGACAGGCGCCAGCTTTCGTTATCTGTTTTGCCCGACATGGAGATGCCGGCGTCAGCCGGCCGCACGAAAATCCCGGGAGGATATTGCAGCGATGTTGAGATTTGCCGTCGTCGGAATCGACCATGGGCATACGTTCGATCACGTGAAAGGACTGCTCGCGTCAGGCGGCGAGTTCGTCGGTTATTGCCCGCAGACCTCGGTGCCGGCACTGCGCGAGGCCTTTGAGAAGACCTATCCTGACGCGCCGCAGATCGATCGGGAAAAGTTGTTCGACGATCCGTCGATCGACGTGATCTGCATTTCCGCAATCCCCCGCGATCGTGCGGGGCTTGCCATCCGCGCGATGAGATCGGGCAAGGATGTGATGACCGACAAGCCTGGCGTGACGACCTTCGCCCAGCTCGAGGACGTCAGGCGCGCCGTTGCCGAGACCGGCAAGATCTTCTCGATCTGCTTTTCCGAGCGCCACTGCGTGCGCTCCGCCGTCAAGGCCGGCAAGCTCGTCGCCGAAGGCGCGATCGGCAAAGTGATCCAGACGCTCGGCGTCGGTCCGCACCGGCTGCAACTGCCAACCCGGCCGAACTGGTTCTTCGATCCCGAAGCCTTCGGCGGCATCATCGTCGATATCGCTTCACACCAGGTCGACCAGTTCCTGTTCTATACCGGCTCGACCACAGGCGAGGTCATCGCCAGCTCGATCGGTAATTTCGGCATGCCAGACAAGCCCGCCTTCGAGGATTTCGGCGAGGTGCTTCTGCGCTCCGACAAGGCGGCGGGCTATGTCCGTGTCGACTGGTTCACGCCGGAGGCGCTGCCGACCTGGGGTGACGGGCGCCTGACCATTCTCGGTACCGAAGGCTACATCGAGCTGCGCAAATATATCGATATCGCCGGCCGACCGGGCAAGGATCACCTCTTCCTGGTCAACGGCAAGGAAATGACCCATATCGATTGCAGCGGCGAAAAACTCGATTATTTCGACGCTTTCACCGCCGACGTCGGCAACCGCACGCAGACGGCGATGACCCAGGATCACGTTTTTGAAGTTTGCCGTCTTTCGCTCGAAGCCCAGGCGAAAGCCGCGCGCATCGGCGCTCGGTGAGGAGGATATCATGACCAGGAAATTGCGCGTCGGCGTCATCGGCGCAGGCATCGCTGCGCGGCATCTGGCCGGCTTCGGCTGGAACAAGGAGCTTTTCGAAGTCCCCGTGCTCTGCTCGCTCGACGAGGAACGTGGCAAGGCGCTGTGCGAGGAGTACGGCATTGCCGAATACACCCAGGATGCCGATTCGCTGTTTGCCCGTGACGATCTCGACATCATCGACATTTCGACGCCGCCGAGCTCGCATTTCGAACTCTGCCGCAAGGGTATCGAATCCGGCAAGCACGTGATCTGCGAGAAGCCGCTCTTCGGCTCGATCGCCGAGGTCGACGAGATGGGGCGCATCCTCGATCGTTACCCCGGCAGGAAGCTGATGCCGATCTTCCAATATCGCTACGGCTCCGGCCTGCAGAAGCTGAAGCTGCTGATCGAACGTGGCCTGGCCGGCAAGCCATTCCTGACAACGATCGAAACCCATTGGTGGCGCGGTCCGGATTATTATGCCGTGCCGTGGCGCGGGAAATGGGCGAGCGAACTCGGCGGCGGCCTTCTCGGCCACGCCATCCACGCCCATGACATGCTGAACTATGTGCATGGCCCCTGCGCCGAGGTGTTTTCCTATGGGGCGACGCTGGTCAATCCGATCGAGGTCGAAGATACGGCAGCCCTTTCGGTGAAGATGCAGAACGGCTCGCTGGCGACGCTGTCGATGACGCTCGGTTCGCGCAAGGAGATCTCGCGGCTGCGTTTCTGCTTCAACGACCTCGTCGCCGAAAGCATCATCGAACCCTATACGATGGGTCGTGATCCGTGGACGTTCGTGGCCGGGACGGAGGAACATCAGGCGCGGATCGACGAAGTGCTCGCCGGCTATGTGCCCGGCGAGGATGGCTACACCCGGCAGTTCGAGCTGTTCCACAAGGCGATCGTCGAAGACACCGACCCACCGGTGACGCTGCAGGATGCCCGTAATTCGCTGGAACTGGTAACGGCCGCCTATTTCTCGCAGCGAACCGGACAACCGACGCCTATGCCGATCGCCGCCGATCATCCGCTCTATCGCTCCTGGCTTCCGGCAGGGGAATGGCGTGCTGCGGCCACCGTCTGAACCGGGAAGGGCTCTCCCATGCTGAAATCCTTCGAGCATGTCGGCATGACGGTCAGCGACATGGATCGCACCGTCGATTTCTACTGTGGCCTGCTCGGCCTCAGTCTCGTGCTGCGAAAGACGATGGCGAATGGCATGCAGGTCGCGTTCCTCGATGCAGGCGGCGGCATGCTGGAGGTCTTTGCGCCGCCCGGCGGCGCGTCGAGGGCGGTCGACGTGCCTGACGATGCGGCCGGTGTCCGGCACCTCACCTTCCATTTCGACAATGTCGACGAGGCCTTCACCCGCCTTGAACAGGCGGGCGTCGAGATCAAGGAGCGGCCGCGCTTCGCCGTCCACTCCGAGATGCTGAACAAGATCGCCTTCGTTCGCGATCCCGACGGCATCATCGTCGAGCTTTCCGAACGCTCTGAGACCCGCCAGGGCTGATGCAGGTGCTGCCGATTGCTTCGCTGCGGGCGGTCAGACCGTCCCGCAGCAGTACGCGAGGTCGGCCTTAGCGTTTGCCGATCGATGGACTAAACACCATGATGCTCAGGATCTCAAAGAGCACCTGTGCTGCCGCGTGCGCTGTGTTGGTCGTTGCGTCATATTGCGGGGCAACTTCGACGACGTCACCACCGACCAGATTTATGCCTTTCAGCCCGCGTATCAGTTCAAGGACTTCACGCGTGGTCAATCCACCGACCTCGGGCGTGCCCGTGCCGGGCGCAAAACTTGGATCGAGGCTGTCGACGTCGAAGGAAAGATAAGTCGGGCCATCGCCGACGATGGATTTTGCCTTGGCAACGACAGCCGCAATCCCCATTCCGCTGATGTCCTCGGCATGGATCACAGTCATTCCTGACGCATAGGAGAATTCCCACAAATATTCCGCCGAACCACGGATACCAATCTGGATTGTCCTTGTCGGATCGAGCACGCCATCCAGCACCGCATTGCGGAACGGCCCCCCGTGATGAAACTTCGTTTGATCGAAGGCGCCGCTTGTATCGCAATGGGCATCGATATGGATGAGGCCGACTGGTTGCTGCCGGCCGATCGCCTTCAAAATCGGATGGCTGATGGAATGATCGCCTCCGACCGAAAGCGGTGCGACACCGGCATCGACGATCTGGGTGATGCGCTTTTCGATGTCGTCGTGGCTGAGCTCCAGCCGATAACGGCTTTGGAACTGGATATCACCGATGTCGGCGACCCGAAGATCGAAGACCGGCGCCGTGGCGAGAACGTGATTATAAGGGCCGATTCTTTCGATGGCGCGAAGCGCTCTCGGTCCGAAACGGGAGCCAGGGCGATTGGTGACACCAAGATCCATGGGGATTCCGGTGATCGCGACCTGGAGATTGCCGAAGTCCGGATCATCGGCCGCGACCTGCATGTAGGGTGCGCTGAGGAAGGTCGGTATTCCGGCGTATGGCGCCAGTCTCGTGCCGCTCTTGGAGATGATCTTCTCCGCCACTTTGCGAAACTTCTCATCGAATATCTCGCCGCCATTGGCATCTGCAAATTCTGTGCGCAGCTGTTCCAGCCGCGTTTTGTCCCACACCATGCGCACGTGTCTCCGCTTCAGGTCCGTCTTACCAGACAAAGAGGTTGAGAAAACAATTGGTATCGTTGTAGCAATCGGTATCAAAGAGAAATCGATATGATCGCTGCAAAACCCAATTCGCTCGTTGCCCGCCTCTCTGCCCCGCCCATTCCCTCCGTCGTCGCCTGGAGCCGCGAATACAAGGGCGAAAAAGGGCCGCTCATCGATTTGTCGCAAGCCGTGCCCGGCTATCCCGCGCATCCGGAGATGCTTCGGCTTCTTGCCGAGGCGGCCGGACAACAGGCGATGACGGGATACGGGCCGATCGAGGGCGAGCCTCTGTTACGCAAGACCTACGCGGCTCACCTCGCCGAGCTTTACGGCGCCGACCTTTCCGCCGGCAATATCCACGTTACCGCCGGCTGCAATCAGGCGTTCATGTGCGCAGCGATCGCGCTTGCGTGCGCCGGCGATACGGTGGCGCTCACCAATCCCTTCTATTTCAATTACGACACGACGCTGTCGATGCTGGGGATCGAGCGCCGATCGGTCGATTGCGACCCTGCCAATGGGTTTCTTCCCGATCCGCGTTCGGCCGAAGCGGCCCTTGCGGCCGGCGCGAAGGTGCTTGCCGTCGTCACACCCAACAATCCCACCGGGGCCGTGTATCCACCAAGCCTGCTTCACGAGCTTTTTGTTCTCTGTCGGAAATATGGCGCCTGGCTGATCCTCGATGAAACCTATCGCGACTTCCTCGGCGAGGATTATGGGCGGCCGCACTCTCTTCTCTCCGAGCCGGGCTGGGAGGACACGCTCGTCCTTCTCTACAGCTTCTCGAAATCCTTCTGCATCCCCGGTCACAGACTGGGGGCGATCACGGCAGGCCCCAAACTCGTCGCCGAGATCGCCAAGGTGATGGACAATATGCAGATCTGCGCGCCGCGCTCGCCTCAGGTCGCCGTTGCATCGGCGATCCCGGCGCTCGCTGACTGGCGGGCCGGCAACCGGCTGGAGATCGCCCGCCGGGCTCAGGCGATGAGGCAGGTCTTTTCCGGGTTGCCGGATTGGGAGATCGGAGCGATCGGCGCCTATTTTGCCTTTGTCCGCCATCCCTATGCCGATCGATCGTCTTCAGAGGTCGCCGAAAAACTCGCCAAAGAGTCCGGCATCGTCTGTTTGCCCGGCGCCTATTTCGGCGAAGGTCAGGAGCGTTACCTCAGACTTGCCTTTGCCAATGCGGATGTCGCCTCGATCGGGCTATTGTCCGAACGCCTTTGCTAGGCCGCTGCGATCAACCTCCGGCGGAAGTTCATGATAGCCACCGCGCCAGTAGAGTAGCGGCCCTATGCCCTGCCGGATTTCGATCGCGCAGATATGCCCGACCAAAATGGCGTGGGAATGGTAGTGGAATGCGGTTTCGAGCTCGCAGTCCAGCACCGTCAGGGCCCTTTCAAGGGCGGCGGCGCCAGTCTTGAGGCGATACCATCCCGCGTTGCCGTAGCGCTCCGTGCCCTTTCGCCCGTCAAGACCGGCAAAGGATTGTGCCACCTGCTGCTGGTCGGCGGCGAGCACGTTGACACAGAAGCAGCCGTATCGTTGCAGCGCCGGCCATGAGGAAGATGCGCGGTTGACGCTGACGATGACGGAAGGCCGCTCCGCCGAAAGCGAGGAGACCGACGTTGCGGTAAAACCGGTCCGGTCTTGACCGTCGCCGACCGTAATCACGCTGACGGCACCCGCCAGATGACGCATCGAAAGCTTGAAGTCCGCTTCGCTGATCAAAGCCCCGGCACTCATCAGGCCGGCTCTTGCGTCTTGGCAAAGCGATTGACAGGCATTGAGAGACCGAGGTTTTCGCGCAGGGTATTGCCCTCATATTCCTCGCGGAACAGCCCGCGGCGGCGAAGCTCCGGCAGGACAAGCCGCACGAAGTCGTCGAGACTGGACGGCAAGGTCGGGAACATCAGGATGAAGCCGTCGGCGGCGCGCGTTTCGAACCATTCCTCCATGTAGTCGGCAATCTGGGCCGGCGTGCCTGTCATGCCATTGCCGGTATGCTTCTCGGCATAGTGCCGGATGAGTTCGCCGACGGTGCGGCCGCTTCTGACGAAATCGACCAGTTCGTCAAACAAAGCGCGCGATCCCTTGGGCGCCGGCGGCAGCCGATCCATGGGGAAAGGCTTGTCGAGAGCCACGTCGCGCAGGTCCGCTTCCAGGAATTCGGAAAGCATCAGCCGGCCAACATCAGGATGCATCTTGTCGATCAGATAATCCACCTTCGCCTTTGCCTCGGCTTCGGTTTCACCGACGTTGATGACGATGCCCGGCATGATTTTCAGATCGTCCGGATCGCGCCCATAGGCCGGCATCCGGTTCTTGACGTTTTCGTAGAAGGCGCGGTTGCGATCGATATTCGATGCGAGGCTGAAGACGATTTCGGCGGTGCGTGCCGCCATGTCCATTCCAGGTTCCGAACCGCCCGCCTGGGCGATGACGGGGCGGCCCTGGGGTGTTCGCGCGATGTTGAGGGGGCCGCGAACCTGGAAATGTTTGCCCTTGTGGTTAAGCGTGTGGTGCTTGTCCTTGTCATAGTAGACCCCGTTTTCACGGTCGAGAAGCAGTGCGCCATCCTCGAAGCTGTCCCAAAGGCCGAACACGACATCGACGAATTCGTTGCCGCGCTCATAGCGTAATGCATGCGGGTCGAGCCCCTCGCGATTGAAGTTATAGCCGGTTTCGTCGTGATCGGAGGTGACGACATTCCAGCAGACGCGACCCTTGCTCAGATGGTCGATCGAGGCGAACAGACGCGCGACATTGTATGGCTCGTAATAGCTCGTCGAGACCGTCGCCACCAGACCGAGATCATTGGTGGTAACCGCCAGAGCCGAAAGCAGCGAGAGGGGTTCGAAACGGTTCATCTTGGTCGGAATGCGGGCAAGCGCATTGGCGTCGCCGACGGCAGCAGCGGGAGAATCCGCCATGAACATGAAATCGAATTTAGCCGCCTCGGATCGCTTGGCGACATCGAGCAGATGAGCGAAGTCGTTGGCCCCATTGACGTCGCTTGCCGGATGCAGCCAGGAGGCCGGATGAAAGCCGAACGTATAGACGAAAGTCCCGAGTTTCATCTTGTCGGTCCGCGCCATCGAGCTCTCCTGCTATGTCGGCCATGCCGCCAAGGAAAGGCGACTGCGCAAATTATCGCCAGGCGCAAATTTTCATCAATATCGCTCAGCTAGGTTCCGTTTTAGTTTTTCTAAAGTATCGACTTAGGCGCGGACGCCACGGCCTGCTGACGAGAAATAGCGACGAGCCAATCGCGGAATTCGCGCCCGTGGGGCTTCTGCAAGGCGGCCCGATCCCAGGCGAGAAAATAGCTTTCACGCAGTGCAATGCGCATGTCGACCGGAATGACGAGCGTTTGCGCCTCAAGCTCATCTGATATCATCGACATTTGTGCAAGCACGACGCCGCGCTTGTTGACGGCTGCGTCAATTGCACTGCTCGACAGGGTGAAGGAGAGGCCGGGCGTCGACGCATCGAAGGAGACGCCGGCTTTGGCGGCAAACTCCGCCCAGCTGGGGTAGGGGGTGAAGTGCCGTTCCCACTCGACGTGAAGGAGGGGCTGTTCGAAAAGATCGCGAGCCGCATGCGCGCGATCTTGCATTAGCGCCGGCGAACAGGCCGGCACCACCCAATCGCGAAACAGTTCGGTATAATGTTCGTGCTGGAGAACGTCCGATCCATAGCTGACGCGGAAATCGACATCGTCGAAGCCGATCCGAGGCTCCCTGTCGCGTCCGATAATCCTCACTGGAACGTCGGGATGAAGCGCCTGCCAGTCGAAGATGCGCCTGCCGATCCATTTGTTGACGACGGAGGAAAGCGCACTGAGCACCAAGGCCGTCTCGTTGCGCGCCTTTTCCAGCAGTTGCTGGGCAAGCGCAAATTGCTCGAACCCCTTCGATATCTCCTGATGGTAGAGCCTGCCCCAAGCAGTCAGCTCGACGGTTCGTCCGCTGCGCTCCAGAAGCGAAATTCCAAGAAAGCTCTCGATCTTGCGAATCTGCTGGCTGATGGCCCCCGGCGAAACGCTGAGCTCCAGTGCCGCGGCCGTCACGCCGCCGCAGCGCCCCACCGCCTCGAACGCCTGCAAACTTTTCAGCGGGATCGCCTTGAGGCGCTCATCGGTCACTTGCAGAACCTCTCGTGATTTGCGTCGAATTCAATTTGCTGCCGGATGAAATGTCCCCGCAAACTGGAACCGGTCGCCTGGATGGGTAAACTCGACATATGTCACCGTACGACCGTTCTGCCAGGTCTGGCGGATGAGGCTAAGGCAGGCCTCGCCGCGTTCCGTCTGCAGGATCCGCGCCGTCGTGGTGTCGGCTGAGACGGCGCGAATGACATGTTTGGCCTTGGACCAGGGAACCTCGTCAAGCAGCCATTTGCCGGGCGGGATTGAAGCAAAGCTCTCCTCTCTCGCCCGTGGGACAGCATCGAGCATGATGATCCGCCGCTCGATGGCATTCGGCCTGCCATCGACGATATGCAGGCATTGGAGCCTGAGGACTTCCGCATCGGCAGGCTCCGACAGCTGCTGCGCCTCCGCCTCTCCAAGACGCTCGATCTTGCGGGCGAGGATTTCGAAGCGGTGTTCGTGCCCGGCCAGTTCCGCTTCGGTGCTGATATCCTGGATATCCATCACCGTGCGGTCGATCTGGGGCGATGCGACAAACGAACCCGTCTTGCGCCGTCTGACGATCATGCCGCGCTCGGCGAGCGCCGACAGCGCCTTGCTGACGGTCATCCTCGAGCAGCGATATTCCGCCGCGAGTTCATGCTCGACGGGAATACGGTCGCCGGGCCGCCAATCGCCGCTGATGATCTTCGTCTCGATATCCGTGAAAATACGCTGATAAATCGACACCAGGTCCGCACCTCATCCGGCGACAACGATCATAAATGCGGAACGGCCATGCCAGCGACATCGACGCCACCCGGCACAAATTTTGCGTTCCTCGTCTTTTACATTGACACTCTAGGCCCGCCTATATCTATTTGTATAGTCAAAAGCGGAACATAGAAATCCGCGCAGAGGAAATCGAAGTCGGAACCAAAACTCCTCCGCCGGGGGAATAAAACTGGAGAGATGATCATGAAGGCAAATTCACTGCTGAAGGGTCTGGTCGGCGCTGCGTTCCTCATCGGAGCAGCCGTTTCCGCCCACGCAGCCGACACGCTGGCAGCCGTCAAGGCAGCCGGCACCCTCAAGGTTGGCACCGAAACGGCTTTCGCACCGTTCGACTATATCGATGCCGGCGAACATACCGGCTTGAACGTCGACCTCTTTGCCGAGATCGGCAAGGAACTCGGCGTCAAGATCGAGTGGGTCGCCCTTCCCTGGGACGGCGTCTTCCCCGCGCTCGAGGCCGGCAAGTTCGATGTCGTCGCAGGTCCTGCAACAATCACCAAGAAGCGCTTGGAGCGCTATCGCTTCACGCCGCCGATCGCCGAAGCAACGATCGCCATTCTGAAGAAGGCTGGCGACACGACGATCAGCAAGCCGGAAGATATTGCCGGCAAAACGATCGGTGTCGGCAAGGCAACCGCCCAGCTCGACCAGTTGAAGGAATTCTCCGGCACCCTGCCTACCAAAGTCGACGTGCGCGAATATCCAGCCTTTACCGAATCCTACGCCGATCTCGCCGCCGGCCGCATTGCCGGCGTTGCCAACTCGCTGCCGAATATCGCCTTCGTCGCGAGCCAGCGAAAAGGCACGTTCGAAGTTGTTCTGCCGCCATTCGGCAAGAAGTCCTATTTCGGCTTCATCGGTCTCAAGGATGCCGATCATGCGCCCCTGATGGATGCAATCGATGCCGCGATGCTCAAGATCAAGGCAGACGGACGTATGGCAGAGCTGCAAAAGAAGTGGTTTGGTGCGTCTTTCGAGACGCCTGATGCTGTCAAGGATCCGGCATTCTGATAGCCGCCGGTGAAACGAACGCGCCCCGCCTGTGGTCGGGGCGCAATCCGCCGTGGGATCAGAGTTCACGGCCGCAGCGCCCAGGCAAACACCGCCCATGTCCATCAAGCTATTCGAACTGCTTCTGCAAGCCTCGATCTACACGGTGACGATCAGCGTGGTTTCCATCCTGATCGGCTTTGCGATCGCGATCGTCATTTCAGCCATGCTGCTCTCACGGCAACGGCTTTTCAGGCTGCCGGCGCAGATTTTCATCAGTTTCTTTCGTGGTGCACCGCTGCTGGTCCAGCTGTTGCTGATCTACAATCTGCTGCCGGTGATCGGCATCAACGTGCCGAGCATCGTTGCGGCCGTCATTGGCCTGTCCTTGTGCACTGCGGCCTATCAGGCTGAAAATCTGCGCGGTGGTTTTGCCAGCGTTCCCGTGGGCCTCGTCGAATCTGCCGAAATGGTCGGCATGACTCCCATTCAGATCTTCCGCCGTATCAGGGCACCGATCGCCCTGCGCCTGACTTTCCCGGCGCTCGTCAATGAAGCGATCCTTATTCTGAAGGCGTCTTCGCTCGTCTCCGTCGTCGGAATCGTCGAGCTGACGCGCATGGCTCAGGACCTTGCCGGCAGCACCTTCCTGCCGCTCGAGATTTTTGCTTCCGCGGGTCTGATCTATCTCATCATCAATTGGATCGTTGCCCTTGCGGGCGGCCTGATCGAACGCTCCCTGCCAGGAGTGCCGCGATGACCTTCGACACCAATGTGATTTTCAGCAACTTGCCGGAGATCCTCAACGGTGCGTGGGTCACCATCCTCATCTGGATCGTCACCACTCTAGCCGCTGCCGTACTGGGTTTCTTTGTCGCTGTCGCGCGACGTTTTGGCGGCGTGCTGCTGGACAGAGCGTTCGGCATTGTCATCGCAGTGCTGCGCGGCACGCCCTTCCTGATTCAGATATTCCTCGTCTACTATGGCGGCCCCTTCGTCGGATTGTCGCTCGATCCGATCCCGGCCGGCATCGTCGGCCTTTCCATCTACGGCGCGGCTTATTTCAGTGAGATCTTCCGCTCGGGCTTTGCCGCCGTCCCGAAGGGACATATCGAGGCCGGCCTGTGCGTTGGCCTGACACAAGGGCAGATCATCCGGCGCATATTGCTGCCGGAGATGACCATGCTGGTGCTGCCGCCTTCGGTCAACATGACGATCATTCTCATGAAGGAGACGGCCGTTCTGTCCATCATCACCGTGCCGGAGTTAACGGCGACACTCAGCGCCATCGGCTCGCAGCAATATGCTTTCGTCGAGGCGCTCTTCGTCCTTGCGCTATTTTATTGGGTACTGGTCGAAATCACCGGCTGGCTCGGCCATCTC
This sequence comes from Rhizobium changzhiense, assembly GCF_013087625.1. Taxonomy (NCBI): domain Bacteria; kingdom Pseudomonadati; phylum Pseudomonadota; class Alphaproteobacteria; order Hyphomicrobiales; family Rhizobiaceae; genus Rhizobium; species Rhizobium changzhiense. The sequence goes on from NZ_JABFCQ010000007.1 coordinate 125,662, forward strand.
GCCGAAACGAAACTCACCAGATTCAGGTTTTTCAACATATGAGCGTTCCTGCGATCGCAGTCAAAAATCTTGTCAAGACGTTCGGCGGTTCCACCGTGTTGCACGGCATCGACCTCGAAATCGAGCAGGGACAAGTTTCCTGCGTCATCGGCCCGTCGGGATCCGGCAAGAGTACGCTGCTGCGCTGCATGGCGTTTCTAGAGGAATCGACGAAGGGGACGATCACCGTCAACGGCGAGGTGCTTGGCTTTGCGGAAAACACCAAGGGCGTCCGGGAGCGGGTGCCGGCGGCGGTGAACCGGCAGATCCGATCGCAGATCGGGATGGTTTTTCAGCAGTTCAATCTCTGGCCGCACATGACGGCCCTCGGCAATGTCAGCGAGGCGCTGAAGACGGTTCACAAGATGAGCCGCAGGGATGCGGAAGAGCGGGCCATGGCCCAACTCGTCAAGGTCGGTCTCGAGGGCCGGGCGGGGCACTATCCGTCGCAGCTCTCGGGAGGGCAGCAGCAGCGCGTTGCCATCGCCCGGGCGCTTGCCCTCAACCCGAAGATCATGCTGTTTGACGAGCCGACTTCGTCACTCGATCCCGAGCTGACCGGCGAAGTGCTGAACGTCATGCGCGATCTCGCCGCCGAGGGCATGACGATGGTCGTCGTTTCCCACGAGATCGGATTTGCCGCAACGGTCGGCCAGCAGATCGTCTTTCTCGATCACGGCAAGGTGCTGTTCACCGGCCCGCCGCAGGACGTCTTCAAACGACCGAGAAACCCCCGCCTCGAACAATTCCTGGACACCTATATCGATCGCGGGGCCTCGATGCTGCTGTGACGTTCATGTCCTTCCGGATCGTCGGGCAGACCTCGGCGGATGTCGGGTTCAGGCAATTTCCTCTTCGAGTATTTTCACGGGCCGGTCCCACTGGATGAGCACGACACAGCCGGTATCGCTCCAGACCGAGTGTTCGCTGCCCGGCGCATTGACGATATAACTGCCGCTGATGTAATCGCCCGTCTCGTCGGATTGAACGCCGTCGAGCACCAGGATGGTCTCGAGCCCCTCGTGGCGATGGCGGGGAACGGAGGCGCCGGGTTCATATTTCAACAGCGCCACGCCGGGCTGATCGCCCTCGAAGGGGCGGATCCAGTGAATGGTGACAGCATCGCGGAAAGGGCCGAATTCCAGCTCCTTCCAGCCGCCTGAGATCAGGCGTTCTCGGGTCGTTTCAGGCATGGGCGATGCTTTCCAGAATGTCGTCGACATGGGCGGTCCAGCCGACGATCGCGCCCTGGGCACGGATCATGGCGATGGCGGCGGCTTTGAATTCCGGGAAATAGCTTTCCGTCGCCTCCTCGGCGAGCAGGCATTCATAGCCGCGATCGTTTGCTTCGCGCATCGTCGTCTGCACGCAGACTTCGGTGGTGACACCGGCAAAGACGAGCTGCTTGATGCCCTTCTGCTGCAACACTGTGCCGAGTTCGGTGGCGTAGAAGGCGCCCTTGCCAGGCTTTTCGATGATGACTTCGCCCTTCACAGGAGCGAGTTCCGGCAGGATTGCCGTGCCGGGTTCGCCCGAGATCAGAATGCGGCCCATCGGGCCTTCGTCGCCGATCCTGAGCGACGGATTGCCGCGGTCGCGTTTGGCCGGCGGCAGGTCGGAGAGATCAGGCCGATGGCACTCCATCGTATGGATCACAGGCAGGCCGGCATTGCGGAAGCCCTGGATCAGGCGTTTGACATCGGGCACGATCCTCGTGATGCGGCTGACATCATTGCCGAGGCTGGCGCCAAAGCCGCCGGGCTCGGCGAAATCGCGCTGCATGTCGATGACGATGAGGGCGAGCTCATCGTGCTTCACCGGAAAGGCGAAAGGTTCGGCTTTGATCTTCGCCATCAATGATGCCCCGCCATGTGGGCGCCGATCACGCCGATATCGGCCGAGAGCGCCGGTGTCTCGTAAACTAGCTTGCCTTCCGAAATGACCATGATGCGGTCGGACATTTCGAGCAGTTCGTCGAGGTCTTCGGAAAGCAGCAGCACGGCGGCGCCCAAATTGCGTGCCTTCATGATACGGGCGCGGATTTCGGCAACGGCCGAGAAATCGAGACCGAAACAGGGGTTCGAGACGATCAGCAGATCGACATCGCCGGTCAGTTCGCGGGCGAGCACCGCCCGCTGCACGTTGCCGCCCGAAAGCGCTGCGATCGGCGAGGAGGAAGAGGCCGTCTTGACCTTGAAGTCGGAGATCAGCGCCGAGGCACGCTTCTTCATGCTGCCCTTGTTCAGCCAGATCGCGTCCTTGCCGTCCTGCTTCAAGTCGAAGGTGCGGAACGCAAGGTTCTCGCCCACGGTCATCTTGGGTGCACAGGCATTCTGCAACGGCTCTTCGGGGATGAAACGCACCTTATTCTTGCGGGTCTCATCGCGGGTGGCGCCGTAAGCCTCGCCATTGACCATGACCTGGCCGCTATCGGTCGGGCGCTGGCCGGCCAGAATCTCCGTCAGTTCCTTCTGGCCGTTGCCCGATATGCCGGCAATGCCGACGATCTCGCCGGAGCGGACCGTAAGCGCGCCGATCTCGATCGTCTTCAGCCCGGAGCGATCCGGGGCCTTCACCTGGCTGACGGTCAGCACCGGCCTTGCCGCTTCCGCCACCGGCAGACGGCTGTCGAGCTCGGCGAGCTTGACGTCGCCGATCATCATCGCCGCCATCTCGGCGGTGGAGAGCTCGCCGACCTTGCCGGTGCCGACCAGCTTGCCGCGCCGCAGGATCGAGACGGCATCGGCGAACTTGGTCACCTCGTGGAACTTGTGGGAAATCATCAGCACGGTGAGCTCGCCGCGCTCGGTCATTCCGCGGACGATGCCGAGCATCTCATCGGCTTCGGCGGGCGTCAGCACCGAGGTCGGCTCGTCGAGGACGAGGAAGGAACGGCCGAGATAGAGCTGCTTGACGATTTCGAGCTTCTGCTTTTCGCCGGCGGCAAGCTCGCTCACCGGCCTGTCGAGCGGGATCTTGAACGGCATGCGCTCCATGAAATCCGCCAGATCCTTGCGTTCCCTGGCCCAGTTGATCACCGCGGGCACTTCGGTGCGGCTGATGACCAGGTTTTCCGCGCCGGTCAGAGAGGGAACCAGTGTGAAATGCTGGTAGACCATGCCGAGCCCATAGGCCGCGGCATCCTTGGGTGAGGCCACCGCCACCTCGCGGCCGTCGACCGACAACGAGCCTGACGTTGCGTGATAGAAGCCCATGATGCATTTGACGAGTGTCGACTTGCCGGCGCCGTTTTCGCCGAGAAGCGCGTGAAAAGACCCGGCCGGAACGGCGATCGAGACGTTGTCGAGCGCGGTGAAGCTGCCGAAACGCATGGTCATATCGAGCGTCTCGATGCCGACGGCCTTGCCGGCTTGCGGAAGGGGCGTGTCGCGGACTGTGCTCACTTCATTGCTCCTTTTCGACGATGATGGCGACGGGACCGCCGCCGGGCGGACCCTGGTGTTCGGCGCCGCCGGACACATAGAGATCGGTAATGCCGAAGATGCCGGCGAGAACGCCGCCGACGAAGGCACGGGCATGGCGGGTGCCTGCAATATCCGAGTCATCGAGCATCGTGTGGCGCCTGCCGCCGATCCTGCCGGACGGGTCCGGCTCGGCCTTGGCGAGAACCGCCGCCAGCCGGCTGTTTTCCGGCAGGCGTTCGCGGGCTTTCCTGACGGAATGCGCGTCGATCGCATCCCGCATGACCGCGTGGTCGATCGACAGCGGACCGGACCATTTTGCGCTCATGCCGAGGACGATGATTTCGTGATCGGTGAGTTCGACCCCGGACGAGGTTGAGGCGCAGCGGGAAAAGAGATCGAAACGTGTGCAGATGTCGGCATCGTTGATCGATGTCGCATCTATCTCGCCGAGTGCCACGGCGACGCCGAGAGCCGAAGCGCCGCGCGAGAGGCCCATGGATTTCAGCGTGTCGTGGGTTGCGACCGTCCTGCCTGCTGCCTCGGCCTCGGCAATCCGGCGCGAGGTGAGCAGCGGACACTTGATCTGCACGAAATGGGCATCGGCGGGATCATCGATGCCGGCATCCCTCATCGCGGACTTCACGCCTTCGGCAACGAGCAGGATCTGTTCCCGGCGCCCGAGATGTTCGGGGGGCAGCGCGGGGGTACGCGACACACCAATGGCCAGCGCCCGTTCGCCCGGGGTTTCTACGGTTTCACGCGCAAAAACCGTCCAATGCGGCGAGAGCGCCCCCTCGGTGCCGCCGGACATGATGATGGAGACGCCGTCGACGCCATATCTACTGAACAATGTCTCGAAGCTGCGGGTGGCATAACCGCGGGTAAAATCATTGACGCAGCCGTTGCCTTCCGTCTTGCCGAGAACGGCGACGACGTTGTTCGCCTGAAGGCCGCTGGCAAAGAGCGCCTCGACGCCGGCAACGTCATCGGGGCCGTCGGCTGGCACGCGAAAGACATGGGCCCGCAATGACGGCATCAGGGCAGCGCCTCGACTAGAGCCGCGGAATTGGAGACCGAGCCGAAGACACCGCCCTGCATTTTCACCATCTTGATGGCAGCGAGATGGTTTCCGAAGTCGGTCGCACCGCAGCAATCCTCCAGCAGCAAGCATTCGTAACCGCGGTCGTTCGCCTCGCGCATCGTCGTCGAGACGCAAACATCGGTGGTGATCCCGGTGAGGATAATGTTCTCGATGCGCTTCTGGTTGAGGATGAGTTCGAGGTCGGTGGCGCAGAACGAACCCTTGCCGGGCTTGTCGATGATCGTCTCGCCTTCGATCGGGTAGAGTTCGGGAATGATGTCCCAGCCGGGTTCGCCCCGCGTCAGGATGCGGCCGCAGGGGCCGGGATCACCGATGCCGGCGCCGATCCGCTGCGAGCGCCAGCGTTTGTTGGCCGGCAGATCGGCGAGGTCGGGGCGATGGCCCTCGCGGGTATGAATGATGTGGTAGCCCTTGGCCCGCATGGCGGAAAGCACGCGTTTGATGGGTTCGATCGGCGCCTGCACCAGCGACAGGTCGTAGCCCATATGGTCGACATAGCCGCCCTTGCCGCAGAAATCCGTCTGCATGTCGATGATGATGAGGGCGGTATTGTCAGGCCTCAGAGCGCCGTTATAGGGCCACGGATACGGATCGGCGTCGATAAAATGCCCTTCGGTTTCGACCATCGCGTCCATCATTCTCTCTCCTATTCCGCGGCAGGTTTGAGGGGTTCGCCGTAACGGCGCATCGGCTTGTCAAATCCGCAGGACGTGCCATCCTTGACCTTTATCTCGTCTTCCCAAGGCAGGCGGTATTTGCCGGCGACAAGGTCGTGCATGTAAGTGTAGGGCGCATCCTGGGCGCCGCCGGCAACGGCGACGTAGCCGCGATGGCCGAACTGATAGATATTGTTCTCCACGCCCCAGCCGAGCCGGGCCTCGCGCACCAGGTCAGGGCGCACCTCGGCGGTGATGATCTCGTTGACGCGGCCGGATGTGCCGTGCGCGATGACCGTGCCGTCGAAATTGCAGATCATGCCTTCACCCATGGAATCGAAGGTGCCGTCCGAGCCGCACATGCAGACATTCACGGTGACCATCAGGTTGCAGAAGGCGTTGGCCTGGTTGGTGAAGCGCCAGGCGTCGCGGATCGGCGCCGTGTAGCCGGCCGTACGGATCATGATTTCGGCGCCTTTATAGGCGCATTCGCGCGCCATCTCCGGGAACATGCCGTCATGGCAGATGATCAGCGCGAGCTTGGCGCCTCGGGGGCCTTCGATGACAGGGATGCCAAGATCGCCGGGCTCCCAGGGCTCGACGGGGATCCAGGGATGCATCTTGCGGTAATAGAGCTTCAACTGGCCCTGATCGTCGATGACGATGCCGGAATTGTAGGGCATGCCGCCAGGGTTCAGCTCCATGATCGAGAAGCAGCCCCAGATCCGGTTGTCCCTGCAGGCCTGCTTGAAGGCCGCGACCTCCGGCCCGTCGAGCGTGCACATGATCTCCGGATTGATGTCCATGGAAAGGCCATGCAGCGCGTATTCGGGAAAGACGACGAGGTCCATGCCCGGCTGATTGCGCCGTGCTTTGGCCACCAGATCGACGATCACCTGCGTCTGTTTTGCCAAGTCCGCTTTGGTGACGGTCACCGGCAGCTGGAGCTGAACGAGGCCGATACCGACGCCGTGTTCGGATTTGTTGAGACCGCCAAGTCCGTTCATCGGAATGCTCCGTTATTTCGTGAGCGACAGCGCACCCGGCGCACCCGCGAGCGAACGGGTGGGCGAGGACGTGGCGATCAGGATGATGAGGGTGAGCACGTAAGGCGCGGCGTAAAAAAGGTAGTAGCCTTGTGTGACGCCGACCGATTGCAGCGCCGGGCCGAGCGCGCCGGCGCCGCCGAAAAGCAGGGCAGCCAGGAAACAGCCGATCGGATTCCAGCGAGCGAAGATGACGAGAGCCACGGCCATCAGGCCCTGGCCCGACGAGATGCCTTCGTTCCATGAGCCCGGATAATAGAGCGAGAGGTAGGCGCCGCCGATTGCCGCCAGCGAACCGCCCACTGCCGTTGCCAGCAAGCGAACCCGATCCGGGTGGATGCCCATGGCCCGGGCCGCGTCGGTGCTATCACCGACGACGCGCAGGATCAGGCCGATGCGGGTGTTCTTGAAGGCCCAGAACAGGAAGAGGGCAAGTGCCGCGCCGATGAAGAACAGCACGTTGATATTGAGCGCCGCCTGGACCTGCGGAGTGCTCGACCAGCCGCCGAGCGGGATCGAGGGTAGTTTCGGGGCAACCGGCTGGATGAAGGATTTGCCGAGGAAGAACGCCATGCCGAGACCGAACTGCATCATGGCGATGCCGATGGCGATGTCGTTGACCTTGGGGAACTTGCAAATCCAGCCGTGGATGAGGCCGAAGATCGCGCCCGCCATCATGGCAGCCAGCACACCGAGGGTCGGCGAGCCGGTCATGACGGCCACCGCATAGGCCGTCATGGCGCCGAAGACGAGCGTGCCTTCGAGCCCGAGATTGATGCGGCCGGAGCGTTCGGTGATCGTCTCGCCGAGGCTGACGAAGATGAATGGGGTGGAAACGCGGATGGCGCCCGCGAAGATCGCCAGCGGCACGCCCCAGATGCCGATGCCTGTCTCTTCCATCAGAGGCTCCTTTTCCATAGGTCGGGATTGAATATCTTGAAGCGGCCGTAGAAGGTTTCGCAGAACAGAATGACGATGAAGAGCGTCCCCTGCAGCACCAGAACCGTCGCATCCGGCAGGCCCATGCGCCGCTGGATGAGGCCGCCCGAGGCGTCAATGCCGCCGAGCAGGATCGCGACCGGAATGATCGCCAGCGGATTGTGCCTGGCGAGGAAGGCGACGAGGATGCCGGTATAACCATAGCCCGCGGCAAGCGAGGCGTTGGCACTTCCCTGCACTGCCGCCACTTCGATCATGCCCGCCAGACCAGCAAAGCTGCCGGCAAGCGCGGTAAATCCGGCGATCAGCTTGCCGACCGGCAGTCCCTGGATCTGGGCGGCGCGCACGTTGCCGCCGGCGATGCGGGCGGCAAAACCGTAGCTCGTCGCTTCGATCACGATCCAGGAGACCATGCAGGCGAGGATGCCGATGACCAGGCCCCAATGCACGTCCATGCCGGGAATATTGCCGAGCATGTAGTCCGCCGGCAGCGGCCTGGTCGACGGCTTGTTGAGGCTTGCAGGATCGCGGAGCAGCCCTTCGACGAACTGGTTCATCAGGGCGATGGCGATATAGGAGAGCAGCAGCGAGGAGATGGTTTCGTTGACGCCGCGGTAGTGGCGCAGGAAACCGGCAAGGCCGATCCAGATGCCGCCGACCACCATGGCAGCGATTGCCATCAGAATGAGGGTGAGGAAAACAGGCGTGGTGCCGGCGAGCGGCAGAGCCATGGCTGCGGCAGCAACGCCGCCCAGCACGACCGCTCCTTCCCCGCCGATGATGACGAGGCCGAGACGGGCGGGCAGGGCGACGCAGAGTGCCGTCAGGAGAAGGGGTGCGGCACGACTTAAGCTGTTCTGCACCGAAAACCAGCTGCCGAAGCCGCCGGTATACATCAGTTGGAAGAGGGTGGTCGGCGACTTGCCGACCGCCAGGATGAAGAGGGAGAAGAGCGCAAGACCGATCAGGATGGCCGCGAGGCCGATGACAACAGGCTCGGCTCGCCGCGCGATCCATTCAAGGACGGGGCGCAGCGAAGCCGGTTTTTCCACGATGGCTAGTGCGGGATCATTGGCCTCGATGGTCATGGCGCTTCTCCCTTTGTGGTTTACGCTGTGGACCCGACCACGCCCTCGACCAGATAATTCATGCTTTCGAGCTCGATCGCGTCTTCGGCGTAGCTCTTGTCGGCAGCCACGACGGTGTCACCCTTATTGTCCTTCAACGGACCCTTGAAGACCGAGAAGCCGCCCTTCATCATCTCCGCCTGCGTGGTTTCGAAGGCCTTGCGGCCCTCCGCGGAGACGGCGGAGCCGAGCGCGCTCATCTTCACGAAGCCGTCCTTCAGGCCGCCACGCACGAAGTTGCCGAGCTTTTCGCCGGCCTGCGCCTTCTTGACGAAATCGCTATAGACGTTGCCCCAGGCCCATTCGGCACCGGTGAGATACTTTTCAGGAGCAAGCGGGCTCTGGTTGGCATGATAGCCGCAGACGAAGGCGCCGCGGCCGGCAGCCGTCTCGACGACCACTTTGGGGCTGTCGACGTGGCAGGTGATGACGTCGGCGCCCTGATCGACCAGCGCATTGGTGGCTTCGGCCTCCTTGACGGCGAGCGACCATTCGCCGGTGAAGATCACCTGGCAGGTGATACCAGGATCGACTGTACGCGCGCCGAGCAGGAAGGCGTTGATATTCTGCAGAACCTGAGGGATCGGCTTGGCGGCGACAAAGCCGATCTTCTTGCTCTTCGTCGCATGGCCGGCGGCGATGCCGTTCAGATACTGGCCCTGGAAGATATAACCGAAATAGGAGCCCGTATTGGCCGGGTTCTTGCCTTCCTGCCAGAGACCGCCGCAGTGGCGGAACTGGATGTCCGGATGTTTGGCGGCCATGGCCAGCATGTGCGGGTCGAAGTAGCCGAAGGAGGTCGGAAAGAGCAGGGTCGCGCCGTCCAGGTTGATCATGGATTCCATGGTCTTCTGGACATCGACGGTCTCCGGCACATTCTCTTCTTCGACCAACGTCACACCAGGCATCGCCTTGATAACGGCCGCACCTTCCGCATGCGCCTGGTTATAGCCGTAGTCGTCCTTGGGGCCGACATAGATGAAGCCGACGGTCAGCGCGGTTTGGGCTGCGGCGGAGGAGCCGATCAGGCCGGGCATGGCGCCGGCGAGCGCACCGGCAGCGGAAGCCTGGAGGAAATTGCGGCGGTTCATGGAAAGGAGTTTGGTCATCGGAATGCTCCTTGCGGCGCTGGGCCGGTTGCGAACGGTACAGAAAAGTGCATGCAATGTGCATGCCAGAAACCAATCTATTGGTTTTTATGATTTATTTCTTTGTGCAAAGTTTGCACGCTGCAAAGTGCATACAGATTATTCGAATTGCTGCGTAAAAAGTAATCAAAAGGTATTTCTTATTCATTCTGCATTGTCAGGCAGTACTACGCCGTCCTTCTCAAGCTCTCTTACTCATCAGAAAGCGGAAATTTAACAATAGCTTCGCTCCTCGATTTGACTTATCGAGTCCCGAACGTCATCTGTATGCAGAGTGGTGATGTGAGCAGATTCGTATTGTGAAGCAGACGAGGCGCAAAGAAGTGATCCGTAGCGGAACCACCGTCGAACAGATGGTGCGGGCGATTGCCGATATGATCGTCACAGGTGAAATCCTGCCTGGCGCGAAGTTGGACGAGGTGTCGCTCGCGGTTCGTTTCGACGTTTCGCGCACACCGGTACGAGAGGCTCTGCGTGAGCTGGGCGCCATGGGATTGATTGCGCGCGAGCCAAACCGCAGTGCCCTCGTTACCAATGTCAGTGAGGCCTATTTGCATTCGATGTTCGAGGCGATGGCGGAGCTTGAAGCAATCTGCGCCAGGCTCTCGGCTGAGCGCATGACGGTGGATGAGCGGCGTGCGTTGGAGTTGGAGCATCTGGCATCAGTAAGGCTCGTGCATGCCGGCGCGGAAGAGGAATATTCGGCTTACAACACCCAATTCCATACCCGACTTTATCGCGGCGCGCATAACGACCATGTCTTCGAGATGGTGACGCAGACGCGGGCGCGGCTGGCGCCTTTTCGGCGGGCGCAGTTCCGTCTGCCCGGGCGTCTGGCGAAATCCTATGAGGAGCACAGCCGGATCGTGACCGCGATCATGCGCGCGGACACCGCGGCTGCGGGGCAGGCGGCATATTCTCATGTGGAAATTGTCAGCGATGCCAGCGCGGTGTTTGCAACGGCCGGGGAGTAACAAGGACACTGCGCCAAATATCAGGCGCTGCTAGAGCGGTTCAGCTTTTAACGGAAGCGCAGAACCGCTCTAAGCTCTTATTTTTGCGTAATTCAGGACGAAAAAGCGCGCCCCGCCCCGGCACGGCCCGTCACGTGATCCTGCGGCGAAGGGTTTGACCGATGGTCAATCACCTTCTTGCGCGACCGAACCGGCGCGCGTCGCTTCGTGCTTCAAGGCCTTCAAGTATCGCCAGGAGGATCTTTTTGAGATGATACTTCGTGCTCATTTCATTTCGGGATCCTTTGATCCGTGACGTAGGCGCGCCAGCCTCCCAATTCAGTGATTTCGCGCGCCCCTTCGATTGCATGAGCCTCGCAGAGAAAACCTGAAATTTGGGAACCGTCATCGAGCGTTACCTTGCCTATGCCGAGCGGCGCCGGGATGCTCTGGACAAAGCGCCCGAAAGCTTCCGCGGTGACTTTCCAAACCTCAACTTCGAGGCCTTTGCCGTCAAAGCCGGGTTCGCGGATTAGGCCTGGCTTCGGCGGGACGGTATCGGGTAGGACGAAAAGGCGGTAATCCGGTGCAGTACGGCAGGATTTGATGCGCCTGCCGCCCGGTCGGGTCAGTTCGTGGTTGAGAGGCATACCGGTCAGATGCGCCCCAACGACGACGATCGGCACCAGGCCGTCATCGCCATGCACAACAGGGCTTGCTTCGGGGATCGCAGCCTGCCGGTCGATGCCCATGCCGGAGCTTGCTGCGCGGTGCAGCGCATCGGCAAGCGGCGCCAGCGCATCGTCGGTGAAGGCAGGTGCAATGACGGTAACGCCGCCCGGCAGCCCACCTTTTCCGAAGCCGGCCGGAACGGCGATCGCCGCGCAATCGAGAAGGTTGACGAAATTGGTGTAACGGCCAAGGCGGCCGTTGAGCACGACGGGATTGGCCAGCATATCGGCGACCGTGTAGGTAGTCGGCGCCGTTGGCAGCAGAAGCACGTCGGCCGTTTCCCATTCGGCCTCGGTCTTGCGGCGCAATTCTTCCAGCCGGTATCGGCCGTTGAAGGCCTCGACTGCGGTCTTGCCCTTGGCGCCCTCGATGATGCCTCTGACGGTCGGATCAAAATCGGCGGCATTCGTGGCGAGGAAGGTCTCGACCGCCGCCAGGCGCTCGGCGACCCACGGCCCGTCATAGAGAAGGGCGGCGGCCTCGCGGAATGGCGCGTAGTCGAACGGCACGATGGTCGCGCCGAGCGCTCTGGCCCGCTCGATCGCCCGGTCGTAGAGCGCCTCCACCTCCTTGTCGCCGAAGAACTCCCGCTCGGCGTCGGTGAGGACGCCGATGCGCAAGCCCGACACAGGCAGGTTCGCCGGCTTGGCGCGACGCGAGAAAGCATCGGTGGCATCGAAGCCTTCGGCGACCTTGCGGATCGCAACACCGTCAGAGACGGTCGCAGCAAAAATCGTGATGCAGTCGACGCTCTTGCACGCCGGTATAGCGCCGGTATTCGGCAAGAGACCCGGCGTCGGCTTGATGCCGACCAGATTGTTGAAGGCGGCAGGCACGCGGCCGGAGCCCGCCGTATCGGTGCCGAGGGCGAAGGTTGCAAGGCCGGAAGCCACCGTGACCGCCGATCCGGAACTCGAACCACCTGAGATATAGGCCGCATCGAAGACCGAACGCGGCGCGCCATAGGGCGAGCGCGTGCCGTTGAGGCCGGTCGCGAACTGATCGAGATTGGTCTTGCCGATAATGATGGCGCCGGCCGCCTTCAACCGTGCAACGACGGTGGAGTCGGCCTCCGGCCGATACTCATAGGCCGGGCAGGCGGCGGTCGTCGGCAGGCCGGCGGCATCGATATTGTCCTTCACGGCGAAGGGCACGCCCCAGAGCGGTAGGCTGTTTGCCTCAGGCGCGCATGCCATCAAGGCTTTCGCGGCAGCGCGCAGCTCCTCATCCGGCACCGGGGTGATGAAGATTGCCGGATCTTTCGAGGCGGCGCGCCGCGCAATCACCTCTTCGATGGCGTCGAGCGGCGTCAGGCCGGATTGATAGGCGGCGCGAAGGCTTGAGAGATCGAGGATGGTCGGCAGCATGTCAGCATTCCTCCAGAACGACGATGATATCGCCGGCTTTGACGTTTCTTCCCGGCCCGGCGCGCAGATCGCGGACGCGGCCTGCCGCATGGGCGGTGACGTTGATTTCCATTTTCATCGATTCGATGATGGCAAGTGTATCGCCGGCCGCAACCGGGGCGCCCGGCTCGACCAGCAATTTCCAGATATTGCCGGGTACGGCGCTGGCAACCCCGAAGCAGCCGTCGGGAATATCCCCGTCCGGGCTTTCGCCCGTGCCTTCGTCAGTGACGAAGCTGTCGAGCCCGGCTTCCTTCCAGCGCTGGCGCTCAGTATCGAAGGCGGCCTGCTGTGTTGCCTTGAAGCGGCTGATCGACGCCGAATTGATCTGCAACTCTTTCTCGTAGGCGGCATAGGAGAATTCCGTCTCTTCGATTCGGATGGGATAGCCGCCATGCGGGAAGGCGGCGCGCGCCTCCGTCAGCTCCTGATTGCTGACCGGGAAGAAACGGATCTGGTCGAAGAAGTTGAGCAGCCAGGGTTTTCCCCTGGCAAAAGCCGGTGTCTCCCGCCATGTGTTCCAGACCTGGATCGTGCGGCCGAAGAGCTGGTAGCCGCCCGGTCCTTCCATGCCGTAGATGCACATATAGGCGCCGCCGATGCCGACCGCATTTTCCGGCGTCCAGGTGCGGGCCGGATTGTATTTCGTCGTCACGAGGCGATGACGCGGATCGGTCGGGGTCGCAACCGGCGCACCGAGATAAACATCGCCGAGTCCCAGCACGAGGTAGCTGGCATCAAAGACGATATCGCGCACGGCCTGTTCGTCGGGAAGACCGTTGATGCGGCGGATGAACTCGATATTCGACGGGCACCAGGGCGCGTTCGGGCGCACGAGTTCCTGATACTTGCGCATCGCAAGCTCGGCATCCGGATCATTCCAGGAAAGCGGCAGATGGACGATGCGGCTCGGCACCTTGACCTCCTGGGCTGCCGGAAGCGTCGCTTCGATCTCGGAGAGCAGCCCCAGCAGGCGCCGGCGCGTCAGCTGCGTGCCGTCGTAATGGATCTGCAGCGAGCGGATACCGGGGGTGAGGTCGACGACGCCGGGCAAGCGGGCCTCTATGACTGCCTGCATCAGCAAGTGCACCCGCAGCCGAAGGGCGATATCGAGCGTCATCGGCCCATATTCAACGAGCAGATTGTCGTCACCCTGGCGGCGATAGACGACAGAAACCGGGCCATCCTCGCTGATGCCAAGGATCGGCGAACCCGTCTCTTCCGTGGGCCGCCGCACCGCTGGACCGGCAATCGGGTCTTCCGGCCGCGCTAAGGCATGAAAACGGATACGGTCGCCGGGCTTGAACTGACCCATCTTCCACTGCTCGTCGCGGGCAATCACCGCCGGGCAGACGAAGCCACCAAGGCTCGGACCGTCGGGACCGAGAATGATCGGCATATCACCGGTGAAATCGATCGCCCCGATCGCATAGGCATTGTCGTGCAGGTTGGAGGGATGCAGCCCCGCCTCGCCGCCGTCGCTGCGCGCCCAAAGCGGGGCCGGGCCGATGAGGCGCACACCGGTGCGGGCGCTGTTGAAATGCACCTCGTAAGCCGTCGAAAACAGCGTTTCGATATCGCTATCCTGAAAGAAATCCGGTGCGCCATGCGGGCCATAAACCACGCCGACATCCCATTCGCGCGTCAAGGCGGCCGGCTCCACGAGCTTGGCTGGTTCGACCGGCGCTTGGCGGGCAAAATGCAGCACATTCCCTGTCTTCAGGGTGCCGGTGGCGTTGCCGCCGAACTGGCCAAGGCCGAAGGTCGCGCGCGAGCCGAGCACGACGGGCGCGGCAAAACCACCGGCGACGGCGAGATAGGCGCGCTGTCCCGGTCCTTCGATCGTACCGATTGACAGAACCTGGCCGGCCCGGATCAGCACCGGCGCATCATGCGGCAGCCTTGTGCCGTCGCATGTCATCGCCATGCGAGCGCCGGCGAGCGCGATCGTCTGGTCGGCATAAAACCGCAGCGTCGGGCCAGAGACCGTCAGTTCCAGTGCGGCCGTCACATCGTCATTGCCGACCAGCCGGTTGGCATGGCGGAAGGAGCGCTCGTCCATCGGACCGCTCGGTGGCACGCCGACATGCCAGAGGCCGAGTCGTCCCGGCAGTTCCTGGATGCTCGACTGTGCGCCGGGGGCGAGAATCTCGACGACATCGGGAACGAAGGCGAAGTCGCGCAGCGCCGTCGTCGCCACCTTGGCGCTGGCAAGCAGTTCGGAAGCGGCAATAGTTCTCAGATAATCGAGATTGGTCTCGATGCCTGATATCGATGTCGCCGCAAGCGCGGCCTTCAGTTTCTCGATCGCCGCCGGCCGGTCTTCCGCCGCCACGATCAGCTTGGCGAGCATCGGGTCGTAGAAGGGCGTCACCTCGGTTCCCGTCTCGATCCAACCGTCGACGCGGGCACTCTCCGGAAAAATCACTTCGGTCAGCAGGCCGGCGCTCGGGCGGAAATCGGCATGCGGCATCTCGGCATAGATCCGCATCTCGATCGCCGCACCCTTCGGCGTCAGGCCTCTGGCGCCTGAGAGCACGTCTTCGCCGGCCGCCTGGCGGATCATCCATTCGACGAGATCGATGCCGAAGACGGCTTCCGTGACAGGATGCTCGACCTGCAGGCGGGTATTGACCTCGAGGAAATAGAATTCCTCGCGCTGGGGATCATAGATGAATTCGACAGTGCCGGCCGATTCATAGGAGACCGAGCTTCCCAAATCGACCGCCGCCTTGTGCAACTGCGCCCGTATCTCCGCGGAAAGGCCAGGCGCAGGCGTCTCCTCGACGACCTTCTGGTTTCGCCGCTGCAGCGAGCAGTCACGTTCGCCGAGCGCGATCACTCCGCCCTTGCCGTCGCCGAAGATCTGCACCTCGACATGGCGTGCGTCAGCAACGAAGCGCTCGATATAGACGCGCGCGTCGCCGAAGCTGGCGCGGGCGGTCCGCTGTACGCTTTCGAAGGAGGCCTTCAGGCTTGCTGCGTCGGCGCAGAGCTGCATGCCGATGCCGCCGCCGCCGGCCGTGCTTTTCAGCATGACGGGATAACCGACGGTCTCTGCGGCCGAAAGCGCCTCTTCGACGCTCTGCAGCAGATCGGTGCCGGGCAGCAGCGGCACGCCGCTCGCTTTCGCCAGTTCGCGTGCCGTATGCTTCAGGCCGAAGGCCGAGAGATGCTCCGGCCGTGGACCGATGAAGGCGATGCCTTCGGCAGCGAGCCGCTCGGCAAAGCCGATATTCTCCGAGAGGAAGCCATAGCCCGGATGCACGGCTTCGGCGCCCGTCGCCTTGCAGGCGGCGATGACGGCATCGACGTTGAGATAGCTTTCGGCGGCCGGTGCCGGGCCGAGGCGGACGGCTTCATCGGCGGTCAGCGCCGGCTTCGAAAATCGATCGGCATCGGAATAGACGGCAACTGAGGCAATACCCATCCTCTTCAATGTGCGGATGACGCGGACGGCGATTTCGCCGCGATTGGCGATAAGGACCTTGGTGAACATCGATCAGTCCTCGCCGTCCCAGATCAGCACCCGGATCGGTGTCGGATCGAAACCGTTGCAGGGATTGTTGATCTGCGGGCAATTGGAGATGACGCAAAGCACGTCCATCTCCGCCACCAGCTCGACATAGTCACCAGGCGCGGAAATGCCGTCGACGATCGTCATCTCGCCATTCGGCTTGATCGGCACGTTCATGAAGAAATTGATGTTCGGCACGATGTCGCGCTTGCTCATGCCGTGTTTTGTCACCTCGAGCACAAAATTGTCGCGGCAGGCATGCAGGTATTTCGTGCCGTGGCCGAAGCGCACCGTGTTGCTTTCGCAGGAGCAGGCGCCGGCTGATGTATCATGGCGGCCGCAGCTGTCGGCCGTCATGACAAGCATCACGTTGCCTTCGTTCGAGATGATCTTCGTGCCGGTGCCGATATAGGCGCCACCTTGCGCCCGCATCGTATCCTGGTTGGAATAACGCTCGGCAAAATCATCGGCGCGATAAAACAGCGTATCGATTGCCTGTTGGCCGTAGCTGTCTTCGATGCGGATCGTCTGGTCCTTGCGCACGATGCCGGACCACGGCGCTTCGGCCGGGATGAAATGATCCTGCACAGCGTTTTCGAGGCTGCGCGAAGCTGAAGTCTTGATGAAATCGGTCATCGTCATCCTCCCTCAGGCCAGCATCGAGGCGTTGTTCTCGAAGCCGCGAAGGGCTTCGGCGGTCGCCGTGCGCGAGAGATCGTCGGCTGCGGGCGCGGGTGCGCGAAAGCGGGTGACGACAACAGGCTTCGGCGCATGGATTGGGTCGGGATCAAGCGGATGCGGGCAATTCGAGAAGCCGACGATCATGTCCATCTCGGCGCGCAGCTCAGCATAATCGCCGCTGTTGGAAAGCTTGCCGCGCCAATGGAAGCCGCCGTCATCGTCGACGCGGACGGGGGCGAAGAGATTGAGAATCGCAGGAATATCGCGTCTGGTGAGACCAAGCTTGCCGGCGACGAGCACGAGATTGTCGCGGGTGTTGCGGGTCTTGACGCCAGGATATTTTGCGGCGTTCGAAGCTGCCGTCGAGCCACCCATCAGGCAGTCATGGGCGCCGGAGCTATCCTCGATCAATGAAAACATCACCCGGCCCATATCCGAGAAGATAACGCGGCCCTTGCCGAGGGCGGTCGTCCACTGCACCTTGACCGTATCGACGAGATTGAGCCTTTCGCTGGTGTCAGTGGCGTTCCAGGCAACGAGCGCCACGGTCGATCCGCCTTCGCCCTGGTCAATGCGGAGCGCCTCGCCGCGCTTCAGCGCAGTCGACCAGTACCAGCCGCCGGGGATGGTCTCCTGATGGATGATCGCAGCCGCATCGATTGCGGGGGCGGGCAGGGGGCTTGGCGCCGGCAAGGCCTTCGGCGCAAATTCCAGCCCCTTCCTCTGATGTTCCTCATAACGCTGCCGGTTGGCGGCGATCTCTTCGGGCGAACGTCTGACATGCATCATGATTTTTCTCCTGACGGACTGGAAGCCGGGTCGTCCCGGCGAAGGCCCAGAGAAATGACCGGGCCGTCCCGGTCGGGGCTGAAGATGGTGGGCGCGCCGGCAAGCCTCGGCGGCCAGATGGAGATGTCCTTGGTGATCGTCGCGCCGTAGCGCTCCTTCTCCTCCGGGCGGTCGCGCCGGCGCTCGAAGGCTACGACTCGCGTCGCCAGCGTGAAGGCCTCGCGCATATCGTGCGTCACCATGACGACGGTCATCTGGGTTTCGTGCCAGAGCCGCTTCATCAACGTGTGGATCTCGGCGCGAATGCCGGGGTCGAGTGCGCCGAAGGGCTCATCGAGCAGCAGCACCTTCGGCTTCATGATCAGGGCCTGGGCCAGCGCCAGGCGCTGCTGCATGCCGCCTGATAGTTGCGCCGGATATTTGCCCTCGGCGCCGGAAAGGCCGACCTCGCCGATCAGTCGCCGGGCTTCGTCGACGGCGTTGCGACGAGCAGCGCCGAAAAGCTTGGCTTTATAGCGAGACCCTGAGAGTTCGCGCCCAAGCAGCACATTGCCGAGGACGGTCAGATGCGGGAAGACGGAATAACGCTGGAAGACGACGCCGCGATCCGGCCCCGGCTCCTGCGGCAGAGCTTCGCCGTCGAGCAGGATCGCGCCGCGCGTTGGCCGCTCCTGGCCAAGCAGCATGCGCAGGAACGTCGACTTGCCGCAGCCGGACGGACCGACAAGGGCGACGAAGGCGCGCGAGGCAACGGTCAGCGATACATTTTCGAGCACAATCTGGTCGCCATATTCCTTCCAGACCTTTTCGATCACCAGTTCGCTCATGCCTGCTTCTCCAGTTCGGACCAGGGGAAGACGGCGATGCGGATGCGATCGAGAATGTAGTTCATGACCACAGCGAGCAGCGTGATCCAGACGACATAGGGAAAGATGACGTCCATCGAGAGATAGCGGCGGACGAGGAATATGCGGTAGCCGAGGCCGGAATCCGACGAGATCGCTTCGGCGGCGATCAGGAACAGCCAGGCAGGACCGAGCTGAAGCCTGAGGCAGGTGATCAACCGTGGCAGGATCTGCGGCAGCACGACACGAAGGCCGATCTGCCAGGAGGAGCCGCCGAGCGTTTCAGCCTTGACGATCTGCTCACGCGGCAGCTCCAGCGCCTTCAGCGCAAGGTCGCGGATCATCGTCGGCGCAACGCCGATGACGATGAGCGCGATCTTCGAGGCTTCGCCAAGCCCCATGGCGATGAAGAGGATCGGCAGCAGCGCCAGCGGCGGCACCATGGAAATGACCGCAACGAAAGGAGAGAGCAGCGCCCGGAGATAAGGCAGCATGCCGATCAGCATGCCGATGACGAGCGCGGTGATCGTGGAGATCCCAAGGCCGGCAAACAGGCGGACCAGGCTCGCACCCGTATCGGACCAGAGCAGGTATTGACCGGTACGCGGATCGGCGATGAAGGCCAGGCGGTCGATCGCATCGGCAAAACCGGTAAGACCGGGCAGCAGCTTGTCGTTGGCGTTTTCCGCCAGCCGTGCCGCCGAGCCGAAAGTATAGGCAACGATCAGCAGCACGAAGGGCAGCAGCGTCAAGGCAAGCTGCGCGCCTCGGCTCGGCCTCGTGTTGATCCAGCGCATGAGGAAAGCTCCGCTGATGAAGTGTGGGCGGTGCAGTCAAGGCCGCACCGCTGCTTGGACATCGCTCAGAGCGAACCGTCGGCGGCCGCCTTCATGTAGGTCTCGGTAAAGCGCAGCTTGACGTTGCCGCTGTCGCCGAGAACCTTGCCGTCAGGCATTTCGATGCCGATAACGTCGGCCGACGGCGCGCCATTGCCGAGCAGGCCCTTTTCGAACAGGAAGTTACGAACGAGATCCATCGTCTTCGGCAGGCCGTCCGAGGCGGTGAAGGCAACGGCATCGGCCGGCTTGTCGAAAAGCTTTGTGACGGCAAGCTGGGATTCGTAGCCCTTCAGATCAGTACCGGATGCCGAGCCCATTGCCTCGCGGGCAGCCTTGCCGTCGGCACTGTCGGCAGTCAGCAGTGCTGCGGTCTCATACCAGATGCCGGCGAGCGCCTTGCCGAAGTTCGGATTGTCCCTCAGCACACCGGTATTGGCGACCATCAGGTCGATGATCTCGCCCGGCACTTGCGAGCTGTCGAAGACCTTTTTGGCCGTGGGGTCCTCGAGGATGGTCGAGACCAGCGGGTTCCAGGTGACGACTGCGGTCACGTCAGCCGTCTTGTAGGCTGCGACCATATCCGCATCGGAGGTGTTGACCACCTTCACGTCGCGCTCGGTTATCTTGATGCTTTCGAGCGCGCGGGCCAGCAGATAGTGCGAGACGGAAAATTCGACGAGATTGACGTTCTGTCCCTTGATGTCCGCAAGGCTCGCCTTGTCCTTGAGAATGACGGCATCATTGCCGTTCGAGAAGTCGCCGACAATGACGGCTGTCGTATCGACGCCGCCGGCAGCCGGGATCGACAGGCCGTCCATATTGGTCAGCGTCACGGCATCGAAGGCGCCGGCGGTATACTGGTTCATCGATTCGACGTAGTCGTTGAACTGGGTGACCTCGATCTTGATGCCGTATTTGTCGGCCCATTTCTTGACGATGCCGTGATCGGCAGCGTAACCCCATGGCATCCAGCCGACATAGATCGACCAGGCGACCTTGAAATCGGTCTTCTGTTCGGCCTTGGCGATGGAGCCGAGCCCGAGCGCCAGGGACGCCGTCAGGGCGGTAATCGATAGGATTTTCGAAAAAGTCTGCATTGAAATTCCCCTTTTGCTTTTCTTCAAAAGGGATCGGCAATGACCATCGTGCCGCCAATCCCTTGGCTTACGAGGTCTCCCGGGCTTTTGTCCCGCCGTGCACCCGGCGGGATGTCTCCCCTACCGGTGGCAGCTCTCGGACCAGCCACGCCTTGCGACGCCGGAACCCTAGCCACCAACTCTGCAACTATCGAAGCAAAGTGCGTGCCAAATTATAAATCATTGATTTCGTTGAGAGGGCGATGGTCTCAATTCGCTTGAGGATGTATAGTGCATGCACTTGCCCAGAAAATGTGCGCATTCTGCCGCCGGCTTAGGCGCTGGTTCTTTTTTGCCCAGTTTAAGAACAAGCAACCGGCAGAGGACGCAAACGCCGAATTGCGGCTAGTTCCGGAAGGTGCCGGAGGGGATCGTCGTTACCAGTCGGATATCACGGCGGAAATTCGATGGCGACATGCCGGCGATGTGGCGGAAGGATTTGTTGAAGGCGCTGATCGAGCCGAAGCCGCTGTCCATCGCCACCTGCAGCACGTTGGCGCCTTCGCTCATCAGCATCGCCTGGGCGCGCGACAGCCGTAGCAGCGTCACATATTTGCTGAGCGTCATGCCGGTCGATCGCTTGAACAGGTTCATTGCATATTTGGGATGCAGGTCGGCTGCGCGGGCGATATCGACCGAATCGATGTCTTGCAGGAAATTGGCGGCGATGAAATCGCACATGCGCGCGACGCTGCGCGAGGAATGCGGATGCGGGTGATCCCCTTCGAGATTGACGATCGCCTGCGACGTCATCGAATAGGGTTCGAGCGCGATCCGCTCGATGCGCAGCAGCAGCTCGTCGACGGCGTGCTGGGCCTTGGCGGAATCGCCGGAATTGGCATAGCGGAACCAGCGGG
The DNA here is from genome assembly GCF_013087625.1 of Rhizobium changzhiense. Classification (NCBI taxonomy): domain Bacteria; kingdom Pseudomonadati; phylum Pseudomonadota; class Alphaproteobacteria; order Hyphomicrobiales; family Rhizobiaceae; genus Rhizobium; species Rhizobium changzhiense. Next base: position 146,899 of record NZ_JABFCQ010000007.1, read on the forward strand.
TAAAGTTCTCGTTGTCGGCGGCATCCGTTGCCGAGGTCACCAGCGTCTCACCCTTCATCAGCCGGCTGGAAATACCGATCGGCAGGCGCAACCGGAAGAAATAGACGAGCGGCAGATGGGCGCCGGCATAGAGCGAATCGTCTGAGGATTCGTCCATCTGGTGCGGCTGACCACCCCAGAAGAGGCACATTTCGCCGGCGTTCAGCCGGAATTCGTGATCGCTCATCCGGTAATGCACGGTGCCGCGCATCACATAGTTGACCTCGACCTGCGCGTGCCAGTGCGGCATGGCCATGACGGGCGGATGGGCATGGAACATCTGCAGCGCCGTTGGCAATCCCTCGATGCTGCTCGCGCCGGGCTGATAGATTGCACGTGTGCCGACCTTACTTTCCGCCAAATTCATATTCCCTTTTTAGGAGACACCCGCTCCCTTGCAGATAGTCTAACCGCGTTCGTGAAAGATCGGCAATTGAAAAGGGAGGATTTTCAATGCGCTTCAAACTTCTCGCTGCGACCGCAGCTGTCGCAGTGCTTGCTTCCGGCTCCGCATTCGCGCAGTCGGCCAATCTCACCATCTGGAGCTGGAATGTCGCCGCGTCGGCATTGAAATCCACGCTTCCAGGCTTCAATAAACAGTTTCCCGATATCAAGATCACCGTCGAGGACCTTGGCAACGCCCAGGTCTTCGATAAGACGCTCGCGGCCTGCGCCGCCGGCGGCGACGGCTTGCCCGACATCGTCAGCATCGAGAATTTCGAAGCTGAAATCTTCTGGAGCCGTTTTCCCGATTGCTTCGCCAATCTGAAAGAGCTCGGTTACACACCCGAGATCCAGGCGAAATTCCCCGAATTCAAGCGCACCGAGCTTGAAGTCGGCGATGTCGCCTATGCCATGCCGTGGGATTCCGGTCCTGTCGCCGTCTTCTACCGCCGCGATCTCTACGAAAAGGCCGGCGTCGATCCGAGCACCATCAGCACCTGGGACGATTTCATCGCTGCAGGCAAAAAGATTTCCGCCGCCAATCCCGGCGTCGTCATGGCGCAGGCCGACTTTAACGGCGACAGCGAATGGTTTCGCATGATCGCCAACGAGCAGGGCTGCGGCTATTACTCGACCGACGGCCAGTCCATCACCATTAACCAGCCGGCCTGCGTCTCCTCGCTGCAAAAGGTGAAGGAAATGAAGGATGCCGGCACGCTGACGGCAGCCAATTGGGACGAAAAGATCCAGGCCAATACCGCCGGCAAAGCCGCGAGCCAACTGTATGGCGGCTGGTACGAGGGAACCGTTCGCTCGACCTCGCCCGATCTCAAGGGCAAGTGGGGCGTCTACAAGATGCCGAGCCTGACGGCCGATGGCCCGCATGCCGCCAATCTCGGCGGTTCGTCTCTCGCTATTTCGGCGACCTCCGCAAATAAGGAAGCGGCCTGGAAATTCGTCAACTACGCCCTCGGCACGAACGAGGGCCAGGTTACGATGCTGAGGGAATTCGGTCTGGTGCCATCGTTGCTCTCGGCCGTACAAGATCCCTTTGTCAACGAAGCGCAGCCCTATTGGGGCGGTCAGAAGGTCTGGGCCGATATCCTCGCGACGCTGCCGAAGATCGTGCCGAGCCGCGGCACCGCCTTCCAGAGCGATGCCGAAGCCATCTTCAAGGCGACGCAGACGAAGTTCTTCTCCGGCGGCTATCCCGATGCGAAGGCGGCTCTCGACGATGCCGCCAACCAGATCGCTTCGGCGACCGGCCTTCCGATCGCGCAGTGAATGACGAAGCCGGGCGCTTGACGCGCCCGGCTCTCCGTCCGCCGCAAGGCGGCTGGTCATTCGTTGGTTTTGTGAGGAGGAGGCTCGATGCCGTTCAGAACCCGGAGCGCCTATGCGTTCCTCGCCCCATATCTGCTGGTCTTTGCCACCTTCTGGGTCTGGCCGATCATCAATTCGTTCCTTATTTCCTTTCAGAACACCCGCATCAACCCGTGGAAATATAGTTTCCAGGCCAATTGGGGCCGGCTCTTTTACGACCCGGCCTTCTACAATGCCCTCTACAACACGCTGATCATCCTGGTGATCCAGGTGCCCGTCATGATCGCGCTTGCGACCGTTATGGCCGTAATGCTCAATTCGCCACTGCTGAAAGCGCGCCCGCTCTTCCGCTTCGCCTTCTTTGCCCCTGTCGTCGTCGGCGAAGTCGCCTATGCCGCGGTATTTCGGCTGATGTTCAGCCTCGATTTCGGCATCATCAACAAGCTGATCTCGGCCGTCGGTCTCAGCCCGGTCTCCTGGTTCGACAATGCGAATGCCGCCATGGCGCTGATCATCCTCGCCGTCACATGGCGCTGGGCCGGCTACAACGCCATCATCATCCTCGCCGGTCTGCAGTCGATTCCCGATGATGTCTACGAGGCAGCGACCCTCGACCGGGTGAGCAAGGTCCAGCAATTCTTTCATATCACCCTGCCGCTGCTGAAACCGATCATCCTCTTCTGCGTGGTTCTTTCGGTGATCGGCACCATGCAGCTCTTCACCGAGCCCTTCCTGATCACCAATCGTGGCGGTCCCGGCGGCGGCACCGAGACGCTCGGTCTGCTGCTTTATCGCCAGGGCTTCACCTCGCTGAACTTCGGCTATGCCTCGGCGATCGCCTATACGATGGCCGCCCTTGCCGTGGCGATCTCGCTTCTCAATCTCTGGGTCGGGAGGGATCCGAAATGAAATCCAAATCGCAATCCCTTCTGCTGCGCCAGATCGCGTTGCATGCCGCACTGGCACCGCTGGCACTGATCTGGCTGTTTCCGCTCTGGATGATGTTTGTCTTCTCGACAATGCCCGACAACGGCATCTTCAGCCCTGACATCGTGCTGTGGCCATCGACCAACTTCGTCGAGAATTTCAAAAACCTGCAGGCCGATACCGATTTCATCGGAGCAATGGTGATCTCCATCGGAGTGGCGCTCATCTATACAGTGCTCTCGGTGCTGCTGACCTCAATGGCCGGCTGGGCACTGGCACGTTACCGTTTCGTCGGCCGCTCCGTCGTCATCGCTATTATCCTCGGCACGATCACGCTTCCCTTCTCCGTGGTCGTCATCCCGCAATTCATCATGGTGGCGCGCGAGTTCAAGCTGGCAAACACCTGGGTGGCTCTGATCGTGCCGCCGCTATTCAATTCGCTCGGCGTGCTGTTCATGCGGCAATCCTTCTCGATGATGCCGGGCGAACTCTTCGATGCGGCCCGGGTCGAGGGCGTCAAGGAATGGCAGATCTTCCTGCGCATCGCCTTGCCGCTGGCACGCCCGACCATGGCGGCATTGGCGATCATTCTCTTCCTGCACTCGTGGAACAATTACCTCTGGCCGCTGCTGATCAATTCCAGACCGGGGATGATGACGGCGCCTGTGGCATTGGGAACGCTGATCGGCCTCACCAAAGTTTCCTGGGGCGGCATCATGGCTGGCGCGGTGCTGCTGACGGCGCCGATCCTCGTCATCTTCGTGGCTCTTCAGCGCCATTTCATCGCCGGCATCGCGGCCGGCGCAATTAAATAATCGGGAGGCTGCATGGCAGAGCTTTCACTCAGCAACATCGTCAAGCGCTTCGGCGGCTTTGAGATCATCCACGGCGCCAATCTGGAGGTGAAGGACGGCGAATTCGTTGTCTTCGTCGGCCCCTCCGGCTGCGGCAAGTCCACGCTGCTCAGAATGATCGCCGGCCTCGAGGACATTACTTCAGGCGAGCTTCAGATAGGCGGCAGGGTCGTCAACGATGTCGAACCGGCCGATCGCGGCATCGCCATGGTCTTCCAGTCCTATGCGCTCTATCCGCATCTGACCGTCGAGGAAAATTTGAGCTTCGGCCTGCGCATGAACGGCAATCCGAAGGCCGACACCGAGCAGCGCGTGCGCCATGTCGCCGAGATCCTGCAGATTACCGAGTTGATGAAGCGGCGGCCGAAGCAGCTTTCCGGGGGGCAGCGCCAGCGTGTCGCGATCGGCCGCGCCATCGTGCGCGAACCACAGGTCTTTCTGTTCGACGAACCTTTGTCGAACCTCGACGCCGAACTGCGGGTGCAGATGCGCGTCGAAATCTCCAGGCTGCACAAACAGCTGGGGACGACGATGATCTACGTCACCCACGACCAGACGGAAGCGATGACGCTCGCCGACAGGATCGTCGTGCTGCGCGCCGGCAATATCGAGCAGATCGGCGCACCGCTCGACCTCTACGATGATCCCGCCAATCAGTTCGTCGCCGGCTTCGTCGGCTCGCCGAAGATGAATTTCCTCAAGGCCGTGGTGGTTGAGACGCAGCCGGGCAGGGCGGTGATCGCACTGGAAAGTGACGCCAATACCCGCCTGACGCTGCCGGTCGCCGATCCCATCGAAGCCGGCGCAAAAGTGACGCTGGGCATCCGTCCCGAACATTTCGTCGATGCGGGCACGGGCGATTCCGACCTCACCGTCACCATCGACGTCGCCGAACACCTCGGCAATACCAGTTACATCTACGCCACCATTGGCCCCGAGCAACTGATCATCGAGCGGCCGGAATCGCGCGTCGCCGGCAATCGCGAAACGCTGACAGTCGGCCTTCCCGCCAACCGCACATTCCTTTTCGACGGCGCCGGCAAACGGCTTCGCTAAACGCAATCCCAAGGCAGAAAGACGAAAGAGGTTTCCATGACTTCCGATCAACCGATCCGCTGGGGCATCATCGGCCCCGGCACCATCGCCCGCACCTTTGCCGATGGCGTCGCCCATTCGCGTACCGGCAAACTGGTGGCGATCGCCACGCGCAATCCTTCCAAACCGGGACTTCAGGAAAACTTCCCCGGCGCCCGTATCGTCAACGGCTACGAGGCGCTGCTTTCCGACCCCGAGATCGATGCGGTCTATATTTCCGTGCCCCATACCGGCCACGCCGAATGGGCGATCAAGGCCGCGCGCGCCGGCAAGCATATCCTGGTGGAAAAGCCGATCGCGCTTTCGGCCTATGATGCCGAAGCCGTTTATTACGAAGCCAAGAAGGCCGGCGTCTTTGCCGGTGAGGCCTTCATGTACCGCGTACATCCGCAAACGGAAAAACTGGTCGAGCTCGTTAAAAGCGGCGTCATCGGTAACGTCCGCATCATCCGCTCGAGCTTCGGCTTCAACATGGGCAGCTATAGGCCGGAACACCGGCTTTTCGCCAATGATACTGCCGGCGGCGGCATTCTCGATGTCGGCGGTTATCCGGTCTCGATGGCCCGGCTGATCGCCGGCGCCGCAGAGGGCAAGTCCTTCCTCGAACCGGAGAAGGTATCGGGCGTCGCCCATCTCGGAGAGAGCGGCGTCGATGAATGGGCCTCTGCCGTGCTGAAGTTCCCGAACGAGATCATCGCCGAAGTCTCCTGCTCGATCATGGCGAATCAGGACAATGTGCTACGCATCATCGGCTCGGAAGGCCGGATCGAGGTCCAGGACTTCTGGTTTGCCTCCGGCCACAAGGGCGGCGTCGGCAAGATCGAGATCTTCAAGGGCGGCAGCCGCGAGACCGTCGAGGTGAAGGAAGACCGCTGGCTCTATTCCTTCGAGGCCGACGCGGCGGGTGATGCGATCCGCGCCGGTAAGACGGAATTCAGCTCTCCCGGCATGAGCTGGGCAGATTCGATCGGAAACCTCAGGGTACTCGACCAGTGGCGCGCCTCAGTCGGGCTCGAATACGGTGTTGAGAAAGCCAGCAAACGCACGGCAAACATTGCCGGCGGAACGGTCGCGCGTGGCAACAGCGTTCCGCAGCGTCAGATTCCCGGCATTTCCAAGCCCGCCTCGGTCGTCACACTCGGCTTCGAGTTCTTCCCGAACTTCGCTTCGGCTTCGCTGACGCTCGACGCTTTCTACGAAGCCGGAGGCAATACCTTCGACACGGCCTATGTCTATGGCGGCGGCAAGACGGAGGCGATCTTCGGCGACTGGCACACGAGCCGCAAGGTGCCGCGCGACGAGATCGTGCTGATCGGCAAGGGCGCTCATTCGCCGCTCTGCTATCCCGATATGATCGCAAAGCAGCTCGACCAGTCGCTTGCCCGGCTGAAGACTGACTATGTCGACATCTATTTCATGCATCGCGACAATACCGACGTGCCCGTCGGCGAGTTCGTCGATGCCATGGATGCCGAGGTCAAGCGCGGACGCATCCGTGGCATATTCGGTGGCTCGAACTGGACGCGGGGCCGCTTCGACGAAGCGATCGCCTATGCCGAAAAGACCGGCAAGACGGCGCCAGCGGCACTTTCCAACAACTTCTCGCTCGCCGAGATGCTCGACCCGATCTGGGCCGGCTGCGTTGCCGCTTCCGATGACGATTGGAAGAAATGGCTGAACGAGAAGCAGATCCCGAACTTTGCCTGGTCGAGCCAGGGCCGCGGCTTCTTTACCGACCGCGCCGGCCGGGACAAACGGGACGATGAGGAGATCGTGCGGGTCTGGTATTCCGAGCGCAACTTCGGACGCCGCGACCGCGCTATCGAGCTTGCCAACAAGCTCGGCCGCAATCCGATCCACATCGCACTTGCCTATGTGATCGCCCAGCCTTTCCCGGTCATTCCGCTGATCGGTCCGCGCACCGTCGCCGAATTGGAAGACAGCCTCTCGGCGCTCGACATCAAGCTGACGCCTGAGCAGGTGAAGTGGCTTGAAGGCTGACGAGACAGGCAAGGGGCGCGGTGCGAGCCGCCAGCCCTCTTAGCCGTTGCTTCATCAACACCCCTTGTAACCTCGGTTATCAGGGGTGTTTCGCATGGTGGATTTCATCATCGTCGTCTACGGACAGCATCTCGACTGGAGCGTAAGCATCCTTCTGCCGTGCATCTCTGATTGCCGCAATTTCAACAATACCGTCTCGCGAGCGAATTGTGAGCACCAAGGGAGGCATACTTACCTTGCGCGTTCCTTCCAGGATTCCCCTTTCGGTCATTTGGGGAAACGATGAAAGAAGCTCTCTTTGCCTTTCCAGGCGTTCAACGAGTTTCTTTGCCGCGGCTGGGTTAACCTCTGCGAGTTCGGCAATCCTGCTCAAAAACCAGCGTTCTGCACTTTTGGAAAGGCGAACGCGAGGCATCAACGCACCCGCATACGGCGTCGATATTCGGCGGCATCGACGATTGCCCGAGCCTTCTCTAGCACGTCCTCCAGATCGACGCTGTCCCCTCGATCCAGTTCATCAAGGCCTTGAGCATCTGCAAGGATTTCGGCCCCTTCAATTGCAAGATATTGACTGAGCGCCTTCTGCATTACCCAGGTACGATCACGTTCGAGAATTGCGGCGATACGATCAAACTCCGAAACCAGCGACGTCGGCAGTCTCAGAGAAACTTGAGATTTTTCACTGTTCAGCATAATTATCGCTCCGTAATACAGCGAATTACACCGTAACCCACACCCCGACGAAGTCAAGGCGCCGTGACCCTCGCGGTGGCGCGATCAGCTTCAGCTGCACCATCTCCGGGAAGGGCGATGCCGCCCATTCCGCCGATTCCACATTTAGGTAAGGGGCGCGGTTTGAGCCGCGCCCCTTACATTCTATTTGCGCGGCTCGGAAGCTTTCTTCCTGGCCGCATCGTCCATCAACTCATACCACATGGCGTTGAGGACGGCGAAGGCAGCGGCCAGCGGCAGGCCGAGCATCCATGCAAAATACCACATCGTTTGGTCTCCCTCAGAGCAATCCAGGAAAAGTGCGAAGCGGTTTTCCGTCCGGAATTGCGTAAAAACAAAAGGTTAGAGCGGTTCTACTGAATCGCTCTAGTAAGCGTGGCTATTTTCATCGGTGATGGACTTCTCATCGACCTTGCCCCACAGAACCTTGTAGACCCAGGTTGTGTAGGCGAAGATGATCGGCAGGAAGATCACCGTCACCACAAGCATGATGAACAGCGTCATGTGGCTGGAGGATGCATCCCAGACCGTCAGGCTCGATCGCGGATCGAGCGAGGAGGGCAGGATGAACGGGAACATCGACAGGCCGACCGTCGAGATGATGCCGAAGATCGCGACTTTGCTGAAGAGCAGTGTCATGACCTCGCGCTTTGCCCGCATGGCAATGAAGGCCAATGCCGCGCCGACGAAGCCGAGGACGGGCGCGATGATCATCCACGAATGGGCACCGTAGTTGGTGAGCCATGCGCCCTTCTCCAGTGCCACGGTTTTGAGCAGCGGGTTGGAAGGGCCGATCGGGCTGATATCGCTGGTGATGCGGTAGCCACCGACGCCGATCCAGAGGAAGAGGCCGCCGAGCGCGAACAGCACGATGACGGCAAGGGCGGCGATGCTGCCATAGCTTCTGGCCCGTTCGGCCACCGGACCGCTCGCCTTCAGCACCAGCCAGGCCGCACCGTGCATCGTTAGCATGGCGACCGAAAGCAGGCCGCAGAGCAGCGCATAGGGATTGAGCAGGGCGAAGAACGAGCCTTCGTAGAAGATCCGCATATCGTCAGCAAAGCGGAAGGGCACGCCCTGCAGCACATTGCCGACGGCGACGCCGAAGATCAGCGACGGCACGAAACCGCCGATAAAGAGCGCCCAGTCCCAGCCATTGCGCCAATTGGCGCTTTCCCGCTTCGACCTGTATTTGAAACCGACCGGGCGCAGGATGAGCGCGAAGAGGATCGCGAACATCGCCAGATAGAAGCCCGAGAAGGAGACAGCATAAAGCGGCGGCCAGGCGGCGAAGATGGCGCCGCCGCCGAGGATCAGCCAGACTTGGTTGCCCTCCCAGGTGGCGCCGATGGTGTTGATCGCCACGCGGCGTTCCGTATCGGTCCTGGCGACGAAAGGCAAAAGTGTGCCGACGCCGAGATCGAAGCCGCCTGTCGTCGCAAAGGCGATCAGCAGGACGCCGAGCAGCAGCCACCAGATGAGACGCAGGGTTTCATAGTCGATGAGTTCGTGAAGGATCATGGCAGGTCACTCCGCGGCCGGGACGAGGGTTTCGGAAATCAGAACCGCTTCCGGCTCGTCGTCCGGCTCCGGTCCTTGCTTGATTGCCTTGATCATCAGGCCCATCTCGATGACGATCAGCGTCGTGTAGAGTGCCGCAAAACCGATGATGGTCAGAAGCACGGTGCCAGCGCCGAGGCTGGAGACGGCGGCAGCCGTCGGCAGCACGCCTTCGATCACCCAGGGCTGGCGGCCGAACTCGGCGACGACCCAGCCGAGTTCGATGGCAACCCAGGGCAGGGGAATGGCAATCACGGCAATCCTTAAAAGCAGCGGGTACTTGTCGAGATGGCGCCGCGCCGACAGCCAGAAGAAGGTGGCGGTCAACAGGATGAAGAAGATACCGAGACCGACCATGATGCGGAACGACCAGAAGAGCGTCGGCACGTGCGGGATCGTATCGCGTGCGGCCTGAACGATCTGTTCCTCGGTCGCTTGACGCGGATCGTCGACATAGCGCTTCAGAAGAAGAGCGTAGCCCAGATCATGGCCGAGATCCTCGAACGAAGTGCGCACTTCCTGCGCAACCTGACCCTGTGCCGGTGCCGAACGGATCTGCATCAGAGCGTCGTAAGCCTTGATGCCGTCGCGAATGCGGGTTTCGGCCTGCTGTTCGAGCTTGTCGATGCCGGGGATTTCGGTCGTCAGCGATCGCGTGCCGATCAGGCCCATCACCCAGGGAATATGCACGGCAAAATGCGTCTCACGCGCCTCCTGGTCAGGGAAGCCGAAGGCGGTAAACGCCGCCGGAGCCGGTTCCGTCTTCCACATGCCCTCGATCGCGGCGAGCTTCATCTTCTGGTTTTCGGTCGCGAGATAACCGCTCTCGTCGCCAAGGACGACGACTGATAGAGCCGAGGCGAGGCCGAAGGAGGCGGCGACCGTCATCGAGCGCTTGGCAAGCTCGATATGCCGGCCCTTCAGCACATACCAGGCAGAAACGCCAAGCACGAAGATCGAGGCGCAGACATATCCCGCTGATACCGTGTGGACGAATTTCGCCTGGGCAACCGGGTTGAAGACCACGTCGAAGAAGCTTGTGATCTCCATGCGCATCGTCTGCGGATTGAGCGCCGATCCCACAGGGTTCTGCATCCAGCCATTGGCGATCAGGATCCAGAGGGCGGAAAAATTCGAACCGAGCGCGACAGCCCAGGTGGCGACCAGATGGCCGACCTTCGACAGCTTGTCCCAACCGAAGAAGAACAGGCCGACGAAGGTCGCCTCGAGGAAGAAGGCCATCAGGCCTTCGATCGCCAGCGGCGCACCGAAAATGTCGCCGACATAATAGCTGTAATAGCTCCAGTTCATGCCGAACTGGAATTCCATGACGATGCCGGTGGCAACGCCGAGCACGAAGTTGATGCCGAACAGCGTGCCCCAGAATTTCGTCATCTGCCGCCAGATCTGGCGGCCGGTCATCACATAGACGGTTTCCATGATCGACAAGAGCACGGACAGGCCGAGCGTCAAGGGCACGAACAGGAAGTGGTAAAGCGCCGTCAGCGCAAATTGGAAGCGCGATAACGCGACGATATCTAGTTCCATTGTCTTTCTCCCACGGTCCCACGGGGTACAGGGCGTTCCTCAGCGCCGACCGGCGCGTGAGGGCATGCAGTTCGCTCAGTCCGGCCGAAGCCGGTCGAGCGCCTTTTCGAACGCCGCCTCTCCGCGGCGCGAAATTTCTGTGATGCGACCGCCTTCGATGACGGCGATGCGGTCCGCGATCGCCGCCTCCCGGCGGATATGCGTGGCGATCACCAGCGAGCGGCCCGCCGCCATTGCCGACAGCCGGAGGAGCACGTCGCGAGCGGTGATGCCGTCAAGTCCCTCGGTCGGCTCATCGAGCAGCCAGAGTGGCGTGTCGCGCAGGAAGAGCCGGGCAAGCGCCAGCCGGCGCGACTGGCCGCCGGAAAGTCCGAGCCCGCCTTCGCCGAGCGGCGTATCGATCCCCCGCGGCATGGCCTCGACATCGGCAAGCAGGCCGGCGGCAGCGAGCGTTTCGCGAAGACGAGCCTCATTCGCATCCGGGTTCGCAAGGAGCAGGTTGCCGCGCAGGCTGTCCTCGAAAAGTTCTGTCCGTTGCGTGAGCAGCGTCGCCGTCATCGCGGCAACGTTTCCGGTCCTTGCTGGCAATTCGCCGGAAAGGAGAGCAAGCAGGCTCGACTTGCCGGCGCCGCTGCTGCCAATCACGGCCACGTGTTCGCCTTTTGCAAGCGCAAGCTCAATGCCCTGGAGCGCCGGCACGGCGGAGTTTTCATGGAAGGCCGACACCTTCGCCAGCGAAAAGGCGTATCCCGGCAACGACGCCGCCAATGGTTCGGGTGCCGCCGCGACGGCAAGCTGCGGCGCGATGCGCCTTGCCGCAAGCAGCGTCCGCCCAAGTTCCAGGGCGCCACGGCGCAGCGCAGCGAAGGGTTCGACTGCCGCAAAGGCGACGAGCAGGCCGAGTGCGGCGACAGGAGCGGTAATCATCTTCGTTTCCGCAAGTGCCGCGACGGCAAGCAGTGATGCCGTCAGCAGCAGGGTGGATACGAGGCCGAAGCCGAATGTCAGGCCGGTCTCGACGCGGTTCAGCCGGTCGTCGGCGCGGGCGGAGTATTGGTCTGCCGCGGCAATCGTCTCCCTCTGTGCGGCAAGCCGGCCGGCCATCAGCAGATCGGTCTGACCGGCGACGAGATCGATCGTCCGCGACCGCAGCGCCTCGATGCCATGGGCGCGTTGGCGGGCATGTTTGCGCGCCGCCCGGCCAGCGATCAACGGCAAGCCGAGGCCGGCACCGGCGAGAAAAAGGCCGAAGCACAGGCCGAACACGGGATGCATCAGCCCCAGCACGAGGCTTGCCACCAGCGCTGCACCGATCGCGACAGCAGCCGGCACGAGGATGCGCAGGTAGAGGGAATCGAGCGCATCGATATCGGCCGTCAGCCGGAAGAGCAGCCGTGCGGGACGATGTGACAGCGCGCGGGCAGCACTCGGTTCGGCAAAACCGCGAAACAGCCTTTCGCGCAAGGCGGCGAGCACGCCGAGCGTTGCGTCATGGGTCGCAAGCCTTTCGCCGTAGCGCGCGGCCGTACGGACGATGGCGAGCAGGCGGATGCCGGCTGACGGCGCAAAAACGTCGAAGGTGATGGCGGCAGCGGCCGAAAGGCCGGCGAGCGAAGTGGCGGTGATGAACCAGCCGGACAGGCCGAGCAGCGCAATGCCGGCCGTCACCGTCGCCGCCGAAAGTGCTGCGCCGAGCAGCAGCGCACGCCGGCGCTCGGCAAGGAACAGGCGCAGGATCGGCTTGAGGTCGGCAGCAAATGTGCTCATTCGGCGGCCTCCCTCATAACGATGTCGCTATCGACGCGAATGATGCGATGCATGCGGGCGACAAGCAGCGGATCGTGGGTCGCAACGATCAAAGTGCGGCCCCTGGCGAGCGAAAGCAGGTTCTCGGTCACCTCGGCGGCGGTGGCGGCATCGAGATGCGCGGTCGGCTCGTCGGCGAGGATGATCCGCAGATGCGGATTGCAGGCGGCCCGCGCGATCGCCAGCCGCAGCGCCTCGCCGCCGGAAAGTCCGATTCCGCCTTCGCCGAGCGGCCGGTTGCCATAGGCGGCTGCGACTTTTCCGAGCCTGGCGGCGTCGAGCGCATCCGTCACGTCGCCGCGCAGGATATCAGGCCTGCCGAGCGCGATATTGCCGGCGATGGTGCCGGCAAAAATATGCGGTCTTTGGCCGATCCATGCCATGCCGGCGCGCAAGGCATGGGCGCTTTGATCCGCAAGTTCGATGCCGCCGATGACGATGCGTCCGCCGGTACAGGGCGCCAGCCCTGATATGAGCGAAAGAAGCGTCGACTTGCCGGAACCGCTGGCGCCGAGAAGCGCCAGATGTTCGCCGGCCGCGATATCGAGGTTGAAACCGTCAAGGACCAACGCCTCGGCGGCGTTATAGCGGAAGTCGACATTCTCAAGACGAATGGCCGGCGCTTCGGCGAAGGCAGATACCGCTGGCGCGACGTCGGCTGCTCCTCGGATGGACAGGCCGCCGGCTGCGAGGGTGTCCAGGGCCTTCAGCGCCGCTTCGCCAGCCGCTCGATCGTGCCAGACGGCCGAAAGTTCGCGCAGCGGCTCGAAGAAGGCCGGCGCCAGCAGCAGAATGAACAGTCCCTCGGTCAGGTCGAGCCGGCCTACCCAGGTGCCGAAGCGGATCTCACCGAGCAGGCTGAAGCCGACATAGACGGCAATCATCGCCACGCCGAGGGCTGCGAAAAGCTCGAGCACCGCCGAGGACAGAAAGGCGATCTTCAGCACCGCCATGGTGCGCGCACGCAGCGACTCCGCTTCCAAGCGCAGCCGCAGGGCGGTTGTATCCACGGCGTCGAGCGCGCGGATGGTCGCCAGTCCGCGCAGCCGATCGAGCAGGAAGCCGTTGAGGCCGCCGGTCGCAACCAGCTGCCTTTCGCTGGCAGCCTGAGCACGCCAGCCGATCAGCGCCATGAAGATCGGGATCAGCGGCGCGGCGAATAGCAAAACCAACGCAGCGATCCAGGAGACCGGAAGGATAAAGGCAAGGATGACGAGCGGCACGAAGCTCGCCTTCATGCGCGCCGGCTGAAAACGGGCGAGGTAAGACACGATCAGTTCGGCCTGTTCACCAATGACACTTGCTGCCTTGCCGGAGGCGGGCCGGCCGCGGTCGACCGGCGATGACATGGATACTGCCGCGACGGCGATCTGCCGCCTGCGGCTGAGTTCGGCGCGGGCGGCTTGAAAAGCCAGGCGGCCGCCGGCTGCGTCGAGACAGCTTCTTGCAAATCCGAGGGCGAGGATGCCGAGGGCTGGCCAGACAACGTCATGCAATCCGCCGCCATCGGCGATGCGGCCGACCGAGATGGCCAGCAACCCGGCCTGCGGGATCCAGACGGCAGCGGCCAGCGCCTGCAGCATCGCCGCTCTGCGCAGCCCGCCTTTCGCATCACCTGGGCCGGTGACAGGCGAGACTGTATCGCCGTCCGGCAACGGCTCGGCCTCTTGTCCGTCCTTCGCCTCGAAGAAAGCAGTGCCCATGGCGCTAACTCTTGTTCGCAGGATTTGGCCGGCGGCTGCGGCCGAGCGAAACGACCCGGTCCTTGGCCTCCAGAAGCTTGGTCACTTTCGCGCCTAGCGAGAGTAACGTTGCGAGCCTTTCTGTTTCAAGTTGTTTTACGTCTTCATACCAATGTGTCAGCTGCTCGATCAGCGTGTGCATCTCGCTCATGCGTTGCTGCGCATGGCGCTCGGCTTCGCTGGCCGGCCGCTGCATCAGGATTTCGCGCAGGACCGACAGCGTCGGATCGACTTCGCGCTTCTTTCGCTCCTCGGCAAGCGTCCTCAATATGTGCCAGACATCATCCGGCGTGGTGAAGAAATCGCGGCGGTCGTCCGGCTTGTGTTTCAGGATGACGAGGTTCCAGGCCTGCAATTCGCGCAGGCTCATCGAAACATTCGAGCGCGAGATGCCGAGCGACTCGGCGATCTCCTCGGCGCAGACCGGAGCGGGCGAGACGAAGAGCAGGGCATAGATCTGGCCGACCGTGCGGTTGATTCCCCAGCGCGACCCCATTTCGCCGAAGTGGAGAACGAAGGACTGAACGAGAGGCGGAAGGTTCATGGTCGTTTCCGTTGTGTCTGTGATTTCAGAAATTTCTGAAATCACTATACTGACTTTCGCGTCTTGCCGGCAATCGGCAAGGCATGCCTGCGTCAATTTGGATGTCCGTTCGTTGATCGTTGGCTAGCTATAGCCGGGTGCGACGTGGCTGGGCTTGACTTGGGTCAAGTCCACAGCACTTTACCGCAATCACGCAGAAACGCCCGGCGATGCGCTTGCCTGCCGGGCGTTCTGGTCTGATTGAGATGTCTAGGCCGCCGCTGCTGCCCAGTTTTCGTTCAGGAATGCCGTCCGGCTCAGATCAAGCCGGCCAGGATGCCGACGCCAGCAATGGCGGCAATGCCACCTGCCGTGCGCGTCACGAAGACGCCCTGGCCTTCACCGGCGCGGCCGATGACGTAACCAAGGACGAGACCGGCGACATGCAGCAGCGCCGTCGCGGCCATGAAGCCGGCGGCATAGGCGGCACCGGCGGCATTTTCCGGCATTTCGGCGCCATGTGCATGACCGTGGAAGATGGCGAAGAGGCCGATCATGCCAAGTGCTGCAGCGAGCGGCGCCTTGACATTGAGCGCAACGACGGCGCCGAGGACGACGACGGAAAGCGCGATGCCAATTTCAACGAAGGGAACATTGATCCCGGCAACGCCGAGCGCACCGCCGAGTGCCATTACCAGAACGAAGGTCGTCGGCACGAGCCAGGTGGCGCGGCCACCGAGCTGAAATGCGAAAACACCGACCATCACCATGGCGAGGACATGATCGAGGCCAGAGATCGGATGGGCAAAGCCATGGCTGAAGCCGGCAGCTTCGCCGATGGCGGGATGGGCATAGGCGACGGCTGGAAGCGCTGCGGCAGCCAAGGCAAGCAGACCGCTCTTGAGTGCTGATTTCATTGCTCATTCCCTCGTGAGTTCGAATATCCTGCGGCCGCCGAACACAGGCATGGTTCCAAGTCGCGTGCATCACGCTAGTTCAAAGAATTCGCGCCGTCAACGAAAATGCCATGAAATACCGAGCCAATTCAATTGCTTATCTGATAGGCAGATGCCGCTTTCGATAGCGCCTCCCAGCGCCCCAGGGACTCAAGATCGAACTGGAAACGGTCCCCCACAGAGGCTATCAATCGTCCGGCAGAGACGGCGCAGACCGCCGTGATGGAGGAGACGCCATGACGAATACCGAACGGCCGCTGGCGATCAGCGCGCCCGAGCCGCGCACGCTCGATCTGATTTTCAGCGACAAGGCGCGCGCCGAATTGCAGGCGAAATATGAGATCGTCGAGGCAGATCCCGAGAATATCGCCGGTCTCGGCGACGAAGTCCTCGGCAAGGCGCGTTACATCATCGGCCAACCGCCACTTTCGGCGGAAACGCTGGCCAGAATGCCGGCCTTGCGTTCGATCCTCAATGTCGAAAGCAATCTTCTCAACAACATGCCCTATGAGGTGCTCTTTGAGCGTGGCATCCATGTGGTGACCACAGGCCAGGTCTTTGCCGAGCCGGTTGCCGAAATCGGTGTCGGTTTCGCGCTGGCCTTGGCGCGCGGCATCGTCGACGCGGATGTCGCTTTTCGCCAAGGCAACGAACTCTGGGGAGGGGAGGGGAATGCAAGTGCGCGGCTGATCGCCGGCTCCGAGATCGGCATCGTCGGCTTCGGCGATCTCGGCAAGGCGCTGCGCCGGGTGCTTTCCGGCTTCAGGGCGCGCATCCGGGTATTCGACCCCTGGCTGCCGCAATCGATCCTCGAGGAAAACGGTGTAGAGCCGGCAAGCATGGAGGACGTGCTGACGAAGAGTGATTTCGTCTTCGTCGTCGCGGCCGTCACCAGCGAAAACAAGGGATTTCTCGGCGCGGACGCCTTCGCCAGCATGCGCAAGGGCGCGGCCTTCATCCTGCTCAGCCGCGCCGATGTCGTCGATTTCAATGCGCTGATGGCGGCCGTCTCGTCAGGCCATATCGTCGCGGCGAGCGACGTCTACCCCGAGGAGCCGCTGCCTTCCGATCATCCGGTGCGGAGCCTGAAGGGCTTCATCCGCTCGGCGCACCGGGCCGGCGCGCTCGACAGCGCCTTCAAGAAGATGGGCGACATGGTGCTCGAAGACATGGACCTGATGGATCGCGGCCTGCCGCCGATGCGCTGCAAGCGAGCGGAACGCGAAACGGTTTCGCGCATGCGTTCCAAACCGGTCGCGGTGAATTAGACAGAAGAGGCGCGCCACTCAGGCGGCGCGCTGCTCGGCGCCTTGGATCGCGGCGAGCTTCCAGTCGGCGCTCGGCTTGCGCACGAAGGTCCATACCTCGGTGCTTTCGCTCGGGTGGCGATCGTCGCCGGAAACCATCCGGCCGCTGTCGCGTTCGACCATGGCATCGATCGAGGAATAGCGCATGGCGAGCGTCGCATATTCCTGACCATCCTCGCGCCAGGCCTCGGCAATATCGCCCTGCAGCAGCTTGACGTCGGAGACGCGGTTGCGCACGCCGTTGGTGGCGTTTTCGCCGAGTTCCTCGGCAAGATAGGACATGGCCTCAGGCGTCGTCAGCCGACGCAACGTGCCGTAATCTTCGGCACCGTAGGCGGTCTGCACTTGGGTCAGCAGTTCCTCGAACTGATCGAGATCGGCCTGAGCCAGCCCGATCTCGTCGCTCGGGCGGTTGCCGCGCGAGGACGAAGCTGAACCGGCGCCCGAACCGATCGCCGGAATCTGGAAGGACGAGTTGCCGGCAGGCGACATGCCATAGGATGGCTGGCCATAGGATTGTGGAGAGGATCGGCTCTGGCCGCCGACGCCGTAGGAAGGCTGGCGCCGGTTGGCGAAATAACGCATGGCGAGCATGACGGCACCGCCGATCAAGGCGATCTGCAACAACATGCCGAGAAAACCGAAGCCGCCGCCGAAACCGTGACCGAGCAGCATGCCGAGAAGGCCACCGGCAATCAGGCCGCCGATCATCGAACGGCCGAATCCGCCGAACATTCCAGGGCGCTGAGCGCCGAGGGGCTGTTGCGCGGTAGCCGGCGCGGTGGTCTGCGGACGTGGCGTCATCGATCGTTCGATCGGTGCTGCGGTTCCAGGCGCGGTGCTGGTGACAGGCGGGGCCTGGAAGGTGCGCGTGCCGCGGCTTCCGAAACCGCCGCTTCCGGCGCGGCGCGCCTCGGCATCGTCAAGGGAAGCAAAAACGGTAGCGCTCGTCAGAGCGGCAATGGCCGCGATCTTGGCAAAACGCGAAACGGCACTCGGCATTCCTGATCTCCTGTCATGCGCAATCACGGCATGTCGAGATGTAATATAGGGACTCTTTCCGCCGTGTGAAGCTCTTCGGCGCCATTACTGGCAGACGTCGACCCAGCTGGCGCCGGTCAGCTCCGCCAGCCGTCCGGTGGCGATGCGCACGGCCGAGTTCGTCGAGCCGGCCGCCGGCACGACTTCATCAAAGCGTTTCAGCGAGATGTCACAATAGATAGGCAGCGGCGAAGGCAGGCCGAAGGGGCAGACGCCGCCGACCGGATGGCTGGTGACTGCCACAACCTCTTCGGCATCGAGCATGCGCCCCTTGGCTCCGAAGGTGTCCTTGAACTTGCGATTATCGAGCCGCGCCGTGCCGCCGGCAACGACCAGCATCATCTTCTCACCGACGCGCAGGCAGATCGTCTTGGCGATCTGGGCCGGCTCGACGCCATGGGCTTCGGCGGCAAGCGCCACCGTCGAGGAGCTCTCGGCGGTTTCGATGATTTCAATATCGGGTGCGTGGGCGTGCAGGAAGGCGCGAACGGATTCAAGGCTCATGGGATGGACGTGCAAAAACGATGATCGGAGGATATGATGGATGCAGAAATCCAAGCATGATTCCGTAGCCTAAAGTTCCGGGCAATTCAATCAAGGCGCGGCGCGTTCGCTTGGCGATAGTGAGTTCGAATTCCATCTGATTTCATGGCGACAAGCCAGTCGGGATGATTTGCCTTGAACCATCCCGGCCGGCTATTCCCTCAAGATGAGCGAGGACGCCGATCTATTCATCGGACAAAGCGAGGTCACAGCGCAGCCATGATGGAAAGGAGTCGAAGCTGTTCACCATGCGACGACGTTTCCACCGGGCAATGATGATTGCGAGGAGAATCTCTCGAAAGCTAAATCGCGAGCAAAGCTCGCTCATGGATGTCGCCAGGCTCTCGCCGGCGTGCTGATTGTTCATGATCAATCGCGGTCAGAATTCTGAACCGCCCTTCTTTCAAACCTGAAGAGCGCAGCGCCGTGTCGCACGGACGTCGCCGTGCGCAGAGGCTGCGTGCGAAACGCGTGCCGTCTTCGGATGGTGAAGCTTGAAAGGTCTCGGATATGATCGAGGGGTAAGGAGCTTCGGAGGCCTATGCCAAAGAGGCGTTAGACGAAGAAATATCTGTCATTGCACGCCTCCATTGTTGGTTGGTTCCTGCACTACTCATAGCTGATTGAGAAAACGCAGGCAAGGGCACCATTCAGGTCTTCAACACCGCCATCGATGCTGATTTTCATCAAGAACCGATGAGGCCTCTTCATCGGTAATTGACCACGCCGAGAACATCGTCATAATAATTTTGCACACGTGCTCAATTTTGTCATTCGGCCGTTACGTTCAATCCCTAGAGCGGGATACGCCACGTTTTCGTGGGGTTTTCGGAACGGCCGTCACGCAACAGTGATGACCCGTCAAGAGGCCTCACACTGCTCTTCCAGGGAGACGAAGAAGATGACCATTTTGCCGACATTGAAATCCCTTGCCGTCGCAGCCGCCATCCTGGCTTCGACCACCGCAATTGCACTCGCCAAGGACGTTCACATCAGCGTCTGGGCCGGCGGTACCGGCCCGAACGACGTCTATCGCCTCGACGCCATCGAGATCGCAGCCCAGCAGTTGCAGCGTGAAGCCGCTCTCAAGGGCGAAGATCTGAAAATCACCGTCGAAAAGAAGCCTTATTCGGCTTGGGAGGACTTCAAGCAGGCGCTGACCCTTGCCGCCGAAGCCAAGACCGCCCCGAATATCGTCGTCAGCGGCCATGAAGACATAGCGCCATGGTCACAGGCAGGCCTTATCGTTCCGATCGAGGATTATGTCGATCTCGACTCCTGGCCGCTCAGCGACATCTATGAAAACCTGTTGGAGATCGCCTCTTACAACGGCACCGTCTACGGTATCCCGCAGGATGCCGAATCCCGCCCGATGTTCTTCTGGAAGCCTTACATGAAGGCGATCGGTTACAGCGATGCCGATCTGGACGCGTTGCCGCAGAGCGTCCAGGACGGCAAGTACACCATGAAGAACCTGCTCGAAGACGCCAAGAAGATGCAGGACAAGGGCCTCGTCCAGGCCGGCTACGGTTTTTATCCGCGCACCAGCAACGGCCCTGATTACTGGCAGTTCTACACCAGCTTCGGCGGCACGATGGAAGAAGGCGGCAAGCTCGTTTTCGACAAGGCCGCGATGACCCGCACCTATCAGTTCTTCACCGACGCCGTGAAGACCGGTGTTACCAAGAAGAACCACATCGGCATGCCGGGCGACCAGTGGTGGAAGGAAGTCGCCACCGGCAAGGCCGGCATCTGGGACGGCGGCACCTGGCACTATGCCCGCCTCGTCAACCAGGAAGGCCTGAAGGACTTCTTCGGCAACGTGATCTTCACGCTGATCCCCGCCGGCGAAGGCGGCAAGGCCAACACGCTGACCCATCCGCTCGTCTACCTGCTGACCGCAGGTCACAGCCAGGAAGACACCGAGATCGCCGCTCAACTGGTCAAGATCGCCTCCGAGCCACGCACCAACGCGCTGCATGCGGTCAAATCAGCCCATCTCGGCATCTCCAAGTCGGAAGCCACGGTCGACTTCTACGCGGCCGACCGCTGGACCCGCGAAGCCACCGAGCGCCTGCTGCCGCATGCCAATGCGATGCCGAACAATTCCGATTTCGGCAAATATTGGAACATCATGTGGAAGAACCTCGAAGCATCCTGGACCGGCGCCAAGACCGTGGACGCCGCGGTCGGCGATGCCGAGAGCGAGCTGAAGAGCACGCTCGGCGACAAGATCGTCATCCGCTAAGATCGACTCTTCCGGGCGGCGGCACCGCCGCCCGGACGGTTCGCGATGAGGGGGCTTCCATGAAATCGTCCAGAACGCTCGGGCTGGTGATGATCGCGCCTGCGGCGATCATGATCGTCCTGTTCTTCCTGATGCCGGTGGTTCTGACGGCGGTCTTCTCGATGACCAACATGACGACGGCGACAGGCATTTCCGGCGGTGCCTACCAGATCGCACCCAATTCCCTGGTCGCGCTGAAATCGGCAATGCCCGACATCGCTGCCGAGATGGCCGAACCGCGCTACACGATCGACGATGCAGGCCTCACGGCCGTCGAGGGCCTCGGGATGGCGCCGGGGATTGCCGCGGAATTGCGCACCAAACATATGGGCGAGGTCTTCCCGGCACGCCGCGACGTCGAGCGCATGATCAAGGATCTTGCCGAGCGACCTTCGACACGCGAGGTCAAGCAGATCTCCGAACAGTTCAACCGCTCCGTCCTCAACACCCGTTTCGACAGCAAGGAGCAGCTGTTTTCGGCGCTGGACAGTCTGGGTTTCGCGCTGACGCCGGAGCAGAAGGAAACCGTCGCCAGGGTCACCTATACCGGCTGGACCTGGACGACCGACAATTTCTCACGCATGGCCAGCTCGCCCGACATGGCGCGTGTGCTTCTCAATACCGTCCTCTACGTCGCGCTGGTGCTGATGCTCTTCAACGTCGGTTATGCGCTGCTGCTCGCCATCTGGACGCATTACATGCCGCCAACGCCTGCCTCGATCTTCCGCGGCATCTGGCTCCTGCCGCGCATCACGCCCGTCGTCATCTACGTCATGCTGTGGAAGTGGCTCGCCTGGGACAGCGGATTCATCTCTATCCTGATGGGCAAGTTCGGCTATCCGCCGAAGAACTACCTGCTCGATACCGCCTATAATGCCTGGTTCTTCGTCGTGCTGATCAACGGCTTCATCGGCGCCTCGATGGGCATGCTGGTGTTCTCCTCGGCGATGAAGGCCATTCCGAAAAGCCAGTTCTATGCGAGCGAGGTCGACGGCGCCTCCCGCTGGCAGCAGATCCGTTACATCATCCTGCCGCAGATGCGCTGGCCGATCCTCTTCGTCACCTGCTATCAGACGCTGTCGCTGCTTGCCTCCTTCAATGAAATCCTGCTCGCCACCAATGGCGGGCCGGGCAATGCGACCGAGGTCTGGGCACTGTCGGCCTATCACACTGCGCTGAGGAACTATGCCGGCAACCTGGAATACGGGTTGGGCGCCGCCATGGCGCTGGTGCTCGTCGTCATCGGTGTGGTGCTGTCGCTCCTCTATCTGCGCGTGTTCAACTACGGCACGCTTGTCGCCAAGCCCCTGATCGAGGATTGACCATGGCCGAACGATCGCAGCCCTCGGCAAATTATCGCAGCTGGCCTGTCATATCGGCGCTGACCATCGTCAGCCTGCCGCTGCTCCTGATGTATGTCTATCTCTTCCTCGACACCGTGACGGTGAAGCAGCCGGATGCCTTGCTGCCCTCCGGCGTGACGCTCGATCACTGGCGTTTCCTGTGGCAGACGACGGCGGGCAAGGCGAACATCTGGCAGGTGACTGTGAATACGCTGCTCTTTGCAACCTGCACCACCAGCGTCGTGCTCATCGTCTCGTCGATGGCGGGCTATGTGCTGTCACGGCTGAACGTGCCGGCACGCGGCTTCTTCCTTGCCGGCGTCATGGTGCTGCACGCCTTCCCGTCGGTAACGCTGATCATCGCCATCTTCATCGTGCTGCAGATGATCGGGCTCTACAATTCATTGATCGGCGTCATCCTGGTGAAGGCAGCGATCGACCTGCCGCTCGGCATCTGGCTGATGAAGGGCTTCTACGACACCGTGCCCTGGGAAATCGAAATGGCCGGCGTCGTCGACGGCGCCTCGCGTTTCCGCGTCTGGCGCAGCCTGGTGCTGCCACAGGTCAAGCCCGGCATCATGGCGCTCGGCCTGTTCTCCTTCCTCTCCGGATGGGGCGAATTCATCCTGCCGCAGGTGCTGGCGCCGGGCAATCAGGTTCAGGTGCTGTCGGTCTATCTCGCGGGCTTCCTCGCTGACGACAACAATTACGATTTCAACATGTTCAAGGCCGTCGGCCTCTTCTACCTCTTTCCGGTGCTGATCGCTTACGCGCTCTTCAACAAATACCTCATGAACATCTATGGCGGCGGGAGCAAAGGCTGATGCGCATCCTCCTCGACAATTTCTCGAAGAGCTTCGGCTCCACCAAGGTCATCGAGAATATGCAGCTCGAAGTCGGCGACGGCGAGATGCTGGCGCTGCTCGGCCCTTCCGGCTGCGGCAAATCGACGACGCTTTTTGCGGTCTGCGGCATTCACCGGCCGACCAGCGGACGCATCCTCTTCGGCGACCGCGACGTCACCGATCTGCCGAGCCAGGCCCGCAATGTCGGCGTCGTTTTCCAGTCCTATGCACTCTATCCGCACATGACGGTTGCCGAGAACATCGGCTTTCCGCTGAAGGTGAAGGGCATGCCGGCAGCAGAGATCCGCAAGGAAGTCGACCGCATCGCCGCCCTCGTTCACATCGGCAACCTGATGGGCCGCAGGCCGGCCGAGCTTTCCGGCGGCCAGCAGCAGCGCGTGGCGCTGGCGCGCGCACTGATCCGCAAGCCCGACGTGCTGCTGCTCGATGAGCCGCTCGCCAATCTCGACGCCAAGCTGCGCCTCGAAATGCGCTCGGAAATCCGCCGCCTGCAGCGCGAGACCGGCATCACCGCCATCCTCGTCACCCATGACCAGGTGGAGGCGATGAGCATGTGCGACCGCATCGCCATCATGAAGGAAGGCGAGATCGTCCAGATCGCCACGCCGGCCGAAATGTACAATGATCCGAAGACCGCCTTCGTCGCCGGCTTCCTCGGCAATCCGCCGATCACCTTCCTGCGCGGCGTCGTGGACAAGGGCGCCTTCGCAATCCCGGAAAGCGAAATCCGAGTCCCTTTGCCTGATACCGTCGCTGCCGCCGAGGGCACCAGGCTGATGCTCGGCATCCGGCCGGAGCATTTTACGCCGGCAGGCGACATCGCCGTGCCGGGCAAGGTCACCTTTGCCGAAACGCAGGGCCGCGAGAACCTCTACGACGTGGCTCTTGCAGGCGGGCCGCTGCTGCGCTCGATCCAGCCGGTGCGCAACGATATCCATGTCGGCGACGATGTCCGCTGGGCGATCGACAGCCGCGGCGTGTTCGTCTTCGACGAAACCGGCAGGAGGCTCTGATGACCCGTGATTTCTCGGCATTTTTCCAACGTTACGGCTGGCCATCGGGCAAGGGCCGGCTTCCCTTCTGCATCGGCCATCGCGGCGCCAGCGGCCATGAACGCGAGAACACGATCGCCGCCTTCCGCCGCGCTGCCGAACTCGGCGCTGAGATGTGGGAGCTCGACACGCAGCTGACCCGCGACGGCGTGGTCGTCGTCTCGCATGACGACCATCTCGAGCGCGTCTTCGGCATCGACCGCCGCATTTCGGAAATGACGGCCGCCGAGCTTGCCGGGCTCGACGGTGTCGACGTGCCGAGTTTTTCGGAGGTGGCCGCGCTCGGCCTCGAGACCGGGACCGGTCTCTATGTCGAGCTGAAGGCGCCTGGGACCGGCATGCGCTGCTGGCAGCACCTTGCCGAGATGAACCAGCGTTTCGCCTGTCTCGGCTCGTTCGACACGGCACAGGTGCGCGAACTTAGCGACGAGGCCTGCGATTTTCCGCTTTCGGTGCTGATCCGCGTCGGCCACGATCCGCATACGCTCGGCGACGAGGCCGGCGCCGATATCCTGCATCTGTGCTGGGAGAGGGCAGGCGAGCGGCCGCAGGATCTGGTGACCGAGGCGCTGCTGCGCCGCGCCTTCGATGCGGGCCGCGAGATCGTGCTCTGGCACGAGGAACGGCCGGCCGTTCTCGATGACCTCATGAAGCTTCCGGTTCTCGGCATCTGCACGGATCTGCCCGATCTGATGCGGCCGTCGGCAGTCAAGGAAAAAGCAGTTGGCAGACAGGGATAAGGGACCGCGCAAGGTAACCTCCTTCGACGTGGCGCGTGTGGCCGGCGTCTCGCGCGCCGCCGTGTCGCGCGCCTTCACGCCGGATGCCAGCGTCTCGCCGAAGACGCGCGAGAAGGTCTTTGAGGCCGCCAAGGAACTTGGCTACCGGGTGAACTATCTCGCCCGAAGCCTGACCAACAAACGCTCCGATCTCGTCGGCGTCGTCGCCGCCGGCCTCGACAATCCGTTCCGCACATTGCAGATCGAGCATCTGGCAAGAATGCTGCTCGCCCGCAATTTCCGCCCCATCCTGCTGCCGACCTCGCCGGAGGCGGATACTTCGACGGTCATCGGCCAGCTGCTGCATTACGCCGTCTCAGGCGTCATCGTCACCTCGGACGCGCCGCCGACCGAGATTTGCGAGCAATGTGCGGCCGAAGGCGTACCAATCGTGCTGATCAACAAGGGCAACGATATCCCCTTCGTCGACCGCATCATCTCTGACGACCGCATGGCCGGCCATCTCGCCGCCACCCACCTGATCGACAGCGGCGTGCGAAAGCCCGCCGTGATGGCCGCCCCTGCCATATCCTATACGGCGCGGCGGCGCAGCGAGGCCTTCATCGCGCGCTGCAAGCAGCTCGGCGTCGAGGCGCAATTCCTGCAGGTCAGGATCAACGACTACCGGAGCGGTTATGATGCGGCAGCCGAACTTGCCGCATCCGGCATCGATGGGCTGTTCTGCGCCAACGACTACATGGCCTGCGGCGTGGTCGACCGCGTCATGCAGGGCCGCAGCCGTGATGATGCGCCGCCGCTCTCCATCATCGGTCATGACGACATTCCCCAGGCGAGCTGGACCGCCTACGACCTCACGACCATCCGCCAACCCTGCGACCTCCAGGCCGAACAGACCGTCGACATGCTGATGAGCCGGATGGCCGAACCTGATCTGACGGCGCGCGTCGAATTCACGCCGGTGACATTGATCAAAAGAAGGACTGCCTGATGAGTTCCGCATTCGATGCCGCCGCCATCCGCGCACGATCAGAGGTCGCCATCTCAGTCGCCCTCAAGGTCGGACGGGAAGCGGCCCGGTTTCGGCGCGACTCCAACCCCGGCACGCTCGCCATCGAGAACAAGGGATTGCAGGATTTCGTCACCATCGCCGACAGGCGGGCCGAACAAGCGATCCGCGACGGGCTCATCTCGCGCTTTCCCGATGATACCTTCATGGGCGAGGAGAGCGGCGGAGGATCGGGTGAGAGCGGCACCTGGGTTGTCGATCCGATCGACGGCACGACCAACTATATCAGAGGCTTCCGGCACTGGGGCGTCTCGATCACCTTCGTCGCCGGCAGCACGGTCGAGATCGGCGTGGTCTACGATGCCACCGAGGACAAGGTCTTTCACGCCATCCGCGGCGGCGGGGCCTTCAAGGACGGGCTTCCGGTCCATGCGGCTGCGACCGCCGATCCGGCCCATGCGCTCGTTATTCTTGGCCATTCCCGCAAGACGAGTTTCGACGACCATCTGGCGCTCTTGCGGCGGCTTCACGAAAGCGGCATGGACTACCGCCGCACCGGCGCGGCCGCCATCGACCTCGTCCGCGTCGCCGAGGGTGCGGCAGATCTCTATTACGAACGCCACCTCAATGCCTGGGACATGCTCGCCGGCGCGCTGATCGCCGAGGAGGCCGGCGCGATGGTGGCGATGCCGCCGGTCTACAAGCTACTTGCGCAAGGCGGGCCTGTCATCGCCCATTCGCCGGGGCTTGCCGGCGAATTCGCCTTCATCCTCGACATCGAGGGGCTCTAGATACACCGTTCCTAGAGACGCGACACCGATTGGGGAACTGCGAGCGTTACGAAACAACGCGATTGCGGCCGCTCTTTTTAGCCGTGTAGAGATTCTGATCGGCGATCGCCAAAATCTCGTTCGGAGACTTGCCAGACAGGGCACTGGCAACACCGATGCTGATGGTGACGTGCAGCCCGTTGCAGATCTCGGACCAATCCCACTGTTCAATGGCCGAACGCAGCTTTTGGCAGACATCGGCGGCGCCTCGGGGAGCGCCGGCGAGCAGGACGACGAATTCCTCGCCGCCAAAGCGAACTGCCTGATCGGTAATCCGCAGCTGGCTGCGCAATATGGCTCCAATGGTACTCAGGACCCGGTCGCCGATCATGTGAGAGAAGTTGTCGTTGATCGACTTGAAGTGGTCGACATCCAACATCGCGATGGAATATGGACGCTTCTCAGACGTCAGTTCCTTAAAGCGGCTGTCGAGATATTTGCGGTTATAAAGCCCGGTCAGCGTGTCCAGATAGACGGCACTGGCAAGGATATCGGTTTGCTCCTGCAATTTCTGATAGGAAGCCTCCAGCGTTTCTGCGCGCTTCGTCTCCGTTTCGGCAACTTCCTTGAACCGCCTGGTTTCATAGTAGATTTCGGCGAGACGTGCGCGCTGCTGGGTTCTCTCAGCGCTATTGCGCAAATAGGCCCGGTGGTATTTCTTATGGGCCGCCAGCGCCGGATCGAACTGTCCCAGCCCCTCATAGGCCTGCGACAGATAAAGATAGATCTGGATACAGGAATCGAAACTGCCGCCGTCGTCGATCAGCTCCACCGCCTCGAGCAGCGGCGACAGGGCTTCCGCGAATTTTCCGGAATTGTTGTAGATCTGGCCCAAGGTGTAGAGATATTGCTGCCTGTCCCTGACATAGCTGCTCTCTTGGAATAGCCGGTAGCGGACCATGCACTGGAGCGCCTTGTCATGCTCGCCCAGGTGACTGTGGAACTCGGCTTTATTGCCGAGACAGATGCGAGCAGCCCAGCTGTCGCCGGTCTTGGTTGCGATGTCGAGCGCCTGTTCGGTCAGTTCCAGCGCTCTCACCAGCATCTGGCGTCCTTCCCCTGGCTGACCAAGCGCCTCCGCGATATATCCGCCTTCCGAATGAGCGCCGCCGAGATTGATGAGCCACCAGCATTCATAGGTCTTGTTGCCGATCAATCTTGCGAGCTCGACGGACCTCTCGCTCATCAAAATGGCTCGGTCGGGCTGCTTGTTGTACCAGAAGATAATTCCAATGACGTTGGTCGCCAGGCTTTGCGCTTTCAAATCTGCGGTCTTGTCGGCCAGATCCAACGCGCGGGTGGCTTCTGCGATCGCTTCCTCGGGCAGGCCCAGTTCCAAGAGCAACCATCCGGAATAAGCCCGGGCATAAGATTCCTGTTTGGGTTCCTCGTTTGATTTCCAGAAATCTACCGCCCGGCGGACATGCGTCAGTCCAAGTTCGGCCTTGCCGATCTGAAAACAGTACCAGGCAATGTCGGTGTCGCATTGAGCGGCGAGCCGATCGTCGCCCCGCGCCTTGGCATCGGCAAGAATTTCGCCGGCCAGTGTGAGTGCCTCGACCGAACGGCCCGTACACCCAAGATGCCACGCTTCCTGCAAGCTGGAATGTGCTTGTGGCGCAATTGCTTTAGTATCAACAACTTGCATATCGAACACCAACATTTGTCTGCTGGATATGCATAGCATCAGAAGCTTAAAATGATGCAAATTACGCAAAACATACGACTAAGAGCATAATGCCGAAAAGTGTGATCGGTTTTTGGACGACATCAAGCTCGAACGCTCGCCGGTTAATCCGCCATGCGGCGGCGCCAGGCGCGTTCGGTCGCCGGTGCCTCGTCGGTGGTGATCTGATCCGGCTTCAGGGCCATCAGCGTCGAAAAGTCTAGCCATTCCTCCTCGCTGAAACCGGCCTCCGGATCCTTCAGGGTGAAGGTCCAGGCATCGACGCGTTTGCCTTCGTCCTGGCAGAGCGCGATCATGTCGAGGCCTTCATTGGCGGCATCAAGGATCAGCGGCCAGTGGAGATAGATCGTGTCCGGTTCGGTCGGGCCGCGCAGGTCGGCACGCAATTCCGCCTCGACAGCCTTCCAGCCGTTGGCCTTCCTGATGTCGTAGAGCTTGTCCGTCGGATCGATGCCGCGCAAGAGATGGGGAAGCTTCTCCTTGACCGCGACGATGACATCGAGGCTGCCGCCGCTGACGATCACCGAGGCGGCGATATCCCGGAAATGCGCGGCCAGATGCGCGATGCCCCTGGCGCCGATCGCTTCGTAGTCGTCCTTCATGTCGAATTGCAGCAATGCGGTTGGATGCGTCGATTGCATCATGGCGGCGAGATCCTCGCTGAAGATCAGCGGCCGGTCGCCCTCTTGCATCCTGATATCGCCGAGGTCACCGATGCTCTTTTCGGCGACCGGCCCATGTCCTGTCGTCTCGCCTTCGAGTTCCCTGTCGTGCAGCACGACGAAACCGCCGTCGGCGCGGACGCGCAGATCGAGCTCCATTGAGGCGCCCGCCGCAAAACCCTCCGCCATCACTTCGGCGGAAAACAGCGGGTCGGAAAACCGCTTGCGCAACCGGTGCCATTTCAGGCGGGTGCGATGCCCCTCATGCGAAATCTCCAGCCCCTGCGCATCCAGCAATCTCGTCATTTGCACCAAGTCTCCGCGATGCCACTTTCCTGCCTTGACGAGACGTGATTATCAAGGGCCGATATGGATTTCATCGACTATAGGCCGCGGATATCGCCTCCGAAGCGGCTGCTATATCCGCGGGGTGGCCGGACTGCCTGAGGGCCGCGCCATACGCCACGACATTCGAGAGCACCGGCTGGAATGCAGCGCGCGGACCAGTATGGTTCAGCCGCACGAGACGGGCCGGCGCGGTTCCGACACCTTCGGTCAGTTCGACGCCCAGCCGTTCGGCGGCGGTGATCAGCGCGGCAGGCGGCAGCGCTTCTGGCACCGGCACTGCCGTGACCAAGTTCGAAGCCTTTGCTGCCGACACCCATGCCGGGGCTCCGAGTGCGGCAAGCCCCGCCCGTGTCGCCGATGCCGCCAGCACATGGCGGGCGACTACATTCTCCAGGCCTTCGGCCTCGATGCGATCGAGCGCAGTCTCCAGCGCAAAGAATTCCAGCGGCGCTGGTGTTCCCGGAAGGCCGCGCCGGCCGCCGTCGATCCAGGTCTTCAGATCGGCCAAAGACAAGATCGACTCGCGCGGGGCGCCGTCTCTGAGGATCAGATCCCAGGCGCGGCCGCTGACCGAAATTGCGGACACGCCGGCCGGGCCCCCAAGCGCCTTCTGTGGCCCAATCACCACGATGTCGATGCCGAGATCGCCGACTTCGAACTGATGGCCGCCGACCGAGGCGACCGCATCGACGACGGTGACGATGTTGCGAGCCCGGGCAAGCGCCAGTATTTCGGGCAGGGGGTTGAGAATGCCGCTTGCGGATTCGGCATGAACCAGCGCCAGCACATCGATGTGAGGACCGGCGTCGAGCGCTTTTGCAACGGCTTCGATCTCGATCGGCAGGCCCGGCTCGGCGACAACATCCTCTACCGTCGCGCCACCCCGCCGCAGCCATTGCCCGAACCACCCGCCATAGGGGCTGGTGATGATATTGAGTGCTGAAAGGCCGGGGCGTGCAAGGCTGACGGCGGCCGCCTCCAGCGCCACCACCGCCTCGGCCTGCACCAGCAATATGTCGTTGCGGCAGCGCAATATGCCGCCGATCCTGTCGGCAAGGACGGCGTAACGCTCCGCGGGATAGGAGGGCACGCCATGCAGGGGATTCCAACCAAGATCGGACATGGATACTTCCTTCAGCAAGGATCGGTCACGAGACGGGGGACGGCAGCAACGAGCGCACGGGCGGCCTCCGATTGCGGCCCGGCAACGACCGCCGCTGCCGGGCCGGTCTCGACGATCCGCCCGCCATCCATAACGGCGATGCGGTGGGAGACGGCGCGCACCACGGCAAGATCGTGCGAAATGAACAGACAGGCAATGCCCTGTTCTTTCTGCAGATCGACCAGAAGCTCGAGGATCCTGCCGCGCACGGTCACATCGAGCGCCGAGACCGCCTCATCGAGCACCAGCAGCGAGGGCCGTGTTGCGATCGCACGCGCAATCGCCACGCGCTGCCGCTGGCCGCCGGAGAGTGCCCGCACCGGACGGCCGGCATGATCTGCGGTGAGGCCGACTCGCTCCAGCAGCTCGACGATCTCCCCGGGGCGCCGGTCTTTTGCGACGCCGTGGATGCGAAGCGGATCGTCGAGTGCCGCACCGACGGTCGCCAGCGGATTGAAGGCGGCGAGCGGATCTTGGAACACCATCTGCATGCGCCCCCGCCGGCGGCGCAAAGGCGCGCCGTTCAGCGCGAGCCAATCCTCTCCCTCGAAACGGATCGAGCCGGCGTCGGCCGCAACAAGCCGCAGCAGGATGCGCGATAACGTCGATTTTCCACTGCCGGAGGCGCCAACGAGACCGAGCGTTTCCCCAGGCGCGATCGTCAGCGACACATTGTCGAGAGCGGCAACCTGGCGACCCGCAGAAGAAAATCCTTTCGACAGGTGTTCGACGGAGAGCAGCACATCGTTCATGGCAGCGCCTCAGCGATCAGCGGTGGCGTCGCGAGATCGCGATGGCTGGCGATGAGGGCGGCGGTATAGTCGCTCTCAGGCGCCGAAAGCACCGAACGGACGGGGCCTGCCTCGACCAGCCTCGCATTGTGGAAAACGGCGATGCGATCGACAAAGCCGGAGGCCAGCGCGATATCGTGGGTGATGAAGAGCAGCGTCATGCCGTCCTCGCGCACCAGCCCGTCGAGCAGGCGTACGATCTCGGCCTGGACGACGACGTCGAGCGCGCTGGTCGCCTCGTCGGCGATCAGCAGCGCAGGCTTCGCAGCGATGGCAGCGGCGATCGCCACGCGTTGGCGCTGGCCGCCGGAGAGCTGATGCGGAAAAGACCGCATCGCCCTGTCCCGCTGCGGTATTCTCACCCGCTCAAGCAATTCCTCGGCCCTGATATAGGCCTGTTTCCAGCTGAGGCCGAGATGGCGCCTGGCGCCCTCGGCAACCTGCTCGCCGACCGTGAGGACGGGGTTGAGGCTGGAACCCGGATCCTGGAAGACGAAGCCGAAATCGCGCCCCGGGCGGGGCGGATGGCCAAGGCCGGGCCAGAACATCTCACCGCCGACCTTCGTTCCCTCCGGCAGCAGACCGGCAAGCGCGCGGGCAAGCGTGCTCTTGCCGGAACCGCTTTCGCCGATGATCGCCAGCCTTTCGCCGGCGACGATATCAAGGTCGATATTGTCGAGCGCGGCCGCACCGCTCCTGCCGCGCCCGTAGGTGACCGAAAGCTGTCGCAGGCTCACAAAAATCCTACTCATGCCGCCCTCACACCGTCATCGCCAAGCGCCTTGCCTAGACCCTCGCTGAAGAGATGGACGCCAAGCACGGTCACGGCGAGGGCCGCACCCGGTATGATCGAGAGATAGGATGCCGAACGCAGCACGCTGCGACCCTCGGCGATCATCGAACCCCAGGTGGCTATATTGGGATTGCCGAGGCCGAGGAAAGACAGCGCTGCCTCGGTGAGGATCGCGCCAGCGACAATGGTGGCGGAGAGCGCCAACACCGGCGGCAGCGCGTTCGGCAGTATTTCCCGGAAGGCGATCTCGGCTGGATGCATGCCGATCACCCTTGCAGAGGCGATGTAATCCTGCTCGCGGATCGCAAGCACCTGCGCTCTCGTCAACCGGGCCGGATCGGCCCAGGTGCCGAGTGCGATGGCAAGGACGACAATGGGTGTCGACACGCCGATGGTGCTGACGAAGGCAAGGGCGAGCAGGAAGCCCGGCACGATCTGAAAGGCATCGACCACGCGCATCAGCGCCTCGTCGACGAGGCCGCCGGCAAAACCGGCCGCCATGCCGACGCAGAGCCCCAGCACCATGGCCGCAAACGCAGCCGCCAGGCCGACGGCAAGCGAGGTTCTGGCACCATAGAGCAGGCCCGCCAGCACGTCGCGGCCGAGACGGTCGGTGCCGAGCGGAAAACCCGGATCGGTGAACGGCGCCAGCAGGGCGCGGCCGGCAATTTTCAGCGGATCGCCCGGCGAAATAACGGGAGCGAGCAGCCCGGCCAAAAGCAGGACGAGAAGGATCGCAAGTCCGGCCGCACCTTCCGGCGTGCGTAGCAGGCGCCGCAGCCAGCTCATGCGCCGCCCTCCGAAGCCCCGATGCGCGGGTCAAGTGCGGCATAGACGAGATCAACGAGGAAATTGACCGAGATGACCAGGACGGAGCTGGTGACGATGATGCCCATCAACAACGGCGCGTCGCGGCCGTTGACCGCCTCCTGCGCTAGCCGCCCGAAACCCGGGATTGCAAAGATGCTCTCGATCACCACGCTGCCGCCGAGCATGGCCGCCGATTGCAGCCCGAGCATGGTGACGAGGGGCAGCAACGCGTTGCGCGCGACATGGCGCAGCACGATCCGGCTCCGCGACAGACCCTTGGCGCGGGCGAAGAGCACGAAATCGAGCTTCCAGGCCTCGGCCATGCCGCTGCGCATCACCCGCAGGAACAGAGCGAGATAGATCAGGGCGAGCGCGCCGACCGGCAGAACGAGATGATCGGCGATATCGAGTGCGCGCGAAAATCCTGTCTTTCCCGAAGCGATCGTCTCGACGCCGGCGATCGGAAACCAGCGCAGCTTCACTGAAAAGGCGATGCTCAGAACCAGGCCGAGCCAGAAGCTCGGAATGGCATAGACGATCAGCGAGCCGATCGACAGCAGCCGGTCACGCAGGCTGCCCGGCCGCGCGCCGGCAAGGATGCCGAGCGCCGAGCCGAGGCCGAAGGAGAGTGCTGTTGCGCTGCCCATCAAAAGCAGCGTATTGGGCAGGCGTTCGGCGATGAGCGCACCGACCGGCCTGTTGAAGGCGATCGACCAGCCGAGATCGAAGCGTGCGAGTGAGGAAAGATAGAGCCAGAGGCGCGCGAACATCGATTGGTCGAGGCCGTAGCTCTCGCGCAGCGATTGCCTAAGTGCGGCATCGCCGCCGCCGATCGAGCCGAGATAGGCGTCGACGGCATCGCCCGAGGCGGATTCAAGCAGGAAAAAGGTGAAGATCACCACGATCAGCAGCACTGGAATGCTGCTGATCGCCCTGCGCCTCAGGAGGATGATTGCACGTCTCACGCCGGACAGGGCCTCTGGAAGAGAATTGCCGTCGATCCTATCACGATTGCAGCGCCGTATCGCCCCAGTTCGAGACAGCCCAACGCGGGTTATCCGAGACGTTGAGCACGCTGTCGCGTGCGACGGTGATGAAACCCCATTCCGCGACGTTGATCAGCGGCAGATCGGCGACGACGAGCTGCTGGAACTTGCGGTAGAGATCGGTGCGCGCCGCCGTGTCGACAGTCTCCGAGGCCTGTTTGATGATCTTGTCGAGTTCCGGATTGACGTAGCCGCCCTGATTGGAGAAGGGCACGCCGGCTGGCGTGCCGGACTGGACGAGAATGGTGGTCGAGATCGCCGGATCACCGCGGAAGACCGGCGGACCGACGGCAAGGTCGAAGTCGTGGTCGGTATAGACCGCCTTCTGGTGCGCGGCCGCATCGGCATTGACGATCTCCGCATTGATGCCGATCACCGCGAGCGCCTGGCGAAGGTAATCGCCGAACTGGCGCGTCTCGTTGAAATAGGGCGCGGGGCGAAGCTTCAGCGTAAAGCGGTTGCCGTCAGGCCCTTGGCTGTATCCTGCCTTGTCGAGGATATCGTTGGCGGCCGCAGGGTCGAACGCATAGGTCGCGACATCGGGTGTATAGAACTCCGGCGCATTCTTCGGCACCGGGCCGGTCGAGGCCGCGGCATAACCGAGGAAGATGGTGTCGACCACGAATTTCTTGTCGATCGCCTGCGCGATCGCCTGACGGACCCTGAGATCGGCCAATTCCTTGCGACGATGATTGATCTCGACGACGAGCTGATAGGTCAAAGCCTCATAGCCCTTCGAGATCACCTTGATGCCGTCGACCTTGGAGATGCGGTCGAGATCGGCGAGCGGCACCGCGGAGAAGGCGGCAAGCTGGATTTCCTCTGCTTCGAGTGCAGCACCCGCCGACTCGCGATCGGGCAGCATGCGGAAGACAATCTCGTCGAGTTTCGGCTGCTCCTTGTTCCAATAGTTTTCATTGCGCGTCAGCCGGTAATATTCGCCGGGCTTGTGTTCGGCGAATTTGAACGGGCCGGTGCCGACGAGCTTATTGTTGGCCGGATTAGTGGCGATATCGGTACCGTCGAAGATGTGCTTGGCAACGACGCTGGTGACGACAGGCAGTGCGTTGCGGATCAGCTGGAACGGCGTCGGCTTGGAGAAGCGGAAGATGGCGGTGTAATCATCGGGCGTATCAACGGCTTCGAGATTGGCGAAAACCAGGCGGCCGAGATTCTGCAGCGGCTTCCAGATGTTGAGTGCCGAGAAGGCGACGTCGACCGAGGTGAACGGCTTGCCATCGTGCCAGGTGACGCCGTCGCGGAGCTTGAAGGTGACGGAAAGGCCATCGGCCGAGCCTTCCCAGGAGGTGGCGAGGCGCGGTGAAAGCCCGTCCTTGCCGTCGAACGACGCTTCGGCGAGCGGCTCGATCACCTTGCTGGCGACGAAGAAGACGCCGTTCGAGGCGACGATGGCAGGATTGAGGTTCTTCGGCTCGGAATCGGCCGCAACGATCAGCCGGCCGCCGGCGGGAGTGGTCTGCGCGGTCTGGGCGAGCGCCTGCCGGGCGAGCGCCGTCGAGGCAAGCAGCAGGGCGGTGCCCTTCATCAGCGTGCGCCGCGAGATAGATGGTACGGTCATGACCCCTCCTGATCAGTGAACAATTCGCCGCACTATATTCGCGGCGAAAAGATCATTGCGACAGATATTAAATTCGAATGCGCCGACCGGGCGAGATATTTTTCTGTCCTGTGCGCATTCGCCACTGCATAATTCTAAGGAATTATGCAGTAATTCAAAGTGTTACAGCGACCTTTGCGCGTCTAAAAGACGCGCGGTGCTGTAGGCAATCACTGCCGGTCAGCCGCCGGCGGCAAGTCTGACCGGTTCTCCGGCGAGGTTGCGATAGGCCGCCCCCGGATGTGGCGCGACGAGCCGCGGCCCCGCTCCCCCGAGTTTTTCCCGCAACGTTCCCTTGGCGTAGTCGGTCTTGTAGACGCCGCGCTTTTGCAGTTCCGGCACCAGCAGATCGACGGCATCCTCGAAACTCTCGGGCGTCACGGCATAGGCAAGGTTGAAGCCGTCGACATCGGTATCCTCGATCCATTCCTGCATCAGATCGGCGACCGTTTGCGGCGAGCCGACGAAAACAGGGCCGAAACCGCCGACGCCGACCCAGTCGGCCATTTCGCGCACCGTCCATTCCTTGGTGGGATCGATGGTGGTGAAGGTCTCGACGGCCGATTGCACCGCATTGGTATGGCGGTGCCGCAGCACTTCGTCCGGCCCGAACTGGCCGAAATCAATGCCCGTCCAGCCGGAAATCAGCGTCAGCGCGCCCTCGAAGGAGGCGTATTTGCGGTATTCGTTGAACTTCCGCTGCGCCTCCGCATCGGTTTCGCCGAGGATCACCGTCTGCAGGTTGAAGGCAAGGATTTCACGCGGGTTGCGGCCGACGCGTTCGGCCGCCTCGCGGACATTGGCAACGTAACGTTTCAGCACGGCTTTCGATGGGGATGCGACGAAGATGCACTCGGCATGGGCGCCAGCGAAATCCTTGCCGCGGCTGGAAGCGCCGGCCTGGTAGAGCACTGGCGTGCGCTGCGGCGAGGGTTCGCTCAAGTGGATGCCGGGTACGCTGAAATGCTTGCCGGAATGGCGGATCGGGTGGACCTTGTCAGGATGGGTGAAGATACCGCTTTCCCGGTCGCGGACGACCGCGTCGTCCTCCCAGCTTCCCTCCCAGAGCTTGTAGCAGACCTCAAGATATTCTTCGGCGAGGTCGTAGCGGTCATCATGCTTCGTCTGCGCCGGCTGGCCGATATTGAGCGCGCCGCTGTTGAGATAGGAGGTGACGATATTCCAGCCGACGCGCCCCTTGGTCAGGTGGTCGAGCGTCGAGATGCGGCGGGCGAAAGTGTAGGGATGCTCGAAGGAGAGCGATGCCGTCAGCCCGAAGCCGAGATG
The DNA here is from genome assembly GCF_013087625.1 of Rhizobium changzhiense. Taxonomy (NCBI): domain Bacteria; kingdom Pseudomonadati; phylum Pseudomonadota; class Alphaproteobacteria; order Hyphomicrobiales; family Rhizobiaceae; genus Rhizobium; species Rhizobium changzhiense. Next base: position 183,668 of record NZ_JABFCQ010000007.1, read on the forward strand.
CTCGGTCTCGTAGGACATGGTCGGGATGAGCTGCAGAGGATCGTTGACCGGCACCTGCGCCGAATGGCGAAGGGCGGCATCGACATTGCCGTTCAGCACGTCGTAGACGCCCAGCACGTCGGCGATGAACAGGCCATCGAATTTGCCGCGCTCCAGCGTCTTTGCCAGATGCACCCAGTAGTCGAGATCCTTGTAGGTCCAGGATTTGTCGCGCGGATGGCGCCAGAGCCCCGGCGACTGGTGTCCGACGCAATTCATGTCGAAGGCGTTCAGCCTGATTTCGCGGGTCATGTCTTTCTTCCTTGAAATTAGGGATTGCTGCGGCCGAGGCCGTAGGTCAGCGCTAAGGCGCCGACGAGCACGGCGCCTTTGACGAAATCCTGGGTGTAATAGGGAGCGTTCAGCATGGTGAGGCCGTTCAGCAGCACGCCGACGAAGACGGCGCCGGCAATGGTGCCAAGCACGTTCGGACGGCGCAAATTGAAGACGGCAAAGCCGATCAGGGCTGCGGCAACCGAATCCATCAGCAGCGAGCCGCCGGACGAGATATCACCACGCCCGACGCGGGCAGCGATGACGATGCCGCCGAGCGATGCCAGCGTGCCCGATAGGACATAGGCGAGCGTCTTCAGCCGCACCGTCGAGGCGCCGGCAAGCCGGGTGGCGACCTCGTTGCCGCCGGTCGCAAAGAGCAAGCGGCCGATGCGGGTGCGCTCGGTGAGGATGAAGAGGACGACGGCGACCACCGCCATCAGCACCACGGAAACGGGCAGGGTGCCAAGGATGCTGTAGCGGCCGATCAGCAGGAAGGCCGGGTCGTAGGCGCCGGTCGCCTTCGATCCATCAGGCAGGGTGAGGCCGGCCGAAATCGATCGGCCGGCGGTCGGGATCAGCTGTAAGCCGGAAAGCAGGAACATCATCGCCAGCGTCGCCAGCAGATCCGGCACCTTCAGGCGGACGATGAGGAAGGCGTTGACGAGGCCGATCAGGGCGCCAAAGGCGAGCACCAGCGGCACCGTCGCATAGGCATCAAGGTGCCAGACGATCATCGCATAACTCGCCGCCATCACGCTCGATGCGGCGACCGCGCCGATCGACAGGTCGAAACCGCCGACGGCCAGTGTGACGGTGACGCCGGCGCCGAGGATGGCGACGACGGACACAGCCTGCAGGATGCTCATCAGATTGGCGATATTGATGAAGGCGGGCTCGGCGATGGTGAAGGCGATGACGAGCAGCGCCAGCAGGATGAACACCGCGCCCGCCCGGAGAAATGCCCCGAAGGCGGCAAGACGACCATTATCGGCTTGCGGCGATGCCTTCGGCCGGGCGCTTGCCTGTGGAAGAGTGTCGTCGTCGATCGTCGTCATGCGGATATTCCCTGGATTGCGGAGGCAAGAGCGGCCCCGTCTGCCGCAGGCCTCAATACGTGGCGGTCGATGACGAGGATGCGGTCGGCCACCTCATAGGCCTCCTCCGGATCGGAGGTCGCGATCAGCGTCGCCCGGTCGGTGCGGGCGCGGATTGCCCGGATGATGTCGTGACGGGCGCCGACGTCGACACCCTGGAAGGGTTCGTCGAGCAGTAGCAGCCGGCTCGGCTCCGCCTCCCAGCGGGCGATCACCGCCTTCTGCTGGTTGCCGCCGGAGAGCGACCAGACCGAGGCGAGGGGACCGGCGGCCTTGATGCCGAGACGGGCGATCGCCTGCTCGGCCTCGCGTCGTTCACGGCCGCCGACAAGGAAACCGCGCGGATACCATTTGCCAAGATGCGGCAAGCTGATCGTCGCAGACAGCGAATGACCGGGCCATGCGGGCGGCATCAGCGAGGAACGATGACGGTCTTCGGCTGCCATCGCCACACCTGCGGCGATCGCTTCGGCGGGGTTTTTCGGCCGGTAGGGCCGGCCGCCGAGGAACATCGCGCCGCCGGCAAGCGCCGTCACCCCGAAGATTGCCGACAACAGTCGGCTCTTGCCGGCGCCGAGCACACCGGTCACCGCCACCACCTCGCCCTCATGCAATGACAGATCGAAGGAGGCGGCCCCAGAGAGCAGGCGGACGTCGCGCATCTCGAAAATCACTGGTCCGGTCGCAGGCCGCGCATCCGGCCGAGCCGCCTCCAGTCTGCGGCCGATCATCGTCTCGATGGCGCTCGAAAAATCGATCGGCCGCGAGAAGGTGCCGACGACGCGGCCGCCGCGCATGACGAGCGCGCGGTCGGCGATGGCTTCGAGATCAGCAGTGCGGTGCGAGATATAGAGGATCGCCAGGCCCCGCTTGCGCAGGCTGAGAAGAATGTCGAAGAGCCGGCGGCTCTCCTCTCCGGAAAGGCTTGCCGTCGGCTCGTCGAGGATGAGGAGATCGGCGCGGTTGGCAAGCGCCCGGGCGATCGCCACCAGCTGCCGGTCGGCGCTGGTGAGTTCACCGAAATCACGGTCGAGCGGCAGGCTGAAGCCGGCGACATCGAGCATGGACTGCGCGGCACGGCGGATGCCGGCACGCGAAACGAAGAAAGACGTGCTGCGATCGGCGAAGCGGTTGAGCAGCAGGGCATCGGCAACACTCAGGCCGGCTGCACCGACGAGATCTGTCGATTGGTGCACGGTGACGACACCGGCCCTTGCCGCTTCGGCCGGGCTGCGCGGCGCAAAGGGACGGCCATCGAGGCTGACCGTGCCGCCATCGGCGGGAAGCACGCCGGAAAGGATCTTTACCAGCGTCGATTTGCCCGCGCCGTTTGCCCCCATCAGCGCCACGATCTCGCCGCGCTCGATCGAAAGATCAGCACCGGCCAGCGCCCGCGTCGACCCGAAACTGCGGGTGATATTTTCAATGTGAAGAAGCGGCATCGACAAAGGTCCGGGACTGCAATCGAAGCCGGAGTGTGCCCTGTCCCGGCGGTCGAACTCCAGGCACGCCTTTCCCTCACAATCTGTCCCCGGGAAACAAAGAATCTCCCGCAGCCCATAAAATCGGATCATTTACTCTACTAAAAACATAGAGATTATATCTAAATAATCCGATGCGTCGCGAGGGCTGCCAGACCTGTCAGACGACGCTCCCGATTGCTAAAAGGAACGCGACGATGAAATCCCTCGCACGGCTCGCACTGTCTGCCGCCGTCATTCCGTTCATTTTCATTCAAGGCGCAAAAGCCGACGGCCTGTCCGGCGCTCCGGCCCCCTTCGACAAGGGCGGCGTCAAGGTGGCTCTGATCAGCTACATTTCGGCCGGCGATTTCTTCCAGGCCTACCAGGCAGGGGCTGAAGCCCAGGCCAAGGCGCTGGATATCGACCTGCGCATCTTCCCCGGCCGGCAGGATGCCGCCGAACAGCGCGAGCAGATCTTGCAGGCGATCAATCTCGGCGTCTCCGGCATCATCATCGACCACGGCCTGCCGGAATCGCTCGGCGACGTCGTGCAGCAGGCGCTCGACAAGGGCATCAAGGTCGTGGCCTTCGACGTCAACCTCAACAATCCCAAGATTCCGCAGGTGGAGCAGAGCGATCACGAACTCGCATCATTGGCGCTCGAACAGGTGGTGAAGGACAACGGCGAGAACTTCAACGCCGGTTATGTCTATGTCGCCGGCTTTGCGCCGCTCGACCGCCGCAACGAAGTCTGGGACAAGTTCAAGTCGGACAATAAAGGGGTGGTCGAAAAGGCCCGCTTCGGCAATGTCAGCGACACGACGGCGACCTCGACTGCCGATCAGGCGAAGGCCGTGCTGACCGCCAATCCCGATATTTCGGTCGTCTTCGCCCCCTATGACGAATTCGCCCGCGGCGTGAAGCTTGCCGCCAACGACCTCGGCATAGCAAACAAGCTCAAGATCTATTCGGCCGACGTCTCGACGGCCGATATCCAGGAAATCACCGAGGAAGGCAGCCCTTGGGTTGCGACCGTCGCGACCAATCCTGCCGTCGTCGGCGCCGTCTCCATTCGCGCCGCCGCCCTCGAAATCGCCGGGCAGACGGTTCCTCACCAAATCACCGTGAAGCCGACGCTTCTGACGCAGGAAAGCCTGCGCGCAGCCGGCGTCAAGACGATCGAGGAACTGGCCGAAAAGATCCCGGCCTTCAGCACGAGCGATGCGGCGACCGCCAGCTGGATCCCGGACAAGCTGTTCTGAGAACTCGCACTTCGATCCTTCCGGCGGAAGCGTGCGGCTCCCGCCGGATCATCTTTTGAAGAATTGGAGTTCCGCCCATGAGCCAATCCAATGTCATCTTTGCGGCCAGCCGCAACCCGACGCGAGAAGACCTCTTTACCCGTGCCGAGGAGATCTCTGCCGACCTTTCGCGGCGCGCCGCCGACCTCGACCGCGAAGGCCGTCCACCGCTCGCCGAGATCGTCAAATTGAAGAATGCCGGGCTGCTCAATGCGCTGCATCCCACGCAAATCGGCGGCGGTGGCCTCGATTGGGTCGACGGGCTGAGGCTGGTGCGCATTCTCGCCCGCGGCGAGAGCTCGATCGGCCAGCTGCTCGGCTACCACTACGTCAATAGCCAGTACATCTATTGGGCGCTTGATGCGGCGCGCGCCCATGCGCTGGGCAGCGATACGGTCGCCAGGAACCTCTATTGGGGGGCAGCCGTCAATCCCCGCGATCCCGGGCTGGTGCTCACCCGTCGCGGCAACGGCTATGTGTTGAACGGACGCAAGTCCTTTTCCACGGCGGCTCGGGTCTCCGACTATATCAATGCCAACGCGACGCTCGACGACAAGATCGCCGGTTTCGCCGTGCCGACCAATCGTCAAGGTTACGTCGCCAACGACGACTGGGACAATATCGGCCAGCGCCTGTCGGACAGCGGTAGCGTCGAATTTCATGATTTCCCCGTCTACGAGGAGGATTTCGTCGGCGCGCCGGCTGCACCCGATGTGGCGCCGCCGGTGCTGTCGACCTTCAATACGCCGTTCATCCAACTGGTCTTCGTCAATTTCTATCTCGGCACCGCGGAAGGCGCGCTGCAGGCGGCCGTCGATTACGTCCGCAACACGACCCGGCCATGGATCACCTCGGGTGTCGAGCGGGCGGCGGATGATCCTTATATCCTCGAACGCGTCGGCGAATTCACCGCCGCGCTGAAGGCTTCGGCAGCCCTTGCCGACAGTGCGGCATCAGCCGTGCAGGCGGGCCTTGCCCGCGGCCGCGATGTGACGGCGCGCGAGCGCGGCGAGGCGGCGGCGGAAGCCTATGCCGCCAAAGTCCACGCCACTCATGTCTCGCTCGACATCACCTCGCGCGTCTTCGAGCTGACGGGCGCGCGCTCAACGGCCGACAAATACCGTTTCGACCGGTTCTGGCGCAATGTCCGCACCCATACGCTGCACGATCCCGTCTTCTACAAGGCGAAGGAAGTCGGTGAATTCGTGCTGAACGACAAGATACCGGAGGTCAGCCTCTATAGCTGAGGCGGCCATCATTCATCGAAAGCAAAAACCCCACTGCCGGCACCGGCGGTGGGGTTTTCGGTTGGAAGAGGGGAGATTTCAGAGCGCGCCGTTCTTCGGCGGCGTTACGCCGTTCAAATGGTAGTTGCCGACGACGTGATATTTCCAACGCACGGGATCGTGCAGCGTATGGGTGCGGGCATTGCGCCAGTGGCGGTCGAGGTTGAGGCCTGTTTGTACCGACGAGGTGCCGGCAAGCTCGAAAAGCGTGTTCGAGGCCTCCAGCGCCACTTCGGTGGTCAGCACCTTCGCCGCAGCGACGGCCAGCGTTGCCGCGATCACCTTTTCCTCCGTCGTCTCGACCTGCGCCGCATCGACCTTGTGCCCGGCGCGCTCCACGAGAGCCGTTGCAGCTTCCAGGCGAATGGCGATCTGGCCGACCTTGGCGATCGTCAGCGGATCGTCTGAGGCTCGCTCAAGGCCGCTATCCATCCAGGCGCGCGATTTCGTCCTGACGAACTCCAGCGTTTCGGCAAAGGCCGCCCGTGCGATACCGAGATCGACGCCGGCATGGATGATCTGACCGACGGAGCCGATCGTCGTCGGCCGCTCGAAGCCCTTGTGATGGAAAACCACGGAATCGGCGCTGACATAGACATTGTCGAGGATCGTCGTGCCGCTGCCGGTGGTGCGCTGGCCAAAACCGTCCCAGTCGTCGACGATCTCGACACCTTCGGTGCCCTTCGGCACAAAGGCCATGGTCAGCCGATCCTCCGGATCGAGCGCAAAGATGGTGATCCAGTCGGCGAAGAGGACGCCGGTCGAATAGAATTTGCGGCCGTTGATCCGATAACCGGGACCGTCGCGGGTGATGCGCGTATTGTAGTGGCCGACCGTCTTAGTGCCGCGCTCGGATAGCGCATTTCCGAAACGATCGCCGGCCAGCACGCGGCCGAAGAAATAGCGCTGCTGCTCCTCGCCGCCGTCGGTTCTGAGCGCCTCGAGGATATAGAAATGGTTCTGCGGGATCTGGCCGATCGAACCGTCCGCCTCAGACAGGATCGCGGTGATCTCGGCAAGCACGGCGTTGGAAACGTCAAGCCCGCCATATTGCGCCGGCACGGTGATCGCCAGAAGGCCGGACTGGGCGAGAAGATCGAGTTCGCTAAATGGCAGGATCCGGTCGGCGTCGCGCTCGGCGGCACGTGCGGCGAATTGCGCCGCCAGTCTGCGGGCGGTGGCGATCGCCTCATCATCGCTGCCGATACGGTCGGCCACGGGCCGGATCTGATCTGCTTGCCTCAGCACTGTGTTCATCGATGTCTCCAATTCTGACGAGCCTATCGGTGAAAGAAATTAAGCGTCGAGATAAGAGCACAAATTCTATAGATGCAATGGAAAATAAAAAGTGTTTGCTTATCAGGCTTCGACCGCCCCCGTTTAGTGTTGCGGTCCGACACTCATGCAACGAGGTCGCCTGGGAAGCAATAAAATTCCTGCCCAGAACTGGCGCTCCCGGTCTCGTTTTGACGACGGGGACCTCCTACGTAACCGATGTCAGGTGCGTCACCGCGCCGGTTGCAGAAAGAACGCCAATGCGGGGCAGGGCGGCCGCCTTGCCCGATCCATGAGGAAAATCATGACACGTTCACGGCAGTTGCGCCTCGGCGCCTTCATGCGTCCCGTCAGCCTGCATACCGGCGCCTGGCGCTATCCCGGTTCCTATCCCGACGCCAATTTCAATTTCGCCCATCTGAAGTCCTTCGCACAAGCGTTGGAGCGGGCGAAATTCGACGCCTTCTTCATGGCCGATCACCTTGCCGTGCTCAACATGCCGGTCGAGGCGCTCAGGCGCAGCCACACCGTGACCTCCTTCGAGCCCTTCACGCTGCTCTCGGCGCTGGCAGCGGTGACGGAGCGCATCGGCCTCGTCGCCACGGCCTCCACAACCTTCGACGAGCCCTATCACATTGCCCGGCGTTTCGCCTCGCTCGACCATATCAGCGGCGGCCGCGCCGGCTGGAACATCGTCACGACGTCGAACCCTGATGCCGCGCTCAATTTCGGCCTCGACGAACATGTGGAGCATGGCGAGCGTTATCATCGCGCCCGGGAATTCTATGATGTGGTCACCGGGCTCTGGGATAGTTTCGCCGACGATGCCTTCATCCGCGACCGGGAAAGCGGCCTGTTCTTCGATCCGGAAAAGATGCATGTGCTCGGCCACAAGGGCGAGGAGCTGAGCGTGCGCGGGCCGCTCAATATTGCCCGGCCGCCGCAGGGCTGGCCTGTCATCGTCCAGGCCGGCCAGTCGGACCCCGGCCGCCAGCTTGCCGCCGAGACCGCGGAGATGGTCTTCTGTTCGCCGCGCGATCTTGCCGCCGGCAAGGCGCTCTATGCCGATATCAAGGGCCGCATGGAAGCCAACGGCCGCAACCGTGACCATCTGAAGATCCTGCCCGCCGCCTTCATCATCGTCGGCGACAGCATCGACGAGGCACGTGCCAAACGCGCCACCCTCGACAGCCTGGTGCATTACGACAGCGCCATCGCTTCGCTTTCGATCGCACTCGGCCATGACGCTTCGGGCTTCGATCCCGACGCGCCGCTGCCGGCCGATGTTCCCGACACCAATGCCAGCAAGACCGGCCGCGCCCAGGTGCTGAAGCTTGCCGCCGGAGAAAATCTGACGGTGCGGCAGCTGGCACAGCGCTACGGCGGCTATGCCGGCCTCGCCTTCGTCGGCACGCCGGCCAGCATCGCCAACGAGATGGAGCGCTGGCTTGACGAGGAGGGTTCGGACGGTTTCAACATCGTCTTCCCCTATCTGCCGCAGGGTCTCACCGACGTCACGGAACGGCTGGTTCCCGAATTGCAGCGCCGCGGCCTGTTCCGCAGCGAATACGAGGGCACGACGCTGCGCGAACATCTCGGATTGCCGCGGCCGGAGAACCGGTTCTTCCCTGCTGGCACATGAAGCGTCGCTACCGCTGGAATGGACGGGCCACGCTTCCGCTTCCGGAAGCAAACCCATAGCGCTCAAGCTGTAACCCGGACCTGAAACGCGTCGCTTTCGCCCGGCATCAGTTCGAGGGGCCAGATGATGTTGCGCTCGCCTCCCGGATAGAAATCTCGATAGGCCGGCATGTTGGCGAGAAGCATCCGGCCGAGCGCGACGCCGAGATCGTAGAGTGACATGCGAAAGCAACTGAGCGAGGGCTGCAGGAACCGTGCGCGCGGAGCGTCGCGGAAGCCGATCACCGCAAGGTCGCGGCCGGGCATGACGCCCGATTCCATCAGGCGGCGGTAAAGGCCGATCGCCATCAGCTCGTAGATCAGGATCACCGCCGTCGGCCGCTCTTCGAGCAGCAGCAGCTCATGGGCGGCCTGATAGCCGCCCTGTTCACTCGACTTGACGCGGATGACGAGTGACGAGTCGAAGGGAATATCGTGCCGCTCGAGCGCCCGGCGATAGCTTTCGATAAAGAGATAGCCGAGGTTGACCTCGCTCGACGGCGCGGTGATCACGATCCGGCGGTGGCCCAGCGCGATCAGCCGCTCGACGGCGTGGTCGGCCACGCCCTCGAAATCGAGATCGATCCATGGAGAATTGCTGGCCGAAAGGCTGCGGCCGAGCGCGACGAAGGGGATCTTCGCCCGCGACAGAAAGTCGATGCGCCGGTCGACGCGCTGCGTGTCCGAGATGATCATCGCATCGACGATACGCCGCGCCACCATCCGCTTCAGATATTCGTGTGGGTCCTCATCGCTCGGGCAGGGCAGCATGAGGAGGTCGAGCTTGTGGCGGGCAAAGACGCTCTGCAGGCCGCTGGTGACGCCAAGGAAGAAGTTGTCGGCATTCTCGACCGTCTCCTTGCTGGATTCGATCATCAACCCGATGACCTTCGTCTCTCCCTGCCGCAGGCTCCGCCCAGACTGGTTCGCGACATAGCCGAGCTCCTCGGCCGCCGCCAGCACCCGCCGGCGGGTTTCCTGATTGACATCGGGCTTGCCGTTCAGCGCGCGGGAGACCGTGCCGATCGAGATATTTAGGTGTTCGGCAAGCTGGCGAATCCCCTTCATCGCTGACGATTTTCCCGGGAGCATGATGCCGAAAAGTGTGCGCGGTTTTCGGACGACATCATGCTCCATTTCTATAATTCAGATCCGTCCGGATCTGGGCCCGTAATTTCCCATTTGCCGTCTATTGACACCGCAAAATGTTTTCGCCTACAGTCGTAAACGTTTACGGAGTGCGTGTCACGAGGAGAGTTGACACCGTTCCCCTGGAGGAAATCGTGAAATTCAGTGCCATTCTGTGCGGGTGCGGAGCTATGTCCAAAGGTTGGTTGCGAGCCATTGCTTCCAACCCTCTGCTGGCCGACTCGATCACCATCGTCGGCCTCGTCGACCTGAACCGGGAGACGGCGGAGAAGCTCGCCGCGGAGTTCGGCCTTGAAGGCGCCGTCATCGGTTCGGACCTGTCCGACGTCATCGCGGCCACAAAGGCCGACTTGGTCTTCGACATCGTCATTCCGGCCGCACGCTACGACATCGTTTCCACCGCCCTCAAGGCGGGCTGCCATGTGCTTAGCGAAAAGCCGATGGCGGCCTCGCTTGCCGAGGGTGCCGCGCTGATCGATCTTGCCGCCGAGACCGGCCGCATCCATGCCGTCATCCAGAACCGTCGCTTCATATCGGGCATCAGGCGCCTGCGCCGTTTCGTTGACAGCGGGGCGATCGGAGAACTCACCGGCATCCATTGCGACTTCTTCCTGGCGCCGCATTTCGGCGGCTTCCGCGAAGAGATGGACAACGTGCTGCTTCTCGACATGGCGATCCACACCTTCGATGCCGCCCGTTACGTCGCCGACAGGAAGCCGCTTGCCGTCTATTGCGTCGAGCGCAATCCGAAGGGTTCATGGTACCGCCACGGCGCCTCGGCCAATGCCATCTTCGAATTTTCCGACGACATCGTCTTCACCTATCGCGGCTCCTGGTGCGCCGAGGGCGAGCGCACCAGCTGGGAAAGCCAGTGGCGCCTCGTCGGTTCGAACGGAATGCTCGCCTGGGATGGCGAAGAGAATTTCAAGGCGTCCATCGCCGGCGAAGAGCCCGGCCTTCTACGCGGTTTTGTTGCCGTAAACGTTCCCGGTCCGGAACATGACGAGGAAACCCATGGCCATGCCAGCGTCATCGCCGACTTCATCGCGGCGATCGGCACCGGCAAACGGCCCGAGACGGTCAATTCCGACAATATCCGAAGCCTTGCCATGGTCTTCGGCGCGATCGAAAGCGCCAAGACGGGCAGGCGCGTCGAAATTTCAGCATAGGATCAAGTGACGTGAGCAACTCTGCAAAATCCATTCGTATCGGCACCATGGTCAGCGGTAACAAAGGCGATGCCGCAACCCGCATCGGCGAGATCGCCGACATGGGCTTCGAAAGCTTCGAGCCTTTCTTCTGGCAGACGACGAAGGGCCAGGACCTTGCCGAACTCGGCAAGCGCTGCCTCGATGCGATCGGTGACCGCGACATCACCATCTCGACGCTCGGCATGTTCGGCAATCCGCTGGAAGAGACCGCAATCGACCTTGAGACGCTGCAGGGCTGGAAGGATTGCATCGACAATGCCCATCATTTCGGCGCCACCTGCATTGCCGGCTTCACCGGCCGCATCCGCGGCAAGCCGCTGACCGACAGCCTGCCTCGCTACAAACAGATCTGGAGCGAGCTTGCCAAGCGTGCTGCCGACAAGGGCGTCAAGATCGCCTTCGAGAATTGCGCCATGGATGGCAACTGGGCAAGCGGCGACTGGAACATCGCCCACAATCCCGATGCCTGGGAACTGATTTTCAACGAGACGCCGGATGATAATATCGGGCTGGAGTGGGAACCGTGCCATCAGATGGTTTATCTGATCGACCCTTTGCCGCAGATCCGCAAATGGGCGCACAAGTTCTTCCACGTCCACGGCAAGGACGCGACCATCCGCTGGGAAGTCATCAAGGAACACGGCATCTTCGGCAAGGAAAAGTTCGTCTTCATGCGCACGCCGGGCTTCGGCGACAGCAACTGGACCGACATCATTTCCGAGCTGCGCCTTGCCGGCTGGTCGGGCTCGATCGATATCGAAGGCTGGCACGACCCGGTCTATCGCGATGCGCTTGAAATGACCGGCCAGGTCTATGCGCTGAACCACCTCAAGCATGCCCGGGGCGGCGAATTCGTCGTCGATCCGATCTGATGATATCGTGGCCGGCAAGGAGGAATTGCCGGAAACGGGGATAACCACAAAGGAGGAGAACCATGGCTATCCGCAAATATGCAATTCTGGGCGCTCTCGCGCTTGCAGGCGTTTCGCTCACCGGCCTTTCGGCCAAGGCCGAGGACGTCACGCTGACGCTCTGGTCGCTGGACAGGGACATCCAGCCGGCGCCGAACCTCGTCAAGGAGTTCAATGCCCAGAACAACGGCATCAAGATCGAATATCGGCTGATCCAGTTCGACGACGTCGTCACCGAGGCGATGCGCGCCTATGCGACCGGCCAGGCGCCCGACATCATCGCCGTCGACAATCCGGAGCATGCGCTGTTTTCTTCGCGCGGCGCCTTCCTCGATCTCACCGACATGATCGCCAAGTCGACCGTCATCAAGCCGGAGAACTATTTCCCGGGACCGCTGAAATCGGTCGAGTGGGACGGCAAGTATTTTGGCGTGCCGAAGGCGACCAACACGATCGCGCTCTACTACAACAAGGACATGTTCAAGGCGAAGGGCCTCGATCCGAACAAGCCGCCGCAGACCTGGGACGAGCTCGTCGAGGATGCGCGCAAGCTGACCGATCCCGCCAAGAACGTCTACGGTCTCGCCTTCTCGGCCAAAGCCAACGAGGAGGGCACTTTCCAGTTCCTTCCCTGGGCCCAGATGGGCGGCGGCAGCTATGAAAACATCAATGCCGACGGCGCGGTGAAGGCGCTCGAGGTCTGGAAGACGATCATGGACGAGAAGCTCGCTTCTCCCGATACACTGACGCGCGGCCAGTGGGATTCGACCGGCACCTTCAACTCAGGCAATGCGGCAATGGCGATCTCGGGTCCCTGGGAGCTCGACCGCATGAGCCAGGAAGCGAAGTTCGACTGGGGCGTCACCCTGCTTCCGGTCCCGAAGGAAGGGGCTGAACGCTCGTCGGCCATGGGCGACTTCAACTGGGCGATCTTCGCCACCAGCAAACATCCGGCCGAAGCCTTCAAGGCGCTCGAATTTTTCGCCTCGCAAGACGACAAGATGTTCAAGAATTTCGGCCAGCTTCCGGCGCGTTCCGACATCTCGATCCCCGAGACCGGCCAGCCGCTGAAGGATGCCGCCCTCAAGGTCTTCCTCGAACAGCTGAAATACGCCAAGCCGCGCGGCCCGCATCCGCAATGGCCGAAGATCTCCAAGGCGATCCAGGACGCCATCCAGGCGGCACTCACCGGCCAGATGAGCCCCAAAGACGCGCTCGACCAGGCAGCCGACAAGATCAAGGCAGTACTAGGCTGATCATTGGCTGCGAGCGAGCCGCTTGCTCCCTCTTCTCCCCCGGCGGGGAGAAGAGGAACCCGGAAGCAACGCGTCTTTTAACCGGATGAACCTCGGTTCATCTCATCATTTCCTCCCGGCAGGGGCCGTCTTCCGCATCATGCGCCAGGCGGCCCCGTTCGGAGCATCGGAGGACGCATGAAAAGGATCCTGATGAGCGTCAGGGACGGTCGCGGTTTCGATATCGTGCTGGTCGCCTTCCCGCTCAGCTTTCTGTTCCTGATGGCGGGGCTGCCGCTGATCTACAATGTCGTGATGAGCTTCCAGGAGGTCGACATGTTCAGCCTCGGCACCTTCTCGCGTCCCTTCGTCGGCTTCAAGAATTATACCGACCTCTTCGCGCAGCCAGAAACGCTGCCGATCCTCTATAATACCGTCATCTTCGTCACCGGCTCCATCGCCGGCCAGTTCCTGATCGGCTTCGGCCTGGCGCTGTTCTTCTGGGTCAATTTTCCCGGCGCCTCATGGATGCGCGGCCTGTTCCTCGTCTCCTGGGTCATGCCTGGCCTCGTCGTCGGCGCCATCTGGAACTGGATTCTCTCAGGCGATTTCGGCGTGCTGAACTTCATCCTGAAAGAAAGCGGCATCATCTCCGGCAACATCTTCTGGCGCTCGGACCCGCATTATTCGCTCTATGCCGTCATCATCGCCAATATCTGGCTCGGCACCTCGTTCAACATGATCCTGCTCTCCGTCGGCCTCGCCGGCATTCCTGCCGATCTCTTTGAGGCGGCCGAACTCGACGGCGCCAATGTCTGGCAGCGCTTCTGGACGATCACGCTGCCAATGATGCGCTCGACCATCGGTGCCATCATCGCACTCGGCCTGATCTTCACCCTGCAGCAGTTCGATCTTTTCGCCGCGATCACGTCGGGCGGGCCGAACAATTCGTCGAATGTCACGCAATACTGGGCCTGGGATCTCTCCTTCCGCCAATACGACTTCGCCAAGGGCGCGACGATCTCCGTCATCATGATCGTCTTCGTCATGTTCGCGTCGGTCGTCTATGTCCGGTCCACGCGCCACGAGGTGCGCGGATGAATACGACGAACCGCGACCGCCTGATGCTCGCCATATCGATCGTCATGGCGGCGATCTATCTCTTCCCGCTCTACTGGATGTACATCACCGCGCTGAAAAGCGGCTCGGAGATGTTCGCGACGCCGCCGAGCTTCTGGCCGGCGGCACCCCAATGGGGCACCTATGCCGCTGTCTGGGAAAGCCGCAATATGGGCCGCTACCTCTGGAACTCGCTGGTCATCGCTCTCGGCTCCGTCGCGCTCATCACGCTGCTCGGCGTCGGCTGCGCTTATGTGCTCGCCAGATACCGCAACGTCTGGGTGGATATCGGCCTGTTCCTGATCCTGATGCTGCAGGTCCTGCCGGCATCGCTGATGATCACGCCGATCTTCGTCGGCTTCTCGCAGATCGGTCTGCTTTCCACTCCGCGCCTTGCCGTCATCATCGCGGTCGCGGCAAAGAGCATGCCCTTCTTCGTCATCCTGGTGCGCGCCACCTTCATGAGCGTTCCCCAGGAACTGGAGGAAGCGGCACTCGTCGACGGCAATTCACGCGTCGGCGCCTTCTTCAACATCGTGCTGCCACTCGCCCGCAACGGCATCCTGGTCAGCGCCATCCTGATCTTCATGCAGGCCTTCGGCGAATTCGTCTATTCGAAGTCGATGATCCAGGCGGCCGAGCTTCAGCCGGCAAGCGTCGGCCTCAACTCCTTCATGGGGCCGAACACCAACGAGTGGAACAACATCATGGCCTACGCCACGATGTATGTGACGCCAATCCTCGCCATCTTCGTTCTCTTGCAGCGCCGCATCGTATCCGGCCTCACCTCTGGAGCCCTCAAATGACCACGCAGATCGAGCTCAGCGGCGTCAACAAATATTACGGCGCCTTCCACGCCCTGAAGAACATCGACCTTTCGATCGCCAAGGGCACCTTTGTCGCACTTGTCGGCCCGTCGGGCTGCGGCAAGTCCACGCTGCTGCGCTCACTTGCCGGCCTCGAAAGCATTTCGTCGGGCGATCTCAGGATCGCCGGCGAGCTGATGAACGGCGTGCCGCCGCGCAAGCGCGACGTCGCGATGGTCTTCCAGTCCTATGCGCTCTATCCGCATATGACGGTCGAGGAGAACCTGACCTACAGCCTGCGCATCCGCGGCATTGCCAAGGCAGAGGCCAAAAAGGCCGCCGAGGACGTGGCGGCGACGACAGGTCTTTCGCATCTCCTGAAGCGCTATCCGCGCGAGCTTTCCGGCGGTCAGCGCCAGCGCGTCGCCATGAGCCGCGCCATCATCCGCCATCCCAAGGCCTTCCTGTTCGACGAGCCGCTGTCCAACCTCGACGCCGCACTCCGCGTCCACATGCGTAAGGAAATCCGGTCGCTGCACGACCGGCTGCACGCAACCTTCGTCTACGTCACGCACGACCAGGTCGAAGCGATGACGATGGCCGACCATGTGGTGGTGATGCGCGATGGCATCATCGAACAGCAGGGTGCGCCACTGGACCTCTACGACCGCCCGGCAAACCGCTTCGTCGCCGGTTTCATCGGTTCGCCGGCCATGAATTTCATTCCCGCGATTGCCGCGGAAGGCGGCAAGAGCCTTATCCTGGATTTCGGCGCAGTGAAGCAGACGCTTGCGATCACCCGCGCCATCGAGCCTGGGCGTAAGCTCATCGCCGGCATCCGGCCGGAGCATATCGGCGTCGTCGAGCCTGGACATGGCAGCTTCGATGTGCCGATCGCCTTCGTCGAATCGACCGGCTCGTCAACCTTCATCGTCGCAGAGACCCAGCCGGAACTGACGATCGTCGAGACGCGCCGCGACAGGGTCAAGGCAGGAGATATGATCGGACTTTCGGTCGATCCGGACCAAATCCATCTCTTCGACGCGTCGACGAATCACCTGGTATAAGCTCATTCGAGCAGCCGGTCGGGCAGGGGTTTCAGCGGGTAGGCCTGCCAGAAGAAGGTGTCGGCGGCCGCCTGATCATAGGAGAAGTTGCGCGCCTCTTTGATCTTGCCGTTCTCGATGCGGAAGGCGAGCACCCAGATGGTGTCGACATTGGCCAGGCCGTCTCGTCCCGACCAGCCGCGATGCATGTCGATCACCCAGTACTCGTCGGCCGTCAACGCGATCAGCTCGGCGCGGAAACCGGCCTTGCCCAGCTGCTGGAAGAATGCCGCCACTTCTTCCTTGCCGCGTTTGACGCCGGCCAGCGGATGATGGCCGGGAATGTGCCATTCGATATCGTCGGCGAAGAACGCGGCGACACGGCTCATGTCGCCGCTGCCGTAGGCGGCGTAGTAGTCGGTGATGACCTTGCGGTTTTCTTCCGGGCTTGCGGCTATGACGGTTCCTCCGGAAAAGAGTGCGACTGAAACGAAGAGTGCTCGAACGAGCGATGGTCTGCGCATGCGGATCTCCTTGAAGGTATATTGGAATGAGAGTGGCAGGCCGGATCAGCCCGGCTGCCCGGCGCGTTCCGCGGCCCTGTTGACCAGAGTCCGGTCGCCGGTCTCGTGGGCGGGCGTCATCACCAGCCGGGAGACTTTCCAGGTGCCGTCGATCTTGGTGAGGTCATATCGATAATGTCCCATCAGTACCCAGCTCTCCGCGCCGATCCGATGGACTGCCTGGAAATCGGCCTCGGCCACCGCTGTCGGGCCGGCACTTTCGATGATGGCGTGGTTGCTGACGAGATGCAGCGTGCGATCGAAGCCCGGCAGAAAGGCAGACCATTGCCGGATGACGGCTTCGGCCGGCTGGGTGGTCGGCTCGCCGCCCCAGAGGCCGGTGTAATCCAGCGTCACCGTGTCGGCGAAGGCGCCGCGCACGCGGTCCCACTGGTGGCGGTCGGCGCCAGCGGCAATGTCGGTAATGGCATCGATGATGGCCACCCGGTCGTCTGGACCGATCGGCTCGGCCCTGGTGGTAAACGACGCCAGCAACACGCCGGCTGCCGCGGTGAGAACGAGGGTTTTCATAGTCATCTCCTTGTCAGCTATCAGGAGCCTCTGTTGATCCGTTCGAAATGCGCGGCCACGGCATCGGCCGCCCGCGTGACATGCTGGGGATTGTCGTAGAAGTCGAACTGGGTGACGCCGTCGAGCCAGATTTCGGACGCATCACCATGAAGGCGCGCCAAAAAGGCATGTGTGCCTTGCGGAACGGCGGCCGCTTCCGAGTGGACGATCAGCGTCGGTTTGTCGAGGCGGTCACCGGTGGCAACCGAGTCATAGGTCAGCCATGGCTCCCAGGAGGCGAGATTAAACTTGTTGTCATATTGCGGGGTGAGGCCGCGAGTGGGCTCGGTATAATAGGGGATCTGGTACATCAGCGCCGTGCTGTCATTGGCGCTTGCGGCAACGATCATCCGGGGCTGGCCGTTGCGCTCGGCTTCCTCAGCCTCGCGGGACGTGGCGATCAGCCTGGCGACGCCGTCCGCGCCGCCATAGATCCGCTCGACGATCGCCTTGTCATGCAGCCAAGGCGCCACCAGCGATATGGCGGTGAAATCGGGATTGCCCGAAGCCGCCGCCGCCATATAACCGGCCGAGGCGCAGATGCCGAGACCGGCGATCTTGCCGGCATCGATTTCCGGCAAGGTTGCCATGAAGTCGGCCGCCGCCACGATATCATCGGTCTTGGCCGCCGGATCCTCCTTGAAACGGATATTGCCGCCAGACTGGCCCCAGCCGCGGAAATCGAAGGCGAGGGCAATGAAGCCGCGCTCGGCCATCTCCTCCGCGTAAAGGCCGGACATCTGCTCCTTGATCGAGGTCCAGGCGCCAGTCACCAGAACGCCGGGGCGCTTTTCGCCCGGCTTGTAGTCGGCCGGGAGATAGAGCGTGCCGGCAAGCGTCACTCCCTCGTTCTGGAAGGAGACGGGACGCGTCTCGATGCCGGCCGCAAAAGCCGTCGAATGCAGCAGGGCTGCCCCAATTGCAGAAAGGGTCGATAGTCTCATCGAAGATTTCCTCGCCGTCACCGCCGGTTTAATCAGGTACGAGGAGGAGTTTCGCAGCATCGGCGCGCAGGCGCCGGAGCGATACTTGGCATTTATTATGTGTTTATTGTCATTCTGGGTCGGAGCGCTATCGTCTGCGAAACGCTGCCGGCGTGAGCCCTGTACTGCGCCTGAAATGCCGACCGAAGCGGGACACGTCGTCATAACCCACGCGGATGGCGACGGCGGCAACCGGAACGCCCGTGGTCCTGAGCAGCACCTTGGCCCGTTCCATTCGCTCACGGATGACATATTGTAGCGGCGACGTGCCGAGCGCCGCGGTGAAGATGCGCACGAAATGGAACCGGCTCATTGCCGCCTCGGAAGCCATGTCGTCAAGGGAAAGATCCTCGGCAAGATTGTCATTGATATATGCCAGTGCACGGCGCAGCCGCCGGTCCTCGACCCCAATGGATGACAGCGGGGCAGGCGAGAGCAGCTGAGCTAAATGTGCTGCAACCGCAAGGTGCATCGTATCGCGATAGAGGGATTGCGGTGCATCCCGAAGAGAGGCCGCGTGACGGACGAATTGAACCAGCAGCGGATCGAGGCTGCCGACGACGGGATTGAAGACGGCCCTGTCGAAACCGACATCCTTGAGCAAGGCGTCCGACAGATCCACCCTCAGAAACGAGAGCTTATCGTCATATTCGCAGGTGCCCGACGAACCGGCCGGCAGAATCCAGCCGTCGCCGGCACGCAGCGGCACGACCCGCTTACGATCGGAACCGACGGCGATGCGGTGCCGGGCCTGATCAACCAGAAATAAGCCGATGGCCAGCCGGGGAATCGCGAACGCACCACCGCCAGCAGGCAGATCCAGCCTGCCCGCCGTCAACCAATCTCCGCTCGAAACTCCTCGCGGTCCGCTCATGGGACAAATCTAATTTGTCACGCCGGGAATTCAACCATGCAGATTTCGGCTGCCTTGGCGCCGGAAAGCAATTGTTATTAGCCGCAAGACGAAGAAAGCCCGATAGCGAGAGCCGGGGAGCCGCCTCACGCGGTGAACGGCTGTTGTGTCGCAAGTATTACAATTTTATGACGCCCATGGAATAAACGCGAAGAAACCCACGATCCGTTCAATGTCATGGAACGTTGAAAAAGTGGTCATCGCGCTGCAATAATCGCGGTTCAAACAGCCCCGCACAAATGGGGGCTCCATGCGAAAGAAAAACGTTCTCATCATCGTCGTTGACCAATGGCGAGCCGATTTCGTTCCGCACGTTCTGCGTGCCGACGGGAAAAACGATTTCCTGAAGACGCCTAATCTCGACCGGCTCTGTCGCGAGGGCGTGACCTTTAGGAACCATGTGACGACCTGCGTTCCCTGCGGCCCGGCCCGTGCGAGCCTGCTCACCGGCCTCTATCTGATGAACCATCGCGCCGTGCAGAACACGGTGCCGCTCGACCAGCGCCACCTCAACCTCGGCAAGGCGTTGCGCGGCGTCGGCTACGACCCGGCGCTGATCGGCTATACGACGACGGTGCCGGATCCGCGCACCACTTCGCCAAACGATCCGCGCTTCAGGGTGCTTGGCGACTTGATGGACGGCTTCCATCCAGTCGGCGCCTTCGAGCCCAATATGGAGGGTTATTTCGGCTGGGTGGCACAGAACGGCTTCGAGCTGCCGGAGCATCGTCCTGATATCTGGCTGCCCGAGGGCGAAGATGCCGTTGCCGGCGCCACCGACCGTCCGTCACGCATTCCGAAGGAATTTTCGGACTCGACCTTCTTCACCGAGCGGGCGCTGACCTATCTCAAGGGCCGCGACGGCAAGCCCTTCTTCCTGCATCTCGGTTATTACCGGCCGCATCCGCCCTTCGTCGCCTCTGCTCCCTATCATGCCATGTACCGGCCGGAAGACATGCCGGCGCCAATCCGCGCGTCCAACCCGGACACTGAGGCTGCACAACATCCGTTGATGAAATTCTATGTCGACAGCATCCGCCGCGGCTCCTTCTTCCAGGGCGCCGAAGGGTCAGGTGCGACGCTCGACGAAGCGGAACTGCGCCAGATGCGCGCAACCTATTGCGGCCTGATCACCGAGGTCGACGATTGCCTTGGCCGGGTCTTTAACTATCTCGATGAGACCGGACAGTGGGACGATACGCTGATCATCTTCACCAGCGACCACGGCGAGCAGCTCGGCGATCATCACCTGCTCGGCAAGATCGGCTACAACGATCCGAGCTTCCGCATTCCGCTGGTCATCAAGGACGCCGGCGAAAATGCACGCGCCGGTGCGATCGAAAGCGGCTTCACCGAGAGCATCGACGTCATGCCGACCATTCTCGACTGGCTCGGCGGAAAGATCCCGCACGCCTGTGACGGCCTGTCGCTGCTGCCCTTCCTGAGCGAGGGCCGGCCGCAGGATTGGCGTACCGAATTGCACTACGAATACGACTTCCGCGATGTCTATTATTCCGAGTCGCAGAGTTTCCTCGGCCTCGGCATGAATGATTGCAGCCTCTGCGTCATCCAGGACGAGCGATACAAATACGTTCATTTCGCAGCGCTGCCGCCGCTGTTCTTCGATCTGCAGCACGATCCGAACGAATTCACCAATCTCGCCGACGATCCGGCCTATGCCGCGCTCGTGCGGGACTATGCGCAGAAGGCGCTCTCCTGGCGCCTGAAACATGCCGACAGAACCCTGACCCATTATCGCTCCGGCCCCGAAGGCCTGATCGAACGCAGCCATTGATCCGACTTACCAGAGAACCCAAGGAGATATTCCCATGGTCACCTTCACCCGTCGCGGTGCTCTCGGCCTTGCCACCGGCGTCGCCAGCTCGCTGATCCTGCCGCGCTTTTCCATCGCCCAGGCCGACAACCGTCCTTCGATCACCATCGCCGTCCAGAAGATCTCGAACTCGAACACGCTGGATACGTTGCGCGAACAGTCGAATGTCGGCCAGCGCATCTTCAATTCGTCGCTGTGGGAAAGCCTGATCGGCCTCGACTGGCTCGGCAACCTCTCGGCCGTTCCGTCGCTCGCCACCGAATGGCGCCGTATCGACGACAAGACCGTCGAGCTGAAACTGCGCCAGGGCGTCAAATTCCACAATGGCGACGAGATGACGGCCGAAGACGTCGCCTTCTCCTTCAGCAAGGAACGCATGTTCGGCGATACGCAGCCGAGCACCGGCAAGACGATCTTCGTCACCGAAAAGAACCCGCTCGGCCGCGAAAGCAAGGAACTGCCGGTCGAAATTCCAGCCGTCGCCCGCCGTATCTGGCCAGCCCTGCTCGGCATCGAAATCGTCGACAAATATACCGTCCGCTTCGTCAACGGTTCGCCTGACGTGACGATGGAAGGCCGCATCTCAGTTGCCGCCAGCGCCATCGCCAATCGCCGCGGCTGGGATGAGGCAAAGAGCTATCTCGACTGGGCCCGCGCACCGATCACGACCGGTCCCTACCGCGTCGCCGAGTTCAAGCCGGACACCTACCTGATCTACGAAGCGCATGACGAATATTGGGGCGGCCGTCCTCCGGTGAAGCAGATCCGCTTCGTCGAAGTTCCGGAAGTCGCCTCGCGCGTCAATGGCCTGCTGTCCGGCGAATATCACCTCGCCAGCGACATCCCGCCGGACCAGATCGAAGGCATCGAAAAGAACGCTGCCTTCGAAGTCCAGGGCGGCATCATCACCAACCACCGCCTGACCGTGTTCGACAAGACCCATGCCCAGCTCGGCAACCCGCTGGTGCGCCGCGCCTTCACGCATGCCATCGACCGTCAGGCGATCGTCGACTCGCTCTGGGCAGGCCGCACGCGCGTTCCGGCCGGCCTGCAGTGGGATTTCTATGGCGACATGCTGGTCAAGGATTGGACCGTGCCGGAATACAATCCTGATCTCGCCCGCCAGCTCCTCAAGGAAGCCAACTACAAGGGCGATCCGATCCCGTATCGCCTGCTGAACAACTACTATACCAACCAGACCCCGACGGCGCAGATCCTCGTCGAAATGTGGGCGCAGGTCGGCCTCAACGTGCAGATCGAGATGAAGGAAAACTGGCAGCAGATCCTCGAAAAGACGCCGACGCGCGCCGTCCGCGACTGGTCGAACTCCGCAAGCTTCCCCGATCCGGTTTCCTCGATCGTCGCCCAGCACGGTCCGAACGGCCAGCAGCAACAGGTCGGCGAATGGACCAACGCCGAGATGAACACGCTGTCGACCTTCCTCGAGACCAGCACCGATCGCGCCAAGCGCCATGACGCTTTCGCCCGCATGCTGCAGATCTGCGAGCGCGAAGACCCCGCCTATACCGTTCTCCACCAGAACGCCGTCTTCACCGCCAAGTCGAAGTCGATCAATTGGAAGGCCGCATCGGCCTTTGCCATGGACTTCCGCCAGGGCAATTGGTCCTGATCAAGATCTGACGACATCAGCGAGCCGGGGGAAACTCCGGCTCGCTGCCATTTGGTGCACCGGCTATCCGGAAACCAGGCCAGCCCGACAGACACGAGCATGATGCCGAAAAGTGTGAGCGGTTTTCAGACGACATCATGCTCTCGTTCGGATCTGACGGCCGGCGGGAATGCAAGAAGGAAAGGCTGAAATGTCATTGGTCGAAATTTCCAATTTGAAGGTCGCGTTCAGCGGCGTCGAAGTCCTGCACGGCGTCGATCTGGCAATCGGGAAGGGCGAGGCGGTGGGTCTCGTCGGCGAATCCGGCTGCGGCAAGTCGGTCACCTGGCTGGCGGCACTCGGGCTCCTGCCTGGAAAGGCTTCCGTCTCCGGCAGTGTGCGTCTCGGCAGCGATCAGCTGATCGGCGCGTCGCGCACGAAGCTCGAAAGTATACGCGGCGGCCGCATCGCCATGATCTTCCAGGATCCGTCGAGCTCGCTCAACCCTGTCATCCGCGCCGGGCGCCAGATCGCCGAAGCCGTCGAACTGCACCGCGGGCTGACCGGCAGGGCCGCCCGCAACGAGGCAGTCCGGCTGATGGAAATGGTCGGCATTCCCGACGCGGTGCGCCGTTTCGACAATTTTCCGCATGAATTTTCCGGTGGCCAGAACCAGCGGCTGATGATCGCCATGGCGCTCGCCGGCAATCCTGATCTGCTGATCGCCGATGAGCCGACGACGGCGCTGGACGCGACGATCCAGGCGCAGATCCTCGATCTTCTGATTTCGATCCGCGAGGAAACCGGCATGGCGATCGTCTTCATCAGTCATGATCTCGGGGCGGTGTCGCAGATCTGCGAGCGCGTCTGCGTCATGTATGCCGGCAACATTGTCGAGAAATGCCCGACGGAATCATTGTTCCGGTCGCCGCGCCATCCCTATACGCGCGGGTTATTCGATGCCATTCCGCGTATCGATGCCGGCCGCGACCGGCTGATACCGATCCCCGGCACCGTGCCGCAGCCCGGCCGGATGCCCGGCGGCTGCGCCTTTGCGCCGCGTTGCGGCCATGCCTCGGAACTCTGTCATAACAAGGTGCCGCCGCTCGTCGCACTTGACGACGACCGTGCAACCGCCTGCTTCCATCCGCTCAGTGGCGGCGCCACCGCATCGAAGCCGAACCTCATGCAGGCACAGCAGGGAGTGGCATGGGCATGAGCGAACCTCAGCTAATCGAAGCGAACGACCTCGTCAAGACCTATACGGTGCGCCGCGGCGTCTTCGGAAAGCCGAGCCATGTCCGGGCGGTCGACGGCGTTTCACTGTCGGTCGCACCGAAGACGACGCTCGGCATCGTCGGTGAATCCGGCTCAGGAAAATCGACGATGGGCCGGCTACTGCTCGGGCTCGAAACTCCGACCGAAGGCAGCGTCCGCTTCGACGGCGAGGCGATGCCGGCACTCAGAACGCCGCGCTGGCGTAGCCTGAGGGCGCGCATGCAGCTCGTCTTTCAGGATCCGCTGGCAGCCCTCGACCGGCGCATCTCGATCGGCGCTCAGATCGGCGAACCGCTTGCCATCCATGCCGTCGGAAGCGAGGAGGGGCGGCGCGAACGTGTCGATGAACTGCTCGTCGCCGTCGGTCTTCGCCGCGATCAGGCGGAGCGTTATCCGCACGAGCTTTCGGGCGGCCAGCGCCAGCGCGTCGTCATCGCGCGCGCCATCGCCACCAATCCGGAGCTTCTGGTCTGCGACGAGCCGGTCTCGGCTCTCGACGTCTCGATCCAGGCGCAGGTGATCAACCTGTTGCGCGACCTGCAGGAAAAGCGCGGCATCGCCATGGCCTTCATCAGCCATGACCTGAAGGTCGTACGCAACATCGCCGATCGAGTCGCGGTGATGTATCTCGGCCGGATCGTCGAAGAAGCAGCTTCGGAGGATATTTTTCGCAGCCCGTTGCATCCCTATACGCAGGCACTGGTCTCCAGCGTTCCGGTTCCCGGCACGGCGCTGCGCGACCGTATCATCCTGCAGGGAGAACCGCCGAACCCCGCTGCCCGGCCTGCTGGCTGCGCCTTTCATCCCCGCTGCGGCCATGCGGTCGAGCGCTGTCGCGTCGAGACGCCCGAACTCGTCACCATCGAGGCGGGTCGCAAAGCTGCCTGCCACCTCGTCACGCCCGCATCCGTCTCAACGCTCATGGAGAGCTGAGCCATGATCCGTTTCTTCCTGATAAGGGCGTTCCGCGCGCTGATGACCATCGTGCTGGTGGTGACTTTCGCCTTCGTCGTTCTGCGCCTTTCCGGCGACCCGGCCCTGACGATCATGGGTCCGGAAGCGCCGCCGGAAGCGATCCGCGCCTTCCGTGCCGCCTGGGGTCTCGATCAGCCTATCTGGGTGCAGTATCTGCGCTATTTCGGCGCGATCGCCCGCGGTGATCTCGGTATCTCGATGCGCGACGGCCAATCGGCAATCCAGCTCGTGCTCGACCGCATTCCGGCAACGCTGGAGCTGACGATCCCGGCCCTCATCCTTAAGCTGGTGATCGGCATTCCGGCTGGCGTCTACGCTGCCCTCCATCGCGACAGCTCGACCGACCGCGCCGTTATGGCGAGCGCGGTGGTCGGCTTCACCATGCCGAGCTTCGTGCTCGGCCTCGTGCTGGTGCTGATCTTCTCCGTAACGCTCGGCCTGCTGCCATCAGGCGGCCAGGACAGCTGGATGCATGCCATTTTGCCGATCATCACCATGAGCATCGGCGGTGCCGGCATTCTTGCCCGCTTTGCCCGAAGCGCGATGATCGAGGTGCTTGGCCAGCCCTATATCCGCACCGCCAGCGCCAAAGGCACTGCTTGGCGAAACGTCGTCTGGTGCCATGCGCTGCCGAATGCGGCGATCCCGATCGTGACGATCGCCGGCTTCATGGTCGGCACGCTAATCGCCGGGGCCGTGGTTGTGGAATCGCTGTTCTCCTGGCCGGGCGTCGGCCGGCTTCTCGTCGTTGCCGTCTCCAACCGCGATCTCGCCGTCGTCCAGTGCATCCTGCTGCTGGTGGCAGCAACCATGGTGTTTTCGAATTTCGTCGTTGACATCCTTTACGGCTATCTCGACCCGCGTCTGCGCAGCAACCAGGCAAGGCATTAGGGAGCGGAATCATGACAAATATCTCTGCTCAACCGACAACCGTCATCCACGAAGTGCGCGAGAAGAAGAAGCGCGGCGTGCCCGTTTTCGTGATGATCGGTTTTGCCTGGATCGCCGTCGTGATCCTGATCGCGCTTACGGCCGACTGGATCCGGCCCTACAATATCACCGCCTTCGACCTGAAGAGCCGCCTGTCATTGCCCGGCAATGCCGCGCATTGGCTTGGAACCGACGAACTCGGCCGCGATGTTCTCTCCCGCCTCATCGTGTCGATCCGCATCTCGCTGCTGATCGCCTTCGGGGCAACGCTGATCTCAGCCTTCGTCGGCACGACGCTCGGCTTTCTCGCGGCTTATTTCCGTGGCGTCGTCGAGCAGCTCGTCGTCATGCTTGCCGATTTCCAGGCGGCCATGCCCTTCCTCATCATGGCACTTGCCGTGCTCGCCTTCTTCGGCAGTTCACTGCCGCTGCTTATCTGCCTGATGGGCTTCTACGGCTGGGAACGCTATGCGCGCATCGCCCGCGGCCTTGCCATCGCCGCCAGTGGCCAAGGTTACGCCGCCGCCGTCACGCAACTCGGCGCCAAGCCGGCCCATGTCTATCTCAAGCATATCCTGCCGAACATCGCCTCGACGCTGATCGTCTCGATGACCCTGACCTTTCCTGAGATCATCCTGATGGAAAGCAGCCTTTCCTTCCTCGGCCTTGGCGTGCAGCCGCCGATGACCAGCCTCGGCAATATGGTCGGCTACGGGCGCGAATATCTGACCCGTGCACCCTGGATCATGCTGGCGCCGTCCTTCGTCATCATGCTGACGACGCTGTCGATCAGCATCACCGGCGACTGGCTGCGCGACAAGCTCGACCCGACGATCGCCTGAGGGCCTCCGGTCGAGACTTCCATCAGCTCGCAAGAAAAACAGATCTTGAACATTCATCGCTGTTGACAACAGCGAGTAATCGATATTGTCTTGTAAAGCGCTTTACTAAACCGCTTTACAATAGGTCTAGTCAATGGCCAAGGGAACGACACCAAGCTTGAAGGATGTTGCGGCGGCCGCCGGCGTGTCGGTCACGACAGTGTCTCGCTTCGTCAACGGCAGCCTCGATCTTCCCTTTCAGACCAAGAAGCGCATCGAGGATGCGATCAAGACACTGAACTACCGGCCGAACCCGCATGCGCGCCGGTTAAGCAGGGGGCGCTCGGACACGATCGGCCTCGTCGTGCCCGATATCGCCAATCCCTTCTTCGCGACCCTTGTCGCCGCCGTGGAGCAGGCGGCCGATGAAAAGAAGCTCGCCGTCTCATTGCACGCGACGCTCAACCGGCCGGGGCGCGAAATCGAATATCTGCAGCTGATCGAGCGCAATCACGTCGACGGCCTGATTTTCGTCACCAACCATCCCGACGACGGCGCGCTTGCCGCGCTGATCAACGGCAGCGGCAAGGTCATCATCGTCGACGAGGACATTCCCGATTCGAAGGCGCCGAAGCTGTTCTGCGACAATGAGCAGGGCGGTTATCTCGCCGGCCAGCATCTGGCCGAACAAGGCCATCGCCATGTCCTCTTCATCGGCGGCGACGAGCGCATGATCAGCGCCCGCAGGCGTTATGATGGCCTGCTGAAGGCGCTCAGGGAACAGCATGGCGACGGGGCCCGGGCCGATCGTTATGCCGGCGAATATACGATCGAATACGGCCGTGCGGCTGCGCTCGACTATCTCTCCGGAGACCGAAAGGCGACGGCGATATTTGCCAGCTCCGACGAGATCGCCATCGGGCTGGTCGAGGTCTTCAGAAGCCGAGGCATCTCGATCCCAGGCGACATCTCGGTCATCGGCTTCGACGATGTCGGTCCGCTTCATCTCTTTGCGCCGCCGCTGACGGCCATCCGCCAGCCGGTGCGCCAGATCGGAAGGCGGTCGCTGGAGCTGCTTCTGGAAACCAATTGGCACGAGTGGAAACCATCCGCCTCGGAAGAACTCCTGCCTGTCGAAATCGTGGTGCGGAACTCCGTTGCGCCGCCTGCGAAATAATAATCAGCAACGTCAAAAAACCAAAAGAGGATGAGAACATGACACTGAATTTGACAAGACGAACGATGATCGCAGCCGCCGGCTTTACGGCATTGACCTTCATCGGCCTGTCCAGTGCTGCGGCACAGGAAAAGAAGACCATCGCACTGGTGCAGATCAACCAGCAGGCGCTTTTCTTCAATCAGATGAATGAGGGCGCGCAGAAGGCAGCCGATGCCGCCGGCGTCAAGCTGGTGATCTTCAACGCCAACAACGAGACGACCGCGCAAAACAGCGCGATCGAAACCTACGTCCAGGAAAAGGTCTCCGGCCTTGCCGTCGTGGCGATCGATGTCAACGGCATCATGCCGGCGGTCAAGCAGGCGGCCGATGCCGGCATTCCGGTCGTCGCCATCGACGCCATTCTGCCGGATGGTCCGCAGAAGGCACAGATCGGCGTGGACAATGCCGCGGCCGGCGCCGACATGGGCAAATACTTCGTCGACTACGTCAAGGCGAACATGGGCGGCAAAGCCAAGCTCGGCGTTGTCGGCGCGCTGAACTCGTTCATCCAGAACATCCGCCAGGAGGGCTTTGAAAAGACCCTGAAAGGTGTCGACGGCATTGAAATGGCCGGCGTCGTCGACGGACAGAACATCCAGGACAACGCGCTTGCGGCGGCCGAAAACCTGATCACCGCCAATCCTGATCTGACCGCGATCTACGCCACCGGCGAGCCGGCCCTGATGGGGGCGATCGCTGCCGTCCAGAGCCAGGGCAAGCAGGACAAGATCAAGGTGTTCGGCTGGGATCTGACTGCCGAAGCCATTGCTGGCATCGATGCCGGCTTCGTCGTCGCCGTGGTCCAGCAGGATCCGGCCGCAATGGGCGGTGCCGCCGTCGACGCGCTCGTCAAGGCCTCGGCCGGCGAAGCCGTTACCAAGACGATCTCGGTGCCGATCACCATCGTGACCAAGGAGAATGTCGAGCCATACCGGGCTGTCTTCAAATGATCGAAAGCGGACAGCGTGACATCGCTGCCGCCGGTTCCGGAGGGGTCGCACCCTTCGGAACCGGCACATCCGGCGGCACCCGATCCGACCCGCGCATCTCGCTGCGCGGTATCCGCAAGTCGTTCGGCTCGCACCAGGCGCTACGCGGCGTCGATCTCGACATCTTCCCCGGCGAATGCCTGGGCCTTGTCGGCGACAACGCCGCCGGCAAATCGACGCTGACGAAAATCATCTCGGGAACCTACATTCCCGATGCCGGCACGATTACCATGGAAGGTGAGGAGGTCCGTTTTTCCGGCCCCGCGGATGCGCGTGGGCGCAACATCGAAATGGTGTTTCAGGATCTCAGCCTCTGTGATCATATCGATGTCGTCGGCAATCTCTTCCTCGGCCGCGAGCTCAGC
Organism: Rhizobium changzhiense; assembly: GCF_013087625.1. NCBI lineage: Bacteria > Pseudomonadati > Pseudomonadota > Alphaproteobacteria > Hyphomicrobiales > Rhizobiaceae > Rhizobium > Rhizobium changzhiense. The sequence goes on from NZ_JABFCQ010000007.1 coordinate 212,608, forward strand.
CGCGGGCCGTTTCTCGACACCAGGACGATGCTGTCGGAAGCGCGCAAGATGCTGGATTCGCTTGAGATCCGCATTCCGAGACTGACCAGCAAGGTCGCTCAGCTCTCCGGCGGGCAGCGTCAGGCGATCGCCATTGCGCGCGCCGCCTCCTTCAAGCCGAAGGTACTGATCATGGACGAGCCGACATCAGCACTTGCCGTCGCCGAGGTCGAAGCGGTTCTGGCCCTGATCAATCGCGTCAAGGCGAACGGGGTCTCGGTGATCCTCATTACCCACCGGCTGCAGGACCTCTTCCGGGTCTGCGACCGTATCGCAGTGATGTACGAGGGCACGAAGGTGGCCGAACGGCAGATCGGCAGCACCAATCTCGAAGACCTCGTCAGGCTGATCGTCGGTGAAGGAGCCAGACAATGACGGCTTATACGGAACGCGGCCACGGCTCACGCGTCGCCGATTTCTTCGGCGAACACGCACAGGTCCTGTCGATCGCCATTTTCTTTCTGGCCTGCATGATCTTTTTCTCGATCGGCAGCGAAACCTTCTTCACGCTCGGCAACATCCTGAACATCGTGCGGCAGGCCGCCCCCATCCTGATCGTTGCCATCGCCATGACCTTCGTCATCATCACCGGCGGCATCGATCTTTCGGTCGGCTCGCAGGTCGCCCTCGTCAATGCGGTCGCGGCGATCATCATGGCAATGGGTGTTCCCTGGCCATCCGTCGTCATCGGCATGCTCGTGTTCGGCGCCTTCATGGGGCTGGTCCAGGGCTGGTTCACCGCCTATCAGGGCATTCCCGCCTTCATCGTCACGCTTGCCGGCCTCTCGATCCTGCGCGGCTTGGCGCTCTATCTGACCCAGGGCTATTCCATCCCGATCAAGGATGCGCCGGGCTTCTTCGCGCTCGGCCGGGGTGAAATCCTCAGCTTCCCGATCCCGGCGGTCATTGCCGTCGTCATCGCCATTCTCGGTTACGTCGTCATCACCGCGACCAAATATGGCCGGCAGGTCGTGGCGGTCGGCTCCAATGCGGAGGCGGCGCGGCGCGTCGGCATGCCCGCCAAATGGATCATCGCCTCGGTCTATATCATCTCCGGCGTCGCCTGCGCGGTCGCCGGGCTGCTGATCGCCGCTCGCCTCGGTTCCGGCTCGTCCAATGCGGCCGTCGGTTTCGAGCTGCAGGTGATCGCCGCCGTCGTGCTCGGCGGAACGTCGCTGATGGGCGGACGCGGCACCATCCTCGGCACCGTGCTCGGCACGCTGACCATCGCCGTCATCGGCAACGGCCTGATCCTGATGCACATATCGCCGTTCTTCACCCAGATCGTCACCGGCGCCATCATCCTCGTTGCGATCTGGTTGAACACGCGCATCTTCACCGCCAATTTCCATTTCCGGCTGGGCAGGAAAGGATGAAGCAATGAGCGAGCAGACAGCAGAAAGCCTGTCCGAAGCGCATGTCCGCTCCGGCAAGGTGATGACCGTCACCGGTCCGATTTCGGCGGATGCGCTCGGCGTGACGCTGATGCACGAGCATATCCTCAACGACTGCCGCTGCTGGTGGCACGCGCCGAAGACGCCGGAACGGCAATATCTCGCCGAAAGCTTCGTCTGCATGGAGATCCTCGGCGAACTCAGGCAGGATCCCTTCGTCAACAAGCACAATATCACGCTCGACGACGAACAGCTGGCGATCTCCGAGCTCAAGGATTTCGCAGCAGAAGGCGGCCGCACCGTGGTGGAGCCAACCTGCAAGGGCATCGGCCGTAATCCCCTGGCGCTCCAACGCATCTCGAAAGCATCCGGTCTCAACATCGTGATGGGGGCGGGTTATTACCTCGGCTCCTCGCATCCGGAAGGCGTCGCGGCAATGAGCGTCGATGACATCGCACGGGACATTGTCCGCGAGGCGAGGCAAGGCGTCGACGGCACCGGCGTCAGGATCGGCCTGATCGGCGAGATCGGCATCTCCTCGGATTTCACCGCCGAGGAAGAAAAATCGCTGCGCGGCGCTGCGCGGGCGCAAGTGCTGACCGGGCTTCCCTTGATGGTGCATCTGCCAGGTTGGTTCCGCCTCGGCCACCGCGTGCTCGACGTGGTGGCAGAAGAAGGGGCGGATCTCCGCCACACCGTGCTTTGCCACATGAACCCGTCACATGACGACATTGCCTATCAGAGCGAGTTGGCAGAGCGTGGCGCCTTCATTGAATACGACATGATCGGCATGGATTTCTTCTATGCCGACCAGCAGGTGCAGTGCCCGAGCGACGAGGAAGCGGCGCGCGCGATCGTTCGTCTCGTCGAGGCCGGTTATCTCGACCGGATTCTTCTGTCTCATGACGTCTTTCTGAAGATGATGCTGACGCATTACGGCGGCAACGGCTACGCCTATATCCTTCGCCACTTCCTTCCCCGTCTTCAGCGGCACGGGCTCGACAGGACGGTTCTCGACGAGATGATGCGCAGCAATCCGCGCCGCGTCTTTCATGCCGGAGCGTAGCTCCATCCATTCAATCGATCACAGGTACGGCAGACCATGACAAAAAAAATCCTCCTTGTCGGCGAGAGCTGGGTCAGCTCGGCCACGCATTACAAAGGCTTCGACCAGTTCGGCAGCGTTACCTTCCATCTCGGCGCCGAACCGCTGGTGAAGGCGCTCGCCGGCAGCGCCTTCGAGCTCACCTATATGCCGGCGCATGAGGCAGTGGAGAAATTCCCCTTCGATATGGCCGGGCTCGACGCCTATGACGCCATCATTCTCTCCGATATCGGCGCCAACTCGCTGCTGCTGCCGCCGGATGTGTGGCTGCATTCGCGCACGGTGCCGAACCGTCTGAAGCTTCTGAAGGCGTGGGTTGAGAAGGGCGGCGGCCTGCTGATGGTCGGCGGCTATTTCTCCTTCCAGGGCATCGACGGCAAGGCGCGCTGGCGGCGCACCCCGGTCGAAGACACGCTGCCCGTCACCTGCCTGCCTTACGACGACCGCGTCGAGATCCCCGAGGGCACGATTGCCGAGGTGGTGAAGCCGGAGCATCCGACGATGCGGGGTCTCGACGGCGCCTGGCCGGTGCTTCTCGGCGTCAACGAGGTCGAAGTGCGCGACCGTGCCGATGTCGAGATCGTCGCCCGGCTGCCTGAGGATCAGGGCGGCCATCCGCTGCTCGTCGTCGGCACGCATGGCACTGGCCGGACGGCGGCCTGGACGTCGGATATCGGCCCGCACTGGCTCTCGCCCGCTTTCTGCGAATGGGAAGGTTACGGCCGGCTCTGGAAGAACATCCTCGGCTGGCTCACCGAAAAGCAGGCGTGAAGTCAGCGCGCCGCAGGAATTGGAAAGGGAAGGACATGCAGGAAATTTCGGACAGGCCGTCCAACGCCATCAGGGATATCTTCGGCACGGACAAGGTTCTGATCGGCATGATCCATTGCCCGGCCTTTCCGGGCGCGCCGCGCTACCGGGGAGCTGCGATGGATGCGATCTACGACGCGTGCATGCGCGACGCCGAAGCCTGCGTGGAAGGGGGCCTGCATGGGCTGATCATCGAAAATCACGGCGATGTGCCGTTCTCGAAGCCCGAGGATATCGGCCCCGAGACGACAGGCTTCATGTCGGTCGTCACCGACCGGATCGCACGCGCCGCCGGCATTCCGCTTGGCGTCAACGTGCTGGCCAATGCGCCGATCCCCGCCTTCGCCATTGCCATGGCCGGTGGCGCCAAATTCATCCGCGTCAATCAATGGGCCAATGCCTATGTCGCCAATGAAGGTTTCATGGAGGGCAGGGCCGCCGAAGCCATGCGCTACCGCTCGCTTCTGAGGGCCGAGCACATCAAGGTCTTTGCCGACAGCCACGTCAAGCATGGCAGCCACGCCATCGTCGCCGACCGCTCGATCCAAGAGCTGACACGAGATCTCGCCTTCTTCGATGCCGACGGCGTCATCGCCACCGGCCAGCGAACCGGCAATTCCGCCACGATGGAGGAAATCGAGGAAATTGGCGGGGCGACGCACCTGCCGCTGCTCGTCGGCTCCGGCGTCAACAAGGACAATATCGTCGATATTCTGAGCCGCACCAATGGCGTCATCGTCGCGTCTTCGCTGAAACATGGCGGCGTCTGGTGGAACCCGGTCGACATAGAGCGCGTGCGCGCCTTCCGGGCGGCGGCCGAACCGGGACTGGAGGGCTGAGCATGGCAGCAGAAAGCCTTTCAGACCGTATCCTGCGCGAGAACGACGCCGTCCTCGGCGCGATGCTGAGCCACCGCTTCGTCGAGGACGTCAAGAACGACAGGCTGAGCAAGGAAGCTTTCGAGCGTTATCTCGTCTATGAAGGCGCCTTTGTCGACAGCGCCATCTCGATCTTTGCCTATGCAGCAGCGACCGCCAGGACGATGCCGCAGAAGCGCTGGCTGATCGCGGTTCTCGACGCGCTTGCCAACGAGCAGATCGCCTATTTCGAGCGCACTTTCGCCAGCCGCGGGATCGACCCCTCATCCTTCGATACCCGCATTCCCGAAGTCGAGGCCTTTCGCGTGGGCATGCTTGACATCGCCCGCCGGGGTGGCTTCCTCGATACGGTCGCGGCGATGTTTGCGGCTGAGTGGATGTACTGGACCTGGTGTAGGCAAGCAGCTAACCGCCCGATCAGCGATCCGCTGCTGAAGGAATGGGTCGACATGCATGTCGATCCGAATTTCGCCGCCCAGGCACATTGGCTGAAGAATGAACTCGACATGGCAGGAGAAACGCTGGAAGAGGATGAAAAAGCGCGGCTCAGCGCGATCTTCGGCCGGGCAATGCAACTCGAGATCGATTTTCACGATGCGCCTTACCTTTAGCCTCACCTTGCGAAAGCGGATACATGCGCGCCTACATAGTCGGTAACGTCGCTATCGACGAAACCATCGCCGTTTCCGAACTTCCCGTTATCGGCGCTTCCATCCTCGGCAATGCCGGCGGAAGCGATCTCGGCGGCAAGGGCACGAACCAGGCGGTCGTCATGGCCCGCTGCGGCGTGCCGACAACGCTGGTGGCGCCCGTCGGCAGGGATGCGAGGGCCGATATGATACGCCATTACCTCGCGGACGAGCCGCTTCGGAGCGAACTGATCGAAATGGAAAATGCATCGAGCGACGTCTCGATCATCTTCCGGCTGCCGTGCGGTGAAAATGCCATCGTCACGACGACGGAATCGGCGCAGAGCCTATCCCTGTCCCATGTCAGACGGATCCTGTCGACGGCCGGTCGCGGCGATTTCATAATGCTGCAGGGCAATCTGTCCGACCAGACGACCCGCGATATCCTGGAGCATGCAAGAGAGATCGGCATGATCACCGCGTTCAATCCCTCGCCGGTGCGCTCCTTTTTCTCCGATCTTTGGGGTCTGATCGACATCGCCTTCCTCAACAAGGGTGAGGCGCAGGCCCTGACGGGAGCCACGGGCAGGGATGCAGCCGAATATCTGCTGAGCTGGGGGCTGCGCGAAATCGTCCTGACGCTGGGCGGCGACGGCGCGACGCTCGTGAACCGGCACGATAGCATCGAAGTGCCCGCCCAGATCTGCGATGTTGTGGATACAACGGGCGCAGGCGATACGTTCATGGCCGCAGCACTTGCATCCTGCGCGCTGCGCGGACAGCGGCTGGACAGGTTAGCCATCGAACACGCAGTTGCAGCCGCGGCCGTCACCGTCTCAAGACATGGAACAAGAAAGGCGTTTCCGACCATTTCCGAGCTTGAAGCGATCCTGAGATAATCCGCTCGGTATGAGCGCGCTTCATAAAATCATCATCGGCCTCTGCGAAGGGATGGGCTCCTCGCGATTCACTCCGTCATATCAGCAGCATCCGGACTTTTCTCATGACATCTTCCCCGATTTCCGCGCGTCTTTCCCCGACCGCCTCGTCCCGTCTCGTCGTGCTTGCCGAAACGGTATTGAAGGCGGGCGAAACTGCCCGTGGCTCGCTGCGGCGACGAACGTCGGCAGAAATGCTCGCCAAGGCGCCGCGCGACTATCAGACCGAAATCGATGTCGCCGTGGAGCGGATCATCGTCGACGAGATGGCGAAGGCCTTCCCGGACTATGCCATCCAGGGCGAGGAAGCCGTCGGCAACCGCACGGCGAGTCCGGACACGCCTGTTATCTACATCGACCCGATCGATGGCACGACCAATTACGCCTGGGGCATTCCGCATTTCGGCATGACGATCTCGATCGTCGAAAGCGGCAGGCTCGTCATGGGCGTCGTCTATGACGCCATGCTGGACGAGCTCTTCAGCGCCGAAATCGGCGGCGGCGCTTATCTCAACGGCGAACGCATCCACTGCGCCAATGTCGGCGACATCGAGAATGTGCTCGTCGGCGCCGGCCTGCCGATCCCCGGCCAAGTCAAGGCGGTTGCGGAAGAAACCTATTTCGAAGCCATCAAACGGCTGATGGCGAATACGGCGGGTGTGCGCCGTCTCGGCTCGGCGGCACTGTCGATTGCCTATGTCGCCTGCGGCCGGCTGGACGGATTCTTCGAGGACGGACTCGCGATCCATGATTTCGGCGCCTCAGCGCTGCTGGTCGAAGAGGCGGGCGGCATCGTCACCCGTTTTTCCGGCGCTAAGGTTGTCGGAAAGAGCGATATCCTTGCCGCCAGCAAGGCGCTGCATCCCTGGCTGCTCGAAGGCTTCCAAAGCAAGGCGTAAACGGGCGCATTCCTCCCGGTTAAACCCGCAGCAGCTCTTCGATCTCAACGTCGCCCTTTGCCGGCATCGACTGATGGACGAGCTCGTTGTCGCGGAAGACGAAAAAGCCGGCGAAACTCGGCTCGACCCTCATCCCGGCCCGGATGCGATCGTCCGGCGCCACCATCGCCTTCAGACGGCTGCCGCCGGCAAGATCGATATCGACCATCTTGTGGGTGCCGAAATCGACGGCGCGATGGACTGTCGCGGCATCCGCCCGATCCGAGGGACGGATCGTCAGCGCTTCTGGCCGGGCGGCCAGCGTCACCGGTCCGTCCTCGACGGGGATTGCAAGCGAGAAAAGCGGATGCTCGCAGACACCGTTTCTAACGCGGCTCTGGACGAAATTCATCGAGCCGATGAAACCGGCGACGAAGGCCGTCTGCGGCTGCCGGTAGATGGTGCTTGGCGGCGCGATCTGTTCGGTGCGTCCGTCGCGCATGACGACGATGCGGTCGGCGAGCGCCAAGGCTTCGTCCTGGCCATGGGTGACGAAGAGCGTGGTAATGCCGAGGCGCTGCTGGATATCGCGCACCTCCTCCCGCAGCCTTTCACGCAGATGCTGGTCGAGGCTGGCGAAGGGCTCGTCGAGCAAAAGGATCTTCGGCTCGAGCACGAGCGAGCGGGCAAGGGCGACACGCTGCTGCTGGCCGCCTGACAGTTGCATCGTCATCCGGCGGCCGTAATCGGCAAGACCGACAAGCGCCAATGCAGCCTCGACACGCTCATGGATTTCCGCTTTCGGCAGCCGGCGGAGCTTCAGGCCAAAGGCGATATTGTTGAAGACGTCCATGTGCGTCCAGAGCGCATGGCTCTGGAACACCATGCCGGTCGGGCGCCGCTCGGGCGGCAGCGTCGTCACATCCTTCGCGTCGATGCGGATCGTTCCGCCGCTCGGGCGCTCGAAGCCGCCGATCATTCTGAGAAGCGTCGACTTGCCGGAACCGGATGGGCCGAGCAGGCAGACGAGCTCACCGTCGCCGACTTCGAGCGAGAAGTCGCGAACGGCAAAGGTGGTCCCGAACAGCTTCGAAACGCCCTCGATCGCCAGATGTGCCATTCTCAAACCCTTCCCTGAACTGACGCGCAAAGCTTCATGCGCCGAAGCCTCTCGCAAAGGCACCGGTGCCAATCACGCGGCGTGCAAACATCAGCGCGATGAAGGAGGGCACCCACAGCATGACTGACAGTACTGCGCCGTATTGCACGACGATCTGGTTGTTGATGAAGCTAATCATCAGCACCGGCATGGTGCGAATCTCGGGCGCGCCGATCAGCCAGGCGCCTTCGGTCTCGTAGAAGGTGCCGACGAAGGTCAAAAGCAGCGCGGCTGATATCGTCGGTGCGGCCTGCGGCAGCGTGATCGACCAGAAGACGCGCAGCGGCGTTGCACCGGCGTCGCGTGCTGCCTCTTCCATGCGCCGGTCGACATTCTGGAAGGCTGCGACCGGAATCCAGATCATCAGCATCAGCGTGCCGACGAGCTGGATCAGCACGACGCCCCAGAAGGTGCTGATCAGGCCGAGCTGCAGGAAGATACCGGCAATGGCGACGAGCAGGCCGAATTTCGGAAAGGCATGCGATGCCAGAAACGACAGGAACAGGATGTTCCTGCCGGGAAAGCGCATGCGCGCGAAGGCATAGGCGGCGGGAAGGCAGATGACGGCGGAAAGAATGGTGACCGTCGTCGTCAGCCGCAGGCTGAGGAAGAGTGCGTCCCAGACATCCCCGCGCGCCAGCGTCTGGCCCCAGAAGCGCAGGCCGAACTGCTGCGGGATCACCGAGGGGTAACGCCAGACCTCGGTGAAGGCCCATGTGCCGACGACGATCAGCGGCAGCGCGATGAACAGCGTCAGCAGGCAGGCGAAGAGCAGGCCGATCCAGTCGAAGCGCAGGCCGAAGCTCGATCTGTCGGCACTCATGGCCGGGCCTCGCGGTTGCGGGCGATCGACCTGATGTAGAGGATGCCGAAGATCAGGCAGAAGCCGAATGTGATGACGGCCTGGGTCATGGCGTTCAGCGGGTCGTTCATATCGGCGAAGGTGCGCTGCATGAACGGCCCCATCATTTCCGGCGATGCGGAGCCGAGCACATAGGGCAGGGTGAAGGCGGAGAAGATGCCGAGCACGGCGAAGGACGCGGTCACCAGCAGGGAATTGCCCATGCGCGGCAGGATGATCGAGATGAACACCCGAAGCGGCCTTGCGCCGACATCGCGGGCGGCTTCGATAGCGCTGTTCGAGACGGAGGAAAGCCCGGCGGTCAGCATCAGCACCGTTAGCGGAAGGTTGTCCCAGACGAGGCCGATGACCGGCCCCCACGGCGTCAGATAGGGCGTGCGCAGCTTGGGCAGGCCGACTGAATTCAGCAACAGGTCGACGGTGCCGTTCGGCCCGATCGTCCTGATCAGCGCATAGGCGAGAATGATCGACGGCACGAACATCGGGAAGATCGCAAGAGCCTGCACATAGGCGGCAAGTCGCCCTTGCGAGAACCGGAGGTATAGCGCGATCGGAAGGCCGATCGCCAGAAGCAGAATGCCGCAGACGGCGGTGGTCCAGAGCGTCAGCCACAGATTGCCGAGGCTGTAGCCATCGGTGAAGAAGAAGCGATAGGAGGCAAGCGAGAATTCCGTCGCGCCGTCAGGACCTCGAACGAAGATCGTGCCGACGACCGCCGAAAAGATCGGAAAGACGATCAGCCATGCGAGCAGGAGGACCGGCAGGGCAACGAGGAGGAGCCCGATAGAGCTCCCCCTGTTGATGGATCGGGGACGGCGCAGAACCGCCGGCGCAGTATCCGTGGACATCAGGTGCGGCTGATGCCCGGAGCGACGTTGCGGTACCAGCCGTCGGCGATCGCCTTTTCCCAATCGCCGCCCGGGAAGGTCGGGATGGTCGCCGGAATGACGTCGGCATATTTCTTGCGGAGATCGTCGGAGATGTGATCCCACGAGATGGCGGGGAAGCCGCCGATCTCGGTGATGATCGCTTCCTGCATTTCCTTCGTCAGCATGAATGCGGCAAGCTTGAGCGCCGCATCCTTGTTGGCGCCGTTCGAGAACACGGCGATGCTGGAGAAACCACCGCAAAGGGCGAGATCGGTAAGCTGCACAAGGCCGGTCGTATCAGGCAGCACGCCCTGGGAGATCGCCTGCAGCACCTGGTCCGACCAGACCGGCACCATGGTGACGACGCCCTGGGCGAGCAGTTGGATCGACTGGGTGTTGCCGGCCGTATAGGCGCCCTTGTCGTAGAGCGCAGGCGCGAGGTCGTTGAGGATCTTCCAGGCCGGCGTCAGCGTCTCAGTGGCGAAGTCGGCGGTGAAATTGTCGACCTTGAACTTCTTCGGATCGCGGCCATTGGCCTCATGGATAGCGCGGCGGACGAAGTTGCCGCCAGAACCGCCCTTGTCGGGACGGTTGTAGATGAACTGGCCCGGATTGGCCTTGATCCATGCGGTGAGCTGATCCCAGCTCTTCGGTGCATTCTTCGGATCGAGCTTGGTCGTGTCGTAGGCGAGAAGGACCTGCGAACCGCGATAGGGAAGGGAGTAGGGGGTATCGAAGGCTAGCGGGTTGATATGGTCGTAGCCTTCGATGTTCTCGGCGGAGAACTTCACCCAGAGCCCGGCATCGATGCCTCCGGACGGCAGACGCGGATCGAACTGCTCGAAAAGGTCGGCCTGCGGATCGGTCTTCGTCTTCAGCGCGGCGAGCGCACGGTCGGCGATGGCGCGCAGGCCATTATTGTCGCCGGCATCGGTCACCTTCAGGGCAACGCCGGGATGCGCCTTTTCGAAGGCCGGGCGGATGACGTTGTTCCAGAGGTCGACGATGTTGGCATCCGAACCGCTGTAGAGATCGATCGTGCCGGCCGCAGCCGATGCGAAACGCGGAAGAGCCAGCAGACCGGCTGCCGCCGACGATGTGATCAGAAATTCGCGTCTATTCATAATCCGTCTCCATCAGGTGTCGAGGCTCAGCCTCCGCAGGATAGTCCAAGGCCTTGCTAGCGCCGGCGCGTAACATCGACATGACAGGATCGGGCGTATCGGCAGGGAAATTGCACAGCTGTGCTGATTGCGCCGTGTGGAAATCGGCGGCAGGAGATACTATGTCTTGCGGAAAAGGAGATATCCAATGACCGAAGAACGTGCAGTCCTCGCCGGTGGTTGCTTCTGGGGCATGCAGGACCTGATCCGCCGATACAAGGGCGTGATTTCGACCCGCGTCGGCTATACCGGCGGCGATGTGCCGAATGCCACTTACCGCAACCACGGAACCCATGCCGAGGCGATCGAGATCATCTTCGACCCCGCAAGGATCAGCTATCGGGAAATTCTCGAATTCTTCTTCCAGATCCACGACCCGAGCACGCGCAACCGCCAGGGTAACGACGTCGGCTTGAGCTACCGCTCGGCGATCTTCTACGTCAGTCCTGAGCAGGAGCGCGTCGCCAGGGATACGATCGCGGACGTCGATGCATCCGGCCTGTGGCCCGGCAAGGTCGTCACCGAAGTCGTGCCGGTCAGCGATTTCTGGGAGGCCGAACCCGAACACCAGGATTATCTGGAACGGATTCCGAACGGCTATACCTGCCATTTCGTCCGGCCCGGCTGGAAACTGCCGGTCCGCCAGAAGATCGCCTGAACTTGATCAGAGCCCCATCGCCGCGCGGCTGGTTTCCAGAAGCGCGGCGACGAGATTTGCCCGTGGCGAGGATCGGGTCACAACGATGCCGACCGTGCGCATAGCGGACGAGCGGGGCAGGGGCAGCTTGACGATATCTAATCCCGCCGGCCACGGCGGCGCCCAATCCGGCACGATCGAGATCCCGAGACCGCGGTCCACCATCACCGCGATCGCCTCCAGCGCGTCGAGCTCATAACGTTCGACCGGGCGGATGCCGATCTCGCGCAGATATTCGTCTGCGATGTGACCACCCCACTGGTTGCGGTCGTAGCGGATGAACGGCGCGGTTTGCAGCAGCTCGAGCGGATCCGCCCCTTCACAGTCCCGCGGAGCGATCAAGACGAGGGGCTCCTGGCGTAGCTTGTTGAAGGTCAGCGTCTTCTGCATCGGAAATCGCGGTTCGATGATGAAGGCCGCATCCAGCGCGCCGTTCAGGACCTCGGCATAGAGGTCCATCGACGCCCCCGGCTTGAGGAAGATTTCGATCAGCGGGTACTCCTGGGCGAGACGGTGGAGAATGCCGGGAACGAGGCCGGTCAGCGCCGTATTGATCGCCCCGATCCGCATCTCGCCCGAAATCGTCGCGGTACCGGCCATCGCCTTGAGGTCGCGTGTATCGCGCACCAGATCCCTGCAGCGTTCGAGAATGGCAAAACCCGCCTCCGTCGGCCGCATCACGCGGCCGGAGCGCACCAGCAATCGCACCCCGAGCTCGGCCTCCAAAGCGCGGATGCGCTGGGCAACGGCGGCAGGCGTAAGGTTCAGCCGCTGGGCGGCCTCCGCCAGCGAGTGTCGCTCGGCAACGACGATAAAGGTTTCGAGAAAACGTGTGTCCATCGATAGTTTTTCTATCTCCTGAACAAAGCAGAAGCCATATTTTATTTACGATCCATTGCTCCGAAAGATGGCCCGACCCTATGAGGAGATGGATGAAATGGATTTCGGCCTGAAGGACAAGACGGCCCTGGTGCTTGGCGCCGGCGGCGGACTGGGCAGCGCGATTGCCGTCAAACTTGCGCGCGAAGGCGCCAGAATTGCCGCGGCGGATATCGATCTCGCCGCCGCTGAGAAGACCGCGGCTGCGATCGAATCCGAAGGCGGCAAGGCGCTGGCACTGCAATGGGACCTTTCCGATCTCGGTTCGATCGATGCGCATGTCGCTGCAATCGAACGGCAGTTCGGACCGGTCGATATCCTCGTCAACAATACAGGCGGCCCACCGCCGACCACTGTCTCCGGCCAGGATCCGGCGGTCTGGAACCAGTATTTCCAGAGCATGGTGCTTTCTGTCATCGCGATTACCGATCGCGTGCTGCCTCAGATGCGGGCGCGCAAATGGGGACGCATCGTAACCTCGACCTCGTCGGGCGTGGTCGCGCCGATCCCCAATCTCGGTATCTCCAACGCGCTGCGCCTATTATTGGTCGGTTGGTCGAAAACACTGGCGCGCGAGGTCGGACGCGACGGCATCACCGTCAACATCGTCCTGCCGGGTCGGATCGCCACCGGCCGCATCACCTTCCTCGACGAGCAGAAGGCCAAACGCGAAAACCGCTCCATCGATGACGTTGTCACTGAGAGCACCGGCAGCATTCCGCTCGGCCGCTATGGCCGGCCGGAAGAATATGGCAATGTCGTCACCTTCCTGGCGAGCGAGCCTGCCTCCTATCTGACCGGCTCGGTGATCCGCGTCGATGGCGGCATGATCCAGAGCATCTGACAGAAACCGAATTGGAACCGAACACCGATGGCCCTCAGCGCTGAAGCGATAGCAATTCTCAAGACCGTCTCGACGGCGACCCTGACGACCGTTCTTCTGAAGAAGGGCCTGCGGAACGTCTGGATCCGCGGCGCCGTTCCCCTGAAGCCCGGCCAGCCGCGCATCGTCGGCCCGGCCTTCACCCTGCGCTTCGTTCCGGCTCGCGAAGATCTGGCGACGCCGGCATCCTGGGCCTCGCCGATCTCGACACGCGCCGCGATCGAAGCGATGCCGGAAGGCTGTGTCGCCGTCGTCGACGCGATGGGCGTTACCGATGCCGGCATCTTCGGCGATATCCTCTGCGCCCGCATGCAGAAGAGAGGCGTTGCAGCCCTCGTCACCGACGGCGTCGTGCGCGACCTTGCCGGCGTGCTCGATGCCAACCTGCCGGTCTGGTGCAGCGGCGTCGCAGCACCCCCCTCGGTCGCCGGCCTCACCTTCGTCGCCTGGCAGCAACCGATCGGCTGCGGCGGCGTGGCTGTTTTCCCTGACGATATCATCGTCGTCGACCAGGACGGCGCGGTGCTGATTCCGGCCGATCTGCTCGAAGTGGTGCTGGCCGAAGCGCCGGAACAGGAGCGCGTGGAAGCCTGGATCATGACCAGGATCGATGAAGGCACGCCGTTGCCCGGCCTCTACCCGATGAACGCCGAAACCAAGGCGCTTTATGAGGCTTCGAAGAAGTAATCTCCAGGCCAGGGCGAATCGAAAGGGTCGCGGCTTCCACTGCTCGATTTGTTGACGAACCTCCCCATTTACTCGACGTCATCCTCGGCCTTGTGCCGAGGATCTGCTGGACCGGCTGCAGATACTCGGGACAAGCCCGAGCATGACGAAGAGAAGTTGGCCGACTTTGTCAGCAGTCTGACAGGCCTCAGCTTCGCGGCTCCTTTTGTTTGACTCCGATCTAAAGCTGTTCCGGAAGCTACCGCCACATCTCAATAACGAGGCACGTAATCCATGCCGCCGTCGATCCGTGCCGGGCGCCCGTCCAGAAAAAGTTCGCCGATGCGCGGCGCCGAGCGGGCGATGACTTTGCCGCGGCGGATCACTGCCAGGCGGTTGGGTTTCAGCCGCAGCGCTTCCAGCGTGTCGCTGGCCTGGAGAATGACGAGGTCGGCACTGCATCCCTTTTCCAGGCCGTAATCTGCAAGCCCCATCGTCTTCGCCGAATTGACGGTCAGCGCGTCGAAGATCTTCTTCTTGTCGTCGATGCCGGCCATTTGCGCGACATGGATGGCCATATGGCCGACCTCCAGCATGTCGCCCGACCCCATCGAATACCACGGGTCCATGACGCAGTCGTGCCCGAAGGAAACATTGAGCCCAGCATCCATCAGCTCCCGCACGCGAGTCATGCCGCGGCGTTTCGGATAGGTGTCGTGCCGGCCCTGCAGCATGATGTTGATCAGCGGATTGGGGATGACGTTGATCTCGGCCTCCGCCATCAATGGGATGAGCTTGGAGACGTAGTAGTTGTCCATCGAGTGCATCGAGGTCAGATGCGAGCCGGCGACGCGCCCCTGCAGGCCGAAGCGGATGGTTTCCGCAGCCAGCGTCTCGATATGGCGCGAGAGCGGATCGTCGGTTTCATCGCAATGGATATCGACCGGCAGGCCGCGATCGGCGGCGATGCGGCAGAGCGCCTCGACCGACGCCGTACCTTCGCCCATCGTCCGTTCGAAATGCGGAATGCCGCCGACGATATCGACGCCCATGTCGAGAGCGCGGTTGAGCGCGTCGATTGCGCCCGGCGAGCGGTAATAACCATCCTGGGGAAAGGCGACCAGCTGCAGATCGATATAGGGCGCGACCTTCTCGCGCACCTCGATCATCGCCTCGACGGTCACCAGCCTCGGATCACTGGTATCGACATGGCTGCGGATGAAGAGCAGGCCCTGCGTGACCGCCAGATCGCAATAGCGCAGCGCACGATCGACCAGTTCCTCCTTCGTCACGATCGGCCGCAACTCTCCCCAGAGCGCGATGCCCTCGAGCAGCGTGCCGGATACGTTCATGCGCGGCAGGCCGAGCGACAGGGTGGCATCCATGTGGAAATGCGGATCGACGAAAGGCGGACTGACCAGCCGGCCGGTCGCGTCGATTTCTTCCCCTGCCTGCGCCTGGAGATTAGGCTGGAGAGCGATGATCTTGCCGCCCTGGATGCCGATATCCATCCCCTTTCGGCCATCTGGGAGATTTGCATTTCTGACGATCAGATCGAACATCGGAGCCTCATTGGGACAGAAGTGGTTCAGCGTTCGCCGCGGCGATAGGGCTGCATCAGCGCCTGTGGAACGCGGGCGCGGCGGGCCATGACGGAAAGGGCGGCAATGGAAAGGATATAGGGCGTCATCAAAAAGAGCTGATAGGGCACGAGCCCGCTCAGTGCGGTTTGCAGCCGAAGCTGAAAGGCATCGAAGAAGGCGAAGAGCAGGGCGCCGAAAAGCGCGCGGCCCGGCCGCCAGGAGGCGAAGACGACAAGCGCGATGCAGATCCAGCCACGCCCCTGCACCATGGTCGGGAAAAAGCTGTTGAAGGCCGACAGTGTCAGGAAGGCGCCGCCTATTCCCATCAGCGCGCTTCCCATGATGACCGCGCCATAGCGCACCTTCATCGGATTGACGCCCTGGGCTTCCGCCGCATGCGGATTTTCGCCGGTCATGCGGATTGCAAGGCCGACGGGTGTGCGGAAGATGATGTAGGCCATCAACAGGGCGATGATGATCGCAAGATAGGTCGGCGCCGTCTGGGTGAAGAAGGCTGGCCCGATGAAAGGCAGCGTCGAGAGACCCGGAATGGCGATCGGCTGGAACGGCACGATGGTGGGCGGCGTATTGGCAAGCGGCACGATCAGCCGGAAGACATAATAGCTGAAGCTGGAGGCAAAGAGCGTGACGCCGAGACCGGACACATGCTGGGAGAGACCGAGCGTCACCGTCAGCCCCGCATGCAGCAGGCCGAAGACGCCGCCGGCCACCGCCGCAATCAGCAGGCCGGTCCAGAGATCGGCGCCGTGATAGACGAAAAGCCAGCCGATCATCGCGCCGAAGGTCATGATGCCTTCGATGCCGAGATTGAGCACACCAGCCCGTTCGCAAAGCAGTGCGCCGAGCGTGCCGAAAATCAGCGGCGTGGCGATCCGCAGGATTGCCGCCCAGAGCCCGGCGGAAGCGATGATGTCGAACAGCTGCATCATCGCCGGATCCTGTATTGGGTAAAGAACAAGGCAATCAGCATCGTCAGCAGCGACAGCGCCACCGTGACATCGGCGATATAGGTCGGGATGCCGAGGCCGCGGCTCATGCCATCCGCGCCCACGAACATGGTGGCGGTGAAAATAGCGGCGAAGACGACGCCGAGTGGATTGAGGTTGGCAAGCATGGCGACAACAATACCGGCATAGCCGAAGCCCGGCGACAGGTCGGTCGTCACATAACCCTTGACGCCCATGACCTCGATCGCTCCCGCCAACCCTGCAAGCCCGCCGGAAAGACAGGCGACCTTCACCAGCGTTCTGCCGAGCGGGACGCCGGCGAAGATGGCCCCGCCGGGGTTGAGGCCTGCGGCGCGCGACTGCATGCCGAACACGGTGCGCGACTGGACGAAATGGACGACGACCGCCAGCGCGATCGCGATCGCAAAGCCGATATGCAGGCGCGAGCGGGCGATCAGCTTCGGCAGCATGGCGTGATCGCTGACGGATTGCGACTGCGGCCAGCCGAAGGCCAGCGGATCCTTGAGGATGCCATCGATCAGCATCGAGACGAACAGCACGGCGATGAAGTTCAAGAGCAGGCTGGTGACGACCTCATCGACGGAGAAGCGCAGCCTGAGCCAGAGCGGGATCAGGATCAGCACCATGCCGGCGATGGCGCCGACCAGCAGCAGCAGCGGAATGAGGATGGGGGCGGGAAGATTGCCGAGCAGCTTCGAGCTCGCAGCAGCAACGGCGATGGCACCGAGATAGAACTGGCCCTCCGCACCGATATTCCAGAGCCGCGCCCGGAAAGCGACGGCAGCAGCAAGCCCCGTCAGCATCAGCGGCGTTGCCCGCGTCAGCGTCTCCGTCGCCGACAGCCGCGAGCCGAAGGCACCGATCAGGATGCGCCAGTAGGCATCGATAACAGGCGCGCCGGCGATTGATATCAGAATGCCGGCCAGCGCCAGTGCCGCGATGACCGCGATCACAGGCGTGACGATCAGCAGGTAAAGCGGACGGTGCTCGCGGCGCTCAAATCGCATGGCCGACCTCTGGGGTTTCCTGCCATTCGCCGGCCATCATCAGCCCCAGCCTGCGGGCATCGGCGCTTTCGGCCGCGACGGGCGGGGACAGGCGGCCGCCGACGATCGCCTGTATGCGATCGGCAAGCGCGATCACCTCGTCGAGGTCTTCCGAGATCAACAGCACGGCAGTACCCTGCCGGCGAGCTTCGAGCAGGCGGGCGTGAACGGCGGCCACCGCCCCTTCGTCGAGACCGCGCGCGGGCTGCGCGGCAATCAGGATGCGTGGCCGCCGATGCAGGTTGCGGCCGAGAATGAGCTTTTGCATATTGCCGCCCGAGAGCAGCCGGGCGCGAATGGCCGGGCCGCCGCCTCGAACATCGAACCCGTCGATAATTTCGCTCGCGAAGGCCATGCCCGCCTTGCGGTTGACGAGGCCACGGCGCGAAAAGGCCGGTGAGGCGATGCGCTCCAGTACGGTGTTTTCCCAGATCGCCATTTCGCCGATCACGCCCTCCTCATTGCGATCCTCGGGAATGCGGCCGATCCCGGCTTCGACGACATCGGAAACACTGAGATTGCCGATGGCTTCGCCAAACAGCAGCAGGTCGCCGGCGTTCCGCGCCAGCATTCCGGAGAGAAGATGCGCCAATGTCGCCTGGCCATTGCCCGAAACGCCGATGATGCCGAGGATCTCGCCCTGGTGCAGCCGGAAGCTGATCGATTTCAGCCGATCGATGCCGCCGGTGCGCACCGTCACATCGGCCGCTTCGAGGGCAACGGCGCCGGGTGTCGACGGCTCGCGCACGGGCCGCGTCACACGGCGCCCGACCATCAGCTCGGCGAGTTCGGCCTTGCTGGTTTCCGACGCTTTGCGTTCGGCAACCATCTTGCCACCGCGTAAGACCACGATGCGGTCGGCCGCGGCCATCACCTCGTCGAGCTTGTGCGAGATGAAGATCAGCGACAGGCCCTGGCGGGCCATTTCCTTCAGCGTCGTGAACAGCCGCTCGGCCTCGATGTTGGTCAGCACCGCCGTCGGCTCGTCGAGGATCAGGATGCGGGCGTCGTTATAGAGCGCCTTGAGGATCTCGACTCTCTGCTGCTCGCCGACCGACAGGTCTCCAAGGCGGGCATCCGGATCGACCTTGAGGCCGAAGCGCTCGGAAATTGTGAGCAGCTTCTTCCGTGCCGCTGACGTCCCCGAGCGCCAGGACCACAGTCTTTCCGTGCCGGTCATGACATTTTCGAGAACGGTCAGATTGGGCGCAAGCGAGAAGTGCTGATGCACCATGCCGACGCCGGCGCGGATCGCTGCACGCGGCTTGCCCTGCGGCACCTCCGCGCCCTCGATCAGGATTCGGCCGGCATCCGGCATGTAATGGCCGAAAAGGATACTCATCAGCGTGGTCTTGCCGGCACCGTTCTCGCCGAGCAGGGCGACGACCTCGCCCTTGGCCAGGGTCATGGAAATATCGTCATTGGCGAGATTGTCGCCGAAACGCTTGCTGACGCCGATGATATCCAGCACCGGCCCGGTCATGACGGCAGTCCTGCAACGGGAAAACGGTGCTGCCATCGCTCCTCGGCCTCCAGGCGGGCGGCAAGCGACAGGAGGCGCGGCTCGTGACCCATCGGCGCCATGATCTGCACCGGCAGCGGCATGGCGTGCTCATCCTGTCCGAGAGGCAGTGTCAATGCAGGAAAACCCGAAATATTGGCGAGGCAGGCAAGCGGCGCAAATGCCGTCATCCGCTCGAGATGCAGATCCGTGTCGGCATGATCGGACGGAAAGGAGCCGATCGCAAGAGGCGCAGACGAAAGCATCGGCATGAGGATGCAATCGACCCTGTCGAACAGCGCCCAGAGCTTATGGCTCACCAGGACGGCATCGTTCAACGTGTTCCAGAGCGATGTCGCCGAAAGCGCTCGTCCGCGCGCCGCGAAAGCCTGCGTCAAAGGCTCAGCCCTGCTTTCATCAAGAGCCGCCGCCTTCATGAATGCTGCAAGGTTGACGGAGACGATATCGGCGAAGGCGCGGCCGCTGGCGGCGACGCTCCATTCGAATTCGGCCCAGGCCAGTGGAACGATTTCGTGTCCGTCGCTCTCCAGCGCACGGGCCGCAGCCTCCACTGTTGCGAGCCGAACGCCCTCAGTCGGATAGACTGAGCCGGTATCGGCAAGCAGGCCGATCCGCAAACAGCCGTTGTCGATATCGACGGGGGAGGGGTCGGGAAAAGGTCCTCGCGATTTACCGCTCAGCCTGTCGAAAATTAGCGCAGTATCCCGAACGGAGCGGCAGACCGCGAGTTCGCTCGCGATACCGGCCAAGTGGTTGCCGAAGGATGGCCCGCCGGGAATGGCGCCGCGCGTCGGCTTCATTCCAACGAGGCCGCAGCAGGCAGCGGGCACACGGATCGAGCCGCCGGCATCGGTAGCATGCGCGATCGCGACGATCCCGGCAGCAACCGCTGCCGCCGCTCCGCCGGAAGAGCCGCCCGCGGTGCGTGCCGGATCGAGTGGGTTGCGACAGACGGGCCCGATCGCCGGTTCGCTTGCGAGCGAAAGGCCGAATTCCGGGCTCGTCGTCATGCCGAACAGGCAAAAGCCGGCATCGCGGAAACGGGAGGCGAGATCAGAATCCGCTTCGCCGCCCTTTCTCTCGAACAGGCGGGAGCCGGCGGTGACCGGCAGCCCGGCAAAGGGGCCGCCAAGATCCTTCGCCAAGGTCGGCACACCGGCGAAAGGCCTGATGGAAAAGCGATCGGGCTCGTTCCGCCGGTCGCTGTCGCGGGCCTCCGCCGAGGCTCGGCCCATGGCGGCATCAAGATAGGCGATCGCGCCGAGTGGCTCCTGCAGTACGGCTGCGGCAAGGGACGCCTCCATCGCCTCCGCAGCGCTCAGGCTGCCATGCCTGATCGCTGCCGCCAGATCCGTCGCATCGCCACGCATCAGCCGAATTACTTCGGCTCGTCCATCGTCTTCGGAACTTCGAAGGTGCCGGCCTTGATCTCCGCCCGCTTGGCTTCCATCGCAGCCTCGGCTTCAGCAGGCGCCACGCCCTTGACGAAGACGATATCGCTGCCACCTTCCTTCATCAGGCCGTAGGACGTGTAGTTCCTGCCGACCGGCTTTCCGGCGGCGACATCGGCAATCGCAGCGTCCAGGATCGGGCGGAAATACCACATGGCGTTGGCGAAGACCGTATCCGGATAACGCGGCGTATAGTCGATCAGCGAGCCGACCGACTTGATGCCGCGTTCCTTGGCGGCATCAGCCGTGCCTATGCGCTCGCCGAACAGGATGTCGGCGCCGGCGTCTATCTGGGCAAGACCGGCTTCACGGGCCTTCGGCGGATCGAAGAAAGTGCCGATGAACGAGACGAGGTGCTTTGCGTCCGGGTTGACCGCCTTGACGCCCGCCGCGAACGCGTTGATCAGCATGTTGACCTCGGGGATCGGAATGGCACCGACCGACCCGACGACATTCGACTTGGTCATCTTGCCTGCCAGCATGCCGGCGAGATAGGCGCCGTCATGGTTCCAGGTGCCGAAGACGCCGAAATTGTCGCCGGCTTGCTCGCCGCTCGAACCCAGGACGAAAGCGGTGTCGGGATAGTCGGTCGCGACCTGCCGGGCCTCTTTCTCCACCGCATAGGCCTCGCCGATGATCAGCTTGTTGCCCTGTTCGGCATATTCGCGCATGGCACGCGGATAATCGGTGCCGGAGACTCCTTCGGAGAAGACATATTCGATGACGCCTTCCTTCGCCGCGTCCTGCAGGGCCTTGTGCAGACAGGAGTTCCAGGCATTTTCGACCGGCGACGCATGAATGCCGGCAACCCTCAGCGGCGCAGCTGCCCTTGCCAGCGGGGCAAAGCCGCTGACCCCGAGCGCAATGCCGGACGCGATCACTGCCCGGCGTGAAATCAGGATATCTTTGGTCATTGATTGTTCCCCTTTTTTACCATTTGGTTCAAAAATCATAGTAGCGCCCAAAAATGTGTCAAGCAGCAAACAGGCTTAAAAATCAGGCTGTTCGACCCATGCTCGCCGCCGGCTCGCCGAAGCGCGGAGGCGATGGGCTGGATTTACAAGGTGTTACATCTTGGCGTGACGACGTCGGCACGATATGCAAGGATCATCGGGGTTGGGGGACATGAAATGGGGGAAGAAGAGGGCGCCTCGCGGCGACCGATCGCGAGCCGGTCGTCGTCCTGGGCCATCGGCCTGAGCGCGTGGCTGGCGCGGAGCGGCGCGACACCGAACGGCATTTCGCTTTTATCGGTCGTATTCGCGGGTATAGGCGCAGCCCTCATCGTTTTCACAACACATCCGATTGCCATGGTTTGCGCCGCGATCTCGGTGCAACTGCGGCTCGTCTGCAATCTGCTGGACGGAATGGTCGCGATCGAAGGCGGCAAGAAAACCAAGAGCGGACCGCTCTACAATGAATTTCCCGACCGGGTCGCCGACAGCCTGTTTCTCGTCGCGGCTGGCTATGCCTGCGGCTTTGGCTGGCTCGGCTGGCTCGCTGCTCTACTCGCCGCACTGACCGCCTATATCAGGGTCTTCGGAGGATCGGTCGGCCTTCCCCAGGACTTCAGCGGCATCATGGCCAAGCAGCGCCGCATGGCGGTGCTGACGGCGGGCCTCCTCGCCCAGAGCGTCGAGACGCTGATATCAGGCAGCCACTGGTCGCTGATCCTGGCATGCGCGGTCATCGCGGCCGGCAGCCTTGTCACCTGCATCACACGCACGATAACGCTTGCCCGTTCCCTGGAGAGACTATGATCGCGCTCATCCGTCGCCTTCTCGTGCTGTTCGTCCGTATCCTGGTCGGCGCCCGAAGTGAATGGCGGGGCTGCGCGCCCGATCCCCGCCGCCGCATCTATTTCGCCAATCACAACAGCCATGTCGATACCGTCGCCGTCATGGCAGCCCTGCCGTGGCCGGTGCGCCGGCTGACCCATCCGGTCGCCGCACGAGATTACTGGGGAACCAACGCCTTTCGCCGCTTCATCGCCGAGAAAGGCCTGCGCGCCGTCCTGATAGACCGCAAGCCTCCGCCGGACAGCAACCCGCTGGAGCCTCTCGAGCGCCTGCTCGAGGAAGGCCGTTCGATCCTGATTTTTCCCGAGGGGACGAGAAGTGCCACCGATGAGATCGCCCCGTTCCGCAGCGGCATCTATCGCCTCGCCTGCCGTTTTCCAGATGTCGATCTCGTGCCGATCCATCTCGACAACCTTCAGCGCATCCTGCCGAAGGGAAGCATGCTGATCGTCCCGATCACCTGCACGGCGCGCTTCGGCAAGCCGCTCCGCGTCGAACCCGGCGAGGAAAAGGACGCCTTCCTGGCTCGCGCCCGTGCCGCGGTCATTGATCTCGCAGATGGGGGGCATGCGGCATGACCAGCCTGTTCTCCCTTGTGCTGGCCGCGATCCTCGGTCTGCTTGCCGTCGCCTCCGCCATCGGTTTCATCCTGCAGCGACGCGCGACAGAACCCGGCTCCGTCGCCACCGTTCAGAACCTCAACGCCCGTATCCGCTCCTGGTGGATCATGGTCGCAGTGTTCGGCGGCGCGATCCTGCTCGGCGATACGGCCACCGTCATCCTGTTCGCATTCCTGTCCTTTATGGCGCTTCGCGAATTCTGGACGCTGACACCATCGCGGCGCGGCGATCATCTGGCGCTTTTCCTGTCCTTCTTCGTTGTGCTGCCGCTGCATTACGTGCTGCTCGGAACGGAGTGGTACGGCCTGTTTGCGATCTTCATCCCGGTCTATGCCTTCCTGATCCTGCCGGCGGTGGCGACCTTGACAGGCGACGTCAACGAATTCCTCGCGCGGACCGCCAGAGTGCAATGGGGATTGATGCTGACGGTCTATTCGATCAGCCACGCTCCCGCACTGCTCATGCTGGAGACCGGCACGCCGTCGGCGCTCCTTCTCGTCTATCTGGTCGTGGTCGTGCAGCTCAGCGACGTCTTCCAATATGTCTGGGGCAAGCTCCTCGGAAAGCACCGTTTCTCGCCGAATATCAGCCCGTCGAAGACGATCGAAGGACTGGTCGGAGGCGGCGCCTCGGCCATCCTCGTGGGAACGCTGCTTTATCGCCTGACGCCGTTCTCGCCGCTGCAGGCCGCTGCCATCAGCACGGTCATCGTCGTCGCGGGCTTCTTCGGCGGTTTCGTGCTCTCGGCCATCAAGCGGGATCTCAATGCCAAGGACTGGGGCTATGTGATCGAGGGCCATGGCGGCGTGCTCGACCGCCTGGACTCCATCACCTTCGCCGCACCGCTGTTCTTCCACATCGTCCGCTACTGGTTCACCACCTGAGAATTCGGCCGATCGTTTAAGGCCGGTCGATCTCCTCGAGGCTCTCGAACAGCCGGCGCTGAACATTCTGCTCCTGCTTGCCGATGGCGGTCATCAGCTTGCCCATGGTTCCCCGCAGGCCGTGCAACTCGTCGACCAGCTCCATGACGATATCGACGCCGGCTTCGTTGACACCCATGTTTCCCATGAGGTCCAGGATCAGCCGGGCGCGTGCGACGTCGGCGTCGCGAAATTGCCTCTGGCCGCCTGATATCTCCGGGATCAGCCAACCCTGTTCGACCCAGAGGTCGAGCTGGACGATGTCGATTTTCAAGTAAAGACGGAATTCGAGATCATCCATGATCAAGCCTCCATGTTCTTTCTCGGATCGTAGGAGTTTGCCGTCGCCCATTCCTTCATCAAGTCGGTCAGCCGCTCATCCGGGGCGTCGGGCAGCACGATCTTCAGCGAGATGTAGACGTCGCCGTGTCCGCCGCCGCGTTTTGGAACACCTTTGCTCTTGAGACGCAGGACCTTGCCCGTGTTCGAATGAGGCGGCAGGGTCAGATTGACCGGTCCCGACGGCGTCGGCACGCGAACCTTGCCACCAAGCACGGCCTCACTGAGGGAGATCGGCAGTTCCAGGCGGATATCGTCGCCGTCTCGCGTAAAGAAGCGGTGCGGGCGCACGCGGATTTCGATCAGGGCATCGCCCACCGGTCCACCGCCGATGCCCGGCTCGCCCTTGCCGCGCAGTCGCAAGGTCTGGCCGTCGCGCGTCCCCGGCGGGATCTGTACGTCGAGCGCCGGACCATTCGGCATCTTGACCTCCGTCCTGGTGCCGTTGACGGCCTCGAGAAAGTCGACCTCCATGGAAAATTGCCGGTCACGGCCACGACCACGGGTCTGGCCGCCGCCGGAACGACGTGAAAAGAAGCTGGCGAAGATATCGTCGGCATCGCTGAAATCGGCAAAGCCGGCGCTGTTGTGGTAGGGATCGCCAGGCCCGCTCTTCGACGCGTAGTCGCGGTAATAATTGCGCTGCGCCCGCTCGGCGCCCGTTATATCGATCTCGCCGCGGTCGAAGCGTCCGCGTTTTTGCTCGTCACTCAATATCTCGTAGGCCGTTGAAATTTGCTTGAACCGTTCCTCAGCTTTTTTGTCGCCGGGGTTAAGGTCGGGGTGAAGTTTCTTGGCGAGCTTGCGGAACGCGCTTTGAATATCCTTTTGCGTCGCATCGCGTTTCACGCCCAGAAGCTCGTAGGGATCCTGGCTCATACATGTCTCCGGTCGGGCAGCGAATACTGCTGGTTGGCTTGGCAATGATATAGGTTGTCGGGCCGCCGCCGAGGAGGGGAGGTCGACCACTCTGATCGACGTCAATCCGATAAAGCGCCGCTGTCACGCAAGCTCTCCAGAGCTTAGAACAACGCCGCGTCTTCCCCTGCGGACGCCGAATCTTCCTGCGCGTGATCGGGGCGTCGATCGATAAGAACCGAGCACCCGGCATGGCGCACGACCTTGTCGACGATCGAGGAAAAGAGGTAGTCGGTGATATCGGTCACATGGGATGAAACCAGGATAAGATCGGCCGATTTCTCCTTTGCGACGGAGACGAGCAGGGAGGCGGCAATGCCGATGCGAACCTCGATCATCGCCGGAATTTCCATCTCCTTGCAGAGCGATGCTAGTTTCTTTTCGGCGTCGACGATGGCGGTCGTTTCGAATTCCTCGGGAAGCTCAGTCAGGTGACGGTGGGGGATATTCTCGATGACGTGCATGACGACGATGCTTCCGCCTTCATCCACCAGCGCGGCAGCCCGGCGCAGAAGGCGGCTGGCCGTTTGGCGGGGACCCATGCCGATGCCGCAGATGATCGTCCGATACATTGAAATCCATATCCTCGAATGCGAATGATAGCACCGATCATACCGGTGTCGACCGTCCCGGCATTGACGAATATCAAGAAAACGTGCCGTAACGGCAGCGCGCACGAAGCGGCCAGCTCTTCGGAAGGGGCTTCCGGCTGAATCGTCGCAGTTGACGATATGGCCATCGGCAACAGTTCTAACCCGATGACGTGATCGATTGAGGTTCACATGCCGAATTTTGCGATTATCGGATCGGGTGCGATGGGAAGTGCCGTCGCCAAACGGCTGATCGACCACGGCGCTACGGTGCTGACCTATCTCGAGGGCAGGAGCGAGCAGACGATTGCGCGGGCAAAGGCAGCCGGCATGGTGCCGGTCGGCCGCCAGGAGCTGACGCAGGCCGATCTGATCTTGTCGATCGTTCCGCCGGCGGAGGCGATCAAGGTCGCCGAACTCGTCGCGGACATATCGTCCGGAATGCAAGCGCCGCCGCCCTTCGTCGACCTCAACGCGATTGCGCCGAAAACGATGCAGGCTTTGGCGGCACGCTTCGAAGGCAGCGGCGTCGAGGTGCTTGACGGTGCGATCATCGGCGGGCCGCCGGTCGCCGGCAAATCAGGTCCGACCATCTATATCAGCGGCGATAGTGCCAAGCCGAGCAGGCTGCTCGAGGATTGCGGCCTGCGGATCCGCAGGCTCGACGGACCGCTCGGCGCCGCCTCGGCACTGAAGATGTGTTATGCCGGCATCAACAAGGGATTTATCGGCCTTGGCACCGCCATGCTGCTTGCCGCATCGCGTTCCGGTGCTGCCGAAAGCCTGAAGGCGGAGCTCTCCGAAAGCCTTCCCGACATCGATCGCAAGCTGTCGAGATCCATTCCCGACATGTATCCGAAAGCCTATCGATGGGTTGCCGAAATGCAGGAGATCGCCGATTTCCTGGGAGAAGATGATCCGGCCGCGACCATCTTCCGCGGCATGGCGGACGTCTTTGCCGGGATGGCGAGCGACGTGGAGGGGAGCCGCATGCTCGTCGGGCAGTTGGACGGGATCATCGGACGCCCTGGAACCGACAACTGACCTCCGCCGCCGGCACCCCACATCGGTGGAGCCGGCAGCAGGCTTCGTGCCCGATCCAGGCCATGCCTATATCGTCGCGAATTGCTCGACTTGGGCCCGGATCGCGACCTCGGTCGGCAAGCGCTCCATCGAACTCGCGCCGTAAAAGCCGTTGCAACCCCTGCAGCGGGCAAGCACATAGGCCGCATCTGCAGGCATGGCGATCGGACCGCCATGGCAGAGCACGATGATGTCGTCGCGGACTGACCTTGCGGCATCCGACCATTCGTTGATCTTCTCCACGCATCCGTCGAGCGTCAGCGCCGTTTCGGCGCCGATCGCGCCGCCTGTGGTCAGGCCGAGATGGCAGACGACGATATCAGCGCCGGCTTTGGTCATGGCAACGGCGTCCTCGCTGCTGAAGACATAGGGTGTGGTCAGCATGTCCTTGGCCTTGGCGCGGGCGATGATATCGATTTCCAGATCGAAGCCCATGCCGGTCTCTTCGAGATTGGCACGAAACGTGCCGTCGATCAGCCCGACGGTCGGAAAGTTCTGGATGCCGGCAAAACCCATTGCCTTCAGCTCGTCGAGGAAGTGATCGGGCAGCATGAAGGGATCGGTGCCGTTGACGCCGGCAAGCACCGGCGTGTGGCGCACGACCGGCAGGACTTCGCGGCCCATCTCCTTGACGATCTCGTTGGCATTGCCATAGGCTAGCAGGCCGGCAAGCGAGCCGCGTCCGGCCATGCGGTAACGGCCGGAATTGTAGATCACGATCAGATCGATGCCGCCGGCCTCCTCGCTCTTAGCGGACAGGCCGGTGCCGGCGCCGCCGCCGATGATCGGCCGGCCCTCGGCGATCTTGCGACGCAGCTTGTTCAGAATTTCGTTTCTGTCGATGGGGGTCAAAACTCTCTCCTCAGGCATGGATCTCATGGAAGCCGGCAACGAGTGCCGTGGCGAATTCCGGGCTGTTGATATGGGCGTCTATCTCGACGAGGCGCCTGTTCGGCGCGTCGCGCCAGCCGGCACGAATGGCGGAAAACAGCGCCTCGTCGGCTTCGGGATCATAGAATGGCTGACCGGCAGCATCGATCGCCGAAACGCCCTGAAGCGGCAGCAGGAAGCGAACCGGACCCTGCATCCGGTTGAGCCGTTCGACAATGAAAGCACCGATCCTGCGGTTTTCCTCAGGGGTGGTGCGCATCAGGGTCACCTGCGCATTGTGGACGTGAAGCCTGCGGTCGCGGAAGGGCGCCGGCACGGTTTCCCGCGCGCCGAAATTCACCATATCCACGGCGCCGACCGAGCCGACATAGGGCAGGCCGGTGCGGATAATGGCGCCGAAGCGATCCTCGGTCGCCGGAAAGACACCGCCGATGAGAAGGTCGGGCACCTCCGTCGTCGTCACGTCGATCACGCCCTGCAGCAGACCGGAATCGGCAAGCTTCTCCATCGACTGGCCACCGACGCCGGTCGCATGGAAGACGTAGATCTCATGCGTCTTGCCAAGCATCTCGCGGATCTGGGTCACGCAAGAGGTGGTGACGCCGAACATGGTCATGCCAATGCCCGGGCGATCATCGCTAGAGGCGGGGATCGGGTTGCGGGCCATGCCGGCTACCGCGTTTGCGGCATTGCCGATCACTCTGCGCGAGATCGCGTTCAAGCCGGCGACGTCGACGACGGAATACATCATGGTGAGATCATTCGGTCCGACATAGGGCGCCACATTGCCTGAGGCGACCGTCGAGACCATCAGTTTCGGCAGGCCGATGGGAAGCGTCCGCATAGCCTCCGTCACAAGCGCGGTATTGCCGGTTCCGCCAAGGCCAAGGACGGCGCCGATGTCGTTGCGCGATTTTAGGAACGCCACCAAGGCCTTGGCCATCGCCGAAACTGCGGCTCCCCGATCGGTCTGCCCGAGCACGGCCGCGGCACCCTGAGGATGAAATTCGGCGACTTCGCGTGCCTGGATATCGGCGGCAGCACCTTCCCCAAGCGTGCCGACATCGACTAGCACGGCATCGGCTCCGGCCGAAAAGACCACCTCTCTGGCGTAGCTCAGTTCGGCGCCCTTGGTGTCGCAGGTGCCGACGATATAGACCTTTCCCATTGGTTTTCCTCCATTTTTGATCGGTCTCCGACTTTCTTTCGATAAAATTCTCAGTTTTGTATTTTCCATATTGTATATTATTTCGTATATTGCATACTTAAATCACGAACGCCAGACGGAAATGGAGACCATGAACGCACCGCGCCACCTCACCCTTCGCGAGCGGATCTACGAGGAAATCGTTCGCCTGATCGTCTCCGGCGAGCTGCCGAGCGGCGTCTCGATCGACGAAAAGGAACTGACGGAACGCCTGCAGGTCAGCCGCACACCGTTTCGCGAGGCAATCGGCACGCTCGCCAAGGAAGGGCTGATCGAGATCAAGCCTTATCGCGGCTTCTTCGTGCGCAGTTTCACGCCAAAGGAGATCGACGACCTCTACGAGCTTCGCAAGACACTCGAATGCTTCGCGGTCGAACTTGCCGTTCCGCAGATGAGCGACCGGCATATCGCCGGCTTCGAACGCATGCTGGATGAGGCGGTGGCGGCACTCCGCCGCGGCGACATGGCGACCTACGGCATCCGCGACAAGGAGTTTCACGAGACCATCGCCGAACTTTCGGGAAGCGCGCCGCTGATCGAAACGCTAGCGCGGCTCGCGCTGCAGATCCAGATCTGCCGCTCGATCGCCAATGAGAGCCGCGATCTGGCCGAAAGGGCGGCCGAGGAGCGCGATCAGATCCTGCAGGCGTTCCGGGCGCGCGACATCCCGCGCGCAAAGGCGCTGATGCATGCGCATATCAGCGATGTCCAGCAGGCCGTCATGGCGCGGTTTCAGAAGGAGAATCCGGCGCGTTAACCGAATGGAACGCCAGGTGGAATGAAGGAGAGGGAGGTCTCCTTTTCAGCAATCGAAAAACGTGGCCGTGGAGCGGCCCCAAGAGGAGGGAGCAATGCTGAAATTTCTTGCCCGCAGCACGGCGCTAGTGGCGATGATCGCCGCAAGTTCGCTGGCGCATGCCGAAACCCTGAAGATGTGGGGCCCGGAGCAGATCACCGAACCGCTGGTAGCGCAGCTGTGGAACGGCATCAAGGCCGATTTCGAAAAGGCCAATCCCGGCGTCACCGTCGAATTCATGCCGCCGACCGGGACGATCAGCAACGGCGCGGTGCAGGCGGCGATCCAGTCGGATGCCGGCCCGGATGTGATCCTCACCAATTCCGGCATCGGCCGCATCAGCGTCGTCAGGAATGCCAAGCAGGTCATTCCGCTCACCGAGCAATATGAAAAACGCGGCTGGAAGGACGAGATCTATCGCTGGCTCTACACCGAGCTGAAGGGCCAGTTCGGCGGTGAGATCTACGAGGTTCCCGATGGCCTCGATGCATTGGGCATCTGGTATCACAAGGATATTTTCGAAAAGGCCGGCTGGAAGATCCCGGCGACCTGGACCGAATTCGAAGCGCTGATGAAATCGATCCATGAGACCGGCCTGCAGCCGATCGCCATCGGTCCTCGCACCACCGGCAGCGCCGGCCACCTCTTCGGCAATCTGCTACAATCGGCGAGCGGCAAGGAGGCAATCGGCAAGGCGCTGCGCCGCGAGATCGCCTGGGACGAACCTTCGGTCGCCGCCGGCGCCATCCGGCTGCAGAAGCTGGTCGAGGCGGGCTACATCAAGAAGGAAATGGCCGGCCTCGATCTCGACGGCGCTTCGCGCCTCTGGTTCAACAAACGCGCGGCGATGTTCGTCGCCGGCCCGTGGTTCACCGCCAATGCCCGCAAGGCTGGCTATGACCTCGCCAACGCCGGTTACGCACCCATGCCTTCCGACATCAAGGGTGCAGCGATACCGACCGGCGGTGTCGGCTGGAGCTGGCTGGTGCCGGTCAATTCCAGGCAGCCGGAACTCGCAATGAAGTGGATCGACTTCATGCTGTCGGATGCGGTGATGAAGAAGCGCGCGCAGGACCCGGCAAGCACGATGATCTATCCGCGCGAAATTCCGGGCGTCGAGCCGCCGACACCAGTGCTGAAGGACATCTTCGCCGCTGCCGCCGGCGGCGTCGGCTACAATCCGAGCGTCTATCTGCCCGGGCCGGTGCTCGACACCTATTTTCAGGTCATCCAGGGCCTGATCTCCGGCCAGATCGGCGGCGAGGAAGGCATGAAGCAGATCCAGGCGAAGATGGCAGAGGCGAAATAGTGGTCATTCCAGAAACGCCCGGAAGCAAGGTCGTGGCTCCTCTCAGGGATGCGCCTGCCATGGCGGGACATACGGGCGGCCTGTCCGCCCGTATGTCCGAACGCCGGACGGCTGGGGCCGCCTCATCTGATGGTTCATCCGATGGCGATGCCCGCACCGCATTGTGGCTGATGGCGCCGGCGCTCGCCCTTTATGCCGCCTTCACCTTGCTGCCGATCGCCGCCACCTTCTGGCTGAGCTTCAACAGCTCCGCCGGCTTCAATACCTCCGCCAGCTTCGTCGGCTTCGACAACTATGCCAAGGCGGCACAGGATCCGATCGTCTGGAAGAGCCTCGTCCATACCTTCCTCTGGCTGGCCTATCATGTGGTGATGGCAGGCGGGCTTGGCCTCCTGCTGGCGCTTGCCGTCAGCAGGCTGCGGATCACCCAGGTCTTCTTCCGAACCGCCTTCTTCCTGCCGCATCTGGTGTCGCTGGCGGTGGTCGGCGTCATCTGGGCCAATATCTACGATCCCTTCTTCGGCCTGCTGAATACGGCCCTGACGCGGATCGGGCTCGGCGCCTTCACGCAAGGGTGGCTTTCCGATCCCGCTTTGGTGCTCTTTTCCGTCAATGTCGCAAGCTCGTGGCAGGGCTTCGGCCTTTACATGCTGCTGTTCATCGCCGGTCTGCAGAACATCGACCACTCGCTCTACGACGCGGCCGAAGTGGACGGTGCCAACGCCTTCCAGAAGCTGATCTACGTGACGCTGCCGGGGCTTCGCGAGGTCACGACCTTCGTCGTCTCGCTGGCGATGATCAACGGGTTAAAGGGTTTCGCCACCGTCTTCGTCATGACCAATGGCGGGCCGTTCTATCAGAGCGAGCTGATCACCACCTACATCTACCGGCTTGCTTTCCAGTCCCAGGACCACGGGCTTGCGGCGGTGCTCTGCATCTTGCTCAGCCTGCTTGCGATCACCATCACCATCGTCTTCAACCGCTGGCGCGCGAGGCTTTCGCAATGAGCGTCCGTAATCGCGAATGGCCGGTGGCGCTGGCGCTGACCCCGGCATTGATCCTGATCCTTGCCCCCTTCATCTGGCTGGTGGTCTCGAGTTTCAAGACCGAGGCCGAGATCGGCCAGGCCGACCCCTTCACCTGGCCCGCCGACCTGATGTGGCGGAACTATCTGGATGCATGGCAGATCGGCGGGTTCGGTGAACTCGTCGGCAACAGCCTCATCAATCTCATCGGCGTCGTCATCCTGTCGCTGATCACCTGCGCGCCTGCCGGCTATGCGCTCGCCAAGATCCGTTTTCCCGGCCGGGAATGGCTGTTCTACGCCTTCATCCTCGGCTTGACCGTGCCGGTCCAGGCGATCGTCATCCCGCTCTACCAGGTGCTTTTCGGGCTCAATCTCGTCAACACGCTGACCGGCATCGTCCTGGTGCAGGTGAGCAACGGCATTCCCTTCGGCATCTTCCTGATGCGGAGCTTCTTCATCGGCGTGCCTGATGATCTGATCGAGGCCGCCAAGATCGACGGCGCCTCCCATCTGCAGATCCTCACCAAGGTCTTTCTGCCGATCTCCACGCCGGCGGTGCAGGCGCTCGTCATCATCAGCGCGCTCTCCACCTGGAACGACTTTTTCCTGCCGCTGATCGTGCTGATCAGTCCCGAGGTACAGACGCTGCCGCTCGGGCTGGTCCGTTTCGCCAGCACCTATACTTCCGACTACCGCCTGGTCTTTTCCGGGACCGTCATTTCATTCCTGCCGATCATTCTTCTCTACATCCTGATGCAGCGCCGCTTTACCGAGGGGCTGACGCAGGGAGCAATCAAGGGCTGACCATGTCGCATCATGTCCAGCGGGAAATCCGCTACAACTTCGAATACGACCACCGTATCAAGGCCTGCTTCATCGGCGCCGGCGGCCATGCCTATCGCAATGTCTATCCGGCGCTGCGTTACGCGCCGGTCGAACTTGCCGGCATCTGCGATCTCGATCTCGGCCGCGCCGAGAAATTCGCCAAGCTCTTCGGCGCCGGGAAAGCCTATACCGATCATCGCGAAATGCTCGCACGGGAAAAGCCGGACCTGGTCTTTCTCGTCACCGCCTATCATCCTGACGGCCGGGTGCAGGCAACCGATCTGGCGCTCGACGCGCTTGCCGCGGGCGCTCACGTCTGGATGGAGAAGCCGACGGCGGCAAGCCTTGCCGATATCGAAAGGCTGCAGGCGGCAAGTGCGGCGGCCGGCCGCATGGTGATGACCGGTCTCAAGAAGACCTTCTTCCCGACCATCGAGAAGCTGAAGGATTTGATCGGCTCGCCCGGTTTCGGCCGGCTGACTTCGATCAATGTCCGCTATCCCCAGAGCCTGCCGAGCCCAGAAGACCGCGCCGATCTCGTCAAGATGCAGAGCTTTCTCGACCATATCTACCATCCAGGCGCCATCCTCAACTTCCTCGGCGGCGAGATCGAACGTGCGGGTTACGAATGGGAAGCGTTGACGGGCGCGACCGTCACCAGCCTGCGCTTCCGCTCCGGCGCGATCGGCACGCTGCATCTTGCCGCCGGCCAGTCCGGCGGCAGCATCTTCGAGCGGGTCGAGATCATCGGCGAAGGCGCCAACGCCATCGTCGAAAACGGCAGCCGGCTGACTTACTTCCGCAAGGCCGACTTGCCGTCCTACGGCCGCGCCGCAAGCTTCATCCAGCCGGACGAGAATGCGGCGCTGTTCTACGAACCGGAGCATTCGCTCGGCCAGCTCTACAACAACAACCTGTTTTATCTCGGTTATGTGCCCGAAATCCTGCATCTGACCGATGCGATCCTCTCCGGCACGCCGATCTCCAGGGGCACGCTCGAAATCGCCAGCGAGATCATGAAGCTCTTCGAATTCTACAGACGCGCGGATGCCGGCGTCACCACCAATCTCTGACAGGGGAGGAACAGCCTTGAGCGATAGCGATGTCATTTTCAGGAAAGCCGGCGGCGAATTCATGCCGACCACATGGGGCGAACTCAATTGGAAGATCACCGGCGACGGCACGCCCGGCGCCGAGATGACCTTCGGCACCTGCCGGATCAATCCCGGCGAGCGCAACCAGTTGCACTCGCATCCGGATTGCGAGGAAATTCTCTACGTCGTTTCCGGCCATTGCGAGCACAAGCTCGGCGATGCGCTCTATCGTCTCGAAGCCGGCGACGCCATCCGGATACCCCGCAATGTCCGTCACTGGGCGCGCGCGCTCGGTACCGAACCGCTCTTCGCCCTGATCATGTTTTCCTCCGGCACCAGGACGGCGGTCAATCATGAAGGCGAGGGCGCGGCCTGAAATCATCCTGTCTCGTGGGGGAGGGACTATCATCATGGCGTCGATTGCGCTTCACAACATCCGCAAGTCCTACGGCAGCCTGCCGGTCATCCACGGCGTCGACGTCGATATCGAAGATGGCGAATTCATCGTGCTCGTCGGACCGTCCGGCTGCGGCAAGTCCACGCTGCTGCGCATGATCGCCGGCCTGGAGACGATCTCGGACGGACGGCTTTCGATCGGCGGCCGCATGGTCAACGACCTGCCGTCGAAGGAGCGCGACATTGCCATGGTGTTCCAGAGCTATGCGCTCTATCCGCATCTGACGGTGGCCGAGAATATGGGCTTTTCCCTGAAGCTGCGCGGTACGGCCAAGGACGAGATCGGCCGCCGGGTGCAATCCGCCGCAAAGATCCTGAAGCTGGAACCCTATCTCGACCGCCACCCGCGCCATCTCTCAGGCGGCCAGCGTCAGCGCGTCGCCATGGGCCGCGCGATCGTACGCGATCCGAAAGTGTTCCTCTTCGACGAACCGCTTTCCAATCTCGACGCCAAGCTGCGCGTGGCGATGCGCGCCGAGATCAAGGAGCTTCACCAGCGGCTGAAGATCACCACCGTCTACGTCACCCACGACCAGACCGAAGCGATGACCATGGCCGACCGCATCGCCGTCATGCGTGACGGCATCGTCGAGCAGATCGGAACTCCGTTGGAGATCTATGATCGCCCCGCAACCACCTTCGTCGCCGGTTTCATCGGCATGCCGCCGATGAACCTGCTCAAGGGCCGCATCCAGGCCGACGCCCCTTCGATCTTCCGCACGAACAGCGGCGTCGCCATGCCACTGTCGCTGCGTCCCGGCACAGCCGATCCCGGTGAAGAGCTCATCTACGGCATCAGGCCGGAACAGTTCGTCATCGCCGACGAAGGAACGCCGGCGAAGATCGTCGTCGTCGAGCCGACAGGGGCAGAGGTACAGGTCGTCGCCCGGATCGGCGAAGAAAACGTCAACATGCTGTTTCGCGAGCGCATTGCCGTAAGGCCCGGCGACACGATCCGCTTCGCCTTGCGGGCCGCCACCGAACACCTATTTTCAGCAGCAACAGGCAGGCGTCTTCCCGAGGCGGATGCCTGAAGCAGCCGTTTTCTTCAGCTTTGCCAAAACTCTGACGATTGCGTGAAACCGCGCCGACACCTGTGACAAAACCTCATCGCCTCTGCTATGTCAGGAAAAATGCGGCAACCCAACCTGCGCCGCACTCTGTCTGACCAATGCCAGGAGTTTGAAAGATGAGCGGTTCTCCCGACTATACACCCCCGAAGGTCTGGACCTGGAACAAGGCGAATGGCGGCCAATTCGCCAGCATCAATCGGCCGATCGCGGGACCGACGCATGACAAGGAGCTTCCAGTCGGCCGCCATCCGCTGCAGCTCTATTCGCTCGGAACGCCGAACGGCCAGAAGGTCACGATCATGCTCGAGGAACTACTGGCGCTTGGTCATGAAGGTGCCGAGTATGACGCCTGGCTGATCAAGATCGGCGATGGCGATCAGTTCGGAAGCGGCTTCGTCGCAGTCAATCCCAATTCCAAGATACCGGCGCTGATGGACCGCAGCGGGCCAAAGCCGATCCGTGTCTTCGAATCCGGCGCCATCCTTACCTATCTCGCCGAGAAGTTCGGCGCCTTCCTGCCGACCGAGCCAGCCGACCGCGCCGAATGCCTGTCCTGGCTGTTCTGGCAGATGGGAAGCGCACCCTATCTCGGCGGCGGCTTCGGCCATTTCTATGCCTATGCGCCGACGAAGATCGAATATGCGATCGACCGCTTCGCCATGGAAGTGAAGCGTCAGCTCGACGTGCTCGATCGTCGCCTGGCCGAAAGCGAGTATCTAGGCGGCAGCGAATATACGATCGCCGATATTGCCGTCTGGCCCTGGTATGGCGGTTTGGTGAAGGGGTGGACCTACGGCGCAGCCGAGTTTCTGCAGGTCGAGGACTATAAGAACGTGCTGCGCTGGGCCGACACCATTCACAGCCGGCCGGCCGTGCAACGCGGCCGGATGGTCAACCGCCTCTCCGGCGAGCCCTCGAGCCAGTTACACGAGCGCCACGACGCCAGCGACTTCGACACCAGGACGCAGGACAAACTTGCGGCCGCCGAGTAAGCAAGCGGCATCAGCCACTTACTGCAGCGATAGGCTCCGCCGCTTTACGGCGGCGGAGCATCTGCATGCTGCCCGAACTCAATTCTTGACCGTATCTTCCAGGAAGAACCGGCCGAGCGGGTTCTGGTAGAAGTTCTCGATATTCTTGCGCGAGACGTTGATATAGGGGCTGTAATAGAGGTCGATCCAGTTGACGTCGTCTTTGGCCATCTTCTGCAGATCGACATACATCTGTTCGCGCTTCTTCGGGTCGAGCTCGAGACGCGCCTTGGCGACCAGTTCCTTCACCGCCTCGTTCTTGTAGTTGGTCAAATAGTTGTTGTTGGAATCGTGGCCGAGGACGAAGGTGGTCTTCTGGTCCGGGTCGAGAATGTCGTTGGTCCAATAGTTGACCGAGACGTCGTAGTCGCCGGCAACGAGCATGTCCCATTCCTGGCTCGGGTCGACCTTCTGCAGATTGGCGGTGATGCCGGCCTTCTGCAGCTGCTGCTGGACCAGTACGGCCGTCTGTTCGTCGACTTCGTCGCCGGCGCGCACCAGGTAGTTCAGCGTCAGATCGGAGGCGCCGGCGGCCGCCAGCAACTCCTTTGCCTTTGCAGGATCATAAGGCCGCTGCAGATTGTCGGCATAATAATAGAGCGCGCCCTTC
Organism: Rhizobium changzhiense; assembly: GCF_013087625.1. NCBI lineage: Bacteria > Pseudomonadati > Pseudomonadota > Alphaproteobacteria > Hyphomicrobiales > Rhizobiaceae > Rhizobium > Rhizobium changzhiense. Next base: position 249,639 of record NZ_JABFCQ010000007.1, read on the forward strand.
GGAACGTAGGAATTGGCGACCGTGCCCTGGCCGAAGGTGACAGTATCGACGATCGCTTTTTTGTCGATCGCAAGGTCCAGCGCCTGGCGGACTTCCTTCTTCTCGAGCGCGCCATGCGCATGGTTGATCAGAAGATGATCCTCGCGGGTCGAAGCGTCGATATCGACGTTGAGGTTCGGGTCCTTCTTCAGCTCTTCGACGCGGGAGAAGGGAACGAAGATCGCCGTATCCAGTTCGCCCGCCTGAACGTTCAGCATGCGGGTGTTGTCGTCAGGCACCGAGATCCACTCGACGCCGTCGAGCTTGACGCGGTCGGCCTGCCAGAAATTCGGGTTCTTCTTCAGAATGACGCGGTCGCCGCGCCGCCATTCCTCGACCACGAAGGCGCCGGATGCGATCGGCTTTTCGCCATAGGCGTCGGGACCCAGCGATTCCATGCCCTTCTTGGAGATGACGGAGGCATTGGGAAGCGCCAGCGTCGAGAGGAACGGCGCCGATTGGTTCTTGAGCTTGATCGTCAGCGTGCGCGCGTCGGTCGCGACCGCCGTGTCGATCACCTTGTAGGAATCGCTCCAGAGCGAGGCGGGGTCGTCGCGGATGCGCAGCAAGCTGTAGGCGGCGTCTTCCGCCATCAGCGGCGAGCCGTCGGAGAACTTCGTGTCACGAATCTTCAGGGTGTAGGTCAGCCCGTCATCCGAAGTGGTCCAGCTTTCGGCGAGGCCCGGCTCCAGTTTCGTGCCTGTCTTGTCGACGCGGATCAGCACGTCGTAGACATTGGAGAACACCCAGTTGTCGATGTTCTGCGCGGTCTTGATCGGATCGAATGTCGTCGAATCCTCGCGGCGACCGATGGTGAGCACACCGGCGGCCTCGGCATAGCTTGCGCTGAGCGTCAGACCGGCGAGCAAGGCTGCAAGCCCGATTGATTTCCACCTGTTTGTCATGAGTTCGTTCCCTTCGTTGTTATGGCATGCGTTTGATGGGTTGGATCGGCATAGAATGCGGATCGTCCTTGCCGTCGGCGTCTTGCAGCAGCCGCTTGTCAGGATCGATGTCGGGAATGGCGGCGATCAGCGCCGCCGTATAGGGATGCTTCGGCCGCGCGAAGACTTCTTCGGAACAACCTTCCTCGACGATTTCGCCGCGATACATCACGACGACGCGTTCGCAGAGATTGCGGACGATCGCGAGGTCGTGGGCGATGAACATCAGCGTGAGGTTCATCTTCGCCGTGAGCTCGCGGAAGAGCTCGATGATCTGCGCCTGGATGGTGACGTCGAGGGCCGCCACGCATTCGTCGGCGATGATCAGCTTCGGATCAACGGCAAGCGCACGGGCGATGCCGGCGCGCTGGCACTGGCCGCCGCTCATGCTGCGCGGTTTGCGGCCGGCGAATTCGCGTTCGAGGCCGACGAGATCGAGCAGTTCGCCGATCCGCGCCGGGATATCGCTCCTCGCGACCTTGCCCTGCACCTTCAACACTTCGGCCAACATCTGCCCGATCGTCAGCCGCGGATTGAGCGCATTGTATGGGTCCTGGAAGACCATCGCCGTCTCGCGCCTGAGCTTTGCCAGGCCAGCGCTTTTCTGCAGCGCCAGATCGACGCCGTCGAAGGTGACGTGGCCCGAGGAAAGCGGCGTGAGGCCGAGCACGGCGCGGGCAAGCGTGCTCTTGCCGCTGCCGGATTCGCCGACGATGCCGACCGTCTCGCCCGGCATGATCTGCAGACTGACGCCGGCAACGGCGCTGACCGTCTTGGCGCCGCCCCTGAGCAGGGCGCCGCCGGCTCTGAAGCGCACATGGAGATCGTCGATTTCGAGCAATGGCCTTGCCGGTTGGCTGGCCGCTGCAAGCTCGAGCAGCGGCGCGGCCGTGTCGCCCGGGATGGAAGGGTGGCTGTTGATCAGATTGATCGTATAGGGATGCTGAGGCCGCGCCAGGATCGTCCGCTTCGGCCCCTCTTCGATGAGCTTGCCGCCGCGCAGCACGGCGATGCGGTCGCAAGTCTGGGCGACGATGCCGAGATCGTGGGTGATCAGAATGATCGACAGGCCGCGCCGATCACGAATGTCCATCAACAGCCGCAGGATCTGCGCCTGGATGGTCACGTCGAGCGCCGTGGTCGGCTCATCGGCGATCAGGATTTTCGGATTGCAGGACAGCGCCACGCCGATCATCGCCCGCTGCCGCATGCCGCCGGAAAATTCGTGCGGGTAGCTGTCGTATTGGCGCACGGGATCGGGAAACCCGACCTGCGCCAGGATTTCCGTTGCCGCGCCGCGAGCCTCGCGAGCGCCGAGTTCCTGGTGATAGCGGATGCCCTCGGCGATCTGGTCGCCGATCCGCATTACCGGGTCGAGATGGCTGGTCGGGTTCTGGAAGATCATGCCGATCTCGCCGCCGCGCACTTTCAGCATCTCGCCATCGTCGATCCGCATGAGGTCGCGCCCTTCCAGCAGCACGCTACCGCTTTCGATCTTCAGCAGCGAGGAGGGCAGCAGGCGCACCAGCGAGCGGCAGAACAGGCTCTTGCCCGAGCCGCTCTCGCCGACGAGGCCGAGAATCTCGCCCTTGCCGAGATCGAGCGACACCGAATCGATGAGCGTACGCGGGCCGGAATCGACATGTGCCTTGACGGTAAGATCACGGACGGACAGCACGGAGCGGCTCATTCATGCACCCCCAGCAGTTCGCCGAGCGCATCGCCCAGCATGCTGAAACCGAAGGCGAGGCAGACGATGGAGAGGCCGGGAAACAACGTGATCCACCAAGCCGTGGTAATGAAGCTCTGTCCTTCCGCGACCATGACGCCCCATTCGGCGATCGGCGGCTGGACGCCGAGGCCGAGATAGCTGACGGCGGCGCCGCTGAGCAATACCAGCGTCGCATCGGACATCGCAAAGACGATCGAGCCGGCGATCGCGTTCGGCAACAGGTGGCGGAACATGATGCGCGGGCGGCTGAAGCCAAGGCTGACGGCGGCAACGGCATAGTCGCTGCTTTTCAGCACCAGCATCTGCGCCCGGATCAGCCGCGCATAGGAGACCCAGCCGACCAGCGCCATGGCGATATAGAAGCTGCCGAGGCCGGGACCGAGAATCGCGATGATCGACAGCATCAGCACCAGGAACGGGAAGGCGAGGATGATATCCACGAGGCGCATGAACAGCGCATCGACGATCCCGCCGAAGAAGCCGGCGATCGTGCCGACCGTCGTGCCGATCAGGAAAGGGAAGATGACGCCGATCAGTGCCATCTGCAGGTCGAGGCGCGCGCCCCAGATAACGCGGGAGAGGATATCGCGGCCGAAATTGTCGGTGCCGAAGGGATGCAACAGCGAAGGCGCCTGCAGGCGCACCTCGGCATTCTGCATGATCGGGTCGTAAGGCGCGACGATGGGCGCGCCGATCGCCAGCAGGACGAAGAACAGCAGCAGGCCGGCACTGAGCACAAGCATCGGCCGCCGGCCGAAGAACCGGCGCCAGCCGGGGGAGGCGGGGACGATCGCCTCGATGCTCATAGCTTCACCCTCGGATCGGCGGCGACAGTGACGGTGTCGGCGATGAAGTTGATAAGCACGGTGGCGCAGGCAAAGACCATGGCGACGCCCTGAACCACCATGTAGTCGCGTGAGAAGATCGCCCTGACCAGCAGCTGTCCCATGCCGGGCAGAGCAAATACGCTCTCGACCACCACCGTGCCGCCGATCAGCCAGCCGATGTTGACGGCAAGCAGATTGATCGTCGGCACCAGCGAATTCGGCAGCACATGCCGCCAGAAGACGATGCCTTCAGGCATGCCGCGGGCCCGCGCCGCCGTCGCGACATCCGATTTCAGCTGCTCGATCATCGCCGCCCGCAGGCTGCGCGTCAGCACGGTCGAGAGCGACAGCGCGACCGTCAGGCTCGGCAGCACGAGATGCGACAGCTTTTCGCCGATCGTCGCACCATAGCCCGAAACCGGCAGCACGCCGAGTTCGACGCTGAACAGGATGATCAGCATCAGCCCCAGCCAGAAGGGCGGAAAACCGATGCCGAAGGTCGAGACGATGCGCACCGCATGATCCGGCGCCCGGCCGGCATTGCGTGCGGCGATCGCCGACATCGGTACCGCGATCAAGACCGAAAGCACGACGCTGGAGACGACGAGCGCAAGCGTCGGCTCAATACGGGTGACGATCAGCTTCAGCACGTCGATCTTGTAGAGGATCGACTTGCCCATCTCGCCATTGGCGAGGTTCTTGAGGAAATAGACATATTGCAGCCACATCGGCTGGTCGAGGCCGTACTGGGCGCGGATGCTGGCAAGAGCCGCCGGTGTGGCGCGCGTGCCAAGAATGTTGCGTGCCGGATCGCCGGGGATCAGCCGGACCAGAATGAAAGTGATGACGCTGATGCCGAAGATGACGGGCAGGAACTGCAGCGGTCGCGTCAGAACGAATTTATAGCGATGCATGACGGCGATCGCCCCTTTGTCTTCGTCTGGTTCGGTCCGCTTCCTGTTGCATCAGCCTGCCTTGTGCCGGGCGACAAAATCGAGAAGTGCTGGATAATAGTCCTGCGGGTTCTCATAGAACGGCATGTGGCTGGCATTGGCAAATACCTTCAGTTCGGCATTCGGCAGCGCAAGCTTCATCCTGAGCGCGCATGCCGGTGTCAGCTCATCATGCTCTCCCGTCGTGATCAGCACGGGCAGCGTCAGCCGCGGCAGATCGGGGATGCGGTTCCAATCCTTGAGGTTGCCGATGTAGAGAAACTCGTTCGGCCCCTGCATCGTCGCGTAGGGCGCCATGTTCCAGTCGTCGAGCGAGCGGCGCACCGGCGCCGGCCATTCCGGCAGACGGCAGACATGACGATAGTTGAGGATGGTGACGGCAGCGAGATATTCCGGATGATTGTAGGTGCCCTGCGCCTCATGCTTCTGCATCATCGCCACGGTTTCGGGGCCGAGCGCTGCGCGCAGCCGTTCCAGCTCCAGGATCAGATGCGGCATGTCGGCGACGGTATCTTCGAGGATCAGCGTCTTGAGGTTTTCCGGATAGGTCAGCGCATATTCGATCGCCAGCCACCCGCCCCAGGAATGGCCGAGCATGTGGACCCTGCCAAGCCCCAATGCCTTGCGCACCGTCTCCGCCTCCTCGACATAACGGCCGATCGTCCAGAGCGAGAGATCGTCCGGCCGGTCGGAAGCGCCGGTGCCGAGTTGGTCGAAGGCGACGACGCGATAGCCCTTGTCGGTGAGGCAGGAATGCGCCTCGCGCAGGTAATCGCAGGGCAGGCCCGGCCCGCCATTCAGGCAGAATACCGTCTCGCTGCCGGTCCCGAAACTATAGGCAACGACGCGATAGCCATCGACATCGATCTCGAATCGCTCGTCCGGCCGTATTTCACGCCACATTGATCGCTCCGGCAGAAGATTTCGCTTGCTCAATATTTGGGCACGGCTAAATTTTTACCTTAAACCGCATTCAGTGCCAGCTATAAGAAGTGATAGGGTGGGCCGCAATGCCGAACCCCGGGAGCAGCCCATGCTTGACGACCCCATTCTTGACGACATCGGAACGATCCGACGGCAGTTTACAGCGCACGACACGCTGGACGGCCGGATCGACCAGGCCTTTGAGGCGATGAAGCAGATCGGTTTCGAGGCGCTGATCTACGATTATACGCCGGTGCCCTACGATCTCGACGGCGCGATCATGATACCATCCCTGCTGAAGCTGCGGAATATCTCAGACGACATGCACGACTATTGGTTCAATCGCGGTTATTTCCGCATTGATCCGGTGCAGCAGGTGGCGCTGCGCACCTCCGCACCCTTCTTCTGGAACTACGACCCTGACGCCGACACGCTGATCAACCGTTTCATGACCGACGACACCGCACCGGTGACGCGCTATTTGCGCGAACGCGATATGTCGACCGGCGTCACCGTGCCGGTCCATATGCCACGCGGCGACTATGCGACCGTCACCGGCATCCGCTTCGGCCGGAACAAAGAGTTCGAACGGCACGCGCTACGCTATATCGCCGACTTCAACCTGCTTGCCCATGTCTTCCATGAGACCGCCTATTCGCTTTTCGACACGCGGGCGAAGAGCGTCGGCACGATCCGCCTGACCGAGCGGGAACGGGAATGCCTGCGCCATTCGGCGGAAGGTTATTCCGCCAAGGAAATTTCCCGCATCATCGAACGTTCCGTACCGACCGTCGTGATGCATCTGAACGCCGCAACAAAGAAACTCGGCGCCCGCAACCGCACCCAGGCCGTGGTTCGCGCCACCCATTACCGCCTGCTCGAAGACCGGCCGACCCATAATTGGCCACCCTATAACTTGTGATAGCTGCCTTCCCCGTTGCCGCCGCGTTATGTGTTTTCTCATTGCTAAGAGATGGAGACGCCCGTGGGGGAAGTCACGACCAAAGAAGCCTATCTGCCCTTTCGCGATTATCGCACTTGGTATCGCGTCACCGGCTCGCTGGAGAGCAGCAAGCTGCCTCTCGTCGTCGCCCATGGCGGACCGGGCTGCACCCATGATTATGTCGATTCCTTCAAGGATATAGCCGCCCTCGACGGTCGTCCGGTCATCCATTACGACCAGCTCGGCAATGGCAACTCCACCCGCCTTCCGGAAAAGGGCCCGGACTTCTGGACGGTCGGCCTGTTTCTCGAAGAACTGGACGCGCTGCTTTCCCATCTCGGCATTCAGCATCGTTATGCCTTCCTCGGCCAGTCCTGGGGCGGCATGCTCGGCGCCGAACACGCGGTGCGCCGGCCGCAAGGCCTGAAGGCGCTTGTCATCGCCAACTCGCCGGCCAACATGCATACCTGGGTTTCGGAGGCGAACCGGCTGAGGCAGGAACTGCCGAAGGAGGTGCAGGACACGCTCTCGAAGCATGAACTGGCGGGAAGCCTCACCGATGCGGAATATATCGCCGCCTCGCGCGTCTTCTATGACCGCCATGTCTGCCGGGTGGTGCCGTGGCCGCCTGAAGTGGCGCGGACCTTTGCGATCATGGACGAAGACAACACCGTCTACCGCAACATGAACGGCCCGACCGAATTTCACGTCATCGGCACGATGAAGGACTGGACGATCGAGAACAGGTTGGACCGCATCGAAGCCCCGACGCTGCTGATCTCGGGAAAATATGACGAGGCGACACCCCTGGTGGTAAGGCCCTATCTCGAACACGTTCCCGGCTGCGAATGGGTGCTCTTCGAAAATTCCAGCCACATGCCGCATGTGGAGGAAAAGCAGCTTTGCCTGGCGACCGTTTCCGGTTTCCTCTCCCGGCACGATTGAGGAAGCGGTCGCCTATCGGCGAACCAGCCATTTCTTGGCGACACGGCAAGCCATCGTATAGGCCGGATCGAAGACATTGCCGACATCGTAACGCACCACCTGGCCGAGCAGATGACTGGCCGCCGTCCTGTCCAGGCCATAATCCGAGGCCAGCCAGTTCAACATTTCGCTGGTCGCGTGCTGGAGCGCCTGATCGAGGGGCCGGGCGTTGCCGATGGTGAAGATGTCTTCGGCCGTTTCTCCGCGCGGCCAGATCAGTCCGGCCTTCTTTTCCACCGTCAGCCGCACCGTGACCTCGAACGTCGTCTCGACGCCGGTTCCGACGATCTCGCCATCCCCTTGCACGGCATGGCAGTCGCCGAGAAAGAACAGGGCACCGGCAGCCGATACGGGCAAGCGGACCGTGGTGCCGGGGCCGAATAGCCGATAATCCATGTTGCCGCCATATTCGCCGCTGGTTGCCGTCGATATCGCCTGGCGGAGGCGGGGCGCCACGCCGAAACAGCCGATCATCGGAGCGAGAGGCAGAACGAAATTTTCAAGACCTGCAACCGGCTCGGAAAGCCGGACGGTCAGGGCTTCGCGGTCGATCGCCCAGACGGCGATATCACGCGGCGGCAGGTCGCGAACCGCCTCGGGATCGACCACATTGGCGGCGACGACGCTGCCTGTAAAACCCGTGTCCCTGGTCGGGATCATGCTGATGATCTCGACCTTCAGCGCATCTCCGGGCTCTGCACCTTCCACGAAGATCGGGCCGTTCATGGGATTGGGGCCGGATGCCCGCTTGATGCCGTCCTTGCCATGCCCGGCGGCATCGAGCGTTTCGGTCACCACGGTATCGCCGTCGGCTATGTGCAGGGCCGGCGGAAGAGAGCCGATGACATTGTGAAAGCTCGTCGGAATGAAGCGGTGAGTGGTCATGAAAATACAGCTCTCGCTCGTTTCGAATGTCATGAGCCTGCGGCTGAACTGCCCGGCGGGGAGAGTTGCAGACTAGATCAGAGATTGCCGGCAATGCCAATATCCGCGGCACTACCCTAAACCGGCAGCCGATGGCGGGTTGCCGAAAGGGGCGTCTTTGTGATCGCGGCAACCGCATAGGGGAGTGCATCACCCATATCCACCCTGGTGGAGGCGACTCTTGCCGCAGCGCTCGAAGGGGTTTTCGGTCACGCGTTTTGCACAGGAAAGATCATTCAGGCAATGGTCGAAACGCGATACCATAACCACGACCTTGGCCGCCTTGCCCACCTTCCTTTCAAACCGACAGGCAGATCATGACAAATATCGAGCAGATGCAGGAACAGCGACTTGAAGCGCTCCGACTGACGAAGTCGGGAAGACCGAAGCTGCCGTCCAATCCGTTTTTCGGCGTCGGTCCGATCACCGATGCGACCACCGACGAGGTGGATAGCCGCCTGCGGCGCATCGCTTTCGATACATGGATCGAGAAGACCTATCGCAAGTTCGACGACAAGGGCAACGATATCGGCGGCTTCACTACCGCAGAAATTTCCCGCAGCATGCACCGTGGCTACCCGGCGGATAAAATTCTGACCGACATGATGCGGGCGATCCACCGCTACTTCCACTTCCCGAAGGCGAACCGGATGGCTGTGGGACTCGGCGGCGGTCACAGCGGCTATACCGTCTGCGCCCAGCACCTGATGAACGCCAACGACGCCTCGCAGCGCGTCTACGTCGATACGCCGCGCCCGGAAAGCGATCCGGCCCGAGCGGCAGGCTTCTTCCGTCAGTCCTGGGCCACGCAGCTGATCGAGATGCAGCGCTTCGCCGAAAAGGGCTGCGAAAGCCGCATTCATTTTGCAGCCTCCGAGGGTGTGATCCCGGCGGCCGCCGAGCTTTCCGCTCTCGGCGTGTCGATCTTCGTCGGCGTCGGCCACGAGACGACCGGGGCCAATGCCTATACCAGCCGTGAGATCCACGAGCTGCTGAACTGGATCGATGGCGATCCGGCAAACCGCCATGCAGTGTTCGACGCGACGTCGATGCTGGGCGCCATGCCTTGGGAGCCCGAGCTGGTCGATGCCGTGATGGCGAAATGCTGCTTGTTCATGCCGTTCCAGAAGGCAATCGGCGGGGTGTCGGGGTATTTCGTCGCCTCCTTCACGCCGCATGCCCTGGCGCTCGTGGAGAAGAACCAGCAGGATCCGTCCTGGGCAATCCCGCGCCAGCTCAAGATCGCGCCGCCGATCGACGCGCGGCAGCCGCTTTCCGCCAAGCGATCCGTGGATGCCGGGCCGTTTTACGATGCCGCGGAAGACCGCATGCTCGGCGGCGTCATCAATACCTACAGCGCGCTTGCCTTCGCCGAAACCACCTTCGGCCTGCTGCAGTCCGAGGCGCGGGTCGGCTCGGTGGTCGAGCTCAACAAGCGGTCTGCGGCCAATCGGGCGGTAATCGACGGCTGGGTCGAGTCGCACCCGCTGTTTTCGCTCACCGTCACCGATGCCGAGCGGCGCGGTGCGGCGGTGACGCTGTTAAAGGTGGAGGACGCCGGCATTACCGATCCTGCGATCCATGCCCGCATTATCGCGCGTTCGAAGCAACTGCTCGGCTATGAGGGCTTTACCCATCCGAACGGCGCGTTTGAGCCCGGCCTCGATGCGGCGCGTTACGTCAACGCATTTCCGGGAACGCCCGGCGACTACCGCGCCTGGGTCGGCGGCATCCGCGAGCCGGCAGATATCGTCGCACTGCTGGAGAACCTGCAATATGCCTATCTGCGCGCCAAGATCGTCGTGATCGAGGAGGAACTGGCCAAGCAGAGCGTCACGTTCGCGGCGCCTGTGAAGGCCGGCGCGATGGTCCGCAAGGACGATCCCGAACACGCCTATACGGTGCTGATCGCCGATCTGGTCGGCCTGCGGCTCGGCGCGGATGGGCAGCCCGACAACAGCGAGATCAGGACCTATGTCGAGGAAAAGGGTGGCGTCTTCCATGCCGGCCCGATCGGCGACAGGGCGGCGCTGGAAAAGGGCCGCATCCATTTCTTCTACCAGCCAAATCTCAGCACCGAGGCCGAAATCCTGCCGCAGACGGACAAGGGCCAGTATGACGCGCTGATCGCGGCGGCGACCTTCATCCCAAAGGCTTCCGTCTTCCCGTTCGGCGGCGTGCGCATCGGCGCGGGTACCGGCAATATGGGCTCGGCCTCCTGGGGCGGCGGCAACGGCGAGGGCGGCGAGGCGCCTTTGATGAACACGCCCGGCATCAACAGCCGGGCGACCGCCCAGATGGCGATGAAGGCGATCCTCAAGGTTGTTCCCGACCTGCCCGTCGACAGGCTGCACCAGATGGTCGCCAACGGCGACTTTGATACCGGGCGCCAGCTCAAGGATTTCCCGACCGCCAAGCTGGAGGGCCGGAGAATCGCCATTCTAGGCTACGGCAATATCGGCCGCGAAGTCGCCAAGCTCGCCAAGGCTTTCGGCATGAAGGTGGTGATCTACGCGCGCCAGCATCACCAACGCTGGATCGAGTCGGAAGGCTTCGATTACGCCGCAAGTCCGGTTGAAGCGGCGACCGGCGCTGACGTGCTCTCCGTCCATATCGGTCTCGGCCGGCTGGATGCTGCGACGGGCGTCTACTCCAACGCAGGTGTCGTCGACACGCAGGTGCTCGACGCGATGAACGATGGTGCGGTGCTGGTCAACTACGACCGGGGCGAGGTCGTCGATGCGGCGGCGCTCGCCCAGGCGCTGTCGTCCGGAAAGATTGCCCATGCGGCAATCGACGCCGATCTCTTCAAGGATGCATCGACCGGTAAGCTCAGCGGACCGATGGTTCCCTATCTGCCGCTCGAAGAGCGCCATAAGGGCAAGCTGGAACTGCTGCCGCACGCCGCCGCCGATACCGACCATCCTTCTCGGGTGACCGGCGCCAAGCAGGCGGTCGATCAGATCTTCGATGTCATCCGTTTCAAGTCGGTCACCAATCTGAAGGGTGACCTGCCGGAAGGGTATGTCTCGGCAGGCGGCCGCACACCGGCCGGAATCGGCAGGGTGACGAAGCGGGTGGTCAGCGAGATCAGCGGCAATTCCGAACTGCTGGACGAATTGCGGCGGACCTCGGAAAAGGTCGCGGCGATCGTCGGCGCGCTCTCCGTTGTCTCCGATCCGAGCCACCGGGACCGGCTCGTCGATCGCTACACCGGGCTGCTGGCCGAAAATGCCGGCCGGCAGCGGGCGATTCTCGAGCGGCTTGGCCTGTACGGACCGGCGGCGGAGTAAGCCGCGGCGACGCCCGGATGTGCGCCGCTCTTTTCTGACCGAGCCGGCCCGCTTTGCCGCAGTCGGTCGAGCGCCACATTCGGAGCGGCCGTAGCGCCGCCGCATACCGACGACCTGCGATTTGCCGGAGTGGCCCTGGCGGCGGCGCCCCGGCTCCCGGCGCGACATGGACCGAAGCCGAAGGTCTTCCCATATGCAGGCAACGCGGCATCGGCGGCACATTCAACAGCGTTGAGCCTTGACGGACCCAGATGCGATGCCTCAGCGAGACCGTTACTGCATGTACCAGCCATGGCTGACAACCAGTGACTGGCCGGTGAGAGCATTGGTCTCGAAACCGGCAAACAGCAGCGCCACTTCGGCGACATCGTCAACCGTGGTAAACTGTGCATCCACAGTGCCGCCGAGCATTACTTTCTTGATGACCTCGTCTTCGGAAATTCCGAGTTCCTTTGCCTGTTCCGGAATTTGCTTGTCGACGAGCGGCGTCCGGACGAAGCCGGGGCAGATGACGTTGGCGCGCACGCCATCCGGTCCGCCTTCCTTGGCGACCACGCGAGCAAGGCCGAGCAAGCCGTGCTTGGCGGTGACGTAGGCCGATTTCAGCGGCGAAGCCTCATGCGAATGCACCGAGCCCATATAGATGATCGCGCCGCCCTTCTGCGCCTTCATATGTGGAACGCAAGCCTTGGTGGTGAGGAACGCGCCATCGAGATGGATGGCGAGCATCTTCTTCCAGTCGGAAAAGGCGTAGTCCTCGATCTTGTTGACGATCTGGATGCCGGCATTGGAGACGAGCACGTCCACCCGGCCCCACTTGGTTACGACGGCGGCGACGCCGGCATTCACGGCTTCCTCGCTGGTGACGTCCATCGCAAGACCGATCGCCTCGCCCGGGCCCGCAGCCGTCAGGTCCTTGGCCGCCGCTTCCGCCGCCTCGAGCTTCAGGTCGGCGATGACGACCTTGGCACCTTCCGAAACGTATTTTTTGGCGATCGCTAGCCCGATACCGCTGGCCGAGCCGGTGACGATGCAGACCTTGTCCCTGAGCTTCATGGTTCGACTCCCTATTTTGCAAGATAATCATGGACCACTTCGCCGAGGCCCAGCGTCAGGTCCGAGAGAATATGGACGGCGGATTTGACCTCAAGCACCGGCAGGTCGGCGACCGGCGCCAGCGCGTGCGGAAACAGCGCCAGGGCGCCCGGTCCTTCCCACGCGCCCTTCACCGTCAGATCCTCCAGATAGTAGCGCACCAGTTCGCAGATGCGCGGTGTGCAATCGACATGTGGAATAATCTTCAGCATGAAATTCGGCTGCTTCAGGCTTTCGAGGATTTTCGCCTCGTCGAGTGACCGATGCTTGAAGCCCATCGTTGCGGTGGCGACGCGCTGACCGCCATAGTCGAGCGTGCCGACCAGCGCATCCTTGACGGATGTCAGCGATGGCTCGGCCAGTTTCTTCGGAAAGCCCCAGATTTCGCGTCCGCCGGCGATCGGCGCGTCGTCGTTGAGATACATGGAATGCACGTAACCGCCGTGTACCCCTTGATAGGTCACCGGGATGACCTGGCCGGATTCGGTATAGTCGCCAAAGCCGGTCGAGTCCGGCATGCGGATGAATTCATATTTCACCAGCGGCTCATCGAACTGCAGCGGTTCGGGCACGACCCGGCGCAGGGCCTCCGCATCGGTGCGATAGGTGATGATCATATATTCGCGATTGACGAACCGGTAAGGCCCTGGCGGGTAGGATGGACTGGTCAGCGGCATGGCAAAGGCATTGCGAACGACATCTTCAATTTTCATGGTTTTTTCCCACGCAGGCGTTGCTCGGCAAGGTCGAAAATCCGTATCCCATTGGTCGGACGCGTTCGGTCGAGCCAATCTGGATGGTTCAGCGTCTCGACCACATCGTCATGGCCGGCCTTCCAGTGTTCCTCCACGGAGAGCCGCGAAAACTCATAGTCCTTAGATCCGGTTTCATAGGCGGCATGCCGATAGATCAGGTGCACCATGGTCACGGCGCAATCATTGCCGATCTTTTCAAGGAGCCTCGCATCGGGATCGTCCTTCAGCTCAGGCGGCAGCTTTTCAGTCAGCCTCTTGGCCGCCATGCGCACCGACTGAAGCTTGCGGAACTGGTCGGTGTTGAGCCGCGTGCGGCTGGAAAAACGGATTTCCTTCTCGCGGGCATCGACGTCAAAGACATCCTTCGGCAGCACGCCCTTGGCGCTGAACAAATCGACCTGGAAGATGCAGAGATCTGTCTCCAACTCGCTACCACCGAGAATGCGCTGCAGCGGCGTGTTGGAAACGATACCTCCATCCCAATAATAGCGGCCGTCGATCTCAACGGGCGCAAAACCCGGCGGCAACGCCCCGGAGGCGGCCACGTGTTTGGGCGAAAAAGCACAATCGCGGTTGTCGAAATAATTGAAGTTGCCGCTAACAACATCGACAGCGCCGAGGCTGAGACGGATGGCACCGGAATTGATCAAGTCGAAATCGACTAGACCGGCGAGGGTCTCCTGCAACGGCGCGGTGTCGTAAAGGCTGATCGCGGCCATCGGATCGCCCAGGATGTTCCATGGCGCAAAGACGCGTGGCGTGAAAAAGCCGGGAACACCGGTCAAAGACCCCAGAAAAGCGGAGGATTCGTTGAACCATTTGCGCATCGCATTGCCATTGCCGAGAAAATGGCCGGGCAGTCCGGACGAGACCCGATGCCAGAAGGTCCTTAGGTTATCGACACGCTGATCGACGGGGCTTCCGGCAATGATGGCTGAGTTGATCGAACCGATAGATATCCCGGCCAGCCAGTCGGGGCGGATGCCAGCCTCATGCAAAGCTTCGTAAGCGCCGGCCTGGTAGGCACCCAGAGCACCACCGCCCTGAAACACCAGCACGGTTTTCTCTGTCGGAATAGTACTCACGGGACGCTTTTCCCTCAAATGCTGCATTTGCTAACAAATAACACAGAGAAGGCCATCGAGCTGCACAGGGCAGATTAAGTTTCAGTAATGCAGGAAGGCTTCTGAGTAATCGTATACTAAGTCATTTCAGAGACTTGCTAGTCAAAACGGCGCATTCTTCGCAACCATTGAGGCCTTTAGTTAGTCCTGTCGACGGTATCTTGCAATGCAACAAAATGTGACAACGCTGGCCATGCAGCTATGTAGGCTGCGAATTCACCCACGCCAGGCCATTCCTTCATCTCAGGCTTGCTACGCCGTTCAACCAGCGTCGTCAGCTGGTTCAATCAACGAAGTCTCGCTTCGAGACAGGAGCACTCTAAAGTTCCATAATATCTGTTACGCCGCAAATTTGTGTAGCCGCAAAGTTGAAGTGTCCTGCTTGCAAAGACATGCTCGACGCGGAGCGCACTTTCGAGCGGCGGCCATTGGCCGCAACATCGCTGCCGGCAAGGGTTTGCCCTTCGGCTTCCTTTGATGGATGCCCGACTTCAGGCCATTGTCCTGCAGCCATTCCTTATTGATCTTCGAGCGATAGGCGCTGTCGGCCCACACCGTCGATGCCGTATTGTCCTTGGCGACGACATTCCTGAGTTGGGCGCCGTCATGGGCGCTCGCACTCGTCACCGTCCATCCCCGGATGAAGCCGTGCGCTCGGTCGATGCCGGCATGGTTTTTGTAACCGGACATCAGAATAGCAATGTCATGCTGGCTGGTCGCGGCTGGTGTCGGAGATTCCGTGGGCCGCTTCGCCTTGGAATACTTTACCATCCAAGGCGCGTACACGCGGCTTCGGCGGTGTGTCTCTTGGGCCGCTACGTGCCGACTCAGGGTAGCCGGATTACGCGGGCGTTCGAAATTCTCCGCGGCGAACGAACTGGAGCAAATCCAACGCTTCGCGTTCGGGGCCTGCAGGCTTGCCGCTTGCCAGCCAAAGTACGAAGCTTGCCCCGAAATAGCCGATCCCGCCGATTGGTATCATGATCGCCAGTTGCAGGGACTCTGACCTGTCGGTGATCATGAGGCCGACGCCCCAGACACAGCCAGCCATAACCAGCGCGGCGACGATCGAACGCCAGCAGGCGAGAAGCTGAGCCCTCACTGACACGCCGGTGAGACGCCTCGCCAGGAAGACATACATCAGGATGCCGATCGCGGCGCTGATGCATCGCGCGAACAGAAGACCAACCAGCCCACCCCAGACCAGGCCGGCGAAAATCAAGGGAAAGCGGACGAAGATGAAAGCGAGGTCAAGCTGAAACAGCGACCGCGTGCAGCCGAGGCCCATTGCCAAGGGAGTCACCGGCATTTTAAAGGCGATGATGGCGAAGACCGCGCCCAACACCTGAGCCACCAGCGCGGCCGAGGACCACGCCGGGCCAAGGACCATGTTGATGAAGGGCCCGGCAACCAGCGCGAACCCAATGCCTACCGGCAGCGCCGCCGCAACAAGCAGGCCTTGGGATCGAAGGAATGCATGCCGCAGGCGTTCAGGATCGTCCTGAAGCCGTGCAAAGACTGGGAAGAGCAAGCCTGCGATCGGCGCCGTCGTTTCACGCACTGGCAGCGAGGCAAGCCTGTCGCCTACGGTGTACTGGCCGAGAGGGCCGGCGCCCAGCATGGCGCCAAGCGCAAGCTGGTCGGCGCGCCAGTTGACCTCATTGAGGCCGGAGCTGAGCGCCACCCACCCGGAGAACGAGAACAGATTTCTCCAGTGAGCAAACGAAATGCGCGGCAAATAAGGAAGCAGGACGTACGACATGATCACACCGGCCACCTGCGAGGCGAGCGTGCCGATCACGAGCGCCCAGTAGCTGCGAAGAATCAAGGCGATGACGACGGCGACGACCACGCCAACCACCCTGTTGATCAGGTCGATGAATATCTCTTGGTGAAAGGAAAGGCGCCGCCGGAAGTCCACAAGCCGGGGGTTCACGAGGCCGCTGATCAGCGCGCCGCCTCCAAGCGCGAAGAATATGCCGATCAGACGGTCGTCCTGATACGCCCATGCGACGGGATAACCTGCGCTAACCAGCAGGACGGCGATCGCCGCCGCGCGCAGCATGTTCAGTGTCCAGGCCGTATTGTAATGTTCTCGCTGCGGGCTCTTGTGCTGGATGAGGGCCGAACTGAGCGAAAGTTCGGTTATGGCCGCGATGATCGCAAGGACGATAGTCGCGAGGCTCACTAGGCCGAAATCGGCAGGTGACAGCAGTCGAGCCAGTGCCAGCATGCTAACCACGCCCAGAAGATTTGAGACGACACGTCCGCCGGCGGACCACATTGCCCCGACACTCAGCTGTTTGCGTACACCTTCCAACGTTGTTTCCTCGCTTGCGCTTACAGTGCTAATGCGGTGCAGTTCTCGGGAGAAATATTCATCGGGCCATGGTGTCCAGCTATGTCTTGCTGGAGGTATAAGACGAACGAAAGGTCAGGTACATCGCAACCCTGACGGCTGAGGCAGAAGAAACAGCGAAGCCAAAATCCCAGGGCCAGGCAAGTACTCACTGGATCGGTCGCAGCCTCACTGAAGAGCTGAAAAATGTTGATCTGATTCATCGCAAGAGCATGTCAGTAGCTTTCTTCAACAGCCTGCTAGACCGGGGTGCTCCGGGCGACGGTACGCGCAATCTCAAGGGCTTCCTCATATGTGTCGGCCCAGTGGACGGTGCTGTAGTTCCGACCTGTGTACTCGTACACAGCGCGGTTCTTGCCGAAGCGGTCGGGCAGCAGCACGCTGTGCTGCGAACGCAGGGCGCAGAGAATGTGTGGGTGCATGCGGTCAGTAACCAGCACCTTACCGGTATCCAGCCTGCGGTTGCCGCTCGCGAGCACGTAGCGCGCAAAGCGATCGTAGCTGCCGGCAATCTGCCTATTGACGATCGAACGGAGCGTTGGCGCCAGTGTGCGGACGCGGGAGAAGAAGCGCCCTGGAAACAGGATCCGCATACCCGCGGGATCATGGTGCGTCCAGTCGAACACTTCGACGTCACTTGGCGCAAGGGATCCGACGCCCTCGATATCGTCGCGGGCGAGCCAGATGACATCGTGATCAGGCGCGGCGTGCCTTGGCTGCGGCGGGAGGAGCAGCGCAGAATCGTGGACCGTCTCCACATGGACGTTGCCGGGGAATACGTTGCGCGCTGACTCAGCGCTGACCGGGTCTCTGGCCAAAAGTACAGCATTGCGATGATTTCCGAAGATCGTGCGCGCCTCGCGGCGGTCCTCGTCGTCGACGAACAGCATGGTCGACGGCAGCGACACGAGGCGATTATTGGGGCACGCCTCGGCGACGATGCGCTTGACCTCTGCGTGGCGCGGCCATAGGCGCGAGACCGTGACCCCGCCCGAGAAGAGTATCGTGCCGTCCCCGACAGCGCGAATCATTTGCTGAAGATCGAAGTTGTGCCCATGCGCCGTATAGGCGATGGGCGCATTACGTTGCTTCAAATAGTCCATGGCGGCCACCCACATCATGTGGTTGCCGACATTGAAGTCGAACGGGAACTGCAGAAGCGCTACAGGCTGGCATTCGGGGATGTATCGGTCGAGACACTCGCGAATCGCTCGCGCCTGCTGCGCCTTTTGCGCCGCGTCTTTAGGCGAAAGTTCTGTACCGGTCATGTGCGCCTACCCTCGATTATGCACCCCAGCGATTGGCGAATGCTGGAGCCTGTCTTTTCTAGCGGCCTACCAGGCGACGGAGAAGGTTCAGTGCGTTCGGGTCACAAGCATGTGTCCAGCCGAGAGGTCAAAGTCCAGTCCCTCCCGTCCTGCGCGAGAGAAGTAATCGTCTGCCGCCTTTCGGCACCCAGACCAATCCGAATAGGCGTGAAGTGCGACAGCGCCGCCGACGATGAGATGAGGCATAACCCGCTCTAGACAGGCGCCGACAGGCTCGTACCAATCAACATCGATATGGGCCAAAGCGACCGGCTCAGCGACTGTAAGCGTGTCTTGCACCTTACCCTTTATCAGTTGGACGTTGTTGGACTCGCCGGGATAACCAAACCTAGCGAAGTTGTTCGTCACCGTCGCCATCAGGTCATCATCATAGAGATAGTATTGCTCGCCTCCAAGGCCGACGGCTTCGCCGGCAGTGATCTCAGCGTACCGAGCTTTCATGTCGTCGCCATCGTGCTCCGAAGGCGGAGGGAGCATCTCGAACAGGTCGTACACGCGCATAGCGCGCTGAGGCGACTTGGCGGAACACATGAGAATTGCTGAACCGCCGCGCGCGCAACCTGCCTCAATGATCAACGCTCCGCTCGGGGCGGTACGACGCACTACCTCAAGCAATTGATGAAGTTGACGATCAGTCGTGTAAGAAAGGTGTTCGGCGCGCACCCTTGACCAAGCCTGTCGAACGGCCCTTGGGTAGGCGGTCCGACGGGCGCGTTCCAAAAGCGCGTTGAAGCGCCAACGCGCCCCACGCGCAACCCTATGTACTGCTTTCATAACGCCCCCCATCTCCCCAAAACAGCGTCCGCCTCGGCGAAGCCTTACTGAACTCCCTACGACTCCCCTTGGCGGGGAAGCCCGCTAGCGTCGTGTCTTGCCCTTCTCATCGACGTACTCGTCGTAACTTGGCGGTTCATCAGGACAAAGTAAGCCAAGAGGAGGGGGTCTGCGGTCTTACATCCATTTCGGAAAAAAGATTGACCGTCATCTGCTGCGCGCGGCTATCTACGCATGGCATATTCCTTATCGGAACAGTAACGACTAGAGACACCAAACCCTTTATCCAGTTCTTTATTCTTCTCCGCCAACTTCTCGTGAGCTGAGGCGGTTGGAAAGCCCAACTGTTGTCCAAGCCCCATACCCATTGAATTGATCCAGTCGAAAACACTCGCGCTCCACTCACTGCTCTGTAACAGATAGCATGGGAGATATTTGGACGTGTGCCACCTGGCAGTGGCGGTAGAATTTCGTTGGCACGTGTAGAGGATTTCGAAAGAATGACGAGTCCGTCAGGAGATTCTTCGTTGTCTAGAACCGCATCCCATTCGTACCCAACCAGTCCCTTCAGCCTATCGCCGTTTCTTAAACCTGTGTGCGCGTAGATAGGGTCAGCAGCATTAGAAACGATGAAATCAAACCCCTCATAGATGCTACCTTGATCGGATACATAGCCCACCCCCATCAGTGCATTCTCCGGTCTATTGACCTCCTTAGAGCGAAACAGTGAAGTTGACGCAGGAGGATCTAGCTGAGCCACCGGATCGAGAGATAGGCCGGCGCCAATACCCGATGAATCCTTGTATATGGTAACAACGCGGTTCGACTGCCCCCGGCTTGAGCAGTCGAACCGAACCTGCCAATAAGCAGTATTAGCAGAGTAAAAGGCGAGATGAATACCATTATCGCGTGCCAACTCAACTCGATCTCGCTGTTCCATCGACCAATACTCATCATGACCAACCGAAAGAAATATTCGGTGCGAAAGAATTTGTAAAGGGTTGCTGTGAACATCCAAATTGGTGTAATAGGATACATCGTAACCCTGCGACTCCAACCAACGGACCATGTTGTACTCCCAGGTGAGCATATTATTACAATTGAAACCATCAGTATTGCTGAATCCGAGATGGGTGGCATCATAGGGGCGATCAAAACTTACCTGATATGCTCTTGTGTTACTGGTGCTATTAGCATCATATACACTGAAGCCGCCGAATATGTTATACGCTTGAGCAGTCGTTACTGCATCCTGAAAGCCTATGTCGCTGGGGTGATTATCTTTGCGCAGAACAAACGGGACAAGCGACTGTTTGCCGCTTCTGCAATCAGTTAACTTGATAACATAAAGTCCGCTTGTCCAAGCTGCAGATGTTTTCAGTTCATACGATACGTCCCATAAACATTCGATCAAACGCGTGCCAGGATTGGTCATGGTGGGGCTTGATTGAGTTAATCCGTCTAGACCTAGCGCGCTGGCTATAAGTCGACCGCCTGCACCGCCGTAGTAGCCAAGGCGATAGACCTCAAGATTATATTGTCCAGCGGAAGACAAAGAAACCTTTAGGTTCAGGGAGTCTCCTGCATTTATACTTGTTGCATCCGCATAAGCCTCGATCTCGTGGTTCGTCGCCAAATTTGTAATCTTCCAATCAGTTGTGCCGGCATTTAGATTTTCGATTACAATTGAGTTTTGAGAGTCCACTCTGATGCCCTTACTGGTGAAGTTGTTAAGGCCCTCGGTCGTGGATACAACTGCTAGAGCTCGGATTTGGCTGCCAAGAAGACCCGACGGTATTCTGATGCTAGCACTCGTCTCTCCGGCAATATTCGTCCATGCCCCGTCAACTTCTTGCTGCCAACCGTAAGCCGCCTCCTTCTCAGGACTTTGGCCGCATTCATTGAAAACATTTGCGGTCAGCGTATTTCCAACAGTGGCGCTCCCTCTCAGGAGAACATAATAGGTGTGTTCCTCGTTCGACGAAGTGGGTATCTTTTGCGCGCCACTCTTGACACTGCCTTGCATGGGTCCCCCTGACCGTTATCCCACATTGGTGCGTAGTGATTATTTATTCGCTGGGCGTGGCCGCGTTTCGGGAGCCTATAATTTCAGAGCCTTCCGATGGCAGTACGAAACCAGCGTTCTGCAACGACCTATCGAGAGGATTTATAGACCCTTAGTAGGTTCCCCTCAACGGCCAATTGGCCCGACTTAGACCGCTTTTCGGCTACGTAGCGGGGGGCTATCACTGCTCGTTTGATTGCATCGGCGCGGCCATTCATCCTCCAATTGGGGGTCTGTTGATTCGCTCCTCCTGTGAACTGCCCCCCATTTCGGTAACCGGTGTTCCGCTCCCACGTTGTCTTCCCCACCTTGATCTGTGGTCAACGCGGCTTGCCAAACTGGCCCCGCCTCTGGGCGGGGTTGTCTTTTGAGGCACGCCCACTACGGACGCATGTCATCTTGAGGCTTTCCAATGCGCGGTCACGCAAGCTGTCGAAAGAGCTGGCGCCAACCGGCCCGGTCCTGTCGGACGAAGCGCCCTCAAGCAGAAGGTCGCGTATGGGCGACTTAGTTGCCCGTCTTGCGGCACTACCAGGTGACAAACCGGCGCACGCCCTCTTGGACACCAAAAATGTCTTCTTGGACGGAGAAGGTTCAGTGCGTTCGGGTCACAAGCATGTGTCCAGCCGAGAGGTCAAAGTCCAGTCCCTCCCGTCCTGCGCGAGAGAAGTAATCGTCTGCCGCCTTTCGGCACCCAGACCAGTCCGAATAGGCGCGAAGTGCGACAGCGCCGCCGACGATGAGATGAGGCATAACCCGCTCTAGACAGGCGCTGACAGGCTCGTACCAATCAACATCGATATTGGCCAAAGCGACCGGCTCGGCGACTGTAAGCGTGTCTTGCACCTTACCCTTTATCAGTTGGACGTTGTTGGACTCGACGGGATAACCAAACCTAGCGAAGTTGTTCGTCACCGTCGCCATCAGGTCATCGTCATAGAGATAGTATTGCCCGCCTCCAAGGCCGACGGCTTCGCCGGCAGTGATCTCAGCGTACCGAGCTTTCATGTCGTCGCCATCGTGCTCCGAAGGCGGAGGGAGCATCTCGAACAGGTCGTACACGCGCATAGCGCGCTGAGGCGACTTGGCGGAACACATGAGAATTGCTGAACCGCCGCGCGCGCAACCTGCCTCAATGATCAACGCTCCGCTCGGGGCGGTACGACGCACTACCTCAAGCAATTGATGAAGTTGACGATCAGTCGTGTAAGAAAGGTATTCGGCGCGCACCCTTGACCAAGCCTGTCGAACGGACCTTGGGTAGGCGGTCCGACGGGCGCGTTCCAAAAGCCCGTTGAGGCGCCAACGCGCCCCACGCGCAACTCTATGTACTGCTTTCATAACGCATCTACCCGCAACAGCGTCCGCCTCGGCGAAGCCTTACTGAACTCCCTACGACGCCCCTTGGCGGGGGAATCGTGTCTTGCCCTTCTCATCGATGTACTCGTCGTTGGCAAAAGCTGATCTGTTTTCATGATACGATCATCTCTGATCCTCACTCGCATACCTTCAAAGCCTTGACGGATAACTCAGCGGTTCATCAGGACAAAGTAAGCCAAGAGGAGAGGTTTGCGGTCTTACATCCATTTCGGAAAAAAGATTGACCGTCATCTGCTGCGCGCGGCGTTTCGGGAGCCCATAATTTCAGAGCCTTCCGATGACGGTACGAAACCGGCTTTCTGCAACGACCTATCGAGAAGCTTTATAGACCCTTAGTAGGTTTCCCTCAACGGCCAATTGGCCCGGCTTAGACCGCCTTTCGGCTACGTAGCGGGGCTATCACTGCCCGTTTGATTGCATCGGCGCGGCCATTCATCCTCCAATTGGGTCTGCTGATTGCTCTTCCTGTGAACTTCCCCCCATTTTGACCATACAGTCGGCATAAGCAGAAAGGCTCAAGCACAGGCTTGAGGACAGGCTTATGTCCAACAACACCTGTCGTCGGCAATTCCGAGAGTATATCCTACGACTTTCGCTCTACAGGCGGCATCCCTTGGACAAACGGGCGTGTTGCAGGGCCCAGGTGATGGCTGAGATGCGCGAGGTCGGCAAGATGCGCCGCATCCTGTACAAGGCTCGAAGCCGCAAGCGGTGGCTTTTTTCGACATCGCCGCATGGTGGTGCCAATGCTGGCCCCCAAGCAGGAAGCCACGCACTGGACCGTTCGTGCAATGGCATAAGCCGCTTGGATCTCATCACCTGTTGATTTCCCAGGCGATGCCTCGGTGTCGCGCCGAAGATATGCTTCTGCTGGATTTAGGCTGAAGTACCCGCCCCACCTCATCAATAGTGATGAGGCAAAATAAACGATCTCCACCTTCCTCAAGGCGTCCCCAGACTGCACACTAGGGAAGCGGCTTCGGACTTGTCGTCCGGCGTGCGAACAGAATCAAGGCAGTTGGACCAGCATCCCTTTAAGGATGCTTTGCAGGCGAGATATATAAATGAATTCATCGCACCGCGCCCCCCACGTGTTCCTTCGCGCGACCTTTGTCATCGGTGCACTCGCATTTCTTGCCGGAGCTGCGTCGCCGGCTCTCGCCGATAGCGTCCCCTTGACTCCGCAAACGAAAATCCGCCTGACGATCGTCCAATGGATGCAGTCCAAAGGCCAATATGAACGCTGGGATGCGCTTGGCGGCGAATACACGGTTTCCGATGACGGCGCAGTCTTTCTGCCGTTTCTTGGATCCCTTTCGGTCAGTAATCTCGATAACACCGACCTCACAAGCGAGATTGCCAAGCGCCTGCAGGAAAAAATCGGATTGGTTCAGGCACCTGCGGTCACCATCGAAATTCTCGAATACCCGCCAATCTACGTCGTGGGAGACGTAACCAAGCCCGGGGAATACAAATTCCGCCCTGGACTGACCGTCCTGCAATCACTGGCACTGGGCGGCGGCCCGTTCCGCGCTACAAGTCTGCAGCAATCGCAGACGATCAAACTCGCAGGCGAATTGCGGGAAATCGACCACTCCCTGCTGCGCAGCACTGCCAAATTAGCACGGCTCCAAGCAGAGATGACCGGGGTAAAGGAGATAACGTTCGATCGGACGCTCGGCGTCGATCAGCAATACGCCGCGGGAATATACAACGAGGAACGGGTCATTTTTCAGGCTCGTGCAAATGCGCTGGACAGGCAGTCGAAGGCGCTCACGGAATTGCGTGATCTTTTGAACAGTGAAGTCGGCATGCTGGGCGAGAAGGTGCAAGGCTCGGAAGACAATATCAAATCGATCGAGGACCAGCTGACCAGCGTCAAAACGCTGGTCACGAAAGGCCTCACCGTTTCGTCGCGTCAATTGGATCTGGAACGGTTGCTCACCACCTACCGCTCCAATCGGCTCGACCTTGTCACCGCCATCATGCGGGGCCGTCAGGCGATCAGTGAGACAACGCGAAATCTCGAGGGGCTTTATGACACGCGGCGAAGCGAAGTCGCTTCCGAATTGCAGTCGGAACAGGCAAGGCTCGACCAGCTCAAATTGAAGCGCGAGATGACGCAAAAACTGCTTCTCGATGACCTCGCGGCAGGGGGAGGCTCGAATATCACAGACGAGGCGCTCCCGCTGACGTTTACGGTGAGCCGGCGAAGCGAAGGCCAAATCAGGCAGTTCCAGGCCTCCGAAACGACGGCACTGATCCCGGGTGATGTTGTGAGGGTTGTTCGAACCCCCATTGCGGATCGCGTGTCTCAGGCCGCACCTGCCGACCTGCCGCGTGAAACTGAAACACGCGCCAGTCAGGCAAGCCAGTGACCCGCGAAAAACATGTATTGCAAACGAACTCGCAGCGGACGATTGACCAGCGCGGAGGCGCTCCGACTACCTGCGCGAGAGAAATCTCTTGATACAAGCTGCCATAGACCCGACCGGGTCTTGAATTCGCTTCCTGCCCTAACAGGAATGCCTGTGCCGCGTATCCCCGAAGCGGCGTTGGGCCATATGTCGGCGACGCGCGCCACAGCATAGCGGCTAAGGATAGTTGATGACTTTGCGCATGATCCCAGCCAGTGGGCAGACTTATACCCAGATCCTCAAGTCGACGATGTTGATGGGCGGTTCCTCCTTCGTGAACGTCGCTCTAAGCGTCATTCGTAACAAGGCCCTGGCCGTTCTGCTGGGCCAGAAGGCGTGGGGCTCTTTGATCCTGGCGGAAAGATGCCCGGCCCTTCGGGTTGGCTGAAACGGGCCGGCTGATCGACCGGCCGGCTTGGCCGTAGAGCTGGGCTACGACGC
>NZ_JABFCQ010000008.1:0-201761 GCF_013087625.1 Rhizobium changzhiense
CAACGATTTGCCAAATGGCGCGGGGTGGAGCAGCCCGGTAGCTCGTCAGGCTCATAACCTGAAGGCCGCAGGTTCAAATCCTGCCCCCGCAACCAAACAAACAGCCCGCCTCGCGCGGGCTTTTTGTTTGGTAACGGGTCGAGGATTTAACGCCTAATCAGGGGCCAGCAAGAAGGAAAAGCCGACGCAGCGGGACAGAAAACAACAAATCCTGCCCCCGCAACCAACACTCTTCAAAGATCAGCATGTACCTTCTTATCGCTGGCGGAAAAGCTTCGCTTTCCCTGGCGATGGTAGCTCGTCGTTCGCAGAACTACGAAGCGGGTTGTCACATAAACCTGATGTCAGTGGGTAGGGCATAGAACTGGTGGGATGAAGAATTCGTCCATCAGTTACAAGCGTCACCGTTTCCCGCAACAGATCATCGCCCATGCGGTCTGGCCGTATTTCAGATTTCCTTTGAGCCTGCGGCTGGTGGAGGAGCTACTGCTGGAGCGCGGGATCATCGTCTCGTATGAAACGATCCGGCGATGGGGCCGGAAGTTCGGGCCGACTTACGCAAAGCAACTCGGTCGCCGGCAGCCTTCGCGCCAGGACGTCTGGCACCTCGATGGGGTTGTGGTTTCCATCCCGGCCGAAAGCACTGGCTTTGGCGTGCCGTCGATCAAGACGGCTACGTTCTCGATGAAATCGTTCAAAGCCGGCGCGACACCAGGGCTGCAAGGCGATTGCTGCGCAGGCTGCTGAAGAAGCAGGGCATGCCACCCAAGCGGATCATCACCGACAAACTCCGCTCCTATAGTGCGGCCAAACGTGACCTCATGCCAACGGTTGACCACCGGTCCCATAAGGCTCTCAACAATCGAGCGGAGAATTCTCATCTGCCGCTGCGAAAACGGGAGCACCAGATGCACGGATTCCGATCAGCCGGAGGTCTGCAACGTTTCATAACGACCTTCTCCGCCATCCGAAATCTCTTCGTCGCAATGCATCGCAGCCGCTCTGCTCTCGCCACTCACATTCATCGTCTCCGCGCCATGGCGCATTGGAAAATAGTGACGGGTGCCATTGCCTGATCTCAGGCGGCAGCGCGGCCGTTCGTTCTCCTCGATAATGTGACAACACCCCTTACAGCCATAATCGCAAGGGGTTGCCGAACGAACGAAACAGCCGTGCAACTCGCGACGGACGCGCTGGTGCGGATCGAGGGCGCGACTTTAATGACGGCCGTCTTCGACGAAAGCGACGCGATGGAGCGGGCAATCCAGGCGACCATCCGCGATGCGACCACAGCTTCAAGGTAGCCTCTCCCCTCGGATCCGCGTCGACCCGGCCAGCCGGGCACTGCCTGTCAGGACGGCTATCTGACGGTCGGATGCTATCGCCGCCGCCTAACATGGTCGACGAGCGCCCGAAGTTTTGGCGCCAGGTTGCGCCGGCTGGGGTAATAGAGAAAAAAGCCGGCAAAGGGAGGGCAATACTCCTGAAGGAGAGGGATCAACTGACCGGATTCGAGATAGGGCTTGAAGGTGTCCTCCATCCCGAAGGTGATGCCGCCGCCGGCGCAGGCTGTGCGGATCATAAGCCACATGTCATTGGTGGTGATCTGGGGGTCGACAGCCACGTCGAACTCACGTCCATGCTGGCCGAATTCCCAGCGATAGGGCGCGCTGTGTGGCGCTGGACGCCAGCCGATACACCGATGAGCAGAAAGTTCCGAGGGATGCTCGGGCTTGCCGAAACGTTCAATGTAGGACGGCGCAGCGAAGGCGCCCTGACGCTGGTCGCCCGACACCGGAATGGCAATCATATCCTGATCGATGACTTCGCCCAAACGTACCCCCGCGTCATAGCCTTCCGCGACAATGTCGAATTCCTCGTCCGTGACGGTCACATCGATCTGAATGGCGGGAAAGGCGTCCGCGAAACGCGCCAGAAGCGGCCCTGAGATGAACTGTTCGGCGATGGATGACACCGCCAGCCTCAACAGTCCGCTCGGTGCGCTGTCGCGGTCCACCGTCGCGTCGAGCGCCAGTCCGACTTCGGAAATAGCCGGCGCCACCCGCTGATACAGCCGTTCACCGGCCTCTGTGAGACTGACACTGCGCGTGGTGCGCTGTACGAGCGCTACACCCAGCCGATCCTCGAGACGGCGGATGGTCTGGCTGACGGCTGGCCTTGTGACGCCCAAATTCTCCGCGGCCACGCGAAAGCTCCGCGCTTCGGCGACTGCCAGGAAAACAGAGATGCCATTCAGATCGATCGCCATTGGTTAGAATTGGTTACCATCGTGGTCATCATTGGGCAAGTTGTTCGCTCTCCTTGGCGCGTCTATCTTGGATCTCACAACCAGGAGAAAGCGATATGACGCTTGATCACTACAAACTTCTTGGACGGTCGGGCCTGCGAGTTTCGCCGTTGAGGCTCGGAACGATGACCTTTGGTTCCGACTGGGGATGGGGGGCGGACGGCGACGAGGCCCGCCGTATCTTCGATCTCTATGTCGACCGGGGCGGCAACTTCGTCGACACGTCGGTAAATTACACCGACGGCCGCGCCGAGCGCCTGCTCGGGACCTTCATCGGCGACAAGCGCGAGCGGATCGTCCTTGCGACAAAATTTGCGATGGCGCGGGAACCGGGCAATCCGAACTCCGGAGGCAACCACCGCCTGAACATGGTGCGCTCCGTTGAGCAGAGCCTCACGCAGCTCGGCACGGATCGCATCGACCTTCTTTATCTCCATGCATGGGACATGACGACCCGGCCGGACGAGGTCATGCGAGCGCTCGATGACCTCGTTCGGACCGGGAAGGTCCTCTATCTCGGCATCTGCAATACGCCTGCATGGCGGGTTGCACAGATGCAGACGCTCGCTGACATCCGCGGCTGGTCTCCTTTCGTGGCGCTACAGATCGAATACAGCCTCGTGGAGAGGACCGTCGAGCATGAGCTCCTGCCGACGGCTGCGGCTTTGGGCCTCGGAGTGCTTCCGTGGTCACCGCTCGGCGGTGGTGTGCTCACAGGCAAATATTCCCGTGCCGACGTGGAGGATTCGCAAGAGGCGACGGTGTCTGCCAGCCGGAAGGGTGTCATAGCTTCGTCCGGGCATCTGAACGGACGTGCGATCGAATTTGCGGACGAGGTTCGAGCAGTCGCCGAAGAGGCCAACTCCACGCCATCGCGGGTGGCGCTTGCCTGGACACTGACCAATCCGACCGTCGTCTCCCCCATCATCGGCGCCCGCACACTCGCCCAGGCCGAGGACAATCTCGGAGCTCTGGATCTGGTGCTTACGCCGGAACAACTGGATCGTCTGAACCGGATCAGCGCACCGAGCCCCGTCTTTCCCGCTCGTTTCACACAACGTCCCCTCGTCCAGCAACTGATCTTCGGCGGCGCCGCGACCGAACGCCGCGACTGACCGTTCAAACGAGGTGACGCCTGTCGACGGAGCACGCAGCTTCATTGCCGGTCGATGGGCCCCGAACAAGCTCTCAGCAACAGGAAAGGACCGATACCATGACCATTCTTCCGACACGCCGGTGGGTCGCCGACGCAAGCCGAACAGCTCTTGTCACACTGGGATTGTTGTCGCTCGCCCTGCCGGGTGCAGCCTTTGCCACCACTGTGGCAACGCAGATGCAGGCTCCGGACAGTGCCGCGATCGAACGGCAGAACCGGGCGATCGTTGAAGCCGCCTTCGAAAAATGGCGCGGGGGTACCTACGTCTTCGCGGAACTTCTCGCTCCCGATGTCGTGTGGACGATCCATGGCTCCGGGCCGGTCGCCGGCACCTATCGCAACCAGAAGGATTTCATCGAACAGGCATCACGTCCTCTGACCAGCCGCCTCGCGACGCCAATCGTGCCGGAGGTTCACGGCATCTTTGCCGACGGAGGCACGATCATCATCCGCTTCGACGGAACGGCGACCACGACCTCGGGCGCACCCTATCGCAACCAGTTCGTCTGGATATTCAAGATGAAGGATGGCCTCGTCGTTAATGCGGAAGCCTTCCTGGACCTCGTTGCCTATCAGCAGGTCGTCGACAACAACGCCCCCCGTTCCCAATGACCGACGCCTGCGGCTTCGGCAGAACTGAATGTCTGCCGAACCGAGACCGCGCGCAGGAACAGTAACGCTTAACGGAGCCCGACCATGCGACAGCCATTTGCAGTACTCATCACAGCGGCCACCCTTTCGATCCAACCCGCAGAAGCACAGGAGACCAACTTGCAGCCGAACCATCCCTACGTTGGCATGTGGGTCACCGACGACAACCGTGTTCGCCATGAACTTCTGCCGAGCGGTCGTTATGTCGAGGCCCGCGGTCAGCGTGAGCGAGCCTATGAGGGCCGCTACGAAGTCGATGGGACGCATATCGAGTACTGGGACGACACGGGCTTCACTGCCGACGGCGATTTCGTCGATGCCAACACATTGCACCATGGCGGCATGATCTTGCGTCGCAAGCCAGCGACGCCCTGACATACCAGGCGAGCATCCGCAATGCGAAACGGCTAAAAGCGATGGGTTCCGCAGGTCTACCTCATCCATCTGACGGGGTCGGATGCCATTCACCATCGCCCCGTCATCGTGTTCTGTCCACCTCTCGCAAGAGGTCGATGAAGGCCCGAAGCGGGAATGGGACGTGCCGGCTGCGCGGGTAATAGAGGGCCAGACCAGGCGTCGGCGGGCACCAGTCATCAAGCACGGTCACCAGCTGACCGGACCCCAGAAACGGCTGGGCGAAGTATTCCGGGACATAGGCGATACCGCGCCCGTCCGCCGCCGCCTGCACGAGAAGATCATTGTCATCGAGTGTGAGGTTGCCCGGCACATCGATCGCGACTTCGGCGCCGCGTTTGGAAAACTCCCAGCGATAGCGCTTTCCGCTCGGCAAACGTTGGCGGACGCAGCAATGCGCATAAAGATCGTCGGGCGTGTACGGTATTGCTTTCCCGTCCAGATAGGAAGGCGCCACCACGGCGATGAAACGCACGTCGCCACCGAATTTTACCGCGACCATGTCTTTCGGGACGGTTTCCCGCAGGCGTATTCCGGCATCGAAACCCTGTTCCACGATATCGACGAGCCGACCTTCCGAAACCAGATCAAGCTCGACGTCGGGATAGAGATCCAGAAAGCGCGGGACGACCTCTGCGAGGAGGATGCGCGCGCCGCTCTTGTTTGCATTGATCCTCAGTGTGCCGCTCGGGGTGCCGCGCTCCTCCGACAAGGTATCGAGCGCTTGATCGAGTTCCTGGAGGACCGGATCGAGGCGCGCGAGCAGGCGGGCACCGGCCTGGGTCAGCGATACGCTGCGTGTCGTCCGGTTGAAGAGCCGCACGTCCAGTTTTGTCTCCAGTCCGATGATTGCGTGGCTGAGAGCCGAGCGCGAAACGCCCATGATGTCGGCCGCTCTGCGGAAGCTCTGGTGACTGGCCACCGCCGCAAAGGCCGCGAGATCGTTCAAACTAGGGCGTGCCATTCGTGAAATGTCCTCACCATCTCATCTCAAATTGAAGACCTTATATCACCAATGTTGATGTTTTACATTCGCATGAACATAACAGGAGTTCCCATGCCAAAGACTTGGTTCATCACCGGCGCTTCCTCGGGGCTTGGTCTCGAGATGACGCAACAGCTGCTCACCCAGGGACACAAGGTGGTCGCAACGATCCGCCGCCTTGGGGCGCTGGCGAAACTTGCGCAGGAATACGGCGATCGCCTCGATATCGTTCAACTCGATCTGGTCAAGCCGAAGAGTATAAGCTCGGCCGTCGAAGGCGCATTCGAGCGGCACGACCGGATCGACGTGATCGTCAGCAATGCCGGCTACGGCCTGTTCGGTGCTGCGGAAGAGCTCACGAATGGAGAGATCGACCGGCAAATCGCCACCAACCTTACCGGATCCATCCATCTGATCCGTGCAGCACTGCCCCTTCTTCGAAAGCAAGGCGGGGGACGGATCGTCCAGGTCTCGTCCGAAGGAGGGCAGATCGCCTATCCGGGCTTCAGCCTCTATCACGCAACCAAGTGGGGCATCGAGGGCTTCGTCGAAGCCGTGGCACAGGAAGTGGCGCCTTTCGGTATCGACTTCATTATCGCCGAGCCGGGACCGACCGGCACGAATTTCGGAGCCAATCTCGTCCGTGCGACACCGATGGATGCCTACGATGAAACCCCTGCCGGGGCCGTTCGCCGGGCGATCACCGAGGGCAGCTTCGAGATCAAGGGAGATGCAGTGCGCACCGTAGCCGCAATCATATCAGCCGCCGAGAGCGAGACGCCGCCATTGCGGCTGGCGCTGGGTAGCACGGCCTATTCCTCTATCTCACAGGCACTTTCCGCACGCCTGTCTGCCCTTGAGGCGCAGCGTGGAGTGGCGAATTCCGCCGACCGGCAGGATCCGTGAACCGCGGCAGCGGCGGAAACACAGACCTCATGAACAGGAAGGAAAAAACATGTCCATTCGACCGGTTATATTGGCCCTTGCCCTCAACATTTCGTCGTCTGCCTTCGCGCAGACTGCCGCAGAAAATCAGGTAGCAGGCACTTGGCGGATGATGTCGGCGACGATCGACCCCGGTGGAAAAAATATCGCCGCCTATGGAGAGAAACCCAACGGTCTTCTCGTCTTCACGCCCGACCTGCATTTCGTGGAAGTCCTTACCGATGCCGACGTTCCGCGGTTTGCCTCCAATGCTCGCGGCGAGGGGACAGATGATGAAAATCGTATGGCCATGTCACGCAGCATCGGGTTTTTCGGAACCTACACCGTTGATGAGAAGGGAGAATTCAGCGGAAACCGTGTCGAAGGGGCGACATTTCCGAACTGGGTTGGCAGCGTGCGCACACGTGATGATCTGAGGCTGGTCGTTGACGGCGACCGCATGACTGAACAATTCCGTAGGCCGGAAGGCACTGAAATCAGGATCGAATGGCAGCGCGTCAAATGAGGCACCGGAGGGCGGTCCTCTGCATAAGGTCTCGAGCTTGCGAGTGCCCGCCCTTCGAGCATGACCAAAAACGAAGTTGAGCTATCCGGAGGAAAGAGCCATGCTCTTCAATCGTCGTTCCATGTTCAGGGCAGGAGCCGCAACTGCGCTGGCCCTTTCAACACCTCAGATCATGACACGCGCTACCTTTGCGGCCGCTCCACCGAAATCGGAAATCACCAACACCGGCTTTTACCGCTTCATGCTCGGTGAGTTCGAGATCACCGTCATTCTCGATGGCATACGGACATTTAATGGACCACATCCGACCTTCGGCGCCGATCAGGATGCCGACGAAGTCGTGTCTGTGATGAAAGCCAACTTTTTGCCGTCGGATCGGATGATCGGCCAATTCAACCCGGTGCTTGTGAACACGGGCACCGACGTCATCCTGTTCGACACCGGCAATGGGCCGGAGGGCAGGGAATTTGGAACCGGGCAACTGGCGAGCCGCATCGCGGCATCGGGTTATGCGTCGTCCGATGTGACAATCGTGACGATTTCCCATCTTCATGCCGATCACATCAACGGGCTCATGGACGGTGATCATCCGGCGTTCAGCCAGGCACGATATGTCGTCGGCCAAGCTGAATGGGACTTCTGGACTTCAACTGACAGAGGGCAGCTGGGCCTACTCGCCGCAGCAGGAGGGAAAGATCCCTCCTGCTGTTTCACGCGTCATCGTAATCCGATACCTGACGGTTCGGCGCTGAGTGCGTTTTCGAACAACGTTTTTCCTGGACCGGAAAGCCACTGTTCCACCCTCAACATGGGTCCGAACTCACGTTCGAGGGCAGCAATGTCTGCGATCCCTGCAACCACGCCGTTATCGACGAGAGCAGTCAGCCGTTTCAGAAAGTTATTCTCGCTCAGCAGTTCCTCGGAAAACCGCTGGTAGTGAATAGGGCGGCCTGCCGCACGTGAGAAGGCGTCTTGCAGATCCTTGCCTGTGATGTCCTGTCCCGACAGTTCGATCACCCGGCCGGCATGGAGGTCTGGCTGGCAAAGGATCTGCGCGTTGATGCGACCAAGATCATGGAGTGCTATCATCTGCATCGACTGATCCGGCCGCATGAAATAATTGAAAACGCCGGTGTTCAAACCCATTCCCGGGAGCATCATCATTTCCATGAAGCTGGCTGGGCGGGTGATTGTCGTGGTGATGGGCAAGCTGCGGACATAGTCCTCGATGCGAGACTTGCTGTCGAAATGACCCATCCCGGTGTGGCCCTTGCCCGCAGCTCCGGTTGAGGAGTAGACAAGATGAGCAACGCCATTGGACACCGCGCTGTCAGCAACAGACTTGCCCTGCTCCACTTCCTGTTCATCCGTAAGCAATCCCGATGGGGAGCTCGTCTGCACGCTGAACACGCTACGGATTCCTTTCATCGCGTGGTCGATCGATGCGCGATCGAACAGGTCACCCACCGCCAGGCTGACCCCGTCCGCGGCGAGTGACTTTGCCTTTTCGCTATATGGGTCACGAACGAAGGCGCGAACTCCTCGGCCCGCCTCGAGCAGCGCCCGTGTCACCGCTCCCCCTTGCTGGCCTGTCGCTCCGAACACGAGAAACTCTGGCGCATTTGACATGTTAGTTCTCCTTGGTAACTTACGCAGTTACCATGTGGAACAATCGGAAAATGCGCGCAAGACGGCACAATTTTGGTCCTCGGGCACACGAAGATAACCAATGGAAGTGAATGCAGGAGATGTAATGCCACGCGAGATAAATGGACGACCTGTGATTGAAACTCCGCGGGGACCGGTTTTGACACCTTGCGCCCCGGGCAGCGTGCTGGCTCGCCTTGGCGACAAATGGACGATCCTTATCATCTCGATGCTTTCACTTTCCCCCGATGCACCGATGCGGTTCGGCGCCCTTCGACGCGGCATTCCCGATATCTCGCAGCGTATGCTGACGCTTACCCTTCGCAATCTTGAGAGGGATGGGCTCGTCGCACGGCACTATTACACCGAACTGCCACCACGCGTGGAGTATGAGCTGACTGATCGCGGGAAGTCGATGCTGAAGCCGCTAGCGGGATTCACCGACTGGATCCGCGACACATGGCAAGACATCGAAGCGTCGCGTCTCGAGTTCGATGCGGCCGAACAGCGCCGGATTTAAAAGAAGCTCCGATCTGCTTCTACGCAAGCTGCTGGTCAAATCGCTTTAGGTCGAGGGCATCCTTCGCCTTCCAGTCGTAGCTCCTCATGAAATCGAGAAACGCACGCATGGCTGCGCTCGGGAGGCGGCGGCTGGGGTAGTATAGAAACCAGTGCGGCAAGGTGGGGCTCCAGTCGCAGAGAAGCTCCACTAGCCGGCCGGTTTGGATATACGGCTTGGCGTAGTCATCGAAGACATGGGCGATTCCTCCGCCCGCCAGTGCAGCTTGCAGTTCGTTGTGTGCGGAACTCACCGTCAAGCGCCCAGTTGGAGTGACTTCGATCTCTTCGGCTCCCTCATCAAAGCGCCAGGTGACGAGCGTGCCACCAGGGAAACGGCGTCTTATACAGTCGTGACCAACAAGTTCGTGCGGTGTCTGCGGCTGCCCGCACCTCTTGATATAATCAGGCGAAGCTACGATTGCATAACGGAGCGCGGGTCCAAGCGGCAGCGCAATCATGTCCTGGGCCAGCTGCTTGCCGAACCTGACGCCGGCATCGAAACCCTGCTCCACGATATCGATGACGGCCGCATCGCTGATGATCTCGATCTTCACCTCGGAATAGGTATCCATGAAGTCGAACACCAGCGGGCAGAGAAAATGATCGACGGCCGGTGCCGGCGCGTTGATCCTAAGTGTTCCGGACGGGCTATCCCGCAACTCGTCGACCTCTGCGATGGCGAGCCTGATGTCGCTCAACGCAGGTGCCAAACGTTCGAGGAGGCGCTGGCCTGCCTCCGTCGGAAACACGCTCCTCGTCGTTCGATTGAGGAGCCGGATACCCAAAGTCTCTTCCAGGGCGTTCATCGTCTGGCTCAAGGCCGATGAAGAGACCCCTCGCTCGAGTGCTGCTGCGCGGAAACCGCCACAGCGCACGATGGCTACGAAGACATCGAAACTGTCCAGGCGAATAGGGTTCATTGAGAAGTATTTCTAACCAAGCTGATAAACTTAACGCAGGTTATCAGATCAATCGACCCGTGTCATGGTGAGTGCAGAGTTTGACGCTGTGCTTGATCCGCTTCCTTTTCCGGTCACGTCGACCCGTGCGATCGAGCGAAGCGAAAACGTACCAAACGCAAAAGGGAAGACCGATGAATGCTTTCACTCTCAACCGACGTGCCATCATGCTGTGCGCTGTCGCGGGCGCATCAAGCATGCTCATTCCGAGCCTGGGTGGCTCCGGCAGAGCCAACGCCCAGGCCGCGTCCCCGGTGGCCGGCAATGCCGGTCACTACCGCTTCCGCGTCGGCGAAATTAGCGCGACAGTGTTGAGCGACGGCGTGATCGGTGGCCCGCCCCGTGTGTATGCAAGCGACGCGCCGGAAGCCGAGCTTCAGGAGGTCCTGCGGCAGGCGTTTCTTCCGACCGACCACATGACGCTTAATCTCAACACGCTGCTGATCGAAACCGGTGGCCGGCGGATTCTGATCGAAGCTGGCGCAGGCAAGACCATGGGCCCGAATGGCGGCCGGATCTTCGATAATCTCGCGGCGATCGGTCTTAATCCTGCGGACATCGACGCGATCGTCATCTCTCACACCCATCCCGACCATGTCGGTAACTTGAGAGCCGCAGACGGCGGCAAGGCGTTTCCCCGCGCCACGGTCTTCGTCCCGAAGGCCGACTGGGATTTCTTCGTCCGCACCGATCCGGATCTCTCCTACATGCCGGTGCCGGAGGAATTCCGTCTGCGCTTCGCGGCGAACATCAAAAACAGCCTCGAGCCGTTCATGAACGATGTCGAACTTTATGAAGCCGGCGCCGAGATCGTGCCGGGTCTGACGACGATCGTCGCATCCGGCCACACGCCGGGCATGGCGACCCTCCTCGTCCATTCCGGGAACGACCAGTTGCTGCTGACGGCAGATCTTGCCTATCACCCCATTGTCAACGTCGATAGGCCCTGGCTTCCAGGCCCAGACCGCGACAAGGAGACGGCCCTATCCTCCCGCCGGCGCATTTTCGATAGGGCGGCCGCCGAGCGCATGCCCGTACTCGGCTTCCACTATCCATTCCCCGGTCTTGGCCGGATGCTGAAGACCGACGGCGGCTACGCTTGGGTACCCGCCAACTGGCAGTTCTGACGGTTAACGAAACAGGAGAGATCCCATGGACCAATCAAAGATCAATAGACGCGGCTTCCTCGGCACGATAAGTGCCGCGGCAACAGGGCTGGCACTCGCCACCAACGCTACGGCGCAGACCCAGGAAACGAACGTGGCGTCGCCAGCCACTGGATCAAATCCGGATGTGCTGACCCGCAGCTTGCCACGCACTGGCGAACGGGTCACGGCCCTGGGTCTTGGCACCTTCCTGACCTTCGACCTGAAGCCCGGTGATCGCCGCGACGCTCTCCGTCAGGTCTTCGAGCGGTATGTCGCTGCAGGCGGTCGCGTGGTCGACACATCGCCTCTCTACGGCTCGGCCGAAGTCAGCGTCGGCCAGTTCATGGGCGAGTTTGAACGATCCGACGAGATGTTCCTCGCCAACAAGGTCTGGTCGACAGGAGAATATCTCGGCGACGAAAGCCACGCCGTTGAAAGCTTCCGGCAATCGCGCATGCGGACATGGCGTGACACGATCAATCTTATGCAATGCCACAGCATCACCAATGCGCCGGTCGTCATTCCGCTGATGAAGGCATGGAAGAAGGAAGGCCTCATACGCCATGTCGGCGTCACCCATCACGAGTCGGCGGCGCAGGACCAGCTATTGGCGATCGTCCAACGCGACGATGTCGACTTCATCCAGACGAATTACTCGATCTTCAACCGGGATGCCGAGCGCCGCCTTCTTCCGGCGGCGGCCGACAAGGGCGTCGGCGTGCTCATCAACCTGCCGCTTGAAAAGGCGCGCCTGATGAAAATCGTCGAAGGACAGCCGCTCCCCGGCTTTGCGCAGGAGTTCGGGGCGACGAGTTGGGCGCAGTTCTTCCTGAAATGGGTCATGGCGCACCCGGCCGTCACAAGCGTGCTCTGCGGCACGTCCAACCCCGACCACATGAGTGATAATGTCCAGGCGATGACAGGCTCGCTTCCAGATGAGCGCATGCGTGCCCGCATGGTCGCACATATGGAGACCATTCCCGGCTTCGGCTCCATCGGCACGATGCCCTGGTATCCCGGCAAAGAGAATATGTATTCCGGCCTGATCCGGGAGGCACAGGCAAACGCCGCGCAGCGCCTGCGGTAAGGTCGCCTTGCTCTAATTCGACACCACTTAAAAACCGGGAGACCGACTGTGCTTTCCACCAGACGCTCGCTTCTGGCGGCCTTTCTGACGCTGCCTCTCATCGACGTGGCGAGAATGAAGGCGTTTGCGCAGGCCGCTCCCGAACTCCCGCTTACTCTTGCATGTGACGATGGAGACGAACCGACCCTTGAACGGGAAGCCGGTCCATTCTTCAGGCCACACTCGCCGCTCAATCGGGATCTCTATCCGGATGCGCCCGGAGGCGAGCGAATTACCGTCGCCGGTTTCGTGCTCGACAATCGCTGCCGACCGCTTGGCGGCAGCCTCGTTGAAATCTGGCACGCCGATGCGAACGGTGACTACGACAGCGTGGGTTTCCGCCTGCGCGGACACCAGTTCACCGACACCCACGGACGCTGGTGGTTCAATACCATCGTGCCCGCGCTTTATCCCGGCCGCACGCGCCATTTCCATTTCAACGTCCAGGACCCAGGTGGGAGCGTCCTCACCACCCAACTCTATTTTCCCGGAGAGCCCAGAAACGCCGGAGACGGGCTGTTTCACGAGGCGCTACTCCTCGACATGAAGCAAACCGGTGACGGAAAGTTCGGACGGTTTGATTTTGTGATCTGACCAAGGAAGGCCGCGGGAGAGGGGAGGGTTTAATTGCCCTACGACTTTCTCAACTTGCGTTGACGTGCATTCCGCCTATTTGCGCAGTTGACAGATACAAATCGCTCTCAACGCATCTTACGGCCGCTATTGAAAATCGGCTGCGGGACGCCGTAAAGCAAGACGTCCGGACAACGCGAAGGGCAAATCAGGCGTTGAAGCCGGCGTCTACACTGAGAACTGCGCCGGTAATCAGACTAGCAGCGGGACCAGCCAGAAACGCCACCGCGCTGGCGACTTCACGGGGCTCGCCAAACCGGCCGAGCGATGTGAGGCTGCGCTGATAATCAGCATTCTCGCCATTGGCCGGGTTCATGTCCGTGTCCGTTGAACCGGGAAGAACAAGATTGACGGTGATGCCCTGAGGCCCGAGTTCGCGCGAAAGGCCCCGCGTGAACGACAGAAGCGCCGACTTCGACATGGCATAAGCCGTCACACCCGGGAAAGGCACACGCTCCGCCAGGGAGGAGCCGATAGAGATGATCCGGCTCCCCGATGAGAGATGCGGGATCGCGGCCTGTGAGAACAGGACGGGCGCACGAACGTTCACATCAAGCATGGCCTGCAGGTCGGCGAGTGCCAGATCCGCGGTCATGCCGGCGGTTCCGATGCCTGCGCTGTTGATTAGAATATCAAGCCCTCCAAGTGTGTCGACCGTCTGGCTGACGGCGCGACGGATGGCATCCGGGTCGGCGCTGTCGGCCTGAATGGCAAGCCCACGCCGGCCTTTTTCCTCGATAGTGTGAACGACCGATGCAGCCCTGTCTGCGGAGCGCTGATAGGTGAACGCGACATCCGCGCCATTCTCAGCCAGCGCAATTGCGATCGCGGCGCCTATTCCCCTCGAGCCGCCATTCACCAGGGCACGTTTTCCCAGCAATTCCATCATTGTTACCTTTATGCAGTGATCGATGCATAAATACGTAGGGTCATTGCAAATTGCCGTCAACTGATTTATGCAGTGGTCGATGCAAAATTACGTTTTGGCCTCTCCAGACCATTCAGAGCCGACCCACCGCTCACGCGGCCGACCGCGGGAATTCGACCGCCAGGCTGCGCTTGCCGCCGCGACAAGACTGTTCTGGATCAAGGGTTATGAGGCCGCCTCCATCGCAGATCTAACGGAAGCGATGGGGATCGGCACGAAGAGCCTCTATGCAGCCTTCGGCTCAAAGGACGCACTCTATGCGGAGGCCCTCCGATATTACTACACGACCTACGAGGGGTTGGTCTGGACGCGCTTCAGGGCTGCTTCGACCGCGAGAGACGCAGCGCTGGTATTTCTTCAGGATTCCGCCATCGCCATGACCGGTGGAGATTGCGATCTACCGCACGGGTGCATGGCGACGCTCGCCACCGTGGGCAGCGAAGGACATTCCGAACTGGGCGAACTCATGCGAGCGACTCGTGCAGGCGGTTTCGATCTCCTCAAGGCGCGTTTCGACAGAGCGAAGAGCGACGGTGACCTTAAGGCCACGGCAGACACGACCAAACTGGCGAGGTTCGTGCAGATCGTCCAGAGCGGCATGGCTATCCGCGCCCGCGATGGAGCGGACCGCGCCGAACTGCACGCTGTGGCGGAAATTGCGCTTTCCGGCTGGGACAATATCACCGGCAACATCGATCACAGGATGCAGGGCAAGGCTTGAACTCTTTGGCCGAGTGCTGAAGGAACGCGTCGGGCTGTGATGGAATGTCCGGTGCCTGCCGGATTCAGCCGGAACAAGAATAGCCATGCAGGTCGAGCTGCTGCTGGCTAGGATGGATTTTTCTGACCATCGAACAACAGATCCTGATGCGCCGGTTCGAATGCCCTGCGCGGTCTTCGTCGACTGATGCGATAGACGGCTGCAGGTGGAATATTGGCGAGGGTGCAGCCGATATACCTTGCCTTCAGGCCCAGTCGGTCGAGCAAAGGTCTGGCGATCGGGCATCGTGGACCGTAAGTGAATTGATAGAATACTCCATCATGGCGAAGGTGCGAAAATGCGCCCTCCAGGATGGCATGCACTTTCCGCATCGGCATTGACAAAAGAGGAAGGCCACTCACGACAGCGCCTACAGGCGCCGATCCTTGAAGCGGCAACTTTCTCAATTTGGCAGCATCCATCTCGATGATTCTTGCAGTTGGAAAACGAAGACTAAGCTGCGTCGCGAAGTCCGCGCCATATTCGATCAGCACGAGGTTTTCTTCAGCGACACCTCGATGCAGCAAGGCCTTTGTGAAAACGCCTGTCCCCGGACCTAATTCAATGACGGTGCCCGTCTTGGCGGAAATCTCGGCTGTCATGAGAGAAGACAGCGCACGCCCCGACGGTATAACGGACGCGACACGGAGGGGAGCGGAAAGCCACGCCCGAAAAAACAAAAACGCATCAGCAGTCCTATTCGTCATCGCTTGCTGGCTCCCGGATTCAGGCGCATCGAATGTCGTCGCTGAAGCCGCCACACCATGGCTGTGGGTACTTCCGTGACAACAAGCAGGACCAGTATTTTCAGGGCGAGCGCGGACGAATTGATGCCAGGAATGACCAGCACAGCCAGGTAGCCGGCGGAGATGAACAAGCCGTTCCAGAGAACGATGCCGACTGCCATGCCGGATACAATCCGCAGCGTATTCGTGCCTAAAAGCCCGGCCGCTATGGGCGAGATCAACCGCACGGTGGGAATGAGTTGCGACAGGATCGTAAGCGCTCGTTCCCGGGCACGCAGGGAGGACAATATCCAGTCGATGCGTGACTGCGATAGACCCACCCATCTGCTGCCGACCGAGTAGAGAAGCGTTACGGACCCTTTTCTTCCGACGGCGCGTACAAGAAGATAGAGACCGAGGGCCCCCATAAAACTCCCGACCGTAGTCGCGATGACAGCGGTGTGGGGGGACCAGACGGCGCCATCGGCCGCGATACCTATGGCAACGAGAACCCCATAAGAGGGCAGGGCAGGCAAGAAACGTTCCGCCAGCCCGATCGCAAACAGACCGAATATGCCGTAGACCGCAATCCAGTCGACAAGGTTTCCAAGGGGGTCCATATCTCACCCCTCCCGTCTGATCGTTGTCGCGTCCAGACCGGAGAGCTCGGGAGGAGGAACTTGTGCATCGAACGATATCCCTGTCAGCCTTTCCGAAATCTCCCACAGCTTATGCGCCACATGCTTCTCTAGCGCCTGTCGCGGGATCTGCGCTTCTGTCGGGTGTCCACGGGTTTCGCCCAGTTTATCGGGGCCGTAATAGCTGCCGCCACGAGCTTTTGGAGATGTAGCCGCGAACAAGGTCGGCAGCGCGCCTTGCGAAGCCGGCTGGAACAGAAACCACATGAACGACCTGAGGAGGCCTTGAGCGCTGCGGCGACCGGGGCCGTTGTGAAGCAGATCTGTGCGCGATATTCCCGGGTGTGCTGCGATACTGGTAATACCCCAGCCCGCTTCTTCGCTCCGTCGTTGCAGTTCGAAAGCAAACATCAGACATGCCAGCTTCGACTGACCGTAGACAGGCATGGGCTGATAGCCCCGCGCCGCTTGCAGATCGTCGAAGTTGATCGCGACGTTTGCGCCTCGCACAGCAATGCTGGAAAGCGTCACGACGCGCGGGTCTTGTGCCCGCATGAGCAACGGCAGGAGGTAGCCCGTCAGAGCAAAATGCCCGAGGTAATTGGTGCCGAACTGCAGTTCGAAACCGTCTTTGGTCGTCTGGCGCGTTGGTGGCGTCATCACGCCGGCGTTGTTGATGAGAATGTCGATATGATCGCGCGTTTCTTTCAGTCTTATGGCCAGAGCTTCGATCGACGCGAGGTCACCGAGGTCGACAATCTCCAGT
Source organism: Rhizobium changzhiense (assembly GCF_013087625.1). Classification (NCBI taxonomy): domain Bacteria; kingdom Pseudomonadati; phylum Pseudomonadota; class Alphaproteobacteria; order Hyphomicrobiales; family Rhizobiaceae; genus Rhizobium; species Rhizobium changzhiense. Next base: position 16,856 of record NZ_JABFCQ010000008.1, read on the forward strand.
GCGACCGATGCTTGGGGTACCTTCTCCTTGATGCGCCGAATAGCGTCGGCACCTTTTGTCGGATTGCGCCCTGCGATAATCACGTCGCCTCCTGCTCGGGCCAGCGCCAGCGCGTCTTCGAAGCCCAAGCCGCCGGTTCCGGTGATCAGGATCGTCCGGCTCTTCTGAGAGGGCATGTCGTCAAGTGTCCACGGTTGTGACATCGTCAAATCCTTCTGTTCTGCTGGTGCAAGAGTCGTCCGCCGAAGACGCATTGTTCGAGGCACGTCTTCGGCGGACAGATGGTCGCCGTGGGGTGAGGCGACCCTTCACGGATCCGGAGCGGGGCGGTTCCGGGTCCGAGCCTATTCGATGGCGTCGATCGGTTTGCTCAGGGGTGGCCTTGCCGCGACCTCGCGCGTTCGCTGCATCCAGGCAGGGTATTCGGGAGCGATCTTACTGACAGCTTCCAATTCAGCGACCTCATCCGCACTGAGCGTGACTTCCGAAGCTCCGACACTGTCATCGAGCTGAGCGATCGTCTTCGCACCGACGATGACGCTTGTGACGTGCGGCTGGTGCAGCAGCCACGCCAGCGCAATCCTTGCAACGCTGACACCCTTGTCGGCGCCGATGCGTTCCATCACATCGATCACGTCATAAGCTCGATCCATGGCGACCGGCGGAAAATCGAAAGTTGTCCGCCGGCTACCTTCCTCACCCTGCTTGTCGCGTCCGAACTTGCCGCTAAGCAGCCCGCCTGCAAGCGGGCTCCAAACCAGAAGACCGAGTCTTTCGGCCTTGATGAGCGGAACGATTTCCCGCTCGATATCGCGACCTGCGAGCGTGTAGTAGTTTTGCGAGGTGGCGATCTTCGCGATCTGAAGGCGCTCGCTGTGGCCCAGCGCCCGCGCCATCTGCCAGGCCGACCAGTTCGACACGCCGATATAACGAACCAGACCCTGCTGGACCAGCGCATCCAACGCAGCAAGGCTTTCCTCGATCGGAGTTATGTTATCGACGTTATGAAGCTGGTAGAGATCGATGTGATCGACCTGTAGTCGCCTTAGACTGGCCTTGACGCTATCCAAGATGTGGCCCCGGGAATTGCCGGCGTCGTTTGGCCCTTGGCCCATGGGCCCGCAGACCTTGGTTGCGATAACCACGTCCTCTCGTCGGACACCCAGGTTTTTGAGTGATCTACCGATCATCTCTTCCGATACGCCATTTGAATAGATGTCGGCGGTATCGATAAAGTTGATCCCGTGCTCAAGTGCGCGGGCGATCAGAGCCTGAGCGTCGTCTTGCTGGACGTTACCCATATTAGCCCAGATCCCCTTGCCGCCGAACGTCATCGTGCCCAGGCACAGCTCCGAGACAAAAAGGCCCGTGTTTCCTAATGTGATGTATTTCATGACGAGCGTGTCCTGAGAGAGGGTCCGGTTGCGAATCCGCTGCGGCGCATGTACGCCGCAGCGGGCATCCATCAGGCGATTCCGCCATTCGCGAAGACGTTTTGACCATCGATCCACGCCCCGTCCTGCGAGCAGAGAAGGCCTATGACATTTGCGATATCCTCTGGCTGGCCCAGCCGACGAAGCGGGGTTGCTTCCGGTATGCCGCGAAGCGCCTCTTCCCCGTGCTGACGCAAGAGTTGGGTATCGACGGCGCCTGGCGATATCGCATTGACCGAAATGTTGCGACCGCCCAACTCCTTGGCAAGAACGCTGGAGTAGATCTCCTGCGCCGCCTTGGTTGCGGCGTAGGCTGCCGTGCCGGGAGGACTCATTTTGATGATACTTGAGCTCAGGCTGATGATCCGGCCACCATCGCGGACGCGTCGTGACGCCTCGCGCAGCACGTTAAAGCTCCCTTTGATATTGGTGGCCATCATCCGGTCAAAGGCCTCGTCGGTCATCTGACTGAAAGCACCGACGTTCATGATGCCGGCATTATTGACGACGATATCGACGCCACCGAAGGCTTCGTCATTGGCGTCGAAAAGAGCTTTGACCGCAGCCGGATCCGCCACATCTGCCTGGCGAACGATGGCACGGCCGCCAGCGGTCTCGATATCGCGAACGACCTGCTCGGCCAACTCGCGATTGGTAAGGTAGTTCACAGTCACGGCGAAACCGTCCCGCGCCAGACGCCGGGCGGTGGCTGCACCAATGCCGCGGGAAGAGCCGGTAACGATCGCGCCACGCTTGTCACTTGGTTGGGCGATAGCGCCAGTATCGGACGATTGGGCCGATGCGATGCCGCTCATGGCGATAGCGGATGGCACGGCTGCCGCGAGGGCGAGGAATGTGCGCCGGGAATTGTCTGTGTTGGACATTGGAACATCTCCTAAGAAGTTTCGAATGGTTCAGCCTGCAACGGCGGTTTGCGGTCAGGGTTGGCGAAGCAAGGCGCCAACTCTTTGGTTTGCAATGAGGAGAGTGATGCCTGCCAGGACGGTCGAGAAAGGCACGATCAACAAGCCGAGGCCGAGGCCGTTTGAAATATCGGCTGCGCTGGCAGCATCGCTGACAACACCAACGATCAGAGGGCCAAGTGCGGGGCCGAGGAGGCCGCTTCCGATCATGACGAGGCTGGTCGCCTGTGCCTGACGTCCAGGACCGGCGATCAGATGCGCGGCTCCGAAGCCCCAGGGCAACATGAATGAAAATGACAGCATTCCGGGCACGAAGAGCGCAATGGACATCCAGCCGGTCGGTGCAAACAGCGCCGCAGTTGTCGTTACACTGGCGATCAGGAACAGAATTGCCGGCGGGCCGAGCACCTTGCCGGAGCCTGAGCGAACAGCAAAATCAAACCAGCGTCCACCGCCCAATGTACCGATGATCCCCATCAACCCTTGCAACATGCCGAAAGAAACGCCGACCTCTGTCGCGGTAAAACCGTAGCTGCGGATCAGAAACGATATGGAGAAGGCATAGAAAGGCGCGCCTGCGAAGCCCAGGAAAATGGTACCCGTGAACAACCAGCGGAACGCCGGAGACGATAACAGGTCAAGGCTGGTTCGCAGAAAGGGTTCGCCGCGAGAGGCCGTTGTTGGAAGAGGAGGAGTGGCGCCGGAAACAAGGATGGTCAACAACCCGATCAAGATGCCGATGGCTCCAGCACCGATCAAAACGACGCGCCAGCCGAAGACATCCGCAAATGCGCCGCCTGCCGCAAATCCTACCATCGTGCCTAATGGGATGCCCATTGCGAACAGACCGATTGCAAGACCGCGCCGCTCGAGGCCAATTTTGCGGACGATGAGAGCATGGCCAGCCGGGACGGCGCCAGCCTCTCCGAATGCGACACCGAAGCGTGTGAGGGCCAGGAACATGAAACTGGCTGCAAAACCACCGAGTGTGGTCATGACACTCCAGACCAGGACGCAGGACACCAGTACGAACCGGGGTGATCCCCGATCTGCTGCACGGGCAAGCGGCAATGAGAGAAGTGCGTAGCAAACCGCGAACGCAAGCCCGGTGAGTAGGCCCATCTGGGTGTCGGTCAGCGACAGGTCTGCTTTGATTTTTTCCGCGAGGATGAAGGGAAGTATCCGATCGATCTGCGAGAACGCGTTAATCAGGAGAAGCACGATGCATATGGCGGCCATTCGCAGGCCCTTTGCGTATTCCCGGCTGGAGGCAGCGGGCGGCGCTCGTGTCTCTGACGGGTCTATTGACCGGGCGACAATTTCTGTCATCTTGGGGTCACTCCTCGCTTGGTTGCACCCTTAAGCTAGATGGAGTGTCCAATGACCAGAATGCCCGAACCTTCAAGAAACTTGCCTATTCCTGCAGGAGAGGCGATGATGCCGGCGAGGAGCCACGTCTTGCCGTGGCCCCTGAAGCAACCGGAGCCCCGCTTGAATACGCCATTGCTCTCTGCCGTCACCGCCTACATCGAAGACCAAGGTGGCGGCCAAGGCCTGTTCCCGACGGCCATAGAAGGCTTCAATATCGTCCGCTCGTTTCAGTCGATGATGCCCATGCGCAACATCTATCGGCCGTCGCTATGCGTCGTGCTGGAAGGAGCGAAAGAGTTGCAGTTTGGCGATGAACATCTCAACTACCGCAGCATGGAGTGCTTGGTCGTCAGTGTCGGCGTCCCGGCGACCGGAAGGATCGTGGAGGCCAGTGCTGCAACGCCTTATGTCGGCGTCATGGTCGATTTCGACGTGGCAACCGTGCGGGAGGTCCTCGAACAATTGGATATACCGCCAGCGCAGTCGGATACGACCGGTCCTTGCGCTTTTATCGCCAAAGTGGATCAACCACTAGCCGATTGCATTCTCCGCCTGGTTCGACTTCTGGCAACTCCGAAGGCGATTCCGATCCTGGCGCCTTCGATCGTGCGCGAGATTTGCTATTGGCTGTTGAGCGGCCCGCATGGCGGCGAGATCTGCAAACTTGCCTGCCCGGAATCAAACATCGAACGTGTGGTAAGGGCCGTATCCCTTTTGCACACCAACTTCGCGGAAACTTTGCGCGTCGATCAACTGGCTGATGTTGCGCGGATGAGCCCATCTTCGTTTCACCAGCACTTCAAGGCACTGACCTCGATGACGCCGCTCCAATTCCAGAAGCAACTACGGCTGTTGGAGGCGCGCCGCCTCATGGTCACGAAAGCCGCCAATGTTGCCGAAGCTGCGTACAAGGTCGGGTATGAGAGCGCGTCGCAATTCAGCCGAGAGTATTCAAGAACTTTTGGAATCGCGCCTAAACAGGATGCTCTAAACCAACAGCGCCTCCACAGTGAATATGCGAGCCGCACCATTCGATCCGCGTGATCTCAACAGGAAGCGGTTGCGGCTAAAGTGCAAACGGGTCGAGCTGAGCCGACACCTCTGGTTCCTAGGCCCAATCGGCCCAGACAGGCAAGAGCCATATCTAACTGGCGCAGGATGAAAAACGAGATCGTAGGTCGATGTATCTGGCGAGGACATTCAGGACGTTCTGACAAAAGCGTTGTTGCCCGAAGCTGCGTCGGACACTTCCGAAGCTTGGTTCTTGCGCATCGGTCAAAACGCGTCGATCGACTTTATAACGCGGCGTTCGAGAGGCCTCTTTGATCCGATGCAGGGATGACAAGTGGCATGTGGAAAGCGATCTCGGTCATGCCTTAGCCGCCCAAAATGATGGGCCTGCACCGTTGATTTGGCTTTCGCCCCGGAGATTTTCCTCTCGCACACACGGACCCGTTCCATAAATATGCTTACGCCGCAGCTGTGTGTAAGGGCTATTTAGTAATGCGACAGTTGGGCCAGTTAGAGATGCGACAGTCTCGCCTCTCGACGTTCTGGTCAACGCCGACGTCGCTCGCTGAGCTGCCGTCCCCGGTTCCAGCGGGCGATGGTCTCCAGCACGGCGTCCGTCTTTCGGGGGGCTGGCTTGGCTATCGAGCGCAACACCCACCTTGGCGGCATAATCGAGTGCGGCTGGATTGATTGAACGCGGCCGCTCTTGGCCGGGCGCAAACCGCAGAGCGTTTAATAGGACACGCTTCGGGACAATCTAACAAATCCGGTCGCTCACTCGACCAGCGTGCTCTGAAGAACCGGATTCGCCTACTCGCCCTGTCGCAAGTTGCGAAGTCGGTCGAAAAGGACGGCTAGCACGATTGCCCCGCCGATAAAGCATCCTTGCCAGAATGCGTTGATGCCGAGCAGGCCAAGACTGTTGCGGATGATTTCGATAAGTGCAGCGCCGACCAAGGCTCCAAAGGCGGTGCCGACGCCGCCGGCCAGATTGGCGCCGCCGATAACTGCGGCGGCAATAACCTGAAGTTCCATCCCGGCACCGATGTTTGTGGTGACAGCGCCGAGCCAGCCGGTTTGAATGATGCCGGCAACCCCCGCCGACAGGGCAGAAATCATATAGACGATGACCTTGATCCTCGGCACGGGAACGCCCGTCAGTGTCGCGGCGTGTTCATTGCCGCCAATGGCAAAGACATAGCGGCCGAACTTGGTCCAGCGCAGCACGAAACCGGTAATGAGTGCCAGTATGACCATGTAAAGCACTGGATTGGCTATGCCGAAAACCCAGGCGCCGCCACCCAGCGCCAGTAGTTTGTCGTGATCGGGTCCGAACTGGAAAACGACAGTGTTGTTGGACGCAACCATCGCAAGGCTGCGCGCAATCGACAACATGCCGAGCGTGACGACGAAAGGCGGGAAGCCGAGATAGGCAATCAATACGCCGTTAAAAGCGCCGACCAAAAGAGCAGTACCGATTGAAGCGGCGATGCCGACTTCAATGCTGTATCCTGCGTGCATGACCACCGCCAGCACCATGCTGCAGAGGCAAAGCACGGAGCCGACGGACAAATCGATGCCGCCGGTGATGATGACCAGCGTCATGCCGAGCGCGATAATGGCGACGAAGGTGACGTTGCGGGTGATGTTGTAGATGTTCTTCGCGGTCGCAAAAGAGTCTGTCGCCGTCGACAGAAAAATGCAGGCGAGAATGACCGCAATCAGAACCCAGAATGTCTGGCCGCCCATGATCGTCGCAAGCCAGCTCCGTTGCTTCTGTCCGATCGTCTGGTCAAGTGTGATCGCCATCGTCGACCTTCTTCTTTCCTGTTGCAATGGACAGCATCGATCACACCTGTTCGATGGCGCCGGTGATAAGCCCTGTCACTTCCTCCGGCGAACTTGCCGCAATCTGCTTGTCGGCTACTTTTCTGCCGCGCCGCATCACGATCACGCGGTCGGCGACCGAGAAGACGTCGGGCATGCGGTGGCTGATCAGGACAACGACAATGCCCCGGTCACGCAATTGGCGGATCAGATTGAGAACCTCAGCCACCTGGCGCACGGAAATGGCTGCGGTCGGCTCGTCCATCAATACGATTTTCGCTTCCGAGAGCATCGTGCGGCCGATCGCGACCGCTTGGCGCTGGCCACCTGACATTTGCTTGACGAGATCGCGCGCCCGCGTCTCGGATTTGAGCTCGCGAAATATCTCGCCGGCGCGTTTGTACATGGCCTTGTGGTCGAGGATGCGAAGAGGCCATACGCCGCGGCGCAATTCTCGTCCGAGGAACACGTTCGCTGCCGCCGTCAGATTGTTGCAGAGCGCCAAATCCTGGTGAACGATCTCGATGCCATGCTGGCGTGCTTCCTTCGGCCGATGAAGCACGAGGTCAGCGCCGTCGAGCCGCATGGTTCCATGGCTCGGTCGAAAGTTGCCGGCAATCATCTTTACCAGGGTGGATTTGCCAGCCCCGTTGTCGCCCATGAGGCCGACAACCTGCCCCGCTTCGAGCGAGAACGAAACATCGTTGACTGCCTGGATGGCACCGAAATGTTTGGAAATATTGCTGAGCTCAAGAACCGCCACCAGCCTTCTCGCCTCCCAAAACCTGCGGGCTATCCATCGCACCGAACCCTGCTTGTCTTGAAGGCAAGGCTCCGGCGAGTTCGCTTCCAGTATCCTCCCAGGAAAAGCGATCGGGAGCATTTACGCAAAACCCTGCGACAGCGTCAACTCATTGTCCCGGCAATTGACCTTATTGTCGCAAAAATCTGTTTTGTCAGACAAATATCATTTGACGAGAGTGGCGCGCAGATATTAGCTATTGATGGGGGAGAAACGGTATGCTGATCCTTGTGACCGGAGCGACGGGCAAGGTCGGGCGGCGCTTCATTGCTGGGCTGCTTGACGATCCGAGATTTTCCAAAGCCCGTATTCGTGCGCTTTGTCATAATCGTTTGTACGAGGCGACCGACCGTGTCGATGTCTTCCGAGGCTCGATCGCCGATCGCGATGTTGTGGCAGCGGCGCTGGTTGACGTTACCCATGTTGTGCATCTCGCCACATGCAAGGAAACGCCTGAAGACATCATGGATGTCACGGTCAAAGGTCTCTTTTGGCTGCTCGAGGAGTTCCGTACGAGCGTTACGGCACGCCAGTTCATCCTGATCGGTGGTGATGCGGGTGTTGGACATTTCCACTATCGCCACGACGGCCCGATCACCGAGAACGCCCGCCATTGTGCCTATCCGGGAAGCTATGCGCTATCCAAAGTCTTGGAAGAGGTCATGCTGGAGCAGTTTGGCATTCAGTATGGCCTCAATGGCTGTTGTCTGCGCGCGCCCTGGATCATGGAAAAGGACGATTTCAAGTATTCGCTGTCTTTTGGAGACGACGTCTTTGGTGGCCCGGACTGGAAGACATTCGTTCCGGAAGACGCGGCACGGCGCTATGCGGCGATGAGTACGGTGCCGCTGCTCTTGGATGCCGACGGACGTGCACTGAAGCGCAATTTCGTCCATGTCGACGATCTTGTATCGGCAATATTGGCAGCGATCGACAATCCCCGGGCGGAGCGGCAGCTCTTCAATATCTGCATGGATCGCCCCGTCGACTATGCTGAAGTCGCCGCCTATCTCCTGCGCACGCGCAATCTCGGCTCTGTCGACATACCGAGCCGCTTCCATTCCAATTGGATGGACAACAGCAAGGCGAAGTACCTGCTGGATTGGCAGCCAAACTACGATCTCGAAATGCTTATCGACTCGGCCTGGCAATACGAGCGTTCGAAGGAGGAGCCTCGCATCGTCTGGTATCCGGGTTGATTTCGTGTGGCGGGCACGCGGTGTCCGTCTGTTTCAAGGGAGGAAACTATGAGGAAGGCACTACTACTTACAGCCGCAGTTTTAGCACTGACCGCCGGGCAGGCCCTGGCCAAGAAGCAACTCGTCATCGTCGTCAAAGGCCTCGACAATCCGTTCTTCGAAGCAATCAATCAAGGTTGCCAGAAATGGAACAAGGAGAACCCCACTTCTGAATACGAATGCTTCTACACCGGTCCGGCATCGACATCCGATGAAGCCGGCGAAGCGCAGATCGTTCAGGATATGTTGGGCAAGGCGGACACGGCTGCGATCGCAATCTCGCCGTCAAATGCAAAGCTCATTGCCCAGACCTTGAAGACGGCCAATCCGACGGTTCCGGTGATGACGCTCGATGCCGATCTTGCCGCCGAGGATGCAGCGTTGCGCAAGACTTATCTCGGCACCGACAACTATCTGATGGGCGCCCGCATCGGCGAATATATCAAGAAGGGCAAGCCGAAGGGCGGCAAGATCTGCACGATCGAAGGCAATCCGGGAGCAGACAATATTCTACGCCGCGCACAAGGGATGCGCGACACGCTTACTGGTCAGAAAGGCTTGACCGAGCTGAAAGGCGAGGGTGGCTGGACCGAGGTCGCCGGCTGCCCGGTGTTCACCAATGACGATGGTGCGAAGGGTGTTCAGGCAATGACCGATATTCTCGCGGCCAATCCCGACTTGGACGCATTCGGTATTATGGGTGGCTGGCCATTGTTCGGCGCGCCGCAACCTTATCGCGATCTGTTCAAGCCGATGGCCGGCAAGATCGCCAGCAACGATTTCGTCATTGGTGCCGCCGACACGATCGGCGACGAGGTCGCCATTGCGAAGGAAGGACTGGTCACGGCGCTCGTCGGCCAGCGACCGTTCGAGATGGGCTACAAGGCACCGTCGGTAATGATGGATCTGATTGCCGGCAAGCCGGTTGAAGATCCGGTTTTCACCGGGCTCGATGAGTGCACGAAGGATACAGTCGACACCTGCATTCAAAAGTAGCTTCACGGTTTGGCGCACCCGGTTCAAGGGTGCGCCGACTGTCCTCACGAGACGGATCGAGAGATCCGCTGGGCTTGACGCGCCCTGAATTCCGCGCTTTGTGCCAGCGTCAATCGCAGGCGACTTCCTCGTTATTACGATTGTTGTGATCATACGTGCAGACAGTCGAAAGAATGCTGAGGCAGTAGAAATAAATGCCTGACAAAAAATCGGGAAAGCCAACGGCTGCGCTCGAGGTGGTGATGGTTGACCGCTCGGCCACCACAAGGCGCCCAAATTCTCCCCGCATGACTGGGGCGAGTGTTCATGTGTCTTTAGCAGGCGAGATCGGTCTGCGAATCGTGCGCGGCGACTATCCGCCGGGCACGATCCTGCCAAATGAAGCAAAATGGTCGGAAGTCTTTGAGGTCAGCCGATCGGCGGTGCGCGAAGCGATCAAGATGTTGATGGCCAAGGGCCTGCTTTCTTCCCGCCCGAAAATCGGCAGCTGGGTCGAACCCAAGGAACGTTGGAACCTGCTGGATCGAGATGTCTTGGGCTGGTATGCGGCATCTCCTGATCGCGAATCCTTTCTGAGGGCCGTGCAAGAACTCAGGCATATGATCGAGCCGGAAGCGACCGCGCTTGCTGCGGAACGCCGAACTGACGAGCAAATGAACGCGATCAACCAGGCCCTGCATGACATGGATCAGGCGACATCGCTCCAGCAGCGAACAGAAGCCGATGCGCGATTTCATATCGCGATCTTACGCGCCTCGGGAAATGATCTGCTGGTGCCGCTCGGCGTCTTGATCGAATCGGCGCTGAACCACCTCTTCGCCCATGTGACGCGGGAGGAAGACAATTTGCGGTACGCGCTGAAACTTCATGAAAATATTGAGAAAAGCATTCGACTGCAGCGACCGACCATGGCGCGCAACGCAGTCCGCAAGGCGTTGGCAAATACCGACGAAATCATCGCCCGGTGGTCACGATAGATTTTTGCATCCTGTCCGACTGTCGGGTTGACGATAGCTTGATGCAGGGGAATTCAACCTCCTAGAGTCCTCGATGCCTACCCAAAACCCGCGGCTTGTGCTACTGTCCTTGGCAACCTTCGGGGGCTGAGCCATGCGTGGGCTGCTTGCATCGGTGGCGTTGATTTTCACAGGGACGGTGGCCGCTGCGGGGAGCCCTTTGTTTGATGCCGTTGCCACTGGAAACACCGCCGTCGTCGAGCAGGTTCTGGCTACCGGTGCCGATGTCGACAGCCGGGCACGCGATCAGGCAACACCTCTTATCAACGCCGCGCTCGGAGCCCAGCTTGCCATAGCCGAATTGCTGATCGGCAAAGGCGCCGACGTCATGGCTCGGAACTCGGGCGGCTTTACGCCGCTTCATGCGGCAGCCTTTTCCGGCAGCGTGCCGATCAGCAAGCTGCTGCTCCACCATGGCGCAACGCTCGACGACGCGGCCAATAAAGCGGGTGTAACGCCGCTGATGGTAGCCGGTGAGGAAAACCACGTCGCTCTCGCCACGTTTCTTCTGGCTGAGGGGGCTGACGTCGGTCATGCCGAGGTTCACGGCTACACGCCAATCACGCGAGCGATCTGGAAGGGCAACACGGACATCGTGCGGCTTTTCAAGCGGCATGGCGCGCCTTGCCCTCCGGCCAGCCGCATCGGGGAGAAAGAATACGCGACGTGCATGGAAATCCAATGATTGAACAGGAGGCACGGATGTATGCAGGGACCAGAAGCGGTGCGCGAGGAATTGGTCGCTCTATGGCGGTGTTCCTTCTGGCTTTGGCCGCTGTCGGTGGATCGCGGGCTTTCGCCGACGACTCGGTAAACACGGGGTACTTCGGCGGCGTGGCAATCATGGGATACGACCCCGTTGCTTATTTCACCGAAGGCAAGGCTGTGAAAGGCTCCGAGGAATTCTCCCACGAATGGCTGGGGACACCGTGGCTTTTCGCCAATGCCAAACACCGCGAAATGTTCATCAGCGAGCCGATCAAATATGCGCCTCAGTATGGCGGCTACTGCGCGGGCGAGGTGGCTCTCGGATCGGTGACGATCAACGTCGACCCAGAGGCATTCAAGATCATCGACGGCAAGCTTTACCTGATCTACGACAAGGGATCGGCGGAGGGGTTTGCCGCTCACGTGGCCGAAGCAGTGCCGAAAGCCGATAGAAACTGGCCGAAGGTCGCAGCCGATCTCGAGCGGGATCAGTATCACTGACGCAAGTGGAGCGCGGCTATTTGACGGGCGAAAAATAGAAGACCTTGGTGGAGTTCACATAAGCATAGCTGGTTTCAGCGGGCAAGTTTTCAGGTCTGTAGACCGGTCCGCAATCGGCTCGTCCAAATGCGTTTTCGCTCTGCTCGCAGAGCATGTCCCCATTGACGAAAACCGTTCCGGTGATCATCTGCGTCGCCGAGCGGAAGGCTGCCTTGCCGTCGCGTTCGATTTGCATGAGTGCAGGGCTTCCTGAGGGCTCGGTCTTGCCCCGGAGGAGCTTGCCCATGACGGCGCTTGCGATTTCGTCACCGTGCAGCCGATCCTGCTCATTGCCCCTGAAACCGAACGGCCATTCCGGCAGGCCGGCCTCGCGCAGAGCATCGAGGATAAACGCCAAATCCTGCTCGTTGCGGAAATGGGCATTGCTGATACGCCAGGCCGCCAGGGAATCGCGCCCAGCTAGAAAGCGAAGTCCTTCGGCGACAGTCGCACGAGCAGCATCGAGGCGACCGGCACGGGCATAGGCCATAGCGAGTGGGGTAACGAAATCGCCATTTCCCGGAGAACCATCGCGCGCGCGTTCGAAGTTTTCGATGGCCTTCGTGTAGTCGCGCTGCAAATAAAACACCAGGCCAGCCGTGTATCGATTGATGGCTGAGAGGTTCGGATCGTGCCTGATCGCCGCCTCGACGGCCGCGCCGGCCTCGGCATGATTGCCGGAGAACAGTTGAACGTATGCCAATGCCATATGAGCTTCGGCATCGGCAGACCCAAGCGACACCGCCTGCTGCGCCGAGGCAACCGCCTGCTCGTAGCGGCGGTCCACGACTTGCATGACGGCAAGAACGGCGTATGGCGATGAAAGAGCCGGGTCGAGCGCCAGCGCGCGACTAGCCTTCTCGTAGGCCCTTTTTCGCGCCAGCGCGCTCTGGAGAACGTCGTCGTAAGCGCTTCGCCAGACATAGGCGGTCGCGTGCGCGTCGGCGGCGAAGGCCTCTGCAAAACCGGGGTCGAGCGCCTCCGCCTTGTCAAAGAGCGCCAGTGCCTCGAGCAGCCGGGAACGGCGGCCGGTACGCGTCGCCTGCTCGGCGCGAAGGTAGTAGTCGTATGCCTCGAGATTGGCGGTCGGCGGACGGGTAATCCGTTCCGTCTCAGATTGAGTGAGTTTCAGGCCGAGCGCTTCGGCGATCTGCCGACTGAGCTCATCCTGCACAGCCATGACATCCGCCGCGGCGCGGTTAAATCGGTTTGCCCACAGGTGGTCGCCGGTTGCGGCATCGCTCAGTTGTGCATTGACGCGGATTTGATCGCCGATCCGTTGTACGCTGCCCTCAACGACAAAACGCACGCCGAGATCGCGTCCGATGTCGGCCAAAACGAGAGGCTTGCCTTTGTAGGCAAACACCGAATTATGGCCGATGACGTCAAGATCCGAAAGCATGGTCAGATCGGCAATCAGGCTGTCTGTAATGCCATCGGTGAAATAATCCTGGCCGGCGTCGCTGCTCAAATTGGCAAAAGGAATCACCGCGACAGATGGACGTTGCGGCACAAACGACCATGGCCATGTGAAGACAATCGCAGTGGTCGCGATCAACAGGGCTGCAAGCGTGGCCAGAATGATCGACCGGCGGCGCGGCCGACGAGAGGCGACGACCTTGCCTGCCTCAGAGGGATCTAACAGAACACGATAGACGCGAACCGGATCGGCTATGTTCTTCAGTTGCTGCTCACCGAGAGCCGAGAAGCCGACCTCAGCCTTGTGTACAGTGTGATCGAATGCGGTGCCGGATATGCAAATTCCACCGGGTGGGGCAAGGCTCTCCAGCCGCGCGGCTATGTTGACGCCGTCTCCGTGATTGTCCTCCCCTTCGACGATGACATCGCCGAGATTGACGCCGATGCGGAAAAGCATCCGCTGCTCGGGCCGCAGGGCCGCATTGCGTTCCGCCTTTTGTTGCTGGATTTTGACGGCGCAGCGCAAAGCATCCACCACGCTATGGAACTCAACCAGAATCCCGTCGCCCATAGTCTTGATCAGGCGGCCGTGATGCGTGGCGATTTTCGGTTCGAAGAGCTCGTGGAGGTCGGAGTGGAAGCGGATACGCGTTCCCTCTTCGTCGATCTCGCTCATGCGGCTGTAACCGACCACATCCGCAATCAGGACTGCTGCAAGACGGCGCTCCATACCAGCTCTTTCCCGGTGTCCGATCCGCTAACCGATATCTTACAGCAGGTGCCGTGCCGTTGCCATTACAGTTGTCCAAGGTGGCATCATGTTCGCCGGCCACATTCCCCCGTGGAGAAGGCGTGATCTGAGAGGCTTCTCGCGCGTCCGCCCATAAAATGAGCTGTTTGCCGTATCGGCTCGACGGCAGGTTCCCTCAGCAAGGGCCAAGATCCGCCGTTGTAAGTCCTGCCTTACGTAGCCCTTCCACACGGCGGTTAAAGTCCTCGGGGTTTCGGAATGGAAGAACCCGCCGGCGGCGCTCGACAGAAAAATCAGGATTGATCCGAAGTGCCTTCTCCCAGGCCTGCCGGCTCTCCTCCGGCCGGCCGAGGTGCCCATAACATGAGGCAAGCAGGGCGTAGGCGGTCTCCGACTGGGAGTTTTGTTGGAGCCGCTGCTCGATCGCGACAATCGCTTGTTCGTACTCGCCAAGAGAAAAGTGCGCATCGGCGCGAAATTGGAAGAGAATTTCAGGATGGTGCGGGTCGAGCCGCATCGATGCATCGAGTGTTTCCAGGGCGCCGGCGGGATCGCCGGAGAATATCTGGATATGGGCCAGCAGTATCAGGAGATCTGCGGAGTTGGGGGAAAGTGCGAGGCCCCGCTGCACTTCTGCCCGCGCCCGGTCCAGTTCCCGGTTCCACATGCAAGCCATGCCCAGTGCGAAGCGGCCGTTGGGCTGTTCCTCGGCCATTTCCACGGCCTGCTGCGCGAGATCCATGCCGATTCGCAGCGAGCCTTCCGGATCGGTGCTCCAGGCGTTGACGTAGTCGAGCACATGGGTGAAGGAAATGAGTGCCTGGGCGGCCGCATATTGCGGATCAATGGCGAGGGCGTCGGTCGCCAGGCTGCGGGCGGCCATATTTCCGGCTCGGGTATGGGCCGACGCCTGCTCGCGGCCACGCAATAGCAACTCGTAAGCGTCGACATTGAGTGCGCGCCCTTGGGCTAATCGATCCTGGTCGCCATGCGTGAGGTTCAGCCTGAGCGCGGCCACGATCTCCTGCGTGAGCTCATCCTGAACCGCGAAAATGTCGGTGAGGTCCCGATCAAACCGGCTGGCCCAGATATGCCCGCCATTGCTCGCGTCGATCAATTGGGCGGTGACACGCACGCGGTTGCCAGCCTTGCGCACGCTGCCTTCTAGGACATAGCGGACGCCGAGCGCCTTGGCCATTTCAGGTACGGAGGCTGTGACATTCTTGTAGACAAAGGATGAGTTGCGGGCGATCACGTGCAATTCGGACAGCTTCGAGAGATCGGTGATGATGTCCTCGCTGATACCGTCGGAGAAATACTCCTGTTCGGCATCGCCGCTCATGTTGTTGAACGCCAGTACGGCGATGGACGGCTTGTCGGGAACGGCCGGAACTGACGGCATTTTGATTGCGGGCCGCGCCTGTCGTGCCGGGCTTGGCTGCGGAGTTCCGATCTGAAGCGAATAGACCTGCATCGGTTCAGCAATATTCTTGAGCTGGATCTTGCCGAGATCGGTCACGGCAAGATCCAGTCTCGCTCTCACCTGGCGGTAGGCATCTTCGGAAAGACAAATGGCGCCGGGCTTGGCAATTCCCTCCAACCGCGCGGCGATATTGACGCCGTCGCCCATCAAATCGCCGTCGTTCTCCTCGACCACATCTCCCAGATGGATCCCGACCCGGAACTCGATGCGATGCTCGGGCGGCACGCCGATATTGCGCTCGACCATGGCAGTCTGCACTTCGATCGCACAGCGCACGGCGTCCACGACGCTGCGAAACTCGATGAGGCTTCCGTCACCGGTACGCTTGACCACACGGCCATTGTGCACGGCGATGGTCGGATCGACCAGGTCGCTGCGGAGCGTTCTCAGCCGCGCCAGGATGCGATCCTCGTCCGCACCGGCGAGGCGGCTGTAGCCGACCACATCTGCGACCAGGATCGCCGCCAGTTTTCGCGTCACGCTCGTAAGTCCCAATTCCTCGTCGGATCAAAATAACACAGTGTGACCGGCAGCGCCGCCAAATCCGATTGCCTCCGCTGAGAAGCGGTCCGTGGCCGTGGGCTTGAAGATGGTCGGTGAAGCTTATGCGATATCCGCGGCTAAGTTCCGTCTTTCAGCGAGAAGGCAAGGACGTAGTCGCCGATATCCTTCGAATAGGGTGCGCCGCCAACCGATATCAAGACATATTGCTTGCCTGTTTTCGGTGAGACGTAGGTCATCGGTGTCGCGCTCGAGCCGACCGGCAGGGGATACCTCCAGAGCTCGGCACCGTTCTCGGCGTCATAGGCACGAATATAATAATCCTGGAAGCCGGCGAAGAAGACGACGCCGCCGGCGGTTGCAGACGTGCCGGCGTAGCTCGGCAGGCCCATCGGCATAGGCAGCTTGGTTTTGATCTTGAATGGCCCGAGCTCTTCGGCCGTGCCGGCCGGAACCTGCCATGCGATCTTGCGCGTCTTCAGATCCACTGCAGTGACGGTGCCGAAGGGCGGTTGCGTGCAGGGAACGCGGAGCCTCGATGTCCACATCTCGGTGGCCATGGCGTAAGGCGTACCGCGCTGCGGGGCGGAGGGGCCGTGCGCGGTCGTGGTGAGGGCAAAGTCGACATACTCCTCGCGTGGGATGAGTGCGAAGAGGCTGGGGACGCGGATGTCATTCATGAAGACCCTGTTGTTGGGCAGATCGACCGATACGCTTCCCCAATTGAGACCACCCAGATTTCCCGGCTGCTGGATCGCATATTGCGTGCCGATCGGGGTGAAATCGCCGTCATAGCGCATCTTGCGAAAGGCGATGCGGCAGGCCAGCTGATCGAACATCGTCAGGCCCCAGGCCGTCTGCTCCGTCACGCGGTCCGCACCGATTGTCGGCATGCCGACGGAATAGGGCTGCGTGGGGGAGAGTTTCTCTTCCGGCGCGCCGCCATGCTGCGGCACCGGCTTCTCCTGAACCTCGGCAAGCGGTGCGCCGGTCTGACGGTTGAGCAGGAAAAGCTGCCCGCGTTTGGTGGTCTGCAGCAGAGCAGGCACGGTGGCGCCATTGCCGTCAGGCAGGTCGATCAGAACCGGTTGGGCCGGCAGATCATAGTCCCAGATATCGTGATGCACGGTCTGGAATTTCCATTTCTCCCGACCGGTCGTCACATCGAGTGCTACCAATGTCGCATTGTATTGATCGGCGAAAGCAGGGCGATTGACGCCGTAATAATCCGGCGTGGTATTGCCGAGCGGTGCATAGATCAGGCCAAGCTTGTCGTCGAATGCGGCCGTCGTCCACATGTTGGGCGTGGCCCGCGTATAAGTCTGGCCTTCCGGCGGGAGTTTGGTGATCTCCGGATTGCCGAGATCCCATGCCCATTCGAGCTCGCCGGTGACGACGTTGAACGCACGAATAACGCCAGAGGGTTCGCCGACCTCCTGATTGTCCGTCACCCAGCCTCCGACGACGATCAGGTTGCGGGCAATCAGCGGCGCCGATGTCTGGAAATAATAGCCCGTCTTGACTTCGCCCATGCCCTGGGAAAGCTGCACGGTGCCATTGTCCCCGAAGTCCTTGCAGGGCGCGCCGGTCTCGCTGTCGATCTCCAGGAGACGGGCGTCGATCGTCGTCTGCACCAGGCGCTCATTGCAGAGACCATCGGCGGACTGGGCTTCCGTCGGCACCTCGTAGTAACCGAGGCCGCGGCAGCGTTGCCAATAAGGCGCCGTCGCCTTCGGATCGAAAGTCCAGCGGGGTTTGCCGGTATCTGCATCGAGCGCTGCGATCACATCTGTCGGCGTGCAGGTGTAGATCGTATCGCCGATCTGCAGAGGCGTGTTCTGATCGGCGCCATCACTCTTTCCGGTGCGATATGTCCAGGCGAGATCGAGCTTGGAAACATTGCCGCGGTTGATCTGATCGAATGGGGAATAACGATCTCCTGCCGTGGTGCGGCCATAGGATGTCCAGTCGGAGGGAGAGTTGTCGCCCTTGGCGGCTTGATAGGCGGTGATGTCGGCGGAGGGGTGGATGATCCCATGCGGCACGAAGCTGAGACCGAAACCCGCGACAAAGATGAGAGCGGCCACCAAGGCGCCGCCATAAAGGAGCTTCCGGTTGGCGGCCGGGGAAAGCGATGGTGCAAAGAGAAGGGCAAAGCCCGCCAGCGCGATGGGGGACATCAAGCGGGCAAACAGCGCCCAGAAATTGAGACCCGACTCCCATAGCGCCCAGGGAAGGGTAAAAACGGCGACAAGCAGAACGATGAGCCCGCCTAACGTCTTCCGGCGCCACAGCAGAAGCGCCGCAACCAGATAGGCAAGCCCGACGATCGCGTAATAGGGCGATCCGCCGAGGCTGAGCAGCCAGGCGCCGCCTCCGATCAGCCCCAATCCGATAAGGGCGAGAACAACACAGAACAGGGTAGCCAGAAATTTCATAGTCTCCTCATCCAATCCGCCGCCCGATCACCTGGATTTCAACTCCGACCGTCGCATGGCCCTCGGGAAGCACAGGGCCATGGGTTGATGGTCAGAGACGCGTCTTCGGGAGAGGGCTGCTCTCTCGTTCAATTTTTACCTGATGTACCTGTGGTCACTGACACGCGGCCCCGACCCGGCAATGATGCCGCCGCCGCTCTGCGGCAACGGCTTGCCATTCCAAATCGAGTCAATACTTCTGAAAGGGGCACAGATGGTTCTCGGCGAAAAGCTTAATCTAGCGAACGGGCGACCGACAGGATTCGACTATATGCGATTACTGTTAGCCTTTTCAGTGCTTTGGATACATACGGCCCGCGTCACCTATGGCGACGACCTGTTTCTCTGGGAATCGCCATTCCGTCCTTTTATCAAATCAGTGCTGCCCATGTTCTTTGTCCTGAGCGGGTTCCTGGTGGCTGGCAGTCTTGAACGATCGAAGACATTGATCTCCTTTCTCGGTAATCGATTTATCCGGATCTACCCCGCTCTCGCGGTAGAGGTATTGTTGGCTGCCTTTATACTCGGAGCGATCTACACTGAGTATGACCTGCGTGACTATTTCACCGATCCTCAGTTCTTTACCTATCTGATGAATGTCACAGGGCACATTCACTTCAATCTCCCCGGGGTATTCCTGGATAATCCTGACGCCGCAATGGTGAACGGGCAGCTCTGGACGGTGCCCTTCGAGCTTGAGTGCTATGCTGTGATCGCCGTTCTCTTCCTGCTCGGCGTGGTCAGGCGGCGGGTGATTGCCCTTATCGCCACGCCGGCTTTGATCATAGCCTTCGGTATCGCAAGATATTGGAAACATGAAAGTAATTGGGCAACTATGCCGACGACCGCGTCGGGCAATCTGCTCATTTGTGCTTTTCTTGTGGGGGTGACCTTCTATCTCTACAAGGACAAGGTTCTGTGGGATATCCGAATTTTCCTCGCCTCTGTGGCCGTGATATTGTGGGCATACTGGTTCACCTCCTTTGGGGACTTCATTGCCATTCCGGCCATGGGGTATGTCACGGTCTTCCTTGGTCTCACCTCGCCCCGCAAGCTCGGCGTCCTGCGTGGGGCCGACTACTCCTACGGCGTCTTCCTCTATGGCTATCCGATCCAACAGGCGTTCGTAGCGCTCGGCCCCTGGGCGCATAATTGGTGGTTGAACGGCATCGTCTGCAGCATTGTTGCCGCTTGCTTTGCCGCCTTCTCGTGGAGATTCATCGAAAAGCCGGCGTTGAAATTGAGGAAACAAGTCACCTGGCTGGAAAACCTCGGTCTCCAACTCGGCGCAAAACGGCAACTGGCCGGCGCGGTTTCGAAATAGGTTTGTCGATATCGGCCTCGGGCTGGCAATTCCATCGCAGGTGCTCAACCGGCAAGGACATCAGCAGGGTTCGCCATAGCGGCGGGCCCTGTTTCGTTGTCGGCTGACCGATCTCAGATAGATATCCGGGTCCATCGCAGGGGCTGAATTTTCCGAAGGCCCGTGAGCAACCCTGATGCGGTCGATGTCACGCTTGCCGGACGAGCGTAAGCCCGATCGTTGCCGGCGCACATGCGCTCGAGCGTAAGCCTATGGCCAAAATCATCTTTCAGGAACAACAAATAAACGTTCAGTTCTGCGAGAGAACGCCGTAGCTGCATTGCTCTCTCCTGTATAAGCCTCCGACACCTAGATCTTTCTTGGTCGCAATATCCAAGGATTTCTTGGGTTTAATCGGTAGAACGGCCCCGCTGGATGAATAGTCGAATATTCTCCGGCATTGTTCCGTCGACTTGCTGGGCTGGCATTAGCAATATTTTAACCGCAATAGGTAAAATACTTTGATCGGACTTCGTTTCGACTTTGGGTTTTGTCATGTCATCGAGGGCTGACGGTGGCTTGAAGGAGGTGTGAAGAGAGGATCAGAATAATGCTGAAGAGCACGCTCGTCGTGGTTGCCGTCTCTATCGCCGCCGGAGCGACCATTCGCGCCTCGGCCTTTGCAATTTTTGCATTTCTGGTGGTCACGGCCTTGGGCGGCGTGATCCTGCTGAAGGGTTCCTCCTTGACGGAGGCGGTCGTTTCTTGCATCGAAGTGCTTGTATTGATGGAGATATGCTATCTGGCGGGTCTATTCGCCTTCTCTTTGTGGCATATTCAAAAGCGCCGGAAAAAGAACTCCATTACTGAGCGCTCCCATGTCACGGGCAAGCGTCCTCATGGGTAGTGACATGGCCGAGGCGGCAGGATGCTCGGCTGCGCTGTGTCAGGGTGTCTAAAGCGCGCGATATTTTGGATTCGCTTGCCGCGTCTTAGCCTTTGATTTTGCGCATGTCTTTATCTCGAAACCGCTACCCAGTTTTGCGCGACATGCTTTAGGAGTCGACTTTGGGCAGCAACGCGTGCCTGGAAAGCAGCGCCGAGAGCGTTTTTGCCATGATCACGAAATCCAGCGTGAGCGTCCATTTGGACAAATATTCGACGTCGAGGGAAATTCCATTCCGATAGCTCACGTCGTTGTGCCCGCTGGTTTGCCAATGGCCCGTCAGGCCGGGACGGACGGCCATGTAGGCATAGGCATGTTCACCGTAACGCGGCAGCTCTTCTTTGGTAATGGCGCGAGGGCCGACGAGACTCATTTGACCCAGCAACACGTTGATCAATTGCGGAAGCTTGTCGAGGCTCGATCGCCTCAAAATATTGCCGACGACGGTGACGTGCGCGTCGGTCGTTGCGTCGGATCCGGTCGTCCGAAACTTGAGGCAACCAAACTCTTTTCCCTTGTAACCGATCCTGCGATGGGAATTGAAAACAGGGCCCCAATCACTTAGCGTGACGATGACTGCCGCCGACAGAAGGAGCGGCGACAGAAGGAATAAGAAACTTGCCGCAATGATGATGTCCAATGCGCGCTTCAGAAATCTGCTGATCAGACGGGGTTGTGACGAATTGAATGGACGCCTTCCCTGATAGGTCGTGGCGAAATCCCGCCAAGGTTTGGTTTGGTTCATGCCCTGATTTTTCCCCGCCACCCGTGTCTCCGTTAGACGAATTCCAGAAATCACAGCCAAAGCTTGTTTTAATGCAAGTTTGATGTCTGTGACCGAGGTCATAATTATGAATTAATTCTTTATGCTCTTAAGAAATTCTTGAGAATATTTAAAATATTACTTTTGTTTTTGACTATATGTCAGAAATGTTATTTTGTTTTATTTTAAACTGTAATGTTATTGTTGTGCTTGTCGGGGGTATTCTACAGATAGGCAATTGTCATAAATTGTATAAAAATCGTCAAGCAGCCTCAAAGCGTTGTTTGCGATAGAATTCAATATGAATTTTATGATATATAAACGTGAGGGATCTTCATAATTACGTATAGTTTCAACACGAAAGTTTTATTTTATTATTGTTTGACTTTCTAATTTAACCTATTACGAATGTCGCTCAAGACAATAGATCAATTAGTCTGCGTGGAGTTACGCGTATGGACGGGGCGATTAGAACCAGAGACAATAGGACTAAAGGAAACGCCGAGCGAATAAGCGAAGCGGTTACTTGCGGGTCTGTAGGTATTGTTTACGACGGCCGGGCGAATTTGGATCACGAGTTCCCGTTTTTCCGCTCGAGTGTTCGAAAGTTTCGCCGCGGTGAGGTTATTGCCGGCGCCGGCGTCGTCCTCGACATGTTCGCCCGCGTACAGCGCGGAATGGTGAGCGCAAGCACCCCGCTTGCCGATGGACGAGAGTTCATCGTGGAAATCGTTCCGAAAGGCGGCTTGATCGGCGAATTGGAGGTGCTGCGCAAGCAGTCTCTCAGCCTGGAATATCGGGCCTCGTCGGACTGCGAATTGCATTACTTCGACGGTCGGTTGCTGCGGGACTTATGTGCGAACGATCCGCAATTTCAGGTGAAGATACTGTCGAAGGCGCTGGCTCGTGTTTCCGAACTCGAACTGCGGATCATTTCCAATGCCGGATCGAGCCTAAGGCAGAGACTGGCCCGGACGCTGCTGCGTCTTTCTGCCCTTTATAGAATGGACGCGCAGAATAGCGGCGACGAGTTGATCATCTCCCAGCATGAGCTGGCCGCGACACTTCCGGCGTCGCGTGAAAAGGTCAACCAATGCCTGCGGCGTTTGCGCGAGAACAAAGTGGTCGATGGGACACAGGGCAAAATCCGCATTCTCAATCGGAAGGCGTTGGAGGCTTATGCCGAGGGGGCGGGTCTCGCCTGAGGCGTCGTCGCGATAAAAAAACGGAACGGCAGAATGCCCCGACCGAACCCGTCGCCGGCGGGTTTTGTGTTTGATGACAGTAGGATTGATAGTCAGGGGAAGCAGGCTGAAAGATCAGGTTGGCGTGTTAGCGCTTGTCTTCATGCACGTGGTCCCAAAATCGCTGCGCATTTTGGCCCGGCATACTTAGAGCGGTTCAGCTTTTCATGGAAACGCAGGACCGCTCTACCTTTTTGTTTTACGCAATTCCGGACGGAGAACCGCTTCGCACTTTTCCTGGAATTGCTCTAGACTTCGCTCTCGGAAGCATTCCTCCAGTATTTCCAGCCTTCACCCTGTATGAGCCCGTGATCGGACAGGTCCTTCCAGCTTCTGTAGGTGCCCGTATCGTCATAGACGAAGTCATCCATGTCTCTGCCCGAGGAGTATACGGTATATTCCTCCGTATGTTGCGACCGGTGTGCCGCATCGGCAACCTTATGCACGAAGGTCGACAGGAACTTGAAATGCAGAAGGGCGCCGGATACGCCGAGCGCTCCGCGCATGTCGCCCAAATTCAGGGAGAGCGGCCAGACCTGGTGCGATGATTTAAGAAACAGACGTTCACCCGCCACATAGACGAGGGGTATCTTGTTGAGCGCGGGACCGTCCCAGAGCCGGTCGCGGAAATAGACGCGCCCGCGAACGCCGCCCTTAATCCATGTCGTCCAGTTGCGTTCGTCGAAATGCGCGACATAACCGGACCGGTCGAAGAGATTGCAGACCTCGAGCGGGTTGCGGCCGGGTTCGCATATGTTATCGAGAACGGGATGCGGGCTGTACATGTCGATCATGACCGAGCGGAGGGAATGGCCGCCCATGGAATCGATATAGGAAGTCAATTGATCGATCGGACGTGTGTCGCAATGCGGATAGACTAGGAACTCGTCTGCATCGACATACAGGACCCACTTCTCCCGGCAGTGGCGGTTGATGACTTCGTTGATCCAGTCGTTTCCGAACCTCGCCGCCTTGTAGGAACCATGAGCCGAAAGAAGGGAGACATCGTCGAAGCTGGACAGCAACTCGGCCGTGCCGTCGGTCGAGCCGTTGTCGATACAGATGAAGTGCTCGAAGCCGAGATCGCGATAATACTGAAGGAAGAAGGCCAACCGGTGGCCCTCGTCACGGATGACGCAGATGACGACGTGGCGCGCCTGCTTGAGCCCGTTGCGCAGCAGGTCATAGCGAACCTGCCGAGCCTTGAGCGACCGGCGCAGGCGGGCTTTCACGTAATGCGAGATACTGGCGGCGGAAGCCCTATAACTCATACTCTGTCCCGAAGATTATTCATTCCTGGAATGAATGGATGAATACTTTGCGCTTCCGTCTGCAAATCCACGGCTCGACCGGCGACGCTGAGTTCAGTCACGCGGACATTCAAGTCGGACCAACAATACATCATCATACGGCGTAGTCGCCAACCAGCAAGCTCTGAACCCTAGGATTGGGTCCTTCTTTCTCGATTGCGTGTTCGATGCGCGCCCGTATCGACCGGTATTTATACAGCATCTTCCGATCGAGGCTTATTCCGCGATACAACGAGTTGTAAATCGGATGTGCTTTGCGCAGGTCGACGTATACTTGGCTTTCCTTATCGGTCCACGGAAAGAAGGTTCCATGCCATGGCTTCGGATGCGCCATATAATGGACGATCGACAAGGAGGAGATGTTCACCAGATGAAGGAATTGTTTGGGAAAGTTCCAGCGGTTCGATACCAGGATGAGCGATGAACCGCAGACATAATTCAATGCGCCCTGATCATGTTTGCCCTCGCAGGCCTCGGGATTTCTAGCAAAGAGCTCGAGCGCCTCCTGCCCGATCCAGCCATTTCGATGGAATTTCAGGACGCCTGCGTTGAAATAGTGGCTGTCCTTTCCGGTGTCGAGGAAGTCATGGATCGCCGTGTAGTCGCGCGCCGCGAAAAACCTGCCCTCGGGAACAGCGGCACTTTCGAACGCACCGAGATCGCTGACGATCTGGGTATCCCCATCGAGGTAGATGATCTGGGTATAGTTGGAAGGCAGGATCTCGCAAAGGACCAGCTTGGCCATCGTGCTGACGCTGATGCGTCCCTGGAAATGCGAACTGTCGAGCTTGCCGAGCGAGTCCTGCAGCGCTTCGGTCGCATCGGTCAATATGACCCCACTCCTTGCGAGCAGGGCTTTCAGCTCTTCGAAATTGTCGAGATGTTCCGACATCAGAACGCAGACGTCGGTCGCAGGGCTTGCGAATTTGCGAGCCTGAAGCGCCGAGAGAATGGTCGGAAATGAATACTCGACATCCGTGACGTAGACGATGCACTGGTTGTTCATGTCATCACCTTTCCGAGTGTGCGCAATACAAATGAATCGGTGTTGTCTTTGCGAGGCGAGGGAACAGTTGTGAATTGGGCCGACGGGTCTGTCATATGAAGGCCCTGTTCGGTATATATAGCCAGTATCCAGCGCGGTGGTGCTGGATCGGGGTCTGGCTGCTGGCGGCTTTTGTATGTTTCATTGTTGAGATATTCACCATGAAGAGTGCCTTGCCTGTCAAAAGGCTATGTTTCGACATGTTGTTTCGCGGTACGGCGATTGGTGCCGGGACCCTTGTCGGAATGCCGACGGAAGAGGGATTGTCATGTTGATCACCACACTCGGGGCAGCCGTGATTTCGATCGCTGCCGGGGCTTCCATCCGCGCCTGGGCTTTCGCAATTTTTGCAATCCTGGTGGCAATCGGCTTCGGCGGCGTGGCTTTCGCCGGCGGGTCTTCCGTGATCGCGGCCGTGCTCTCCGGTATCGCCATCCTCGTGCTCATGGAAATCGGCTATCTGGCAGGCGTGTTCCTGTCGGGGCTTTTGCGGCGCAGTGCCAGGCTGCGCGAAAACAATTCCGTTGCAGATAGCGTCGCGACCACCAGGGAGCGCCCGCAAGGCTGATGTCGACATAAAACCCGCAGCATAGTCTTCTGCGGCTGGCCTCGCAGGACGGAGTTTATCCGATGGACTGCTTTTACAGGCGATCCTTGAAAGATGCGGTGCGGTCGGCCGGCTTCGGCCCAATGCGGGCACGCCGATGGCTCGACGAGATTGCCATCCCGCGCCGGGGCGGAGTTCCAAGGCGGGCGTCATCGTGTTGAAAACATCGGCGCTCTCATCAGAGATGTCGATGTCTCCAGCGGGGTTCGATTAGCAAGCGATCGGGTCGCGCGCCGGGGGGAGGTATTGGTAGCCAGGCAGCCGGCCGCCAGACCTGCCGTGGTGCTGAACAGCAAGCCGAGATCTGTGCCGCTCCCCGATATCGCCGCCGAGGCGACCTGCGCGATGGATGCCATAACCGCAGCGGTTCCGATCGCGTGCGTTTCCCGATCGCCTGACATGTGCCGGCCGGAGGCCCTCGCAAGGCTGTACAGGAACGTGGCGAAGAGAAGAGTGCCGGTCAATCCGACATTGGAGAGCAACGCAGCGATAAAACTCGAGGCCCGAACCGTGCCGAGCCCGGCGCCGAAGGTGGCGGTATCGACGAATGCGATCAATGCCAGTGTATTCCAGGCGGTGCGCTCTTCACCGGATTGCGATTGGAGCTTGTCCGACAAGGTGGTGCTCATCAGACCGGCGAGGGAATTCCACGCATCGGGGACAAGGCTGAGTGCGACGATGGCGCAGGGAATCAAAAACAGCGTGATCACCAGGAAAGTCACATGCGGGGTCGTGGCGGGGCCGCTGATCAGTCGTTTCAGGCAAAACAGAACGAACATGCAGACAACGAAAATGCCGGCGATATAGGCGGTTGTCGATGTGCAGAGGACGATCGTCGGGCCGATGAAAAGCGTTGCAAGTCCCGCTATGCGGCTTTGGACGCGCTCCAGCCAGAGCAGAAGCGTGAAGGAAAAATAGGCCAATGCGACCGCGCCATAAATGCTTGCTTCGGGGAACGGTCCGACGATGCGTTTGAAGCCGCTGATCGTCTCGGCCGTATGCATCGTATAATTCGCATTTCGGATGACATCGAGCAGGTAGGACTGGTCGGTCAGGAATGTTCCGATGTCAATCAACGCCAGGGCAAAACATGCGATCGAGGCGACGATTAACTGCAGTGCGATGAAGCGGGCATAGCCGAGCCTGGCAAGTCCCGAGACAACGGCAAAACAGGCGAGGTCGCCGAGCAGATAGACAGACTGGCTGAGATTGGATGAACCCGGCGACAGTGGAGCGGCCACGGTCGACATCATGCCCGTGGCGTCTCGCGCAGAGGAGTAGACGAGGGTCGCGCCTGCAAAGATGCGCGGCAAAAAGAAAGATGATGCCACGGAAAACAGGATGTAGGCGGCAAACCAGAAACCGGGACCCGGATAGGCGATGCTGGCGAGCGTCGCCTGTGTTTGAGCCGGACGCAGCAGGGCGGCCACCACGAGAAAAAGCACGAGAAGATGGCTTGGCTGGATGCTGCTGCCGCCAAGCGCCGGCAATTGGAGAGCCGCTGCGGCACCGAGCAGCGTCGACAGGCAAAGGGTCGTGACCGCAAAACGCGCCCCGTTGACCATGCTGAGCAGGCCAAGCAGCAGAACGATGAAGCCGATCGGTTCTATCGACATGCTTCAGATCCCGATCCGGACGGAGAGCGGGAGGCATCGGGTTTGCTGAAAACCGGCATCCGCCTTCCGACGCAATGCCCGAAGCGAAAGCCGCCAGCTGTCGTTAATGGTCACGACCGCCCCCTAATTCGATCCCGTCTGGGATATCCAGGCGGGAGCCGTCTGATTGTCGCCTGCTATATCAGACAGCGGAACTGCCGAGCTTTGCTGCTGTGGTGCGGACTGCAGCTGCAGCGGAGGCGACGGCGTCTGGAGATCCGTGTCGATGCCGATTTCGACGACATCATGCGGCCGCAAGGTGGTCGTCTCGTCCGCCTCGATGTTGCGATAAGTGCCATCGTCGTTGCGACGCACGATCCTGTAGTTCTTCTGCGTTCTGCCAAGACCCGGCATGTCCGTATTCATCTGGGCGAGTTGAGCGCTGTAGCCAGCCTGTTCGCCCAGAAGCTGGGCCACCTGAATGTCGATCGCCGCCCTGCCGATCGCGAGATTGACCTGGTTGAGCAGCTCCTGGTTTTCGCTGTTTTGCCGGTTGACGATATTGATCTTCGAGCGATCGGCTTCGCTGAGCCCCTGGCGAGCCGTGGTCAGTGCGACCTCGAGATCGATCAGGGTGCCTTGTGCATCCGCAACGCCGCGGTCGACCGTGACCTGACGGGAATTGCTGACCAGGCCCTTGCTCACCAGGCTGTTGACATTATCCAGTTCCTTTTGCGCAAGGTCGATCTGCCGCTTTTGCGAATTGATCTTGGCCTCGAGTGATTGGACCTGCTGGCCGTAGAGACGGGCGAGGTCGCTCGCCGCTTCGACCTGGCTTTCGATATCGACGCGTCGCAGCCGCATCAGGTTTAATTCCTGCGCCTTCAGCTTGTCCACATCGGGTGTTCCGGCGAGTTCGGCAGGGATATCGAAACTCTGTTCACCGGCGATCTCGGCGCGCAACCGCGCCTGGCGCATCAGAAGATCGCGCCGGTTGAGAATGGCCGTTCGGTAGGCGCCGGCAGCCTGGATCCGGTCGCGCTCGAAGACGGTATTCTCCTCGCGCTCCCGAAGGAAGCCGCCGGCGATGCTGACGGCCTTCATGACCGTCATATCGGCTTCAAAAGCATAGCGCCCGGGGGTCTGCACGGTCCCGGTTACGAAGATCGGTGCATGCTGGGCAATTTCCACTGCGATGAACGGCTTTCCCGGCAGTTCGGCCTTTTCGGAGAGCGCAGTGGCGATCGCATCGGAAACCTGTTCCGTCGTCTTGCCGATCGCTTGCACTTGGCCGGCGATCGGAATCGCCAGATTACCAGCATCGTCGACTGTATATGTTCCCCCGAGGGCTTCCCAGCTGGCATACCGGGAATCCGACGATCGCCATTCGACGACACGCAGTCTCACCTGATCTTCCGGCACGAGGGTATAGTTTTCCGCATGGGCGACGCTCCAGCCGGTCACGCCGGAAAATACCAGCAAGGCAAGGGCGATGGAGATGAGGCGACCGGACAAGGATGTGCGCTGCATTGTCTGCTATCTCCGTTTCGTTGCGATCGACGGCGAAGGCATCTCGCGCGGCGCGGGATTGCCGAATTCCAGGATGCGGGACGGAGAGACGCGGCCGACAAGAAGATCGGATAACGCCAGCAAATTGCCGTTCAAACGTCCCCATCGGTCGATCAAGCGGTCGTTGAATAATAGGCCCCGCGTATTCGCCAGGATGTTGCGGCCGATCTGTGCGACAGCACGGCCCTTCGACATCGTGCCCTTCCGGATCAGGTAGACAGGATTGGCAACTTGCGAATAGCCGAGTCTTCGGCCGGGCTGGCGCCCGGATCTGACGCCGAGATGCACGCCGCGAGCGCCTTCGACACGCACGGACCTGCCGTAACGGGCGATGGACCGGCTGAAATCGACGTCTTCGAGCCAGCCGTAGAGCGGCAGCTGTTCATCGAAGGCCAGCGCGTGCTCGACAACGGGTGATAGGCGAACCGCCATGTTGCATCCGTAGGCGTTATAAACCTCCGCCACCTGCCCGGCTCTTTCGCCCGCAGTTTCAAGAACCTGCAGGGCCTTTGGCATGCTAAGGCCGCCATCGAGGATGCCGTCGGCCAGGACTTCGCCAGTGGCGATCGCCACGTCGGGGTTTGCCGCAAAGACAGCCGCCATCCGCGACAGGAAGGTCGCTGCGGGAATGAAGTCGTCGTCCAGGAAGATCAGAATATCCGTATCGGCGGCGGCTGCCTGGATGATTCTGTTGCGCTGGGAGGTCAGGCCACGGCTGCCGACGATGACTTCCACATCGAGGCGGTCGGCGAGGCCGGCGACGTCGTCGATCACGGGCACGCAGACGATCAGCCGCTCGGCCTGGTCCGGCAGGGCGGTGAGATAATCGACGGTCTCCCGCAGTATCGAGGGGCGGCCTGCCGAAGCAATTCCCACAGCCATTCGCAATGGGCGGCGCGCGGGGCCCTCCATGGCTTCAGCGCCGCAATGAACAGGCGCTGGTCCGATCGGGCTGTCCCGCCTGGTTGCTTCTGCCGAAAGTGAAGTCATGACTCTATTCTTTTCGGTGCATAGTTGATGATCGCGCCGAGGATCTCGGCGCCGACATTCCGCAGGGTCTCGATGACGTGCATGGTATCGTCGATCGAGGTGTGCCCGTGCGACGTGACCACGAGGACACCGTCCAGTTCCGGCGCGATCGCATTGGCATCCGGCGAAGCGGAGAATGCGGAAATGTCGACGAATATGGCGTCGAACTCCTTTTTCAGGTCGGCGAAGCTCAACTGCGTGCGGCGGGAACTGAGGCGAATGGCCGGCGTCACCGTTTCGACTTTGCCGAGGGGTAGGAATTTCAGCGTCGGGGTGAGGGGCAATGCCGCCGTCTGGATCAGTTCGCCATTGTCGAGAACATCGACGAGGCCTGTGGAACTATGGGGCGCAATCGATTTGCTGAGCGACGATTTCTGCGCAGCCGCATCGATCAGCAGCGTCTGCGCTCCTGATATCGACGAGAGCACCGCAAGTTCGCATGCTATGGTCGATGCCCCGCTGCCAGGATTGACGGCGACGATTCCAATGACGACCCGACGTTTGCGCCGAAGACCAACGACCGTCGCGCTCAGCTCCGCCATGCCTGGAATAACAGGATAGGCGGCTGCGGTGCTGCTGCTGCCGGTACCGGCGGCGAGGAAACGCGCAAAGTGACCATTGCGGGTCCTCGATGTCGCCAGCAAAGTGACAAAGGGCAGCCCACCGGCTTCCGCGATCTGATGGGGCCGGACGATCCGGCGATCGCCGGCGTGCCGTATCATGGCGAGTGCGAAGCCGACCCCAAGACCAACCGCCGCCGCAAAGGCGATGATGAGCGTGCTGCGTGGCCTGGCTTTCGAAAGAGGCAGGGTGGCCCGAGAGACGATCGTAGCGTCCGACACCGGGTAGGTGATGCGCTGCTTGGCTTCGGTCAGCTGATTCAAGGTATTTTCATAAAGGGTGCGGCGGGCGTCAGTCGCGCTCTGCAGCTCCGCAAGCTTGAACTGATCGCGCGGATTGCTCGTGAAGCCGGCCAGGGCCCTGGCAGCTTCGGCCAGTCCGCGCTGCTGCTCGCTTACGAATCTGGTCAGCCATTCGCTGTATTGCCGGGACGCATTGGCCTTCATCGCGATATTCTTCTGGATATACTGCCTGGCCAGCGTGTCGGCGATATCGACGGCCTGCTGCGGGGTCGACGCCGCAGCCGATATCTCGATGATCGTCGAACTCCCGACCCGGCGTACTCCCATCATGTTCAGCAGCGTGGCGACCGCCCGGTCATGGATCCGCCCGTCCTCGATCTGCTGTCGCGGCTGTGTGTCACGCGGTCCTGGGCCGGCCGCTTCCTGCGATGCCGTATCCGGTTCGGAAGAAACCCCCATCAACCAGTTCTTTGCCCTATCCTGCAGCGAAGGTGTCTGATCGACAAAGTCGGGATCGGTATCGAGACCCAGTGCCGTTACCGTCCCGCCGACGACATCGCTGGATTTGGCGATCTCCAACTGTCCCTCGATGAACGCGTCTTCCGCGAAAGCCCTCTGCGCTTCGGAGCCGCTGACCTGGGGGACGATCACAAGTTGTGTGCTGGCAACGAACGTCGGTTCGGCGGTCAGCACGTAGCTCCCTGCCATTAGCAGGAAAGCGAAAATCGTCGCCGCAATCCACAGCCAGCGCATTCTGAGAAAGAAGAGCATATCCCGCAAGGTGAGCGGCGAATTCCCGCTAGCGGCTGCGGCGGGCAGAGATATCGGAGAAACACCGCTGAAGATCGTGCTTGAGGTCATGTCGTCCTAATCCAAAATGGCGAGATCACGGAGTAACCGGGTAGTGGCAGCTTGGAGGGACGGGGGAGTGGCGTGTCTTCCGATTCCAGGCATGATCGGCGGCTCTCCCCATGAATGCTCAATACGAGCCACGCTGCGAAAACAGAGCGGGAATGGTCTTGGCAATGATGATGAAGTCCCGGCCGAGCGACCAGTTGTTGAGATAGTGAACGTCGAGGGAAACCCGATACTCGTAGCTGACATCATTGCGCCCGCTGGTCTGCCAGTGACCGGTCAGGCCGGGGCGGACGGCCATGTAGGCCCATATATGCTCGCCGTAGCGCGGCAATTCCTCGGCCGTGACCGGCCGGGGGCCGACAAGGCTCATGTCGCCACGCACGATATTGATCAGCTGCGGGAGCTCGTCGATGCTCGACCGCCTGAGGATATCACCGACAGCCGTGATTCTCGGATCGTCCTTCAGCTTGCGAGTCGCTTCCCATTCGCTTCGCGCAGCCGGATTGTTTTGCAGCAATTCGGCAAGCTGAGCACTCGCATTGGTCTTCATCGTGCGAAACTTGAGGCATCCGAACGGCGCTCCGCCGACGCCGATGCGCGTATGGGAATAGAAGACCGGGCCGCGGTCGCTCATCTTCACGATCATTGCGACGATCAACAGAAGCGGGGAAAGCAGGATCAGGGCCGTGACTGCGATGACAAGGTCTAGCGCGCGCTTGGACGATCTGCCTGCCGCACGAGGCCGGGACGAATGGAGATCGTCGCCTTTTGCGGACCGTCCGACACGCGACCAAGCCTCGAAACTATGTGCTTCCCATGTCATCGCTGGTCTCCAAAACATTCCGATTAAGAACCGTTCAAAGTTTGCTGCGCCGCACTCTGGTTGTCTGTTACCAAGGTCATAATCCTTAACAAATTCTTTATGCTACTAACGGGCATTCGAGAATTCGGATTACACCTTGATGGCCTTCTTTTCATTTCAAACGACAATCTAATCTAATTCGTGCTGATTATCTGCTGAAACTTATTTATAAGTTTTGATATCATCATTTCGATTGTTGCCGTTTTTTATTCAGTAAGCCATTTTAATAGGCATCCATCTTCGGTCGCGTGGCGGTTTTTTGGCTTCGTTGAGATTTTGATTCCTTTTTATGGTGTCTATTTTTGTTTTGAAGCTAAATATATACTTTATCTTTACGTCATACCTCCGTGATGTTATTTGACTCTCATATTAAGACAATATAAATGATGCAGTGCAGCATTGCCTATGGTTATCGAGTGGAGTTATGCGCATGGATGGGGCGACACAGGCATCAGATCGCAGGGCCGGCATCGGCAAGGCGGCGATATCGGCTAACGGCGGCATTCATCTGAACAGCCGCATCGTCATCGACGACGAATTCCTTTCCTGCCGGTCGAGCGTCCGGCGTTTCCGGCGCGGCGAGATCATCGCCGGGGCCGGCGTCCTCGTCGATACGTTCGCGCGCGTCCATTCGGGGGTGGTCAGCGCAAGCACGATGCTGCCCGACGGCAGGGAATTCATTGTCGAGATCATTCCGAAATCCGGCCTCATCGGCGAGCTCGAGGTTCTGCGCAGGCAGACGTTGAGTCTCGAATACCGCGCCGGTTCCGCCTGCGAACTGCATTTCTTCGAAGGCCGGCTGCTGCGCGACATGTACGCCAGCGATCCCTGCTTTCGCGAAAAGGTCTTCTCCAGGGCGCTGGCGCGTATTTCGGAGCTTGAATTCCGGATCATTGCGAATGCGGCGTCGGGCCTGCAGTCGAGGCTGGCCAGCACGCTGCTGCGGCTTTCCGCTGTTTATGGAAGAGATGCGGCAAACAGCGGCGACGAACTGATCATCTCGCAAAATGACCTGGCCGCGACGCTGCCGGCGTCCCGCGAGAAGGTCAATCAATGCTTGCGGCGCCTGCGGGAAGGCAAGATCATCGACGGGGGACAGGGCAGGATTCGCATCCTCAACCGCAAGGCGCTGGAGGCCTGTGCCAACGGCGCGGTTTCGGTGAAGTGATGCGCCCGTCGCTTCCCGAGGCCCTCCGATCCGCCGCAAGCGTCGGCCGGTTTCCCGGCCCCGGCACGACAAAGATCGATCGCGTGGTCATCATCGACGACTATTCGGTGGCCAGAGGCGGTGCGACGGCGCTGGCGGTGCTGTCCGCCAAGCTTTTTCGGGGCCTCGACATCCCTGTGACTTATATTTGCGGGGATGACGCCGCCAATGCGGAGCTCGCTGCACTCGGGGTCGTAATGGTCGGGCTGAACAGCCGCGATCTGCTCAGTGCCGAGCGTGCGAAGGCTTTCGTGACCGGCATTCACAATGGCGCCGCCGTCCGTATGGTCGCGAACTGGATTGCCGCAAACGACACCGCCAACACCGTCTACCATGTGCATGGCTGGCACCAGATCCTGTCTCCGGCGATTTTCAGGGCGTTGATGCCGGTCGCCAGACGATGTGCGGTGCACGCGCATGATTTCTTCACGGCCTGCCCCAACGGCGCCTTTTTCGATTATCAGGCGCAGGAAGTCTGCCTTCGACGCCCGCTCGGCGGAGGCTGCATTGCGACGGCCTGCGACAAGAGAAGTTATTCGCACAAATTGTGGCGGGTTGCCCGCGGCTCCAATATCCTCCGGCGGCTGAAGGATCAGGCCGATTTCGGCCGCATCATCCTGCTGCACGAGAAGATGGCAAGCTTCCTCGTCGGCGCCGGATATCGGCCCGAGCGACTGACGACGATCCGCAATCCCGTCGCTCCGCTCTCCATCAAGCGCATCGAGGCGGAGGCCAACGACGAATTCGTCTTCATCGGGCGGCTGGACGAGGAGAAGGGCATAGAGGACGCCGTGGCCGCCACGCGCAAAGCCGGCGTCAGGCTCTGCGTGATCGGGGACGGGCCGCTGATGCCGCTGGTTGCGGCTTCGGGAGATCACGTCAGGGCCCTCGGCTGGCAGTCGCATGCGGAGATCGGCCCGACCATCCGCAAGGCGCGTGCATTGTTGATGCCGTCTCGCTATCCCGAGCCATTCGGCCTCGTCGCTATCGAAGCGGCCAGGAGCGGGCTGCCGGTCATCATGTCGCGCAGCGCCTTTCTTGCCGAGGAAATGGAAAGAGCCGGCATGGCGATCGCCTGCGATACGGCTGACGAAAGCGCCTTTGCCGATACTTTGACGAGATTTAGCCAAATGCCGAGGCACGAGGTCCGCGCCATGAGCGAGCGGGCTTTCCGGCTGTCGCCGGATCTTGCGTCGACACACGAGGAATGGCGCGACGCGCTTCTTTCCGAATACCACAGCCTGATTTCGAAGAATGCGGTTCCCGAGCTGACAGACGGTGTGGCGATACAAGGAGTATTGAGTTGACCCTTAAGGCAACAACCTCTCTTCCCGACGCGAGGGCATTTCTCGGCGATGCGCCTGTCATGGCGAAAAGACGTGTCTCCGAGGCCGGAAGCGTGAGCGATACCAAGCAGCTTCGTGTCGCCATCGTGCATTATTGGCTCGTTTCGATGCGTGGCGGCGAGAAGGTCGTCGAAGAGCTGTGCCGCATGTTTCCGCAGGCCGACATTTTCACCCTCGTCTGCAACCGGGATCGCATCAGCGATTTTCTGAAGACGCGGAACATCCGCACATCCTTCCTGCAGAAGATCCCCGGTGCGCAGCGGCATTATACCAAGATGCTGCCGCTGATGCCCTTCGCGCTCGAGCAGTTCGATCTGCAGGATTACGATCTCGTGCTGTCGAGCGAATCCGGACCCGCCAAGGGCATCATCACGCGCGCCGACGCCCTCCATATCTGCTACTGCCATTCGCCGATGCGCTACATCTGGGATCAGTTCCATGTCTACCGCCATGGCCTGCCCTGGGTGGGTCGCGCAATGATGTCGATCACCGCGCCGATGCTGCGCGCCTGGGACGTGACGACCTCCTCGCGGGTCGATGTGTTCGTTGCCAATTCCGATTATGTCGCAAGCCGCATCCGCCGCTTCTACGACCGAGAATCCATCGTCATCCATCCGCCGGTTGCGACCGACGATTTTGCTGTGGGGAAGGGGAAGGGCGAGTTCTATCTCTATGCAGGACAGCTGACCACCTACAAGCGGCCGGATATCGCCGTTCGCGCCTGCACCGAGGCCGGCAGGAAGCTGGTCGTGATCGGCGAGGGCGATCAATTGGCCTATCTGAAGTCGATCGCCGGACCGACCGTTCAGTTTCTCGGCCATCAGCCCTTCAACGTTCTGCGCGACCACCTGTCGCGATGCCGCGCCCTGTTGTTTCCGGGGACGGAGGATTTCGGCATCCTGCCGGTGGAAGCCATGGCATCAGGGCGGCCGGTCCTGGCTTTCGACGCCGGCGGCGCCAGGGAAACCGTTTCCTCGCCGCAGGTCGGGTTTCGCTTCGCGCAGCAGACCACGGAAGCTCTGTTGGAAACGATGGCGGCGTTCGAAGAGGTGGAGGACAATATCGATCCGCATGCCATCCGCGCGCACTCGCTGAAATTCTCTTCCGCCGTGTTCCGCGACCGTCTGTCCAGCCTGATCGAGCAGCAACTGACCACCCATGGCGACCGACCCGCCGAGGCCTTCAGAAGACGGCCAGGCTGAGGGCAAGGAACGGAGCTGCCTGTCTTGCCGCTGCGACCGAAACCGTCTCAAACCCTCGACGAGGAATAGATAAACAGATCATGTCAAGCGTATCTCAGAGGACGGCGACGGCGAGCATCTGGACCATCAGCGGAAAATTCCTGGCGCGGATGCTCGATTTCGTCAGCCTTCTGGTGCTGGCAAGGCTTTTGAGCCCTGCGGATTTCGGCCTGGTCGCCATCGCGACCTCGGTGCTGGTCATCGTCGAGGCGATCCTGGACCTGCCGTTGACGCAAGCCCTGATGCGCCAGCCTTCGCCTTCGAACGAGATGTTCGCCACGGCCTTCACCCTCAGCCTGCTGAGGGGGCTCGCCATCAGCCTGCTGATGATGATCATCTCCTGGCCGATGGCGCTGATCTACGACGATTCCCGGCTTTTCGCCCTTGTCGCCGTTCTCTCGATCGCGCCTGCCATGCGCAGCATGATCAGTCCGCGCATGGTTCTTTTCATGCAGCGGTTCGACTTCAAACGCGAGTTCGCGCTCGATCTTATCGCCAAGGGATCGACATTGCTGTTCGGGGTAGGTGTAGCTGTGGCAACAGGCAGCTATTGGGGGCTGGCGATCGGAGCGGTCGCCGGCCCGACTGCGGCGATGATCACGTCCTATGTCTTCGCGCCGATGCGACCGACATTCAGCCTCTCCGAATGGAAGCATTTTCAGGACATGATCAGCTGGAATACCGTCTCGCAGGTGCTGAATTCGATCAATTGGCAGCTGGACCGACTGCTTTTGCCGCGCTTTACGGGCTTATCGACCTTCGGCGCCTTCAGCGTTGCCGACAATATCGCGGGTATTCCATACCAGACCTTCGTCGGCCCGTTGCTGCGCCCGCTGATGGCGGCATTCTCCACTGTCGAAGACCGCCGCAACTTGATCGTCGCCTATTTAAAGGCGACGAATGCGATCACCTTCGTCGCGGCGCCCATTCTCATCGCGCTTGCTCTTCTCGCCGAGCCGACCGTGCGGATCCTCGTCGGCGAGAAATGGGCATCGTCCGCGCCGATCCTGCAATGGCTGTGTCTTGTCAGCCTACTCGGTCTTCCCACGAACATGATGCCGCCATTGGCCATGGTCATGAACAATACCCGTTATGTCGCCCTCAGGATGTTTGTCGAGTTCGCCGTCAGGGCTCCAGTCACCATCCTGGGCATCGCCTATTTTCAGGTAGCGGGTGCGATCGGCGCACGGATCGTGGCAGTCCTCGTCGCCTATGGCGCATCGCTGGTCATCACGCGGCGGCTCATCGGCGCGAGTTTTGCCGCGCAGCTGAATTCGTTTTGCCGGCCGCTGGCCGCGAGCTTGCCGATGATCGCTTTCCTGCTGTGGATGGAGCCGATGCTCGCCGCCATGCCTGTCGGCCTCAACCTGATCGTCAGCCTGGCGCTTTGCGGCGGGGCGGCAGTGGCGATCTTCTGGGCCTTCGCGCTGCTCGTGTGGCAAATTGTCGGAAGGCCCGACGGCATAGAGACCATCGTCGTCCAAAGGCTCATGCCGCGACGAAACGGAGTTCTCATCTCATGATCGAAACAAGTGCAGCCCAACGATTGGTTTGGCGTTTTCGGAGGAGCAGAATGCGTTACGGGATATCTTCTAAGGCTCTGGGTTTGCTAATCGTTCTTGGTCTGGGGGCGTTGCCCGGCCAGCCCAGCGTGGCTCAGGAACCACTCAATATCAATGCCTACCAGCTTACGTTCGAGGAGAGTTTCGACAGTCTCGACGTCTCGGCCTGGGGGGAGAGAAGTTCCCGCTGGATCGCCCATACGCCCTGGAACGGCGATTTCGGTGACGCCCGTTTCACAGATCCGGCCCCCGGCTTTCCATTTACCACCGATCAGGGAATTCTGAAGATCGAAGCACGCAAGGAGGCCGATGGAACCTGGCGCTCAGGCCTGCTGTCGTCGGTGAACCCGAAAGGCGAAGGATTCTCGCAGCAATTCGGTTATTTCGAAGCACGGATGAAGCTGCCGCCGGGCAGGGGCGTCTGGCCGGCCTTCTGGCTTATCGGGCTCGACCGGTCGAAATACACCGCCGAGATCGACGTCCTGGAATATTATGGGCGCGCGCCCTACGAATTTAGCATGGGCTTTCATATCTGGCGTCAGAGCCAAGGCGGCCAGAACACGACCGGCGGCCACTGGCAAACCGTCCAGGACGGAATTCTGAACAGCGAATATCACACCTACGGCGTCGATATCCAAGCCGACAAGACGAGCTTCTACCTCGACCGTCAGTTCATCTGGAGCTTCGACACGCCGAAGGAATTCCACATGCCGTTCTATCCGCTGGTGAACCTGGCACTTGGCTCGGGTTGGCCGATCGATGAAACGCCGAATCCTTCCATTCTGCTCGTCGACTATATTCACGTCTACCAGCGGAAGCCTACTGACGCGGCGAATTGAACAACTGTCGGGGATAGCGTTCCGTCGCTAAAGCGCGTCGCGATCTTTCAGATTCGCTCCTCGCGCTTTAGGTCCTTGTTTTTACGCATGTCGTTGTCGCAAAACCCCTGCACACTTTTCCCGCGACATACTCTAGCGGCCGCAGCTGAGACCGGTTTCCGGGTCGAAGAGATGCATTGCTTCCTCGTCGAAAAAGAGGGTGAGCTTTTCGTTATCGCGGATCGGTGTGCGTGGCGGCAGGCAGGCCATCAGCCGCTGATTTCCGGCAAGGGCGGTGACGACGAGTTCCGGGCCGGTCAGCTCTGCGACCTCAAGGCATCCCTCGATCGACGGGCCGGCACCGTCCGTGCGAAGCGCCTCGGGACGGATCCCGAGGATAAGGTCGCGGCCATCGCCGGCCGTCTGGCGGAAGCGAGCGGGCAGGGGCAGGATCGCATTGGAGCCGGAAAGCGCCAGGCGATCGTCGCGCACCGTCGCCTGCAGCAAGTTCATCGGCGGCGCGCCGACGAAGGTCGCGACATAGAGCGTTGCCGGATGGTTGTAGATCTCCTCTGGCGTGCCCAGCTGCTCGATGCGGCCGTCGCGCATGACGGCGATGCGGCTTGCAAGGGTCATCGCCTCGATCTGGTCATGGGTGACATAGACGACCGTGGTCTTCAGCATCTGATGCAGCCGCTTGATCTCGGTACGCATCTCCATGCGCAGCTTGGCGTCAAGGTTGGAGAGCGGCTCGTCGAAGAGGAATACCTCAGGTTTGCGCACCAGCGCTCGGCCGATCGCGACCCGTTGGCGCTGGCCGCCGGAAAGCTGGCTCGGCTTGCGGTCGAGGAGGTTTTCGATCTGCAGGAGCTTGGCGGCATCGTGTACGGCCCTGTCGCGCTCCCGCGCCGGCACCTTGCGCATTTCCAGGCCGAAACCGATGTTCCGGTGCACAGTCAGATTGGGATAGAGCGCGTAGGATTGAAAGACCATGGCGATGTCGCGGTCCTTCGGATGCACGCCGAGCACCGAGCGGCTGCCGATCCTGACATCGCCGCTCGTCGCCTCGGCAAGGCCGGCGATGATGTTCAGCAGCGTGGACTTGCCGCAGCCGGAGGAGCCGAGCAGCACCAGGAATTCGCCGCTTTCCAACGAGATGTCGATGCCTTTCAGCGTCTCGACGTCGCTATAGGTCTTGCGGATGTTTTGAATTTCGAGCGCGCTCATCGCAAGGGCTCCTGAAGAGATGTCGGGCCGCCATAGTTGCGGGGAAGAGTGGAGATGGCGCGCGAGGCAACCTCGGTTCCCGCCATCAGGCAGGAAACCAGCGGCTCACCGCTTGCGAGCGCGGCGAGAAAGGCGGCGTTGAAGACATCGCCGGCGCCGATCGTATCGACGACTTCGACAACGGGCGCTGCCACCGAAACGGAGCTGCCGTCCGGCCCGATCGCGAGAGCGCCGTCCGGGCCGCGTTTGACGACGACGATCGCACCCGCCGGCATATGCGACCTGATGTGACGCGCGGCCTCGATCGGATCGGCGATGCCGGCAAGCGTCGTCGATTCGACCTCGTTCAGCAGCGCGACACCGCTGCGGGAGAGCCAGGCGCGTGTCGCTGCGCAATTCTCGTCTGTCCAGCCGTCGAGCGGCCAGCCGGTATCGAGCGCGACGGTGATGCCATGGCTGTCGGCCCAGTCGAAGAACTTGCCGTATTCTTCTGTCAGATCGTCGGTCAGGAACGAGCCGCAAAGAAGCGCGTAGCCGTCCTGCAGTCTTGCGCCCTCGATGACGGCGAAGACGTCTGCCAGGCTGAAACGCGGCAGGTGGCCCCTCGTCGTGAAGAAGGTGCGCTCGCCGTCCGGATGGGTGATGCCGACGGAGAGTGTCGTTTTCTCAGGACGTACCGGCCACTTGTCGGAACGGTGGCCGAAGGCTTCGCTCAGCCAGCGGCCGAACTGATCACTGCCGATATTGGCGGCGATTGCGAATTCGACGCCGAGCGCTTGCCAGGCGAGCGCGCTGTTGCCGGCGGCCCCGCCGACGCGCAACTCGTCATGATCGACGATGATTTCCGTCCCGGCCTTCGGCCAGGGGGCGGCCGGGCCAAGGATCAGGTCGACATTGACGTTGCCGATGACTGCAAGCGGCCGCATTCATTCGCTCCGGGTGATTTTGGTGGATCGAACCGGCGTTCCGGCATTCTCCACGCGGGCATCGGCAAAGGCGATCATCAGCCGCTGGGCGACCGGCAGCATGGCGAAGATCGCGGCAAGGCCGGTGGCCGGGGCGGAGCGGATCGTCACCGCTCCGGCGACCGGCGCTTCGCTGGACGCGTCGAACAGGATGACGGGGGCGCCGGTCTCGACCGCGGATGTCGCCATTGCCGTCACCAGGCCAGCCGTCTCGTCCAAGCCGCGGAATAGCACGACGCCGATCTCCGGCCCCAGCATCTCCATCGGACCGTGGCGCAGCTGGCCGCCTTCGAGCGAGAAGCAGGGACGGCGCGACAGCTCGGTCAATCCGAGCGCGAGCGCCTCGGCGATACCCTGCAGCCGGCGGCCCGACGTGACAATGGTCGCGACGTTTTCGAGCGCCGAGAGCGCGGCGGCGATGTCATGATCTTCCGGTGCCTTGAGGGCGGCAAGTGCGGTGTCAGGATCTTCGCCGAGGGCAGAAAGGATCGCCAGATGCAGGGCGAAAGTAACCGTCAGGCTGCGGGTCGCGGCGAAGGCGAGCTCGGTGCCGCCGCTGCCCACCAGCGACGGAGCGGTTTTTGCGAGGAAGGAATTGCCTTCGAGTGTCAGGCCAAAAGTCTCCTCCGTGCCGCCGGTCTCGTTGAACCAACGCACGACCTCGGCGCTTTCGCCCGATTGCGAGGTGACGAAGATCGTCTTGCCGGCGATCGGCAGCGGCTGGCCGAGCTGTTCGGACAGCGGTAAGGCGACGGCATCGATGCCGAGGGCCCGGTAGAGCGGCTCGACGGCGCGGTTGACGGCATGCGAGCCGCCCATGCCGATGAGCAGCAGCCTGCCGGTCTTTTTCAGCGAAGCGGCGGCCGTCGCCGCCATCGGCTGTGCAGCTTCGTAT
This sequence comes from Rhizobium changzhiense, assembly GCF_013087625.1. NCBI lineage: Bacteria > Pseudomonadati > Pseudomonadota > Alphaproteobacteria > Hyphomicrobiales > Rhizobiaceae > Rhizobium > Rhizobium changzhiense. The sequence continues at coordinate 58,607 of NZ_JABFCQ010000008.1, forward strand.
GAGACGATCGCATCGGCATGCTGGCGCGCCATTTCGCGATCGATCGCGGCAAGTCCGGCCGGCCGGGGTCTTTCTGTTGTCATGTTCATCCCTTGACGCCGCCGCTGGTCAGCCCCGAAATCAGGGCGCGTTGCATGACGAGACCGATCAGCACCGGGGGCAGGGCGGCGAGCACGCCTGCCGTCGCGATCAGTCCGTAATCGGAAACGCGGCCGCCGGCGAGATCGGCAATGGCGACGGTCAGCGTCTTGGCGCGCTGGTCCGAGGTGAAGAGCAGCGCATAGAAGAATTCATCCCAGGCTAGCAGGAAGGCAAAGAGGCTGGAGGTCGCCACCACGGGGGCGGCCAGCGGCAGCGTGATGATCCTGAGCGTCTGAAACAGGCCGGCGCCGTCGATCATTGCGGCGGATTCGATTTCGCGCGGGATGGAATCGAAACCCGACTTCATCAGCCAGGTGGTGAAGGGCGCAAGGATGGTTAGATAGACGAGCGCGAGGCCGAAGACGTTGTTCAGCATGCCGAGATGGGAAAGCCCCATATAGAGGGGCACCGCGAGCGCCACCGGCGGAAGCATGTAGGTGGCGATCACCATCGACAGCGACCAGCCGACCGAAGGCGTGCGCGACACAGCCCAGCCGGCCGGAACGGCGAGCGCGATGGCGGCGATCGTCGTCATGCCCGCCACTTCGATGCTGTTGCGCAGCGACGAGGTGAAGGCGGCGCCGGCGCTGTTTTCGAGCGTCGAGAGCAGCACGCCGTAGCGCGAGAAATCTGCCGTCTGCGGCCACCAGCGCAGCGGCTTTGCCGCAAGGTCGGCGGCCGGCGAGATGCTCATGATGAACAGCCACAGGATCGGCGCCAGGATGACGGCGGCAAGCAGCAGCGCGCAGAGGTGAATGAAGGCGGAAAAAAGTGGGCTCTGGCGTTCCATCAGGCCGCACTCCCAGCCGTCTTGCGCACCAGAGCGGCGTAGCCGGCAGCAAGCAGCGTCACCAGCAGCGTGACGATCAATGCCAGCGAGGCGCCGGAGCCTGCCCGCTGGAAGGAGAAGGCTTCCTGATAGACCAGGATCGACAGCGTACGTGTGCTGTTGGCCGGGCCGCCGCGGGTCATGACCCAGATGATGTCGAACACCTTGAAGGCCTCGATGGTGCGTAGCACCAGGGCGACCATCAATGGACCGGCGAGATAGGGCAGGATGACGAAGCGGAAGCGGGCGAAAGCGCCGGCGCCGTCGACCAGCGAGGCGGCGGTGATGTCGCGCGGCACGGCCTGGAGTGCGGCGAGCGCGATCAGCGCAACAAGCGGGAAATTCTTCCAGCAATCGGCGACGATGAGGGCCGCCAGCGCCGTGCCTGGTTCGCCGAGCCAGGAGCGGTAGGCCTCCAGCAGGCCGAGTTGGGTCAGCGCGGCGTTCAGTGCGCCGTATTCCGGATTGTAGATCAGCCGCCAGAGCGTGGCGTTGACGACGGTCGGCAGCGCCCAGGGCAGGATCATCAGGGCACGAAGCGCGGTGCGGCCGCGAAACTGCTGGTTCAGCAGCAGGGCTGCCAAAACGCCGATTACCATTTCGGCGGCGACCGAGATGATCGCGAACCATGCGGTGGTGATAAGCGTGCGCTGGAAATTCGAGCCGGAGATCATCTTGGTGTAATTGTCGATGCCGACGAAGTTTCCTTCAGCACCGACGAGCTTGGCATCGGTGAAGGAGAGGCCGACGGTATCGATCAGAGGCCAGCCGATGACTGAAATCATGACCACGAGAAGCGGCAGCATCAAAAGCCACGCGCGGGTTGTCAGCCAAGTGCCCGACATCAAGGCGACCCTTCTTCGTTATAGGTGTTCGAGACCGGGCGACGGCAGACGCCGCCCGGGTCTTCGTGCTTGATCAGAGGCCGCTATTGTCGGCGGCGGACTTCAGCGCGTCCTCGGGAGAGGACTGGCCGAGCAGCGATTCCTGGATCGCCTGCTGCAGCGCGGTCGAGAGCTCCTGATATTTCGGCGTCGTCGGACGCGGATACATCGCAGCCAGGCCGATCTTGGCGGCCGAGATCAGCTCTTCCTGGCCCTTGGTGACATCAGGGTCCTCATAGGAGGAGGCCCAGATCGGCAGGCTGAGCTTGGCATAGGCATTCTGCGTCGCCTGCGAGGTCATGAAGGTAATGTATTTCCAGGCCTCCTCGGGATGCTGGCTGGCCGAGGTGATGCCGAGACCCATCGAGCCATTGACGGCCGAAGCCTCGCTCTTGCCGGCAATACCCGGCGCCGGCACGACGCCGACCTTGCCCGCGACCTTGCTGTCCTTCGGATTGTTGGCCATGTTGTACATGTAGGTCCAGTTCAGCGCGAAGGCGGCATCGCCGTTTTCAAAGACCTTGCGGACATCCTCTTCCAGGAATTCCTTGGAATTCGGATTGGTGAGGCCCGAGGAATAGCTGGAGACCATGTATTTCAGCGCATCGAGGCCGCCGCCGGTCTGGAAGGCCGGCTTGCCGTCCTTCAGGAAATCGCCGCCATAGGCGCTGACGAGCGTGGTGTAGTCGCAGATCGCGGCTTCGGCCTGCGACCAGCTCCAGGCGATCGGCGTGGCGAGAAGGCCCTTGTCCTTGATCGTCTTTGCCTGCTCGGTCAGTTCGTCCCAGGTCTTGGGCGGCGCCTTGATGCCGGCCTTTTCGAGGATTTCCTTGTTATAGAACAGATATTTGGTGTCGAGGATCCACGGCATGCCGTAATATTTGCCGTTATATTGCACGGTGGTCCAGGCACCCGGCAGCACGCCCTTCTTCATCTCGTCGGTGACGCGCGAGGAGACGTCGACCAGCACCTTGTTGGTGGCGTATTCGGCCGGCCAGATGACGTCGAAGAGGACGACGTCGTAACCACCGCCGGAACCCTGCGCCAGCACCGTCTTGTCGTGCAGGCCTTCATAGGGAACGAATTCGAGATTGACCTTGATATCGGGGTTCGCCTTGGCGAAGGCGTCGGTCATGGCGCGCACATCGGCCTCGCTATAGGCGGCCTGCGCCATGAAAAGCGCGTTCAGCGTCGTTTCGGCGAAAGCGTGCGGCGCAAGGGACACGCCGATCAAGGCCGCACCCAGAAGCGTCTTGTTAAAGGATTTCAGCATTGCAGCCTCCAGTTTTTTGACATTTACGCATTGCCGAGGGCGGCCCTCCGCCATCGGTGTTCGAGAAGGCACGCGTGGAAAGCGTGCCGGTTCGTCGTCTCGGAGCGTCGTCGGAGCCGGTGCCCGCCTCCTGCGTTCCCTGGAACTCTCCGGTTCCTCATTAAGTCAAGTGTCTTGACTTATTACTTCTTCAACATTCTATTGGAGTCAAGAGGGAATTGCACATGAATGACAGCCGCCCGATCCGGGCCAAGAGCGGCACCAATCACGAAGGCACCAGCGCGCATAACCGGCGCGTGATGATCGACGCCCTGAGGATCAACGGTGCGCTTTCACGCGCCGATCTGGCACGGGCGACGCGGCTGACCAAGCAGACGGTGTCCAATATCATCGAGGAACTCGAGCGCGACGGTCTCGTCAGTTCGCAAGAGGCGGTGAGGAGGGGCAGGGGCCAGCCCTCGACGCCCTACGGCCTAGTGCCCGAAGGCGCCTTTGCGATCGGCCTGCAGATCGACCGGCATGTGACGCGGGCGGTCGCCGTTAATCTCGTCGGCAGAGTTCTCGTGCGTGATGAGGCCGGTCTGCCGCCCGGAGGTCCGTCGGACGGGACGAAGGTCATCCTCGATCTCGTCGCCGGCATACGCTCAAAGCTTGCCGGGATCGTTGAGCAATCGGAAAAGCGGCTGGTCGGCCTCGGCGCCGCCATGCCAGGGCCCTTCGGGGTCGCTGGCAGCGGCGACGATCCTTGGATGATGGAGGCCTGGCAGAAATTTCCGTTGTTGGAAACGCTGACCGCCGGCACCGGGCTCGATGTCGGCCTGCAGAACGATGCGGCGGCGGCGGCGACCGCCGAGCGCATGGTGGGAGCTGCCCACGGCCTCGACCACGCCGTCTGCCTCTTCGTCGGCTATGGCATCGGCGCCGGCCTCATTCTGAACGGTGAGCTCTACCGCGGCACCAACGGCAATGCCGGCGAGATCGGCATGGCGCTGCTGTTTGCCGACGGCAAATCGACGCCGCTCGAACATCGCGCCTCGCTCGCCTCGCTCTATCAGCATCTGTCGGTCGATCCCGCCGAGCCCGGCCTTTATGCACGGATCAATGACCTTGCCTTGAGGGGCGATCAAAGCATCGACGCCTGGGTCGAAGCAGCGGCAGTGGACCTGCGCTGGAGCATCCATCTCATCGAGACGCTGTTCGATCCGCAGACGGTGATCCTCTGCGGCAGCGCGCCGGAAGCGCTGGTGCACAGGTTGATTGCGGCAATCGGCCCGTTGCTGCCTTCGATCGCTGAACGTCGTGGCCGGACGCTGCCGCGCCTGCAGCCCGGCATGGCCGATCCCTGGTCTGTGGCGCTCGGGGCTGCCGCGGGACCGATCAGCCGTGCATTCGATCCGCGTTTTGCGGCGATCCTGAAGGATTCCCTTCAATCCTGAGGCCTGAACCCTGGGGTTGCACAGCAGTGCAATGGCAAAAACGCGGGTGTTTTTACAAGTTTCGTTGGGCCGGAGCAGCCGAATAAAGGCGCTCTGTCATAATATAGATAAATATTAAATATGCTCTAAAATTCCATTGTTTCGAATATAGCTGTAATTTATTGACAATATGCTGAAGCAAATTTAGAAAATTCTCTAAATATTTCTCCGGGATTTGCGAATAACGGCTACGTGAAGGTTTTATGACATCTGTATTTTGGTTGTTTCATGTCATGTAATATTCATTGGCCGTGGCAATTTGAACCAGCTAATAGGGCGTGCGCTGAAAGTGCGCGTCCCTTTTACGTTCGAGGTTCTCATGCAAGCCAAGCTTCTCGGCGCCGTTGGCGCCCTTCTCGCTACAGCGTTTCTTGCTGGTCCCGCTGCCGCCGCCGATAAGACCAAGATTGACTTCTGGTTCGGCAATTCCGGTGACATCGCCAAGCGTGTCCAGGAGCAGTGCGATCGCTTCAACCAGTCGCAGGCCGACTACGAAGTCGTCTGTACCAGCCAGGGCAGCTACGACGCGTCCCTGCAGAACACCATTGCTGCCTTCCGCGCCGGCAAGCAGCCGACCATCGCCCAGGTCTCCGACGCCGGCACCCTCGACATCATGCTCTCCGGCGCCTACTACCCGGCCAACAAGCTGATGACCGACATGGGCTACAATGTCGACTGGAAGGACTACTTCTCCGGTATCTCCGGCTACTACGCGACATCGAAGGGCGAGATGTACTCCTTCCCCTTCAACTCCTCGACCGCTCTTCTCTACTGGAACAAGGACGCCTTCGCCAAGATTGGCAAGGATCATGCTCCGGCGACCTGGAAAGAAGCAGGCGAGGACCTCAAGGCTCTGAAGGATGCAGGCTATGCTTGCCCGCTCGGCTTTGACATCTCCAACAACGAAGTCTGGCAGTACATCGAGCAGTTCGAAGCCGTGAACGGCGAAGCGATCGCCACGAAGAAGAACGGCTTTGAAGGTCTCGACGCCGAGCTGGTGTTCAACAAGAACCCGCTTCTCGTCAGCTACGTCAAGGACCTCAAGTCCTGGTACGACAGCAAGCTGGCCGTCATCAAGAACAAGGCTGTCGGTCAGACCTTCGTCGAAGCCTTTGCCGCTGGCGATTGCCAGGTCATCCTGACCTCGGTCGGCGACCACGGCAACGTTGGCCGCACCGCCAAACAAGGCATGAACTGGGACGTTGCCATGCTCCCGACCTACGGCGATGCGACCCGGCACAGTTCTTATGTCGGCGGCGCTTCGCTCTGGGTTCTGAAGGGTCATTCCGACGCTGAATACAAGGCTGCCGCTGCCTTCTTCAACTTCATTGCCAAGCCGGAAGAAGCGCTGACCTGGTCGACCGTTACCGGCTACATTCCGGTTCGTAACTCCGGCTTCGAATATCTGAAGAAGCAGGGCTTTTACGACAAGGCGCCTTACGCCGGCCGCGAACTCGCCATTCAGAGCCTGACCGCATCGCCTGCTGGCGATGCTGCTCCGCAGGGCATCCGTCTCGGTGGCCTGCTGCAGGTCCGCACCGAAATCGCCAATGGTCTGCAGGCAATCTTCGTCAACAATGCCGATGTCCAGGCTTCGCTCGACAGCGCTGCCGAACGCGGCAATACGCTGCTGCGTCGCTTCCAGCAAACCTACAAGAACGTTCAGCTCCCCTGATCGGTTGATATGAGACGCACCCGGCCCGCGTTTTGCGCGCCGGGTGCGTCTTTGTAAGTCTCTCATTTGTCGCGGCTGCGAACTCGCCGCCCGCGCCTAACCACATCAGGCCGAAAACGACCACCCATGGAAAAGCGCGTCACTTTCTCCTCAACGACAATCGGGCTGCTCTTCGCATTTCCGATGCTGTTGCTGATCTTCGTCTTCTTCTATTGGCCGAGCGCGCAGGCGCTCTATTGGGCGTTCACGCTCGAGCAGCCATGGGGCGGCGGCAATGCCTGGGTTGGTTTCGACAATTTCAGACAGTTGCTCACCGATCCGATCTATTGGGACTCGATCACCCGCAGCATGATCTTCGGCTTCAGCTCGACCGCCATTGCCATGGGGCTGGCGCTGATCCTGGCGCTTTTGACGGATCGTGAACTGCGTGGTCACAAGGTCTATCGGTCGGTCTTCATCTGGCCTTACGCGATTGCCGCTCCCGCTCTCGGCCTCGCCTTCCGCTTCATCCTGGCACCGGAGGCCGGCCTTCTGTCGGTCATCAACCACGTCTGGCCCGGCCTTTGGAACCCCGCGCTCGACGGCAAAGATGCGATGATCGCGGTCGTTGTCGCCTTTTCCTGGAAATATATCGGCTATAACTTCATCTTCTTCCTCTCGGCGCTGCAAGGCATTCCGCGCTCGCTGATCGAGGCCGCCGCCATGGATGGCTCGGGGCCGATGCGCCGGATCTGGGATATCCAGCTGCCGCTGCTGACGCCGACGCTGTTCTTCCTGCTCGTCATCAACATCACCGAGAGCTTCCAGGATTCCTTCGGTATCGTCGACGTCATGACGCAGGGCGGCCCGGCGCGCGCCACCGAGCTCATGGTCTATAAGATCTATTTCGACGGCTTCAGGGGTCTCGATTATTCGGGCGCTGCAGCGCAGTCCATCATCCTGATGGTGCTCGTTGTCCTTCTCACAATCTTCCAGTTCCGCTTCATCGAGCGGCGCGTGCACTACAAGTGAGGTCGCGGACATGATCGAACGCACGCCGATATTCAACTTCATCTGCTATAGCCTTCTCGCGCTTGGCATGGTGATCGCGCTTCTGCCTTTCGCCATCGTCATCATCGCGTCGACCCTCGATCTGGAGACGGTCAATCGCGTGCCGCTGCCGCTGATGCCGGGCTCGCATTTCTGGGAAAACGCTGAGACCGCCTGGGTTCGCGCCGATCTCGGCAACAAGCTGTTCCACAGCATCATCTTTGCCGCAACCGTCGGCGCCGGCAAGGTCATGCTGTCTTCCATGGCAGCCTTCTCGATCGTCTACTTCCGCTTCCGCGGCCGCTATGTGATTTTCTGGATCATCTTCATCACGCTGATGCTGCCGCTGGAAGTCCGTATCGTACCGACCTATTCGATTGCGGCGAACGCGTTGCAGCCGTTCCAGACGATCCTCGATGTCACCGGCATAAGCTGGCTCGTCGCACAGATCACCGGCATCCAGATCAAGCTCGAATGGGGCCTGCTGAATTCCTATCCCGGCCTCGTTCTGCCGCTGGTCGCGACCGCGACCGGCACCTTCCTTTACCGGCAGTTCTACCTGACGGTTCCCGACGAGCTGGCCGAGGCCTCGAAGATGGACGGATCGGGTCCGGTCCGGTTCTTCTGGGACATTCTGCTGCCGCTTTCGCGGCCGAACATGATCGCACTCTTCACGATCATGTTCGTCTGGGCCTGGAACCAGTATCTCTGGCCGCTGCTGATCACTACCGATCCGAATTTCGGCATCGCCGTGACGCAGCTCAAGACCCTCATCCCGTCCGAATTCGGCCTGCCCGACTGGAACGTCGCCATGGCCGGAACCCTGATCATCATGTCGCCGCCATTGATCCTCGTCATTCTGATGCAGCGCTGGTTCGTACGCGGCCTTATCTCCACCGAGAAGTGAAGGAGTACTCCCCTTGGCACCGATCTCCATTCGTGGCGTGAAGAAAAACTACGGCAAGACCCCCGTCGTTCACGGCGTCGATCTCGACATCCTGTCGGGCGAGTTCATCGTCATCCTCGGGCCGTCCGGCTGCGGCAAGTCCACGCTGCTTCGCATGATCGCCGGTCTCGAGGAGATCAGCGGCGGTGAAATCTCCATCGACGGCCGCGTCGTCAACCAGCTGGAGCCGCGCGAGCGCGGCTGTGCCATGGTGTTCCAGAACTATGCGCTTTATCCGCATATGAGCGTTGCCGAGAATATCGGCTACGCCTTGAAGGTGGCCGGTGTTTCGAAGGCAGAGCGGAGCCGGCGCATCGGGGAGGTCGCCAGGGCGCTCAGCCTCGAACCGTTCCTCGAGCGCCGGCCCGCCGCTCTTTCCGGCGGTCAGCGCCAGCGCGTCGCCATGGGCCGCGCGATGATCCGCGAGCCGAAGGTGTTCCTCTTCGACGAGCCGCTATCGAACCTCGACGCCAAGCTGCGTATCGCCATGCGCGCCGAAATCCGCCGCCTGCACCGCCGTCTCGGCACCACTTCGATCTTCGTCACGCATGACCAGACCGAGGCGATGACGCTGGCCGACCGGCTGGTGGTGATGAACGGCGGCAGGGTGGAGCAGGTCGGCACGCCGGAAGAGGTCTATCATCATCCGGTCTCGCGCTTCGTCGCGGGCTTCGTCGGCACGCCGGCGATGAACCTGCTCGAAGGCACGATCAATGACGAGGGTGTCTTCGTCTACGATCAAAGCCGCAGGGTCGCGCTGCCGCGGGAGCGCGCCGCGCCGCTGAAAGGCAAACGCGTCGTGCTCGGCATGCGCGCCGAAGCCGCCAGATTGGTGGCCCCGGATGCGCCGGGCGCCCTTTTCGCAACGGCCGATTTCATCGAAGAGCTTGGCGCAAGCCGCGTCGTCCACGCCGATTTCGATGGGCTGCCCTTTGCCGTGGCGCTGACTGAGGCCGTGAAGGTGAAGTCGGGCGATCCGATCGGCATCGCGATCGATTACGACCAGATCCACCTCTATGCCGCCGATACCGGCCGGATCATAGAGAAGCCGGCCATGACCGGCGCCGGCGCCGTTCACGCCTGACGGGCGTGAGGGGTCAGCGATGGATCGGATCGATCCAGGGAACGTCTTCCGGCTTTTCCACAGGCTCGATATCGAGATTGACGACGACAGGCTCCTGGCCTGAGCGGACGAGAACGCATTCCAGCGTTTCGTCGCGGCTGGCGTTGATCTCCTGATGCGGCACATAGGGCGGAACGTAGATGAAGTCGCCGGGGCCAGCTTCGGCGGTGTATTCCAGATGCTCGCCCCAGCGCATGCGGGCTTTGCCCTTGACCACGTAGATGATGCTTTCGAGATCGCCATGGTGATGGGCGCCGGTCTTGGCGTTGGGATGGATCGTCACCGTGCCGGCCCAGATCTTCTCGGCGCCGGCGCGCGCGTTGTTAATCGCGGTTGCGCGGTTCATGCCTGGTGTCTGCGCAGTGTTCGGATCGAGCGAATTGCCGGGAATGACCTTGACGCCAAGTTCGCGCCAATCGACGTGATGATGCTCGCGGTCGTCGCTCATGTCTTGCCTCCGCCTTCGATTTGGTCAGTCTAGGCGGGAGCCGCATGGCGGCCAAGCGGATTTCCCTTCATGCATCTGAAAGAGCGCCCGATGAGCCACCTCCCGCAGATCGACTACGACAGTGCTTCCGAAGAGATCCGTGCGGCGCATGACGAGGAAATCAGGCTGCGTGGGCGCATGACCAACATGAAGCGCACGCTCTTACATTCGCCTGTCTCCCATCGCATCTATGCCGAGTGGTTCACGCTGCGGGCAGAGCTCGATCCCGTCATCAGCGACCGGGAGATCTGGATTTTCTCGCATGCCATCTCGAAGGCAGCGAAATCGAAGATCGCCATCACCTTCTTTCGCCGGGCGCTGATCAACAAGGGCTTCGATCCCGATGCGCTGGAGCTTTCCGAGACGGAAGCGCTGCTCGAGGCCTTCGGCAGGGCGATCGCCGCCGATTCCAACGCTGTTCCCGTCGAACTCTGGGCAATGCTGAAAGATCGCTACGAGACCAAGGTGCTCGTCGATCTCGTCGCCTTTGCCGGCATCATGCTGGCCACCGCCGTCTTCAACAATGTCGTCGAGGTCGACTTCGACCCCGAGCTTGAAGCCTTTGCCGAAGGTGCCAGTTCATCCGCATCCTGAAATTTCAGCTATCGAGCGGCAGGATCAGCACATCGCGCGGCGGCACCTCGATGCCACTATTGCCGATATGGTCGATCGGCCAGACTGCCTGGCTTTGCGCAAGCGCTCCTTCGGATAGCGTCACCTCGGTCTTCTGCGCCGTTCTCGTCGGATTGACGAGCCAGAGGAAGCTGCCATTTTCTCCCTTGTGGATACGGGCGAAGAGGGCGGCATTCGACAACGTTACGTGACGCTTCTTCCCGCTCCATCTCAATAGCTCAGCGAAGAAAGCGCCGTTCGCCTTCCCCTGTGCGCGGTAATAGGCAACGGAGGGGTTGGTGCCGATCAGCAGCGTGCGGCCCTTGCCATAGGCGTTTTCGACCACGGCAAGACGACCGTCGGTGAAGTGGCCGCGTCCCGTTCCGCCGGTCAGCCGATAAGACTGGAGGAAGCCGCCACCGTCGACCGCCGCGCCGTCGAGAGCGAAATGGATGCGGTCGCCGATATCGGGCATGAATTCGACTTCCTCCTCGCGCGCGCCGAAGACCTCGTCGAGGCCCATGTTCGGCTGCACGGTGCCGACATGGCCACGGTCGCCGAAATAGCCGGGGCATGCCTCGGCAATCAGCGTGCCGCCGTTTTCGACCCAGGCTTTCAGGTATTTCGCCTGCTCTGATGTGAACATGATCGGATAGGGGAAATAAAGGAAATCATAGGCTGCGATATCGTCGATATGCACCCAGTCAGGCTGCACGCCATTTTCGAGGAAGGCCCGATAGGCCCCCCACATGGCTTCGGGATAGGGTTTCTCCTTGCGGTCGTGGTTCAGGAGGTAATCGAATTCCTGAGTTTCGCGAACGACGAGGATGCCGACTTCGCCGCGCACCGGCTTTGCCTCCCAGAGGGGAGACTGTGCCGTGTCGTTGGCCCATTTCGCCATGGCGCTTGCCATGTCGGAGCGCGGCGTGCGCGAGCCGTCCATGCCGTAGGAGCCGAAGGCGCCGAAGAGTGGACCATCGAGCAGCGGGCGCCAGCGCAGATTGATCACGCCGCGGGCGCCGCCGGCAAGTGAGGTCATGCTCCAGAGACGGATATCCTCGGGCTCGGCGACGCGGCCATCTTCCTTGTCGCGGCCGATCACCTGCGGCTGCAGCCAGAGCGGGCCGCCCTGGCGTTCGGCATGCCAGAAGGGCTTGCCGCGGGCGGCGGCGCGGTTGATGTCGACGCCGTACCAGTTCTTCCAGGCTTCCGACCCCTTGCGGGCCTGGATCCAGGTGAAGCCGTAAACCTCGACCTTGGAGGCGGCGAGCCAGTCGTCGCAGCCGTTGGCCGCCATGTTGGGAATTGCGCCGGATATGCCGTGGGCAACGATGGTGTTCTTCTGGTCGACGGCGCGGATCGTGTCGATGCGCCATTGCATCTGGTCATAGAAATTGTCGCGTTTGAACTGCAGCCAGTCGATGCATTCGGGATAGGGTGCCATATGCACCGGCGGCTCGATATCCTCCCATTCGGCATAGCTGTAGCGGTACCAGGCCTTGGCCAGGACCTTCAGGCTGCCGTATTTCTCTTCCAGCCATTTGCGAAAGGCGGCCTTGGCATAAGGGCTGTAATCGACATCGGCGGAATAGTTGCACTCGTTCCAGACGTCGTAGCCATAGATCGCCGGATGATCCTTGTAGCGGGTGGCGAGCGCGATCAGGAACTTCCCCGCTGCTTCCTTCACTTCGGGGCAGTTCAGCGTCAGGGCGCCGGCGCCGCCACCATTGTTGGAAAAGCCGCCGGTTGCCGACGACACGCCCATATAGGAGCCGAGTTTGGTGCCGTCGGCATTGACCTGCAATGCATGAGCGTATTTGCGCACCGCCCAGTCGGGCACGGCATGGATCAACTCGGCGATAACGGTCTTGATGCCGTTTGCGGCGGCAAGGTCCATCTGACGGTCATATTCCTCCCAGTCGTAGACGCCGGGGGCGGTTTCGATCGCGCTCCACATGAACCAGTGGCGGAAGATGTTGAGGCCGTCTTGCCCAGCGGTCACGTAGTCGCGCTCCCAATCCTCGCGGGGCGGATTCGACTTGCGGAAATAGACGGCGCCGTAGGGCAGTTGGATATCTTTGTTGAGCATTGTCCTGTCCTTCTCTATCGATGTCCGGACATGGCTTCGCCGTCCGGAAAGAAGGATCCGGCAGTCGGCAATCGAAGATGTCGTCCGGCTATTCTAAAAAGCGTTGATCTAGCGGGGTCCTCCGGCGAGGAGTTCCAGGGTGCGGATGATGGCGGAATGGTCGCGTTCGCCGTCGCCATTGGCGATCGCGGCATTCATCAGTTGTTGCGTGGCGGCCGTGTTCGGCAACGACAGATCGAGCGCGCGGGCGGCATCGACGGCAAGCGTCATGTCTTTGCGGTGCAGGCGGATGCGGAAGCCGGGCTCGAAGGTCTCCTTGACCATCCGCTCGCCATGCACTTCGAGGATGCGCGAAGCGGCAAAGCCGCCCATCAGCGCAGAGCGCACCTTGGCCGGATCAGCACCGGCCTTCCTGGCAAAGAGCAGCGCTTCGGCAACCGCCTCGATCGTCAGACCGACGATAATCTGGTTGGCGACTTTCGCCGTCTGGCCGTCGCCGCTACCGCCGACATGGGTGATGTTCTTGCCCATCTTTTCGAAAAGCGACCTGGCGCGTTCGAAAATCTGCTCCTTGCCGCCGACCATGATCGTCAGCGAGGCTGCCTTGGCGCCGACCTCACCACCGGAAACGGGAGCATCGAGATAATCGCAACCGAGCGCCTCGATGCGCTTGGCGAAGGTCTTCGTCGCCACCGGCGAGATCGAGCTCATGTCGATGACGAGCTTGCCCTGGGAAAGGCCGGAGGCGACGCCGTCTTCACCGAAGAGAACCGCCTCGACGTCTGGTGTATCCGGTAGCATCAGGATGACGATGTCGGAGGCTTGCGCCACCGTCCTGGCGCTGGCGGCAGCTTTGCCGCCCTTGTCGACAAGATGCTGCGAGGCTTCCTTGACGCGGTTCAGATGCAGCGTGTGGCCGGCGTCGATCAGGTGTTCCGCCATCGGGCGGCCCATGACGCCCAGTCCGATAAATCCAATGTTCATGCTGCTCTCGCTGACTTCAGATAGGGTTTCATCCAGCCAAGGCCCTCGCTGGTGCCGGATGTCGGCTTGTATTCGCAGCCGACCCAGCCGTCGTAGCCGAGACGGTCGAGTTCGGAGAGGATGAAGCCGTAGTTGATCTCGCCGGTGCCAGGTTCGCCCCGGCCGGGATTGTCGGCGATCTGCACATGGGCGATCTTCTCCTTCAGCCTTGTGAAGGTCGGGATCAGGTCGCCCTGCATGATCTGCATGTGGTAGAAATCATACTGGATATAGAGATTGTCGGAGCCGACCCGGTCGAGAATGCGCTCGGCATGAGCGGTCGTCGACAGGAAGAAACCTGGAATATCGCGCAGATTGATCGGCTCGATCAAAAGCCTGACGCCGGCGTCGGCGCAGCGCTTTGCTGCATATTTCAGATTGTCGACCAGCACATTTTCCAGCGTCTCCAGGTTGGCACCTCCAGGCACGAGGCCGGAAATGACATTCACCTGCCGACAATGGAGCGCCTTGGCATAATCGAGCGCCTGCGCGACCCCGTTGCGGAACTCCTCTACGCGGTCCGGCAGGCAGGCAATGCCGCGCTCGCCGCCGGCCCAGTCGCCGGACGGCACGTTGAAGAGCGCCTGTTTCAGGCCGCTCGCCTTCAGCGCCTCGGCGACCTTCTCCTTCGGTTCGGCATAGGGGCCGAGATATTCGAGGGCGCCGAAGCCGTCCTTTGCGGCTGCCGTGAAGCGGTCGAGAAAGGGCAGGTCCTGGTAGAGGAAGGAAAGGTTGGCGGAAAATTTCGGCACGGGATCGTCCTTAGATAGTGGCAGGCGCAACGAAACGATGCCGGTGCAGCATGCGCTTGTCGCGAGGGTCGGGATTGGGAACAGCGGAGATGAGGCTCTTGGTATAGGCCTCTTCGGGAGCGGTGCAGATCTGTTCTGCCTCACCCAGTTCGACGATTTTGCCGCGATGCATGACGGCGACGCGATCGCAGAAATAACGGACGACCGAAATGTCGTGCGAGATGAAGATGAAGCTCAGGTTCAGCCGCTGGCGGATATCGAGCAGCAGGTCGAGGATCTGGCTGCGGATCGAGACGTCGAGTGCCGACGTTGCCTCGTCGGCGATGATGATGCGCGGATCGAGCGCAAGCGCGCGGGCGATGCCGATGCGCTGGCGCTGGCCGCCGGAGAAGGCATGCGGGTAGCGCTCCATGCCCATCGGATCGAGGCCGACGAGGCGCATCAGTTCGGCGACGCGGTCCTCCAGTGCCTTGCCCTTGGCGAGCCCGTTGACGATCAGCGGATCGCCGATCACCTCCTTGACGGTCATGCGCGGATTGAGCGAGGCGAACGGATCCTGGAAAACCAGGCGGACTTCACGGTGGAAAGTGCGGAGTTCGCGCTTGGTGAGTTTCGTGACGTCGATCTCGCCGCCGTCCCTGCCGCGATAGGTGATGCTGCCCGATGTCGGCTCGACGGTGCGCAGGATCAGGCGGCCGAGCGTCGTCTTGCCGGAGCCGCTTTCGCCGACGATGCCGAGGTTTTCGCCGGGATAGAGATCGAAGCTGGCGTCGTCGACGGCGCGCAGCGTATTGGCCTTGCCGTGCCAGCCGTAGATCTTGCCGAGATTGCGGACGGACAGGATTGGTTGCGGCGCCTCCGGCGACAGCGCCGCGGCGGGCAGCCTGCCTTCGACATGGTGGGTCAGCTTGACCGTCGAGGCGAGCAGTTGGCGGGTATAAGGATGCTCGGCGGCATGGTAGATCGCATCCACCGGGCCGCGCTCGACGATGCGGCCGAAGCGCATGACGGCGACATCATCGGCCACTTCGGCGACGATCCCCATGTCATGGGTGATGAGCAGCATGGCCATGCCGCGCTCGACCTGCAGGCGTTTGATCAGGTCGAGGATCTCGGCCTGGGTGGTGACGTCGAGCGCCGTCGTCGGTTCGTCGGCGATGAGAATATCGGGATTGCCGGCAAGCGCCATGGCGATCATGGCGCGTTGGCGCATGCCGCCGGAGAATTCGAACGTATAGCGGTCGGCCATCTTGTCCGGGTTCGGAATTTCGACCTGGCGTAGCAGTTCGACGGTCCTTTCGCGGGCGGCGCGATGATCGAGATTGCTGTGCAGGCGCACCGCCTCGATGATCTGCGAGCCGATGGTGTGGACCGGCGACAGCGAACTCATCGGCTCCTGGAAGATCAGGCCGATGCGGCGGCCGCGGATGGCGCGCATTGCCCGATCCGACGGTTTCAAGGCGGCGATATCGGTGATCCCGTCGCCATTGTTGAGCAGGATGCGGCCGGAAACGATGCTGCCGGGGCTGTCGACGATCTGCAGCAGCGAGCGGGCGGTGACGCTTTTGCCGGAGCCGCTTTCGCCGACGAGGCAGAGCGTCTCACCGCGCTTCAGCTCGAAGCTGACATTTTCGACGGCGTGCAGGATGTGGGTGCGCAGCCTGAAATCGATCGAGAGGTTTTCGACGGAGAGAACGACGTCGTCTGAAAGATCGGTCATGGTTTCCTCCTCAATTGTCATAGGGGTCGGCGGCATCGCGCAGGCCGTCGCCGAAGAAATTGAAGGACAGGACGGCGACGACGACTGCGAGTGACGGCCAGATCAGCAGCCACGGCGCAGTGGCGACGGTGCGGATGTTCTGGGCGTCTTGCAGCAGTACCCCCCAACTGACGACCGGCGGCTTGAGGCCGATGCCGAGGAAGGACAGCGAGGTCTCGGCGACGATCATGGTCGGCACGGCCAGTGTAACGACCGCAAGGATATGGCTCGTCAGCGAGGGCAGGATATGGCGGAAGATCAGCCGCGTCTCGCTCGATCCGTCGAGCCGCGCGGCAACGACGAAATCCTCGCTGCGCAGCGCCAGGAACCGGCCGCGCACCTCTCGCGCCAGGCTGGTCCAGCCGAGCAGCGAGACGATGATCGTGATGACGAAATAGACATTGACCGGCGACCATGTCAGCGGGATCGCCGCTGCCAGGCCGAGCCATAGCGGGATGGTCGGCATGGCGCTGACGACCTCGATGACGCGCTGGATGAGCGTATCGACCCAGCCGCCGTAGAAGCCGGAGATCGAGCCGAGCACGACACCCAGGATCAGCGACATGGCGACGCCGACGAGGCCGATCGACATGGATACGCGCGTGCCGTAGACGAGGCGCGAGAAGACGTCGCGGCCGAGCCGGTCGGCACCGAGCAGATACATCGGGTCGTTCTGGTTGAGGGGGCCGATCAGGTGGCGGTTCATCGGGATCAGGCCCCAGAGGTCATAGGCTGCACCTTTGACGAAGAAGCCGATCGGGACGACCTTGGTGTCGTCGACGACGAAGGTGCGGCGCAGCGCCTCCTTGTCGATCTCAACCTTGTAGCCCTTCACATGGAAATTGAATTCAGAGCTGCCGTCCGGTTTTTCGACGAAAAAGCTGAAGCCCTGTGGCGGGGCATAGGTATATTGCGGCCGCGAGGTCATCGGCAAAGCAGGCGCCAGGAATTCGGCGAAGAGGCCGACCAGATAGAGGAATAGGATGATGGCGCCGGCCACCATCGCCACCTTCTGGCGGATCAGTTTGCCGGCGACCAGCCGCCAGGGGCCGATCGCGGCGGTCGAGACGGTCTTGCCCTGTTTCAGCGGGCTGATCGAGGGGCCGTCGGCGACGACGTGGAGGGGGCCGGTGTGGTTTCCGAAGGTTTCGTGCGTGCTCATCGCATTCCCCTCAATTGAACCGGATGCGCGGATCGAGCAGCGCCAGCAGCAGATCCGACAGCAGCATGCCGACGAGGGTCAGCGCGCTCAAAAGCAGGATGAAACTGCCGGCGAGATACATGTCCTGCGAGATCAGCGCGCGGAAAAGCAGCGGGCCGGCCGTCGGAAGGTTCAGCACGATGGCGGTGATCGTCACGCCGGAGACGAGATGCGGCAGCACCCAGCCGATCGCCGAGACGAAGGGATTGAGCGCGATTCTGACCGGATATTTGAGGATCACCTTGTATTCCGGCAGTCCCTTGGCGCGGGCGGTGACGACATAGGGCTTGTGCAGTTCGTCGGTCAGGTTGGCGCGCAAGATGCGGATCATCGCTGCCGTTCCGGATGCGCCGATGATGATGATCGGGATCCAGAGATGGGCGAGGAAATCGCCGACCTTGGCGAGGCTCCAGGGCGCCTCGGCATATTCCGGCGAGATCAGTCCGCCGACGCTCTGGCCGAGATATTTATAGGCGATGTACATCAGCGTCAGCGCCAGGATGAAGTTCGGCACCGCAAGGCCGATGAAGCCGAGAAATGTGAAGACATGATCGCCGACGGAGTGGCGGCGGACAGCGGAATAGATGCCGATCGGCAAAGCCACGATCCAGACGAAGAGCAGGCTCAAGAGCGAGATCACCAGCGTCGAGCCCATGCGGCCCCAGATCAGCCCGGAGACGGGCTGGCCCCATTCGAAGGAGTAGCCGAAGTCGCCGCGGCTGACGATGCCCCAGATCCATTTCAGATATTGGATATAGAAGGGGTCGTCGAAGCCGTAGATTTCCTTCAGCCGCTCGATCTGCGCGGGATCGACGGTCTGGCCGCTGTCGCTCATGGTGGCGATCATCGACGTCAGATAGTCACCCGGCGGCAGCTGGATGATCAGGAACGAGATCAGCGACATGCCAAACAAGGTCGGGATCATGTAGAGCACGCGCTTGAAGATATAGCCAAGCATTGAAACGTTTCTCCTCCCGTCGGGAACGCCGTGACGCGCTTCCCCCGGATCTTCACCCGCCTTCGGCCCTCCAGGCCGAAAGCGCTCCTCCGTCGCGTGTCATCTCATTTCCAGGTGAGATGCAGGACCTCCAGCCGATCGATAGCTGGCACCTCCACCTGCGCGCGGCCATTCCCGAAGCTGAAGCTTGCGGCGCGATCGGCAACAACGAGCCAAGCCTTCGCCACCGATCGGCCCTCCGGAATCTCCACCGAAACGGTCTGCGCTGCCAGAGGGTAATTGTCGCGAATCGGGCCTTTCATCATCATCGGATTGGTGAGGTTGAAAAGGCTGAGCGCCAGGCCCTCATCGTTTTCGCGCAACGCCAGATCGACGACGCCCTTGCCCTTGACGGTGACGCGCGGCGTCTTGCCGAGTGCCCAATGGACGGCGTTGGCGATGAGACGGGCGTGGTCGACCGCAAAGACCTCCCAGAAGATCTCGCCGATGTTCCAGGGAATATAGACCGTGCGGCCACCCTTGCCAGTCTCGCGGGCGATGACGGCAGCACCTTTCGGGTCTTCACGCGGATAGACTTCTTCCATCGGCAGATCGGGAAAGTCGGGTACGTAGAGGAAGGGAGTCTTTGCATCGGCCGACGGCTCGGCGTGGATCAGGCGGGTGCCGCCCATGATGCGTTCGGCGCCGTCGAAACCCCGATTGATCGGGTGATCGCCGGAAAGGGCCACATAGGTGTTCTTGACGATGCCGCGCGGGCCGGAGACGTATCTGGCGCCGAGCACGTCGGCCAGACCGAATTCGTCACGCGTCTTGCCGAATTCATCGCGCAGCGATGTCTCGTAAGAGGCAATCACACTGCCGCCGCGATCGACATAGGCGCGGATCGCCGCGTTCTGCGCATCCGAAAGGCAGGAGGCGTTGGCGAGGATGATGAGCTTAAACCGATCGAGGCTCTCTTCGGTCAGCACTTGGTCCGAAAGCAGCTCGAAGGGCAGGCGGGCTTCAACGAGGGCGTGGTAGAGACCGAGATCGTGCTTCTCTGCGGAATGCCGTTCTTCCGGCGCCCAGTGGCGCAGCGTCGTCGAGGGATCGATGACGGCGATTTCGGCGGTCGGCTTCATACTTTCCAGCACTGGCTCGACGGCTGCCTGCAGGCCGAAGGCGTCGGCCACCGGCTCGACCCAGCGTTTGTCGGGCACGACACCGTTGAACTTAGTGAACCAAGCGTAGAGGCCGTGGGCGGTGCCGTCATTGATCCAGAGCTGCATTTCCTCGCCCGAGGTGACGGCGTCCTTCCAGCGATATTCCTCCTCCGGGCCGATCGAGGTGATCAGCACGACCGGGCGGTCGGGGAAGGTGGCGCGGATGCGCTTGCCGTTGCGTCCGGCCGACCAGCCGAGCTCGAGGCCCTTGCGGCCCTGATGGTCGACGACGAGGAAGGGGCAATGCCTGGCGATGACCGAGAGGTCGAATTCCATCAGCGACGCGCCGCCCATGTTCGGGATGAAGCTCGCATGCGGGCGGATCGCTTTGACGGCGTCGTCCCACTGCGCGATCATGTCGGTCAGCACGCGGCGGCGCCATTGCACCCAGGCCTGCCAGGCGGGATCCTCGGCGTCGGGTTTTACAGGCAGGGCGTGGCCGGACATGTCCTTGAAGCGGCGGGCGCTTTCTTCGCTATAATCGACGCCGTGGCCCTGCCAGCGATTGGCGAAAACCGCATCGATATCGTACTTGCGGACGATCTCCTTGACCACCTCAGGCATGAAGACGGTGTTGTAGTCGCCATAGGCATTCGTCACCCAGACATCGGGATAGGCCCAGTGGCGGCGCGGCGTGTCGTCGGCATTGATCATCACCCATTCGGGATGGGCTTTGGCAGCATCGTCATGGATCGCATGCGGGTCGACGCGGGCCATGACATGCATGTCGAGTTTGCGGGCGGCATCGACGAGCGCACCGAAGATATCCTTGTCGCCGAGATATTTGCTCACATAGTGGTAGGGCACTTCGCTCGGATAATAGGCAATGTAGCCGCCGGCACTGAGGCAGACCGCGTTCGATTTTGTGCGTTTGAAGACATCAATCCAGAAGGCCGGGTCGTATTTCTCCGGGTCGTCTTCCACGAAGGTCAGCTGGGTCCAGCGGGTCGCGGTCTTGAACCAGTCCGGCGTCCTCAGGGTGTGGGTGTTCTGTTTTCTGGCATCGAGCATCGTCTTCATCCAATCATTGGCAAAAGAAGGTCCTCGGCGCCAACCGGCGGGGCCGGCGCCTAACTAGGCTCCTGGAATAAAAGTCTTCAGACCTTGTAGAACTGCTCCGGCATGGTCGGAGCAGGCGTCGGCCAGCCGAAGGAGTTCGGCATGATCTTCGTGATGTTCTTCATGCTGTTCTTGACGATGCCGTATCCATCGGGCGGCAGCGAGATGCCGAAGACATAGAAATTATCGGCGGCGCCTTGCAGGATCTGCTTCATGACCTCGCGCTGGCCTGATGCGTCGGAGGTCGCCTTCAGCTTGTCGTAGAGCGCAAGCTGGTTCTTCGTGCTTTCCGGCGGTTCTTCGGCATTGGCATTGGCGCGGTCGCGATACCAGAGTTGCCAGGCCGGGGCATACATGGCGTTGGCATCGGTCGGCACGTAGTAGCGCGGGTCGAGCATGGCGGCGACACCGCCGTTTGCGCCGAACTGGTGGGCGGTCGCATCGAAATCACGGCCCTGGCGGACGCGCGTCTCCCAGAGCGAACGGTCCATCGAGCGCATCTGTGCATCGATGCCGACCGCCTGGAACATCGGGATCACCAGCTGGAAGAGATCGAGGAAGACGGCGCGCGCCTGGTCGATCTCAAAGATGATCGTCAGGCGGCGGCCCTTTTCGTCGAGGCGGAAGTTCTGGTCGTCGCGCTTCGGCACGATCTGGTCGAGCATGGCATTCGCCTTGTCGACGTCATAGGCCGTGAACTGCGTGGCGAGCTGCTCGTTGTAAAGCGGGTCTTCCTTCTTGATCGACGGCTGGGCAGGCGCCCCCTGACCGACGAGCACCGCATCGATCAGCGACTGCCGGTCGAGCGCGGTCGAGAGCGCCGCACGGAAATCCTTGTTCCGGAAGAGCTTCCGCTTGGTCTCGTCATTGTGGTTCAGGTTGAAGATGAAATTCATCACATTAGCTTCGGTCGAGGTCAGTGTGTAGAAATCATAGCCGCCCTGCTCACGCGCATCGTAGAGAACCGACTTGTTGTTCGGCGTGGCAATATACTGGTCCATCAGGTCGACTTCGCCCTGCATGGCCTTCAGCAGCAGAACCTGCGGGTCGGCGACCATCTGGTAGACGATACGGTCCATATAGGGTAGCTGGTTGCCCTCGGTATCGACCTTCCAGTAGTAGGGATTGCGCTCGGCAACGGCGCGCTCGGTGTTTTCGCCGGGCGCTATCGTGAACATCCAGGCATGCACGCAGGGCTTCTTCGAGGAGTTCAGGAAGAAGGCGTTGTCATCCTGGAAACCGGCGGCCGCCTGGAAGGAGGCGATCCAGCTTTCAAAGCCGCGTTGCTTGGCGAGTTCATCGGCCTTCGGATTGAAGTCGATGTGGAACTGCTCGAGATAATGTTTCGGTGTGCGTGTCGTCTGGTCGTTGTTTGCCCAGGCGACCTGCAGCGGGAACAGGCCGTTCGGCTTGTCGAAGGTGACCTTGAAAGTCTGCTCGTCGACGATCTCCAGCTTGGCGGGCTTGCCGCCGGACTTCCAATGATCCTGACCGACGAAGGCGACGCGTTTGTCGGTGAAAACGGTGTCGTACCAGAACTTGATGTCGGCGGTGGTATAGGGATGGCCGTCCGACCATTTCATGCCCTTGCGCAGGCGGATCGTATAGACCTTGGACTCGGCGTCGCCCTCAAAGGACTCGGCGACATTCAGCGTTACGCCAGACCAGTCGGGCGTATAGCGCAGCAGCGGCTCGTAGGCTTGATAGCGGAACAGCATCGACAGCGAACCGCCGCCGACGAGCGCCATGTTCCAGTCGCCGCCGTACGTGCCGACGCTTTCGACCGGTTTGACGACGAGCGGATTTTCAGGAAGCCGGTCCTTCAGGGCCGGCAGGGTGCCGCTTGACACCTTCGTTTTCAGGATATCCGCTTCCTTGAAGTCAGCGGCGAAAACCGGCAGGGCCGGCAATATCAGGGCGGCCGACGTCCCGGCCAGAAACGCACGTCGTTTCAGCTTGATCATAGGGATCTCCTCCAAAAATCCGCGCCCTTATCATTATTTTCGCTGCGGGCTGGGATGAGGGGAAGATTACATTTGGATATTGTTAGGTAAAGCGTTATGTTTCCGTTAGTGTATAAATTTGCTTTGGTGGCGCGGTTGATATAGCCAGCGTCGCATCAATCGAATGCTGAGGTGCCACGTGGGAAGCAGAGGTCGGGTTACATTGCAGACCATCGCGCGGGAGGTCGGCCTGTCGAAATATGCGGTATCGCGATCGCTTGCCGGCAAGAGCGGCGTCAGCGAAGAGACGCGCGCACTGATCCGCGAGACGGCGCAGCGCCTTGGCTATACCAAGCCCGCCGGGCAGGGTGCTGCAGGCGAGGTCGCGGTTGTCTTTCACGATCTCGATGCGGTCAACAGTGAGCTCTATATGCAGGTGCAGAACGGGGTGCAGCGCGAGGCGCATCGGCTTGGCATGACGCTGCGCGTACGCTGGACCCATGATTCCGGCCAGTTGGAGGAGCTGGCGCGCACTTGCGACGGATTGATGCTTGTCGGTCCGCATGCCCGTGAGGCCGTGGCGGCGGTGAGTGCCACCGGCGTTCCGATCGTGCGTTTCGGCTGGGTCGATGCGCTCGAACAGATCGACCATGTCGGCGGCACCGACCATGAGGCGGGGCAGGCGGTGGTGGAGTATCTGGTCGGGCTTGGCCATCGGTCCATTGTTTACGTCTATGGCATGCCGGGCCTGCGGGGACGCCAGGAACGGCACTACGGTGCCCGCGAAATCGCCGAACGTTATCCTGACGTTGCGCTTCATGTTATGCAGTTCGACGAAGAGAATGGCTTCAGCGCGGCCTTCCGAGCGCTCGTGGAAAAGGGCATCCGGCCGACGGCTTTTTTCTGCGCCCATGACGGGCTGGCCCTGACCGTGGTTTCCGAGTTGCTCGGTCAGGGATACCGCATTCCCGACGATATTTCGGTCGTCGGTTTCGGCGACTATTCGCCGGCAACGCAGATCTCGCCGGCGCTGACGACGGTGAGGATGGAGGGGCAGGAATGCGGGGCGGTCGGGCTGCGGCTCTTGCTCGAGCGCATCGAGAATCCACGCCTGCCCGGCATGCCGGCGCGGCGCATCATGATTGCCTCCCGCATTATCGAGCGCCGCTCGGCCGGACCCTGCAAGGCGGCGGCGAGGGATGCCGCCGAGGTTTAACCGCCTAGCGAAGCAATCGCGGCCTTGACCGCATCCGCGCCGGGCCTGGTCGGCCGGTATTCCAGACCGACGGCGCCGTCGTAACCGTTGGCGAAGATCCAGCCGAGGCGGCGAGCAAGCTCGATGCCGCCGGAGCCCGGTTCGTTGCGGCCGGGGTGATCGGCGACATGGACGTGGATGATACGGTCGAGACGGCCGTTCAGCACCTCCTCGGTGCGCTCGTCCATCACGGCGGAATGGTAGATGTCGTAGACGATCCCGATCTCGGGACGAGCGACGTCATCGATGATGTCCAGACCTTCGCGGGTCGAATCGAGGAAATAGCCGACATGGTCGATGCGGATGTTGAGCGGCTCGACGCCGAGGCGGACACCGCTGCCTTTGAGGATATCGGCGCCGGCTCTCAGCGTTTCGGTCAGCGCCCGGCGCTGTTCTTCGCGGGTCAAGCCTGGGAGATTGTCGCCCGCCTGGGCAATCAGCACCGGCGCGCCGAGACGCTTCGCGACACTGACGGATTCGGCAAGGCCTTTCAGCCAGGCCTGCCGGTTGGCGGCGTCGGTCAGCGCGATCATCGGCTCGGCGACGAGGCTGGAGACGGCAAGGTCGGTTTCCTTCAGCGCCGCCTCGATCGCATCCAGATCCTTGCCGGTCCAGCGCCAGAATTCGATCGCCGTCAGGCCGGCCGCATGGGCGCGGCGGATACGATCGGGAAAGCTGTCGCCCTCTTCGGCAAACAGCCATTCTATGCAGGCTGAATAACGTCGCATGAAAACTCCTCCCATCTGTTGCCGCAGGCATGCGACAGATCGGCGCCTGCCGCAAGAGGGCCTGGACGCTTGACGCCCGGGTTCATTGGCGAAACACTTGGCACATCAGGCCGGGATCTCCGGCCGTTTGCGGAGGAAGACATGGATCTCGGATTGAAGGGTAAGACTGCCGTCATAACAGGTGCGTCGGTCGGCATCGGGCTGGCGATCGCCGAGGGGCTGGCGGCTGAGGGCGCCGACCTCGTGCTGGCAGCCCGTGGCGGCGAACGGCTCGAGGCGGAAGCCGCCCGTATCGCCGAGAAGTACGGCGTCAGCGCCACCGCTGTCGCGGCCGATGTGGCGACGGTTGCGGGAGCCGAGGCGATCATTGCGGCGGCGGCCGAAAGAGGCGGCGCCGATATCCTCATCAACAATGCCGGCACAGGATCGAACGAGACGGTGATGGAGGCGCCCGATGAGAAGTGGCAAGACTATTGGGACCTGCATGTGATGGCCGCCGTGCGGCTGGCGCGCGGCATCGCGCCCCAGATGAAGCAACGCGGTGGCGGGGTGATCCTGCACAATGCCTCGATCTGTGCCGTCCAGCCGCTTTGGTACGAGCCGATCTACAACGTCAGCAAGTCGGCGCTGATGATGTTTTCGAAGACGCTTTCGACCGAGCTCATCAAGGACAATATCCGCGTCAACTGCGTCAATGCCGGCCTGATCCTGACGCCCGACTGGATCAAGACCGCCAAGCAATTGACGGCGGAAACCGGCGGCAACTGGGAAGGCTATCTGCAGAGCGTCGCCAACGAGCACGCCGCCTCCAAACGCTTCGGCACGCCCGAGGAACTGGCCAACGTCTTCGTCTTCCTGAGTTCGGAGCGTGCGAGCTATTGCATCGGCTCGACCTATTTCGTCGATGGCGGCATGCTGAAGACGATCTGACCGAGACTCCCGGCAGGGCGCGCGGCGGCCGGTCTTTCTCGAGGCTGCCGGGCGTTTCTGTGGACGTTGCCCATACAAGCTATAAATAATAGCTATTTTGTTGTATGTTCACGCTTTTGACGCTATTTGCCTGCTATTAGCAGGATAAATACTGCGATTTCTACAAGGCGACGACGATGCTGACGAAAAAGGGAAAATACGGGCTGAAGGCGCTGGTCGACCTGGCACGGCTGGCGCCGGGTGAGACCGCCTTCATCAACGACATCGCGGCCCGCAACAATATCCCGAAGAAGTTTCTCGACACGATCCTGCTCGAACTGCGCAATGTCGGCATCCTGCGCTCGAAAAAGGGACCGGGCGGCGGCTATTCCCTGTCGCGGCCGGCAACCGAAATCCGCATCGGCCATGTCATCCGCACGCTCGACGGGCCCTTAGCGCCGATCCGCTGCGCCAGCCGTACGGCTTATGAGGCCTGCGATGACTGTGCCGATCCGGAAACCTGTCAGGTGCGGCGCTCGATGACCGATGTTCGGGACGCGATCGCCGCCATTCTCGACAATATGACCCTCGAGCAGTTCGTCGCCGACGGCGGCCGCATTGACGGCGCCAAGGAACAATTCCCGATCTCCGCCGCCAGCTGAATTAGGCGCTGCCGGGCTTCGACCTATATTCACCTGCGGTATGCACCAGTCTATCCCGCGGCAACGATAGCGCGTGAATGCGGGTGTTGCGCCAATGGCGGTCGAGATTGAGCCCGATGCTGGCCGATGTTTCCCCTGCAAGTTCGAACAGCGCGTTTGCGGTGTCGAGCGCCGTTTCCCCGGCAAGGATTGCAGCCGCCGAGCAGGAGAAATGCGCGTCCGCCATCGCGGCCTCAACGGGATTGACTTGGGCAATGTCGAGTTTGCGGCCAGCCCGTTCCAAGGCTGCCGCCGTTGCTTCGATGCGGATGGCGCGTTCGCCGATCTGGGGAAGGACGCTGGTGCTGCGATCGCCAATTGCTGTCATCAGGTCGCTCCATGCGGCCCGGGCGATGCCCAGGCTGACGCCCGCCTTGAGCAGCAGGCCGAGCGAGATGCCGGTCGAATGTCCGGACGAGGGAGCAGGGGCAATCGCATCGGCATTGACATGAAGCGTTCCGACGATCGCCGTCGCCGATCCATTGGTGCGCTGGCCGAAGCCGTCCCAATCATCAACCACCTGCACGCCTTCTTCACCGCGTGCGAGGTAGAGCGTCACCGGGCGGCTGGGAGGAGCGGTGGCGGCAGCGGCGATCCAGTCGGCGAAGAGAATACCGGGCACTTGGCGCGTGCGCCCGATCAGGCGGTAGCCCGGGCCTTCGGCTGTCAGTTCGGTCCCGTCGGTGAAGGCGGCACCCGCGAAGCGGTCGCCGAGCAGCACGCGGGCAAACAGCGATACCTTCAAATCTTCGGCAGCCTGAGTGCGGAGCGTTTCCAGCGCAGAAAAATGACTTTCCAGCGCCTCGCCGATCGATGCATCGCCCTCAGCGATGATTGCAACGATTTCGGCGAGCAGGGCGTTCGACACGTCGAGCCCTTCATAGTCTGGCGGAACAGTGATTGCCGTCAGCCCCGATACAGATAGCGCATCAAGCTCGGCAAAGGGCAGGATGCGGTTGATATCGCGTTCGCTCGCTTGATGCCGGAATGCGGCGGCGAGGTCGCGGGCCGTGGATATCGCCTCCTCTTCGCTTTCGATACGATGCGCGGGAGACCTCAGGCTCTCATGAAACTGCGATACCGTTCCCATCGGTCACTCTTTCCTCGACGGATACAGGAGTGAGGGATTAGCCCTCGAATGATAAGGCCGGTTTTTCTACAAAACCCGGGTGCTTTGAATTTTCTTACCAGCTTGATTGCCTTGTCCTTTACTCTACTTACGGTGAAGTGGGGCTTCCTTGATCGAGAAATATGATGAGCGACTCTCGTGCTCGCAACAGCGAGGTTTCGAAAATGGCGCGCCAGCCGAGACCGCGTCTGACGCTGGATATTGCCGCTATCCCAACTTATGCGATCGGCGACATTCACGGTCGGTACGATCTGCTTCTCAAAGCCGAGGAGGCGATCCTGCGCGATGGCGCGCGGCTGCCCGAGCGTAAGCTGATTGTCACGCTCGGCGACTATATCGACCGCGGCCCTGAATCGGCACAGGTCATCACCCACCTCATGGAGCCTCCGCCTGATGGATTCGACCGCATCTGCCTTGCCGGCAATCACGAAGTCGCCATGCTCGACTATATCGATGGTTGGATCTCCTATGACGATTGGATGCAGATGGGGTCGGCGGAGTCGCTCAAATCCTACGGCCTCGATCCGGAGCATCTACCGCTGGTCTTTCCCTCCGGCGCGAAGCTCGATGCCTTCATCCGCCAGTCGCTGCCGCGGACGCATATCGATTTCATGCGGGCGATGCCTGTCCTGCTGGAGACCCCGAGCGTGATTTTCGTGCATGCCGGCATCAATCCGAAGCTGCGGCTCAGTGAGCAGACGGACGAGGATCTGGTCATCATCCGCCAGCGGTTTCTCGAAAGCCGGGTGCCGTTGCCGAAACTCGTCGTTCACGGTCATACGCCGAACGATGAACCCGACATACGGCCGAAGCGGCTCAATATCGATACGCGCGCCTATCGCAGCGGCAAACTCACCGTCGCTCGCTTGTGGCAAGGCCGAGTGCATCTGTTTTCGACCTGACTTCCGTTTCCTCAGCCGATGGGATCGTCTCAGACGACCCCTTCCTCGACCGGCTCTGTCTTCGCTGGTTCTAAAGTGGCCGGCCGTTTACGGCGCCAGCCGCGTAGCACGACGTAGAAGACCGGCGTCAGGAACAGGCCGAAGATCGTCACACCGAGCATGCCCGAGAAGACGGCGGTGCCGAGCGACTGGCGCATTTCGGCGCCGGGGCCGGTGGCGATGGCAAGCGGCAGAACACCGAAGATGAAGGCGAATGCCGTCATCAGGATCGGGCGCAGGCGAAGATGGCTGGCCTCGATGGCCGCCTCCACCGGTGACTTGCCCTCGTCTTCCGCCTGCCTGGCGAACTCGACGATCAGAATGGCGTTCTTGGCCGCAAGGCCGATCAGGACGATCAGGCCGATCTGCGTCAGGACATTGTTGTCCATTCCCCTCAGCGAGACCCCGATCAGCGCCGCGAGCACCGCAAGCGGGACGATCAGAATGATCGCGAGCGGCAGAACCCAGCTTTCATATTGTGCCGCCAGCGCCAGGAAGACGAAGACGACAGACAGGGCGAAGATGTAGATGGCGGTGTTGCCGGTGTGGGTCTCCTGATAGGCGAGTTCGGTCCATTCGAAGGTCGTCCCCTGCGGCAGGATCTTGGCTGCTAAGGCCTCCATCTTGGCGATGGCATCGCCTGTCGACGTGCCTGGCGTCGGATTGCCCTGAAGCGGCACCGAGACGTACATGTTGTAGCGCTGGACAAGCGCCGGGCCGCTGGCATCCTGGATGTCCATCAAGGTTCCTAGCGGAACCAGCGCGCCGGTCGCCGAGCGGACCTTCAGGGCAAGGATGTCCTCCCGGTCCATGCGGTATTGCCGGTCGGCCTGGGCGCGAACCTGGTAGACGCGGCCGAACGCATTGAAATCGTTGACGTAGGCGACGCCGAGATTGATGGAAAGGGCGTTGAAGATATTGGGGATCGGCACATTCAGGAAGCGCGCCTTGTCGCGGTCGATCGCCAGGAAGTATTGCGGGCTGGCATCCGAAAATGTCGTAAAGACGCCGGTCAGCCCCTCGGTCGTTGCCGCCGCCCCCATCATTTGCCGGGCGAGGCCGAGGACGCGGGTCATATCGGCGTTTTCGAGATCGGAAATCTCCATCTTGAAGCCGCCGGAATTGCCGACGCCACGCACGGATGGCGGCGGGATGGCAATGATGAAGGCTTCCTGGATGCTTTGCAGCTTGCCAAAAAGCTCGCCGATGATCTTGTTGGCGTTTTCCCCGCCTTCTTCCCGTTCGGCAAAGGATTTGAACGGGACGAAAACGACGCCGGCATTCGAGGCATTGGTGAACGTGGCCCCGCTGAAGCCGGCAAATTGCACGGCATTGCCGACGCCGGGGACGGTGCGAGCGATATCGCCCACTTGTTTGACGACGGCATCGGTACGCGCGAGCGAGGCTCCGTCCGGTAGCTGTATGACGATGATGGCATAACCCTGGTCCATGGTCGGGATAAAGCCCGCGGGGACTTTCGTGCCCATGTACCAGGTCGCTCCGAGCAGGCAGACGAAGGTGACCATCGCGGCTGTCAACCCAATCCAACTGCTGACCAGATGCCGAACGGTCCATGAATAGCCGGAACTCAGCCGATCGAATCCATGATTGAAGCCGTTTGCAAGCCCTCTTCCCAGACGGGATGCGACATTCATGCGCTTGGTTTCATGGTCATGGGTTTTCAGCAATATGCCTGCGAGCGCGGGCGACAGTGTGAGCGAATTCAATGCGGAAATTGCAGTGGTGACGGAGATCGTGACCGCGAACTGCCGGTAGAACTGGCCGGAGATGCCTGGAATGAAGGCTGTCGGCACGAACACGGCGATCAGCACTAGCGAGATGGCGACGACGGCGGTCCCGACTTCGTCCATCGTGACATGGGACGCCTGCTTCGGCGTCATGCCGCGTGCCAGATTACGCTCGACGTTTTCCACTACCACGATCGCGTCATCGACGACGATACCGATCGCGAGGACGAGACCGAACAGGGTGAGCATGTTGAGCGAGAAGCCGAAGGCGAGCAGGACGGCGAAGGTGCCGATCAGCGATACCGGGATGGCAATGATCGGAATGATTGCGGTTCGCCAGGATTGCAGAAAGACAAGAACGACGATCGCCACCAGGATGGCCGCTTCGGCGATGGTTCTATAGACCTCGGTGATCGAATCCGAGATGAATTCGGTCGTGTCGTAGACGATACGATATTCCAGGCCCGGCGGGAAATTCTGGGATATGTCCTTCATGAGCGTCTGGACTTGATGGGCGGTGTCCAGGGCGTTGGTTCCCGGCCGGGCGAAGATGCCGAGAGCAACTGCGGGATCGTTGTTGAGATAGCTGTTGGTGACGTAATCCTGTGCGCCGAGTTCTATCCGGGCGACATCCTGCAACTGGACGAGCCGGCCCGATGTCGTCGATTTCACGATGACATAGCGGAACTCGCGCACGTCGGAGAAGCGTCCGTCCGTTCGCACCGTATATTCGAACGCATTCTTGCCGGTCACGGGCGGAGCCCCGATCTTGCCGCCCGACACCTGGACGTTCTGATCTCTCAGCGCGGAGACGACGTCATCGGATGTCATCCCGTAAGCGGAGAGCTTTTCCGGATCCAGCCAGATTCGCATCGAATATTGGCGCTCGCCAAAGATCTGCACGTCGCCGACGCCGTCAAGGCGCACGAGAACGTCGCGGATGCGGTTGCGGGCGTAATTCGAGACGTAAAGCTGGTCATAGCGGTGCGATGGCGACAGCAGGTGCACCACCATCATCAGATCCGGTGAGCTTTTGTCGGTGGTGACGCCAAGCCGCTGGACTTCCTCGGGAAGACGAGGAAGGGCGATGGAAACGCGGTTCTGGACAAGCACCTGGACCTTGTCGAGATCGGTGCCGAGCTTGAAGGTGATCGTCAGCGCCATGGCGCCGTCGGCGCTGGAGTAGGATGACATGTAAAGCATGTCTTCGACGCCGTTGATCTGTTGCTCGAGCGGCGTCGAAACGGTATCGGCGATCGTCTGTGGATCGGCACCCGGATAAGAGGTGCGCACGACGATGGTCGGCGGCGCTATCTCCGGATACTGAGATACCGGCAATTGCGTGTAGGCGATGCTGCCGACCACGAGAAAAAGGATCGAGATGACGGCCGCAAAGATCGGCCGGTCTACGAAAAAATGAGCAAATCTCATTGTCCATTCTCCGCGCCGACGGTTTCGGGCGCAGTGTCCTGCCGCTCCTTGGGCAGTTCGGTCATCTGAGGCGTGATCTTTGCTCCCGGCCGGGCGCGCATCAGGCCGTTGACGATGATTGTCTCGGTGCCGTCAAGGCCCTCGCGTATCACGCGGTAGCCATAGAGACGCGGTCCGGGTCTCACGGGCTTGGTCGATACCGTGCCGTCTTCGGCGACGACATAGACGACGCGCTCATTCTGGTCCGAACCGATGGCCTCGTCGGGGACGAGAATAGCCTGGTAGGTGTTGGAAGCTTCGACCTGTATGCGACCGAAGAGGCCGGGCTGAAGGACGAGATCGGGGTTGGGGAAGCGGGCACGCAGACGAATGGTGCCACTCTCATTGTCGACCCGGTTCTCGGCGAAATCGAGCTTTCCCTTGAATGGTTTGGCAGTGGGATCAGAGATCGTGACGGAGACATCCAGTCCGCCACCGCCCTGCTGGAGGTCCTTGCCCAGTTTGCGCGCCGTGTCGGCGAAATTCAGCAGGCGGCGCTCATCGACGTCGAAATAGAAATCGATCGGGTCGAGCGAAACGATCGTCGTCAGCACAGTCTGGTCGGTCTGCACGAGGTTGCCGGCCGAAATCAGCCGGCGGTCGATGCGGCCGCTGAGCGGCGCCTTGATTTCGGTATATTCCATGTCGAGAGAGGCGCGGTCGGCTGCGGCCTGTGCGCCGCGGACATTGGCCTCGGCCGAATCGAATTCGCGGCGGCGATCATCCAGCGTCTGGGCCGACTGGCTACCGCTCGAAGCAAGCGATTGCGTGCGCTTATATTGCGCATCGGCAAAGATCAGGGTGGATTGCGCCGATTCGAGTGTGGCCTTTGCCTGATTGAGCGCGGTTACGAATGGCCGCTGATCGATGACGAAGAGCAGGTCGCCCTGCTTGACCAATGCGCCGTCCTGGAAATGGATTTCCTGCAGGTAACCACCGACGCGCGAGCGAACGGAGACTTCGTCGACCGGCTCGAACCGGCCGATGAACTCGTCGCTGTCGACGACATCGCGAACGACCGGCTTGGCGACAGTGACGGGCGGGGGCGGCGGGGCGCTCTGGGCCAGCGCGGGGAGAGGCATGAATGCGGCAATACAGCCAAGCACCACCATCTGTCGAAGCGCGTAAGTCATACCGGTCCTCCAATCTCGACGGCCGATTCACTGCCGCCAACCTCAAGATGAAGTGATGCTGTTGCTTTGACCGAGGGTCTCTGCCCCCGTGATTCCCCGGCGTTCAATCCCTTGGAAAAGGAAGGCCGGCACACAATGCACATCGGAAAAATCGTAACCCTATGGAATTGGACTATAAACGGCAGCGGCGAAAAATTGCAAATGCCAATTGGTAACGATTCCGGAATCCATCAAAATGTCACGGAGGGCATCAGCTCTCGACGATCTCGTCTCTGCCGGGCGGCAGGGCGGCGAGTTCGGCCCAGTCGAGCTCCTGTTCCAGCATGTGAAAGACATCATCGTCGATCTCGTCGGCGCGGCGCATCGCTGCCAATCTGCGGCGATGAGCGTGCCGAGAACGACGGCGAGCGCGCTAAGCAGGATGATATCGCGATCGGGAAAGTCGATCGGCAAAGCGAGCGCAGTTGCCAGCGTGACGAGGCCGCGCATGCCGCACCAGCCGGCAAGCAGGCTGGTGGCGAAGGTCGGAACGGCTTGTGTCGTGCGTCCGCGCGCGGCGAGAAAGTTGATGACGCGATTATAGAAGAGCACCCAGGCCAGGCGGACGACGATGACGGTGACGAAGACCATGGCGGCGAAGGTGATCGCGAAATTCAGGCGGCCGGGATCGAGGTCGAGGACGATCTGGCGGGCCTGCAGGCCCATCAGCAGGAAAGCGAGCACGTTGAGCAGAAAGACCGCGGCTTCCCAGACCGAATAGGAGTGAATGCGGTGGCGTGCCGTCTGCCGCTCGGGCATGTAGCGGGCGATCACCATCGCATAGACGACGATCGCCAGAATTGCTGAAAGATGCAGCCGCTCGGCGATGATCCACGTGCCGAAAGTGGCGACGAATTCGAGCAAGGTGCCGCCGAGCGTGCCGGCGAGCCTCAGGCCGACAACCATGTAGAGACGGCCCAGGAGATAACCGAGGATGAGGCCGCCAGGAACGGCGAGCGCCAGCTCCGCCAGGGCACCGGCGAAGAAGGTGGGGCTTGCGGCGGCTGCCACCGCGGCGCTGAAGATCAACAGCGCGACGGCGTCGTTCAGGAGGCTTTCACCCTTCAGGATCACATAGGTCTGGCGCGGCAGGGTGAAGCGGTCGAGCATGGCGGTCGCGGCCGCTGCATCCGGCGGCGCGACGATGGCGCCGAGTGCGACGGCTGCGGCAAGCGGGAGGCCGGCCATCGTCACGCTGACGGTAGCGACGGCTGCGGCCGTCACGATCACGGCGATGGCGGCGAGCGAGAACAGTGGCAGCCAGTTGCGTCTCAATGTCCTCGGCGGCAGATCATAGGCGGCGTCGAAAAGTACGGGCGCGATCAGCAGCGCCAGCGCAAGCTCAGGATCGATCGAGACCTCGGGCGCCCAGGGCACGGCCGCGACGATGACGCCGGCGATCGCCAGCATTGTCGGATAGGGGATCCGGAATTTCCTGGAAAATTGCAGAAAGACGATCGCTACCAGCAGCAGCGTCAGCATGCTTTCGAAGAACGCCATCGAGCTCCCCAATGCGCGCCTCCGGCGGAGGCTGTTCCTGCCGCAGAATTAGGGCGGAGCCGGGCCGCGGCTACCATCTGGCGCTTGTAAACGGCGAAAGGGGAAACTGCAGGGTATGATTGACCGGTCCGCGGCATTTTAGCCGCCATTGCTGAATCTACCGTCCATGCCCTTGTGCAGTGCACATGCTCAATATATCTACCGATATTATAAGGATGCTTATAAATAACGGTCACAGGTTTTCATGAACGCCACTCCGACCCTCGGTTTCCTTCTCCACGACGTCGCACGGCTGCTGCGCAAGCGGTTCGAGCAGCGCGCGAAGTGCCTTGGGCTGACCCGGTCGCAATGGCAGACGCTTGCCTATCTCTCGAATAACGAAGGCATCCATCAGGGCGGCCTTGCCGAAATCCTCGAAGTCGAGCCGATCACGCTGGTGCGCATTCTCGACAAGCTCGCCGAGCGCGGGCTGATCGAGCGCCGCCAGCACCCGACCGACCGGCGTATCTGGTTGCTTTATATGTGCGATGAGGCGCACCCGCTGCTTGCCGAAATGCGCGAGCTCGGTGACACCACCCGCGCGGAAGCGCTGCAAGGTGTTTCGGCCGAGCAGCGCGAGCAGCTTTTCCACATCCTATCCGTAATGAAGACGAACCTGGTTCAGGCATGCCGGAGCCCGGTTGACGAGAATGAGACGAACGATGGCTGATCAATCCCCCCTCCGCGTCGTTGCCGACGCCAATGCCAAGACCGAGACTCCTGTCGAAGAAACGCAAGCGAAACAGCAGGAAACGGTAGCCGAAGCGCCTTCATCCAATTCAGCGCCGGCTGCCGCCGTGGCTGCGCCTGGCGGCAACAAGGTCCGCCGCCGGCGCAGTCTCACGCGGCCGATCCTGTTTGCCTTGCTGCCGGTGGCGCTCGTCGTCGGCGGTTATTATTACGTCAATGGCGGCCAGGTGATGTCGACCGACAACGCCTATATCCAGGCCGACATGGTCGGGCTTACCACCGATGTCTCGGGTATCGTCGACCAGATCAACGTGCATGAGAACGAGGCGGTCAAAGCGGGGCAGGTGCTCTTCAGCCTGCGGTCGGATTCCTTCAAGATTGCGCTCGATGGCGCCAAGGCGCAGCTCGGCGCGCAGCGCAACCAGATCATGAATCTCAAGGCGAGCTACCAGCAGTCGCTCGCCGAGATCACGCAGGCGCAAGCCGACATTCCCTATTACCAGGATCAGTTCGACCGGCAGCAGAACCTGGTCAACAATGGCAGCGCGACGCAGTCGGCCTATGACGAGGCCAAGCACAATCTGGATGCCGCTCGGCAGAAGGTTGCCGTTGCCAAGGCGGAAGCCGCAACGACGCTCGCCCAGCTCGGCGGCTCTGCCGACCAGCCGGTCGAAGAGAACCCGCTCTATCTGCAGGCCAAATCGAATGTCGACAGTGCCCAGCGCGAACTCGACCACAGTGTCGTCAAGGCGCCGTTCGACGGTATCGTCACCAATGTCAACGCGCTGCAGGTGGGCTCCTTCCTGCAGGCTTCGCAGCAGGCCTTCTCGCTTGTTGCCACCGACCATCTGTGGATCGCCGCCAGCCCGAAGGAAACCGAGCTTACCTACGTCAAGCCCGGCCAGACGGCCGAGATCTATGTCGACACCTATCCCGGCGTGACATGGAAGGGCAAGGTCGAGAGCATCAGTCCGGCCTCCGGCTCCAGCTTCTCGCTGCTGCCGGCGCAGAACACCACCGGCAACTGGGTGAAGGTCGTGCAACGCATTCCGATGCGCGTCAGCATCGAGGACGCCGACGGCAAGCCGCCGCTGCGCGTCGGCATGAGCACGGTGGTCGATGTCGAGACTGGTCATGCCCGCGGCCTGCCTGATTTTGTCAACACGCTTCTGGGCCGGCCTCAGGGCAAGGATCATGAGTAACGCTCCCGTTTCTCCGGCGACGCCGATTGCCAATCGCGGTGCGATCACGGCCTGCGTCATTCTCGCCGTCATCATGCAGGCGCTGGACACGACGATCGCCAACGTGGCACTGCCCTATATCCAGGGCAGCGTGTCGGCCTCTGCCGACCAGATCAACTGGGTGCTGACCTCCTATATTGTCGCGGCGGCAATCATGACGCCGCCGTCGGGCTTCCTCGCCGCCAAGTTCGGCCGCAAACGCGTGCTGCTCGTCGCCATTGCCGGCTTCGTGGCGGCCTCCGTTCTCTGCGGCCTGGCGCAATCGCTGAACCAGATCGTCGCTTTCCGCCTGCTGCAAGGCCTGTTCGGCGCGTCGTTGGTGCCGCTTTCCCAGGGCATCCTCCTCGACATCTATACGGTCGAGGAGCGCGGCTCGGCTATGGCCCTTTTCGGCGTCTCGGTCATGGTCGGGCCGGTGCTTGGGCCTGTCATCGGCGGCTGGCTGACCGACAATATCAGCTGGCGCTGGGTATTTTATATCAACGTGCCGATCGGGGCGCTCGCCTTCATGGGCATCGTCGTCTTCGTCACCGAGACCAAGAGGGATCTGCTGGCCAAACTGGACTGGTTCGGTTTCGGGATGATGAGCCTCGGCATCGCCTCGCTGCAGCTCTTCCTCGACCGCGGCGAGCAGCTCGACTGGTTCTCTTCCGGTGAGATCATGCTCGAGGCGTTGATCTGCGCCTCAGCCTTCTATCTGCTGATCGTGCATACGCTGACGGCGGAGAAATCCTTCGTGAACCCGAAGCTGTTCCTCGACCAGAACTTCTCGATCAGCATGATCTTCATCTTCGTGGTCGGCATTACCTATCTCGCCTCACTGGCGCTGATGACGCCCTATCTGCAGACGCTGATGGGCTATCCCGTCATCACCGCGGGCATCGTCATGGGGCCGCGGGGGCTTGGCACCATGCTCTGCATGTTCATCGTCGGGCGGATGGTCGGGAAGGTCGATACGCGCGCGTTGCTGGCGCTCGGCTTGGGGCTCACCGCATGGGCGATGTACGACATGACCGGCTGGACACCCGACGTCTCGCAATGGACGATCGTCTCGGTCGGCTTCATCCAGGGCGCCGGCCTCGGCTTTCTGTTCGTGCCGCTGACGACGATCGCTTTTTCCACGCTGCCCGCCCATATGCGCGGCGACGGCACCGGTCTCTACAACCTGTCGCGAAACATCGGCTCGGCGGTCGGCATCTCGATCGTCTCGGCCCTGATCGTAGAGAACACGCAGAGCAATCATGAATCGATCGCGGCCTATGTGACGCCGTTCAACCACGCCTTCAATGCGGTGGCTGCGCAGGGGCTCAGCCCGGTAACGGCGGCCGGCCGCGCCTCGCTCAACGAGATCATCACGCTGCAAGCGACGATCATCGCCTATATGGACGATTTCAAGCTGCTGATGCTGATGTCGCTTGCGGTCATTCCGCTGGTGCTGCTGCTGCGCAAGCCGAAGGCAGTACCCGCCGTCGACCACAGCGCGGTGATGGAATGAACTCCAGATTCGCGCAATTCCGGACGAAAAACCGCTTCGCACTTTTCCTGGAATTGCTTTAGCGAATCGGCTTGCTGAGAAAACGCGATCCCTGAATGCCGAAGCGCCATGGTGCTTCGGCATTTTTCGTGATGCCGATGCGTTTTCCCGAGACGATCGGCACGGGTGCTGACGGCGCGATCGCATAGGGCGAGCAATCGAGCAGCCTGTCATTGATCGCGATATCGATGCCAAGCGCCTGGCAGAGCTTGCCAGGACCGCTGCAGAGTGCCGTCAGCATATCGGTGCCGCGCCGCTCCTTCATCTGAGGAATTCCCGTTTCCGGCTCCAGGGCGCGGATGAGAGCAGCCGAGCCCGGATGGCAGACGAAATTCAGGCACCAGTACATGCCGTAGATGCGGTAGATATAGACGTTGCCCGGCTTGCCGTACATGGCGCCGTTGCGTTTAGTCGGGCCGCGGAAGCTGTGCGAAGCCTCGTCATCGGGGAAATAGGCTTCGGTCTCGGTGATGCGTCCGCCGACGCCGTCCACGGTCAGATGGCAGCCGAGCAGGTCGCGAGAGACGGCGATCGCATCGCGCTCGAAAAACTTCCTGAGGCTTTCGCCGGAGAGCGGGCCGGCGCCGATCGCACCTGATATAATTCCACCATCGGTCATGGTCGACGCAGATAACATTCGGCGCGCTCGCCGTCATCCCGAAACCGCGTCATGTTTTTCGGCCAGAGACATCAGCGGCCGGCATTCGGATCGCGCATCGGGATCGAGGATGATGTGACCGAGACCGGGTCGCTCGCCGGGAAGGAATCTTCCAGACCTTCCTCCAGTTCTTCTTCGAGCAAAGCGGGATCCTTGCTGCGTGCGCCGTCGCTGTGGGCCGGTTCGATCGCTGCGGCAAGCAGCGCCTTGGCCCGCAGGATAGCATTTTCCGATCTCAGCTCAGGTGTGCTCCGCAGCGTCACGGCAATGCTGTCTTCGCCTTCGCCGCCGAATTCGACGACGAAGCCGTCTTCCGTCTGGTAGACGGTGATATCGTTGAGTGCCATGGCCGTTCTCCGAGGGCGCTCATATTAGCAAGGCGCAATTTAGTGAAGCGCGTTTTCGGAATTTTGTCGAGCAAAGACCTTCACCAGCCAGTCGATGAACACGCGCACGCGTGGCGAAAGCTGGCGGTTGCGGGGGTAAAGCAAGGAAACCGGTGTCGGGGTCAGCGGAAAATCCTGCAGTATCTGGACCAGCGTTCCCGCGGCAAGATCTTCTTCGGCGTGATAGCGCGGGATCTGGATCATGCCGAGGCCCATCCTCGCCGCTGAGATATAGCTTTCGGCGGCGTTGACCGCGACGGTGGCGGGAATGGTGATGTTACGCACCGTGCCGCGGACGGTGAATTCGAGCGGCAGCAGGCTGCCGGTGCCGCTGGAGTGGAAGCCGACCATGCGATGGCCGGCAAGCCGGTCGGGATGCTGCGGCAGGCCGTAGCGGGCGATATAGGCGGGAGAGGCGAGCGTCACTTCATCGAGCATGGCGACACGCCGGGCGACCATGTCGCTGTCTTGCGGCGTGCCGACGCGCAGCACGCAATCGATTCCCTCACGCACGAGATCGACCAGCCGATCGCCCTCGCTCATGTAGAATTCGATCTCCGGATAGGTCTCCAGGAAGGACGGCAGGCTTGGCAGCACGAAATGGCGAGCGAGCGTGCCGTGCACGTCGACACGCAGCATGCCCTTCGGCTTCGCGCCGGCGAAAGCCCCTTCGGCCCCCTCGATATCGGCAAGGATCGACAGGCAGCGTTGGTAATAGGCGTCGCCA
This sequence comes from Rhizobium changzhiense, assembly GCF_013087625.1. NCBI lineage: Bacteria > Pseudomonadati > Pseudomonadota > Alphaproteobacteria > Hyphomicrobiales > Rhizobiaceae > Rhizobium > Rhizobium changzhiense. The sequence continues at coordinate 97,895 of NZ_JABFCQ010000008.1, forward strand.
TCAAGCGTCGGACTGACATGGCGCGTCGTGCGCTGGAGCAGGCGCACGCCGAGGCGGGCTTCCAGCCCCTTGACCGCATCGGTCACGGTCGAGCGCGGCAGGCCGGTGTCCTCGGCGGCAAGCGTGAAGCTGCGGCGTTCAACGACACGGCAAAACACGCGCATGGCGTCAAATCTGTCCATCTGTTTGTTCGTAATTCCCGGATAGTGATGCCGAAGAATGCCCGATTATCCGCAAAAGGAAAAGGCGCATCTTCTCCTCATCGAAAACGCGCTGCGGCGCAGATGAAGGAGAAGGACAATCGCTTCCAACAAAAACAAGGTCGCATTGGTGACCGGCTCGTCCCGCGGCATCGGCGCAGCGGTCGCCGAGCGCCTCGCCAAGGATGGTTTCACCGTCGTCATCAATTACTCGGGCAATGCCGCTCCGGCCGAGGAACTGGCAAAGAAGATCGAGCAGGCCGGCGGCAAGGCGCTGACGGCGAAAGCCGATGTCAGCGATGCCGAAGCCGTCCGTCGCATGTTCGATGCCGCTGAAGCCGCCTTCGGCGGCGTCGATGTGCTCGTCAACAATGCCGGCATCATGATGCTCTCTTCGCTTGCCGAGGCCGATGACGCCAATTTCGATCGCCAGATCGGCGTCAATCTGAAGGGCACCTTCAATACGTTGCGCGAGGCAGCCAAGCGTCTGCGCGACGGCGGCCGGGTCGTCAACTTCTCGACATCCGTCGTCGGCCTGAAGCTTGAAACCTACGGTGTCTATGCCGCTACCAAGGCTGCGGTGGAAACGCTGACGGCAATCATGGCCAAGGAGATGCGCGGCCGCAACATCACCGTCAACGCCGTCGCGCCCGGTCCGGTCGCTACGGAGCTTTTCCTTAACGGCAAGTCGGACGAACTCATCGCCCGCACGGCGAAAATGAACCCGCTGGAACGCCTCGGCACACCGGAAGACATCGCTTCTGCGGTTGCCTTCCTTGCCGGCCCGGACGGCGGCTGGATCAACGGCCAGACGTTGCGCGCCAATGGCGGCGTGATCTGACGAAGCCGGCGGCTTCCGGCCGCCGCTCATCCGAATTTCGTTCCTCAATCAACCAATCGAATCCAGAAGGAATAGGATCATGAGCAAGCAAGTCATCGTCATAACCGGCGCTTCCAGCGGTTTCGGCGCTCTCACCGCCCGTGCGCTCGCCAAGGCCGGCCACACCGTCTATGCCGGCATGCGCGCCACGGAAGGCCGCAACGCTCCCGCCGTCGCCGCTGCGGCTGAATTCGCCAAGGATAACAGCGTCGATCTGCGCTGGGTCGAACTCGATGTCGCCTCCGACGCGTCGGTTGTATCAGGCATCGCCAGGATCATCGCCGATGCGGGTCGCCTCGACGTCATCATCCACAATGCCGGCCATATGTCCTTCGGCCCGGCCGAAGCCTTCACGCCGGAGCAGTTCGCCGAACTCTTCGACATCAACGTGCTCTCCATCCAGCGCGTCAACCGCGCGGCACTCCCCTATCTGCGCAAGCAGGGCAAGGGCCTGGTGGTCTGGGTATCGTCGTCGAGCAGCCGCGGCGGCACGCCTCCCTACCTCTCGCCCTATTTCGCCGCCAAGGCGGCGATGGATTCACTTGCCGTTTCCTATGCCGGCGAGCTTACCCGCTGGGGCATCGAGACCTCGATCATCGTGCCCGGCGCCTTCACCAAGGGCACCAACCATTTCGCCCATTCCGGCTCGCCCGATGATACGGCCTGCGCTGCCGAATACAATGAAGGACCCTACAAGGGCGTGCCGGAACAGGCACTGCGGGGTCTGGCAGCGCTCGAACCTGCCGACGCCGATGCCGGCGCGGTTGCCGCGGCCGTCGTCGATGTCGTCGGAAAGCCGTTCGGCACCCGGCCATTCCGCGTCCATATCGATCCGTCCGAGGACGGCGCGGAGATCGTCAACGGCGTCGCCGACCGTGTCCGGGCGGAACTGTTCCGCCGCATCGGCCTCGAGGACTTGCTGAAGCCGGCCGTCGGGAATTGAAACCCCGTCCGTCACCGCGCGCGGGGACGACCGCGCGGGAACATAGGAGCCAAGCCGTCATCGCAAATATGTGAACGCGATTGCGGAATTTTCCCTTATAATCCTGCGGGGAGTGCGTATATCTGCCTTATCGCGAGAGAGTGGAATTCCCTGCCGCTCTCTTTGCGAACCTCCAGAGCCTGCCGCGCCCTTGCTACAGTGCGACAGGCTTGATGTTCAAAGTTGCAGATTGCGGCCCGTCGAAGGTTTCCCTTGCCTTCCGGGCCGTATTTGTCTCGGCGCTCAACCGTCGTTCAGTCTTGCCTCGACCAGAAGTTTCACCAGCCAGTCGACGAAGACGCGGACCTTGTTGCTGAGGTGGCGGTTCGGCGGATAGACGACATAGAGCGGCAGCGGATCGCGACGCCAGTCCGGCAGCACGCGGACAAGTTCGCCCTTTGCCATCGGCTCGCGCGCCATGAAGATCGGTACCTGCGCGATGCCGAGGCCCGTCAGCGCAGCCGTCAGATAGGTGCGGCTATCGTTGACCGAGGCGATGTAACGCGGACTGGTCTCGATCACCTCGTTGTGCCGGCGGAATTCGAAGGGCAGCGTCCGGTTGTTCTGGGCGCGGAAATAGTTGACGGTGTAATGATCCGCCTCCAGATCCTCCGGCCGCTCGGGCATACCGAATTTCTGGATGTAGTCCGGCGAAGCGCAGGTGATCATCTCGACTTCGGATACGCGCCGCGCAATCAGCGACTGGTCGGCCGGCGTGCCGGCCCGCAGCGCGCAATCGACATTTTCTGCAAGATAATCGACCGTGCGGTCGCCGACACCAAGGTCGATACGGATATCGGGATAACGCTGATAGAAATCGCAAAGTGCCGGAACGACGATCCAATCGGCGAAAGCGCCGGCCATCTCGACACGCAGCCGTCCGCTCGGCAAGCTCTGCGAATTGGAAAGGCTGCCATCGAGCTCCTCCAGTTCCGAAATGATCTGGGCGGCGCGTTCGTAATAAAGCGCACCGTCCGTGGTCACCATGACCCGGCGCGTGGTCCGATTCAAAAGCTTGGTGCGCAGATGCGCTTCCAGGCCCTGGATGAGATTGGTCACCGTCGCCTTGGGCATGGCGAGCATGTCGGCGGCGCGGGTGAAATTGCCCGTCTCCACGACACGAATGAAGACGCGCATTGCCGAGAGCTGATCCATCGGTTTCAAATCCGCAGTTTGCGTTGCACCATTGTTCGAGATCTGGAACAGTGTTATCGCGTTATAGCTTCTTATTCCCTGGTTGGAATAACAATATCTTTTTTGTAGAAAATGCAAGCGGCGGACGTTGTCTGCTTGTGGCCGACAAAAGAGACCGGAAGCATGACGGTGGAATGGAAAGATATGATGCTGGATAAGGTGGCCATCGGCCCCGTTTCCGCACGCATCTACCAGGGCGCCGATTACGGCAAGGGTCCGCCGATCGTGCTTTACCTGCATGGCGGCGCGTTTCTGGATAGCGACAAACACGTAGACCGGCCGGTGGCGATGAGCCTCGCCAAGGCCGGCGCCATCGTCGTTGCCGCCGATTACAGCAGCCTTTCCGGCAATCTGTTTCCAAAGGCGCTGGAAGTCTCCTTCTCCGTTTTCACCTATCTCGCCAACAAGCGCGCCGGTCTCGGCGACCGCAAGTCGCTGCTCTTCGTCGCCGGCGAGGAGGCGGGCGGCAATGTTGCCGCCGGCGTGGCGCTGAAGGCGCGCGACCAGATGCCGGACGCGCTCGACGGCCAGGTTCTGATTTCGCCGCTGCTCGATCCCTTCATGGGCACTTCCTCGATCCGCAAGGCTGAAGCCATCGGCATGCGCCAGCGCTGGACGGAAGGTTGGAGCCACTATCTGAGCGGCGGCGGTTGCCATCCTTATGCGGCGCCTTGCCTCTGTTCGCGTATTTCAGGCGTCGCGCCGGCGCTGATATTCACCGCGGAGGATGATCCTCTGCACGACGAAACGATTGGTTACGGTGTCCGCCTGAAACAGGCCGGCGTCGGTGTGCGCCAGCATGTCCTTCCCGCCGGGACGGGCTGGCCCTCGATTTATGGTGGGAAATCCGACGGAGCGCCCGACTGGCAGGAAAACGTCAGCCGTCATTTCGGAAGCTTCCTTCGGGAGGTAAGCGTCCAACCGCAATTGCATTGAAGAAGACCTGATATTTCGGCGGCCTAGAGCCGCAAGGAGAGTACTAATGACGTCCAGAAGTAAGCGCTGGGCCCTGATGGGCGCCGGCATAGGGCTTGTTGCGTCCATTTCCGGCGCTGCATTGTTTTTCGAATTGCCGATGAGCACGACCGCCACGGCCGCTTCCGCCCCCGCGCAGGCTCCCGCTGTGCCGGTGACGGTTGCCGTCGTCGCGGCGCGCGACGTGACGGCCTGGGAAAGTTTCTCCGGCCGTCTCGAAGCGGTCGACCGGGTGCAGGTGCGTTCCCGTGTCGCCGGCGCCATCCTTTCGGTGGCGTTCCGCGAAGGGGCGCTGGTCAAGCAGGGCGACCTGCTCTTCACCATCGACCCGGCTCCCTACCAGGCGAGCGTGGCGCAGGCGCAAGGCCAGGTCGCTTCGGCCGAGGCCAAGGTCAGCCTGGCGCAGACCGAACTCGATCGCGGCCGCAGGCTTTCCGACAACCGCACCATCTCCCAGAGCGATCTCGATCAGCGCCAGAGTTCGCTGGCTGAGGCTCAGGCGGGGCTGCGTTCGGCGCAGGCTGCCCTGCAGTCTGCGCAGCTCGATCTCGATTACACTCAAGTGCGGGCTCCGGTTTCCGGCCGCATCGGCAAGATCGAGGTGACTGCCGGTAACCTCGTCGCGGCCGGTTCGACCTCGCCGGCGCTGACGACGCTCGTTTCGGTCGATCCGATCTATGCGAGCTTCAATGCCAGCGAAGAGATGGTGACGCGGGCGCTCGCCCAGCTTCCGCAGACGGACAGCGCCCTGCCTCCCGTCGAGCAGATCCCGGTCGAAGTCGGCACGCTGACCGACAGCGGCACGCCGATCAAGGGCAAGCTGCAACTGATCGACAACGAGGTCGATGCATCAAGCGGCACGATCGGCGTTCGCGCCGTCTTCGATAATCCGGGCGGGCGTCTCATCCCCGGCCAGTTCGTGCGGGTGCGCATGGGCCAGCCGAAGGCCGAGAACAAGATCGTCATCAGTGACCGCGCCGTCGGCACGGACCAGGACAAGAAGTTCGTCTTCGTCGTCGATGGCGAGAACAAGGTCGCCTATCGGCAGGTCCAGCTCGGCACAGTGGCTGACGGTCAGCGGGTGGTCGAAGGCGGCCTGAACGTCGGCGAGAAGATCGTCGTCAACGGTCTGCAGCGCATCCGTCCAGGCGCAGTCGTCGCGCCTCAGATGGAAGAGAAGGTCGCGACCGCGCAGTAAAGACTTTCGCCTTCCCCTGAGGGGGAGGGCCCATACTCGAAATGATACGACTCGCCGGCGGCTCCCAAACCGCCGGAGAGGGACTTTGCATCCATGTTCACCCCGGAGAGGGCTTTGATATGAACATCTCCAGATTCTTTGTCGACCGCCCGGTCTTTGCCGGCGTTCTTTCGGTCCTCATCCTGGTTGCCGGCCTGATCGGCCTGCGCGCGCTGCCGATTTCCGAATATCCGGAGGTCGTGCCGCCGTCGATCGTCGTGCGCGCTACCTATCCCGGCGCCAACCCAAGCGTCATCGCCGAAACGGTGGCGACGCCGCTCGAAGAGCAGATCAACGGCGTCGAAGGCATGCTCTATATGGCCAGCCAAGCGACATCGGACGGCGTGCTCAACGTCACCGTCACCTTCAAGCTCGGCACCGACCCCGACAAGGCGCAGCAGCTCGTACAGAACCGCGTTTCGCAGGCCGAACCGCGCCTGCCGGCGGAAGTCCGTTCGCTCGGCATCACGACAGTCAAGAGCTCACCCAACTTCATCATGGTCGTCAACCTCGTCTCCGACGGGAACAATCACGACATCACCTATCTTCGCAATTACGCGACCCTCAACGTCAAGGATCGGCTCGCCCGCATCGCAGGCGTCGGTCAGGTGCAGGTTTTCGGCGCCGGCGACTATTCCATGCGTGTCTGGATCGACCCGCAGAAGGCCGCCGAGCACAATCTTGCCGCCAGCGACATCAGCAGCGCGATCAGTTCCCAGAACATCCAGGCTGCCGCCGGTATCATCGGCGCATCGCCGAGCCAGCCCGGTGTGGACCTGCAGCTCAACGTCAATGCCCAGGGCCGCCTGCGCACGCCCGAGGAATTCGGCAACATCATCGTCAAGACGGGCGCCAATGGCGAGATCACCCGCCTTCGCGATGTCGCCCGCATCGAGCTCGGTGCTGCGGATTACACGCTGCGTTCGCTGCTCGACGGCAAGCCGGCCGTCGCCGTCGCCGTCCTTCAGGCGCCGGGTTCGAACGCGATCGAGATCGCGGACAATGTGAACGCGACCATGGATCAGCTGCAGCTCGCCATGCCTGAGGGCGTCAAATACGAGATCGTCTACGATACGACGAAATTCGTGCGGGCCTCGATCGAGAAGGTCATCGACACGCTGCTCGAAGCCATCGCGCTCGTCGTCCTGGTCGTCATCCTGTTCCTGCAGACGTGGCGCGCCTCGATCATCCCGCTGATCGCCGTTCCTGTATCGATCATCGGCACTTTCGCGGTCATGTATGTCTTCGGCTTCTCGATCAACGCGCTCAGTCTGTTCGGACTGGTGCTTGCGATCGGTATCGTCGTCGACGACGCGATCGTGGTGGTCGAAAACGTCGAGCGCAATATCGAGGAAGGCCTGTCGCCGCGGGCTGCCACTTACAAGGCGATGAGGGAAGTCTCCGGTCCGATCGTCGCGATCGCGCTGGTGCTCGTCGCGGTCTTCGTGCCGCTTGCCTTCATCTCCGGTCTTTCGGGTCAGTTCTATCGCCAGTTTGCGCTGACGATTGCGATTTCGACCGTCATCTCGGCTTTCAACTCGCTCACGCTGTCTCCGGCGCTGGCAGCCCTTCTCCTGAAGAGCCATGATCAGCCGAAGGATTGGCTGACGCGGTTCATGGACGCTATCTTCGGCTGGTTCTTCCGCGGCTTCAACCGTGTCTTCGGCGCGGGCTCGAATGCCTACGGCAAGGGCGTTGGCGGGCTGTTGTCGCGCAAGAGCATCGTCATGGTGATCTATCTGGCACTGGTCGGTGCGACCTACAGCCTGTTCAGCACGGTCCCCGGCGGCTTCGTGCCGTCGCAGGACAAGCAGTATCTGATCGGCTTCGCCCAGTTGCCGGATGCCGCAAGCCTGGACCGCACGGAAGACGTCATCAAGCGCATGACCGACATCGCGCTGGCGCAGCCGGGCGTTGCCAATGCGATCGCCTTCCCGGGCCTGTCGATCAACGGCTTCACCAACTCCTCGAATGCCGGCATCGTCTTCGTGACGCTGAAGGACTTCGAAGAGCGCAAGACGCCTGATCTCTCAGGCGGCGCAATCGCCATGGCGCTGAACCAGAAGTTTGGCGTCATCCAGGATGCCTTCATCGCCATGTTCCCGCCGCCGCCGGTCAATGGCCTCGGCACGACGGGCGGATTCAAGCTGCAGATCGAGGATCGTGCCGGCCTAGGCAACCAGGCGCTCGACGAGGCGACCAAGGCCGTCCTTGCAAAAGCCTACCAGGCGCCTGAGCTCGCCGGGCTGTTCTCCAGCTTCCAGATCAACGTGCCGCAGCTCTATGCCGATCTCGACCGTGCCAAGGCCGAGCAGCTCGGGGTTTCCGTCACCGATGTCTTCCAGACGCTGCAGATCTATCTCGGTTCGCTCTATGTGAACGACTTCAACGCCTTCGGCCGCACCTACAGCGTCCGTGTGCAGGCCGATGCGAAATTCCGCGCCCAGCCGGAAGATATCGGCCAGTTGAAGGTCCGGTCGGCATCGGGTGAGATGATCCCGCTTTCGGCCCTTTTGAAGGTGGAACCGAGCACCGGTCCGGAACGCGCGAACCGCTATAACGGCTTCCTTGCCGCCGATATCAACGGCGGTCCGGCACCGGGCTTCTCTTCGGGTCAGGCGCAGGCGGCAATCGAGAAGATCCTTCACGAGACCCTGCCTGCGGGCATCGACTTCGAATGGACGGATCTGACCTATCAGCAGATCCTGGCCGGCAATTCGAGCATCGTCGTTTTCCCCCTGGCACTGTTGCTCGTCTTCCTGGTGCTGGCCGCCCAGTATGAAAGCCTGACGCTGCCGCTTGCGATCATCATGATCGTGCCGATGGGCGTACTGGCCGCGTTGACGGGCGTCTGGCTCACCGGTGGAGACAACAACATCTTCACCCAGATCGGTCTCGTGGTGCTTGTCGGCCTATCCGCCAAGAACGCGATCCTCATCGTGGAATTCGCCCGTGAATTGGAGTTCGAGGGCAGGACGCCACGGGAGGCCGCGATCGAAGCCAGCCGCCTTCGCCTTCGCCCGATCCTCATGACCTCGCTCGCCTTCATCATGGGTGTCGTGCCGCTCGTCGTCTCCACCGGCGCCGGCGCGGAAATGCGCGCGGCCATGGGTGTCGCGGTCTTCTCGGGCATGATCGGCGTGACCTTCTTCGGCATCTTCATGACGCCGGTGTTCTACGTGCTGCTGCGGCGGCTGACGGGCAACCGTCCGCTCATCCAGCACAAGCCGGACGAACACAAGGAAGAAGAGGCGGAGGTCATCCGGCTCGCGGCGGAATAAACGGAATTCAACCTTCCTTTGTCGAGTAAATCGGGCGGGAACTTCGGTTCTCGCCCGTATGTTTTCAGGGCGTGAGGCCGAAATGTGCGCGGCCTTCGGACAAGGCCCTGGCATCTGACAAAAATGCGTTACGTCCGTCGAAACGGTTTGCAACGATGGGCGAGGGGACTATCAAAGACGGACAACAGTTGGGAGGACTGAATGACGAGTTCGAGAGAAGGTCATGACGGCAGGCGGATCGCCTTTCTCGGCACCGGCCTGATGGGGGCGCCGATGGCTCGCCGGCTGCTTGGCGCGGGCTTTGCCGTGACCGTCTGGAATCGCGATCCCGGCAAGGCTGAGCCGCTTGCGGGAGACGGCGCGATTTGTGCTAAAACACCTGATGATGCCGTTTCGGGTGCCGACGTCGTCATCACCATGCTGACCAACGCCGAAGCGGTGAAGGACGTGCTGTTCGACCGCGGAGCGGCCGATGCGATGACGCCTGGCACAACCGTCATCGACATGAGTTCGATCGCCCCGCATTTCGCCCGCGACCATTCGGCGAGGCTTGCCGACCGCGGCATCCATCACGTCGATGCGCCGGTATCAGGCGGAGTCGTCGGGGCGGAAGCGGGTACGCTTGCAATCATGGCGGGCGGCGACAAGGACGTGGTCGACGGGCTTGCCGATGTCTTTGCGCCGATGGGGCGCGTGACCCGCGTCGGCCCAAGCGGGGCGGGCCAGCTTGCCAAGCTTGCCAACCAGCAGATCGTCGCGGTGACGATCGGCGCCGTCGCCGAAGCGATGATGCTGATCGAAGCGGGCGGCGGCTCGCAGGCGGCCTTCCGGGACGCCATTCGCGGCGGCTTTGCCGAGAGCCGTATCCTCGAACTGCACGGCAAGCGCATGGTCGAGCGGCAGTTTACCCCAGGCGGTTCGTCCAGCAACCAGCTGAAGGATCTGAACGCCGCCATGGAGACGGCGAATGCTCTGTCGCTGTCGCTGCCGCTGACTGCGACGGTGCACGCCGAATTCAGCGAATTCGTCGCCAATGGCAATGGCGAAAAGGATCACAGCGGCCTGCTCCTCCATCTCGAAGAGAAGAATGCCCGGCCGGGAGGAAAGAAGTGACGGACAGCCATTCGCCGAAGCGTCGCCTACGTTCGCAGGACTGGTTCGACAATCCCGATCATATCGACATGGCGGCGCTCTATCTCGAGCGCTTCATGAATTACGGCATCACGCCGGAAGAGCTGCGCTCCGGCAAGCCGATCATCGGAATTGCCCAGAGCGGCAGTGATCTAACACCCTGCAACAGGGTGCATGTCGAGCTTGCCAAGCGTGTGCGCGACGGCATTCGCGATGCCGGCGGCATTCCGATCGAGTTTCCGACCCATCCGATCTTCGAGAATTGCAAGCGCCCGACAGCCGCTCTCGACCGCAATCTCGCCTATCTCGGCCTCGTCGAAATCCTCTACGGCTATCCGCTCGACGGTGTCGTGCTGACCACCGGCTGCGACAAGACCACACCTTCGGCGATCATGGCAGCTTCGACGGTCGATATTCCGGCGATCGTGCTCTCCGGCGGCCCGATGCTCGACGGCTGGCACGAAGGGGAACTGGCGGGCTCCGGCACGGTGATCTGGCGGATGCGGCGGAAATATGCGGCAGGCGAGATCGATCGGGAAGAGTTTCTTCAGGCTGCGCTCGATTCTGCGCCTTCCGTCGGCCACTGCAATACGATGGGCACCGCTTCGACGATGAATGCGCTGGCCGAGGCGCTCGGCCTTTCGCTGACCGGCTGCGGCGCCATTCCGGCCGCTTACCGCGAACGCGGCCAGATGGCCTACCGCACCGGGCGGCGCGCCGTCGAAATCGTATTCGAGGATCTGAAGCCGTCGGATATCCTGACGCGCGAGGCTTTCCTCAATGCGATCCGCACCAATTCGGCGATCGGCGGCTCGACCAACGCGCAGCCGCATCTGGCCGCGATGGCGAAGCACGCCGGCGTCGAACTTCATCCCGATGACTGGCAGGTGCATGGTTTCGATATCCCGCTGCTGGCCAATGTCCAGCCGGCGGGCGCCTATCTCGGCGAACGCTTTCATCGTGCCGGCGGCACGCCGGCGATCATGTGGGAACTGCTGCAGGCTGGAAAGCTCGATGGCAACTGTCGCACGGTGACGGGCAGGACGATGGCCGAGAACCTAGAGGGCAAGGAAGCGCGTGACCGTGAGGTCATCACGCCGTTCGCTGAACCGCTGAAGGAGCGGGCGGGTTTCTTCGTTCTCAAGGGCAATCTCTTCGATTTCGCAATCATGAAGATGAGCGTGGTCTCGGAGGATTTTCGCCGGCGCTATCTTGAGGAACCCGGGCGCGAAGGCGTCTTCGAGGGTAGGGCGGTGGTCTTCGACGGTTCCGAGGACTATCACAAGCGCATCAACGATCCCGAACTCGGCATCGACGAAAATACCATCCTCGTCATCCGCGGCGCCGGGCCGATCGGCTGGCCGGGTTCGGCTGAGGTCGTCAACATGCAGCCGCCGGATCATCTGCTGAAGCGCGGCATCCGCAGCCTGCCGACGATCGGCGACGGCCGCCAATCGGGCACGGCGGACAGTCCATCGATCCTCAACGCCTCTCCGGAAAGTGCTGCCGGCGGCGGCCTTGCCTGGCTTCGTACCGGCGATATCATCCGCATCGACTTCAACCACGGGCGCTGCGACATGTTGGTCGAGGACGCCGAGATCGAACAACGCAAGGGCGACGGCATCCCACCAGTGCCGGCGGATGCGACGCCATGGCAGCAGATCTATCGCCGCTCGGTTACGCAATTGTCGGACGGTGCGGTGCTGGAGGGAGCGACGGAATTCCGCCAGATCGCAAAAAACCCGCCGCGGCACAACCACTGATCTTGAAGGCGCTGCAGACTGCAAGTCCTTTGATCCAAAAGGGGAAAGTTCGTAACGAACAGTTCACCTAGTCACTAGTTCGGTCATCTGGACAAGGCTTCATTAATGCCGGCTTGAGACCATATTGCCGTTATGCAAGCTTCTAAGGCTGGGACCGCGTTGCCAGAGAAAAAAGCCACACGATCCGAACACGAGTTTCAGGATCTTCTGCGTCGGCTCGAACTCGCGCTCGATGCATCCCGGATCGGTGTCTGGGAGCACAGCATCGAGCAGGACGGGATCTTGTGGGATGCGCAGATGCATCGTCTCTACGAAACCGGCGAGACTTGCCGGCTGGTGCCGGCCTCGCTTTGGTCGAACGCCATCCATCCCGATGATCGCGAGCGGGCCGAACGCGACTTCGAGCAGGCGATCGCGACGCGCGGCGCCTATAACTCACAATTCCGGATCGTATTGCCGAGCGGCGAAATTCGCCATCTGCGTTCGCGCGCGCATTTCTATGTCGATGCGGAAGGTCTGCCCTCCTTCATCGGCGCCGAATGGGATGTGACCGCCGACGTCCTGCTCAATGCGGAGCTGGCGCGGCAGAAGGTGGTGGCCGAGGCGAGGGCGCTGGCGCTGGAAGAAAGCAATGCGCGCATCGAGCATGTCGCCGATCACGACTATCTCACCGGCCTGCCGAACCGGCGCCTTCTCGACAAGCGGCTGGCGGAGCTGCCGGCCGACAAGAGCATCACCACGCTTGGCGTCTTGCATCTCGACCTCGACCAGTTCAAGCAGATCAACGACAGCCACGGTCATGCGGCAGGCGACGCCGTGCTCAGGGCCGCGGCCCTTCGCATCACCGCTGCCATTCCTGCGAATGGCATGGTCGCCCGTGTCGGCGGCGATGAATTCGTCATCGTGCTGGTCAATTTCACCGATCTCACTGAGCTGAAGCTGATCACCGAAGAGCTCCAGCGCCGGCTGCGGAAGAAGATCCGCTTCGGCCAGGAGATGCTGCAATCCGGCGCCTCGATCGGCGTTTCCTGGAGCGGCGATCGGCGGGCGCGCAACCTGCTTGCCGAATCCGACCTGGCGCTCTACCAGGCCAAGAAGCTCGGGCGCAACCGCGTCGAATTCTTCACACGGCAATTGCAGGAGGATTTGCGCTCCAAGCGTCGCCTCGCCGAAGAGCTGAAGCTCGGGCTGGAGCGCGGCGAGATCCTTCCCTATTATCAGGTGCAGCTCGACGCCCGAACCCGGGAGGTCATCGGCTTCGAGGCGCTGGCGCGCTGGAAACATCCCGAGAAGGGCGTGCTCGCCCCCGGCATATTCCTGAAGATCGCCGACGAGCACGGACTTGCGGCGGAGATCGACGCGGCGATCCTCAAGAGCGTTCTCGAAGACCGGCTGTTCTGGCTGTTGCGCGGCATTGCGGTTCCACGCATCGCCGTCAATATCTCGGCGTCGCGCCTTGCCGATCCGGCGTTGCTGGACAAGCTGAGGAAACTCGATATCCCGCCCGGCGTGATCGTCTTCGAGCTGGTCGAGACGATCTTCCTCGACGACAGCGACGAAAAACTGCTCGATCATATCGGCGATATCAAACAGATGGGCATCGACATCGAGATCGACGACTTCGGATCCGGCCATGCTTCGCTCATCGGTCTCGTCAAGCTGCGGCCGAAGCGGCTAAAGATCGACCGGCAGCTCGTCACCGAGGTCGTCAGCTCGGCCGAGCAGCGGCGCGTGGTGGGTTCGATCGTGGAAATCGCCAAGGCGCTCGATGTCGAGGTGATCGCCGAGGGCATCGAGACCGAGGCGCATGCCGTCGTGCTGGCGCAGCTCGGCTGCGACGGTCTGCAGGGTTATGCGTTCGGTTATCCCGCACCGGCGGCCGAGACAGACCGTCTTTTCTCATCGACGACGAGCGGGATCGAAAAGCAGAAGACCGCAATGGGCAGCTGAATGGCAGATGATCTGTCCACGGGCGACCTTCGGTGCGGCTTTTTATTCGCATCGGCTGGAAGATAATTGAGGCGCAAGTAATTTTCTTGAGCTTGCAACGGCATTGTTTCATGGTAATGCGGAAACGAAGCTTTCTGTATTGCATCGAAAAATGATTATACGCGTCGTCAAGTCCATGAGCGCGGCTCTCCATCGTTCGCAGGTGCAATCGGGAGCTGGGGCCTGACAATTGCTTTGCCGTTGCCGGGATGGACTTGCGGGACATTCAATCTGGGAAAGTTGCATGAATTCGGAATTTGCCGTTCGTTCGATGCGGCCCGGCGAACTGGAACTCGTGCTCGAATGGGCGCGTCAGGAAGGCTGGAACCCTGGCCTCGACGATTCGCTTGCATTCAACGAGGCCGATCCGTCGGGATTTTTCGTCGGCTCCATCGGTGAAGTTCCCGTCGGTTCGATCTCGGTCGTCAAATATGGCGACACTTTTGCCTTCCTTGGCCTCTACATCGTCCATCCCGATTTTCGCGGCAAGGGTTACGGCAAGGCGATCTGGGCGACGGGCATCGCCAGCGCGGGAGACCGCACGATCGGTCTCGACGGCGTTGCCGCACAGCAGGACAACTACCGCAAGGCCGGCTTCGAACCCGCCTATTCCACCATTCGTTACGGTGGTGTCGCTACTTCCTTGCCTGTCTCCACGCTTGCCGCGCAGCCGGTGCTGGATTCACGCCTCGAAGGCCTGCAGCGATATGATTCGGCGATCTTTCCGCAGCCGCGGGATGCCTTTCTCGCCGCCTGGTGCACCGCCCGCAAGGGCCGTCGTTCGGCGGTGGTGCGCAAGAGCCACAAGATCCGCGGTTACGGCACGATCCGCCGCTGCTACGAGGGCTACAAGATCGGCCCGCTCTTTGCCAACGATGCCGACAGCGCCGCGGCGCTGCTTGCCGAATTGATCCCCGAGGCGAAGGGGGCCGCGGTCTTCATCGACATTCCCGCAGGGAACCGCGAGGCGGTCGCGCTTGTCGAAGGCATCGGTCTTCAACCGGTATTCGAGACGACACGCATGTATCGCGGACCGGCACCGGCCATCCCACTGAAGCACGTCTTCGGCGTGACGACGCTGGAGCTTGGTTAAAGCCTTTCCCGACCAGGAAGGCTTTAATCCATGGGTGAGGCGGGCACGGTCGGCGATGAAGCTTTCGGACGGCCCTTTTCGGCGATCGCGATGCCGCCCAAGGTCAACACCAGTGCGATCACATGGAAAGACTGCAGCTGCTCGCCGATCAGGGCGACGGAGAGCAGCGTTCCGAACACCGGCACGAGATTGATGAAGAGGCCGGCCCGGTTGGCGCCGATGGCCACGACGCCCTTGATATAGAGGATTTGCGCCACCAGCGAGGGGAAGATCGCCGTGTAGAGAGTGATGACCCAGCCGGCCTGGTCCGGCCACTGCGCGGCACCCCGCCCGGCCTCCCAGAGGAGCAGCGGCAGCGAGGTCAGCATGGCGGCGAGCGCCGGGACCGCCATCAGCGTGCGCCAGTCGAGTGGCGGCTTCCAGCGCAGGAAGATCGTGTAGACCGAATAGGCGGCAATGGCGATCAGCATCAGCCCGTCGCCGCGGTTGAGGCTGAGTTGCAGCAGCGTTGCGAGGTCGCCATGCGCGGCGGTCAGAGCGACGCCGATCAGCGTCATGCCGAAGCCGAGACATTGCGCCAGCGAGATGCCGGTACGAAAGAACATGAAATTCAGCAGGAAGATCAGCATCGGGATGCCGGCCTGCTCGATGGCGACGTTGATCGCGGTCGTATATTGCACGGCCGAATAAAGCATGGCGTTGAAAAGGGTGTAGCCGATGACGCCGTAGAAGAGGAGCAGCGGCAGGTTCTTCCTCACCACCGGCCAGTCCTTCCGCAGCTGCGGTACCGAAATTGCGGCGATCATCGCGACGGCGAGGAACCAGCGCAGGAAGGTCAGCATCATCGGGCTGATATGCCCGAGCGCGAGTTTGCCGGCGACGGAATTGCCGCCCCAGCAGAGGGTGGCGACAACGAGGCAGATATAGGCCGTGGCTTGCAAGAGCGTTCTTCCCGTCTTTCCGCGATCGCCGAGCGGCGTTTTGTGACGGGAAATAGCCTGTCGGCTGCTGATTTGTCACGTAAAAAGCCCAATCTACTGTGACAACAGGGTCGCTTTCCAAAAAACAAAGCTCTATAGATGCGCGGGTTTGAGCAGGTGCGCGGTTCCGCGCCGGTAACAGGAAGAGTTGGATGACGAACGTAG
The DNA here is from genome assembly GCF_013087625.1 of Rhizobium changzhiense. Classification (NCBI taxonomy): domain Bacteria; kingdom Pseudomonadati; phylum Pseudomonadota; class Alphaproteobacteria; order Hyphomicrobiales; family Rhizobiaceae; genus Rhizobium; species Rhizobium changzhiense. The sequence continues at coordinate 113,765 of NZ_JABFCQ010000008.1, forward strand.
TCGTGGTCGGTTCGCAATGGGGTGACGAAGGCAAGGGCAAGATTGTCGACTGGCTTTCGGAGCGTGCGGATATCGTTGTGCGCTATCAGGGCGGACACAATGCCGGCCATACCCTCGTTATCGACGGCACGAGCTATAAGCTCTCACTGCTGCCGTCCGGCGTCGTGCGCCCGGGCAAGATGGCCGTCATCGGCAACGGTGTCGTCGTCGATCCGCATGCGCTGATCGCCGAGATCGGCCGGCTGGAGGCGCAGGGCGTGATGGTCACGCCTGACAATCTGCGCATTGCAGACAATGCGACGCTCATCCTGTCGCTGCACCGCGAGCTCGACGCGATGCGCGAGGATGCGGCGTCGAACAGCGGCACCAAGATCGGCACGACGCGCCGCGGCATCGGTCCGGCCTATGAAGACAAGGTCGGCCGCCGCGCCATCCGCGTCATGGATCTTGCCGATCTCGAGAGTCTTTCCGGCAAGGTCGACCGTATCCTGACGCATCACAATGCGCTTCGCCGCGGCCTTGGCGTTGCCGAAATCAGCCACCAGGCGATCATGGACGAACTGACCTCGATCGCCGATCGGGTACTGCCTTTCCGTGATACGGTCTGGCTCTTCCTTGACAAGGAGCGCCGCAAGGGTGCTCGCATCCTCTTTGAAGGCGCGCAAGGCAGCCTGCTCGATATCGATCACGGCACCTATCCCTTCGTGACCTCCTCGAACACGGTGGCCGGCCAGGCGGCAGCCGGTTCCGGCATGGGACCCGGCTCGCTCGGTTATATCCTCGGCATCACCAAGGCCTATACGACGCGCGTCGGCGAGGGCCCGTTCCCGACCGAGCTCACCGACGAAATTGGCCAGTTCTTGGGCGAAAAGGGGCATGAGTTCGGTACTGTGACCGGGCGTAAGCGCCGCTGCGGCTGGTTCGACGCCGCACTCGTACGCCAGTCGGTCGCCACCAACGGCATCACGGGCATCGCGCTCACCAAGCTTGACGTGCTCGACGGTCTCGAGGAATTGAAGATCTGCGTCGGCTATATGCTCGACGGCGAACAGATTGATCATCTTCCCGCAAGCCAGGGAGCGCAAGCTAGGGTCGAACCGATCTACATCACGCTGGAAGGGTGGAAGGAATCGACCGTCGGCGCCCGCAGTTGGGCGGACCTGCCTGCACAGGCGATCAAATATGTTCGCCAGGTCGAAGAGCTGATCGGGGCGCCTGTCGCGCTCCTTTCCACCAGCCCGGAGCGGGATGACACGATACTTGTGACCGATCCATTTGAGGATTAAGCTCACGGGTCACTGTGGAGGATGGTTCGGTAGGGTACCGGGCTTCTTGAGAAAGTACTGATGGCGGATTTTATTGCAGTCATTCGGCGGGCCGTCGACGGCCTGGCTGAAAATACCCCCGAGATGCGGGTGAAGGTCTACGAACGTGCCCGCGGCGCAGTGCAGCGGCAGCTCGAGAATATGAAGCCGCGTCCGCCGGAAGCCATGCTGCAACGCCAGCTCGAAAAGCTCGAGGCTGCCATCCGCGAAGTGGAAGGCGAACACTCCGAGGCGATGCCGCTCGATGAGCCGGTTGCGGCTGTCACCGCGCCGGAATCTTTCGCAGAACAAGCGGTTCCCGACGAAAGCGAACCGGCGCCGGCGCCGGAGACGGCTGTCGAGGAACCGGTCTACGAAGCCTATGCGGAACCGCAGGCGGCCGAGGCAGTAGACGAGCCCGATCATGTGGAGGCCGCCGCACCAGAGGAGGCTGAGGAAGAGGTCACTGCCGAGGAGCCTCTTTCCCCTGAAGCATCCGTTTCGGCGGAAACCCCTGTTTCCGCTGAGGCACCGGTTTCGCCGGAAACATCCGGTCCGGCCGAGACATACTGGCATCCCTCGCATGAGGAGGAAGCGCCGGCCGAGGAATGGCATACCCGCGAGGCGCGCGACGTCGCTGCCGAAGAGGTGCCGGCCGAACATGACGGCTGGGAAGCGCCAGCCTCCGAGCATCGCGATGAGCAAGCCGACGAAGACCGTGCCGACGAGCAGCATCCCCTGGAAGCCGACGAGAACGCGGACGAACCTGCGGCCGTGGAAAGCGAGGAGCCGGAGGCCGAGGAGGCTTCCGAGCCCGTCGAGCCGTTGCAACCGATCACCCGCGGCATAGACCACGCATCCAATCGCCTGGTGGAGCCAGTCGCCGATTTCGATCGTCCGCAGGAGTTCGTCGAGCACAGCCGCGAGGAGCCGTTGCAGGCCGAAGCTGCCGCGCATTTCGACCCCGTCTGGACCGAGCCCGTTGCCGAAACGCCGGCTCCGGCTCCCAAGGATGCCGAGACCGAATGGGCGGAAGAGGAACTCCGGCAATATTCGGAGACGGCGCCGGCGCCGATTACCGCCGATGCCTCGGCGCGCGCCTTCGAGGAGGTGATATCGAGCCTCGAAAAAGTGGCACCCGCGGCCGTCATGCCGACCGCCAAGGAAAGTTTTTCCTGGGAGACCGCCGCCTTCGACGATCTGCCGCCCATCGAGGCCGGCAACAACAAGAAGACGCCGGTTGCTTCGCATTTCGACGATGTCGATATCTTCGCGGAAGTGCACAACGGCAAGCCGGCGCCTGCTAGCGGTGCGCCGAGCGAGGACTGGCGAGAGGCGAAGGCGCTGCGCGGCTACGACCGCCGCGGCTCTGTCGCCGCTGATGACGATGACACCAATCCGTCGATGGATATCGATCAGATTGTTGCATCGAAGCTGCAGGGCAAGAGCTTCCGTATGGAGCCGAAGCGCCGCCGCTTCGGCCTCGGCACCGTGATCACGCTCATCTTCGCACTCATCCTGATCGGTGGCGGCGCCTACGCCGGCTGGACGAACAGAGAGGCGCTGGTGGCGATGGTCGACGGGCTCGTCAGCTCGGCACCGTCGCAGGCGACCAGGAACGAGGCGGCAACGCCGCCGGATGGCGCGGCGACGCCTGCCCAGCCGGCGGTGACACCAGCCCAGCCGACCACACCAGGAGCGCAGAATACGCCAACGGCGCCGGCGCAGCCGAACCCGAACCCGAACCCGCAGGTAGCGTCAGTGAACAATGACGGCGCTACGGCCAATTCGAAATTCACCCAGCGGCTGCTGACCGATGGAACAGAGGTCGACAGCGGACCGGCGACAGTGCCGGGAACGCCGACCGCGGAAGGAAAATCGGTCGCCGAACAGAATGTGGCGGCAGCCGATACGCCGCCTGCCAGCGCGCAAGGCGATGCGGCACCCGCCGACACGCGGACGTCGAACGGCCCGGTGGCATCGCCGCCGCAGACTGCGCCCGTCGGTTCGTCGCAAAAGATGTTCCTCTATGAGGAGCGCATCGGCCAGAGTTCGCCGACGGCGATCGAAGGATCGGTCGTCTGGAGCGTCCAGCACGAGGCCGGCCAGGATGGCCGGCAGGAGGCGACGGTACAGGGCAATGTCACTGTTCCCGAGCGCAATCTCTCGGCTCTCGTCACCTTCAAGCGCAATTCCGATCCGTCGCTGCCGGCAAGCCACCTCGTCGAGATCGTCTTCTCAGTGCCGCCGAATTTCGAAGGCGGCAGCATCGACAGTGTCCAGCGCATCTCGATGAAGCGCACGGAGCAGGACCGCGGTGACGCGCTGATCGCGGTTCCGGCCAAGATTACCGACGATTTCCACATGATCGCGCTCAACGATTATCCTGATGCGCGCAAGGCCAATCTCGACCTGATGTCGACTCGCAACTGGATCGATATTCCGATCACCTATCGCAACGGCCGCCGCGCGCTACTGACGATGGAAAAGGGCGGTCCGGGAACGGACGCCTTTAATACCGCGATCAAGGAATGGACTGCGCTCGGGGATGTGTCGACGAGCCAGTGAGGCGGTTATGAGCGGGTGAGGCGTAGGCTTCATTGCTTTTGTATGAGAGCGGCGGCATCTTGCTCCCTCTTCTCCCCAGCGGGGAGAAGGTGGCCCGCAGGGTCGGATGAGGGGGCCACACGACACGCCCTTCATTGCCCTTCGCTTGCGCTCAGCGCCTCGCTTCTGCGTCGCTCGCCCCCTCATCTGCCTGCCGGCATCTTCTCCCCGCTGGGGAGAAGGGATATGCGGCAGCGCCTCGGTCCCTAAAAAACGTCTGCAGAAGATCAGATGGGGCCACACGGCACGCCCTCCAATTGATCAAACAAAAACACCACCTCCCGCGTCGGGGAGGTGGCGTATACAATTATCAGTTCACGGTGATCAGGCCGTGGCTTCGACGACCCGGACGGCCTTGGCGCGTTCCAAGGCTTCCTTGCGGACGGCGTCCTGCACCTTTTCGAAGGCGCGGACCTCGATCTGGCGAACGCGTTCGCGACTGATGTCGAATTCCGTCGAAAGGTCTTCCAGGGTCACTGGATCCTCGGCGAGGCGGCGAGCCTCGAAGATGCGGCGTTCGCGCTCGTTCAGCACGCTCATCGCTTTCGCCAGCATACGCCGGCGAGTGTCGAGCTCATCCTGTTCGATCAGCACGTCTTCCTGGCTGTCATGGTCATCCACCAGCCAATCCTGCCATTGGCCGCCGTCACCTTCGGCTGCCTTGATCGGCGCGTTCAGCGAGGCGTCGCCGGAGAGGCGGCGGTTCATCGAAATGACCTCCTCCTCCGAGACGTTCAGCTTGGTGGCGATCTCCGAGACGTGCTCCGGCTTCAGGTCGCCGTCATCGATTGCCTGGATGCGGCCTTTCAGCCGGCGCAGGTTGAAGAACAGGCGCTTCTGGTTGGCGGTCGTGCCCATCTTCACCAGCGACCACGAACGCAGGATGTATTCCTGGATCGAAGCCTTGATCCACCACATGGCATAGGTGGCGAGGCGGAAGCCGCGCTCGGCATCGAACTTCTTGACGGCCTGCATCAGGCCGACATTGCCTTCGGAGACGACTTCGCCGATCGGCAGGCCGTAGCCGCGATAACCCATCGCGATCTTCGCGACGAGGCGAAGATGGCTGGTAACGAGCTTGTGGGCGGCATCACGGTCACCATGCTCGGCATAACGCTTGGCGAGCATGTATTCCTGCTGCGGCTCCAGCATCGGGAATTTGCGGATTTCGTCGAGGTAACGATTGAGACCGGCTTCACCGGCGGTAATGGACGGCAAGGTATTTCGGGCCATAGTGCACCCTCCTAAAGTGAATTCCGGTTCCCGATGGCAACGCATCCTCGCGTTAAAAAAGGCAAACCGGGACGTGCGGCTCTACTGCGAGCCCGCACTAAGTCAATATACAGATAAGTGTGGCGAAACGGCGGTTCAAGGTGCCGCTCACGCAGGTGTGAGTTGGGCAGGCAGCATTCGGAGCCCGGCTTTATCGCCGTAGCGCTTCGACCAATTCGACCATATCATCCGGCAGCGGCACCTCGAAATGCATGATTTCGCCGGTGCGGGGATGCTCGAACTGCAGCATGAAGGCATGCAGCGCCTGGCGGCCGAAACCGTTGACGACCTTGCGGATCTCTTCAGGCAGGATATTGGCCTTGGTCTTGAAGCCGGCGCCGTAAACCGTATCGCCGAGCAGCGGATGGCCGATATGGGCCATGTGGACACGGATCTGATGGGTGCGGCCGGTCTCAAGGCGGCACTCGACCAGCGAGGCGAGCGCGGTTGCGTCCGGCTTCTCATGGAAGCGCTCGATCACCTGGTAATGCGTGATCGCCTCGTCGGCGTCCTGACTGTCGGGGCGTTTGACGGCGCGGCGCGTGCGGTCGCCGGTGGCGCGGCCGAGCGGCGCGTCGACCGTGCCCGACAGCGTGCGCGGCCGGCCCCAGACGACTGCCTGATAGGCCCGCTCCAGCGGCATGGTGCGGCCATGGTCGGCAAATTGCAGCGACAGGTGGCGATGGGCAATGTCGTTCTTGGCGACGACCATGACGCCTGTCGTGTCCTTGTCGAGACGGTGGACGATGCCGGGGCGGCGCACACCGCCGATGCCGGAAAGCGTATCGCTGCAATGGTGGATCAACGCGTTGACCAGTGTCCCGGTCCAGTTGCCGGACCCGGGATGGACGACGAGACCGGAAGGTTTGGAGATGACGATGACGTCGTCGTCCTCATGGAGGATAACGAGCGGGATGTCCTCGCCCTGCGGCGTCGGGTCTTCCGGCTCGGGCAGCGTGATCTCGAAACTGTCGCCCGTGCGCACCTTGCGCTGCGGGTCGGTGATGGGTTCGCCGCGCAGAAAAACCTGGCCGTCCTTGATCAGCGCCTTGATGCGGCTGCGCGAAAATTCCTCGCCGACCTGCGCCGTCAGCCAGGCGTCCAACCGGCCTTCGGCAGTTTCATCGGCGGTCAGGACTTTTCTATTGCCGGCTGCTTGTTTAAAGGGGTCGCTCAAGACGCTTCTTCTCCGACGTATTTTTTTAGAACGGGACGCACAGATGACAGCAATCGAGCCAGACGACCAGGAAGAGAAGCCCCTTGATCCGGCGATGGAAAGTGTCCGGCGCAAGATGGTCCGCCTGCAGATCGTTTCCGGCGCCATCATGTTCGTCAGCCTTATGGCGGTCTTCGGCGCGGTTGTCTACAAGGTGATGCACAGCGAGCCGAAGGAGACGACGTCCGCTGTTACCGCCTCCGGCGTGCCCTCGGATGCGCCGCTTGCGGCAACCGTTTCGCTGCCGCTCGGCTTCAAGGTGCAGTCCACATCCCTTTCGGCCGGGCAAATCCTGTTCTACGGCGAAACGGTCGAGGGCAAGAACAAGGCGCTGGTCTACGACCTCAGGACCGGCCGCACCGTCGCCGACGTCTCTGTTACCGGCAATTGAGGCCAGCATGGCCGCCGTCCCGATCGAGATCGACAGCGCCGACGATCCGCGCGTCGCTGAATTCCGCGAAATCCGCGAGCGCGACCTGACAGGCCGAGAGAACCGCTTCATCGCCGAAGGCACGGTCGTGCTGCGCATGCTCGCCGAGGCGCATGCGGCAGGCCGCGGCTTTTTCGCCGAGAAGATCCTGCTGCTGCGCAACCGCGTCGCGGGCGTGCTGCCCATCCTGGAGCGGTTTCCGGCCAATGTGCCGGTCTATGTCGCCGGGGCCGATGTGCTCGATGGCGTCGTCGGTTTTCATCTGCATCGCGGTGTTCTCGCGCTCGGCCGGCGACAGGATCGCGGGGAGGCGGCACTTCTCGACGGGCTGCCGGAACGGGCGCTGGTGCTCGTTGGCTGCGGCATTTCCAATCACGACAATGCCGGCTCGATGTTCCGCAATGCGGCCGCCTTCCGGGTGGATGCTGTGCTGCTCGACGAAACCTCCTGTGATCCGCTCTACCGCAAGGCGCTGCGTGTCTCGGTCGGTTCGGTGCTGAGCGTTCCGCACCGGCGTGGCGGCAAGGCGCTCGATGTCCTCGTGGCGCTTGCCGAACGGGGCTTTGCCATCTGGACGCTTTCACCGCACGGCAAGACCGATATCCGCGCCATTCCGGCCTCGACGCGCATGGCGCTCGTCGTCGGTACCGAAGGCGAAGGATTGCCGGAGGCGCTGCTTGCGCAGTTCCAGAGCGCGCGCATTCCACAGTCGGAGGAACTCGATAGCCTTAATGCCGCGACGGCGACGGGGATCGCGCTGTTTTCCATGGCTTCGGCGATGGGCCGGGTCTAACGCATATCCCTCTCAAATCGGAATCGATTTTCTAGGTTCTGTGTCAATTCAAACATAATGGCGCGCCGCGCGTCCTATCGGACGCTCGGGGGATCGGCGAGGATCGCGGTTACCCTGTCGGCAAGGCTGACACGATCGTTCGGGTTCTTTTCCGCAGCTTCGACGAGCAGCGTGCGGATCGGCGACGAGGGACCCTCGTTCAGGGCGGTCAGCGCCACCATATTGGCGGCGATCGAGGCGATCTCCTCGCGGATCGCACCATCGCGTCCGGCGACGGCTTTGGCCTTTTGCAGGCGCTCGGCCAGCGCGGCGCTGCGTTTGCGAACATCTTCGCCGATCTCAGCCGTGACGACGGCGGTGTCGAGCGCGGACGCGGTCGCGTCTTCGGCCGTCATTTCCGCCGGCAGCTCCGCGACCATCCCGGCAAGGCCGGCGTCGCGCAGCACCCGGTTGACCTTGCGGATCTCGGCGTTGGCCGCCTTCAACTGCTCCTTCAACTTGGCGATCTCCTGCTGGCGGCGAGCGACCAGGTTTTCCTTTTCTGTGGCGGTAGCGCTCTCGCGGGCGGCCTTATCCTCCAGGCGGATCACCATATGCTGCTGCTGCGTCAGTTTCTGTTCGGCATCCTTGGCGCGCTTCTGCAGCAGGCTGACGTCCTGGCGCAGTGTGTCGCGTTCGTCGCGCAGTGCGTTGACGCGGAATTTCAGGCTCTCCGCCTCCGTCTCGCGCGCGGCCAGGTCTATTCTCAGCCCATCGGCCTGTTCACCGAGCTTGCTCAGCCGCGTCCGCATCGTCGCCAGTTCGCTCTCCTTGTTGGCAGCGGACTGCTCGGCAATATGCAGATTGGTCTTCAACTGGCTGATATAGTTCTCGTCCTTGCGCAGATGCGAGCGCTGGTCGGCCGCCTCGACATGCATCTCGCCGATCTGGGCCTGCAATTCGCCGATCTCGGCGGCAAGCCTGCCGGCATCGACGGCGAGGGCGTCGTGGCGAAGCTGGAACGACAGGGATTTCTCGCGCTCACGCAAAAGGTCCTGGGTGGTGCGGGCGTTTTCGGCGGCATAGAGCGCGCGCACCATGTCTTTCTGGGCGCGAACCTCCTGCGGGCTCAGCGGCATCGTCGCTTTCAGCCGGTTCTCGGTATACCAGACGATGCGGCGGTGAACGGCGGGCGAGACCAGAAAGACGAGGAAGGCCGCGGTCAGGAAGCCCAATCCGAACAAGAGAGCATATTCGATCACAGCGCGGCCATCGGTAAGAAGGTTGATACGAGGTCAGCCGCGATGATTAAGCACGCGTGACGCGCATGGCAAGGCCGCCGGTGGGGATGGCGGCAGATTCCAGCGGCTTTGCGGCCTCAGAAGGGGTTCCAGGTCGGCGCCTGGGTGATCTTGAGATAGCCGACATTGACGCCGAGGCGAGCACCGACGCCGGTGCGGATCGGCACGACCAGCACGTCGTTGTTCTTGAGCAACGTCATGCCGAAGCCGGCGATCACATAGGCCGAGCCGCTGACGCCGCCGAAGCGGGCATAGATGCCGTTGACGGAGGGCAGGTCATAGACCAGCATCATCACACGCGAGCCCTGACCGCCGTAATCGAGGCCGAGCGAGGGGCCCTGCCAGTAGAGATTATGTTCGCCGGCGTTCTTGGTGTTCAGCTGGCCTTCGCCATAGGTAAGGCCGGCGATGAAGGCGCCGCCGCCTTCCTGTCCGAGGATATAGCCGTTCGGCAGACCGTATTTCTGGAAGGCACTCTCGACGACCTTGGCAAGTCCGCCGCTGGCGGAGCCGAAGAAGGAGTGGCCGGCGTCGACGATTTCCTGCATCGTGTACTGGCCGTTGTCCTGGGCGGCGGCCGGCCCGGCAACCATCAGCGAGGAGAAGATGAGGGCCGAAAGGAACCTGCAGAAGCCGATGAATCGGTGCGGAAATCGAGGGCGCATGGTGTCATCCGTTCGTCGTTTGGCTGAGAGCGGGCAACCGCTCGCGGCGATTGGTGCATTTTGCGCCGATGATCTTAACAATCGGTTTACCAAATATGGTGTCATTATGGCACCGAGTACGATCGCAAACTTCGCGCAATTTTGATGAAGCATATTCCGGGCGCAATGAAATTGCCGCCCATCAGGAGACAATGATGTCCAAGAACCCCAATCTCACCCTGTCCGGCCCGGATCTGGCCGCGCTTCTTTGCAGCCGCGTTTGCCACGATGTCATCTCGCCGGTCGGCGCGATCAATAACGGGCTGGAACTCCTGGATGAAGGCGGCGCCGATTCCGATGCGATGGACCTGATCCGTACCAGCGCGCTCAACGCTTCCGTCCGCCTGAAATTCGCACGTCTCGCCTTCGGCGCGTCGGGTTCCGTCGGCGCATCGATCGACACCGGCGAGGCCGAGCGTGCAGCCAAGGATTTCGCCGTGGCCGAGAAGAAGACCGAGGTGATCTGGAACGGACCGCGCGCCATCGTCGCCAAGAATCGTGTCAAGCTGCTGCTCAATCTCTTCCTCGTTGCCTATTCCGCCATTCCGCGCGGCGGCGTGCTCGAGGTAACGCTCGAAAATCCCGAGTTCGATGCGAGGTTCAAGCTGACGGCCAAAGGCAAACTGATGCGCTTGCCGCCGAAGTTCGTCGAGATATCGACGGGCACTATCGAGGAGGCGATCGATGCCCATTCGATCCAGCCCTATTACACCGTGCTTCTGGCGCAGGAATGCGGAATGACGCTTGATCACAGCGCCAGCGCCGACGAACTGGTGTTCACCGCAGTGGCTGCGGCCGCCTGATTCCTGCGCGTAAAACGAGTATCGGTGTTCGCGCGGTAACGATTCCTTAGCCTGATCGACCTATGCTTGGCTGTTGTTTAGAGGCCCTTGCAAGGACAGATGCAGGGGTAAAGGAGCGGCCATGCAAAGGTTCATGATCACCGATAATTCGGACATCGTCCGTAAAGTTGGCAAGCGCATTCTCTCCGAACTCGACTTTCTCGTCAGCGAGGCCTCCAATGCCGGCGAGGCGCTGCAGCGCTGCCAGGCGGAGCTGCCGGAATATCTGATCGTCGATTCCGGCATGGAAGGCGCCCTCGACCTCATCGCTGCCGTCCGTGCCATGGAAGGCGGCAAAGAGGTCAAGATCTACTACTGCGTCGTCGAGGCGGATCTGAAGAAACTGATGGCGGGCAAACGGGCCGGTGCTACCGACTTCCTGCTGAAGCCGTTCGATCGCAAGATCCTGACCGCCGTTTTCGGAAACCGCGCGATCGCCGCCTGACGGGCAGATCTCTTCCGCCGATATCCGCACCACCGGAGCATGATGCCGCGTGCAAGCGGTTTCGGCGACCAGAGGATTTCAGGCCGATCCAGCCTGAGATCCTGTGCTGCGAGGGCGGATTCTTATTACCGCAGGCAGAAACGAAAAATCCCGCCGAAACGGCGGGATCTTCGTTTATCCGATAAGGGGATCGGAAAAAATATCAGGCGGTTTCGGCGTATTCGGCACCATCCGGCTCGCGAAGAACGTAACCACGGCCCCAGACGGTCTCGATGTAGTTGGCGCCGCCGGCAGCGTTGGCGAGCTTTTTGCGGAGCTTGCAGATGAAGACGTCGATGATCTTCAGTTCCGGTTCGTCCATGCCGCCGTAGAGGTGGTTCAGGAACATTTCCTTGGTGAGGGTGGTGCCCTTGCGGAGCGAAAGCAGCTCCAGCATCTGATATTCCTTGCCCGTCAGGTGGACGCGCTGGCCGCCGACTTCGACCGTCTTGGCATCGAGGTTGACGATCAGCTCGCCGGTCATGATGACCGACTGGGCGTGGCCCTTGGAGCGGCGGACGATGGCGTGGATGCGGGCGACGAGCTCGTCCTTGTGGAACGGCTTGGTCATGTAGTCGTCGGCGCCGAAACCGAGGCCGCGAACCTTGTCTTCGATGCCGGCCATGCCCGACAGAATGAGGATCGGCGTCTTGACCTTGGACAGCCGGAGAGTGCGAAGCACTTCATATCCGGACATGTCGGGCAGGTTCAGATCGAGAAGGATGATGTCATAATCATACAGCTTGCCCAGATCGACGCCTTCTTCACCGAGATCGGTGGTATAAACATTAAAACTCTCTGATTTCAGCATCAACTCGATGCTCTGCGCCGTCGCGCTGTCATCCTCGATTAGAAGTACCCGCATAATTATCCCCTTTACCGCCGCCGAAAGGTGGTCTGGCCCCCTACACGATACCGAACACGCTACGTGATTTGGAAGCTGCCACGAAATGGTTAACAAATTCTAATTCACTCTGGCAAGGAGTATCGAATTTATTAAATAATTTTTCCATTTCTCTGTTTTCCAATAGGAATCTCAAAAAGGTGCTCCTCAACTTTAACATTAGGAAACAGCGCTAAGTGATTCATCCGACTCGCCAATGAAAAGGTTCGAACTTCATGCCTCGGCATTTACCGACCCTTAAATCATCGGGCCTATCATTAACGATGCCCGTAAACGAAAGGTTACCAGCGGTAGGTATTTGTTAATATCGCAGGAAATTTTTTAGCAAACCGTGTCAAAGCGGCGCGCAGGGCGGTTTCAAGTTGAGCCGGGGTCTCGCATCACGGGAGTAATGCGTATGAAGTCGCGAGAAAGTCTCGTTCGCCTGAAGGAATTTCAGGTGAACGAAAAACGACGTCAGTTGCAGCAGTTGCAGATGATGATGTCCGAATTCGAACGGATGACGAAGGATCTGGAGAGCCAGATCGTCGTCGAGGAAAAGAAGTCCGGTATTTCCGACCCGAATCACTTTGCTTATCCGACCTTCGCCAAGGCCGCGCGTCAGCGGGCCGACAACCTGCAGGTTTCGATCAAGGAACTGAAGATGCAGGAAGAGACGCTGGAAATGGCGCTCGAGGAGATGCAGGCGGAATATGCAAGGGCCACAGCGCTGGAAGAGCGTGACGGCGGCGCCCGAGCAAGGGCGTAAGAGAAACGGCGGGCGCCGGCTTCGGCGCCCTGGGATCGCCACTGAGAAGCCATGTATGATGGGCGCGCTGTCCGTTATACATGGCTTTTGGTGTTTGCCTTACGGCGTCGCTCCCATCGGAAACGAGATTCGTCACCCGCGGGGACGATTTGTCTTATGCATGTTCTTGTCCCAAAACCCGCTGTGCGCTTTTGGGCGACATGCATTAATTCACGACATCCTTCCATTCCGGATGGCGTTGCGCCTGCGCCTTGAAGAATGGGCAGAGCGGGATGATCTTCCAGCCGCCGGTGCGGGCTGCCTCCACGGCGTGGAGCGCCAGTGCCTGGCCGACACCTTTGCCGCGCAGCGCATCGGGAACGGCCGTGTGATCGATGATGACCAGCTTAGGCGATGTGCGTGAATAGGTCATCTCCGCCTCGTGCCCTTCGACCTTAGCCGCGTAGCGGCCGCCGGAGACGCCTTGCTCACTTCGAATGTCCATTGTCTTTCCTCATAACCGATATTGTCGTAGCAGACCGTGACATGGCGGCGCGGTCGTGCCAAGCCGTGGAGGCACTACAGGCAGGAGACAGAGTGTTCATGCAAAATGCCGGATCGATAAGAGGTTCAGAGCAATGAGTGCGCTTTCGATGGCTCGCCCCGTGCTTCTCGTGGCCGCGCCGTTCTTCCTGGCGCTCGGCCTCGTCTTGCCGCTGGTCCATTTCGAGACGCTTTATTTCTTCGACACAACGCCGTCGCTCATCGAAATCATCGTCTCGCTTTGGCAAGGCGGGGACGGGTTGCTGGCGGCAATCGTCGCCCTGGTTTCGATCCTGCTCCCGTTTCTGAAGATGATCGGCATCGCCGTGGAGGCGATGGGGATCACCGCAGAAGCGACGGCCGCCGGGGGTGGGGCCGGCAGCCTGTTCTATCGTCGCGTCGTACCGCATCTGTCCAAGTGGTCGATGATGGATGTGCTGCTCGTCGCGATCGTCATTGCGGCGGCGAAGACGACGGGGCTAGCGGATGCCTTCACGCAGCCCGGCCTCTGGTGCTACGCGGCCTCGTCAATGATTTCGGGCCTTCTTCATTCCCTCATGGGAGATGCGTCCGGCCCGAAATAAATGTCGTCGATGCTGGGATGTGATCAGTGACGATATTGCTGAATGCGCGTGGTGCGCAGGCCGGCAAGACCGTGGCTGTTGATCGACGACTGCCAGGATAGGAATTCTTCGACCGTGAGCGTGTAACGCTCGCAGGCCTCTTCCAAGCTCAACAAGCCACCGCGGACCGCCGCGACAACCTCTGCCTTCCGGCGAATCACCCAGCGCCGCGTATTGGGCGGCGGAAGATCCGCGATCGTCAGGGGGCTGCCATCGGGGCCGATGACATATTTTACTCGGGGACGTATCATTTCGGTCATTGGACTCTCTACACAACGCAAGACCACGAGCCCCACTCTAGCCTGCCACATTTAAAAATTGCCTAAACCCATCGTAAGACTTTGATAACAAATTTAGACGCCCGCCCATGGCCGGTGACGTGGGGCGGCTGCCTGCCGCTACGTCAATTTGTAACGCCTGCATGGAAGCCATGCGGAATAAATATTAGCTGATTTCCGGGGACGATCTTACAAGGGCGGCAACATAAGAATGGGCGCAAGACTTCGTCTCCGTTCTTCCCGCTGTATCAGCCAGTTCGCGTTTTTGATGCTTCGTATCCTCGGGCAGAAGCCGTCTTTGCTGATGCCCTGGCGCGAACTTTTCGCTGCCGGCAGCGAGGCCGAGCCGAAGCTGGCCATACGAGGATACGAGGATGAAAAGACGTGAGCGCGCAGTCGGCGACTGCGCTGAAGGTACTGTATTTTCGCCTTCGCAGGCCGACGGCGCGAGGGTTTCGGACGACGACGGCAAGGAACGGCTCGGCGAGATGGCGAAGCTTGCGGGCTTCGATTTCTATCTGCTCTCGGCTTTCCCGCGGGGCGCCCGCACGGCTTTCACCGAAAACCGGCTGATCAGCAATTGGCCGCAAAACCTTGTCGGCTTTTACGAGGCTGCCGATCTCTTCTATTGCAGCAGACTGGTGACCGCAATGAAGCGGACGATCGTGCCGATCGTCTGCGAGGAGGGTCGTTTGCGGGTAGCGCCGCCATTCAGGAAAACCGTAAACTTAGCGTGCTCTTTCAGATGCATGGACTGAAGAATACCTTCGCCTTCACGCTGCACGACGCTGACCTGAAACAATACATCTTTGCTTCTCAGGCGGCTGTCCTATGCCTATGCGAGAGCAGGCGATCGCGCTGCTTTACGGCTGCATGGGAGTTTCTGGACAAGGTTTCGCGTAGCGGCAGCGTGGAGGATGGTCCGTTGGAGACGCTCACCCGGCGCGAAATCAAATGCCTGCGACGCGACCTGATTCCTTAAATCGGATTCGATTTAAGGAATCAGGCCGCAATTCAAAATGCTACAGCGTTCTTTGCGCGTCTAAAAAGACGCGCGGTGCTGTAGTCGGCGGCCGCCAAGAGCAGCGACGAGATCGCGATCATTCTCGGTCTCCCGTCGCATGCGGGTCAGCTGCATGCAGGCGCTCGGCAGAGCATTCCGGTACCGGTTGCTCCAAAGCGCGAGGAGCAAATCTGAAAGATCGCGACGCGCTTTAGAAGCCTTTTCCGCGGGTCAGCTCCGACACGACGGTTCCGGCAATGATGCGCATATCCATCCCGATCGAGAAATTCTCGACGTAGTAGAGATCGCTGGCGATGCGAGCACGGGCCTTGGCCGGACGATCGGTCGGACCACGCAGGCCGCGCATCTGGGCAAGACCCGTCATGCCGGGGCGCATCGCATGGCGCTGATGGTATTCCGGCACGAGCTCTTCGTAGAGCACGCCGCCGGCGCGCATGCCGATCGCATGGCAGCGCGGACCTACGACCGACATGTGGCCTAGCAGCACGTTCAGCAGCTGCGGCAACTCATCGACATTCGTGCGGCGTAGAATGGCACCGACGCGAGTGACGCGCGGATCGTTCATCACCGTCTGGGCAACGCCTGAGACGTCGCAGAGGTCGGTGCGCATGGAACGGAACTTGTAGACCTTGATGGCCTTGCAGTTCTTGCCCCAGCGGGTCTGCTTGAAGAGCACCGGCCCCGGGCTGTCGATCTTGATCAGCAGGGCGACGAACAGAAGGAAAGGGGCGAGGACGAGGAGGGCGCTCAACGACGAAACAATGTCGAACGCCCGCTTCAGGATCAGATCCACCAGCGGCGCCTGCGGCGCATCGCTGTGGATAACAGGGGTCTGGATCTTCAGGCTCGGCTGCTGGCGGCGGCTCGGCCGGAAGGACTCTGTCGAAATGCTGTTGTTTAATTCCGTGATGCTCAAGGATCGTACTCTGTTGTCTTCGAGGGGGCGCGGCGGCAATAGGCGATCAATGGTTTACCCTGTCACCAGGGCTGCACTTAGGTCTTGGTAACCCTACTAAAACGGAAAAATGCGACAATTGTGTAATGGTGTCCAGAGAAATATCGCATTGCAGCAAATCTTTCGCATTTGCGTTAAGTTGAGGCAAGCTCATGATATTTCGTTAATAATTGAAATTTCGTCAAAGTTTCTAGGCCTTTGGAGGGGTTCGCCGGGGGCTGGCGACGTGCCGTTTCGACACGTGGCCCATGGCTATCGAGCGGATTTCTTAACGGAAGACGAGGCGAAATTTTTCTGATGAAGATATCGATGATTGTCGAAGCCGTGTCAGAATGTGACAAAATCAAGGCAGAATTGGTGGCGGTATAGCGTCTGGAAAAGATACAGGGCGACGAGTTCATGGCCAGAATCACTTGATGACGTCCGATCGCGCGAATCACTCCACAGCTGGAAACAGCTGGAAATGGGATCGTGGACGTGCTTTCGCGGGGGAGGAATTTGGCGCGTAAGGGGCGCCCGGAGGTCGATCGAGGATCGTCGCGGCGCGCCTGGACGCGTGGCGACGATGCAAAGGATTGCGCCGCCTGCCGATCTTCAGCGATTCCCGCGGGTGATCACGCTGGTTCGAGGACGCGTTTCCTGCCGCCCCAGGAGATGAAGTTCGGGTTGGCGAAGTCGAAATCGGCCGCCGTTCCCGTCTTGCCGTAGGTCAGCGGCGTTCCGTCCAGCGTCACCGTCGAACCGCCGGCGGCACGCAGCACGGCATCGCCGGCCGCAGTGTCCCATTCCATCGTTCGGGTGAAGCGCGGATAGACGTCGGCCTTGCCTTCGGCCAGCAGGCAGAATTTCAGCGAGGAGCCAATATTGGTGCATTTGAAGATCGCGTGGTCGGCGAGGAAGCTTCCGGTCTCCGGGCTGTTGTGGCGAAGGCTTGCAAGCGCCAGCCTGTCGTCCGGCTGTTCGCGCACCGTGATTGGGCTGCGTTCGCCAACCGTGAAATCGTCCATGACGACGAGCCTTTCGGCGTGGCCGCGTTCTCCCGAGAAGGCAAGTCCCAGCGCCGGCGCATAGACGATGCCGGCCACCGGGGCGCCGTTCTCGATATAGGCGATGTTGACGGTGAATTCCTGTCGTCCGTCGACGAATTCACGGGTGCCGTCGAGAGGGTCGACGAGGAAGAAGCCTCGGCCGGCGATGTCGGGCACCTTGCCGGCGGCGACCGATTCTTCCGCCACCACTGGTATTTCGGGATAATCTCTGGCGAGATGAGCGAGGATGATGCGTTCGGCCTCCTCGTCGGCGACCGTGACCGGACTTGCATCCGCCTTCATGGCGACGGGAAAGCCTTCGCGCAAGACCGTGATGATGGCCTTGCCGGCTTCGAGCGCCGCCTTTTCAAATGTCCTCAGCATTGTCCTTTTGCCGTTCGCCACGCGGGCCGAGCACCCCGCTGTCGCTCGTCCGCAAACCATCCCTGTCACAATCAGATAAGCAAGCTTATATGGTGTTCCCCGTCGTGCTCCGCATCCCTCAATACGCAGCCCGATGATGCTACCATAAGTTTTTAGCCTTGTCAGACGAAGATGCGGCATTGCTGGTGAAATGGCATTCGTCAAAGCGGCTGCCTTGGGGTCGGAATTTGCTCCATCTTCCAATTCTGTGGAATAGCTTACGCAGCAAGCGGCGCAGGAAATCGACGGCGATATCTCCGGGTGGTTAACCCAGTATCCGTTTCTGGCTAAAAATAGCTCCTGCTCTGCTGTTTTTCTGTGGATTTTGGTTCAAAATGCGCCAGTTAACCCTGTTTCCGCAAGAATCTGTCGGAGTAAATCCTTTTTGTCTTCACATTTTCGACGAAACCGCTATGCATTCGGCCTATGAGGTTCCCTGAAACGGGGAACCAAAGAACCAAAAAGAGATGCAGCATGTTTCGCTCGCATCCAGGGGAAAACGACATATGGAGTATTTCGTCCAGCAGCTCTTAAACGGGCTGACGCTCGGATCCATCTATGGCCTCGTGGCTATTGGTTATACGATGGTTTACGGCATTATCGGCATGATCAATTTCGCCCATGGCGACATTTTCATGCTCGGTGGTTTCGCCGCTCTTATCGTCTTCCTCGTCCTCACATCCATCTTCGCAGGTCTCCCGGTGGCCGTTCTGCTGCTGGTGATGCTTGTCGTTGCGATGTTGATGACGAGTTTGTGGAATTGGACGATCGAGCGCGTCGCATACCGACCCCTGCGCGGTTCCTTCCGCCTGGCGCCGCTGATTACCGCGATCGGCATGTCGATCACGCTGTCCAATTTCATCCAGGTGACGCAGGGTCCACGCAACAAGCCGATCCCGCCGATGGTGAGCTCGGTCTACCAGTTCGGCAACATCTCGGTGTCGCTGAAGCAGATCATCATCATCTTGATCACGGTCGTGCTGCTCTCGGTCTTCTGGTACATCGTCAATCGTACGGCACTCGGCCGTGCCCAGCGCGCCACCGAGCAGGATCGCAAGATGGCAGCGCTGCTCGGCGTCAACGTCGACCAGACGATCTCGATCACTTTCGTTATGGGTGCGGCGCTCGCGGCCGTGGCCGGTACGATGTACCTGATGTATTATGGCGTCGCCTCGTTTAACGACGGCTTCACGCCCGGTGTGAAAGCCTTCACGGCAGCCGTTCTCGGCGGTATCGGTTCGTTGCCCGGCGCTGTCTTCGGCGGCCTCCTTATCGGCCTTATCGAGTCGCTGTGGTCGGCATACTTCACCATCGCCTACAAGGACGTCGCGACCTTTGCGATCCTGGCTTTCGTGTTGATCTTCAAGCCGACCGGCATCCTCGGGCGGCCGGAAGTCGAGAAGGTATAACGTCATGGCAAACATCGAAAATTCTGCAGGCAAGCCCGATGCCGGACTTGTCCGCAAAGGCCTTACCGAAGCTCTTTTCGCCGCCGTCCTTTCGTTCGGCATGTTCGTCCTCTATGTCGGCCTCAAGACCGACCAGAACATCAGCAACGAGTTGATCATCGTCCAGCGCTGGGGCCTGCTTGCGATCTTCGTCGCGGTCGCTGCCATCGGCCGCTTCGCCATGGTCGTTTTCATCAGGCCGAATATCGACCGCCGCAAGCTCAGCAAGGCGCGCGGGGGCGAACTCGACATCTCGACAGAGAAGAGCTTCTTCCACCGGCATTTCCTGAAGATCGCGCTGATCGCGCTGCTGCTGTATCCCATGGTAGTGGTGGCGATCAAAGGCCCTCAGGGCTCGCTGACATATGTCGACAATTTCGGCATCCAGATCCTGATCTATGTGATGCTCGCCTGGGGGCTGAACATCGTCGTCGGCCTCGCCGGCCTGCTCGACCTCGGCTATGTCGCCTTCTATGCCGTCGGCGCCTACTCCTACGCACTGCTTTCGAGCTATTTCGGCTTGTCCTTCTGGGTGCTGCTGCCGCTTTCGGGCATCCTCGCGGCACTCTGGGGCGTCATTCTCGGCTTCCCGGTGCTGCGCCTGCGCGGCGATTACCTTGCCATCGTGACGCTCGCCTTCGGTGAAATCATTCGTCTCGTCCTCATCAACTGGACTGAAGTGACGAAGGGCACCTTCGGTATATCGAGCATCCCGAAGGCAACACTGTTCGGCATTCCCTTCGATGCGACGGCCGGCGGTTTTGCCAAGCTCTTTCACCTGCCGATATCCTCTGCCTATTACAAGATCTTCCTGTTTTATTTGATCCTGGCGCTCTGCATGCTGACGGCCTATGTCACCATCCGGCTGCGCCGCATGCCGATTGGACGCGCATGGGAAGCTTTGCGCGAAGATGAAATCGCCTGCCGTTCGCTCGGCATTAACACGGTGACGACCAAGCTCACTGCCTTTGCGACGGGCGCGATGTTTGCCGGTTTCGCCGGCTCGTTCTTCGCCGCCCGCCAGGGCTTCGTCTCGCCGGAATCCTTCGTCTTCCTGGAATCGGCCGTCATTCTCGCCATCGTCGTTCTTGGCGGCATGGGGTCGTTGACTGGCATCGCGATCGCCGCCATCGTCATGGTCGGTGGCACCGAATTGCTGCGCGAGATGAGCTTCCTAAAACTCATCTTCGGACCAGATTTTACGCCGGAACTCTACCGCATGTTGATCTTCGGCCTCGCCATGGTCGTCGTCATGCTGTTTAAGCCGCGCGGCTTCGTCGGCTCGCGTGAGCCGACAGCCTTCCTCAAGGAGCGCAGGGCGATATCCGGAAGCTTCATCAAGGAGGGCCACGGTTGATGAGCCCCGTAACGAATACGATGTCTGATGACACTCTTCTCAAGGTCGAACACCTGTCGATGAAGTTCGGCGGGCTGATGGCCATCAACGACTTCTCCTTCGAAGCCAAGCGCGGCGATATCACCGCGCTGATTGGGCCGAACGGAGCCGGCAAGACCACCGTTTTCAACTGCATCACCGGCTTCTACAAGCCGACGATGGGGATGATCACGTTCAACCAGAAGAGCGGCAAGCAATATCTGCTGGAGCGCCTGCCGGACTTTCGCATCACCAGGGAAGCCAAGGTGGCGCGTACCTTCCAGAACATCCGGCTGTTCTCCGGCCTGACCGTTCTTGAAAACCTGCTGGTCGCCCAGCACAACAAGCTGATGAAGGCATCGGGTTATACGATCCTCGGCCTTATCGGTGTCGGCCCCTATAAGCGGGAAGCGGCCGGGGCGATCGAGCTTGCCCGTTTCTGGCTTGAGAAGGCCGACCTGATCGACCGCGCCGACGACCCCGCCGGCGATCTGCCCTACGGCGCCCAGCGGCGTCTCGAAATCGCCCGTGCCATGTGCACCGGCCCGGAACTGCTTTGCCTGGATGAACCGGCCGCCGGCCTCAACCCACGGGAATCGGCAACGCTCAACGCGCTGCTGAAGAGCATTCGCGCCGAAACCGGAACGTCGATCCTGCTGATCGAGCACGACATGTCAGTGGTCATGGAAATCTCCGACCACGTCGTCGTCCTCGAATATGGTCAGAAGATTTCCGATGGCACACCGGATCACGTGAAGAACGATCCGCGGGTCATCGCAGCCTATCTCGGTGTCGAGGATGAAGAAGTGGAAGAGGTGATCGCAGCCGTCGAGCAGCTCGAAGGAGGCGCAAACTGATGGGCGATGAAGTAATGACGGGTCAACCGCTCCTTCAGGTGAATGGCGTCGAAACCTATTACGGCAATATCCGCGCGCTGGCCGGCATCGATGTCCACGTCAACAAGGGTGAGATCGTCAGCCTGATCGGCGCCAACGGCGCCGGCAAGTCGACACTGATGATGACGATCTGCGGCAGCCCGCAGGCCCGCACCGGTTCGGTGGTCTTCGAGGGCCGCGACATCACCCGCATGCCGACGCATGAGATCGCCCGCCTGCGCATCGCGCAGTCGCCGGAAGGCCGCCGCATCTTCCCGCGCATGACGGTTCAGGAAAATCTCCAGATGGGCGCCGGCCTCGACAATCTGAAACACTTCGCCGAAGACGTCGAGAAGATCTTCACGCTTTTCCCGCGTCTCAAGGAACGTCACGCCCAGCGTGGCGGAACACTTTCGGGTGGCGAGCAGCAGATGCTGTCGATCGGCCGCGCGCTGATGGCGCGCCCGAAGCTGTTGCTTCTCGACGAACCTTCGCTCGGTCTTGCGCCGCTGATCGTCAAGGGCATCTTCGAGGCGATCAAGAAGCTCAACGAGGCGGAGGGGCTGACCGTTTTCCTCGTCGAGCAGAACGCGTTCGCCGCCCTCAGGCTTTCTCACCGCGCCTACGTGATGGTGAACGGCAAGGTGACGATGAGCGGCTCCGGCAAGGAGCTTCTTGCCAATCCCGAGGTCCGCGCCGCCTATCTCGAAGGCGGAAGACACTAGGTCGAAAGGAGAGTTTGACATGCAGGGACTTTTCTTCGAATCGGATGCCGGCCCCCTTGTGGCGATCCGTGTCATCGTCTTGCTCTTAGGCTTCTGGACGGCTTGGCGCGCCGGCAAAGCGGTTGCCGAAGGCTGGAGCGACTATCCGCTGGTCATCGTCTATACATTTCTGCTCGCCTGGGCGATGCAGTTCCTGCATCATGCGCTGTTCAATGGGCCGATGCTCAACGCCTTCTACTACGTCCTCGACTTCGTGACGCTGCTGGTGTTCTCGACGGCCGGCTTCCGCTACCGCCGCACCAACCAGATGGTTAACAACTATTACTGGCTGTACGAAAAGACTTCCGCGTTTTCGTGGAAGGACAAACATTGACAGTCCGTTGAAACTAGGCATGAATTGCCTTCCGAGTGGAACAGCTTTCCTGGCGCAGTCAATGGTGGGTAGTGCGCTGGGCCTTGGACCGGAACCCGCCCAAAAATTGGGAGTAATAATATGAAGAAGTCTCTTCTGTCGGCGGTGGCTCTGACGGCGATGGTCGCCTTCAGCGGCAACGCGTGGGCCGACGTTCTTATCGCCGTCGCTGGTCCGCTGACTGGTCCGAACGCCGCGTTCGGCGCTCAGCTCCAGAAGGGTGCCGAACAGGCAGCCGCCGACATCAACGCGGCTGGCGGCATCAACGGCGAGCAGATCAAGATCGAGCTCGGCGACGACGTCTCCGACCCGAAGCAGGGCATTTCGGTCGCCAACAAGTTCGCTGCTGACGGCGTCAAGTTCGTCATCGGCCACTTCAACTCGGGCGTTTCGATCCCGGCTTCGGAAGTCTATGCCGAAAACGGCATCCTCGAAATCACCCCGGCCGCGACGAACCCGACCTTCACGGAACGGGGCCTCTGGAACACGTTCCGCACCTGCGGCCGTGACGATCAGCAGGGTGCCATCGCCGGCAAATATCTTGCCGATCACTTCAAGGACGCCAAGATCGCTGTCGTTCACGACAAGACCCCCTACGGTCAGGGCCTTGCCGACGAAACCAAGAAGGCTATGAATGCCGCTGGCGTCACGGAAGTCATATACGAAGGCATCAACGTCGGCGACAAGGACTTCTCGGCCCTCATCGCTAAGATGAAGGAAGCCGGCGTCTCGA
The DNA here is from genome assembly GCF_013087625.1 of Rhizobium changzhiense. Classification (NCBI taxonomy): domain Bacteria; kingdom Pseudomonadati; phylum Pseudomonadota; class Alphaproteobacteria; order Hyphomicrobiales; family Rhizobiaceae; genus Rhizobium; species Rhizobium changzhiense. The sequence continues at coordinate 136,770 of NZ_JABFCQ010000008.1, forward strand.
TCATCTATTGGGGTGGTCTGCACACCGAAGCCGGTCTCATCATCCGCCAGGCGGCCGACCAGGGCCTGAAGGCGACGCTGGTTTCGGGCGACGGTATCGTTTCGAACGAACTGGCCTCGATCGCTGGCGACGCCGTCGCCGGCACGCTGAACACCTTCGGCCCCGATCCGACGGCGAACCCTGCAAACAAGGAACTCGTCGAAAAGTTCAAGGCCGCTGGTTTCAATCCTGAAGCCTACACGCTCTATTCCTACGCTGCGATGCAGACGATCGCCGGTGCCGCCAAGGCTGCCGGTTCGCTGGATCCTGAGGCCGTTGCCAAGGCCATGAAGGAAAAGGGCCCGTTCCCGACCGTTCTCGGCGACATTTCGTTCGACGAAAAGGGCGACCCGAAGATTCCTGGCTACATCATGTACGAATGGAAGAAGGGTCCGGACGGCAAGTACAGCTACTTCCCGCAGGGCATGTAAGCCTCGCTTCCCTTTATGGGACATGATTATCGAAGCCCGGTTCCGACCGGGCTTCTTTCTTTTTGCGGCTGTTTCAATTCCGGCCTGGCTACAGTGCCGCAATCGCTCATCGATCGATCCCACGAAGACGGCGTTATGGCGCCCGGCAGCTCGCTTCGCTGGAGGGGTTGCCGACGGCGAAAAACGGTACGATCCGGGGGTGGGCTTGGCGTTTACGAGGCAGAACCTGATGTGCCGGAGGCGCTTCGGCGGATGGAGACCGTCATGGTCCCACGGCATCTCGGCAGCGCCACGGAACTAGAGCGGTTCAGCTTTTCATGGAAACGCAGAACCACTCTAACTTTTGTTTTTACGCAATTCCGGACGGAAAACCGCTTCGCACTTTTCCTGGAATTGCTCTAGCCTCCATCACCCTCTTACATCTCGTACAGCACGTGCGTGGCTTTCACAGCGGCCGAGGCGCGGTTCTCGACGCCGAGCTTCACGTAAATCTGTTCGAGGTGTTTGTTCACCGTCCGCGCCGACAGTCCCAATATTTCGCCGATGTCGCGGTTGGCCTTGCCCTTGGCGATCCAGAGCAGCACTTCGGATTCGCGCTGGGTGAGCGAGAAGCGCTGGCGCAGCACCTCGTCGTCGCTGCGCTGACTGGCGGCGGTGAGGCGGAACAGATATTCGTCAGGGCCGATTGCGCCGAGGAAGGCGAGCTGCAACGCTGCCTGGCCGGCATGGGCGATCGAGATGATGCCGTCGCGCACTGCGGCGACGCGGTCGCGCATCCAGCCGGCGATATGGCGGACGACGATTTCCATGCCGTCGTCGCTGCCCATGGCGGCATTGACCAGCCGTGTCGCTTGCGGCGTTGACCAGTGGATGGCGCCGTCGCCCTTGACTGCCAGCAGATGGCGGCCGGCTGCGTCCAGGGCGATGCGGGCGCTTTGGGCCGAGCGAGCGTTGCGCAGATGGACGCGGATGCGGGCGCGCAGTTCATCGATGTTGATCGGCTTGCTGAGATAATCGACGCCGCCGGATTCCAGCGCGTGCACGACATGCTCGGTCTCGGTCAGGCCGGTCATAAAGACGACAGGCACCTGCGCCACCGCGGCATTCGCCTTCAGCCGGCGGCAGGTCTCGAAGCCATCCATACCCGGCATCACCGCGTCGAGCAGGATGAGATCGGGCGTGATGCGCTCGACGATACCAAGTGCCGCCGTGCCCGATGTGGCGATCAGCACGGAGAAGCCGGATTGTTCGAGCGCGTCTGTCATGAAGCCGAGTGCTTCGGCCGAGTCGTCGACGAGCAGAACGATGTCGCGGGGGAGGGCCGGCTCAGCCAATGGATTCCACCTTTTCGTCGAAGTCGTGCAGGAAGGCCATGAAGCCGGCGAGGTCGAAGGCGGCGACATAGGCGCGAAGTTCCTCCGTGAATGGCTGATTTGCCTCCACCTTGGCAAGGTCCGAAAGCTTGGCCTCGATGCCTCTGATATAGCCGATCTCGCCGAGCCGCAGCAATTCCTGCACATGGGCAGCACCTGGGCTCAGCATCGGCGCTTCGATCTTGACAGGAACGGCTGGCGCGGCATCGGCATAGATCCATGTCAGGCCAAGATGCAGGGCGAGCTTGTCGCGCAGCTGGCGGATGTCGACCGGTTTGCCGATCGCATCATTGTGGCTGTCGTCGCTGTCGCTGAGAACGGCCGCGTCACCGATATTGGCCGAGAGCATCAGCACTGGCGCCGTCTGGCCGGCCTCGCGCAGACGCGAGACGAGCTGCCAGCCGTTCATGCCGGGCATCAGAATATCGACGAGGAAAAGGTCCGGCATGATGCCCTCGATCAGCGTCAGGCATTCGCCGCCGCCTGCCGCCGTCAGCACAATGAAATCGAGCGGCGCCAGGATCTCGCGCATCATCTCGCGGTGGTCCTCGTTATCGTCGACGACGACGACCGTGCGGCGCGGGCCGTCATAACCGACAACGCGCTTCTCCTGCGGCGCGGCGGCCACGGCACGCATGACGGCGGACAGCATCAGCCGGACGCGGAAGGTTGAGCCTTCGTCCTTTATGCTCGAAACCGAAATCTCGCCTCCAAGCGTATTGGCCAAAAGCCGAGTGATGGTGAGGCCGAGGCCGAGCCCCGGCATCGGCCGCACGCTTTCGGCCTCACCGCGCTGGAAGGGTTCGTAGATACGGGGCAGGTCTTTCTCCGTGATGCCTCGACCGGTATCGGCAACGGTGAAGGTCGCGACCTGGCTACGATAGCCGACATCGAAGGTGACGCTGCCCTCGTCAGTGAACTTGATGGCATTGGAGAGCAGGTTGACGAGGATCTGGCGCAGGCGCTTTTCGTCGGTGCGGACGAATTGCGGCAAGGCCGGCGCGCGCTCATGGATGAAGGCAAGCCCCTTTGCCTGCGCCTGCGGGCGGAACATATCGACGATCTGGTCGAGGAAATCCTGGATGTTGATCTCGTTGGAATAGACCTGCAGGCGGCCGGCTTCGATCTTGGAGATATCGAGCAGGCCGTCGATCAGCCCGGAGAGGTGTTCGGCGCTGCGGCGGATGACCTTGATCGAGGATTGGCGCGGTGCTGGGATGGTCTCGTCGCGTTCGAGGATCTGGGCGTAACCGAGCACGGCGTTCAGCGGCGTGCGCAATTCATGGCTGAGCCCAACGACATAGCGGCTCTTGGCGCGGTTGGCGGCCTCGGCGGTTTCCTTGGCGTTCTGCAAGGCGGCGTCGGTCTTCTTGTGGGCGGCGATTTCCTTCAGCAGCAGCGTGTTCTGGCGTGAGGATTCCTCCTCGGCAACCACGCGGCTGTCATGGGCGAGCACATAGAACCAGCAGACGACGCCTGAGATCACCGAGAAGACGAAGAAGACGATGAGGATGGTGCGGTTGACGACCTCACCCGTCTCGGGCGAGGCGGAGGCGACCTGATGGGCGATCATCGCCAGAATTGCGCCGATGGCGGTCAATGCCAGCACGACGGCGATGCCGTAGCGGCCAAGGCGCGTCGTCAGCTTCCCCAGAATGGCGTCCGGCAGCAGCGCCTTGGCGACGGTGCCGACCTGCGCGTTGAAACGGGCAGCCGGCTTGCACATGTCGTGGCAGCGGCTGTCGAGCGAGCAGCAGAGCGAGCAGATCGGTGCGGCATAGGCCGGGCACCAGGCCATGTCCTCCGGCTCGAAGGGATGTTCGCAGACCGAGCAGGTGATGTTCGTCAGGTTCTTCCAGCTCTGGCGCGGCTTGCGGGCGAGATAGAACTTGCCCTTCGTCGCCCAGGCGATGACAGGCGAGGCGACCACTGCGATGACGAGGGTAATATAGGGCGCGAGCGAGGCGGCGATCTCGCCGAAGGCGCCGAAATGGGCAATCAGTGACACCGTCGCCGACAGCGTCATGGCGCCAAGGCCGACCGGGTTGATGTCGTAGAGGTGGGCGCGCTTGAACTCGATGCCGGGAGGAGCCAGCCCCAACGGCTTGTTGATGAAGAGATCGGCGGAGATCGTGCAGAGCCAGGCCATGGCGATGATCGAGAAGATGCCGAGCGTCTCCTCCAGCAGCCGGTAGATGCCGAGTTCCATCAAAAGCAGGGCGATTGCAACGTTGAAGACCAGCCAGATGACGCGGCCGGGATGGCTGTGGGTCAGCCGCGAGAAGAAGTTCGACCAGGCGAGCGAGCCGGCATAGGCGTTCATCACATTGATCTTCAGCTGCGAGACGACGACGAAGGCGGCCATCAACAGCAGTGCGGCATTATGCCAGGGGACCATGTAGCCGAAGGCGGTCAGGTACATTTGCGCCGGGTCGGCGGCGCGATCGAGGGGGACGCCTGAGGTGAAGGTCAGCACGACCAGGAAGGAGCCGGCAAGCAGCTTCGGCGCGCCGATGATGACCCAGCCGGGCCCGGCGAGAAAGATCGCCAGGCGATGGCGCCACTTGCGCTGCGGGTCCGGCGGCAGGAAGCGCAGGAAGTCGGCCTGTTCACCGATCTGCGACATCAGCGCCAGGATGACGGCAGAAGCAGCGCCGAACTCCACCAGATCGAATTCGGCGACTGTGCCGGGCGGGCCGGAGGCATGGCGGATGCCGGCAAAGGCACGCCAAAGATCGAATTTTTCCCAATCCAGCAAGGCGATGAAGATGAAGGGAAGGATATTCAGCACGATCCAGAAGGGCTGGGTCATTAGCTGGAACTTGCTGATCAGCCGCACGCCGTGCGTCACCAGGGGGATGACCATGACGGCGCTGATGATGTAGCCGATCCAGAGCGGGATGCCGAGGGTGAGCTCCAGCGCCCCGGACATGATCGATGCCTCGATCGCAAACAGCATGAAGGTGAAGCTCGCATAGATCAGCGAAGTGATGGTCGAGCCGATATAGCCGAAGCCCGCGCCACGCGTCAGAAGATCGATGTCGACGCCGTGGCGGATGGCGTAGCGGCTGATCGGCAGGCCGATCGCCAGCATGGCGATCGAGGCGACGACAATGGCGTAAAAGGCGTTGGTGGTGCCGTAGGAGAGGGTGATCGCGCCGCCGATCGCCTCCAGCGCCAGGAAGGAGATCGCGCCGATCGCGGTCTGCGAGATGCGCTGCGAGGAGAAATGGCGGGCGCTCTTGGCAGTGAAGCGCAGCGCGTAATCTTCCAGCGTCTGGTTGGCGACCCAGCGATTATATTCGCGTCTCACCGGAATGATGCGTTGGCGCGCTGCCATGTCTTCCTTTCCGACATTCCGGTTGGGCTCATCGTCTCTCCGGCAGTTTTGGCGGGATGGTTGGGAAAGGCAAGAGGCAGGCACCGACTGGTTCACAGAATGGCAATATTTTTGCAATTGATCTGTCACATGAGAGCTCTAACTCTCCCGGCGTTCGTTCAACCATTTCGGGTATCACCATGTCTGTTTTAAGCCTTTGCCGTCTGAGCACAGCCCTCGTCTGCCTTCTTTCGATCGTGCCATCGCTTGCCAGCGCCGAGCAGGCCACGGCGGCGAAAGCGCCTTATGCGCAGGCCGGAAACACCAACAAGCGTGGTGACGCCTGCTTCTCGACGGTGGACACCAACGCCGCCGTTCACCTCCTCTCCGGCTTCCTCGAAATCTGGACCCCGCGCACGCCTTTCGTCGATGCGGGTGTCGAAGCCCCGGCCAAGGACAATTGCCCGGCAGTCGCCAAGACGGATTGGGATGGTATTCCCGCCAGCAAGACCGACGGCCACATCGTCAACCAGGCGGTCCACGACGCCAATATTGCCTATGTCGTCAATGCGACGCGGGCGCGGACGGCCGATCAGGCGGTGGCCGCCTATCTCGACGATCGGCGCGGCAAGAATGCCAGTATCGTCGATGGCCTTGGTCCGCTGACGGATGCCTGGAAGGCCGGCTCGAAGCAGACCACCACGATCACCGAGGTGGCGGCCGACGCGGTGACGGTCAAATATGACGACAAGGGCAACAATCGCGGCGCCGGCAGCAAGCCGGACACGGAAAACAAGACCGATGCCAATCCCGACATGGGCCTTGCAATCGACTTCATCAACGCCGCAAGCGGCGACGGCTCGACGGAGCCTGCCAAGCGCTATTTCAAATATGGCCGTCCCTATCGCTGGAGCCAGGATGTGTCGGTCGTCCCGACGCTGGAACCTGCCAAAAGCGGCAAGCCGGTCGAAGACGGCGGTTTCCCGAGCGGGCATACGGCGGAAGCCTGGCGGGATGCGCTCGCCATGGCCTATCTCGTACCGCAGCGCTTTCAGGAAATGATCACGCGCGCCAGCGAACTGGGCGAAGACCGCATCCTCGCCGGCATGCATTCTCCTCTCGACGTGATGGGCGGCCGGATGCTCGGCATCGCCACGGTCGTCTACAATCTGAACAAGGCCGACAATTCAGCATTGAAGAGCGATGCCTACGCCCAAGCGCAGGCATGGCTCATCGCCAAATCAGGCGTTGCGGATGCGGGTGCGCTCGAGGTTGCCGCCCATGCGGCACCGCTGGCTACAGATCGCTTCGCTGATCATGACGCCAATCGCGCTTACGTGCTGCAGCGGCTGAGCTACGGCCTGCCGACGATCCATGCGACCGACCAGCCGGCGCGCGTGCCGCAGGGCGCCGAAGCGCTCCTCGAAACGCGTCTGCCCTATCTCGATGGCGAACAGCGCCGCGCCGTGTTGAAGACGACGGAGATCGCCTCCGGCTACCCGCTCCTTGACGATGCGGAAGGTTACGGCCGTCTCAATCTCTTTGCCGCCGCCGACGGTTACGGTGCGTTCGAACAGGACGTGACTGTGACGATGGACGCGGTAAAGGGCGGTTTCAATGCGATCGATACCTGGCGGAACGACATCACCGGCAAGGGTAGGCTGGTGAAGCGCGGCAACGGCATCCTCGGGCTGTCAGGCGCCAACAGCTATACCGGTGGCACCGTGCTGGAAGAGGGCGCGCTGGTGGCCGGCTCGCCGTCGGCCTTCGGTACCGGCGGGCTGAAGGTCAATGGCGGTTCGCTCGTTCTGGCGGCCGACAAGCCGTTGACCGTGAGTGGTGATTATCAACAGTTCGCCAATGCCACGACGAAGCCGGCGCTGGGCGAAAACGGCGCGGGCACGCTGGTCATCGAGGGCAAGGCGGCGCTGGCCGGCGACCTCGAGGTGACGCTGGTCGATGGTTACGTCCCGACGCCCGGAACCAAGATCGAAATCCTGAAGGCGAGTGCCGTGACCGGCACCTTCGGCAAGGTCACGGTCTCCGGCCACAAGGCAAGCCTCTCCTACGGCCCGACATCAGTCACTTTGACGATCGACGGATAATTTCCGCCATCGAGACGGGGCATCCTGCTGCAGGGATGCCCTTCCTTCTCTGGCCTGCCTGTTTGACCCCCGCGCCTACGTCAATCGACGTATGTGTTTTCGCGCTGCAGCACCCGATAGTTCTTTAAGCAACAGTTAATCTCCGTTTCCGGTCTGTTGCGGAACAAGAAGAGGGGAGTTCAACCAGATGAATCTCAAATCCACTATTACGGGCGCAGCGCTCGGCGCGATCATGGCGGCGTCGGCCGCCTTTAGCGGTGCAGTTGCCGCCGATGACACGATCAAGGTCGGCATTCTGCACTCGCTCTCCGGCACCATGGCCATCTCCGAGACCACGCTCAAGGACGCCATGCTGATGCTCATCGACGAGCAGAACAAGAAGGGCGGCCTTCTCGGCAAGAAGCTCGAGGCCGTCGTCGTCGACCCGGCTTCCGACTGGCCGCTGTTTGCCGAAAAGGCACGTGAGCTGATCCAGAAGGACAAGGTTGCCGCCGTCTTCGGTTGCTGGACGTCCTCGTCGCGCAAGTCCGTTCTGCCGGTTTTCGAAGAGACCAACTCGATCCTCTTCTACCCGGTCCAGTATGAAGGCGAAGAGTCCTCGCGCAACATCTTCTACACCGGTGCTGCTCCGAACCAGCAGGCCATTCCTGCTGTCGACTACCTGATGGAAAAAGAAGGCGTCAAGCGCTTCGTTCTCGAAGGTACGGACTACGTCTATCCGCGCACGACCAACAAGATTCTCGAGGCATACCTGATTTCGAAGGGTATTCCGAAAGAAGACATCATGACCAACTACACGCCGTTCGGCTTCTCCGACTGGCAGACCGAAGTTTCCAAGATCAAGGAATTCGGTTCGGCCGGCAAGAAGACCGCCGTCGTCTCTACGATCAACGGCGATGCCAACGTTCCGTTCTACAAGGAACTGGGCAACAAGGGCATCAAGGCAACCGACATCCCCGTCGTCGCCTTCTCGGTCGGCGAAGAAGAGCTTGCCGGCCTCGACACCAAGCCGCTTGTCGGCCATCTCGCTGCCTGGAACTACTTCGAATCGGTCGAAAGCTCGGCCAACAAGAAGTTCATCAAGGACTGGCATGCGTTTACCAAAAACGACAAGCGCGTGACGAACGACCCGATGGAAGCTGCTTACATCGGCTTCAACGCATGGGTTAAGGCCGTCCAGGCTGCCGGCACGACCGATACCGACAAGGTTCTCGACACCATCATCGGCGTCAGCGTTCCGAACCTCTCCGGCGGTTATGCGACCGTCATGCCGAACCACCATATCACCAAGCCAGTGCTGATCGGTGAAATCCAGGCCGACGGCCAGTTCGAAATCGTCCAGCAGACACCTGCCGTCGTCGGCGACGAATGGTCAGACTTCCTGCCTGATTCCAAGGACCTGATCTCCGATTGGCGCAAGCCGATGTCCTGCGGCAACTTCAACGTTGCTACGGGCAAGTGCGGTGGCAAGGGCTCCTGAGTACGACCTCGAACCGATGATTGCCTGAAGGCTTCCGTCCGGGTTTGATCCCGGGCGGAAGCTCCGTCCCAGCGATTGCGCCGCGAGGCCAACACTATCAAGGGCGAGAAAGCCGATGTATCGCGCCATAAAGATTTTCCTCATCACGGTTTGCCTGGCATTTTCGGGCCTGACATTTTCGGGCGTGATGATCTCGAGCGAAGTCCAGGCCCAGGACGATATCCACGTGCTTATCGACGCGCTCGGCGTCGGCGATTTCCCGGAACGCGAAGTGGCAATCAAGGCGCTGGTCGCTTCCAAGCATCCGCATGTCAGCCAGATCCTACAGCAGTTGAGCGACGGCCTTCTCTACGTCAATTCCGATGGCGGCCCGGTTCTCCTCCAGGGCGGGACCGATGACGAGCCGACCTATTCCGATCCGATCACCGGCGAAGCCGCTGCCGATGTCGATCCGGATCTGATGACGAAGGTCAAGATCAACAACGCGCTTCGCGGCGTCATCAGCGCCGCCACCAGTCAGCTGACGCTGATGAGCCCGGACCGTTCCGCGCGGCTTGCCGCGGCGCAGGGCTTGCTGAAAGATGCCGATCCCGCCAATCTCGACCTGCTGAATTCGGCGCTTGCGGCCGAAAAGGACGCTGAGATCAAGAATACGATGGAAGCGGCGCGCGCAGTTCTGCTGCTCAAGACGGATGCGAGCGTCGAAGACAAGAAGGCTGCGATCGATACGATCGCGGCGCGCGGCAATCGCGATGCGCTGACCATCCTCACGACCACACTCGAAACCGCGCCTGACGACCTGAAGCCGGCGATTCAGGCGGATATCAGCTCCATCAATCGCAGCCTGGCGCTGTGGGATATCGTCCAGAACATCTGGTACGGATTGTCTCTCGGCTCGGTACTGCTGCTTGCCGCGATCGGCCTTGCCATCACCTTCGGCGTCATGGGCGTCATCAACATGGCGCATGGCGAAATGGTGATGATCGGCGCCTACACCACCTATGTGGTGCAGGAATACATTACCTCCGCCTTTCCTGAACTTGCCGATTATTCGCTGGCCTTTGCCGTGCCTGCGGCCTTCGTCTTTACCGGCTTCGTCGGTCTGGTGATCGAGCGCGCCGTCATCCGCTATCTCTACGGCCGGCCGCTCGAAACGTTGCTCGCCACCTGGGGCGTGTCGCTCATCCTGCAACAGGCAGTGCGCAGCATCTTCGGCCCGACCAATCGCGAGGTCCGCAATCCGACCTGGATGTCCGGCGTCTTCGATCTCGGCGGGCTCTCCATCACCTGGAACCGACTCTGGATCATCGTCTTTTCGATGGTGGTCTTTGTGACGCTGCTCCTGCTGCTCAAGCGGTCCGCCTTCGGCCTGCAGATGCGTGCCGTTACGCAGAACCGGCGCATGGCGTCGTCGATGGGCATCCGCACCGGTTGGGTCGATGCCTTCACCTTCGCGCTCGGCTCGGGCATTGCCGGCATCGCCGGCGTAGCGCTCAGCCAGATCGACAATGTCTCGCCGAACCTCGGTCAATCCTACATCATCGACAGCTTCATGGTCGTCGTCTTCGGCGGTGTCGGCAATCTCTGGGGTACGCTGGTCGGTGCACTCTCGCTCGGCGTCGTCAACAAATTCCTCGAGCCCTTCGCCGGCGCCGTGCTCGGCAAGATCCTGGTGCTCGTCCTCATCATTCTCTTCATCCAGAAGCGTCCCCGCGGGCTCTTCGCACTTAAAGGAAGGGCGGTGGAAGCATGATAACGGCCTTCCTTCTCCGATCACTCGATCGCAAGATCGTCATTGCCATTGCCCTCCTGCTTCTGGTCGCCGTCCTTGTGCCGGTCCTGAACCTGATGACGGGGCCGACCAATCCGCTGCACGTGCCGACTTATATCATGTCGCTGTTCGGCAAGTATCTGACCTATGCGCTGCTGGCGCTGGCGCTTGATCTCGTCTGGGGCTTCTGCGGCATCCTCTCCCTCGGCCACGGTGCCTTCTTTGCGCTCGGCGGCTATGCGATGGGCATGTATCTGATGCGCCAGATCGGTACGCGCGGTAGCTATGGAGACCCTGTTCTGCCCGACTTCATGGTGTTCCTGAACTGGAAGGATCTGCCCTGGTTCTGGTACGGCTTCAACCATTTCTGGTTTGCGGCGCTGATGGTGCTCGTCGTGCCCGGCCTGCTCGCCTTCGTCTTCGGCTGGTTTGCCTTCCGCTCACGCGTCAACGGCGTCTATCTCTCGATCATCACCCAGGCGATGACCTACGCGCTGCTGCTGGCCTTCTTCCGCAACGACATGGGCTTCGGCGGCAATAACGGCCTTACCGATTTCAAGGACATTATCGGTTTCAACGTTCAGGCTGGCGGCACGCGTGCAGTCCTCTTTGCGGCAACTGCGATCTTCCTGGCGCTGTCGCTGCTGCTCGCCTCGGCGATCGTGCGCTCGAAGTTCGGCAAGGTACTGGTCGGCGTGCGTGATGCGGAAAGCCGCACGCGCTTCCTCGGTTACCGCGTCGAGCACTTCAAGCTCTTCACCTTCGTCGTCTCGGCGATGATGGCGGGTATTGCCGGTGCGCTCTACGTGCCGCAGGTCGGCATTATCAATCCCGGCGAATTCGCCCCTGCCAATTCGATCGAAGTCGTCATCTGGACGGCGGTGGGCGGGCGGGCGACGCTGATCGGCCCGATCATCGGCGCGATCCTCGTCAACGGCGGCAAGACGATCTTCACCGGCCTCTTCCCGGAGTTCTGGCTGTTTGCACTCGGCGGTCTCTTCGTCGCCGTCACGCTGTTCCTGCCGAAGGGCGTCGTCGGCACGATTGCGCAATATCTCGGCAAGCGGAAGGTCGTCTCCAAGGCGGCACCACCGGCGGCTGAGGAAGACGGTATCGAGCCGAAAATCCAGGCAGCGGAGTGAGCGCCATGATCCCTGACGTCAAACCCAACAGCGTGCTTTATCTCAACGGCGTTTCGGTTTCCTTCGATGGCTTCAAGGCGCTGAATTCGCTGTCGATCGTCATCGAACCCGGCGAGCTTCGCGCCATCATCGGCCCGAACGGCGCCGGCAAGACGACGATGATGGATATCATCACCGGCAAGACCAGGCCCGACGAGGGCGAGGTGTTCTTCAACGGCACGATCGACCTCACCAAGAGGGACGAGGCCGATATCGCCCAGCTCGGCATCGGCCGCAAGTTCCAGAAGCCGACGGTCTTCGAAAGCCATACGGTGTGGGACAATCTGGAGCTGGCGCTGAACCGCCGTCGCGGCGTGTTCTCGACACTGTTCTACCGGCTTTCGGGCGAGGACAAGGCGCGCATCGAGGAAATCCTCGAAACGGTGCGGCTGACGCACCGCCGCGACGAATTCGCCGCCAATCTCTCGCACGGGCAGAAGCAATGGCTGGAGATCGGCATGCTGCTGGCGCAGGAACCGAAGCTCCTGCTGGTTGACGAGCCGGTGGCCGGCATGACCGATGCGGAGACGGCGGAAACCGCGAACCTGCTCAAGGATATCGCCAAAACCCGGTCGGTCGTCGTCGTCGAACACGACATGGGCTTCATCCGCGACCTCGGCGTCAAGGTGACCTGCCTTGCGGAGGGATCGGTGCTGGCCGAAGGGTCGATCGATTTTGTGAGTTCGGATCCGAAGGTCATCGAGAACTATTTGGGGCGGTGAGCGTCGTGTTTGCCGGATGCCCCTCACCTTAACCCTCTTCCCCGTAAACGGGGCGAGGGGACGTGCCATGCGAGAGGTGGACGAGGGACGGACAGGTCGCGGCATATTCCCTTCTCCCCGCAAGCGGGGAGAAGGTGGCGGCAGCCGGATGAGGGGCAGCGGCCTGCTCCGATAGCAGTTTGAATGTAAAGGGAAACCGATGCTGACAGTCGAAAACGCAAACCTGCATTATGGCGCCGCTCAGGCGCTGCGCGGCATCTCGATCAAAGCGGAGATGGGCAAGATCACCTGCGTGCTGGGGCGTAACGGCGTGGGGAAGAGTTCTCTTCTGCGCGCCGTTACCGGCCAGCATCCGCTGTCGGCCGGCACCGTCACCTTCAACGATACCAAGCTGAACGGCTTGCCGCCCTTTGCCCGCGCCAAGCAGGGCATCGGCTATGTGCCGCAGGGCCGCGAAATCTTCCCACTGCTCACCGTCAAGGAAAATCTCGAAACCGGCTTTGCTCCGCTTGGCCGCCGCGACCGCAACATCCCCGATGACATCTTCAGTCTCTTCCCGGTGCTGAAGTCGATGTTGTCGCGTCGCGGCGGCGATCTTTCCGGCGGGCAGCAACAGCAGCTGGCGATCGGGCGCGCCATGGTGACGCGGCCGAGGATTCTCGTGCTCGACGAGCCGACCGAGGGCATTCAGCCATCGATCATCAAGGATATCGGTCGGGCGATCCGCTACCTGCGCGACTCTACAGGCATGGCGATCCTGCTCGTCGAGCAATATCTCGACTTCTGCCGGGAGCTGGCCGACTACGTCTACATCATGGATCGCGGCGAAATCGTGCATGAAGGGCTTGCCGAGACGCTGGATACACCGGAGGCCCGCCGCCACCTGACTGTCTAGCTGGCAGATGCCGCATTTTGCAGCAGAGGGCGCGGCGCCGGAGAACCTTCCGCCGCCGCCAAAGGTCTGCGCGGGACGGCATAGGAATTGCTTGCTTTCCGCCATCCGCGCGCTTGAATGAAAAAAGGCGCGACCGAAAGGGACGATATGACGACTGCGGCGGCAGGCACGAGACCGCAAAGAGCGGAAGGGCGCGGGCATCTGGCGGCAAAGCTGTTCGATGGCCGCACGCGCATCCGTGAACTCTATCAGGAGGGGGCAGCGAAGATCCGCCTGCCCGATACCTTCGATGCCTCGATGGAAGCCGTCATCATCAATACCGCCGGCGGGCTGACGGGCGGCGATCGGATGGATTGGAGCGTGGATGCCGGCGCCGGTACGCGCATCGACGTCACCACTCAAGCTTGCGAGAAGATCTACAAGGCATCGGCCGGCGTCGCCGAGGTGGCGACCAGCATCAAGGTTGGAGCCCAAGCCCGTGTCGACTGGCTGCCGCAGGAAACGATCCTCTTCGACCGGGCCGCACTTTTCCGCCGGCTGGACGTCGATCTTGACGAGAGTGCCGAATTTCTGGCCGTCGAGGCCGTGCTGCTCGGCCGCAAGGCGATGGGTGAGACGGTGGAGACCGGGCTCTTCCGCGACCGCTGGCGCATCCGCCGTTCGAACCAACTGATCCACGCCGAGGAACTCAGACTTTCCGAAGGTGTAGCAGCCCTTGCCGCGCGCCAGGCCGTGCTCGGCGGGCAGGTGGCCTTTGCGACGTTGCTTTATGCCGGGTCGCTTTCGGAAGCCTATCTCGGCAAGGTCCGGCCGTTGGTCGAAGGATCGATGGGCGGTGCGAGCGCTTGGAATGGCAAACTCGTCGTCCGCCTTGCCGCAGCCGACGGCTTCTTGCTCAGAAAAATCCTGATCCCGGTCATTTCCACCTTGCGCAACGGTGCGCCTGTGCCGAAAGTCTGGAATCTATGAACCTAGGCATGCAGCAGATGGACAAGCGATGAACCTCACTCCGAGAGAAAAAGACAAGCTGTTGATATCAATGGCGGCGATGGTGGCGCGGCGGCGGCTGGAGCGCGGCGTCAAGCTGAACTATCCCGAAGCGATCGCACTGATCAGCGATTTCGTTGTGGAAGGTGCTCGCGACGGCCGCCCGGTCGCCGAACTGATGGAGGCCGGCGCCCATGTGATCGGCCGCGACCAGGTGATGGAGGGCGTTGCCGAGATGATCCACGACGTGCAGGTGGAGGCGACGTTCCCCGATGGGACCAAGCTCGTCACCGTGCACGAACCGATCCGGTGAGGAGATAGCGTGCTGGAGCTCAGGCCCAATTGCGAATGCTGCGACAAGGATCTGCCGCCGGATAGCCCCGAGGCACGGATCTGCACCTATGAATGCACCTTCTGCGCCGATTGCGTGGGCGGCGTGCTAAAGGGTGTCTGCCCGAACTGCGGCGGCAATCTCGTCGCGAGGCCTATTCGGCCGGCGGCCATGCTTGCCAAAAATCCGGCGTCGATGAAGCGTGTGCTGAAGGCTGAGGGCTGTGCGCCCAAGGCGGCTTAAGGAGGACGAGATGATTCCAGGTGAAATCATTGCCGCAAGCGGCGACATCGAACTGAATGCCGGGGCGCAGACGGTGACGCTGGAGGTTTCCAATACGGGCGATCGGCCGGTGCAGGTCGGCAGCCACTATCATTTCGCCGAGACCAATGCGGGGCTTTCCTTCGATCGCGCGGCGGCGCATGGCAAGCGGCTCGATATCCCGGCGGGGACGGCGGTGCGCTTCGAACCGGGGCAGACTCGCTCGGTAACGCTGATCCCGCTTTCCGGCAAGCGCGAGGTTTACGGCTTCCGCCAACTGGTGATGGGCAAGCTTTAAAAACAATAGACGGGAGGAATGAATGCGTTTGAATGTCTGCCTCGTCGGGGCTGCGATGCTGCTGGCGGTTGGTAGCGCCTCCGCCGAGGATATCGATTGCAACAGTCCCAAGACGCAATCGGACATGACTGCCTGCGAGGCGGCGCGCCATGAAGCCGCCGACAAGGCGCTGAATGCGCAATACAAGAAGACTCGCGCCGTCTTGGCGGCGATCGACAAGGACCAGGACCTAGACGGCGACATGAAGGGCGCAGAGCAGGCGCTGGTCAAGGCCCAGCGCGCCTGGATCGATTATCGCGACGCCGAATGCGACGCCTTCGGCTTTCAGGCCCGCGGCGGCACGATGGAGCCGATGCTGGTCGCCGGATGTCTCGCCAATATCACGGACAAACGCACGAAAGAGCTGAAAGAGCTCGAAGACACGATGAGCAACTGAGGTGATCAGGAAGATTATGATCGTCGGCAATGGTGAGGTCGCAGACGCAGAGGTAGGCATCATCGATGCCGCCGATTTCGTCGTCCGCTTCAACGATTGCCGCTCCTATGGAGCCGGCGGCAGCCGCACGGATGCCGTTGCGGTCTGCAACACTGGCAGACCGGCAAAGGCGATGCTTGGTTCGCGTGAGTGGCACGCCCATCCGGGCGTGGTGTCGGCTGGCGAAATCTGGAGCGTGCGCGACCCGGAAAAATTTGCCGCGATGCGGGCGCCGCTTGCCGTCTCGCATCCGGAACTCGACGATTTCTGCGACGACTATACGAATGAGTTCACTGCCTTCTGCGCAAACACCGGCAAGAGGCACGTCGTCATCGGCAAGGCGGTTCACGAGGCCGTCGATGCCTCGCTTTCAGCCTTTGCTCCTTCGCCCTATGTCGTGCCGAGCAGCGGTATGATCGTCATTGCCGAGGTGCTGAACACATATGCCGAGGCCGAGGTGACGCTTGCCGGCTTCGGCCACGCCGGCTGGGAATGGCACCCGTTTTCGGCCGAACGACAACTGGTCGATAGCTATATTGCCGCTGGCCGCCTCAAGCGGCTCGGCGGAAAAACACTTGTCTCTTCCTCCCAAGGAGCCTGATAGATGCCCTACAAGATCTCGCGCGCCGCCTATGCCGGCATGTTCGGACCGACCACTGGGGACAAGGTGCGCCTTGCCGATACGGAGCTCTTCATCGAGATCGAGAAGGATTTCACCACCTATGGCGAGGAGGTGAAGTTCGGCGGCGGCAAGGTGATCCGCGACGGCATGGGCCAGAGCCAGGTGACACGGGCGGATGGCGCAGTGGATACGGTCATCACCAATGCGGTGATCGTCGATCATTCGGGCATCTACAAGGCCGATATCGGGCTCAAGGATGGGCGCATCGTCGCGATCGGCAAGGCCGGTAATCCCGACATGCAGCCGGGTGTCAACATCATCGTCGGCCCGGGCACGGAGGCGATCGCTGCCGAAGGCAAGATCGTCACAGCTGGCGGCATGGACAGCCATATCCATTTCATTGCGCCGCAGCAGATCGAGGAGGCGCTGATGTCAGGCATTACCTGTATGCTCGGCGGTGGCACTGGTCCTGCACACGGCACGCTCGCCACCACCTGCACGCCCGGTCCCTGGCATCTCGCGCGCATGATCGAAGCGGCCGACGCCTTTCCGATGAACCTCGCCTTTGCCGGCAAGGGCAATGCTTCGCTGCCGGGGGCGCTGACCGAAATGGTGCTGGCCGGCGCCACCTCGCTGAAGCTGCACGAGGATTGGGGCACGACGCCCGGCGCCATCGACTGCTGCCTGTCGGTGGCCGACGAATACGACGTGCAGGTGATGATCCACACCGATACGCTGAACGAAAGCGGCTTCGTCGAGGATACGATCGGCGCCATCAAGGGCCGCACCATCCATGCTTTCCACACGGAAGGGGCGGGCGGCGGGCATGCGCCCGACATCATCAAGATCTGCGGCCAGCCGAACGTCATCCCCTCGTCGACCAATCCGACGCGTCCCTATACGGTCAATACCATCGCCGAGCATCTCGACATGCTGATGGTCTGCCACCATCTGTCGCCGTCGATCCCCGAAGATATCGCCTTTGCCGAAAGCCGCATCCGCAAGGAGACGATCGCGGCGGAAGACATCCTGCACGATATCGGCGCTTTCTCGATCATCTCTTCCGATAGCCAGGCCATGGGCCGTGTCGGCGAGGTGGCGATCCGCACCTGGCAGACGGCCGACAAGATGAAGCGTCAGCGCGGCCGGCTGAAGGAGGAAAAGGGCGACAACGACAATTTCCGCGTCCGCCGCTATATCGCCAAATACACGATCAACCCGGCGATCGCCCATGGCCTCAGCCGTGAGATAGGCTCGGTCGAAGTCGGCAAACGTGCCGACCTCGTATTGTGGAATCCGGCCTTCTTCGGGGTGAAGCCCGATATGGTGCTGCTCGGGGGCTCGATCGCAGCCGCGCCGATGGGCGATCCGAACGCTTCGATCCCGACGCCGCAGCCGGTTCACTACCGGCCGATGTTTGCCTCCTACGGCAAGAGCCTCACCAATTCCTCCGTCACCTTCGTCAGCCAGGCGTCGCTCGATGCCGGCCTGAAGGGCCGGCTCGGCGTCGCCAAGGAACTGGTCGCGGTGAAGAATACGCGCGGCGGCATCTCCAAGGCATCGATGATCCACAACGACCTGACACCCGAGATCGAGGTCGATCCAGAGACCTACGAGGTCAGGGCAAACGGTGAGCTGCTGACATGCGAGCCGGCGACGGTGCTGCCGATGGCGCAGCGCTATTTCTTGTTCTAGGCCCACGTCCCATGTGCAGCGGACGGCCGCGATGAGCACAGGTATCCGCTGGTTGTCGCGGATCGTATTCGTGATAGTGCTTTTGGCGGCCTGCGGGACCTTCATTCCCCGGCCGCTGATTGCGCCGGTCAAGGCGTCGTCTGCGGCGGTGACGCATCGGATTCTCCTGCTGTCAGGCCCGATCCATACCGATATTGCCATTCCGCTCGACGCGGAAACGCGGGCTGCCTTTTCCTTCCTCGACGAAACCGATTTTCCGCTCGGTCATCCGAGCGCGGAGTGGCTCATTATCGGCTGGGGCGGTCGGGCCTTCTATTTGGAAACTCCTACATGGGCGGAGCTGAAGCCGCTGCCAGTGTTGCGCGCGCTGACGATCGACCGTTCTGTGCTGCATGTGGACCTTGCCGGTCATATCACCGAGCCGCAGCCCAGCGTTACGGCATTCAATGTCAGTGAGGATCAATTGGCGCAGCTGCGCGACTTTATCTCCGAGAGCTTCGTGCGCGACGCGGGCGCGGTGGTGCCGATTGCGGGTGCGGGTTACGGCGAGATCGACCGGTTCTTCGAGGCCAGGGGATACTTCAACGCCCTCTTAGGCTGCAACACCTGGACTGCCGCTGCCCTGCGCTCGGCTGGGCTTCGAACCGGCATATGGAACCCCCTTCCACAAGCATTGCGGTTATCTCTCTCTGTCTACAATTGAAGCATTCGCCGAGCGGTCTGTTCGTAAACGAAATTGTGAACAGGACTCTCCGTACGGTTGTAAAAATCCCTGTGAAACCCTGTGTTTTCTCCAGGTAAACCATTCTGGAACAGTTCAACCATAAATCCCGAAAAAGGCATTTTATGTCAATGATATAGGTGCTCGCATGTCCTGTACGATTCAGGGATTGGACGCTTGCAGCCCCTGCTAGAAAAAATCTGCCCACCGAATCATCCAGAACCTGTCAAATTTTAACGAGTCAATTAAGACACCCACAGCAATTGGGCTCTTATCAATGCCTGGAAACGCCGAGCAGGAAGGTTGATTCTCATGAGGAACTGGATGTCGCTGCAGGCCGATTTCGGCGATCTTCAATACCGCAGGAACGTCTATGTCTTCGCCTTGAAGATGGCTTTTCTTGCCGTCATTCTCTCAGGAGTCATTATCGCATTGACGATGCCGTCGCTCGATCTTCTCGGGCTTCTGCCGGTGACGCTCGCCCATGCAATCGGCTTCAGCGTCATCTTTTCCTGGCTGATCGGCGGTACCGTTTCCGGCATGCTGTCGCTGTTTGCCGGCTTTGCCATGCGCGACCTCGCGCTCTCGCGGGCGGAGTTTGAAAAGCTCAGCCGCACGGATACGCTTTCCGGGCTGCTCAACCGGCGCGCCTTTACCGAGGCGCTTGAGAATACCGATGGCAATGCGTCGCTGGTCATTTTTGACGTCGACCGTTTCAAGGCGATCAATGACCGCTTCGGGCATGGCTGCGGCGATGCCGTCATCATCGCCGTTTCGTCCATGCTCACATCCGCCTTCGATGAGATGTCCGTCGTCGCAAGGCTTGGTGGGGAGGAGTTCGGCGTCATCGTCTCCGGCGAGCCGCTGGAGGCGCGGATGGAACGCATCGAAAGCGTCCGAGCCCGGATCGCCGGCGGCGCCATCAGGGCCGAGGGGCATGATATCCGCATCACCGTTTCCGGCGGCGTTGCCGATCTCGTCGCCGGGCGCAACAAGCAGGCGGTCTATGCCTCCGCCGACCGGGCGCTCTATCTCGCCAAGGCGCTCGGGCGCAATCGCGTCGTACACGAACGGGAAGGTCTGCATCACGCCTGGCACGGGCTCGTCGATAATGGCGTCGATGGCAAGAATAGAGGACCGGAGAGCGACAATGTGATGCAGGCTTACGGAATATAAAAGGCGAAGCCGGACGAAAGGCCATTGGTGCTTGCATCGGGAAGAGCTATTTTGCATGCTCGTCCTCTCAGAAAAACGGACATGTCATGCAGCGCGTCACCTCCTATCTTCCCGCCGGAACCCCTTCCTCCCATCCGATCGCTCAGGTCAAGCTGCCGCATGATCTGCGCCATCTGCGCCGCAAGTTGCTGCATCTGGAAAATGGTGAGATGGTCATGCTCGATCTCAAGGATCCGGTGCTTTTCGCCAATGGCGACCTTTTGGTCCGAGACGACGGCGAACTGATCGAGATCCTCGCCGCTGACGAGAAGCTCTTCGAGGTTCGCGGACGCGACCGCACGCATCTGGTCGAGCTCGCCTGGCATCTCGGCAATCGGCATCTTGCCGCCCAGATCGAGGAAGACCGCATCGTCATCCTGCGCGATCATGTCATCCGCACCATGCTGCAGGGCCTCGGCGCCGTCGTCCTCGATATCAATGAGCCGTTCCAGCCGGCGCGCGGCGCCTATCATTCCCAAGGCGGGCATTCTCATGGGCATGATCACGATCTTACTCATAGTCACGGCCATGACCACGATCACGAACATGGCTACGAGCATGAGCATGAGCACCGCCACGATCGCGGCCATGATCATGACCATGGTCATGACCACGGACATCACGACCATAAGCACGACTGAGCCTTAATGACTAGTGATCGCGAGCTGCAGGCATTGCTGCGCCTGACGGCATGGCTCTCGCCGGCCTTTCCGATCGGCAGCTTTGCCTATTCGGGTGGGCTGGAGCGGGCAGTGGCCGACGGGCTGGTTACGGATTCGAGCTCGCTTGCGACCTGGATCGGCACGCTGATCGGCAATGGTTCGGTCTGGAACGATGCGGTGCTTCTGGCTGAAAGCCACAGGCACCAAGCGGAAGCCGCGCGTCTTGCCGAGATCGCCGCGCTCGCCGAGGCGCTTGCCGGATCACGCGAGCGCCATCAGGAAACGATGCTGCTCGGCGAGGCTTTCCTCGCAGCGGCGCGGGCCTGGCCGGACGATGTGTTCGAGCGGCTGCCCGACAAGGTCGCTTATCCCATTGCGGTCGGGGCGGTAACGGGCGCCCATGACATAAGGCCCGAGAAGGCGCTCGCCGCCTTCCTGCACGCCTATGCCTCACAAGCGGTTTCATCCGGCATCCGCCTCGGCGTCGCCGGGCAGAGGGATGGCGTTGCCGTACTTGCCGGTCTCGAAGATCGTATCGCGGAGGTTGCCCGGAGGGCGTCTGCCTCGACGCTCGACGATCTGGGTTCGGCGACGGTGCAGGCCGATATTGCCAGCCTGCGGCACGAGACGCAGGCGACGCGGCTGTTCCGTTCGTGATTGTCCGAAATTATCGCGGCGGCTGCGTCATTTGACGGTGGCGCGGGCGGGCGGCTTCGTTATCATCGGGGTTCGATTGGAGTAAGACACATGAAATCAAGAAACGGACCTTTGCGTGTTGGCATTGGCGGGCCGGTCGGCTCGGGCAAGACGGCGCTGACCGAAAAGCTCTGCAAGGCGATGCGCGACGATTATTCCGTCGCCGTCGTCACCAACGATATCTACACGACGGAGGATGCCGAGGCGCTGGTGCGGATGCAGGCATTGACTTCGGACCGCATCGTCGGCGTCGAGACGGGCGGCTGCCCGCATACCGCCATTCGCGAGGATGCGACGATCAATTTGCAGGCGATCGCCGGCCTCAACCAGCGGATCCCCGATCTCGACGTCGTCTTCATCGAATCCGGTGGCGACAATCTGGCGGCGACCTTTTCGCCTGATCTTGCCGATATCACCATCTATGTCATCTCTGTCTGCCAGGGCGAGGAAATCCCGCGCAAGGGCGGGCCCGGCATCACCCGGTCGGACCTGCTCGTCATCAACAAGAAGGATCTGGCGCCCTATGTCGGCGCCGATCTCGAGGTGATGGACCGGGATGCGACGCGCATGCGTGCGAACCGCCCCTTCGTCTTCTCCGACATGAAGCGTGGCGACGGCGTCAGCTCGATCGTCAACTTCCTCAGGGAGCAGGGCGGGCTCTAAGACGGGATAATTTGGCGGTCAGACCTGCCGCAGCAGGTTGACGTCGGTAATGGCGATCGTTCGGCCACGCACCGTTACCCCTTTCGTCTTCAGCGTCGAGAAGGCGCGCGAGAGGGCCTCCGGTGCGAGGCCGAGTTTGCGGGCAAGCAGGTTTTTCGGAAACGGCAGCCGCAGCGAAGCGGTCGCACCGTTCTCGACGCAATGGGTCAGCAGATAATGTGCCACGCGCTGCGGCGCGGTCTGCATGCGGTCGCTTGCCAGGCATTCCATCGTCGAGATCAGATGCAGCGACAGGCTGCGCATGATCGCCTTGCCGATCCGCGGCCGTTCCTCGAGCAACACCCGGACATTAGTGATGTGGAAGCGCGCCAGTACGGCATTATCCATCGCCTGCGCGCAGTAGCGATAGGTTTCGTCGGCGTGGATCAGGCATTCGGCGAAGCCGTCGCCGGGCTCGCAGATGCGAATATCGGCCTGCCTGCCGTCGCCGTTGTGGCGATAGAGCCTGACGTAACCGCTGAGCACGCAATAGAAATAGGCCGCCTTGTCGCCCTCCTCGAAGAGAACGTCGTGCGGGTCGCAGAGGCGAACTGTTGCGCAGGTGCGTAGGGCTTCAGCCTCCTTGTGGTCGAGCCCGGTCATGAAGGCGACCTTGGCAAGTACAGCGGCCTCATGGCCGTTGAATGTCAGCTTTCTGTTCATCTCCCGGTCTCCTGATATGGCCGGTCTTTCAATTCCTTAAGGCTGCCGGGCAAAATACGGGAAGGAGCCGAAGGCGGAATTGATTTTGGTCAACGCCAAGAAATGAACTACAAAAACGAAACGGGCCGGGAGAACGCTCCCGGCCCGTTCATTTCCTGGTTTTTGCTTATTCCGCCGCGAAGGGCGGCAGGCGGAGTACGTTGGTGTCGTTGCCGTTGGCGGTCTTGCGTTTGCTTTCCGGCTTTTCGATCGCGGTCAGGCGTTCCTCCAGCGAGTCGATGTCGTCGCGGTTCTCGCGGGTGACGCGGGTGAGATCCTCGCGCGATAGCGGCAGCTCTTCGTCGTCCTTCTTGCCGACCAGGCGACCGAAAGCCCAGCCGAGCAGGCGAGAGAGGTCGTCCATGATCAGGAAGAAGGAAGGCACGACGACGAGCGAGAGCACGGTCGAGACGATGATGCCGCCGATCACCGCGGTCGCCATTGGCGCGCGGAACGAGCCGCCTTCGCCGACACCGAGTGCCGAAGGCAGCATGCCCGCCGACATGGCGATCGAGGTCATGATGATCGGTCGGGCACGCTTGCGGCCGGCTTCGACCATGGCCTCGACGCGAGCCATGCCTCGGTGGCGCATCTCGATCGCGAAATCGACGAGCAGGATCGCGTTCTTGGTGACGACACCCATCAGCATCAGGATGCCGATCATGACGGGCATAGACAGCGGGTTGCTGGTGATGATCAGTGCGACTGCGACGCCGCCAATGGCGAGCGGCAGCGAGAACAGGATGGTGAAGGGCTGGATCACGTCCTTGAAAAGCAGGATCAGCACTGTCAGTACCAACAGGAGGCCCATCAGCATGGCGTTGACGAAGCTCTGCTGCATCTCGGTCTGCACCTTGGTGTCGCCGCTTTCGGCAAGGTGCACCGTGGCCGGGATGTTGGCCCCATTGACGATCTCGCGGAAGCGGGCCGAAGCCGTGTCGAGCGCCACCCCCTGCGGCAGGTCGGACCCGATCGAGACGACGCGGTAACGGTTGTTGCGTTTGATCGAGCTTACGCCTTCCGAATAGTCGATATTGGCGACGCTT
The DNA here is from genome assembly GCF_013087625.1 of Rhizobium changzhiense. Classification (NCBI taxonomy): domain Bacteria; kingdom Pseudomonadati; phylum Pseudomonadota; class Alphaproteobacteria; order Hyphomicrobiales; family Rhizobiaceae; genus Rhizobium; species Rhizobium changzhiense. The sequence goes on from NZ_JABFCQ010000008.1 coordinate 160,499, forward strand.
GCGAGCGGAACGGTGCCGCCGCTGGCGGTCTGGATCTTGAGCGCCCGGATGGCCGAGAGATCGCGGCGCATGTCGAGCGAAGTCTGGACACGGATCGGGATCTGGCGATCGTCGAGCGAGATCTTGGCAAGGGCTGCATCGACATCGCCGATGGTGGCGACGCGGATCGTCTCGGAGATCTGCTGCGGCGTGATGCCGAGGCGGGCTGCCTCATCCTTGCGCGGATGAACCTGCAGTTCCGGACGGGGCAGGGCGCCGTCGGCGCTGACATTGGCCAGCAGCGGATCGGCGCGGAGCTTGGATTCCAGAATGCCGACGGCGTCGTTCAGGTCCTTGTCGTTCTTGGAGAGGAAGTTGAAGGAGAGGTCGCGTTCGCCGCGGTCGTTGAGCTTGAGGATATGGACGTCGGGAATGTCGCGCAGCTTGGCGAAGACTTCCTTTTCGATATTCCATTGCGGACGTTCGCGGCCGTGGACTTCCACCTTCGGCAGCATCGGGCCGATGACCGGGATATGGCCGAGCACGTCGTTGACCATCTTCTTGACCAGCGATTGGTCGAGCTTGTCGAGTGCCAGCGTGACGGTCGCGCGGCGCAGTTCGAGATCACCCTTCGGCGATGCGCCGCCGAGAACGAAGACGCTATCGACGCCGTTGATGTCCTTGACCCTGTCGTAGATCGCATCCGTCGTCTTCTCGGTGTCGTCAAGCCGTGCATTCGGCGGCAGCTCGACGGAGAGAACGATACGCGAGGCATCTTCCGGCGGCAGGAAGCTGCCCGGAACCTGCATCAGCAGGCCGACGGAACCGACGAGGAAGACGAGCGCCGCAATCAGCGTCGTATAACGCCAATACCACTTGCGGGTGGTGCCGGTGACGAGGCGCGTATAGCCCTTCATCAGCAGGCTGTCATTGTCGTGATGGTCTTCCATCGCGTCTTCGGCGCGCATCAGATAGGCGGCCATCATCGGGGTGATGAGGCGCGCCACCATCAGCGAGAAGAAGACGGAGAAGGCGACGGTCAGGCCGAACTGGATAAAGTACTGGCCCGGAATGCCCGGCATGAAGGAAACCGGCACGAAGACGGCGATGATCGTGAAGGTGGTGGCGATGACGGCGAGGCCGATTTCATCGGCCGCCTCGATCGCCGCTCGGTAGGGCGTCTTGCCCATCTTGATGTGGCGGGCGATGTTTTCGATTTCGACGATCGCATCGTCGACGAGAATACCGGTCGCAAGTGTCAAGGCGAGGAAGCTGACGAGGTTCAGCGAGAAGCCCATCATGTCCATGATCCAGAAGGTCGGGATCGCGGACAGGGGAAGGGCGATTGCCGAAATCAGCGTTGCGCGCCAGTTCCGGAGGAACAGGAAGACGACGATGACGGCGAGCAGCGCGCCTTCGAGCAGCGTATGGATGGCGGCTTCGTAGTTGCCATAGGTGAAATAAACCGAATCGTCGATCAGTTCGATCTTCACGTTCGGGTTTTCGGCCCGCACCTTGTCGAGGCTTTGACCCACGGTTTCGGCGACGCTGACCTCGCTGGCGCCCTTGGAACGGAAAACGCCGAACGTGACGACCGGCGTAGCGTTGAAGCGCGAGAAGGATTTCGGCTCCTCATAGGTGTCCTTGATGACGCCGAGATCGGACAGCTTGACGAAGCGGCCGTTCGGCAGCGCAATCGTCGTGTCGGCGAGTTCGGCGACGTTGCGGGCGTCGCCCAGGACGCGGATCGCCTGTTCGCTGCCGGCCACCTGGCCGCGGCCGGAGCCGAGATCGATGTTGGTGCCGCGCAGCTGCTCGTTCACGCTGGCGGCGGTGATGCCGTAGGCGTTGAGTTTGTCGGGGGTGAGTTCGATGCGCACCTCGCGCTCGGCGCCGCCGTAGCGGTCGACGCGGCCGATACCGGCCTGGCCCTGCAGCGAACGCTTGATCGTGTCGTCAACGAACCAGGAAAGTTCCTCCAGCGACATGGCGGGCGAGGAAACGGCGAAGGTCTGGATCGCCTGGCCTTCGACATCGACCTTGGAGACGATCGGTTCTTCGACGTTTGCCGGCAGATCGCTGCGGATGCGGTCGATCGCGTCCTTGGTGTCCTGCACGGCCTGTTCGGTCGGCACTTCCATGCGGAACATGACGTTGGTCTGCGAGCTGCCGTCGGTCACCGTCGACTGGATCTCGTCGATGCCAGTGATTGAGGCGACCGCGTCTTCGATCTCCTTCGTCACCTGCATTTCGAGTTCGGCCGGCGAAGCGCCGCTCTGCGTCACGCTGATCGAAACCAGCGGCACGTCGATGTTGGGAAAACGGGTGATCGGCAGCGAGTTGAAGGACTGTATGCCGATGAACACCAGCAGGCAGAAGGCCAGGAGTGGTGCGATGGGGTTTCGAATGGACCAGGCTGAAAAATTCATCGGATGGTCTCTTTAGTTGGAAGCCGGGGGCTGTTCACGCACCGGGGTGATGTGGTCGCCGTCACGGACGTAAGCGCCTGCCTTGGCCACGACCTCGTCGCCGGTCTTCAATCCATTGACGATCTCGACATAGGCACCGTCCTGGATGCCGGTCTCGACCTTGGCGTATTTCACCACGCCATCCTCGACCCTGCGGGCTGAGGAGCCTTCGCTGCCGGTGAGCACGGCGGCGAGGGGAAGCGATACGCCCTCAGTCTCGCGCACGATGATCTCGGCGCTGCCATACATGCCCGAGCGCGCCTTGCTGTCGTCGTCGATGGAGATATGGACGAGACCGAGGCGGGTGACGGGATCGACGGTCGGCGAGACCAGGCGCACGGCGCCGGACAGTTTCTCGCGGCTGCCGGAGAGCGAAATCGCAGCCTTCTGACCGGCCATGACTCTCACGATATCACTTTCGGCGACTTCGGCGACGAGCTCGATATCGCCGTTACGGATGATGGTGAAGAGCGGGTCGCCGTTGCCGGCGGCGATGGCGCCGACCTTGGCGTTCTTGGCCGAGACCGTGCCGGCGACCGGCGTCTTCACAGCGGTGCGCGCCAGTTTCAGATCGGCATCGGCGATCTGGCTGTCGAAGACCTTGAGATCGGCTTCGGAAACTTCGATCGCCTGCTCGGCGGAAGATACGCGGGCATTGGCGGCGGCGGCCGTCGCATCGGCCTGCTCGACCTGGGCGGTGGAAACCGTGCCCTTCTTGACCATTTCCTGGGCGCGGGCCTGCTGCTGCCTTGCCTGTTCGGCATTAGCCTGGGCCTCGACGAGCTGGGCGCGCAACTGGGCGAGGCTTGCCTCGCCCTTGGCTTTCGTCGCCAGCATCTGGCTCTTTTCCAGGATCAGCGCGTCATCGTTCAGCGTGGCAAGCGTGCTTTCCGCCTGCACTTTGTCGCCGACATCGGCTTTCAGCGTGCGGATCGAGAGGCCTTCGACCTGCGGTTGAATATAGACTTCTTCGACGGGTTTGACCGTACCCGTGCCGATAACGCGGTCGACGAGGGTTCGGTTCGTCGCCTGGGTGACGACGATCGCCGGCAGGTTCTGCTGCGGTTTTGCAACCGGCGTCTCCTGCGAAAATGCGGCGGATGCGGCGAGAGCCGCCGCAAAAAGGGTGGAGGCGCCTAGAATTCCAATCGGCTTGCGTGCCATGCGTCTTCGTCCAATCTTATGATAAGGTTGGCCGAACTCGAGCGTCTGCCACTCAGCGCGCGATCAGGCCACTGCCCTTCCTGCATTCTCAGAGGTATCCGCCGATCCTTTGCCGTCTTCATCCCTCGCCGGCAAATTCGGCTTGTAGGTGGTATCGATTTGCTCGATCTACAAGTCCGGCAGAAAACAATTCCCCATTAGGCGATAATAATTAGCATTCCGACGTCAATCAATCACCGCAAGGTTATGTCAACATTACGAAGATTGATCACGCTTCAAAGTGTATGACGTTTGACGCCTGATATTTGCGACAGTTGCAAGGCGTTTTTTTGCGTTTAGGCGGAAAAAACAAAACGCGCGGGAAAACCCCGCGCGTTTCGCTTTCAGAATGTCTCCGGCGCCTACTTCGAAGCGGCGTCGGTGATGTCGTGCGTCCAGGCGCCCGAGGGCTCCTTGCTGATGATCTTCTGGTCGAGCAGCGCCTTTGCCGTGCGAGCATAAAGCGCCTCGTCCAGCTTGCCGGAGCTGTCGCCGACCAGCTTGGCGACTTCGCCCATCATGCGCTTCTGATGGTTCTCGTCCTGGCCGCCATTGTCCAGGACGATCTCGGCGGCTTCGTCGGGGTTTTCGGTCGCATATTTCCAGCCCTTCATCGAGGCGCGGACGAACTTGACCATTTTTTCCTTGAAGGCCGGGTCCTTCAGCTTGTCCTCCATCGCATAGAGGCCGTCTTCGAGAAGGTCGTTGCCCATCTCGGTGTAGTTGAAGACCGTCAGTTCTTCCGGCTTGAAGCCGGCATCGATCGCCTGCCAGTATTCGTTATAGGTCATGACGGAGATGCAGTCGGCCTGCTTCTGGACGAGCGGCTGCACGTCGAAGCTCTGCTTCAGCACTGTGACGCCGTTCGGGCCGCCTTCGGTCGACAGGCCGAGCTTGTTCATCCAGGCGAAGAAGGGATACTCATTGCCGAAGAACCAGACGCCGAGCGTGTGGCCCTTGAAGTCGGCTTCGGTCTTGACCGGGCCGTCCTTGCGGCAGATCATTTCCAGGCCGGACTTCTGGTAGGGCTGGGCGATGTTGACGAGCGGAACGCCCTTTTCGCGGGCAACCAGGGCGCCGCCCATCCAGTCGACGATGACATCGGCGCCGCCGCCGGCGATCACCTGCTCGGGGGCAATATCGGGGCCGCCCGGCTTGATCTCGACGTCGAGGCCTTCTTCCTTGTAAAAACCCTTGTCCTTGGCGACGTAATAGCCGCCGAACTGGCTCTGCGTGACCCATTTCAGCTGCAGCACCACCTTGTCGGCGGCCATCGCATGGGCCGCTGCAAGCGACATCGCGCTCGCCATCATTGCAACCAACAACTTTCTCATTTTCTTATCCTTACCCTCTGAAGTTATGCCCGGACCCGTTTCAGGAGCCCGCGCGCGCCTAGCCACCACGGATAGACGGATGCCAGAACGTCACCGCCCGTTCGGTCAGGGCGATGATGCCATAGAAGATCGAGCCGGCCAGCGCCGCGACGGCGATTTCCGCCCAGACCATGTCGACATTCATGCGGCCGATCTCGGTGGAGATACGGAAGCCCATGCCGACGATCGGCGTCCCGAAGAATTCCGCAACGATGGCACCAATCAGCGCCAGCGTCGAGTTGATCTTCAGTGCATTGAAAATGAAGGGCATTGCCGCCGGAAGCCTGAGTTTCAGCAGCGTCTGCCAATAGCCGGAGGCATAGGTGCGCATCAGGTCGCGCTCCATGCTGCCGGAGGCGGCAAGGCCGGCGACGGTATTCACCAGCATCGGAAAGAAGGTCATGATGATAACGACGGCGGCCTTCGACGGCCAGTCGAAACCGAACCACATGACCATGACAGGGGCGACGCCGATGATCGGCAGGGCCGAGACCATGTTGCCGATCGGCAGAAGGCCGCGGCGCAGGAAGGCGATGCGGTCGGCGAGGACCGCGACGACGAAGCCACTGAGGCAGCCGGCGATATAGCCGATCAGCACCGCCTTGAAGATCGTCTGCCTGACGTCCGCGCCGAGGATGGGCAGCGACGCCATGAACCGCGCGCCGATGGCGCTCGGCGGCGGCAGCAGGATGAAGGGAACGCCGGCGCCACGCGTGACCGCCTCCCAGAGAATGAGGATCCAGGCGCCGAAGATCGCCGGGATCAGGAGCTGGAGCGCCGACTTGCCGAAAGTGGTGACGGGCTGCAGTTTCGACAGTTCGGTGACGCATCGCCAGGCAAGCAGCCAGCAGGCGAAGAGCAGCAGGAAGAAAGCCCGCATCGCCGTGCCCTCGTTGCCGGAGAGAGCCGAAAGCAGCATCCAGGCGGCGCCATGCGCGCCGATAAACAGCACGGTGGCTCGATATGCCGGCGGCTGCGGTGCGATTGACAGCAGGGCAGCCGCGATGACGATGGTGAAAATGAGGCTTGCCGTGCCGTCGGTGAGGGCGCGCGCCGCGCCCTCGGCCAGGAGCGGCAGAGCCGTCAGCGCCCCGACACAGAGGAGGAGGGCGACCACGCCTTGCCAGGAGAAGGTCAGATGTCTCATGCCGGCCTCCCGCCCATGGCGCGGTCGACGATCTTCGCCGCAACGCCGACAACCGCAACCAGGATGCCCGCCAGCAGCGATCCGGCGACGAGGGCGGCCCAGATATCGATGGTCTGGCTGTAATAGGACCCGGCGAGCAGCTTCGAACCGATGCCGGCGACGGCACCCGTCGGCAGCTCGCCGACGATGGCGCCGACCAGGCTGGCGGCGATCGCCACCTTCATCGACGTGAAGAGGAAGGGGATCGAGGCTGGAACGCGCAGCTTCCAGAAGGTCTGCATCGGGCTGGCATAATAGGTGCGCATCAGATCGAGATGCATGATTTCAGGCGAACGCAGCCCCTTCACCATGCCGACGGCGACCGGAAAGAAAGAGAGGTAGGTGGAGATCAGCGCCTTGGAAACGAGGCGGGAAGCGTCGGAATCGAGGTTCAGCAGATGCGCAATTGCATTGTCGCCGGTCAGTACATTGTAGGAGATGATGACGATCATCGGCGCGATGGCGAGGATCGGTATGGTCTGGCTCGCCACCAGCCAGGGCATCAGCGAGCGATCCATGGCGCGGTTATGGACGATCAGCACTGCGAGAAGGATGCCGAGCAGCATGCCGAAGCCGAAGCCGAGCAGGGTGGAGGAGAGGGTTACCCAGCTGTGATAGACGAGGCTGCGATTGCTCGAAAGGCTGCGCAGAAAGGTATTCTCGTAGACGTTCTGCGCCACCTGATGCGGCGCCGGCAGGATCGGCTTCGGCTGGGCGAGCGTCTTGCCGATGAATTCGAGGGTCGTAGGGGTGGCGCCGGCGCGGCCGTCCATGTCGCGCTGGAACGGCGCGTTCATCAGGATGGCGGCGACATACCAGATGACGACGAGGGCAAGCAGGATTGTGGTGACGGGGACGATCTTGTCCCTGAAGGTGTCGGGTTTCACAGCGACCGCCCCCAGATATTGGCGTTGAGCGTGCCGCTACGGGTAACCCTAGAACTCAACCGCCTAAACCTCATGGCTATGCCCCGTCCTCAGCCCTTCGCGGACGCGATGGGCGATTGCCAGGAACTCGGGGGTTTCACGAATGTCGAGCGGGCGTTCGGCCGGCAGGGTCGAGTCGATCACATCGGTTACGCGGCCCGGGCGCGGAGACATCACCACGATCTTGGTCGAGAGGTAGACCGCCTCGGGGATGGAATGGGTGACGAAGCAGATCGTCTTGTTGGTGCGGGTCCAGAGTTTCAGCAGCTCTTCGTTCAGATGGTCGCGGACGATCTCGTCCAAGGCGCCGAAGGGCTCGTCCATCAGCAGCAGGTCGGCGTCGAAGGCGAGAGCGCGGGCGATCGAGGCGCGCTGCTGCATGCCGCCGGAAAGCTGCCAGGGGAATTTCTTCTCGAAGCCCGAAAGACTGACGAGATCGAGCGCTTCGGCGATGCGCCGCGTCCGGTCGGCGCCGGAATAGCCCATGATCTCCAGCGGCAGGGCGATATTGTTTTCGATGGTGCGCCAGGGATAGAGCGCCGGCGCCTGGAAGACATAGCCGTAGGCGCGGGCCTTGCGAGCCTCTTCCGGTGTCATGCCGTTGATCGAGATCTCGCCCGAGGTGCTCTTTTCGAGATCGGCGATGACACGCAGGAAAGTGGTCTTGCCGCAGCCCGACGGGCCGATGAAAGAGACGAAATCGCCCTTGCGGACATCGAGATTGACATTGCTCAGTGCACGCACCGGGCCGTCATTGGCCTGGTAGGTGAGACAGAGATCCTTGGCGGATACGACGGAGGGTGTTTGCATCAATGCGACCAGTCTTGTTTTCGCCGCGGGAACGCGGTTTGCGTGCTATCATTACCGCCGGTTTTATCGACGACACACTCCATGGAGGATGAGGATGGACGTGACATCAAAGCCCACCTGCCACATCGTTCGCCCCAATCATGCCTATGACGGCAAGCAGGGGCTCAGCTATTTCCAAGGGGTCGCGGCCGAGACGGTCGGCGCCAAGGGCATCTGCATGCACCTCCTGACAATCCCGCCGGGCGTCCGCGCCAAGGCGCATCTGCACGAGGCGCACGAGACGGCGATCTACATGCTCTCCGGCGAAGCCCATACCTGGTACGGAGACCGGCTCGAGCATCACGTCATCGTCCATGCCGGCGAACTTTTCTATATCCCGGCCGGCGTGCCGCACCTGCCGGCAAACCTCAGCAGCACGCCGTGTACGGCGATCATCGCCCGCACGGATCCGAACGAGCAGGAAAGCGTCGTGCTTCTGCCGGAGTTGGACGCTTTGGTACCGGCGTGAGGTCATTGGCATGAAGTCGTCGGTCCCCGGTTGATGGCCGTATCGTCAGGCACCATCGTCAGACGCCGCTTGCCGGAATGCCGCTGCGCGTCACCTTGCGGGGCGCGGTGATGTCCTTCCACTGGGAAAGCGCCTTGCTGACGGCCGTGACCGGTTCGCGCCTGACGAACTCGCCGTGGCCCTCGCGGGTCTTGATGGTGTTTTCCTCGATCGCGACAACGCCGCGCGTCAGCGTATAGCGCGGCAGGCCGGTCACTTCCTTGCCTTCGAAGACGTTGTAGTCGATCGCCGACTGCTGGGCCTTGGACGAGATGGTCTTGGAACGTTGCGGGTCCCAGACGACGATATCGGCATCGGCGCCGACAAGGATCGCGCCCTTCTTCGGATAGATGTTGAGGATCTTGGCGATGTTGGTCGAGGTGACGGCGACGAATTCGTTCATCGTCAGTCGGCCAGTGTTGACGCCATGGGTCCAGAGCATCGGCATGCGGTCTTCGAGGCCGCCGGTGCCGTTCGGGATCTTGGTGAAGTCGCCGACGCCAAAACGCTTCTGCGCCGTGGTGAAGGCGCAATGGTCGGTGGCGACCACCTGCAGCGAACCGGAGGCAAGCCCTGCCCAGAGTGAATCCTGATGTTGCTTGTTGCGGAAGGGCGGCGACATCACCCGGCGCGCCGCATGATCCCAGTCGGGATTGGAATATTCGCTCTCGTCGAGCGTCAGGTGCTGGATCAGCGGTTCGCCATAGACCCGCATGCCTTTGGCGCGAGCACGGCGGATCGCCTCGTGTGCCTGTTCGCAGGAGGTGTGAACGATATAGACCGGGCAGCCGGCCATGTCGGCGATCATGATGGCGCGGTTGGTGGCTTCACCTTCCACTTCGGCGGGCCGGGAATAGGCATGCGCCTCGGGGCCGTTATTGCCCTCGGCGAGCAGCTTTGCCGACATCGAGGCGACGACGTCGCCGTTTTCGGCATGTACCAGCGGCAGAGCGCCGAGTTCGGCGCAGCGCTGGAAGGAGGCGAACATCTCGTCATCGTCCACCATCAGCGCGCCCTTATAGGCCATGAAGTGCTTGAAGGTGTTGATGCCCTTGTCGCGGACGATCGTCTCCATTTCCTTGAAGACCTGCTCGCTCCACCAAGTGACCGCCATGTGGAAGGAATAGTCGCAATTGGCGCGGGTCGATTTGTTGTCCCACATGGTCAGTGCTTCGAGCAACGACTGGCCGGGGGCGGGAAGGGCGAAATCGACGACCATCGTCGTGCCGCCGGAAAGGGCGGCGCGCGTGCCGCTCTCGAAATCGTCGGAAGAATAGGTGCCCATGAAGGGCATTTCGAGATGGGTGTGCGGGTCGATACCACCCGGCATGATGTAGCAGCCGGAGGCATCGAGCGTCTCGTCGCCCGAGAGGTTCGGACCAATCTCGACGATCTTGCCGCCGTCGATCTTGACGTCAGCCTTATAGGTGAGGTCGGCCGTGACGATGGTGCCGTTCTTGATGACTGTGGTCATGGCTGCTGTTCCCTTTCCCTGCGATCCTATTACTCTCACGGCTCTACTGCCACCGTGGGCGTGCCGTTTCTAAAGAGCGCCGCACCCTTGGCGATAAGGCTGTAGACGTCCGCCTCACTCAACTCATCGGGCGTGTCATGCTCGTCTTCATAATGCCAGTCGGGCCGCTCGACGACATGGGTGCCGCCGACTGACAAGGACCAAAAACCATCGCTTTCGCGAAAGTAGAAATCCTTCCCATCGATCAGTCCGGTTGCTTGTATGGGTTGGCAGCCTTTGGGACGTTCGATCAAGATTCCGGACATGGAAGGGCCGAGTTCGATCCGAACGACACCGGGCCCAGGCCCATAGATATAGTGGGTTTGGTGGAGCGCATCTGGGTCGCGGTCATCTGACTTGGCCAGCTGAACACCAGAAGGTTTATATCGCCAAAAGCTCGATATTTGCGGAAGCCTGATCCGCTCGTCTGCCGTATTGATGCCAATGTAGAATATCTGCACACCAGGGACGTCGCCCCACGGTCCTTCACTCACTGGCGTCACATTGGCGGTGGCCCACGCGAGGTCGTCGCCAGTTCGTTGAGTTTCGAACTTAAAGATATCAGCATAATCGAGATAAGTCGTTGGCAAGTCTGGCGCCATCACACCACAATCTCCGCCGTCTCGACCACCGCATGGAACAGCACATCGGCTCCCGCCATCGCCCATTCCTTGGAGATCTCTTCCGCCTCATTGTGCGAGAGGCCGCCGACGCAGGGGCACATGACCATCGTTGCAGGTGCGACCTTGGCGGCCCAGCAGGCGTCGTGGCCGGCGCCGGAGATGATGTTCATGTGGCTGTAGCCGAGCCGCTCGGCAGCGTCGCGCACCGACGTGACCAGTTTCGGATCGAAGGTGATCGGCTCGAAGTGGCCGATCGCCTCGATGGAACAGCCGACGCCGAGTGCATCGGTGATCTCAGGCGCTTTCGCCTCGATCTTTGCCCGCATGCGGTCGAGCTTCTCTTTGTTGGGCGAGCGGATGTCGACGGTGAAGACGACCTTGCCCGGCAGGACGTTGCGCGAATTCGGCGAGAAGAACACCTGGCCGACACCGCCGACGGCGCCTGGCTGCTCGCCCATCGCCACGTCCTGGACCATTTCCAGGATGCGGGCCATGGCGAGACCGGCATTGACGCGCAGGTTCATCGGCGTCGAACCGGTATGGGCTTCCTTACCGGTCAGCGTGAATTCCAGCCACCAGAGGCCTTGGCAATGGGTGACGATGCCGATCTGCTTTTCCTCGGCTTCGAGAATCGGTCCCTGCTCGATGTGATATTCGAAATAGGCGTGCATCTTGCGGGCGCCGACCTCTTCGTCGCCGACCCAGCCGATGCGTTTCAGTTCGTCGCCGAACAGATTGCCCTCAGGGTCCCTGCGATTATAGGCGAAGTCCAGGCTGTGCACGCCGGCGAAGACGCCTGACGCCAGCATGGCGGGCGCAAAACGGGCGCCTTCCTCATTCGTCCAGTTGGTGACGACGATCGGATGTTTGGTCTTGATGCCGAGATCGTTCATCGTGCGCACGACTTCGAGAGCCGCAAGCACGCCGAGCACGCCGTCATATTTGCCGCCGGTCGGCTGAGTGTCGAGATGCGAGCCGACATAGACGGGCAGAGCATCGGGATCGGTGCCGGGGCGGGCGGCGAACATCGTGCCCATGCGATCGACGCCCATGGTCAAACCGGCATCGTCGCACCATTTTTTGAAAAGGCTGCGGCCCTGCGCATCGGCGTCCGTCAGCGTCTGGCGGTTGTTGCCGCCTGCTATGCCGGGGCCGATCTTCGCCATCTCCATGAGACTGTCCCAAAGACGGTCGCCATTGACGCGCATGTTCTCGCCTGGTGCTGCCACCATTTTGTATGCCCTCACCTGTTTGCGGCAGTCATGCAAAGAGGCATGCTCGCCTGTTCCCGTAGTCCTTTCCTGCGCCCCCTTATTGGTTTTGTCGAGCGCCGGAAAATCGCCAGTTGCCTTTGTTTTGCATCTGGCGGATAATTTGACCGATTGGTAAACATTACAACTTCCACCGCCGGGCTCAAGACGAAAATCACGAAAATTGCCGATAAAAATACGGGCAGTTGCTCAAGAAAGCGGCGGCGGTCGCTTCCAGCAAAACTTGAGCGAAGAAGTTGAATTTCAAGGGGAAATAACAACCTGTGACCATACCGAGAGCAGCGAAAACCCTGAGGCGGACGCGAATCCAGGAGGAGAAGGAAGAGCAGATCCTGGAAGCGGCCCTCGACGTGTTTTCGGCAAGCGGTTTCCGTGGCTCGACCATCGACCAGATCGCCGAAGTGGCCGGCATGTCGAAACCCAACCTGCTCTATTATTTCCGCACCAAGGAAGCCATGCACCGGGCGCTGATCGACCGGGTGCTCTACACTTGGCTGGAGCCGCTGCGGGCCTTCGACGCCGAAGGTAACCCGGAGGCGGAAATCCGCAGCTACATTCGCCGCAAGCTAGAGATGGCCCGCGATTTTCCGCGCGAGAGCCGGCTTTTCGCCAACGAGGTGCTGCAGGGCGCGCCGCATATCGAGGACGAGTTGAAGGGGCCGCTGAAGGAGCTGGTCGACGAGAAGGCGGAGGTCATCCGCGCCTGGGCGAAATCAGGCAAGATCGTCAAATGCGACCCCTATCACCTGATCTTCTCCATCTGGTCGACGACGCAGCATTACGCGGATTTCGACGTCCAGGTGCGTGCCGTGCTGGGACAGGAACATTCGGGCGAAGGGCGCTTCGAGGATGCGGCGCGGTTTCTCGAACAGCTCTTCATCGGCGGCCTGCGACCACCGGATCCCCTTGGGGGGTGAGGGTTTTACCCTCTCCTCGGGAGCGGCACCCGGGCAAGAATATCCGTCACGCCTTCCATCGTATAAGGCTTCTGCAGCACGGGCGCGTCCGAGTGGCTGTTCGCCTGGGCAATGCCCTCCCCATAGCCCGTGGCGAAAACGAAGGGAACGCCATCAGCTGCCAGCCGGTCGGCAATCCCGAAACTCGTCTCATTGCCAAGATTGACATCGAGAAGCGCCAGATCGAAGGACTGGCCTGCCAGAATTTCCATCGCCTCAGTGACACTTGGCGCAGTTGCTACGTCGGCGCCCAGGCGGCGCAGAATGTCCTCCCCATCCATGGCGATGATCAGATTGTTTTCCACCAGCAGAACGTTCAGGCCGGCGAGCGGCTGATCGTCGGGATTGGTCTTGCGTTCGGTCGGTCCGACTGAAGCCGGATTTGACGGTTCGCTCGTTGGGCCGACGACATGTCGCGCCGGAATGCAGAAATCGGCCTCGAGCCCCTCCTTGACGTAGCGGACCTCGGCCTTGCCGCCGAGGTCATAGGGGATCGAGCGGCGGATGATCGTCGAACCGAAGCCATGGCGTTTGGGTTCGACGACGGGCGGACCATCCTTTTCGCGCCAGCCGATGCGCAGATTGCCCTCGTCGTCGCGGTGCCAGCCGAGTTGGACGATGCCGCTGCCGGTGCCGGAAAGGCTGCCATATTTGGCGCTGTTGGTCATCAGCTCATGGAAAACAAGGGCGGCGGTGGAAAAAGCCTGCGGTTCCAGCAGCACGTCCTCGCCGCTCATTTGAATGCGTTGCGCATTTTTCCCGAGATAGGCGGCGGTCTCTGCCAGCAGCAATTGCCGGAGCGAAGCGGGCGCCCAGTGATCGCGGGTGATCTGGTCATGGGCGCGGGCGAGCGACTGGATGCGGCCCTCGAGCTGGCGGATGTAGTCGCCAAGGCCGACCGACGTTGCCTGTGACTGCCGGATAATGCCGGTGATGAGGCCCAATATGTTGCGGACGCGGTGGTTCAGCTCGGCAATCAGCAGTTCCTGGCGCTCGTTTGCCGTCTGGCGCGCCATGCTGACCTCGTCGGTGAGGCGCAATACCACCTCGATCAGTGTAACGCGGATGGTTTCGGCGACACGGTGCTCGGCCTCCGTGAAGGGGAGGGAGCGACCACGCACCAATTCCGACCAAGCCTCGAAACTCTTGCGCGGCGTTAGTCGCGGGCCGTTCGGGCCGTATTCCACCGGCTTGTGCGGGTCGCCGCCCCAGCGAACGGTGCGCACCAATTCTTGACGGAAAAGCACGACGTAATCGCGCGGCGAACGCGAGATCGGGATGGCGAGCATGCCTGCCACCGCATCGCCGACCTCAAGATCCGGATAGGCTTCCGCGAGCCTGTCCACGGCATAGATGCGGCCGGCGGCGTTGCGGTTGAGGTGGCGGACGAGGGCTGCGAAGCCTCTCTCATTCGGCCCGATGCCGGCAAGGGCCAGCCGGCCGTTGATCCAGACGCCGATCCCGTCGGCAGGAATGGCGTCGGCGAGCGCCTCGATCAGCCAGGCCGGATCGTCGAGCAGGCTCGCATTGTCTGCGACGGAGGTGAGAAGCCGGTCGGCAATGCGGCGCGCCTTGGTCTCGTAGTCGAGAGCCAGTCGCCGTTCGCGGCTTTCAAGGCGCGACGCAAACATCTGGCCGAAGAGTTCGGCAGTGGAGCGGCGTTGGGCCGAAGGCAGACGCGGGCCGTAGTGATGGCAGGCAAACAGACCCCAGAGCCTACCGTCCACAACGATCGATATGGAGAGCGAAGCGCCAACGCCCATGTTTTTCAAATATTCGATGTGGATCGGCGAAACCGAACGCAATACCGACATGGAGAGATCGAGCGGCCGGCCGTGCTCATCGAGCTGCGGCAGGATCGGGACCGTGACGGCGTTGACATCGGCAATGATGCGGAACAGGTTACGCAGATAAAGCGCGCGCGCCTGTACCGGAATGTCGGAAGCCGGATAGTGCAGCCCGAGAAACGAGCCGATGCCGGCCCGGGCAGCTTCCGCCACCACTTCGCCGGAACCGCCTTCATCGAAACGATAGACCATGACCCGATCGAAACCGGTAAGCGCCCGCGCCTGTCTTGCACCTTCACGGAAGAAAGCTTCCAGTGTTTCCGTGTGGTCGAGGCGCGACATCATGCTGCGCATGGAGAGCGACGCGGCGTCGTGCTTGTCTTCCTGGCAGCGCTCGCCTTCGATGATGACCTCACCTTCGTTCAGGTGCACGGCAATGTCGAACCTGTTTTGATCGGGCATCAGGGCAATGCCGAAAATGCGCTCGACGACGTCGGAACCACGCAGCGTGGTAAGCTTGTTGCGGATTGCGTGGAGTGCTTCGGGTGTGATCACAGAGATAATGGAACGGCCGAGCGCGTCGGCCTGTGTCACTCCGAGAAACTCCGCCAGATTTGCGGAGGCGCGCATGACGATCCAGTCTGAGGATACCGCCATGAGAAAGCCGAAGGGCTGGACCGAGCCGAGCTGGTGAATCGGCTCACGGTCGCAGTTGGTGAGATCGACGGGTTCGTGCGTGCCGCTCATGGGACGGCTTCCAGTTCGACTTGCCCCGCTTTGAGGAAGAGCTCGAAGACATCGCGGGCTGCGGCGGCGGCAACACCGGGATCGTCCACCTTGCTCGCGTCAAGACGATCCATGAAAAGCCGCATGGCGCCCTTCGGGCCTTGCGGGCTCAGATAGCTGCTGGGCAAGTGGTCGGGCACGGCCTTGGCGAGCAGCACGCCGCCGAGCTTGGAGCCCTCAAGGACGTAGGCGGCACCCCAGACCGCTGCGTCGCAGCGCAATACCGGTTGTGGAAGCAGGACGGGCAATCGATCATCGAGTTCCCGTATGTCGGCAGCCAACAGATGCGCGCGCCGTCGTTCCGGCCAGTCCGGCAGCAGACGGCCGATTCCTCCATTCTCAAGCGCATGTTCGACTGATGGTACGACGCGGGCATGCGCGCGCAAGAAAGCCTTATAATCCTGGGTGCGTGAGAGGTTGAAACTGCCGAAGAGGGTGTCCACCGCGGCGTGGCAATCTGCAGTTTGTGCGCGGAGGGCGCTGCGAAGTGACATGCTGACCGTGTTCCGAGTGATATGGCGGCCGTCCACAACGGACGGTGAATGAGCGGATATACTGCGGCAACGAGTGATTTCCAGGGAAACGTCTAGGAAAAACATGGGTTTCTCGTCGCTCACAGACGCGGCGAGCGCTTCAGCCCATCATTGCCGGCAGTCCTGCGGCAAGCGTATCGATCGCGAGCCGCACCTTCGGCAGCATGACCGGAGAGCGCAGCCAAACGGCATGGGCATCGAAGACATTGGCCGGTTCGTGCTTCAACACCTGAATGAGCCGGCCTGCCAGCACCTCCTCGCGGACCAGCCAGCAGGGCAGCCAGGCAAGACCGCGCCCGGCGACGGCCGCATCGGAAATCGAAGCGAGGTCGTCGAGCCGCAGCCGTGCCTTTGGCGGCATCCGCCGCCCGGGATCGGTTGCAGTGGGAAAGATCCAGCCCCTATCGTCATCGCCCCGCCTGTAGACGATGCCTTCATGCTGCGGAATATCGAAGACCGTCTGCGGCGCGCCATGTTTTTCCAGATAGGCGGGCGATGCGCAGACGGTCATGCGCTGGCGGGCGATCGCCCGCGCCATCAGATCCGGATTGTCCTTCAGCGGTCCGTTGCGGACGACAAGATCGAAGCCGTCTTCGAGCAGGTCGACGATACGGTCGTTGAAAGAAAGGTCGAGTTCGAGATTCGGATGCTCATCGAGCAGGCGTGCGAGGACCGGCGCGATGCAGTGGCGGCCGAAGAGCACTGGCATCGAGATGCGCAGCCGGCCGCGGACATCACGCCGGCCGGATTCCAGCATGGCTTCCCCGAGGCGGATTTCCTCGACCGCCCGCAGGCAGCGCTCGTAGAAGAAGCGGCCTTCCTCGGTAAGGCTCTGCATGCGTGTCGTACGGTTGAAGAGGCGCACGCCGAGACGCTGTTCCAGCCGTGCGATCGTCTTACCGACCGCCGAACGTGTGAGATGGAGCCGCTCGGCGGCAGCCGAAAAGCCACCGGCCTCGACGGCTTCGACAAAGATCGAGATACCCTTGAGCTGTTCCACTTGTTTCCTCTTTGGAACCATTCTGGAGAATTAATATCGCAACTGGTGCGAAATATTCAACGATATGTTTGCGCTCCCGGCAATGGACAAGGAGCAAGACAATGCAGACAACACGGCAATGGCAGATCGACGCGGTTGGGCCGGAACGCCAGCTGACGGTCGGCGAGCGGAGGCTCGAACCGGTTTCGGGAAACAGGGTCCTGGTCCGGACGGAAGCCGTCTCGCTCAATTTCCGCGACCGGCTGGTGATGGAAAGCGGCATGGGGTTGCCGCTGCAATTTCCCTTCGTGCCGGCTTCCGATATGGCGGGGGTCGTCGAGGCAGTCGGACCCGAGGTCAGCCGGTTCAAGCCGGGCGATCGGGTCATCTCGACCTTTTCGCCCGACTGGATCGACGGACGTGGGTTGGGCGATGCGCGCACGCCACCCTACAAGACGCGTGGTGGCTTTTATCCTGGCGTCCTCTCCCAATACACTGTGCTCTCCGAGGAGTGGTATTCACGCGCGCCTGATACGCTCGATGCGGCGCACGCGAGCACCTTGCCCTGCGCCGGGCTGACCGCCTGGTTCGCACTGATCGAGCGCGGTGGTCTGAAAGCCGGCGACAAGGTGCTGGTGCAAGGCACCGGCGGTGTGGCGCTCTTCGGTCTGCAGATCGCCAAGGCGCATGGCGCGGAGGTCTTCATCACATCGGGCAGCGCCGAGAAGCTCGAACGCGCCGTCGCTCTCGGCGCCGATCATGCGATTAACCGCCATGAGGGCGACTGGGTTGAGCAACTTTATCAGTTGACCGGCGGCTGTGGCGCCGATCACGTACTTGAGATCGTCGGCGGCCCGCATCTCGGCCAGGCGCTGAAGGCGGTGGCGATCAATGGCCGCATTTCCGTCATAGGCGTGTTCGAGGGGTTCGAGGTTTCCGGCCCGGCCGGCCCGCTGCTGCTCAAGGCGCCGGTTGTGCAGGGCATTTCCGTCGGCCACCGCCGTGCGCTTGAAGATCTGGTGCGGGCAATCGACCAGACCAGGCTGAAGCCTGTGATCGACAAGCGTTATGCTTTCGGCGAGTTTCCTGAGGCGCTCGATCATCTCTATCGCGGGCCTTTCGGCAAGGTGGTCGTCGAGTTCTGACGGCAGCAAGTTTCCTTCTCCCGCTGCATTATTGGGGGAGACGGGAGACTGATCACGCGGCAGCGGGGACGCCCTGTTCGAAGGCGAAGCCTTCATCGGCCCAGCCGGTCATCCCGCCGATCATGAGCTTCACCTGGAGGCCGAGATTGGCGAGGCGGAAGGCTGCCTTGTCGGCGCCGTTGCAGTGCGGGCCGGCGCAATAGACGACGAACAGTGTATCGCTTGCCCATGCCGACATTCGGTGCGCCGTCATCTTGCCGTGCGGCAGGTTGATGGCTCCGGGAACATGGGCCGCTGCGAAGAGCTGCGGCGAGCGTACGTCGAGGAGAACGAAATCGACTTTCCCGGCCGCAAAGGCGGCATGCACGTCCGAGCAATCGGTTTCGAAAGCAAGCCTGGCGGCAAAGTGAGCGACAGCGGCATCCGGAGCTGCAGCAGGTATTTGGGAAACGGGGCTTGGCATCGGGTTCTCCCTTTTTCTGAAGTTGCCGCCTGGTATCGCCGATGCTAGAGCTTTGTGAAATTGGCCATCATGACCGACAGCGTAAAGATCATGCCAAACTCATCCCCGCAGCAGACCAAAGGACCGCTTGTCGCCGCACTTGCCTATGACGGGCTCTGCACCTTCGAATTCGGCATCGCCTACGAGGTCTTCGGCCTGCCACGCCCGGAGATGGGGGCGGATTGGTATCGTTTCTCAGTCTGCGGCATCGAACCAGGGCCGCTTCGCGCTGCGGGCGGGCTGACGGTCGCGGTCGACAAGGGACTGGAGGTGCTTGATGAGGCGGATCTGATTGTGGTACCCGGCTGGCGGGCAATCGATGCGCCGGTGCCGGCACCGCTCGCCGTAGCGCTCAGGGCAGCGCATCAGCGCGGCGCGCGCATCATGTCGCTCTGCTCGGGCGTTGCGGTTCTTGCCGGATCCGGGCTGCTTGCCAACCGTAGGGCGACGACACATTGGCGCTATGTCGCCTCGATCGCTGCACGTTATCCCGACATCACGCTCGATGCCGACGTTCTCTACATGGACGAGGGCAGCCTGCTGACGGCGGCGGGGAGTGCCGCCGGCATCGATCTCTGCCTGCACGTGGTGCGCGGCGATTTCGGTTCAGAGGCCGCAAACAGCGTGGCAAGACGTCTCGTCGTGCCGCCGCACCGCGAAGGCGGACAGGCGCAGTTCATTCACGCGCCGGTTCCCGAGGAACGCGAGGGCATCCGCCTGGGGCCGCTGATCGAATGGATGCGCGAAAGCCTTTCCGAGGAGCAGCCGATCAGCCTGCTTGCCAAAAGAGCCGGCATGAGTATGCGCACCTTCCAGCGGCGCTTCGAAGCGACGACGGGCCTCAGCGTCGGCGAATGGCTGCTGAAGCAGCGGCTGCGGCATGCCCGCGACCTGCTGGAGAAGGAACTTGCTGTTTCGCTCGACGACATCGCCGCCGCCAGCGGCTTTGGAACACTGGCGACGATGCGGCATCATTTCCGCAGGCGACTGGGGACGAGCCCCAATGCCTATCGGAAGTCATTCGGCGGTTAGGCATCCCATGCTTGCATTTCTTTGCGATTTCACCTAAGTGGGCGCTCTCGATTGTTTCTGGAAAGGGAGCGCCACGATGACGAATATCTCCGCACGCCCCGAGAGGGTTTCGGCTTAACTCGGTCAATGGGCCGATGAATGCCGGTTGACATCGCCCTTTTGGCGATGAAAGACCAATCATATCCAGAGTTCATCATCATGGGCAATTCCATTGGGAGCAGAAGCTCCCCGATGACGTCGTCGGCACATCCGGCACTCATCAATCGTTTCTTTTCCGGTAGCGCCTGGATCGAAGGCGCCGCTTTAAATCAACTCGACGAAATGTCCCGCCTGCCGGGCGTTTTGGAGATCGCCGCGTTTCCAGATCTGCACCCCGGAAAATATGGTGCGACCGGCGTGGCACTGTTGTCCTCTCGGCTGCACCCGCTGCTGATCGGCAACGATATCGGCTGCGGCATGTCGCTCTTCGGCCTGGATCTTCCGCTGCGCAAACTGAAGATCGACAGGGCGGCGGAGCGGCTTCGCCGGTTTGAAACGCAGGCGATCGGAAATGCGGCGCAACTTCTCACGGAGGCAGGTCTGTCAACCGATCTGACACCCGGTGCTCTCGGCACGATCGGCGGCGGCAATCATTTCTGCGAGTTGCAGGCTGTGGAGGATCTGGCCGAAGGTGGATCTGCCTACGGTCTCGATGATCAGGGGCTTTATCTGCTGGTTCATTCCGGTTCGCGGTCCCTGGGCGCCACCGTATTCTCGGAGATGGTGGCCGCTCATTCGGGGCTTGCAGCCGGTCTTGAGCCCGGTTCGGAGGCCGGTGCCGCCTGGCTTGTGCGCCATGACCAGTGCGTTGCCTGGGCATCGTTGAACCGACGGCTGATCGCAGAGCGGGCGGCCGCAGCGCTTCATGCGGATCTGCGTCTCATCGCCGACGTGCCGCACAATCTCGTTCGCCCGTCCGATCGTGGGTTTGTGCATTACAAGGGTGCGGCGGCGGTCGTAAGCGGCGAACTCGCGCCGATTGCGGGATCTCGAGCGAGCCTCAGCTATGCGGTTCGTCCGAGCGCCGGCGTTGCCAGTTCGTTGGATGGTATCTCTCACGGGGCCGGTCGCAAATACGACCGCGCCACCATGCACGGGCGTGTCGGCCGGAATCGCTCCGAACGAGAACAGCTCTTGCGCAATTCCTGGGGCGGTATCGCCATCTGCGACGATCGCTCCCTTGTCGTCGAGGAGGCGGCATCTGCATACAAGGATGCCGGGCAAGTGGTGACCGATCTGGAAAATGAGAGCCTGGTCGTGAGGCTTGCCAGCTTTCGGCCGCTTGTCACCTTCAAGAAGGTGGTTGATGAAGCGGAGGTTGAGCAGCGTCGGCGAAAACCCGAATATCGCAGGGAAGGAGGACGTGGCCATGAGCGCTATTGATCTTCTCGTTACCGCGGGCAACGGTCCGGTGGAATGCCGCATGGCGCTGTCGGCGCTTCTCGGCATCCTCGAGCGGGAGGCCGTTCGGCTCGGCTGCTCTTTCGAGACCAGCCTTGGTCCGATGCCGGACCAGCACGGCGCCAAGTCGGCGATCGTCAGCCTCAATGGTTTCGAGGCGGAGCAGATCGCCAGTGACTATTGCGGCACGATCCGCTTCACCTTCAAGAGCCAGGTGCGTCCGGGTCACAAGCGGCAGAACTGGTACGTCTCGGTTCAACGTATCGATACCAAACCGGAAGGCGGCGAGGTGACGATCGATCCAGCCGACCTGCGTTTCGAGACGCTAAGGGCCGGCGGACCGGGCGGGCAGCATCAGAATACGACCGACAGTGCTGTTCGTGTCCTGCATCGGCCGACCGGTCTCGTCGCGACGGCGCGCGACGAGCGTTCCCAGCATCGCAACAAAGCCTTGGCGCTCCGGCGTCTTGAGGCGATGTTGCGCCATATCGAGGCGGAGAAGCAGGAGGCTGCCAAATCCGGGCGCTTCATCGCCAACCGGACCATCGAACGCGGCAACGAGGTCAAAACTTTCAAGCTGTAATCGGGAATAGCGTGCCCTGACTACAACAACAAACGGCGCCCTTTCATGTAGGGCGCCGATTTCACTGGTCATGACCCGCCGAGGATTATGGCGGCGTTGCGAATTCTTATTCCGCCGCCTGGCGGGCCATCGGGTTGTTGGGGTGCGTCGTCCAGTTGGCATAGTTCGGGTCGACGACCCGGCCGGTGCGCTTGTCGAGGGTGCCGGCGGGAAGCTGCTCCATGGTGATGCAGTTTTCGACCGGGCAGACGCTGACGCAGAGATTGCAGCCGACGCATTCCTCGTCCATCACCTCGAAATGGCGAACGCCGTCGACGAAGTTGGTGATCGCCTGGTGCGAGGTATCCTCGCAGGCGATGTAGCAGCGGCCGCATTTGATGCAGGCGTCCTGATCGATCTTCGCCTTGGCGATGTAGTTGAGGTTCAGATATTGCCAGTCGGTGACGTTGGGGACGGCGCGGCCGGTAATGTCGTCGAGGTTGCGGTGACCCTTCTCGTCCATCCAGTCGGAGAGACCAGTGATCATCTCCTGGACGATCTTGAAACCGTAGGTCATTGCCGCTGTGCAGACCTGGACGTTGCCGGCGCCGAGCACGAGGAATTCGGCCGCGTCCCGCCAGGTGGTGATGCCGCCGATGCCGGAGATCGGCAGGCCGTAGGTTTCGGGATCGCGGGCGATCTCGGCCACCATGTTGAGCGCGATCGGCTTTACCGCCGGGCCGCAATAACCGCCATGGCTGCCCTTGCCGCCGACCGTCGGGTTGGGGGCGAAGTTGTCGAGATCGACGGAGACGATCGAATTGATCGTGTTGATCAGCGAGACGGCATCGGTACCGCCGGCCTTGGCGGCGCGGGCAGGGCGACGGACATCGGTGATGTTGGGCGTCAGCTTGGTGATGACGGGCATGCGGGTGTACTGTTTGCACCAACGCACGACCATCTCGATATATTCCGGCACCTGGCCGACTGCCGAGCCCATGCCGCGCTCGGACATGCCGTGCGGACAGCCGAAATTGAGCTCGATGCCGTCGGCGCCGGTCTCTTCGACCAGTGGCAGGATCGCCTTCCAGGCCTCTTCCTCGCAGGGTACCATGATTGAGGCGATCAGCGCCCGGTCCGGCCAGTTCATCTTCACCTGCTTCATTTCCCGCAGGTTGGTGTAGAGGTCGCGGTCGGTGATGAGCTCGATATTGTTCAAGCCGAGCAGGCGGCGGTCGGCGCCCCAGATCGCGCCGTAGCGCGGGCCGTTGACGTTGACGACGGGCGGGCCTTCCTCGCCCAGCGTCTTCCAGACCACGCCACCCCAGCCGGCCTTGAAGGCGCGCTCGACGTTATAAGCCTTGTCGGTCGGCGGCGCAGACGCCAGCCAGAACGGGTTCGGGGATTTGATGCCGACGAAATTATTACGGAGATCAGCCATTGTTCATTCTCCCTTCAAGCAACCGCGACAGCCGGAGCGGCTGCTGCGGTGAGGGCACGATGGATGGATTCAGCCGCGTCGCGACCGTGGGCGACGGCAGAAACCGTGAGATCGTCGCCGCCGAAGATGCAGTCGCCGCCGGCCCAGACGCCGTCGAGCGAGGTATGGCCTTCGCCATCGACGGCGATGCGGCCGGATTCCATGCGCAGCGAACCGAGACCAGAGGCGTCAAAGCTCTGACCGATCGCCTTGAAGATCTGGTCGGCGGCAATGACACCGGTTTCGCCGGTGCCGACGAGGCGGCCTTCGAGAATTCTCGTATATTCCACCTCGATGGCGGCGACTTTGCCGTCCTGCGACAGGATCGATTTCGGCGCCAGCCAGTGGCGGATGATGACGCCCTTGGAGCTTGCCAGATCCTGTTCGAATTCGGAGGCGTTCATGTGCTCCTTGCCACGGCGGTAACAGATCGTCACCTCCTCGGCGCCGAGCAGCTTTGCCTGTACGGCAGCGTCGATCGCCGTCATGCCGCCGCCAAGGACGACGACACGACGGCCGATGGCGATGTCGCTTTTGTCTTCCGCTTGGCGGAGGGCCGCGATGAAATCGACGGCATCGTCGACGCCCGCAAGGTTTTCGCCCTCGATGCGCAGCACGTTGACGCCGGCAAGGCCGATACCGAGGAAGACGCCGTCATATTGCGCCTGCAGATCGGAAAGCGAAAAATCGTGGCCGAGACGCTGCCCATGCCGAACCTCGATGCCGCCGATCGAGAGGACGTAGTCGACTTCCTTCTGGGCGAAGTCGTCGACCGTCTTGTAGGTGGCGATACCGTATTCGTTGAGGCCGCCGGATTTTTCCCTGGCATCATAGATGACGACCGAGTGGCCCTTGACGGCCAGGCGATGGGCGGCGGCAAGTCCGGCTGGGCCTGCGCCGACGACGGCGATCGTCTTGCCGGTCGGTTCGGCCCTGGCATAGAATTGCTTGTCGGCCTGCATGGCGGCATCGGTGGCATAGCGCTGCAGACGGCCGATCTCGACCGGCCGCTCTTCAGCCGTGTTGCGGACACAGGCCTGTTCACAGAGTTCTTCGGTGGGACAGACGCGGGCGCACATGCCGCCGAGGATGTTCTGATCGAAGATCGTCTTTGCCGAGCCGATCGGATTGCCGGTCGAGATCTGGCGGATGAACAGCGGAATGTCGATCGAGGTGGGACAGGCCGTCATGCATGGCGCGTTATAACAGAAATAACAGCGGTCGGCGGCGACCAGCGCCTCATGATTGTCGAGGCGTGGATGAAGATCGGAAAAATTTGCCTCATACTCGGCGGGCGAAAGCCGGCCGGCATGGATCCCGGTTTCCAGTCGTTCCATTGAAGTTCCCTCATTATTGGTAAACGGCCTGTGAGGGAATCGTAACTCAGGTTTAAAAATTTATCAAATGGTAAAATTTTGGCAATTTTGTTGCGCCTGGCGCACTCAAACCCTTGTTTTTATGAGGGAGAGGCAATTTTTTCGGCAGTCCGTGCCTACAAAATAGCTGGGACGAACAGCATCGGCGGGGTGTCCGAAAAAAGATTCAAAAAAGTCGAATTTTTTTCGGACGGCAGGGAACCAAAGTTTGATGTCGCCGTTATTGCGATATCCGGATGGTGATCGCATCGACCCAACATGCGCGCCCCCAACCCACTATCCGGACGTACTCACGGTCCCCTCCCGGTGAGTGAAGACAGCCGGTGCGCCGCCCTCGCACCGGCTGTTTTTCGTTTTCGGTTGCCTCCCGGCTTCACACGCGCTTGAAAATCTCGAATTCGCTTTCCGGAATGGTCAAACGATATTCGATGCGACCGGGAATGAGGTTCAACTCCGCTTTGCCATTGACCGACGAGGGCACGACACGCTCGAGCACGGTGCGGCCGAAGCTGTTGTCGCTGAATTCGTGGATTTCCGACTGATCATGCAGCACTTCCGCCCAGGCGACTTCGATCGCCTTCCTGTCGTTGATCATGGCTTCGCGGCAATTCAGCGTGATGGAGGCGGCGCCGCCGGCAATCGCGCCGAAAGAGGCGGAGTTGACGATGAGTTCGTGGAGGGCGAGCCCGAGATGCACCGCGGCATTCGGCGTCAGATGGGCGTTGATGCCATAGATCGGCATCGAGCCGGCCGTCTCCGGCCAATAGGGGGCAAACTGCTTTTCGGCGAGTTCGAAGAGATAGGCGCCGCGCCAGCTCGAATCCGTGATCAGGTCCTGCGAGTTGGAAAGCGATTGCAGCCGTCCGCGGAATTTGAGGAGGAAGCTGTCGAGAGAGAGGGTGTTGCGCGCGGTCTGCGTGGCAATGCCCTGAATGATGGCGAGAAGGTTCTTGGAGCGGTGCGAGAGTTCGCGCAACAGCGATTTCAGAACTTTTTCGCGATGCCGGCTCTCCGTGACTTCAGCCATGACGGACAGAAGTCCATGTGCGCCACGTTCGCCGGTGCGCTGGATCTTCAGTTCATAGGTGCGTCTTTCGCCGTCGACGTCGATCTCGACTTCGGCATTGTTGGGGATGCCGGTTTCCAGCACCTTGTGCTTCAGCGCCGTTAGATATCGGCCGTGGGCATCGCCAAAGAGGACGGCGTCGCTGCCGCCAGGCGCAAAGAGGGCTGCAAAATGCGGCGGCAGATTTTCGGCGTAGAAGATCGAAAGCCGGGCGTCCTGGCAGAGGATTGAAATCCCGGCGCTGCCGAGCGCGCGTTCCATCATTTCGGCTTTGCCTTCGAAGGTGAAAGGCATGCCGGACAATGGTTCAGTCGTATTCACTCGGCCGCCTTTCCTTGTGACATCTTGAACGTCGCTGAAGGGAGCGCCCTTCCAGACACCGCCTGTCAACTCTAGAACAAAGCGCTGCAAAAACCGTTAAAGCCACCGGAGCGTCCCGGTAGCACCGGAACGCCTGCTTGGCGATTTGGTTCCGAAGGCCGGAAAATTGCGTCTCAGGCGGCCACTCTGGTCGATTCGTTGAAGAAAAGAGCTTGGCTGATCAGGGCCTTAACCATGTCGGGATTGAAGGGCTTGGTGACAAGGAAGGTCGGTTCGGGGCGCTCGCCGGTCAGCAGCCGTTCCGGGAAAGCGGTGATAAAAATCACCGGCACGCTCGACGTCTTGAGGATGTCGTTGACTGCGTCGATACCGGAGCTGCCATCGGCAAGTTGGATGTCGGCCAGCACCATGCTCGGCTTGGTCTTGTTGTAAAGTGCCACGGCCTCGGCATGCGTGCGGGCAATGCCGGTGACGCGATGGCCAAGGCTCTCGACCATCTGCTCGATATCCATGGCGATCAGCGGTTCGTCCTCGATGATCATGATATCGGTGGCGACCTGACGCGAAATCTCCTGCGACGCTACGTCGAGCAGGTGCATGACATCCTGTTCTTCGGTTTCCAGGATCTCGGCGATTTCGGCGACGCGGAAATTCTCCACGGAGGCGAGCAGGAAGGCCTGACGGGCACGCGGCGAAACCTTGGAAAGATTCAGCGTGGCGCGTTGCTCCCAGGCATAGGGCGAGGTCGGCTCCGGAATCTGGACTGCGGTGGAACCAAACAGCTGCGTGAACAGTTTGTAGAGTGCAACCCGGTCGTTCGCCGTATCCGGGAAAATCGATAGATCGGCGATGATAGCTTCGAGAACGGCCGCGACATAAGCGTCGCCTGAAGTCTGAGTGCCGGTAAGGGCGCGGGAATAGCGGCGCAGATAAGGAAGGTGCGGCGCAATCCGAGTAGAAAGTGTCATTAATGGGCTCCTGCATACAGGCCGGCATTGGCTTCAATGAGCGGTTAACGTCGCCTTGATAAAAAAGTTCCGGAACCGCAGGAACTTTTTTCGTTGCGCCGCATTATTCCAGCCGACGAAGAAGGGGCGTAGCGTTTTGACCCATGCAACGGCAAATGCCAGCGACATCGAGAATGGAACGTTCGATGTCGATGGTTGAAATCGTGTTTGATCCCATCCACGCCCCCTAGAACAGGATGATTTTGGGCCGGGTCGGCCTAAAATCTGAATCCTGTTCTAAATTAGAAAGTTAGAGCATGATGTCGTCCGAAAACCGCTCCCACTTTTCGGCATCATGCTCTGGACAGACAACCGGCGAGAAGACGAATTGATGACTACACGCAAGAAAGAAGCAGCCGATCAGCGAAAGCTGGAGCTGCGGGCAAGCGACATCCTGGACCCGAACAACCAGATCGGCGTCAGGCTGCGGTCGCTGTATTCGGCCGCACAGGATGAGGCGATTCCCGATCGTTTTCTCGATCTTCTCGAAAAGCTCGACCATGCTGAAATGATGGCTTCTGCCAAGATGGCCGAATAGGATCGCTGCATGGAAGACAAATCGCAACCCAGCTTCAAGCGGGAATTGCTGGCGGCACTCCCAAGCCTTCGCGCTTTCGCGATCTCGCTCATCGGGCGGCACGACCGTGCCGACGATCTCGTCCAGGACACCATCATGAAAGCCTGGGCCAAACAGGATCATTTCGAGATGGGCACCAATATGAAGGCCTGGCTCTTTACGATCCTGCGCAACGAACTCTACAGCCAGATGCGCAAGAGCGGCCGCGAAGTGCAGGACAGCGACGGCCTGTTTACCGAATCGATGGCGATGCACCCTTCGCAATATGGCGCGCTCGATCTGCAGGACTTCAAGAAGGCGCTCGACCAACTGCCGCCGGATCAACGCGAGGCGATCATCCTCGTCGGCGCCTCGGGTTTCTCCTACGAGGAGGCGGCCGAAATCTGCGGCTGCGCCGTGGGCACCATCAAGAGCCGCGTCAACCGGGCCCGTCAGCGGCTGCAGGAGTTGCTGCAGATATCAGGCGAGGCTGATTTCGGCCCCGACGCCACCTCGGCGCCGCTGACATCGAAGGCCTTCGCGTTCTGATTAGAAAGGCCGGTTGCTATTGGGGGCGCCGGCTTTTTTGGTTTGTAGGGATGGGAGAAGGAGGCCAATCCACGCAGTGGATTGCTAGTCAGGGCAATACCTCTCCTCCCTCATTCCTGTGCTCGGAATCCAGTGCGCCCAAGTCCTTGGGCGCGAAAGACTCTTTCCTGTGGAGGGTATTTGGGTTCATTCACGGCGCGGACGAGCCGTGGCTGGATTCCTGTGACGGGCACAGGAATGAAGGGAGGGTGGGGTGGGCGTACCTGACTAATCTTACGTTGGTGCTGCGTGAGGTGGAGTAAGTCCCCCATCAATCTCAATCCTCGCGCTTCGAGCCCACCAAATTGGCCGCGACGATTGCTGCCAGAACACCGGCGGTCAGGAGTGGTTGAGCGCGGATAAGACCGAGCCCGACCGTTGCCATCGATTCCAGCGCCGCACGGCGTTCACGGGCGCGGCGTGCTTCCCGGGTATTGATGATCGACATCGCCACCAAGGCGATGATGGCGATCAGCAGCGCGCAGGCCGCCAGGAAGAGGGCAGCGCCGACCGGGCCGTAGATGCCGGCAAGCCAGATGGCACCGGCGGTGACGGCCAATGCGTAGGCGGTGAGGAGGAAGAGGAAGGCAAGCGCAATGAAGATGCTATTGCGCTTGGCGCGTGCAACGGTCCGATGCACGCTCGCGCCCGTCAGCAGGCTGAGGATCGACAAGAGCATCGCGCTTCCTCAGCGCCGAGCGAGGAAGGCGATGGCAAGGCCGAAAACGGCAGCGGCGCCGATCGTTGCCAGCGGATGCTTGCGCACGGTCTCGCGCATTTCGGTCGCGCCGCGCTCATAGCCGTGCTGCAATTCGCGCAGCAGATCCTCGCTACGGCCGAGCAGTTCCTCATAGCCGGCGCCGGCCTGGCTACGGATTTTTTCGCCCTGATGGCGCGAACTCTTGCCGACAAGGCGTGTCAGTTCCGCAAGTTCGTCGCGAAGCGCCTCGACCTGCTCCTCGATGCCTGATTCCAAATTGTGGAAGGTACCGTTGCGGCGGCTGCGGCCGGACTGGAAGATAGAATAGCTCATGGCTGTCTCCATTGGCTGGGGCGCGCGCAAGCCCGCCTATTTCGCACGAGGGTCACCACCGTCCGTTGCATGAATGATATCGCCCGGCATTGACCCAGATCACTGTCGACAACGTGCCGGACGATCAAAAGTTCCGCCCGCGCCGTGCTCAGGGGCGGGAAACGGCGCTGTGGGCGAGCACGAAGGGCGTGCCGTCGGCCGGCACCTGGTTGATGCGCAGCGCGCAGCCGAACACCGAGAGCATCGTTTCGTTCGTCAGCACTTCACCGATGCTGCCGGCGGCGGCGAGGCGGCCGGATTTCATCAGCACGATGCGGTCGGCAAAGAGCGCGGTCAGGTTGAGATCGTGCATGACGGCGATGACACCGCCGCCGCGTTCGCAGAAATTGCGGGCGAGCGTCATGATGGTCAACTGGTGGCTGATGTCGAGGCTCGAGACCGGCTCGTCGAGCAGCAGCCAGCAGGGCTTGCCGTCGACGATGGGCTCGGCGATCTGGCAGAGCACGCGGGCAAGCTGCACACGCTGCTGCTCGCCACCCGAGAGTTCCTGATAGAAACGGCCTTCGAAGCCGGTCAAGTCGACGGAGGCAAGCGCTGCTGCCGCCGTCTGCTCGGCCTTGTCGGGATGCAGGTTGAGACCTGACGTCAGGCCCATGCGGACGATTTCGCGCACGGTAAAGGGAAAGGAGATGGTGCTTGCCTGCGGCAGCACGCCACGAATGGCGGCAAGCTGCCAAGGTTTCAGGCCTTTCACCTCGTCGCCGCCGATGCGCACCGAGCCGCCATAGGCAAGTTCGCCGGAGATGGCTTTCATCGTCGTCGTCTTGCCGGAGCCGTTCGGCCCGGCAATCGCCGTCAGCTCGCCGGCCTTTGCCGTAAAAGCGACGTCGCTGATGATGGTCTTGCCTGAAAGGCGCACGGAGACGCCGGAAACTTCGATCATCGCAATGTCACACACAGGGGTCACTCACGGGGATCACTCACAGGGCAAGGCGCGAACGCTGCCGCAACAGGATCCATAGGAAGAACGGGCCACCGACCGCCGCGGTGATGATGCCGATCGGCAGCTCGGCCGGGGCAACGAGAGTGCGGGCCAGGACATCCGCGAAGATCAGCAGAGAGCCGCCGAGAAGAGCTGCCGCCGGCAGCAGGAAACGATGGTCGGGGCCGATCGCCATGCGCAGGATATGCGGCACGACGATCCCGACGAAACCGATGCCGCCGCTGACGGCGACGGACGCGCCGGTCGCCGCAGCGACACCGACGATCGCGACATTCTTCAGCCGCTGTACCGGAACGCCCATATGAAAGGCGGCCGCCTCGCCGAGCGTGATGGTATTGAGGCCGCGCGCCATGAAAGGTAGGGCGGTGAAGGACAAGAGGATGATCGGGCTGGCGGCGGCGATCTTCGTCCATGTGGCGCCGGCAAGCGAGCCCATGCTCCAGAAGGTCAGGTCGCGCAGCTGCTGGTCGTTGGCCATGTAGATCAGCAGTCCCGTGACGGCGAGGGCGAGTGCGCCGAGTGCGATGCCGGCAAGCAGCATCGTCGCCACCGAGGTCTGTCCGTTACGAGTGGCGATCCTGTAGAGCAGCAGCGTCGTGACAAGGCCGCCGCCGAAGGCCGCCGTCGGCAGAGCGTAGATACCGAGAAGCGCCTCGAGCGGAGCTGCGAGGCCGCCGCCGAGCACGATCATCGCGACCGCGCCGAGGCTTGCGCCGGAGGAGACGCCGACGAGGCCGGGATCGGCCAGCGGATTGCGGAACAGGCCCTGCATCACCGTGCCGGAAACGGCCAGCGAGGCGCCGATCAGGAAACCGAGGATCGCCCTCGGCAGGCGGATATCAAAGATGATGATCCGGTCACGTGTGCTGAGCGCCGCCTCGGAGCCGACCATGTTGCTGATGACGTCGAGGATCGAGGCATCCGAGGCGCCTGTCGTCACCGAAAACAGCATCGAAAAGACCGAGCCGACGACAAGGAGCGCGATCGCCAGCAAGGCGAGCCGCGTCCTGTCGCCCGCCTGCCTGATTTCGCGGATGTCCGCCATCGGGAATCGTCGCCTTTGTTCCATCATGGCTTGCGGCAGGGCCATGATCAGCCCCCGTAGATCGCCGTGTTGAGCTCACGCGCGGCGGCTGCTGTGCGCGGGCCGAAGCCGAGCAGGTAGACGCCATCCATTCGGATGATCGCTTTTTTCTCGCCTGCCGGCGTCAGCGCGATCGCCGGCTGAGCCAGCAGGTCCTCGTTCTTGGTGCCGGCGCCGTCGCCGCGGTTCATCATCAGGATGATGTCGGGCTTGGCTTCGATGATCGCCTCGTCCGTCAGCGGCTTGTAGCCCGGGAATGCGCCGACGGCGTTGATGGCGCCGGCGAGCTTGACGATGCCATCGGCGGCCGTGCCGGTGCCCGATGCCATGATCCGGCCGTTCTGGGCGCTGAGGATGAAGAGAACGCGCTTGCGCTCGGCCTCCGGGCGCTTTTCGGCATCGGCGATCGCCGCCTCGAGATCGGCCGCGACCTTTTCCTCAAGCGCCTTCGCCTTGTCGGGCACACCCAGCAGCGTGCCGACACGGTCGATCTTGGCGATGATGCCGTCGCGGGTAAAGGCGCTCGGCACGGTCTCGAAAGGCACGCTGGCATTCTTCAGGACGGTCAGCGCCTCCTGCGGACCCGAACCCTCGACGGCGATGATCGCCGTCGGGTTCATGGCGAGGATGCCTTCCGGCGAGAGCGCGCGCATGTAACCGACGTTCGGCAGCTTCAGCGCCGCCTCCGGATAGATGCTCGTAGTGTCGCGGGCAATCAGCCGGCTTTCCTCGCCGAGCGCATAGACGATCTCGGTGATGTCGCCGCCGACCGAAACCAGGCGCGACGTGTCGAGCTTCTTTTCCTCAGCGTGGGCGGGGCGGATGAAGGCGAAGCCTTCGACTGTCGGCGCCGTCGGGATCAGCGGCAGCGCCATGACCGCCGCCGTCAGGGCCAGTTCCCAGGTGCGGATCCGGCGCAGATTGTTACGCATCGTCATCGTAGCGATCCTTA
Organism: Rhizobium changzhiense; assembly: GCF_013087625.1. NCBI lineage: Bacteria > Pseudomonadati > Pseudomonadota > Alphaproteobacteria > Hyphomicrobiales > Rhizobiaceae > Rhizobium > Rhizobium changzhiense. The sequence continues at coordinate 192,586 of NZ_JABFCQ010000008.1, forward strand.
TGCGGCCACGCTTGCTGCCCGCGGCAGGTTTTCCATGATCTCGCGCCACTCGGCACGTTCGTCGGAACCTTCCTTCCGTTTGCCGAAGAACTGGATGATCATCTCGCCGTCGGCATTGTAAGCCTCCAGCGAGGTGACGTGGCCGTCCGTGGTCGGCTTGCGTACGGCCCAGGTCTCGGCGATGTGATCCTGGCGCAGATGCAGATGAAAGGTCGGGTCCATGATATTGATCCACGGACCCATCGGCTGCACGTTGAAAATCGGGCCGGAATGGATCTGGACGATACCGTTATTGGCGACGAAGCACATGATCGGCAGGCCGGACTTCACCGAGGCATGCATCATGTCTGCCGTCGCGCTGTTGTCGAGCTTCCAGGCATAGTCGTCGCCGACGGTGCGCACGGCCGCCTGGCGGCCGATCTTCAGGCGCTTCAGCATGCCGAAGAACTCGTGCGTATCGGTGAGCTTGCTCCAGTTGTCGCGCAACTCGTCGCGGCTGACGTCGGCGGTTTCATCGACTGCATTTAGGGTCTCGGCCTCGACAAATTCCTGCGACTGGTCTTCCAGCTTCAACTCGGCGACGATCGCGTGATAGGCCTCGACATTCGAGCTCGGACGCAGGTGCACCTTATGCACGGCGTTGCCCGCCTTGTCGAAATATTGCAGGCTGAGGCGTTCCTGATCGCCATCCTTCTTGGATACGGCGAAACCATGCTCCCAGCGGCTCGGAAAGATGCGCAGATCGATATTCTCGCCGAGAACGATCGCGGCCTGCGCGCCGCTCTTGATGTTTTCGAAGACACCGATCTTCTCGTGAACTGCACTTTCGTTGCGCGACAGCGCCATCACTTCGCCGAGGCCGGCCACGCGCTCGAGAAGCTTCAGCGCACTGCCATCGATGCGGGTCACGCCGATGCCGGTTTCGGCGGCGACGAGGGCTGCTTCGGAAATCTTCAGCTGGGCGGCGATATCACGCTCGCGCATCTTCGGATTCTCGGCGCGAAACGCACGGATTTCGGCTGGCGCCGGTCTTGTCTGTTCGGTCATGTCCTACCCTACTTATTGAGAATGAGTTTGCCCTGACGGGTGATCTTCAGGCGATAGACCAAGCCGTCGTGTCTTATCATGATCTCGTTCGTGCCGCGGAAAAGATCCGCGCTTTCGACGATCCGGTGCTGCGCCGCAGGCTCGCTCTGCAGCGGCACGTGTTTAAAGTTATCTGGCTTTTCAACCATCATTTCGGTTGGCAATTCCGTGAGGCCGGTGATCAGGGTCCCCGGTCGTGATGACAATTATCTTGACTTTATTACTCATAGTTTTTTAAAGACGCAATAGGAGACTAATGCAGTCAAGTTTTTGAGATTGCTGATATGAGGCCGCCTGGCGGCGGTTCGCGACAATGGCGGAGAAGATGATGACGGGTAGGTTTGCGGCTGTTGCAGCCGGCATGGTGATGGCGGTTTCGGGCGTATGCCAGGCGCAGGATGCGGCAACCGCCAAGTTGGATGTCGAACTTAATGCTCTGGCGCCATCGCAAAAGGGCTGCATGATGACTTTCGTCGCCGAGAACAATCTCCAGACCCCGATCAACAAGATCTCCTTCGAGCTTGCCTTTTTCAACGACAAGAATGCCGTCGACCGCATCACCGTGCTCGACTTCCGCGATCTGCCGCAGGGCAAGAAGCGCGTGCGCCAGTTCGATATGCCGAATGTGAAGTGCGACACGGTCACCCGCATCATCATCAACGACACGCCGGTCTGCGACGGTCCGGCGGCGGGCGAATGCATGAAGGGTCTCGTCACCCGCTCGCAGATTTCCGTTCCCTTCGAGGGCTAAGAATACGCCGGGAATGAATCCGGCGGGCATGTCCAGACTGTCCGAGGCATACAAATGGCAATTTCAGCGAAGACCAGATCGAGACAGGTGCTCATCGGGGAGCCGGACGCTGACGGCGGTCTGAACGACAACAACATGCATCCCGGCCACGAGCTTTCCGACCTGCGCAATGTGCAGCGTCAGCCGGCCGGTGAGGCGGTGGTCCACTATGCGCGTTTCGCGCAGATACCCTCCTTTCCTGATCATCCGGAGACCGCGTCGGCTGCTGTCGCCGCCGCGCCGCCGATGGATGCGGCGGTGGAAAAGCAGAAAGACGAGAAGAAGCCGGTGCGGCGGCGGGTGGCGCTGACTTGTGTCTGTTCCCTGATCTTCCATGCGACATTGGCCGCCGTGCTGATCGTTGCCTTTCCCAAGGCGCCTGAGGAGGCGGTCGAAGAAGCGGGCGAAGCCATGAGCGTGGTGATGTACGGCAACTCGGATGTCGACCAGACTGCTGCCGGCGAAACCGAAGTCACGGTGCAGGAAGAAATCATTCCGGAGACCGTCGAGCCGGATAAGATCCAGCCGACCGAAGCGGCGGAACTTCAACCGGAAACCGTTCAGCCGACCGAAGTCGCGCCGGTCGAGACCCGGGATACCATCCAGCAGGCTCCTCCTCCCGAGGTGACGCGCGTCTCGCCTGAAACCGTCACCGCTGCGGAGCCGGAGATTCTCGTTTCCGAAGTACCGGCTGAAACTGCTGTCGCGCAGCCGATGTCGACCGTCGTTCCGGAAGAGCAGAAACCTGCTGAAGAGATCCCCCCGGAAGTTCAGCCATCGGTGGTGCCGCCTGTCGCTGCTGCCGAGCCCGAAGAGGTGAAGCCCGTCGAAACGGCGGAAATCCAGCCGGAGCCGGAGGTGCCGCAGGAGATCGTGACGCCGACGCAGAAGCCGAAGGTGGTGGCGCAGGAAAAGCCGAAGCCGGTCGAGAAGAAGCGCCCGCCGAAAAAGGCTGCTGGTTCGAAGGGTGAGGCGCAGCAGGATTCTGAACGAGGAGTCGCCGAAGGTAACGCGACGGCTCAATCGGATAGCAATTCGCGTTCGGCCGGCAATAACGACGGGATCGGAACTGCGGCCAATGCCAATTACGACGGAAAGGTTCGTAGTCGCATTCGTCGTTCAATCAGAACACCTCGTGGCGTCGAGGGAACCGTGGTCGTCTCGTTTTCAGTGAATGGCAGCGGCGGCTTGACTTCGGTTCGCGTCACACGCGGTTCCGGCGTGCCTGAAATCGACCAACTCGCCGTCGAGGCTGTTCGGCGCGCCGCACCATTTGGCCCGACGCCCGGTGGGAACGGGAGGAACTTCACCTCCTTGCCAATCACAGTGAATTAATATGATAAAAATAATCAACTTTATACTTTACTCTAAAAATCAGGTTTAATAAGGTCCACCCGCACACGCAGGAATCGTGTGACGATCAACGAGCGAACGGGTGGCATATGGCTCGCAAGGGCAAGAAGGGTTCGAACCGGGAGGTCCGTGATAGCGCGGGCGAGGACGCCGGTCAGGCATCCCTTGGACGGTCCAAACTGGATGGCCGCAGTTTCCTCTATGTCGGCGGTCGTGACTGCCAGGTGGCGCATCTTCGCCAGATCGCCAGCAATTTCGGCGCTGAGCTCATCCACCATGATGGCGGTCTGCGCGAAGCGGTTTCCCGCATCGATACTCTGCTTCCCTCGGTCGACTGCGTCTTCTGCCCCATCGACTGTATCAGCCACGATGCCTGCCTGCGGGTGAAGACCGGCTGCAAGAAGTTCAGCAAGACCTTCATCCCGCTTCGCAACGGCAGCAAATCCAGCCTGGAGCGTGCGCTGCAGACGATGAACGAACGAGACAATTCCCGATGAACGACCAGCGCCCCGACGGCTTCACCATGATCGGCCTGCATAAGCTCGCCGCTCAGACAGGCGAGGGCCTCGTGCCCGAACTCTACGAACTTTTCCAGCAGCATGCCGAACGCCAGCAGATCTACCAGAATGTGACGCTGTTCCCGACCTGGGAAGCGCGCATGCCCGGGGAAGCGACAACAAGATCGCTTGGCCCAGCAGCGGCAAACGGCGATAATGTTCTCGCCTTTCCCTTGCGTTCTGCAAGGGCGGGCAAGAGGAAAGCGTAAGGAGATTCCATGTATATCGCAATGAACCGCTTCAAGGTTGCAACCGGGAGCGAAGGCGATTTCGAGACGGTCTGGCGCAATCGCGATTCCAGCCTGCCCGAGGTGGCCGGTTTCGTCGAATTCCGGCTGCTGCGCGGAAAGGCCAACGAAGAGGAGGGCTATACGCTCTATTCCTCGCACACGGTCTGGAAAAGCGAAGCGGATTTTCAGAACTGGACGAAGTCCGAGAGCTTTCGCGCAGCGCACCGCAATGCCGGCGATCACAAGGCGATCTACAAGGGGCCGCCGGTCTTCGAGGGCTTTAACGTCGTCGATGGCATTTAAGACCTGGCCCTTATGGGATGCCGGCGCCGCTTGCCCCCTCTTCTCCCCAGCGGGGAGAAGGTGGCCCGTAGGGCCGGATGAGGGGGCCACACGGCACGCCCTTCATTGCTCTTCGCTTGCGTTCAGCGCATTCGCGGCTCTGCCGCTCACCCCCTCATCGCCTCGCTATCGCTCCGGCACTTCTCCCCGCTGGGGAGAAGAGATCTGTAGCAACGTCCTCGGCTTCCTTTTGCCGGGTGAGAAAGTTTTGAGCTGAATCGTAAGCAATATTCCGAACTGTCTCTCTCACGCCTTAACCCGAAACACCGCACCCGCCGCCACAACAAGCCAACCCAGCATCATCGCCCAGCCGCCGGTCGGCGCGGCGTAGGGGAAGAGGCCGGAGCCGGAAAAGCGCAGGGTGACGAGATCACCCGCAAAAAGCAACGTTCCGACAATCATCAGCAAACCGGCCAGCCAGGCGGTTCTGAGCCTGTTGTTGCCGAGAGCCAATGCCAGCAGGGCAGGGGCGTGGGCAAGACACATGGCAGATGCGGATGCCGCAAGATTGGCCTCGCCGCCGCCATGGGCAGCAAGGGCGGCAAGCGCCACGCCGGCTACGCCGAACAGGCCGGCGAAGAGATAGAGCACCGGCTCCAGACGCGCGTTCAAGCTCATGGTTGTTCCTTGTGGTCAGGGGCCTTGTTCTGCATGTGATAGGCGAGCCGTTCCACCGGCGCCCAGATGAGATCGCGCAGCGCCTGGCTTGATATCGTCTCGTCCAGGGCGCGGCGGAAGCAGAGCAGCCATTCGTCGCGCTCGACAGGGCCGATCTCGGCGACAAAATGGCGGCTGCGCAGGCGCGGATGGCCGCGCTTGTCGGTATAGAGCGGCGGGCCGCCGAGATAACCGCTCATATATTCGTAGAATTTCTCTTCGCTGCCCACAAGGCTCGGCGGATGCACGGCGCGCACGTTTCTCGCCTCTGGAAGCGTGTCCATCAGTTCGTAGAAACGGTGCGTCAGCGCCTGCACGGCAGGATCTCCGCCGATCGCCTGATATAAGGTGGTGACCTTCTCCGTCACGAAACCATCCCCTTTACCTCAACCGTTCCCCGGCCTCTTCATGCACCGGGCGGAAAATGATCGCAACTGTCATCAAGGTGCCGCGGCATTTCGCGCATAATGCCGGGACGGCAGGGGTTGCGGCCGATTATCCTTGACAAAACCGTCCGGACGGTATCTTTTACCTGCATGTCGAACGCTCATCATCGCAAGAAACAACCCGTGCTCGTGCGCCAGCAGTTGCTGGAGGTCGCCGCGCGCCTTGCTGCCAGCGACGGCATGGCGGCCGTCACGCTCGATGCGGTTTCCGCCGCGTCCAGCGTCAGCAAGGGCGGGCTGCTGCATCACTTCCCAACGAAAAATGCGTTGCTCGATGCCCTGTTCGAGAGCCTGCTCGAAAAGTTCGACGTCGATATAGAGGAACTGATGCGCGGCGATCCGCTGCCGCAGGGACGCTTCACCCGCGCCTATCTGAGAGCGGTATCCGGTCTCAAGGAACGTCCCGACGATTCCAGGAGTTGGACGCAGGTAACGATCGCGCTTCTTGCCGAACCCCGGCTGCGTCTTCGCTGGCGCCAATGGGTGCAGGCACGAGCCGAGGAATATATCGGCACCGATTCCTCCCTCGACGCACAAGTCGTGCGTTTCGCCGCCGACGGACTTTGGTTCGCAGACACGTTGGAAAGCCATGATATCAACGGCGTTCTGAGGCGGGATCTGATCGATCGCCTTGTCGAACTGACCGGCAGGTAACTCGAAAAGGAATCCCCCATGAGCCAGGCCGCCGTCTACGGGCTGCTGTTTGCAGCCATCGTGCTCGAAGTCATCGGCACGACCGCGCTGCAATTGTCGCAGCAGTTCACTCGCATCGGGCCGACGACACTCGTCGTCGCCTGTTATGCGGCCGCCTTCTATTGCCTGTCGCTGACGCTGAAAAGCATCCCCGTCGGTATCGCTTATGCAATTTGGAGCGCTTTGGGAATCGTACTGATTTCCTCGGTCGGCCTGGTGTTCTTCAAGCAGCGCCTCGACCTGCCGGCAGTCCTCGGCCTCGGGCTGATCATATCCGGCGTTTTGGTCGTCAATCTGTTCTCCAAATCGGTTTCACATTGATATTGCTGCGATATTGCCAGGCGGTTTTTCCGTCTTCGGCCGGTAAATTTTCCCCTTTGTCAAAATACTGACAAAGGTCTATGTGTTCCTTGGACGTGGAGGAGACGAGGCGCAGCCAGCGCCGTTTTCCAAAGCGCTTTGAATTCTTCTGCTTTCCCGCCTATCGATACTTCCAGGTTCCACAGGAGCACATCATGGCCATTCGCACCGTCGTCTGGGGAGAGAATATCCACGAGAATACCAATGAGATCGTCCGGGGGATCTATCCCGAAGGCATGCACACGACGATCGCCAATGCGCTGAACACCGATCCAAGTATCTCGGCGACGACAGCGACGCTGCAGGAGCCGGAACACGGCCTCAGCGAAGCCCGTCTTACTGAGACCGACGTCTTGACCTGGTGGGGCCATAAGGATCACGGCGCGGTCTCCGACGTCGTCGTCGAGCGTGTCGCCAAGCGCGTCTGGGAAGGCATGGGCCTGCTGGTGCTGCATTCCGGCCATTTTTCCAAGATCTTCAAGCGGCTGATGGGCACGCCCTGCGCGCTGAAATGGCGCGAGGCGGGCGAGCGCGAGCGTCTGTGGACGATCAACCAGCGCCATCCGATCGCCGCCGGCATCGGTGAACATTTCGAGCTTGAGAACGAGGAAATGTACGGCGAGCAGTTTTCGGTGCCGGAACCGCTCGAAACGGTGTTCATCTCCTGGTTCCAGGGCGGCGAAGTGTTCCGCTCGGGCCTGACCTGGCGCCGTGGCGCCGGCAACATCTTCTATTTCCGCCCCGGCCACGAGACCTATCCGACCTATCACGACGTCAATGTCCAGAAGGTGCTGATCAATGGCGTGAAGTGGGCCTATAACCCTGAGGGGTCGTTGACGAGCATTACCGATGCTCCAAATGTCCCGGTAGAAAAAGCACTGGAGCCGATCGTCGAACGCGGCCCGAGACTGCACCAGGCCGGCGAAGCCGGTTACCGCTGAGGAGCATCCATGCGATTACTCGTTCTTGGTACGGGGGTGATGGCGAAAAACCAGCTCGCCCGCTTCCCCCTCATCGCCGGCGTGACGGTGGTCGGCGCCGTCGACACCGATCCCGAGCGGCTTTCGGCCTTCGCCGATAAGTTCAACATCGAAAAGCGGTTTCTTTCCCTGGAGGAGGCGATCGCCTGGGGTGAATTCGATGCGGCGACGAACGTCACGCCCGACCGCATCCATCACCCGACGACGATGGCGCTGATTGCCGCGGGCAAGCATGTGTTCTGCGAAAAGCCGCTGGCGGAGAACTATGCAAAAGCGCTAGAGATGACGGAGGCGGCGGAAAAGGCCGGCGTCATCAACATGGTCAACCTCACCTATCGCAACGTCGCGCCGCTGCAGCGCGCCCGCGAGATGGTGCTCGCCGGTGAGCTCGGCACGATCCGGCACGTGGAAGCTTCCTATCTCCAGAGCTGGCTCGTATCGCGTGCCTGGGGCGATTGGCGCACGGAATCGACCTGGCTGTGGCGGCTTTCCACCGGCCACGGCTCGAATGGCGTGCTCGGCGACGTCGGCATCCATATTCTCGATTTCGCCGCCTATGGCGCGGCGACCGACATCGACCACGTCTTTGCGCGGCTGAAGACCTTCAACAAGGCGCCGGGCGGTCAGATCGGCGAATATCTGCTCGATGCCAATGACAGCTTCACCATGTCCGTCGATTTCGCCAATGGCGCGCTCGGCGTCATCCATGCCAGCCGCTGGGCGACAGGGCATCTGAACGAGCTGAAGCTGCGCATTTATGGCGAGAGGGGCAGCCTCGAGGTCATCCATCGTCCCAGTGGTTCCGAGCTGCATGGCTGCCTCGGCGAGGGTGTCGAAACTGCCACCTGGACGCAGATCGAAGTTGAACCGGTGGCGACCAATTACGAGCGTTTTGCCGAGGCCGTGGCAAGCGGCATCCAGCCGGACCCGAACTTCCGCCACGCCGCGAACCTGCAGAAGGTGCTCGACCTCGCGATGGTGACCGAGCGTGAGCGGCGCGAACTGAAGGTCTGATCCTGCTTCACTGACAAGCTCTGTTTCGACGGCGGCTTTTGCAATGCATCGGCGTGTCGATCCGCTTTTCGTTTGTGAGAATTTCACGCTATGCTTCTGCATGGGCAGCGCGAGGCTCTCCTTTGGTCCGTTCGTTTACGATCCCGTGACAGGAAGCCTGTGGCGGGACGGGAAGTCCGTTGCGACAGGACCGCGGCCGGCAGCGCTGCTCGGCATGCTGCTGGAGGCCGAGGGCCGCGTCGTCACCAAGGTAGATCTGATGGAGCGGGCCTGGCCGGGGCTTGCCGTGGAAGAAGGCAATCTCACGGTTCAGATTGCCACGCTCAGGAAGCTTCTCGGCCTAAGGCCCGATGGCACGGACTGGATCGTCACCGTTCCCAGGGTCGGGTATCGCCTGCCGCGCCAAGACGATGCCGGGATGGCGCCTGCGGCGCCGCAGCCGCCTTCCGTCGCCGTTCTTCCCTTCGTCAATCTCGGCGGTGATGCCGATCAGGATTATTTTGCCGATGGCGTGGTGACGGAGATCATCACGGCTCTCGCGCGCTTCCACTCCTTTTCGGTCGTCTCGCGCTAGAGCGTATCCGGATTTAGTTGAATCGGAAGGGATTCCGTTTTTGGCTGTTTTGTGATTCAAGATGCTGGCTGGAGTGGAGGCCAGCATCGGATGA
>NZ_JABFCQ010000009.1:0-150313 GCF_013087625.1 Rhizobium changzhiense
TCGGACGTACCTTGTGGTATGCCCTTCGCCAATCGCCTTTGCCCTGACGAAAACCTGCTCCGGCAGAATGCTGCAATCTAACCCGGAAAGGCTCTAAAGGCGCGGCTGCCGGCTGGCAGGCGCGCCTTTTTCATGCTGTTATCAAGGGCATATGCTGTCGGAGACCGATATGGCGGGTGAGGAACGGGCAAATTCGCTTGCGGCATTTGCCTACAAGCATGCGAGCTTCATCATCGCCGTTGTTGCCGGACTGGTAGTCTTCTTGGCTCTCACCTCCCGCGAAGTCAGCGCCGGCAATATCTTGTTCGGCTGGAATGTCAGCGCCGGCGTTTTTGTCGCGCTCAGTTGGCGCAAAATGCTGCGGGCGACGGTTGAAAGCATCCGGAAACGCTCGGCGGATCTCGACTTCTCCGACACCGTCCTGCTGGCTCTGTCGATCGGTGCCGCACTTGCCAGCATTGCCGGTATCGGCCTCGAGCTTCATTCGATCAAGGAGGCCGCACCTGACGTCGCGCTGGCGCGGGCAGGTGTTGCGGTTCTGACGATCCTGATCTCCTGGATCTTCCTGCATACGCTCTTCACCATCCACTATGCCCATTATTTCTATGGCGGGGCGGACGAGGAGGGCGGGCTGAAGTTTCCCGACGGGATCGAAGAGCCCGGCTACTGGGATTTCCTCTATTTCTCCTTCACCATCGGTGTTGCCGCACAGACGGCGGATGTCGCGGTCAGTTCGACCAGCATGCGCAAGCTGACGCTGTTGCATGCCGTGCTGTCGTTCCTGTTCAATACGACGATCCTGGCGCTTGCGATCAATGTCGGGGCGAGCCTGCTATAATATGCGGTGCTCGCGGAGCTGCGAGGATCTGAGGAGCTGATTGCATGAGCGGGCCGAACCGCCTGCTCTTCAAACGGAGGGTATGATGGTAAGCGCCTCTAGCCGGCCCCGACTGGCCGATCTCGTTCTTCTCCTCGGCAGGCTTCTGCTGTCGCTGATCTTCCTGCACGAAGCTTGGACGCTCGCGGTAGATATCCCGGCGACCATCGACATTTTCGCAAAACTGGGGCTGTCGGCGCCGATGGCACTTGCCACCATCGCCCTACAGATCGGCGCCGGCCTTTCCGTCGCGGCAGGTTTCTTCACCCGGCTTGGCGCATTGGCACTGGCACTCTTCTGCCTGGCGACCGCCTTGCTCTTTCACACGAATTTTGCAAGCCAGAACGAACTGCTGCATTTCGAGAAGGACCTGGCGATTGCCGGCGGCATGTTCGTCCTGGCGGCTTCGGGTGCGGGATCGATATCGATCGACAAGCTGCTGAGAAAGCGAACAAACAGAATGCATCCCTGGCTCAGGGCGGTATTGTCGTGAATGCCCCCGAAATCGGAAGGTCTTCGGATGAAGAGGCAGCCTGCGCGGCCAGGGGCGTGAACTGACCGCAAGCTAGAATGATGCCGCTGCGGTAGCGGAGCGACCACGGCAACGACGATATTGTCGCCAAACAGTCTGTTATCGGCGGCTTTGCTGAGCGCCCCCCAACAACCGCTCACAAGATCGCCTGGCCGGCCATCAGTGCGAGGACGAGGAAGATCAGGAAGATTACCAGCGCAATGCCGAAGAGAACGCGGGCGATCGTCGCGGTGGCGGCGGAGACGCCCGAGAAACCGAAGAAGCCGGCGATGATCGAAATTACGAAAAATATCAGGGCCCATTTCAGCATGACGTCATCCTTTGCGGTTGCCTGGGAAAGACGCGGCAACCGGGAAATTGTTCCAGTTCGGTTGCGATGGGATGGCGTACTCTTGGAGAAAGGCGGGTCATTTCAAAGCCCGTACGATCCGTTTCAAGGGACTATCGATTTGCCCCATCGATGAAAGCTCCGCCATCATGCGAGCTTTTCTGGACCAGCATACAATCTCCGCTTATTTCGAAGTCATCATGATCAATCTCCTGCTGTCGGGAGACAACGTCATCGGCTTGGCTGCTGCCGGCCTTGTCAGCGAGCTGCGCGGCAAGGCGATCGCCGTCGCGTCGAATTTCGTCGCCAAACTGCTCCACCGCTTCAGGTGGATCGGCTGGATCGGCCTTGTGGTCATCGTCTATGTCGCGCTCGACATGGTCTGGAGCGGCGGCGGGCAATTGCTGGCGCTTTACGGCCACACGGCTTGAGGTCCGCTTCGCTTTATCTTTCTGTTTTTGCGGAATTCCGGAGGCAAAACCGCTGCGCACTTTTACGCGACATGCTTTAGATCTTCAGGCCGAAGAGAAGCGAGATCAGCTGCGACTGGCGCTGCGTTCCGGTCTTGGAGAGCACTTTCTTGACGTAGCCGCGCGCCGTTTCGTAGGTCAGGCCACAGATCTCGGCGATCTGGCGAGGGGAGGAGCCTTCCATCAGCAGGCGTGCGACGGTCGCCTCCTGCGGCGTCAGGGCGAAGAGCCGACGGAGAAGATCGCCGTCCGCTCTTGCGCGTTCGGAAAGGTCGGTAACGATTGCAACGGCGTGAGAATGGGCGAAGAGATCCGCCGGCAGGCCTCGCAGGAGCTGGGCACGAATGACGAGCGGTGCCTTGCCGGGGCGTGAGAAGAGCACCGGCGTCGACACGGCAGGACTGAGGAAGGTGTCGCCGCCGAGAACCGCCTTCAGATGCCGCCGCAGCAAGCCAGTCTCCTCCTGGCTGCCGGAAACGAGTTCGCGATCGACGATGCGGATATCGCCGTCGAGCAATCGTTCGGCGCGATTGTTCAGATGGCTGACGCGGCCGGTGCGGTCGAAGAAGACCGAGGCGGTGCCGCTGAGCTCGAAGGCCTCGCTCATGCCTTCGATCTTTGCGGTTTGCAGCGAGCGGATGATCTCGGCCGAGGCAGTCAGTTTCGATCGCATGGCAAGCAGGATCCGCTCCTCCTCCCGGTCGAAGGGATGATCGTCGACGCGGCGCTGCAGGTTGAGGCTGAGCAGCGTATCGCCCGAGGTAAAGCCGATCATCGCGGAATAACGCAGACCAAAGCGGGCGAGGAATTCGGTGTAGAATTCCTGGCGCCGGAACTCTTCTTCCGAGGCGATATCGTGCTCGATGATGACACCCTTGGCAAGCGCGATCGGAAGCCCGCGCTCGCGGAAATCCCGCTTGTGCCAACCTTCGGCGAAATAGACGTCGAAGGTTTCAAGCAGGTTGGGTGTTGTCAGGAAACCTGGAGAAAACTTGCCGACCGCCGGCATGATGTGGGCGCCTGCAGAGCCAGTCGCCCGAGAGATCGCTTCCAGCGTGCCGGCCCATCTTTCCGGGACGAGGGCGGATTCCAGCAATCCGTCCATGGCCTTTTCGAGCTCGGAGATATCGATGCGCGTCGCCATGAACAAAGACTGCCTTAACCGAAGCTACTGCCGACCCGGCTTTCGAGCCGGAGGTCGACTATGGAGTGCCCGTATTGCCGCAACAATAAAATAAGACAATAGCAGGCGATATTTATCAGCTGAATGTTCCGTTTCAACAACAGTCGCCTGGTTGCTATCCGCGCGCCTTATACCCACGGAATATCTGCCTTTTCGTCTATCAGCCGTGATTGATCATCACGTGGCGTACGGCGGTATAGTCCTCCAGCGCGTAGACCGACATGTCCTTGCCATAACCCGACTGTTTGAGGCCGCCATGCGGCATCTCGTTGACCAGCATGAAATGTGTGTTGATCCAGGTGCAGCCATATTGCAGGCGGGCGGCTGTCTTCATGCCGCGGCCGATATCTTTGGTCCAGACGGAGGAGGCCAGGCCGTAGTCGCTATCGTTTGCCCAGGCAACGGCTTCGTCGGCATCGGTAAAGCGGGTGACCGAGACGACCGGGCCGAAGACCTCGCGGCGGACGATCTCGTCATCTTGCAAAGCGCCCGCGATGACAGTCGGCGTGAAGAAGAAGCCCTTGTCGCCGGAAACCTTGCCGCCGGCAGTGATCTCCATGTGCTTGTGTTCGGAAGCGCGGGCGACGAAGCTTTCGACGCGGTCGCGCTGGCGCTTGGAGATCAGCGGCCCGATCTCGTTTTCGGTATCGTCGGCCTGGTTGAAGCGGATGCTCGAGACGGCCGAGGAGAGATCGGCGACGAAATTGTCGTAGACCCTGGCATCGGCATAGATGCGGCAGGCGGCCGTGCAGTCCTGGCCGGCATTGTAATAGCCGAAGGTGCGGATGCCTGCGACGACCGCATCAATATCGGCATCGTCGAACACGATGACCGGGGCCTTGCCGCCGAGTTCCAAGTGGGTGCGCTTGACCGTCTTGGCAGCGGCCTGTAGCACCTTCTTGCCGGTGGCGATATCGCCGGTGATCGAGACCATCCCGACCTTGGCATTGTTGATCAGGGCGTTGCCGACACTTTCACCACGGCCGAGGATGACGTTGACGACGCCTTCGGGAAGGATTTCGGAGAGCAGCTTCGCCATCTTCAGCGACGTCAGCGGCGTCTGCTCCGAAGGCTTGAAGACGACGGTATTGCCGCCGGCGATCGCCGGCGCCAGCTTCCAGGCCATCATCATCAGCGGATAGTTCCACGGTGCGATCGAGCCGACGATGCCGATCGGATCGCGGCGGATCATCGAGGTGTGGCCGGGCAGATATTCGCCCGCCGCCGGTGCGTGCAGGTTGCGCACGGCGCCGGCGAAGAAGCGATAACAATCGACGATCGCCGGGATCTCGTCGTTCAGCACGGCATTGATAGGCTTGCCGCAGTTCAAAGCCTCCAATGTGGCGAAGCCTGTGGCGTCCTTCTCGATCGCATCGGCGATCTTCAATAGGTAGCCGGAACGTTCGCCCGGCGTCGTCTGCGACCAGCTTGTGAAAGCTTTTTCGGCGGCATCGACGGCGGCGTCGACCTGGGTGAGGGAGGCTTCGGCAAGGTCGATCACCGTCTCGCCCGTCTTCGGGTTCAAGATGTGCTCTTCCGTCTCCGTGCCTTTTTCGAAGCGGGAACCGATTAGCATTTGGATATCCATGATGTTCTCCCTTTATTTGCCGGTGCCGGCGATCTGGTCGCCGTCGCGGGTGAGGTAATACGCTGCCAGGATTGGCAGGAAGGTGACGAGCACCACGACCATGGCGACCACATTGGTGACCGGGCGCTGGCGCGGGCGGATGAGTTCTTCGAGCATCCAGATCGGCAAGGTCGATTGTTGGCCACCAGTGAAGGTGGTGACGATGACCTCGTCGAAGGACAGCGCGAAGGCAAGCATGCCGCCGGCAAGAAGGGCGGTACCGATATTCGGCAGGATGACATGACGGAAGGTCTGGAAACCGTCGGCGCCGAGATCCATCGAAGCCTCGATCAGCGAGCCGGAGGTGCGGCGGAAGCGGGCGACCGCATTGTTGTAGACGACGACCACGCAGAACGTGGCGTGGCCGAGCACGATCGTCCAGACCGAAAACGGAATGTCGAACAGGCTGAAGGCGGAGCGGAGCGCAATGCCGGTGATGATGCCGGGAAGGGCGATCGGCAGGATGACCAGCAGCGAGATCGCCTCGCGGCCGAAGAACTTCGTCTGGCTGACGGCTGCCGCACAGAGCGTGCCGAGGACCAGCGCGATCGCCGTGGCGATAACGGCGACCTGCACGGAAAGGCTGAGCGCCGACCAGACGTCCGGCCGGTTCCACGCGACGGTAAACCACTGCAGGGTCAGCCCGGGCGGCGGCCATTGATAGCTCTTCTCCTCTGTCGTGAAGGCATAGACGAAGATCAGCAGGATCGGCAGATGCAGGAAGAGCAGTCCGGCGGCTGCGGCGATCTTCAGGGGCAGTGGCGATCTCTTGAGGTCAGAGCGCATCGAAAGCTCCCAATTTTCTAGCGAGCGACAGATAAAGCGCCATGATGACGATCGGCACGACGGAGAAGGCGGCGGCGAGCGGCACATTGCCGGCCGTTCCCTGCTGGGCATAGACGGCCTGGCCTATGAAGAGCCTGGATGAGCCGATGATCTGCGGGATGATGTAATCACCCAATGTCAGCGAGAAGGTGAAGATCGAACCAGCGACGATGCCGGGGAGCGCCAAGGGCAGGAGCACGGTGCGGAAGGTCTGGCGCGGTGTGGCGCCGAGATCCGCCGAGGCCTCGATCAGGTTGCCGGGCACCCGTTCGAGGGCCGCCTGCGTCGGCAGGATCATATAGGGCAGCCAGATATAGACGAAGACGATGAAGGTGCCGAGGTAGCTGACCGACAGTGAGTTGCCGCCGATGACGGGCAGGTTCAGGATGGCATCGAGCAGCCAGGAGAGATGGAGCTTCTCGAAGATCCAGGTGAGGATGCCCTCCTTGGCGAGGATCAGCTTCCAGGCGTAGATCTTGACGAGATAGCTCGACCAGAGCGGCAGCATGACGCCGAGATAGAAGAGCGCCTTCCATTTGCCTTGCGCATAACGCGCTGCGTAGTAAGCGATCGGAAAGGCGATGAAAGCTGCAGCGATAGTGACCAGCGCCGACATGACGACGGTGCGGATGATGATGTCGAAATTCGCCGGGCTGAGAAGCTGGGCGTAGGTCGAGAGGGTGAATTCGGTATTCACCAGCCCGGAAAAATCGTCGATCGAGAAGAAGCTTTGCAGAAGCAGGGCGATCAGCGAGCCGATATAGATAATGCCGAGCCAGAGCAGCGGCGGCGTCAGCATCAGGAAAAGCAGCAGCTTCGGGTGTCGCCAGAAGGCATCCGATAGCTGACCGAAGAAACCGCTGCGGCCCGGAAGGATCGATGTCTTGCCGCCTGTGATGGTGAGCGTCGTCATGCCGCATCATCCATGTAGTGGATATCCGCCGGCTGCCAGGCGAGGCGGATACCGGCGCCGACATCCGGCACCGGCGCGCCCGCCGGCAGCATGACATGCAGCCGGCTGCCCTTGAGGTCGACGCTGAGACGGGTGGCGGCGCCGAGGAAGCTTGCATTTTCAACTTTCGCCTCGACGCCATCGCTTGCCAGCCGGATCGCTTCGGGGCGCAGGCTTGCCCAGCGTTTCTCGCCGCCGAGCGAAGCCATCAGATCAGGCGCGATGACGTTCGACGAGCCGACGAAATCGGCGACGAAGCGGGTCTTCGGGCAGCGGTAGATATCCTGCGGCGTGCCTTGCTGGACGATATTGCCATCGTTGAAAACGGCGACGCGGTCGGCCATGGACAGCGCCTCGCCCTGATCGTGGGTGACGAAGACGAAGGTGATGCCGAGCGCGCGCTGCAGGCTCTTCAATTCTTCCTGCATTTGCTCGCGCAGCTTCAGGTCAAGCGCGCCAAGCGGCTCGTCGAGCAGCAGCACTTTCGGTTTGTTGACGAGCGCGCGGGCGAGCGCCACGCGCTGCCGCTGGCCGCCGGACAGCTGGCCGGGGCGGCGGGCGCCGTAGCCCGGCAGCTTGACGAGCTCGAGGGCATCGCCTGCCGCCTTCATCCGCTCCACCTTGCCGACGCCCTTGACCATCAGCCCATAGGCAACATTGTCGAGGATATTCAGATGCGGAAAGAGCGCGTAGTCCTGGAACACGGTGTTGACGTTGCGGCGATAGGGCGGAACGCCGTCGGCCGTCTCGCCGAAGATCTGGATATGGCCCGCGGTCGGCTGTTCGAAGCCGGCGATCAATCGCAGGCATGTCGTCTTGCCGGAGCCGGACGGCCCGAGCATGGCGAAGAATTCGCCGGGCGCGATCTCGAGATCGACGCCGTCGACGGCGCGAACCTGGCCGAAATGGCGCGATACCTGCTGGAAACGGACGGCGGGGGTCATTGGGGGCTCCAGAATAACTATGTTCTGCCGTGTCAGCCCCTCATCCGCCCTGCCGGGCACCTTCTCCCCGCGCGCGGGGAGAAGGGGACATGCGGCGCTGCTTTTGCTCACCAACTCGTCGCGGGGCAAGTCCCCTCTCCCCGCAGGCGGGGAGAGGGTTAGGGTGAGGGGCTGTAACGCGATTACCTTCCGCCGATCACGCCGATATAATCCGACACCCAGCGATGATAGGGCACGCATTCGCTCTGCGTCGTGCATTTGGCGACCGGGGTCTTCCAGAACTTGATCTTGTCGAAGTGATCGAAGCCGTTGTTGGCGCAGCCGCTATCGCCCATCAGCTCATTGCCCTTGCAGGCGGCGGGAACGGAGGGCACGGCGCCGAACCAGGCGGCGGCGTCGCCCTGAACCTTGGCCTTCAGCGAATGCTCCATCCACATATAGGCGCAGTTCGGATGTTCGCTGTCAGCGTGCAGCATGGTGGTGTCGGCCCAGCCGGTGACGCCTTCATCCGGGAAAGTGGAGGCGATCTTCTGCTTGTCGGCCTGCAGCAGGTTCACCTGAAAGGGCCAGGAGCCGGAGGCGACGACGCCTTCGTTTTTGAAGTCGTCGATCTGGATCATCGCATCGTGCCAGTAGCGGGAGACGAGCTTGCGCTGGCCGCGCAACAGGTCGAGGGCAGCCTTGTACTGGTCCTCGGTCAATTCGTAGGGATCCTTGATGCCGAGATCCGGCTTGTGGGCCATCAGATACATGGCGGCATCGGCGATGTAGATCGCGCCGTCATAGGCCTGGACGCGGCCCTTGTTCGACTTGCCGTCGGGCAGCGTCTGCTCCTCGAAGACGACGTTCCAGCTGGTCGGCGCCTTGTCCTTGAAGGCATCGGTATTGTACATCAGCACGTTCGGCCCCCAGAGATAGGGCACGCCGTAATGCACGCCGCCGACCGTATACCACGGTCCGTTCTGCAGACGCTCGTCGACGGTCTTGAAGCTCGGGATCAGATCGGTGTTGATCGGCTGGACACGCTTGCCGGCGATGAGACGGAGCGAGGCGTCGCCCGATGCCGTGACAAGATCGAAGCCGCCCTCGTTCATCAGCGACACCATTTCATCCGAGGTGGCGGCGGTCTTGACGGAAACCTTGCAGCCGCTTTCCTTTTCGAAATCGGTGACCCAGTCGTAGTTCTTGTCGGTTTCGCCGCGTTCGATATAACCGGCCCAGGCGACGATGCTGACCGCACCTTCGCCTTTGCCTAAGGCCGTCAGCGGTTCGGCGGCGATTCCCTGCGTCGCGAAGCTCAGGCAGGCGAGCGCTGCCGTGCAGGATTTCAACAGATTCGTCATCATCCGTCTCCCGGTTTGCCACTTCTGTGGCGGTTTGTTCCCGGACGAAAAGGTGACGCGAAAAAGCCGCTTTCGCAAATTCATTTATCAGAAAGACGATATCGGAAATTCCGATATCAGCGGATGCGGCCGGATCTTAAGCTCTCGGCGATACCGACGAAATCGCGCGCCGCCTGCGGCAGGCTGGAGCCCTTGCGCCAGACCATGCCGACCTGGACGACCGGCAGCGATCCTGAGACGTCACGGCTCTCGATGCGGTCACCTTCGAGCGACCATGGTCGGTAGACGAGATCGGGAAGCAGGGCCACGCCGGCGCCTGTTGCAACCAGGCTGCGCACCGCCTCCACCGAGCGGGTGCGGAAGGCGACATGCGGGCGGGCGCCGAGTGCCGAGAGCAGCTTGCCGGTATTCTCCTCGATTTCGTCGACCGTCAGCATGATCAGCGGTTCGCGGGCGATGTCGGCGACCGAGATGATGTCGGCCGACACCAGCGGATGGCCCATCGGCAGCCATAGTCGATAGGGCGAGGTTTCCAAGATCTCCGCCTGCAGCGCCATGCGGTCGCGCAGGTTGGATATCACCATGACGGCGACATCCAATTCGCCGCCAACCAGGAGATGTTCGAGGTAACCACCATTGTCCTCGATGGCGCTGACCTCGATGCCCGGACAGGCGCGCCGGTATCGCGCCAGGAGGTCGGAGAGCACGTAGCCGGCGACAAGCGAGGTGACGCCGATGTTCAGCGTGCCGGAGAGGGCGCTTTGCTGGCCGGAAAAGCTGGTCCGTGCATCGGAGACGGAGGCCAGGATCTTCGTCGCGTGACGCAGGAACTGGTGGCCGTTATGGGTGATCGTCAGGCCGCGCGGATGGCGCTCGAAGAGTTCGACGCCGAGGTCGGTTTCGAGCTCCTTCAGCGCTTCCGTCACCGAGGATTGCGAGATCGAAAGGTTCTGTGCGGCTCGCGTCACCGAACCCTGTTCGGCGACGGCGACAAAATATTGAACCTGGCGAAGCGTGAAGGCCATGGGGTTTTAGAGCATGGCGGAGCGGGCCGTGGCAAGCGGTCGGAAAAAGCGGACCTTTTTTGGTATTTTCCTAAAATGGAGCGGGCTTAGCATGCCCACTTAAACTTTCGGAAACGTCATTTCCTTAGCGTTCTCAGCACTTGTCCTGCGTTGGAGTTTCAGATGGCGGAGCAGTTGGCGTGAAGGCCTTACTGCGCATATTCCGGCCTTCCCGGAAA
Source organism: Rhizobium changzhiense (assembly GCF_013087625.1). Classification (NCBI taxonomy): domain Bacteria; kingdom Pseudomonadati; phylum Pseudomonadota; class Alphaproteobacteria; order Hyphomicrobiales; family Rhizobiaceae; genus Rhizobium; species Rhizobium changzhiense. The sequence continues at coordinate 10,325 of NZ_JABFCQ010000009.1, forward strand.
TTGGCAATCATCATTGGCGGAGTCGCTCTTCTGGCGGGCGTGTCCGGCGGTGCGGCTGTCTATGTCGGCAAGGACAGGCTGATCGATGCAACTGGTGGTGGCTACGGGCTCGAATGCAGTGACGTCAACCTGGTGACGATCCGCAAGCAGGATCGCGTCTGGGTGCGCAAATACATCAAGACCGAACCGACCGACGGGATGACGCGGGTCAAGACCGCGCTTCGTGTCGCTCAGGCGGTTTATGACGCGCAGAAGCCGGATCTGGTGCAGGTGGTGGTGCTCGACGAAAACGGACCGACGATGCGCGCCGATATTCGCGGCCGGGCGATCGGCGCCGATGTCGTCTATATCCCGCATCCCGACAAGACCGTTCCGGGCCTCGACGACAAGCCCTATACAGCGCGCTACTACGACGGAAAGGCCAGCGAAAACGGGCTATTCTTCGGCGAGCGAATAGAGATGCCGTCCGACGAGATCGCCATGATCAGCGCCGCTTTCAAGGATCCCGAGGATTGCGTCGACCCGGTCGCGGTTGCCTCGACCAAGAACGAGGAAAAGGGCAAGAAGGCTGCGGGTAGCGGGCATGGTGCAGCGCCGGCGGCCGAAAGCGAAGCCGCGCCTGCTGCCGAGGGCCACGGTGCCGAGGTGGTAGCGGAGGCGCCGGCCGAAGAGCCGCCGGCAGAAGCTGCGCCATCCAAAGCCCATTGAACGAACAGCATGAAAAAAGCGGAGCGCCGACGACAGCGCTGCGCGTCTTTCAGACGCGCATGGGACGCTGTCGCACTTTGAGTTGCTGCATAATTTATCCTGAAATCGATCCCGATTTAAAGAATTGTGCAGTCGCACTCCGCTTGTTTTTCACGCTTCTTCCTGTCAGTCGGCCTTGCTGCGGCGGGCCGGGAAGAGGATGACGTCGCGGATCGACGGCGCATTGGTCAGAAGCATGATGAGACGGTCGACGCCGATGCCGAGGCCACCTGCCGGCGGCATGCCCTGGTCGATCGCGTCGAGGAATTCCTCGTCCAGCTGCTTTTCCTTTTCACCGCGGGCATGCGCTTGTTCGAGCTGCTCGACCATGCGGCGGCGCTGCTCTTCGGGATCGTTGAGTTCCGAGAAGGCGTTGCCGAGTTCCCAGGCGTTGCAATAGGTCTCGAAGCGCTCGACGAGGCGCGGCTCGCCCGGCACCTCCTTGGCGAAGGGCGAAATGTCCTTCGGGAAATGCGTGACATGCGACGGCTGGATCAGTGTGGATTCAACCTTCTCCTCGAAGATGAAAGCGAGGCATTCGCCCCAGGTCCAATCCTTCTCGACTGCGAAGCCGGCAGCCTTGGCGGCGGCGCGGGCCTCTTCATCGGTCTTGATGGCGCGGAAATCGATTCCGGTCACTTCCTTGACGGCGTCGGGCATCGGTACGCGCTTGAACGGACCCTTAAAGGACATGGTCTTGTCGCCGAAGGGGAATTCCGTCGTACCGTGAATGGAAAGCGCCAAGCTTTCGAACAGCCGCTCGACGAGGTCCATGATGTCCTCGTAGTCGGCATAGGCCCAGTAACACTCCATCATGGTGAATTCGGGATTGTGCCGAGTGGAAACGCCTTCGTTACGGAAGTTGCGGTTGATCTCGAAGACCTTGTCGGTCAGCCCCGAGACCAGCGTGCGCTTCAAGAACAGTTCCGGCGCGATGCGCAGGTACATGTCGAGCTTCAGCGTGTTGTGATGCGTCTTGAACGGCTCGGCGGTGGCGCCGCCATAGACCGAATGCAGCATCGGCGTCTCGACTTCCATGAAGCCGTCATTTTCCATGAAGCGGCGGATGCCGGAGAGGATCTTCGAGCGCTGCTGGAAGCGCAGCTTCGAATCCTCGTTGGTCATAATGTCGAGATGGCGCTTGCGGTAGCGCAGTTCGATATCGGAGAGACCGTGCCACTTCTCCGGCATCGGCAGCAGCGACTTCGTCAGGATGGTGATGGTCTGTGCGTTGATCGTCAGCTCGCCACGCTTGGTGCGGCGCACGATGCCGGTGACGCCGATGATGTCGCCGATGTCGATCATCGGCAGCAGCGCGCGGGCTTCTTCCGGGGTCGTGTCCTTGTGACTGAAAATCTGGATCTTGCCGCCGGCATCGTGGATGTCCATGAACATGCCGGAGTTGCGCGACGAGTAGACGCGGCCGGCGACGGTGACGACATCCTGCGTCTCGACGTCAGGTTCCAGGTTCTCATATTTCGCGATGAGTTCGGCATTGGTCATCGTGCGGTGGAAATGCGCCGGATAGACCTCGCCGATCTGCTCACGCAGCAGCTTCAGCTTCTGGGCGCGCACTTCCGTCGCGTCGGAGGAAAGGGTGTTTTCGGTCTTGTTGTCAGCCACTGTCGAAATCCTCTGACTTTTCTTACTTCGAGCCGACGAGGGCGGCGACGGCCTGCGAGGCGAGCTTCAGGCGCTGGCGTACGACCGAGCGGCCGAGGATCGCCATGGAATCGAAGAGCGGCAGCGAGCGCGACGAGCCGGACACGGCGACGAAGAGCGGCGAGACCACGACCTTCAGCTTCTTGCCCATGCGGTCGGCGATCGCGCGCAGCTCGGCCTCGATCGTCTCGACATTCCATTCCAGGATCTTTTCGAGATCCGGCTGAACGGTGTTGAGGATCTCCAGGATCTCTTCCGGCGGCGACTTGATCTTGGCGAAGTCGGAAGGCTGCAAGCCAAGATCGGACTTCAGCAGGAAGCCGGCAAGGTCGGGCAGTTCGCCGAGCTTGGAAATGCGCGTCTGCGACAGGCGCAGCCCTTCCTTCAAGCGGTCGTTTTCCATCGCCCAGGTCAGCACACGTGCCTGGAATTCTTCTTCGGACAGCTTCTCGCGGATCCAGCGGCCGTTCAACCAGTCGAGCTTTTGAATGTCGAAGATCGCACCTGCCTTGGAGAGGTTTGCCGGGTCGAACTTCTCGGAGAGCTCGTCCATCGTCAGGAGCTCTTCGCCCTCGGCGATCTGGATGAAGAACAGGCCGAGAAAGTTCATCAGCGCTTCCGGGATATAGCCGAGCGCGGAGTAATAGGAGATCGAGGTCGGGTTCTTGCGCTTCGACAGCTTCGACTTGTCGGCGTTGCGCATCAGCGACAGATGCATGAAGACCGGCTGATCCCAGCCGAAATAGCGATAAAGCAGGATGTGCTTCGGCACCGAAGCCAGCCATTCCTCGCCGCGCGCCACATGGGTGATCTTCATCAGATGGTCGTCGATGACGTTGGCCATGTGATAGGTCGGCATGCCATCGGCCTTGACGAGCACCTGCATGTCGACGGAATCCCATGGGATCGACACATCGCCATAAACGCCGTCGGTGAAGTCGCATGAGCCTTCGGTCGGGATCTTCATGCGGATGACGGTGGTCTCGCCGGCGGCCATGCGCGAGGTAACCTCCTCGGCCGCAAGATTCAGGCAGAGACCATCATATTTCGGCGGCTTGCCGGCGGCGCGCTGGGCTTCGCGCATCTGCTCCAGCCGCGCGGGCGTGCAGAAACAGCGGAAGGCATGGCCCTTGTCCAGCAATTCCTGTCCGTAAGGCTGGTACATGTCCTTGCGGTCGGACTGGCGATAGGGGCCGTAGGGGCCGCCGATATCAGGGCCTTCCTTCCATTCCAGCCCGCACCATTTCAGTGCGTCCAACACCTTCGTCTCGAATTCCGGGGTCGAGCGCGTCGCATCGGTATCTTCGATGCGCAGGATGAACTCGCCGCCGTGCTTCTTGGCGAAAAGGTAGTTGAAGAGAGCGATGTAAGCGGTGCCGACATGCGGCTCGCCGGTCGGCGAGGGAGCGATGCGGACGCGGACGCCGGTGGCTGTCCCGGAAACTGTCATTGTGTGTGCCCGTCAATGAATGCCGGACGGCTTTCATGGGAAAGCGACGTTCGGCCGGAAGGATGCAGATAGCTTCATCGGCCAACCGGCCGGAAAAGGGCATGCGCCCGCACTATCCGCCGATCGTCCGTTCGGCTGGCCTTAGGCCATATTCAACCGGGCGCGTCAAGAAAAACCACGCCTGCAAGGGCTTGATGGCGATGAGGGAGGACGCGCCGTTGCGACGCGCCCTCTCAACCCCAGCCTCAATGAGCGCCGCCTCGTTTCCGCTTGCGGGCGTTGCGCGCGAACATGTTCAGCACCTCGACCAGCGCCGAGAAGGCCATGGCGGCGTAGACGTAGCCCTTCGGCACGTGGAAGCCCATGCCATCGGCGATCAGTGTCGTACCGATCATCAGCAGGAAGGCGAGCGCAAGCATGACGATCGTCGGATTCCGCTCGATGAAGTTGGCGAGGGGCGTCGCGGCGACCAGCATGACGGTGACGGCGGCGACGACGGCGACTACCATGATCGGCAGATGCGGCGTCATGCCGACGGCGGTGATGATGCTGTCGACGGAGAAGACGAGATCGAGCAGCAGGATCTGGCCGATGGCCGATGCAAAGCCTGTCGTGGCCGAACTTGCGATGAAGTCCTCGCCGTGATCTTCCGGATCGACGCTGTGGTGGATTTCCTTAGTGGCCTTCCAGACGAGGAACAGACCGCCGGCAATCAGGATCAGATCCTTCCAGGAGAAGCCGTGGCCGAAGGCTTCAAACAGCGGTTCGGTCAGTTGCACGATCCAGGCGATGGTGCCGAGCAGGACGAGGCGCATGACGAGCGCAAGACCGATACCGATCTTGCGGGCCTTCTCCCGGTGCTCGGGCGGCAGTTTGTTGGTGAGAATGGAAATGAAGATCAGGTTGTCGATCCCGAGCACGACTTCCATCACCACCAGCGTGATGAGCGCCACCCAGGCGGCCGGATCCTGAATGAGCGTCATGATTTCCTGCATCAGCATATATCCCTTTTGCGTCACGTGGGTATTGACGCTCGCAATGTAATGTTGCCGGCCTCTCAGGCAAGCGCCGCAAGGGGGTATACGAAACCGATGTGACTTTTATTCCCTAGAACAGGATGATTTAAGGCCGGGTCGGCCTTAAATTTGAATCCTGTTCTAAATTAAAGAGTTAGAGCATGATGTCGTCCGAAAACCGCTCGCACTTTTCGGCATCATGCTCTGATCGGCAACCAGATTTCGGTGATGCCCATGCCGGTATAGGGGTCGAAGCGCTCGTCGTAGCGTTCGAACATGTCGGGTGTCTCGCCGTGCTCCAGGCCTGAGGTTGGCCACCATGCGCCAAATATCCGGTTCATCGTTGCTGGAATGCCGGAGACATGGCCGCGATGGGTAAAGACGACGTAACGCTGGCCCGGAAGCTTGAGCGTTGCAAAATCCGCCGGCAGATCGCCGGCATCGGAAATTTCGACCGCGGCCATATAGCGGAATTTCTCTGCTTCACCATCGATATGGGTACAGATGCCGTAGGCGACGTTGCCTTTCTGGCCGGAGATATGACCGAAATGGGCATTGAATTTCTGCCAGAGAGAGGGAATGCCGGCATTGCCGCCATAGGGGTAGATCTCCCGCAAGCCGGCAAACAGCATCGGTTGAAGAGTTTCGAAGCGGGGCGGTTCGAGGTCGTCGAGGTGGGCGGGGTCCATTCTGATCGGCTCCAGCAAGACAAGGTTACGGGCGTGCCCCTGTCTGCGCACCGCATCCGGCGTCATGCCGAACTGGTCGCGGAAGGCACGGGTGAAGGCTTCGTGCGAGCCGTAGCCGGCGCAAAGCGCAACCTCGAGAATGGTGGATGAACCGCCGACCAACGCCGGCACGGCGCGGCTGAGGCGGCGCCCTCTTATATAGCCGCTGATCGAGTGACCGGTGACGAACCCGAAGACGCGCGACAGATGGTAGCGCGACAATCCGGCTGCTTCCGATATCTCTTCCAGCGATATATCGCTTTCGAAATGGCTCTCTATGAACCAGATCGCCCGTCCGACGGCGCTCATTCTCACTCTCCTACAGCGCCGCGCCTCTTTTTGAGAGGCGCAAAGGACGCTGTAACACTTTGCAGTGGTTGCGGCTTCTTCCTTAAAGAAAAGCCGGCAACCGGATTTGATCGCTATTGCGGAATTTTGGCCGATGGAACGTGGCGGTCAAGGATGCGGTCGGACGGTCTCGTGCCGGCGTGCGCCGTAGGCGGCCATGAAGACCCGGATCGCGCCGCGGATGACGCGCTCGATTTCGTCACGCGGCGGCGGCTCTTCCATGCTTCCGAAGAGGCGGAGCTTGAAGAAACTACCGCTGGCGAGATCGAGAAATTGGCCGGCGGCCAGATCGATGTCGTCGATTTCCAGCCTGCCTTCGGCGATGTGCCGCTCCAGGAAATCGCGCATGATGGTGCGCAGGTTTACCGGACCCTTGAAGAAGCGTTGACAGAGCACCGGCATGCGGTCGCGAACGCCGAGAACGGTGCGCATCGCGCTGATGACCTTTTCATCGGTCATATGGGTGACGAAGCTTATCCCGAACTCGTACAGACCGGCTTCGGGATCGTCATGTTCGGCGAGCGCCGTGCGCACGGCCGCCACGAAGGCGGCGCGCTCGGCCTCGATCATCGCCGAAAACAGTTCTTCCTTGTTGGTAAAATAGACGTAGAGCGTTCCCTTGGAGACTCCGGCCTCGCGCGTCACGTCATTCATGCTGGCGGCGTCGAAACCCATCTTCATGAAGACGCGCTTGGCACCGGCGAGAATCTGCTGGCGCTTGGCCGGATCTTCGCCTGCTGCAAATCGGCCTCCCGCTGCGGGAGGGCTGAAGACGGCGGCGGCGTGGTCGGGTTTCAGCGTCATGTCCTCTTAACTGTGTTGACGGTTTCGCATGTTCCTTAAAAGAAATCGAACCGCTTGGTTCTATACGTCTTGATATGACGATAAAACAGGTTTAAGTCAACTGAACCGAACCGTTCAGTTCGATTATCACTCCAGATCGGTAAAGTGGCCATGTCGAGCAATCAGAAGAGCAACGTCGCGCGGATCGTCAGCGAAAACGCCAAGACCGAAGAGGTCAAGGCCGAGGTCGCGGCTGTTGCAGAAGCTCCGACGGCGGAAGCCCGCGAAGTCCCTTCCGCGCCCGCGCAGTCGGCACCGGCTTCGGTCGCCGCACCCGCGGCTGCGAAGAAGCGCCGCAGCCCGGTGCTGCCGATCGTCGTGCTCGCCCTGCTCGCCGGTGGCGGCTGGTATGGTTACGAATGGTGGACGAACGGCCGCTTCATGGTGTCGACCGACGACGCCTATATCGAAGGCGATATCGCAACGATTTCGCCGAAGGTCACGGGCTACGTCGCGAAGGTGAACGTTGTCGCCAACCAGGAAGTCAAAGCGGGCGACGTGCTTGCCACGCTTGATAATGGCGACTATCAGAACGCCCTCGACTTGGCCCAGGCCCAGATCGTCACCGAACAGCTTTCGCTGCAGCGTATCGACGCGCAGATCGAAGGGGCGAATGCTAGCCTCGTGCAGGCGCAGGCGCAGAAGGTGGCACTCGAAGCGGCCGTTCGCGGTGCCGAGATCACCCAGAAGCGCCAGAGCGACCTTCAGGCGAAGTCGGTCGGTACCGCTGCCGATCTCGACAACGCCAATATCGCCCTCGACCAGGCCAAGGCCAATCTTGCCGGCGGCGACGCCAACATCACCGCCGCACAGGCCAATATCACCATCCTCCAGGCCCAGCGCAAGGAAGCCGAAGGCTCGGTGCGTTCGCTGGAAATCTCGCGCGACAAGGCGGCCCGCGACCTTTCCTTCACCGTACTCAAGGCGCCTTATGACGGCATTGTCGGCAACCGCTCCGTCCAGGAAGGCGACCTCGTCTCTCCCGGTCAGCGCCTGATGGCGCTGGTTCCGGTGCGCCAGCTCTATATCGACGCCAATTTCAAGGAAACGCAGATCCAGCATCTGGTGCCGGGCTCGAAGGTCAACGTCCAGGTCGACGCCTATAGCGATCATCCGATCGTCGGCACCGTCGAATCGATCTCGCCGGCTTCCGGCTCGGTCTTTTCGCTGCTGCCGCCGGAAAACGCCACCGGCAACTTCACCAAGGTGATCCAGCGCGTGCCGGTGCGCATCGCGCTGCCGCAGGATGCGCTGGACAGCGGCCGTCTGCGCGCCGGCCTGAGCGTCGTCGTCGACGTCGACACACGTACGGCGCCGAGCAAGTAAGCCTTCAGAGCAATTCCAGCAAAAGTGTGCAGCGGTTTTGCGCCCGGAATTGCGTGAAAACAAAGAGATAGAGCAATTCCGTGATTCGAAGAAAAACGGAACTGCTCTAGAAAGGCAGAGGTGATCTGATGGCCGGGAGCGCGACAGCAACGGCGGGAACGATGCCGGCGGCACCCGCGCATGCCGACGAGCGCATGGATCCGAAGAAGCTCATCGCCTTCTTTGCGATGGTGCTCGGCATGTTCATGTCGATCCTCGACATCCAGATCGTCTCGGCCTCGCTTGCGGAGATCCAGGCCGGCCTTTCGGCCGGCAGCGACGAGATCGGCTGGGTGCAGACGTCCTATCTGATCGCCGAAGTGATCATGATCCCGCTGTCCGGTACGCTGGCGCGGATCATCTCGACGCGTTATCTCTTCGCGATCTCGGCCGCCGGCTTCACCATGGCGAGTGCGCTGGCGGCGACGGCGACGAATATCGACCAAATGATCGTCTACCGGGTCATCCAGGGCTTCATCGGCGGCGGCATGATCCCGTCGGTCTTCGCGGCCGCCTTCACCATCTTCCCGCCGTCGAAGCGCAGCATCGTCTCGCCGATCATCGGCTTGATTGCGACGCTGGCGCCGACCATCGGCCCGACCGTCGGCGGTTATCTCAGCCATGCCTTTTCCTGGCACTGGCTGTTCCTCGTCAACATCGTGCCTGGCATCATCGTCACGATCGTCACCTGGAACTTCATCGATTTCGACAAGCCGGAACTGTCGCTCTTCAAGAAGTTCGACTGGTGGGGGCTGATCTCGATGGGCGTCTTCCTCGGCGGCCTTGAATATGTGCTCGAAGAGGGCAATTCCAACGACTGGTTCAACGACAGCTACATCACCATAGCGGCCGTCGCTTCCGGCGCTGCAGCGATCGTCTTCTTCTATCGCGCCTTCACGGTGGATTTCCCCGTCGTCGACCTCAAGGCGTTTGCGAACCGAAATTTCTCCTTCGGGTCGGTGTTTTCCTTTGTCATGGGCATCGGCCTCTATGGTCTCACCTATATCTATCCGGTCTATCTCGGGCGCATCCGCGGCTATGATTCACTGATGATCGGCGAGACGATGTTCGTCTCCGGGCTGGCGATGTTCCTCACCGCGCCCATCGCCGGACGGCTGTCGACCAAGATGGACCTGCGCCTGATGATGGTGATCGGCTTCGTCAGCTTCGCCGCCGGCACCTTCATCATGATGCATCTGACGGCGGATTGGGATTTCTACGAGCTTTTCATCCCGCAGATCCTGCGCGGCTTCGGGCTGATGATGTGCATGGTGCCGATCAACAATATCGCGCTCGGCACGATGCCGCCCTCGCGCATTCGCGGTGCGTCCGGCCTGTTCAACCTGACCAGAAACCTCGGCGGCGCCGTCGGCCTTGCCGTCATCAATACCGTGCTGACCAACCGGCAGGACGTGCACTACGAGCGGCTGCGGGAGAATATGGACTGGGGCAATCCGGCGGCGATCGACCAGATGAACAACATGGCCGCCAATTTCAACAGTTACGGCATGGATGGCGCCTCGGTTGCGATTAAGCAGATGGTCGGCCTTGCCACCAAGCAGGCGATCATTCTTTCCTTCAGTGACGTGTTCCTGATCCTGACCGTGCTTTTCCTGGCGATGATCCTCGGTGTCGCCATGATCAAGAAACCCGCGCCGCAAGGCGGGGGAGGCGGTGGCGGCCACTGACCTCCGGCCTGCCGCCCCTTGAAAAGGCCCTCTTCGGAGGGCCTTTTTGTTTGCCGTTTCCAGGCCGCTATGTCATCAGGTCGTTCATCGCCACCGGATCGGTCCGAAGCGAACATGCCGGGAAAACGATGCGGAAACCCGCCCGGTCGATTTTTTGATTTACGTACATCAAAATTGGCGCTAATGGTCTCGTCAGGAGGAAATGATGAGGCCAACCGTTCACGATATAGCCGCTGCGGCCGGTGTCAGTTTGGCGACCGTTGACCGGGTTCTCAACCAGCGTCCCGGTGTGCGCCACGTCACGCGGGAAAAGGTCGAGACCGCGATCCGCGAGCTCGGTTATGTCAGAGATGTCGCCGCCGCCAATCTCGCCAAGGGGCGCACCTATCCGCTGGTCTTCATCCTCCCGGCCAGCGACAATTCCTTCATGCACGGGCTCAATGCCGAGATCCGCCAGGCAGTCCTCCGTTCGTCGGCCGAGCGCACCGATATCCGCACCATAGAGGTGCCGGCTTTCGATCCGGCCGCCCTCGTCTCCGTGCTCGAAGGGCTTGCCCGCGAAAAGCCTTGCGGCATCGCGCTGGTTGCGACCGATGCGCCTGACGTGCGCGCCGCCGTCGACAGGCTGGTGCGCGAGCGCTTTCCCATCGTCACCCTGGTTTCCGATCTCACGGGGTCGCTACGCCATCACTATGCCGGTGTCGACAATATCGCCGCCGGCCGGACCGCCGCCCGCCTGCTCGGGCGATTCCTTGGGCCGCGAAAGGGCGAAATCGCCGTGCTCGCCGGCTCCATGCTGGTGCGCGACCATCGCGAGCGGCTGGAGGGTTTTAGCGCAGTCATGGCCGAGGAGTTTCCCGATCTGGCGATCCTGCCGGTTCTCGAAGGCCGCGACGACCCGGAGGTCGCCCATATGCTCGTCGCCGACGCGCTTTCGAGGAATGCCGGGATCGTTGGCGTTTACAGCCTCGGCGCCGGCAATCGCGGCTTGATCCGGGCGCTGAAGGAGAAGGCCGTCGACCGCGTGCTGACCGTAATTGCCCACGAACTGACCGCTCATACGCGCGCAGCACTCATCGGCAATACGATCGATGCGATCCTCAACCAGGATGCCGGCCATGAGGTGCGCAGCGCCATCCGCGTGCTGAAAGCCAAGGCGGACGGGCTTGCCGTCATCGAAGCGCAGGAGCGCATCCGCCTCGACATATTCCTGAAAGACAATCTGCCGTAACGGCAAAGGGAGAAACACCACATGTATCTGGGTCTGGATCTCGGAACCTCCGGCGTCAAGGCGATGCTGATCGACGGTGATCAGAAGATCGTCGGCTCGGCCAATGGTGCGCTCGACGTCTCGCGTCCACATTCCGGCTGGTCGGAGCAGGAGCCGGCCCACTGGGTGCGCGCCACGGAGGAGGCCGTTGCCGGCCTCAAGGCAAAACATCCGAAGGAGCTTGCCGCGGTCAAGGGCATCGGCCTTTCCGGCCAGATGCATGGCGCAACGCTTATCGACGCCACCGACAAGGTGCTGCGCCCCTGCATCCTCTGGAACGACACACGCAGCTACGTCGAGGCCGCTGCACTCGATGCCGATCCGCGCTTTCGCGCACTCACCGGCAACATCGTCTTTCCCGGTTTCACGGCGCCGAAGCTCGCCTGGGTCGAGAAGCATGAGCCCGATGTCTTCGCCAAGATCGCCAAGGTGCTCCTGCCGAAGGACTATCTGCGTCTCTGGCTGACCGGCGAATATATCTCGGAAATGTCGGATTCGGCCGGTACCTCCTGGCTCGACACCGGCAAACGCGCCTGGTCCTCCGAACTGCTCGCCGCCACCAATCTGTCCGAGGAGCAGATGCCGGCGCTCGTCGAAGGCACCGAACAGGCCGGCAAGCTGCGGTCCGAACTGGCGGCGCAATGGGGCATAGCAGGTGATGTCGTCGTTGCCGGCGGTGCCGGCGACAATGCGGCCTCGGCCTGCGGCATGGGCACGGTCAGCGATGGTGCTGCCTTCGTCTCGCTCGGCACCTCGGGCGTGCTTTTTGCCGCCAACGCTTCCTATTTGCCGAAGCCGGAAAGCGCCGTGCATGCCTTCTGCCACGCGTTGCCGAACACCTGGCACCAGATGGGCGTCATCCTGTCGGCCACCGATGCGCTCAACTGGCATTCCGGCGTGACCGGCAAGTCGGCCGCCGATCTCACCGGCGAACTCGGCGAGACGCTGAAGGCGCCCACCGGTGTCACTTTCCTGCCCTATCTCTCCGGCGAGCGCACGCCGCACAATGATGCCGTCATCCGCGGCGCCTTCATCGGCCTTGAACATGAAAGCAGCCGTGTCGTTCTTACCCAGGCGGTGCTCGAAGGTGTCGCCTTCGCCATCCGCGACAATCTCGAAGCGCTGCGTTCGGCCGGCACCGGCATATCCCGCGTCACGGCAATCGGCGGCGGTTCGCGCTCGCGTTACTGGCTGGCGTCGATCGCGACCGCCCTCGGCGTTCCGGTCGATCTGCCGGCCGACGGCGATTTCGGCGCGGCCTTCGGCGCCGCCCGCCTCGGCCTGATCGCGGCAACGGGCGCGGATCCGATTGCGGTTTGCACGCCGCCGGTGACGGCCGGCACGATCGAGCCGGTGGCGTCGTTGAGCGGCGCTTATGAGGAGGCGTATACGCGCTACCGCGCACTTTATCCGGCGATCAAATCGCTGGCGCACTGAGAACTGGAGCCAGCGGCCCCCTCATCCGACCCTTCGGGCCACCTTCTCCCCGAGGGGAGAAGGGGAAAGAAGCGCCGCAGCGAGTCTCTTCTCCCGGTCGGGGAGAAGGTGCCGGCAGGCGGATGAGGGGGCCTCTGGCGCAGACAAGAATTCGGACTGCAAACAGATACAAACCCAAGGAGAACCAACATGAGCACCGGATTTTTCGGCGATATCCAGAAAGTGAAATACGAAGGCCCCGACAGCACCAATCCGCTGGCCTTCCGCCATTACCAGCCGGACGAGATCGTCATGGGCAAGCGCATGGAAGACCATCTGCGCTTTGCCGTGGCCTATTGGCACACCTTCACCTGGCCGGGCGGCGATCCCTTCGGCGGTCAGACTTTCCTGCGTCCCTGGTTCGAAGACACGATGAAGGCCGCCAAGCTCAAGGCTGACGTCGCCTTCGAATTCTTCTCGCTGCTCGGCTCGCCCTATTACTGCTTCCATGACGCCGACGTGCGTCCGGAAGGCAAGAACTTTGCCGAAAACACCAAAAACCTCAACGAGATCGTCGATTATTTCGCCGAGAAGCAGGCCGCAACCGGCACCAAGCTGCTCTGGGGCACGGCGAACCTCTTCTCGCATCGCCGCTATATGTCGGGTGCAGCCACCAATCCGGATCCGGATGTCTTTGCTTTCGCTGCTGCGACGGTCAAGACCTGCATAGACGCGACGCAGAAGCTCGGCGGCGAGAACTACGTGCTTTGGGGCGGCCGCGAAGGTTACGAGACGTTGCTCAACACCGATATCGGCCGTGAGCTCGACCAGCTCGGCCGCTTCCTCAACCTCGTTGTCGAATACAAGCACAAGATCGGCTACAAGGGCACGATCCTGATCGAGCCGAAGCCGCAGGAGCCGACCAAGCACCAGTATGATTACGACGTCGCGACCGTCTATGGTTTCCTCAAGAAGCACGGTCTTGAAAACGAGGTGAAGCTCAATATCGAGCAGGGCCACGCGATCCTTGCTGGCCACTCCTTCGAGCACGAGCTGGCGCTTGCCAATGCGCTCGGCATCTTCGGCTCGATCGACATGAACCGCAACGACTACCAGTCCGGCTGGGATACCGACCAGTTCCCGAACAATGTTCCCGAAATGGCGCTCGCCTACTACCATGTTCTGGCTGGTGGCGGCTTCAAGACCGGCGGCACCAACTTCGACTCGAAGCTGCGCCGCCAGTCTCTCGACCCGGCGGATCTGCTGATCGGCCATATCGGCGGCATGGATTGCTGCGCTCGCGGCCTGAAGGCCGCCGCCAAGATGATCGAGGACAAGGCTCTGTCGCAGCCGCTCGCCGATCGTTATGCCGGCTGGGATTCGGCTGAAAGTCAGAAGCTCTTCCGCGGCGAATATTCGCTGGACGAGATCGCCCATTGGGTCGAGAGCAAGGACGTCAACCCGCAGCCAAGATCGGGCAAGCAGGAACTGCTCGAGAACGTCGTCAACCGCTACGTCTGACGATCAGCGCCGGCGGCCATTGGTCGCCGGCGCAACCCTCTCCGGCCGGGCGACGGCGCAAAACCTTCAGCCTCTATTGGTTTACCGTTTCGACCAGTTGCGCGACGGCGCCGAGACGGAGTTTCGAACCACCAGATCCGGCCGCAGCAGGATTTCCGTTTCGGTTGGCCGGCCATCGGACAGAAGTTCCAGCAGCAGCGCCATTGCCTGCTTGCCGATCGCCGTTCTCGGCTGGCGGATCGTGGTCAGCGGTGGGGATATAAAGACGGCCTGCGGCACGTCGTCGAAACCGGTCACCGAGAAATCCCGCGGAATGTCGTAGCCTCGCGCGCCGAGCCCGACCATGACGCCGATCGCCGTCTGGTCGTTGACGCACATGAAGGCGGTTGGAAGCGTGTCGCGCATGAAAAGCTGTTCGACCGCATGCCGCCCGCTTTCGATCGTCCCGTCGCCTTCCAGCACGATCCTGTTGTCGGGCGGGATGCCGGCAGCATCGAGACCGGCATCGTAACCCATACGGCGCCTGGTATAGGCAAGCCGGGTGCGCGAATCGCCGATGAAGGCGATCTTGCGATGCCCTTCGGCCAGCAGCAGGTCCACCGCTTTGCGAGCGCCCTCGGTATCGTCGACGCCGACATAGGGAATGCCGCCGTTGAAGACGGGCTCGAAAACGCCGACGCTCGGCGGCAGCCGCGCGGTCATCGTCTGATGCCCGAAGGGCAGGATGCCGGTGAAGAGGATCAGCCCGGCAGCCTGGTTGGAATTTAGGAATTTCAGATATTCGAGACCGCGCTGGGCGTCGTTCTGCGTGTGGCCGATCAGGATGCCGTAGCCGTGCGCGCGCGCTTCGTTCTCCAGCCCGACGAGAATGTTGGAGAAATTGGGATCGCCGATATCGGGCGCCACGACAAGGATCATGTTGGAGCGGCCGAGCCTCAGGCTGCGCGCCATGGCATTGGTCGTATAGCCGGTGATGGCGATCGCCTGGTTGACCTTAAGGCGCGTGGAGTTGGCGACCTTTTCCGGCATGTGGATTGCCCGGGAAACCGTCGCGATGGAGACCTCGGCGATCCGGGCGACGTCTTCGATGGTTGCGGGCGTGGAATTCGACACTGAGCTCTGCCTTGGGCTGTCTTCGCCGCGACACTACACAGACTTGTCGAGAGGTCAAAGGCGGGCTTCAACTGATCTGTGTAAATCAACGATGTAAACCTTTACATGATGTATGTAAAGGTTTACATAAGGCGCCAGAGCGGACGGGGAGCCGCTTTGGGGAGGGCCAGATGACCGTGGAAACCGCCGACACCGCACCCGTGGTGCTGTCCGCCAGGCGCATATGCAAATCCTTCAGTGGCGTGCAGGTCCTCTTCAGCGTGAACTTCGATCTCCGCGCCGGCGAAATCCATGCGCTCATGGGTGAAAATGGCGCCGGCAAATCCACGCTTGTCAAAGTTTTGTCCGGGTTCGAACAGCCGAGCTCCGGCGAGATCCTGCTCGACGGCAAGCCGGTCGTGCTGCCGCCCAACGGCGCCGCCGAGGCGCTCGGCATCGTCATCATTCACCAGGAATTCAACCTCGCCGAACATTTGACCGTGACGGAGAGCCTCTTTCTCGGGCGCGAAGTCACGCGTTTCGGCGTGCTCGATCGCAAATATATGCGGTCGGAGACACGCAAGGTTCTCGATGTGCTCGGTTCGCATGTCGATGAGAATGCGCTGATCAGCACGCTTTCCATCGCCGACAAGCAGATGGTCGAAATCGCCAAGGCAATCAGCCGCGACGCGCGGGTGGTGTTCATGGACGAGCCGACCGCCGTGTTGTCGCGGGAAGAGACCAGTATGCTCTTCAAGCAGGTTCGCAAGCTGCGCGACCAGGGTACCAGCTTCGTCTTCGTGTCCCACAAGCTCGACGAGGTGATGGAGTTGACCGACCGCGTCACCGTGCTGCGTGATGGCCAGTGGATCAAGACATCACCGACATCCATTCTGGACGGGGAATCGATCGCGCAGTTGATGGTCGGTCGCGAACTTTCCAGCCTCTATCCCGCCAAGGTCGAGCCTGATGTCGACGAGGAAATCGTCCTCAGCGTCGCCTCGGTGTCGACGGGCTATGTGAAGGATGCCAGCTTCGAGGTGCGCAAGGGCGAGATCATCGGTTTTTCAGGCATGATCGGCTCTGGTCGCACCGAGCTGATGGAAGCGATCGCCGGGTTGCGGACCCGTCTCGAGGGCGAGGTGATCATCAAGGGGGAAACGGTTCCCTCCGGCGACGTGCATGCCGCCAATCGCTGCGGGCTCGCCTATATGACCAAGGACCGCAAGTCGAAAGGCCTGCTGCTGCGTTCCGGCATGGTGACCAATCTGACACTGCAATCGCTCGGAAGGCATGCTCGTCACGGCTATCTCAGCCCGGGCAGCGAGGCGGCCGCAATGGCAAAGGCCAAGCGCCGCTTCGACATCAGGGTTCGTGACGGCAATATCGTCGCCGGCCGTATGTCGGGCGGGAACCAGCAGAAGCTGCTGCTTGCCAAGGTCATGGAGACCGAGCCGCAGATCATCATCATCGACGAGCCGACGCGCGGCATCGATGTCGGCACCAAGCAGCAGATCTATCATTTCATCTCGGCACTCGCCCGAGACGGCCGGTCGATCATCGTCGTGTCGTCGGAGATGCCGGAGGTCATCGGCCTCTGCACCAGAGTGGCGGTGATGCGCGAAGGGCGCATCGTCGGCGTGCTCGAGGGCGACGAGATTTCCGAGCAGGAGATCATGCGTTACGCCGCCGGGCTCAAGAAGAAGGCGGCCGCCTGAGGGCTGAAGCAGGCTTCGCCGATCAGGCGACACATAGATGCCCAGAAAATATGGGGCGGGAGGTTGATTTTGGAAATGAGTGTCAACGAGGAGACCAGGGAAATCCGGCGCCGATCTTGGCGGGATGTCGACCTGCGTGCGGTCGCGCCTTTTGTCGCCCTGGCACTGCTCCTGATCGTCGGAGCCCTGGTCAATCCTAATTTCATCGGCATCACCAACCTTGCCAATGTCGCGACACGCAGCGCCTTCATCGCCATCATCGCGGTCGGTGCGACCTTCGTGATATCTGCAGGCGATCTCGACCTGTCGGTGGGCTCGATGGTGGCCTTCGTCGCCAGCCTGATGATCCTGCTGATGAATTCGGGCGCCATCGAAAACCCGGCCCTGATGCTGACGGTCGCGGTCGTCTTCACCATGGTCGCTGGTGCACTCTGCGGCTTGGCGAACGGCCTGATCACGACAGTCGGCAGGATCGAGCCCTTCATTGCGACGCTCGGCACGATGGGCATCTATCGCGGCCTGACGACATGGCTGTCGCAAGGCGGCGCGATCACGCTTCGCTCCGCCGATATCCAGACGCTCTATCGTCCGGCTTATTTCGGCAATATCGCTGGCGTGCCGGTGCCGATCGCGGTGATTTTGGCGGTGACGGCGGCTGCGGCCTTCATCCTCTATCGCACCCGCTACGGGCGCCATGTCGTCGCGGTCGGATCGAACAGCGATGTCGCCCGCTATTCGGGCATCGCGGTCAATCGCGTTAGGACGATCGCCTTCGTCATCCAGGGGCTGTGCGTCGCCATTGCCGTGCTGCTCTATGTTCCCCGTCTCGGCTCGACGTCGGCGACGACGGGCATCCTGTGGGAGCTGCAGGCGATCACGGCCGTCGTCGTCGGCGGTACGGCGCTGAAGGGCGGCGCGGGCAGGGTCTGGGGCACGATCTGCGGCGCCTTCATTCTCGAACTGGTCGGCAACATCATGCTGCTTTCGAATATCATCAGCGAGTATCTGATCGGCGCCATCCAGGGTGCGATCATCATCATCGCCATGTTCGTCCAGCGCTCGCTGGTACGCAAATCATGAGTTGGCAAATCATGAGTTGACCGGGCTTGCAATCGGTCGGGGTTACAATTGATCGGGCTTACAGGGCGTCCGGTCCCGATATGGAAAGTCCCTGAATTTATTGGGAGGAAATAGAATGCGTAAATTGATGTTTGGCCTGGCGGTTGCGGCGGTGACGTTCGCCGGCGCCGCTCACGCCGAGGACAAGAAATTCACGATCGGCGTATCCATTCCGGCCGCCGACCACGGGTGGACTTCGGGCGTGGTGTTCCATGCCGAACGTGTCGCCAAGCTGTTGATGGCCGAACATCCCGGTCTCAACGTCATCGTCAAGACCTCGCCGGACGCTGCAAGCCAGGCCAACGCGGTGCAGGATCTCGATACGCAGGGTATCGACGCCCTCGTCATCCTGCCGTCGGATCCTGATCCGCTCGTCAATGCCATCAAGGAAGTCAAGGGTAAGGGCAAGTTCGTCGCCCTCGTCGACCGTGCGCCGAGCAACAACGACAATTCCGTGCGTGACCTCTATGTCGCCGGCAACAACCCGGCTCTCGGCGAAGTCGCCGGCAAGTACATCAAGGACACGACGCCGGACGCCGAGGTGGTCATCATCCGCGGTCTGCCGATCCCGATCGACCAGCAGCGCCAGGACGGCTTCGACAAGGGCATTGCCGGCTCGAACGTCAAGGTTCTCGACCGCCAGTACGGCAACTGGAACCGCGACGACGCCTTCAAGGTCATGCAGGACTACCTGACCAAGTACCAAAAGATCGACGTCGTATGGTGCCAGGATGACGACATGGCCGTCGGCGTTCTGCAGGCGATCGAGCAGGCCAAGCGCACCGACATCAAATATGTCGTCGCCGGTGCCGGCTCCAAGGACATGGTCAAGAAGGTCATGGACGGCGACAAGCTGATCCCGGTCGACGTTCTCTATCCGCCGGCAATGGTCGGCACGGCGATGGAGCTGACAGCGGCGGCACTTTACGATCAGGTCCCGGTTCATGGCAGCTACATTCTCGATGCGACGCTCGTCACCAAGGAGAATGCCAAGGACTTCTATTTCCCGGATTCGCCGTTCTGATCCATCGACTTGAGACATGCGCCCATTCGAAAGGATGGGCGCATTTTTTATGCTTCCATACAGTGGCTGGCCGAAAATGCTGCACGTACCTCTTGCCCGCCAGAGCCCATCATGATTAGCTCGCAGCCATATCGCATCTGGCCTCGCGCCAAATCATGAGCCAAGGGCGGAGGAGGCGCCTTGCTCCCGCCCAACAGCGTGCTACAACATCTCAGAAACGTTTACGGTCGATATTCAGGGAGGAATCTGACATGAAGACGATCAAGGGCCCCGGCCTTTTCCTTGGCCAGTTCGCGGGCGATACTGCTCCTTTCAACTCTTGGGACGCGATCACCAAATGGGCGGCCGACATCGGCTACAAGGGCGTCCAGGTGCCGACCTGGGCCAGCCAGCTGATCGATCTGAAGAAGGCTGCCACGTCCAAGGCCTATTGCGACGAATTCGCCGGCAAGGCTCGCGAAAACGGCATCGAGATCACCGAACTCTCCACTCACTTGCAAGGCCAGCTCGTCGCCGTTCACCCGGCCTATGACGAAGCCTTCGACGGGTTTGCTGCACCGGAGGTGCGCGGCAATCCGAAGGCGCGTCAGGAATGGGCGGTCGAGCAGGTCAAGATGGCGCTGACGGCATCCAAAAACCTCGGGCTTACGGCGCATGCGACCTTCTCCGGCGCGCTTGCCTGGCCCTTCATCTATCCCTGGCCGCAGCGTCCTGCCGGCTTGGTCGAGACTGCCTTCGACGAACTCGCCCGTCGCTGGACGCCGATCCTCAATCATGCGGACGAGAACGGCATCGATGTCTGCTACGAGATCCACCCGGGCGAGGACCTGCATGACGGCATCACCTTCGAGATGTTCCTGGAGCGCGTGAAGAACCATCCGCGCGCCAACATGCTCTACGATCCCTCGCACTACGTCCTGCAGTGCCTCGATTATCTCGACAACATCGACATTTACAAGGACCGCATCAAGATGTTCCACGTCAAGGATGCGGAGTTCAATCCGACCGGGCGCCAGGGCGTATACGGTGGCTATCAGGGCTGGGTGGAACGCGCCGGCCGGTTCCGTTCGCTCGGCGACGGCCAGGTCGATTTCGGCGCGGTGTTCTCGAAGATGACGGCGAATAATTTCGACGGCTGGGCCGTGGTGGAATGGGAATGCGCGCTGAAGCATCCGGAAGACGGCGCCCGCGAAGGGGCCGAATTCGTTGCCGCCCATATCATCCGCGTCACCGAGAAAGCCTTCGACGATTTCGCCGGCAGCGGCACGGACCAGGCGGCGAACCGGCGGATGCTGGGGCTTTCTTAACAGCACACACCGGTTGGTGGCTCTTGCCCCTCACCCTAACCCTCTCCCCGTAAAAGACGGGGAAAGGGGACGTGCCTTGCGAGAGCGAGCGGGGAACGGAGAGGGTGCGACACAGTCCCTTCGCCCCGTTTACGGGGAGAAGGTGGCGGCAGCCGGATGAGGGGCATGCGTCCGCACCAAGTTTAATTTCAGGAGGAATCAATGGCAATCGAAGCATCATCCGAACAGACCCGCGAGCCGCGCATCCGGCTCGGCATGGTGGGCGGCGGCGCGGGCGCTTTTATCGGCGCGGTGCACCGTATCGCGGCCCGCATCGACGATCAGTACGATCTCATCGCCGGCGCACTGTCGGCTTCGCCCGAAAAGGCGATCGCATCCGGCCGCGACCTCGGCCTCGATCCGTCGCGGACCTATTCCAGCTATCGCGAGATGGCAATCCGCGAGGCGAAGCTGAAGAACGGCATCGAAGCGGTGGCGATCGTCACGCCGAACCATGTTCACTACGATGCAGCCAAGGAATTCCTGAAGCGCGGCATCCATGTCATCTGCGACAAGCCGCTGACATCCAACCTTGCCGATGCGAAGAAGCTGAAGAAGATCGCCGACGAGGGCGGCGCGCTCTTCGTGCTGACGCATAATTACACCGGTTATCCGATGGTCCGCCAGGCGCGGGAGATGATCGCGAACGGCGAACTCGGCGACATTCGCGTCGTCCAGGCCGAATATCCGCAGGACTGGCTGACGGAAGCGGTCGAACAAACCGGCCAGAAACAGGCCGCCTGGCGCACCGATCCGGCGCAGTCCGGCGTCGGCGGCTCGACCGGCGATATCGGCACGCATGCCTATAATCTCGCTGCCTTTATCACCGGTCTCGAGCTCGATAGCCTCGCCGCCGACCTCGACAGTTTCGTTCCGGGCCGCCGGCTGGACGACAACGCGCATGTCATGCTGCGCTTCAAGGCGAAGGGCTCGGAGAAGCCGGCCAAGGGCATGCTCTGGTGCAGCCAGGTGGCACCCGGCCATGAAAACGGCCTGATGGTCCGCGTCTACGGCACCAAGGGCGGGCTGGAATGGACCCAGAAGGACCCGAACTACTTGTGGTACACGCCTTTCGGTGAGCCGAAGCGGCTG
Organism: Rhizobium changzhiense; assembly: GCF_013087625.1. Lineage (NCBI taxonomy): Bacteria > Pseudomonadati > Pseudomonadota > Alphaproteobacteria > Hyphomicrobiales > Rhizobiaceae > Rhizobium > Rhizobium changzhiense. Next base: position 31,770 of record NZ_JABFCQ010000009.1, read on the forward strand.
ATCACCCGGGGCGGCGCCGGTTCAGGGGCGGCTGCCGGCCGTGTCACGCGCGTGCCATCAGGGCACCCGGAAGGGTATCTCGAAGCCTTTGCGACGATCTATACGGAAGCTGCGCATGCGATCAATGCGCGCAAGAAGGGCAAGGCCGTCGACAAGGCAGTGGTCTACCCCACCGTCGATGACGGCGTGAAGGGTGTGGCTTTCGTCGAAGCCTGCGTCGCGTCTTCGAAGAAGAATGGCGCCTGGGTCAAGCCCTGAATTTAATGATCCGCGTCATTGGCGTCGCCCAATGAAAAACGCCGAGGCGGCCTCGTCTGCAGTCGCCTCGGCTTTTTTGTTTTATTTCTGATCAGGCCGCTGCAGTGCGGCCACGCTTCAGAAAGTTATCGACGCTCAACGGTCCGGCACCTGCCGCCACCAGATAAAGAAACACGAAGCAGAACAGGATCGCCGCAACGCCGCCGTTCTGGGCGGGATAGATGCCCTTCGACGCATGCCCGATGAAATAGGCGAAGGCCATCAGGCCCGAGAGCACGAAGGCTGCGATACGGGTCTGGAATCCCACCAGGACGAGGAAGCCGAGCGTGAGTTCGATAAGCCCAGCAACCCAGGAAAGCGAGCCGACGGGCGGCACGCTTGCCGCAACCGGAAAATGCAAAATCTTCTGCGTTCCGTAGCTGAAAAGCACAAGCGACGAGACAATGCGCAGCAAGCTCAGCAGATGGGGCTGCAGCAGATGGATCGAAGACAGCATTGGATTCCTTTCATATTTGTGATGCCATTTCCCGTGTAAAGGTCGTGGTCCCAACAGCAAGTCACGACTGCTGACATTGCCGTTATGAGTGGGGGAGGGTGGAGAAGCAGGCGTTTCCTGCAACGTTGCAGTTTTTCTCGACGCCGACCTGTACTTTGCCTTCACGCTTGGCTAAATCCCGGCAAACGGCCTCAACCTAGAGCGTTTCCTTTTTTTCTTCGAATCACGGAAATGCTCTATCTCTTTGTTTTCACGCAATTCCGGACGGAAAACCGCTTCGCACTTTTCCTGGAATTGCTCTAGAGATAGGATTTACAGATGATCGATCCGAAAAAACTGGCAGAGCGCTTTCCCGGCGACTTCACCTTCGGCGTCGCCACCGCCGCCTTCCAGATCGAGGGCGCCAGCAAGGCCGATGGCCGCAAGCCATCCATCTGGGATGCTTTCTGCAATATGCCCGGCCGTGTCCATAATCGCGATAACGGCGATATCGCCTGCGATCACTACAATCGGCTGGAGCAGGACCTCGATCTCATCAAGGAGATGGGTGTCGAAGCCTACCGGTTCTCAATTGCCTGGCCGCGCATCATCCCCGACGGTACCGGTCCGGTGAACGAGGCCGGCCTCGATTTCTACGACCGGCTCGTCGACGGCTGCAAGGCGCGCGGCATCAAGACCTTCGCAACGCTCTACCACTGGGACCTGCCTCTGCTGCTCGCCGGCGAGGGTGGCTGGACCGCGCGTTCGACTGCCTATGCGTTTCAGCGCTATGCCAAGACGGTGATGAACCGCCTTGGCGATCGCCTCGACCGGGTCGCGACCTTCAACGAACCCTGGTGCATTGTCTGGCTCAGCCACCTCTATGGCATCCATGCTCCGGGCGAGCGCAACATGCAGGCCGCCCTTCATGCCATGCATTACATGAACCTTGCCCACGGCCTCGGCGTCGAGGCGATCCGCTCGGAAGCCCCCAACGTGCCGGTCGGGCTTGTGCTCAACGCCGCCTCGATCATTCCCGGCTCCGACAGCCCGGCCGATCTTGCCGCCGGCGAGCGGGCGCATCAGTTCCACAACGGCGCCTTCTTCGATCCGGTCTTCAAGGGTGAATATCCGAAGGAATTCATCGCGGCGCTCGGCGACCGCATGCCCGTCGTCGAAGATGGCGACCTGAAACTCATCAGCCAGAAACTCGATTGGTGGGGCCTGAACTATTATAAGCCCGAGCGTGTCATCGACGATGCCGAACGCAAAGGCGATTTCCCCTGGGCGGTGGAAGCGCCGCCGGCAAGCGACGTCAAGACCGATATCGGTTGGGAAATCTATGCGCCGGGCCTGAAGCTCTCGGTCGAGGACCTCTACCGCCGCTACGAGCTGCCGGAATGCTACATCACCGAGAACGGCGCCTGCGACAACACCGATGCCGTCGACGGCGAGGTGGACGATACGATGCGTCTCGATTATATCGGCGATCACCTCGATGTCGTGGCCAACCTCATCAAGGACGGCTATCCCTTGCGCGGCTATTTCGCCTGGAGCCTGATGGACAATTTCGAATGGGCGGAAGGCTACCGCATGCGCTTCGGTCTCGTCCATGTCGATTATGAAACCCAGCTGCGCACGGTGAAGAAGAGCGGCAAGTGGTATCGCCAACTCGCGGCGCAATTTCCGAAGGGCAATCACAAGGCGGTTTAGCGCAGCTGCCCCGGCCACTTGAGAGAGGCACGACGCTTATTCGCGCGCCATCCGGGCGCGGACTTCCGGGCGGCATGGCAAGCCGACGCTGCTTGCCATCATTTTCGCGACGACCGGCGACAGGCACAAAAAATAGATGACGAGAGGCCTGCAACAGGCGGTTGCTTAAACGTTTTTGAACCCTTGACTGGCAAAGTCCAACGGTCAGGGAGTCGTAATGCGGACAGCCGGAAAGTCGCAGAGCAAGGGATCGGGAATAGGCCGTCACATCACCGTCACGGGCGTGCTTTTCTCCTTCGCGGTCATCGTCGCAGTCGCCACCATCATGGTGCTGACGGCGCTCGAACGCGTGGCCGAAAATTCCAATGTTCTCGATGACGAGCGCTCGCGCGAAACGACGATCGGCGCGTTGAAGACCTTCGAGGACCAGCTCGGCGCGACGCTCGACGATTACGCCGCCTGGGACGACGCCGCCGTCAACGTCTACGCAGCCGACGGTATGGCCTGGACGGTGAGCAACTACGGCGAGATGTCGGTCAACAGTTCGCTTTTCGACATGGCAATCGTCATCGATGGCGAGAAGAAGGCGATCATGGCCTATCGCGACGGCAAACCGATGGAGGAGCCGCTTACGGATTTCTTCGCGCCTTCGCTCTGGACCCTCTTCGACACGGTGAAGGCGGCCGGCCCGGCCGATCGTCCTCAGGCGATCGGTTTCGTCACCACCAAACGGGGCATTGCCGCCGTCGGTGTGGCATTGGTGCGGAAAAAGTCCGGGGCGCTGGATGTGCCCGCCGGCCAGCAACGCTATCTCGTTTTCGCCCGCCATCTCGACGACGACAGGGTGACCGCTCTCGGCCAGACCTATGTCATCGGCGGGCTGAGGCTGGCGCCGCCGAGCTTTGCGGCCGACTATCTCGTACCGATCGTCGATCCGACAGGGGCAACGCTTGGCAAGCTCGTGTGGATCTCGCGTTCACCCGGCGATATCGGCTATGCACAGGTGCGGCCGATGGTCATCCAGGCGCTCGGCCTCGTCGGATTGTTCTTCGTGGTGCTGCTGGTCATCGGCTGGCTTGCCGGACGCCGCCTGAAGGCGGAGGAAAACAGCGCCCGCGAGGAGGCGCTACGCGACAGGCTGAGCGGTCTTTCCAATCGCGACGGTCTCGGGCTCGCCGTCGATCGTTTTGTCGCCGAGGCACGCCAGACCAAGCGCAACGTGCTGCTCCTCTATCTCGATCTCGATGGCTTCAAGGAAGTCAATGACAGCTATGGCCACGGCACCGGCGACCAGCTGATCCGTGCAGTCGCAGCTGGGCTCGATGTGCTCATTCCGCAGGGTGCCGTTCTCGCCCGCATCGGCGGCGATGAATTTGCGATCGCCTTTCTCTCCGACAGCGAGAATGCCGCCGCCCTGCAGCTTGCCGAGCAGATTCTCGATTTTCTTGTCGAACCGCTGGAGATCGGCCGCCGCGTCGTCGTCGTCGGGGCCAGCATCGGCATCGCCATGTCGTCTCTCGGTACGATCGGGCGGGAAGAACTGGTGCGCCGCTCCGACCTTGCCATGTACAAGGCGAAGGAGGCCGGCCGCGCGCGCATGATGCTTTACGATCCGTCGATGGATGCGGATCGAGAGCAGCGCAATGCGCTGGAGCTCGATCTCCGGATCGCCATCGAAAGCGGCGACCTGACGCTTGCCTACCAGCCGCTGATCGACGCGGCGACGCATGCGATGACCGGCGTCGAGGCGCTGGTGCGCTGGAACCGTCCGGGCCATGGCCCTGTTTCGCCCGAGCTGTTCATCCCGATCGCCGAAACCAGCGGCCTCATCGAATCGCTCGGCCTGTTCGTGCTGCGCAAGGCCTGTGAGACGGCCAAGCAATGGCCGGAACTCAATGTCTCGGTCAACGTCTCGCCCGGCCAGTTCCGCAATCCCGCCTTTACCGACTATGTGCGCTACGTGCTAAAGCAGACGGAGATCGAGGCCGGCCGCATCACGCTCGAGATCACCGAAGGCTACATGATACAGAATCCGCAGCGCACCCGCCAGTCGATCGAACGGTTGAAGGCGCTGGGGGTCAAGGTGGCGCTCGACGATTTCGGTTCCGGCTTCTCCTCGATCGGTTACCTCAGGCAGTTCGGCTTCGACCGCATCAAGATCGACCGCTCGCTGGTCATGGGTGTCAACGACAAACGCCAGCGCGAGATGCTGCAGGCGACGGTGGCGCTTGCCCGCTCGCTCGACATTCCGGTGACGGCCGAAGGCATCGAGACCGAGGAGCAGGCGACAGCCATGCGCCTCTTCGGCTGCGACTGCCTGCAGGGCTATTTGTTCGGAAAGCCTGTGGCATCAGACCTTATCACCGAGATGTTGAACGAGCGACGTGCAGCGGAGCCGGAAGCTCGGCGCCGCATCCAGGCGGCAGGCTGATCCAATCAGAATCCCGGCTCAGCTGCCGATATGTCGCTGACCGCGCTTCTTCGCCAGTGCGATCTGGTGCTGACGCTGACGGTAGCGCAGCCGGTCTTTCTCCGTGCGCGTGTGGTAGCAGTGGCTACAGGAAACGCCTTCCTCGTAGAGCGGTGACGTAATTTCCTCGGCAGTGATCGGGTTGCGGCAGGCGTGGCAGAGCCGGTGTTCGCCTTCCTTCAAACCGTGCTCGACGGACACGCGCTCGTCGAAGACGAAGCAGGCGCCATCCCAGAGGCTTTCCTCCTGCGGCACTTCCTCCAGATATTTCAGGATGCCGCCCTTCAGATGATAGACCTCATCGAAGCCCTCAGCCTTCATGAAGGCGGTGGCCTTCTCGCAGCGTATGCCGCCGGTGCAGTACATGGCGATCTTCGGCTTGTTGTGCAGACCGGGATTCTGACGCACCCATTCCGGAAACTCTCGGAAGCTCTTGGTCTTCGGGTCGAGCGCGCCGCGAAAGGTTCCGATCGCCGTCTCGTAGTCGTTGCGGGTGTCGATGACGATGGTGTCGGGATCGGAAACCAGAGTGTTCCAGTCCTTGGCCGCCACATAGGTGCCGACCACCTTGTTGGGGTCGATATCTTCGACACCCATAGTGACGATTTCCTTCTTCAGCTTCACCTTCATGCGCAGGAAGGGCATTTTCGAGGCGCGGCTTTCCTTGTGCTCCAGGCTCGAAAATTCCGGCTGGGCGCGCAGGAAGGAAAGCACGGCGTGAATGCCGGCATCCGGGCCTGCAATCGTGCCGTTGATGCCTTCATGCGCCAGAAGCAGCGTGCCCTTGACGCCGTTCTCCTCGCAAAGCGTCTGCAGCGGCGCCTGCAGGTCGGCAAAGCGCGGCACGGAAACGAAATGGTAGAGTGCGGCCACGAGGAACGGGCTGGTGTGTGTCAGGCTGTCGGTCATAGGCCGGAAATACAGAAAATCGGCGAGCCGCGCAATTGCCTTCGCCAGCGGCGACCTTCTCTCAGTTTCCAGCCATCAACCAGAGAAGCTCGATGCGCTCCGCTTCCTCGTCGGCATCATCAGCGAAGACGGCTTCGGCTTTGACCAACGCTTGCCGCCGGTCTTCCTGCTGGCGGAAGATGATGATGTCGAGCAGATGCGCCAGGTCGTCATTGCGGGTGAAGAGCTGCGGTTCGGCTTCGACCAGTTCGGAGAGCACGGTGAGATCGTGGATGTGGCCGAGATCCTCAACGAGTTCCTTGGCGGCATCGCGCTTCGCCTTCATTGCGCCCGGCCAGACGTCGCGCAAAAGGGCATGGTAGAGCCGATAGTCGTAGGTGCGTTTGCGCAGATCGTGGAAATCGTCGGCCGATGCCTCGCCATGGCAAGCCGCAAGCGCGGTCTTGGCCTTCCGCGCCGTGCGTCGCCAGCTCTTCGCCAGCATGCGGGCATTCTTGCGGTGGCCGCCATCAAAGGAAACGGCATCCAGGGCGGCGATCGCCTCCTTCAGAACGTCGGAGGTTTCCGTCAGCCGCTGTTCCAAGCCGCTTTCGGCTTCCGCCATCCAGTCACGACGCCCTTCGAGAATGGTGACGATGCGGCCGAGCGCTTCGCTCTCCTCTTTCCCGCGAGCTGCATGCTGCAGATATTGGGCGGTGCCGATGAGGGCGGCAGCGTCGCGGATCGCCGAAAGCGAGCGTGCGGCATCGCGCAGCCTTGTATTTTCCTGGGCCCGAAAATCCGGCACGTCGCGGGCCACGAGGCGGTAGAGCGAGCGCAGTCGTTTCAGGTTCTTGCGGAAGGAATGGATCGCCTCATGGGCGCCGTCCGGGCGCTCCTCGAGAACTGTGACGGCGCGTTCCAGCTGCTCCGTCGCGACACTGCGGAATGACTCGGTGAAATCGGCGTCAGGCCGAATGCGATAGGCCATGCCTGTCGTGCCCGTATTCTGTAGCAAGGGCCTGGTTGGAATAGCGGAAATCGCCGGTCACTTCGCGGCCGAGCCAGGTAGGCAAGGCCGGATCATCGGTTTCCGCCGTCATTTCCACCTCGGCAATCACCAGTCCGCGATGTTCGCCGGTAAAGACGTCGACTTCCCAGACAAAATCCTCATGCGGAACGCGATAGCGCGTCTTCTCGATGACGACGCCGATCGCGTTCTGCAACAGCTCTTCGGCATCGGCGATCGGGATGTCGTATTCGAATTCGTCACGGGTGATGGTGCTGCGGCCGATCTTGATCGTCAGTTTCGCCTTCCTGCCGTCGAGGATGCGCACCCGGACGGAACGGTCGTCCATCGAGGCAATGTAACCCTGCCTGAAGACAGACTTCGTCTCGACGGCGGAACGCCATCCATCGCTGCGTACCAGAAACTTCCGCTCGATCTCTTTCGCCATATCGGTGAACCTTTTGTGACGATTGCGGCACGGTAGCCCAATTTCCACGCATTTCATACCCTTCTCGGCATGCGGTCCGGTTTTATCTCGACAAGGTTCCGCGGGGGCGTTATTCGGGGTCCGAATTCAATCGTTTCAAGGAGGTCGCGCGACCATGGGCGAGAAAACAGAGAAGCTCCTTTCCATCCTGAAACTCCAGCCTGTCGTTCCGGTCTTGATCGTCGACGATGCGAAGACGGCGGTGCCTCTGGCCCGCGCGCTCGTCGCGGGCGGCCTGAAGGCGATCGAGATCACCATGCGCACGCCGGCGGCGCTCGAGGCCGTGCGCGCCGTCGCCGCAGAGGTCGAGGGCGCCGAAGTCGGCGCCGGCACGATCCTCAATGTCGCCCATTGGGCAGCCGCCGTCGAGGCCGGTTCGAAGTTCATCGTCAGCCCGGGCACGACGCAGGAACTGCTCGATGCCGCCGCCGATTCCGACGTGCCGTTGCTTCCGGGGGCTGCGACCGCCAGCGAAGTCATGGCGCTGCGCGAAGAAGGCTACCAGGTGCTGAAATTCTTCCCGGCCGAGCAGGCTGGCGGCGCCGCCTTTCTCAAGGCGCTGTCCTCGCCGCTTGCCGGCACGTTGTTCTGCCCGACCGGCAGTATTTCGCTGAAGAATGCCAATGATTACCTCTCGCTGCCGAACGTCGTCTGCGTCGGCGGCTCGTGGGTGGCGCCCAAGGAACTGGTCGCGGCCGGCGACTGGGCGGGCATTACCAAGCTCGCGGCAGAGGCGGCGGCGCTGAAGGCCTGAATTTCGGCAGGGGTGTGTCGGCCTTCGGCCACAATCCCCACCCCTCAATTTGTATTTCACCCGTCGCAAACCTATGTACTCCTCCAGCTTCAAACAGGGAGATGACGAGGAATGTTCGACGCAAAGAAGCTTCTCGACCAGTTCTTGGGTTCGCAGGTGCCGGGTCTCGGCGGTTCGGTCCGCGACAGGGCGGGCGATGCCGTTCAAACGGCGAAGAACAATCCGATGAAGACCGGTGCGATCGCGGCCGCGCTTCTCGGCACCAAGACGGGCCGCAGTATTGCCGGCAATGCGCTGGCGATCGGCGGTCTTGCCGCCATCGCGGGTCTCGGCTACCAAGCCTACAAGAATTACCAGGCCGGGCAGGCGCCAGCGGCTCCCTCGGACGCGCCCTCGGCCAACAATCCAGTTCTCCTGCCGCCGCCTGTCGAATCCGGTTTCGGGCCGACCTCACCTGCCGGCAGCAATGAATTCGTGCTGGTGCTGATCCGCGCGATGATCGCCGCCGCCAAGGCCGACGGCCATATCGACGATGCCGAACGCGCCCTCATCATGGAAAAGGTCAAGGCCGCCGACGTCAGCGGCGAGGCTGCGGCCTTCATCGAGCGTGAACTCGCCTCACCGACGGATATCGATGCGCTCGTCAAAGCGGCGGTGACGGAAGAACAGCGCGTCGAGCTCTACACCGCCTCGCGGCTCACCATCGAGCCGGATTCGCGCGCCGAGCGTGGTTATCTCGACCTGCTTGCCGGCCGCCTCGGCCTTGCCGACCAGTTGGTCGACCATATCGAGGCGACGGTGTCCTCCGCCAAGGTGACCTTGTCACAGTGACATCTAGGCCGGTTGCCTTTGTCGGGCGGCTGGCCTATCCACTCTTCCGAAAAGGGGAGTGAACATGCGCGATCTTGCAAATTTCAAGGGCTGCCCGGCGCCGAAGCCGGTCACGCTGAAGGGCCGTTTCGTCACCGTCGAGCCCTATCGGCGCGCGGAACATCTCGAGGGGCTGTGGGACGGGCTCGGCGGCATGGGCATCAACCCGCTGCTTCTCTATTTCGCGCAGGATGATTTCTCCGGTATCGACGATTTCGCCAACTGGCTGGAAACCGTCAATACCAAGTCCGGCTGGCTCACCCATATCTTCCGTGACAACGCCACCGGCAAGATTGTCGGCATGGCGAATTACATGCGCGCCGACCCGACAAACGGCGTCGTCGAGATCGGCGGGGTGGCGCACGGGGCCGAGATGAAGCGGTCGCCGCTTTCGACCGAGGCGCATTACCTGATGGCCAAGCACGTCTTCGAGGATCTCGGCTACCGCCGCTACGAATGGAAATGCGACAATAAGAACGAGGCGAGCAAGACGACGGCCGCGCGTTACGGCTTCAGCTTCGAAGGGGTCTTCCGCCAGCACATGATCTCCAAGCATCGCAACCGCGACACCGCCTGGTTCTCGATGATCGATGCCGAATGGCCGGTGATCAACGATGCCTTCGAAGCATGGCTTTCCCCCGCGAATTTCGACGCCGAGGGCAATCAGATCCGCCGCCTGCAGGATATCCGCGCCGATCTCGAAAAGGAAAGGCTCGTATGAGCCCGGAAAGCCGCTCGCAGGCGACCGCCGCCGGCATCATCCTGCTTAGCGCTGCCCTCGTCATCTATTTCCTGCCGACCATCGTTCTGTGGATCGGCAACTTCTCGCCGACGTTGGCGATCGTCGTCGGCGTCTGCCTGATCATGGCGTTCTTCGCTGTCTTCTGGTTGCGGGCGCGTTACCAGCGCAGCCGGGGGAAATAGGTTTAAACCTGCAGCGAGGCCCCAAGCAGCAGGGCGCCCATCAGCATGACGAGCACGGCGCCGAGGATTTCGATGGCATTGCCGACCCAGATTGAGGCGGCCGAGCCGCGTCCGGAGAGGCGGACGGCCGCGCTCTTGGCAGTGACGGCAAGTGTGGCAAGCAGGGAAACGGTAATTGCCGTGCCGAGCGACATGGCGACGACCGACAGCACGCCGCCGAGATAGAGCCCGTTCAGCAGTGAGAAGGTCATGACCAGCAAGGCACCGGAACAGGGGCGCAGACCGACGGCAACGATCGCCGACCAGGCCTCGCGGACGCTGAACTTATCGCCGCCGAGCAGGGCCGGGTCGGGCACATGGGCATTGCCGCAGGTCTCGCAGACCATGCCGGGAACAAAGGTGTGGCCGGCATCGACAGCCTGCGCCTTGCCGTTGAAGGCATAGGCTTGGCGTTCGGCCGCATTGTCCTTCCAGTCGAGCATCATGCTGACCGGGCCGGCAGGCGTCGCCATCAGCCGGCGCCGCGGCATATTGCCCGCCATCGAGCGCAGTTTTCGAAACAGCAGCCAGCCGCCGAACAGGATGACCATGACGAAGCTTGCGATCTCCATTACGTGGGTCGCCTCCGTCAGCGTGATGCCGGTGCCGCGCAACACCAGCCAGGCGCCGCCGACCAGCGCCACTGCCATCACGCCCTGGACGAAGGCCGAAATGAAGGAAATCACCACGCCGCGCTTCAGTTCGACCTCGTTGGCGATCATGTAGGAGGAGATGACCGCCTTGCCGTGGCCTGGGCCGGCGGCATGGAAGACGCCGTAGGCGAAGGACAGGCCGATCAGCGATGCCAGCTGCCACGGGTCTTGGCGCATCGCCTTCAAGGCGCCGGTCAACGCCCGATAGAAGGCCTGCTGCTCATAGTTCACATAGAGCAAAAGCGGAGCGAACGGCCCGCCGGTCGGCTGGAAGCTCGGCTCCGCCGTGCCGATGCCGAGCGGAGATTGCGCATGGGCCAGACTTGCCGCCGCCAGGAGCGCAAGGACGACAGCGGAAAGGATGAGGGGCAGGCGTTTCGTCAGCATGTGACCTCCAGCCGGGTGGCGAAGAGTTTGGACATGTTGGTGCCGGTGGGATCGTTAAAGAAGGCGTCCGTCAGCGACTGTTTGTTTTCCGATATCACCTGGTCGGCATCGGGCCGCACCACCTGATGTTTGCAGGCCTTGAAGCCGTCTCCGACGATCGCAAGCTCACCATCCGTGGGAAAGTCGATCGAGGTATAGAGCGTCGGGTCATAGACGCCGAAGCTGAGCCTGCCCTTGAGTGGCATCTTCTCCACCGGCTTCACCGCAAAGAACATCAGCAGTTGACCTTCCTTGTAGTCGACATGGATGATGTCAGGCTTCTGGACGGTGATGTTCTTCCCGTTGATCGTCAGGTTCATGTAGTAATCGTAGTCGGCGAGCGATTGCTTCACCGTTTTTCCGACCTCGGCGAGCTCGTTCGGCTCCAGCTTCAGATCGGTGTTCTTGTCGAAATCCATGACCACGGAGGACGAAAAGACCTCGTCGAAGCGCCAGACATTGCGCAGCTCCTCGACACTGCCGTCCTTGCCGGCGACGACTTCGAGGCGCGCCTCCACGAAGATGTGCGGATGGGCAAAGGCGGCGGCCGGCACCAGCCAAAGAAGCGCGGCCATCAGTATCGTCGAATGTTTCATCTATTCCGCTGCCCTGTTCGGTGACCCTGACTCTTTGCCAGAAATTGGGACGGAATTGGGACCGGGCTCGGCATCGGCTTCGCGGGGCAGGATGCCACTGCATAATTCCTTAAATCGGAATCGATTTAAGGATAAAATTATGCAGCATTCAAAGTGCTACAGCGTCCTTTGCGCGTCTGAAAAGACGCGCGGCGCTGTAGAGCGGGGCGGAATGTCGGATCGTTTCGCAAGGGCGCTGGCCTACGGATGCTTCTTGAACCAGTTGTGCAGGTAATCGACGAAGATTCTTACCTTGGCCGGCAGGTAGCGCCGGTGCGGATAGACGGCATAGATGCCGCGGTCGGTCGGGATGTAGTCGTTGAACAGGGTTACCAGTTCGCCGCTCTCGATCGGCTTGCGGGCGATGAAATCCGGGATGAAGGCTACACCGATGCCGGCAAGTGCCGCGCGCAATGTCGCATGCGGACTGTTGACCTCTATCGGTCCGGCAACGGCAACGGCGAACGAGGTGTTGTCGGGATTGTGGAAGCGGATGCTCGCCTGGGTGCGCGCATTGGTATCGACGATGAAGGGGACGTTGGAAAGCGCCGTCGGGTGATCGAGATCGGGATAACGCTCGAGAAAATCGGGGGTGGCGCAAATATGGATGCGGAAATCCGAGATCTTGCGGGCGATCATGCCGGAATCCTCGAGCTTGGTGATGCGGATCGCCACGTCGAAGCCTTCCTCGATCAGATCGACGAACCGGTCGTCGGCGGCGATCTCCAGCGAAAGGTCAGGGTTCTCCTTGGCGAAATCGATCAGCGATTGGCCGACATCGGCATCGACGAAGGTGCGCGGCACCGAGATGCGCAGCCGTCCTTTGAGCTGTGCATTGTTCTCACGCACGAGATCGGCAAGGTTGTCGATCTCCTTCAAGATATCGGAGGCGGTGCGGTAATAGGTATGGCCGGCTTCGGTCATGGAGAACTGCCGGGTGGTGCGGTTGAGCAGCAGGGCGCCGAGCTCGTCTTCCAATTCGCGGACATATTTGGAGAGCAGCGCCTTCGAGCGGCCGGTGCGTCGTGCCGCGGCGGAGAAGCCTTCGGCCTCGACGACATCGATGAAGGCGCGTATGCGGGTCAAGGTATCCATGGCACCCCTCGGGCTGTTTCGGAATGTTGAACAAATTGGCTCGTCTTGTTCAATAATTTTTTTAGCCCCGAGATCAAAAAATCGCTTGATTATGAAGGCGAATATTCTTATTTCCCACTCAGCCCAAAGTCGCACGTGCCCATGGGTGTCCGCCGAACCCTCGAATTGGTGAGGAAATCGGTAAGGTACCTGGAATTAACCCCTCCAGTCGCTATTCCGGCCAACCGGAAAATGCGAGGACGCCTGAAGCAACGACGGTGCGGGCCTTTTTGTTCTCTCCCTGCTTTCCATCAGCGGGGGTTACTGAAGAGGCACACCATCATTGCCGGAAGTGCGGTTGGGATTCTCCCTCCAATCCATGGCAGACAAAGCCGAACTTACACCGCACCGCGGCGTTGGTTCACTATCTGCGCATCGAGCGCTTGCTATGGTTCCGGGGTCTCCACCGGCTGGTTCCAATGCGAGCTATCGTATGCCCTTTGTCCTCCGGTTCATGCCGGAGCTCTGGAATTGGAAGAGGGAATCGATATGACCACCCAGCGCATCCGCGACTTTCTCGCAACCCGACGTCCCGACGGTCCCTGCCTCGTGGTTGACCTCGATGTCGTTCGCGACAATTTTCACGCCTTTCGTCACGCCATGCCGGACAGCGCCATCTACTACGCCGTCAAGGCCAACCCGGCTCCTGAAGTGCTGAAGCTGCTTGCAGGCCTCGGCTCCAATTTCGATTGCGCATCCGTTGCCGAAATCGAAATGGCGCTCGAAGCCGGTGCGACCGCCGCCCGCATCTCCTATGGCAACACGATCAAGAAGGAACGTGACGTTGCCCGCGCCCATGCGCTCGGCGTCAGCCTCTTTGCCGTCGATAGCCACGAGGAAGTCGAGAAGATTTCGCGCGCCGCTCCCGGCGCCCGTGTCTTCTGCCGCGTGCTGACCGATGGCGAAGGCGCCGAATGGCCGCTGTCGCGCAAGTTCGGCTGCGTTCCGCAGATGGCCGTCGACGTTCTCGTCTACGCCCATCAGCTTGGCCTGCAGTCCTATGGCGTCTCGTTCCATGTCGGTTCGCAGATGACTAAGGTCGATGCCTGGGATTCGGCGCTCGCCGATGCCAAGCGCGTCTTCGTATCACTTGCCAAGCAGGGCATCCACCTGCAGATGGTCAACATGGGCGGCGGCTTCCCGACCAAGTACCTGCGTGACGTCCCGTCCGCAGAAGCTTATGGCAAGTCGATCTACCAGGCGCTGCGCACGCATTTCGGCAATCAGATCCCGCAGACGATCATCGAGCCGGGCCGCGGCATGGTCGGCAATGCCGGTGTCATCAAGGCGGAAGTCGTTCTGATTTCGAAGAAGTCGGACAATGACGATGCCCGCTGGGTCTTCCTCGACATCGGCAAGTTCGGCGGTCTCGCCGAGACGATGGACGAAGCCATCCGCTATCCGATCCGCACGGAACACGACGGCGACGAGATGGAGCCCTGCGTCATTGCCGGTCCGACCTGCGATTCGGCCGACGTGCTCTACGAGAAGAACCTCTATCCGCTGCCGATCTCCCTTTCGATCGGCGACGAGGTCCTAATCGAAGGCACCGGCGCCTATACGACGACCTATTCGGCGGTCGCTTTCAACGGTTTCGACCCGTTGAAGTCCTACGTCATCTAAGGTCGTTTCCGCCGGCCCCGTAACCAGCCGGGGCGGCAACTTCACAATTTTCCTTCATCGCCGCTGATAACGGTATTGGGTACGGGAGGCCAAGATGGCCGCTGTTCTTGATTCTGTCCGCGCATTCTTTGCGCCTACCACTTTCGCCATCGACGCCGAAAATCCCTCGGATGTCGTTGCGCGTGAAAACCTGCTCGACCGCGTCATGGGTCCGGATCGCCGCAAGAAGTCGTCGGAGAAGATCCGCCGCAACCGCTTCCCGGCCGAGGGCCTTGCGCTCGTCGCGCGCGATCGCGACGGCCATGTCATCGGCTCGGTGCGGCTCTGGAACATCGAGGCCGGCGTCAATGACGAAGGCACGCCGATCAATGCGCTGCTGCTTGGACCGCTCGCCGTTGCGCCGCATTGCGGCGGCAAGGGCATCGGCTCGGCGCTGATGCGCGCGGCGATCCTCGAAGCGAAGAAGCGCGGGCACGGTGCCGTTTTGCTCGTCGGTGATGCTGCCTATTACGAGCGTTTCGGCTTCTTTGCCGAAAAGGCTCGCCATCTTGTCATGCCGGGTCCGTTCGAACGTTCGCGCTTTCTTGCGCTCGAGCTCACGGAAGGCTGGCTTGACGGCGCGGCCGGCATGATCGTGCCCTCGGGACGCATGCTGGCCAGCGCGCCGGTTCGCCGCGCTGCCTAGCGCATCGGCCTAAAAAGGCGCGCGGCGCTGTAAGGCTGCGCCGACCGGCCGGCCAGGTTGGGAATTCTTCCCCCGGCTGGTAATATCCGCGCCGTTTGATCACGCAGGCAGGCGGGCCTGGTGTGGTTGCGGCGCGGATTGTCTTTCTGGCGGGTGAAGCGGCGCGGTCGCTAGCTCCCGACACGCGGAAACACAATCGCGTGAAATGGGTCGCCGGCACGCGAACATATCGCAGCGATATCCTATTTTGCGTCGCATGATCCGCCTTCTTTCCCTTCTGCTGTTCTTCTGCCTGCCGCTTGCCGCAACGGGGCCGGCGACTGCTCAGAGCACGGCTTCCGGCGTCGGCGGGCTTGGTCCGCGTCTCGATCGCGCGGCGAGCGACCCCGCGATGAGGCCTCTCAAGACGGTGATTGTCGCTCGCGACGGACGCGTGCTCAGCGAACGTGGGTTCCATGGTCATTCGCCCTCGGAATCGACCAATATCAAATCCGCTTCGAAGTCGATCATTTCGGCGCTGGTCGGTATCGCCATCGACAAAGGCCTGCTCGAGGGGCCGGATCAGAAGATCGCGCCGATCCTGAAGGCCGATCTCCCTGTAACGCCCGATCCGCGTATCAACGACATCACGATCGGCAATCTTCTCTCCATGCAGGCCGGGCTTGATCGCATGTCGGGGGCGAACTACGGCCGCTGGGTCTCCTCGCGCAATTGGGTGCGTTTTGCGCTCTCGCAGCCCTTCGTCGATCAGCCCGGTGGGGAAATGCTCTATTCCACCGCCTCCACGCATCTGCTGTCGGCCATTCTCACCAGGGTCGGCCGGCGGTCGACGCTGGCGCTGGCGCGCGAATGGCTGGGTCCTGTCGAAGGTTTCCGCATTGGTGCATGGGAGCGCGATCCGCAGGGCATCTATCTCGGCGGCAATCAGATGGCGATGAGTGCGCGGTCCCTGCTTGCCTTCGGCGAACTCTATCGCAACGGCGGCAAGACTGCCGACGGCCGCCAGATCGTACCTGCCGACTGGATCTCCCAGTCATGGCAGCAGCGCACCAACTCGCGCTTCTCGGGCGATGAATATGGCTACGGCTGGTTCACGCGGCAGATCGGCGGCGAGCAGGTGCATTTCGCCTGGGGATATGGCGGGCAGATGCTCTATATCGTGCCGTCGCTCGATCTGACCGTCGTCATGACCTCGGAAGAGAGCGGTCCGTCTGCCCGAAGCGGCTACAGGGACTTGCTGCACGGTCTGTTGGCGGACATCATCGGCTCGGTGCGGGCCGCTTGACGACAGCGCCGTGCGTCTTTCACACGCGCCAAGGGTGCTGTAGGATTTGAATTATGCAGCAGGGAAAACCTGCGATCGTTAAATTCTTAGCGAAGGCTCCAATCAAACCGCAAAACGCTTCCTGTAAGTTCCGCGAGAATTTCGGGAAAGCGCCATGCTGCTGGATCTCAGGACAATCTATTTCATTGTTGCCGTGAGCTGTTTCGTGCTGGGCATTCTCCAGCTTGCAGCCTACGCGACGGGTCGCTTCGAGAGGTGGCCGTTGTGGTGGGGCTTGAGCAACCTTCTTGTCGGCGTCGGCTCGTTTCTCGTCGCGCTGCGTAATCTCGTTCCCTACTCCGTCTCGGTCGACGGCGGCAATATCGTCACCATCGCTGGCTACATGCTGATGTTCTTTGCCGTGCGCGTGTTTTCGGGACGAGCGCTCGACCAGCGCACTTTCTGGCTTGCCATCTTTCTCGTCAGCGTTCCTGTCGTCCTCATCGTCAGCGATCCATCGGCAGTCTCGGCAAGGCTCCTCTACGTCTCCGTCATCTGCTGCCTCTGCGATCTTGCCGTCGCAAGGGAGGCGATCAGCATTGTTCGGCGCGAGAGGCTTTATTCGGCAGCCTTGCTTGTCGGCCTCTACGCCTGCACTGCCGCGATCTTTGCGGTTCGCAGCATTCTCGCGGCGACCGGTGAGATCGGTGGGCCGGATCCTTTCGGCGGCAGTGCAATTCACAGCTGGATGGCGGTATCGGCGGTCGCGTTCATCATGCTGCGCAGCATGGCGATGGTGCTGATGGCCGCCGAGCGCAGCCGAAATCAGCTGACCGAACTCGCTCACCACGATCCGCTGACCGGCGCGCTCAATCGCGGCGGCCTTGCGCAGCGTCTGGCGGGTCTCGGTTCCCAGCCGGTATCGCTGCTGATCATCGATATCGACCATTTCAAGCAGCTGAACGACAGGCATGGGCATGCCGCCGGTGACGACATGCTGCGGCTTTTCGCCAGTGTTTCGAGCGGCATCATGCGCTCCGACGACCTGCTTGCCCGTCAAGGTGGGGATGAGTTCCTGGCGGTGCTGAAAAACGTTTCCCGGGAAGATGCCGTGGCCATTGCCGAGCGCATCCGTCTCGCCTTCGCCGCTGCCGTCATGCAGCAGCCGGATCTGGCCGTCTTTCCGACGCTGAGCATCGGCGTTGCCGCGCGTGCGGAAAGCGGCGGAGACTTTGAACGGCTGATGCAGAAGGCCGATGAGGCGCTCTATCGTTCGAAGCGCGAAGGCCGCAACCGGGTCGAAGTCTTTGGAGAAAATCAACAAGCTGCGTAGAAACGGGGCAAACTCGTCTATCTCAGAATGATCCTAGATATTCTGGTCCATCGTCTCGGCCGGGATTTCGTCGGCGCGGTGGACGCGCACGAGCGTTGCCGGCACGCCGGCGACCGTGCAATGCTCGGGGACCGGCTTCAGCACGACGCTGCCGGCCGCGACTTTGCTGAAGGCGCCGATTTCGATATTGCCGAGGATTTTGGCGCCCGCGCCGATCATCACGCCGTGGCGGATCTTCGGGTGGCGGTCGCCGGTCTCCTTGCCGGTGCCGCCGAGCGTGACGTTCTGCAGGATCGACACTTCATCCTCAATGACAGCCGTTTCGCCGATGACGATGCCCGAACCGTGGTCGAGCATGATGGACGCGCCGATCCGGGCCGCCGGATGGATATCCGGGCCGAAGACCAGCGAAACGAGATTGGCGAGCCAGCTGGCGATCTCAGGGCGGTTGGCGATCCAGAGCGCATGGGCGATGCGATGCGTCTCAAGCGCATGAAAGCCCTTGAGATTGAGAAGTGCGTGCAGAAATGTCGTGCAGGCCGGATCGCGCTCGCGCACGGCGATGAGATCGGCCTCGACCTTCCGCATGATATCGTCATCAAGTGTGGACAGGATGAGATCGAAGAGATCACCCGTTTCCACCTGCGCTACGGAGAGCCGCGCGGCCAGCACGTGGGCGATGATCTCATCGTTGCCGGCAGTGTCCGTTACCTGAGCGGCAAGCAGCTGCCGCAATATCGGCTCGCGTGCGGCAAGCTCGGCCGCCTCGGTGCGGATCACGGCCCAAACGGATGCGTCGCCCAAAGGCTGCGGCTGTTGCTCGGCCAAACCGAGGCCGGTCGATTTCGACATTTCCGTTTCCTCTGTCAGCCAACGCAGCGAAAAGCGCTTCCTGCTCGTGGCTCATGTTTCGCCTGGGCATGGCATTTGGCAAGCCCTGAGCATATTCTAGCCGCCAGACGGTTGCGGGCGAAGTGTCAGCTCCGGAAGCCGGCGCCAATGATAGAGCACATCAGGCTCCCGTTCTTCGTTGTCGGCGCCATCGGTCTCCTCCTCGGCGATAAAACCGTGCTGTTCGTAGAAGCTGCGAGCGCCCGTATTACGCTGAAACGTCCAGAGCCTGATCTCGTTCATCTCCTCCTTGGCGCAGCCGAGGAGTGCAGAGCCGATGCCCATGCCCTGGAAACCGGGGAGAACGTAAAGCTGCTCTATCCAGTTGTCGCCATAGGCGATGACGCCGACCAGCCGGTTGCCCATGGGAGCGCCAAGGATGGTGCAGTTCGGCAGCAGATGCATGCGCCAGTACTGCTCCTCTTCCTCGGGCGTATGCACATCCGGCAGCCAGGGCAGCCTTTGCCACAGGGCGACACGTCTGATTCCGGCCGCGGCTTGCATGTGATCGGCGGTGAGCGCCATGATTTCGGGTTTCGTCATGGCGTCGTCCATTGCCGGCAATGGGTCTCAAGCCGAAATATCGATGACGCCGCAATCGCCGGCTTCTGAGGCGAAGGCGAGCAGCTTGCCGTTTTTGCTCCAGCTCATCGCCGTGATCGCACCCTTGCCGGGTCGGCGCAGCAACGCCTCCTTGCTGTCGGCGATGCGCACGGCCAGGATCATGCCGTCGATGAAGCCGATGGCGAGGATGTCCTCGAGCGGATGGAATTTCACCGCGGTTGCCATGATATTGGCGCGGGTGCCGAGCTCCAGCGGCGCCTTGCCCATCGGCCCATCCTTGCCCTGGAAGGGCCAGACGATTGCCGCGGGCGCGCCTGAAGACGCGAGCCACTTGCCCTTGACCGACCAGGAGAGCGATTTCACCTTGGAGGGGTAGCCGGTCATGCGCATGTGGCGGGCTTCGGTGCCGGGCTTGATATCGAGCTTCCAGCCGTGCAATGCGTTTTCCTGCATCGAGGTGACGAGGAAATTACCATCAGGCGAGAAGGTGACGCCGGTATGCGCACCCTTCCATTCCAGATCGATCGGCTTGGTATTCATGCCGATCCAGTGCAGCGACACGCCGTTATAGCGCGCGGCCGCGATGCGCAGGCCTTTCGGCGCAAAAGCAAGGCCTTCGACCGTGCGCTCTTCGGGGAATTCCTTGGTCGTGCCGTCGGCAAGGCGCACGAGCGAACTCTTGCCGTAGGAATAGGCAACGGCGCCCTGCGGGCCGGCTGCCACCTGCGAAATCCACTTGCGCGGCGCGGCCGCGATCTCGCTGACGCTGCCGTCGGCGGCAATGCGCAGCACCTTGCCGTCCTCGCCGCCCGAAATCAGGCTCTCGCTGTAGGGATCGCGGATGGCGGTGAGCATGCCCTGATGGGCTTCGGAAACCCTGTCGCCGCCGTCCAGCCGGTGGAATGTACCGTTTGCGCTTGCGAAGAAGGGAACATCACCTAAAAATTCGACGGCCAGAACGTGGCCGTCGAGATCAAGCGGTGCAACTGTCGGCATCAGGCGGCTGCCTCGCAGGCCTTGAAGGAGGTTTCGAGCTTCTCGCGGTCGAGTTCGCGGCCGATGAAGACGAGACGGCTCTCATGCTTTTCGCCTTCCTTCCACGGCCGCTGATGATCGCCCTCGATGATCATGTGCACACCCTGAACGACGTAACGCGCGGGATCGTCCTTGAAGGCGATGATGCCCTTGAGACGCAGAATATTCGGCCCCTGCGTCTGGGTGATCTTCTGGATCCAGGGGAAGAAGCGCTCCGGGTTCATCTGGCCGCCGCGCAGCGACACCGACTGCACCGTCACATCGTGGATCGCCGACATCGCGCCATGATGATGGGCGCCATGGTGGTGATCGTGGTGATGATCATGACCATGGTCATGATGGTGGTGGTCATGATCGCAATCGGGGCCGCAGACATGGTCGTCATGGCCGTGCTCGAGAAAATGCGGGTCGTTTTCGAGCGCGCGCTCCAGGTTGAAGGCGCCCTGATCAAGCACGCGGGCGAGGTCGACGCCGGAGCGGCTGGTTTTGTAGACGCGGGCGGCCGGGTTGATGGCGCGGACGATATCCTCGATCACATCAAGTTCTTCCGGGGTCACCAGGTCGCTCTTGTTGATGATGACGACGTCGGCGAAGGCGATCTGGTCTTCGGCCTCGCGGCTGTCCTTCAGGCGCAGCGGCAGGTGCTTGGCATCGACGAGGGCGACGACGGCGTCGAGCTCGGTCTTGGCGCGCACATCGTCATCCATGAAGAAGGTCTGGGCGACCGGCACCGGGTCGGCAAGGCCGGTCGTTTCGACGATTATGCCGTCAAAGCGGCCGGGGCGGCGCATCAGGCCCTCGACGACGCGGATCAGGTCGCCGCGCACCGTGCAACAGACGCAGCCATTGTTCATCTCGTAGATTTCCTCGTCCGACTCGACGATCAGGTCGTTATCGATGCCGATTTCGCCGAATTCATTGACGATGACCGCATATTTCTTGCCGTGATTTTCGGAGAGGATGCGGTTGAGCAATGTCGTCTTGCCGGCACCGAGATAACCGGTGAGCACGGTAACGGGAATAGGCTTCTGGGTGGAGATCGCGTCGGTCATGAGAACCTCTAGGATTAGGCGTGCGGCCGAGCGGCTTGGGATCGGCTGCTTGAACGGTTGGTCTCATATAATGGCTTGAGCGTGGCAGTTCAAAGGGTTTTATAATGTTATAAGATCACATCGTCTGGCCGGTGCAGATGACCCATATTCACCTGAGTTGCGCGACATCGAATGCATCGACATCGCTCAGCAATTCCACCAGTCCTTTTACCGCATGGGCAATCAGCGCCTCGCCTTTCTCTGCCGTGGCAGCTGCGGCATTGCCCGCCACGCCTTCGGCATTGAGGTCCGACATCTTCCAGCCGAAGGCGTGTGGCCCGTAGGCGCGCAGATGTTTGAAACGCTCAGCGAATTCCGTCTGTCGCGAGGAAAACTCCGCCGCCTTCGCCATATCCACCTTATCGGGATGAAGCGCCAGCATCACCGAGGTCTCGATATCGCCGCCATGGATGCCGATCGCCTTTTCCTCCGGCGTGACCACGCCATCCGGCGCGCCGAAACGGGTCCAGCTGGTCGCCACCGCCAGCATGGCAAAGCGGACCCGCGCCTCGGTCGCAACGATTGATATGACGGGCGAATTGCCGCCATGGGCGTTCAGCATCACGAATTTGCGGATGCCCTGCTTTGCCAGCCCCTCGGCGATGCCGAGCCAGCGGTTTACCGCTTCGTCGAAGGCAAGCGTCTTCGTTCCTTCAACATCCATATGCTCTATGGAATAGCCGACAGATTCGGCGGGCAGGAAGGTGACCGGCAGCTCGGCGGGCAAGGCTATTTTCAATCGCCCGGCGATGCCTTCGGCAATCAGGGTGTCGGTTTCGAAGGGCAGGTGAGGGCCATGCTGTTCGTGGGCGCCGAGCGGCAGCACGGCGATCAGATGGCGCCCGTCAGGTGCAAAGGCCGGGTTGCTGTCCTCGAAGCGCGGCGAAGGCGTCATCATCCGGTCGTTGCCTCTTGTTTATGACGAGATCCTGAGCAATGTCATATCGCAGCGGCGTCGGGGCTTAAAGATCAAAGGGATGGCTATGGGAAAGAAGCACAAGGACGGCAAAAAGAACAAGTCCAAGAAGAAGGACCAGACCGAGTATACGCTCGTCGATCTCTCTCCGGCGCTCACCCAGGCGGCGCGTTCCATGCGGACGGTGCTTTCGCGCAACCTGCTCGAAAGCGGCCTCTATGCTGGCCAGGACGGCGTCATTCTCTCGCTTGCCGAGAGCGACGGCATGACGGCTGGTGGTCTTGCCCAGAAGCTTGGGGTCAAGGCGCCGACAATGACGCGCACGATCGGCCGCATGGAGGCGCAGGGCTTTCTCGAGCGCAAGCCCGATGCCGAGGATGCGCGCCTCACCAAGGTCTATCTCACCGAACTCGGCCGCGGCAGCGTTCAGGGGATCGAGATGGCGGCCTCGGCCTGCGACAGGCTGGCGACGCAGGAGTTCTCCGAGAAGGAAATTCGCAATCTCGTCCGCCTGCTGAAGGCGATCGATGCCAATCTGCAGGCCGAAGCCATTCATATCGAAGAACCGGACGAAGACTGAAATTTCCCTGAAAGACGAATTGCTTCCACCGATTAAATCTTTTAATTAAACATTTTAAGGGCCGCGCCGGTTTCCTGGCGGGGTCTTGACTGTCTTGCGTGCTGCCTGGAGGAGGACACGTGGTCCAGAAGATCAAGCTTTCGACAATCGCCGAAACGCTCGGCATTTCAACGGCGACCGTATCGCTTGCCTTACGCGACAGTCCGCTCGTCGCCGGCAACACCCGGGAGAAGATCAAGGAACAGGCGCGCGCGCTCGGCTATATCTACAATCGCCGCGCCGCCAGCCTTCGGACCTCGCGCTCCGGCATCATCGGCGTCGTCGTGCACGACATCATGAACCCCTTCTACGGCGAGATCCTGAAAGCGATCGAAAGCGAGCTCGACCGCAGCCGCCACACCTTCATTCTTTCCAACCATTACGATAATGTCGAAAAGCAGCGCACCTTCATCGAAACGCTGCTGCAGCTCGGCGGCGACGGCGTCATCATGTCGCCGGCGATCGGTACGCCGCCGGAAGATGTGCAACTGGCGGAAGACAACGGTATGCCGGCGATCCTGGTCGCGCGCTCGATGGATGGGCAGGACCTGCCGACCTATCGCGGCGACGACAGCTACGGCATCTCGCTTGCCACCAACCACCTGATCGGTCTCGGTCATCGCTCGATCGCCATGATCGGCGGCACCGACCAGACATCCACCGGCCGCGATCGCTACCAGGGATATGTCAATTCGCTGCGCAAGGCCGGCATCGAGGTCGATCCGAACCTGCGCATTCCCGGTCCGCGCTCGAAACAGGGCGGTTTCGAGGCTGCAGTGCATTTCCTTTCGCTGCCGCAGAAGCCGACCGCAGCCGTTTGCTGGAACGATCTCGTGGCGATCGGCCTGATGAACGGCATTGCGCGCGCCGGCCTGGTGCCGGGACGCGATATTTCCGTCACCGGCTACGACGATCTCGAGGAGGCGTCGATCGCTACGCCTGCGCTAACGACCGTCTGGAACGGTCAGGCCGAGGTCGGGCGCCTGGCCGCCCGAGCGCTGCTCGATCGCCTGGCCGGCAGCCATGAGCCTGACGGCATGCATCTGATCAAGCCGGAAATGCGCATTCGCCAGTCCACCAGTCCCCATCGGCCGCGCGCCTGAACCACGACCGCCATCCAAGAGGAAAAGCCATGTCCCGCATCGCCATTCTCGTTCCTGGGAAGATACACGAGCGTGTTCTCGAAAGGTTGAAGGATCGTTTTGAGATTATCGCCGTTCCGCGCGAGGAGAAGCTTGCGCTCGACGGCGAGATTGCCGGCCGCATCCGCGGCGTCGCCGTGTCCGGTTCCTTCCCGGGCGCCTGGATGGACCAGCTTCCGCATGCCGAAGTGATCGCCAATTTCGGTGTCGGTTATGACGGTATCGATGTGAAACATGCTGCCGAAAAAGGCATTGTCATCACCAATACGCCGGAGGTACTGAACGATGAGGTCGCCGACACGGCGATCGGCCTGCTGCTGAACACGGTCCGCGAGTTGCCGCGGGCCGAAGCCTGGCTGCGTGCCGGCAACTGGAAGCCGGGCACGGCCTATCCGCTGTCGCGCTTCTCGCTCAAGGGCCGCCATGTCGGGCTTTACGGCCTTGGCCGCATCGGGCTCGAAATCGCCAAGCGGCTAGAGCCGTTCAAGGTGAAGATCAGTTATCACACGCGTTCGCGCCATGCCGATGTATCCTACGATTATTACCCGACGCTGAAGCGGCTGGCGAATGCTGTGGATACGCTGATCGCCATCGTTCCGAAGACGCCGCAGACCCACAAGACGATCGATGCCGATATTCTGGCAGCACTCGGCCCTGACGGCATTCTCGTCAATGTCGGCCGCGGCTGGACGGTGGACGAGGAGGCGTTGAGTGCCGCACTTGCTTCCGGCGCGCTCGGGGCTGCCGGTCTCGACGTCTTCTATGAAGAGCCGACCGTGCCGGCCGGCCTGCTGGAACCGTCCAATGCCGTGCTGCTGCCGCACGTCGCCTCCGCGTCCGTGCCGACACGCAATGCGATGGCCGATCTCGTTGCCGACAATCTCATCGCCTGGTTCGAGAAGGGTGCGGCTTTGACGCCGGTGCCGGAGACGCCGCAGAAGGCTTAGGCGCGGGTCGGCTCGGCGGACAATGCTTGCTGCCAAGCACAGACATAGCGCTTCGCCGGCGCCTGGAGTCAGGCGATCGCCTGCGAGGGGATGACCGGCAGCTTGGCCGCGGCATAGCTGCGGACGGCGTCGCCGAAAGCGGCGAACAGCTGGTTCGAAGACTTGTCGGTTTCAGCCCAATATTCCGGATGCCATTGCACGCCGACGGCAAAGGCCTTGGCGTCAACGACGGAAACGGCCTCCACCGTGCCGTCCTCGGCGATCGCTTCAACCTGCAGGCGTGGGGCGGTCCTGGCGATTGCCTGGCGATGCAGGGAATTCACGCGGATCTCGCCCGGACCGAGAATGCCGGCGATGCAGGAGCCTTCCTTGACGTGGACGGTCTGGCGAATGGCGTACATGCCGTCCCGATCGACGCCTTCCGGCCGGCGGTGGTCCCAGATGCCGGGTTGCTCCTGGATCTCGCTTGCCAGCGAGCCGCCGAGGGCGACGTTCAGCTCCTGGATGCCGCGGCAAATAGCAAGCAGCGGGATGGCGCGGTCGATGGCGCGGCGGATGAGCGGCAGGCTGGTGGCGTCGCGGGCGGGGTCGAAGGGCCCGTCCTTGTCATTCACCTCGGTGCCGTAGAGCGAGGGGTGCACATTGCTGGCCGAGCCGGACACCAGCAGGCCGTCGACGCGGTCGAGGATCGCATCGGTATCGTAGCCTTCCTCGAAGGCGGGGATGATGAAGGCCATGACCCCGGCCGCATTCAATGCGGCACGCAGATATTGATGCTGTACGGCATGCCAGGTCGCGCCGTCGAAGCTGCGGATATCGGCAGGAATGGCAACGATCGGTTTCGTCATATCAGCCCCGGTGAAATCTTTGTGCTTGCCGTTTCTGCCGCCAGAACGGCCGTCAAGTCAACGCTTGGCTGCGTGAGGTGGCCAAATTGCGGCGGAAGCGGTGCCGAGGTTCTCCGGTTTCCGGCTAAGCCGCTGATTTTGATGGGCGCCTACGGGCTGCCTTATTGCCGTCTTGATGCCAAAGGCTAATAGACTAAAGCTTGAATCGCGGCCCCGGCCATGCTTAGGTTTGCCCTTGCTGCGGGTAGGGGTGAAGATCGCCGCGCAGCACCATCTATACGGGAGGTTTTTGATGGATCGTCGTTCGTTTTTCAAGAAGGCGGGGACCGCCGGCGCCGGAGCGGTTGCCGCAACGGCATTGGCGGCGCCTGCGATCGCGCAGGAGAATCCGAAGATCGCATGGCGCATGACGTCGTCGTTTCCGAAGAGCCTGGACACGATCTATGGCGGCGCCGAGGATATCGCCAAGCATGTTGCCGCCGCCACCGACGGCAATTTCACGATTCAGCCTTTTGCAGCCGGTGAAATCGTACCCGGCCTGCAGGCCGTCGATGCGGTGGCCGCCGGCACGGTCGAGGCAGCGCATACCACCTCCTATTATTTTGTCGGCAAGGATCCAGCCTATGCCTTCGGAACGGCTACTCCGTTCGGACTGAACAGCCGCCTGACCAATGCCTGGTTCTACGAGGGCAATGGCAACAAACTGATGAACGAGTTCTACGCCACGCAGGGCATGTATGCCCTGCCGGCCGGCAATACAGGCGCCCAGATGGGTGGCTGGTTCCGCAAGGAAATCAATACGCTCGATGACCTCAAGGGCGTCAAGATGCGCATTGCCGGCCTTGCCGGCCGCGTCATGGAAAAGGTCGGCGTCATCCCGCAGCAGATCGCCGGCGGCGACATCTATCCGGCGTTGGAAAAAGGCACGATCGATGCGGCCGAATTCGTCGGCCCTTATGACGACCTGAAGCTCGGCTTCCACAAGGTGGCGAAATACTATTATTATCCCGGTTGGTGGGAAGGCGGCCCGACGGTGCATGCCTTCTTCAATCTCGAAAAGTGGAGCACTCTGCCGAAGCACTACCAAGCAGCGCTCACCGACGCCTGTGCCTTCGCCAACACCAACATGCTGGCGAAATACGATACGAAGAACCCGACCGCGCTGAAGCAGCTCGTCGCGGAGGGCGCGACGTTGCGGCCGTTCAGCCAGGAGATCATGGAAGCCTGCTTCCAGGCAGCCGCGGGCATCTACAGCGAAATCTCGGGCACGAACCAGTATTTCAAGAAGATCTACGACGATCAAACCGCCTTCAAGCGGGACGCCTATCTCTGGATGCAGCTGTCGGAATACACCTTCGATACGTTCATGATGATCCAGCAGCGGGCCGGGAAGCTTTAAGTTCTCCGCCGGCAGCTCGGCGCGCCTTAGTCGAACGCAATAGAAAAACCCCGGATCTCTGTCCGGGGTTTTGCTTTTTGTTGGACTATTTGGCCGGCGGTGGCGGTGCTCCCGGCAGGCCATTCAGCGGCGGCAGGGTCAGGCCGGGGATCTGCGGTGAGCCGTTGTTGCCGCCGCCCATTGGTGGCAGGCCGAGCTGGCCGCCGAAGCCCGGGATTTCGATCTTGATCGAGTTGGGGTCGACCTTCGGGCCGTGATCCAGCCAATAGGTGACCGATTGCGGCCAGAAGATCACGATCGCCACCAAGATCAGCTGCATACCGACCCAGGGGAGAGCGCCCATGTAGATATCCGAGGTCTTGACGTCCTTGCTGGCGATCGAGCGCAGGTAGAAGAGTGCGAAGCCGAAAGGCGGATGCATGAAGCTGGTCTGCATGTTGACGCAGATCAGGACGCCGAACCAGATCAGGTCGATGCCGAGACCGGAGGCGACGGGGGCCAGCATCGGGATGACGATGAAGGCGATCTCGAAGAAATCGAGGAAGAAGGCGAGCACGAAGATGAAGATGTTGACGAAGATCAGGAAACCGACCGGCCCGCCGGGAATGCCCGACAGCATGTGCTCGATCCAGCGCGAGCCGTCCATGCCCTGGAAGACCAGGCTGAAACAGGTGGAGCCGATCAGAATCATCACAACCATGGATGTGATGTGCGTGGTCGATGCCATGGCTTCGCGGATCAGCGGCCAGGTGAGGCGGCGATTCATGGCGGCAAGCACAATGGCGCCGACGACGCCGAGCGCGCCTGCTTCCGTCGGCGTTGCAAGGCCCATGAAGATCGTGCCGAGCACCAAGAAGATCAGCACGATCGAAGGGACCATGCCCATCAGCACCTTCATCAGCAGTGCCCAGTTGAAATCGCCGCGCACCTCTTTCGGCAGCGGCGGCATCGATTTCGGCCGGATAATTGACATCACCAGGATGAAGAGCACGAAGATCGTCACCTGCAGGATCGAGGGGCCGATCGCGCCGAGATACATGTCACCGACCGACCTGCCGAGCTGATCGGCGAGAACGACGAGCACGAGCGAGGGCGGGATCACCTGGGTGATCGTGCCCGAGGCGGCGATGACGCCGGTGGCAAGGCGCGGATTGTAACCGTAGCGCAGCATGATCGGCAGCGAGATCACCCCCATGGTGATGACGGAGGCCGCCACCGTGCCGGTGATTGCGCCGAGCACGGCGCCGACGAGGATGACGGCATAGGCGAGGCCGCCTGGTATGCCACCGAAGAGTTTGCCTGTGCCTTCGAGCAGGTCCTCTGCCAGCCCGCAACGCTCCAGCACCGCGCCCATGAAGGTGAAGAAGGGGATGGCGAGCAGGAGGTCGTTGGAAAGGATGCCGAAGAAGCGCGGCGGCAGCGCTTGTAACCAGACCGCGCCGAAATGGCCGGTGACGATGCCGATAATGCCGAAGAACAGGCCGACGGCGGCGAGCGAAAAGGCGACCGGAAAGCCGTAGAGCATGAAGATGACCATGCCCAGAAACATGGCCGGCGGGATGATGCCGAAATCAAACAAGTCCGTTTCTCCCAGCCCGCCCTACTGCAGCGGTTTTTCGTATTTCGTATCGATGCTGATATGGCCGGTAACGGCTGCAATCCGCTTGATCAGTTCGGAAACGCCCTGAAGGGAAAGCAACGCGAAGCCGGCGACGAGGATCAGCTTGACGGGCCAGCGGATCAGCCCGCCGGCGTTGCCCGATATTTCCCCTTGCCGGTAGGACAGTGCGAAGAAGGGCCAGCAGACCCAGGTGAGGAAGACGCAGACGGGGAGGAGGAAGAGGATGAGGCCGACAATGTCGATCCAGATCTTCGCCCTGTCGGAAACCGAACCATAGATCAGATCGACGCGCACATGTTCATTGTTGCGCAGCGCATGCGAGGCGCCGAGCATGACGACGAAGGCGAAGAGATACCACTGGATCTCCAGCCAGCCGTTCGAACTGTAGTTGAAGGCATAACGGACGATGGCGTTACCGGCGCTGATCAGGCAGCAGAACAGCACCATATATTCGGAAAGTTTGCCCATGAACTGACTGATCGAATCGATCAGCCGGCTTGCGGCCAGAAGTACCGACATTCGCCTCCCCTTATTCTTGTCCCGCCGGCTTTCCGGCAGCTTTTCCCTGTTGCAATCGATGTAGACCACGGTCTTTGAAATTGGAAGGATAAATGCCTTGCGTTGGAGTATAGTCGTAGGTGCGCAGGTCAGACCACATGGCTGTCGAATATTTCAACAACCCAGGCGTGGATAAATTATTTCGGTAATCTCGCCGGTAGGCTGCATTAACTCGCGAAGGCTGTGCGGTTCATCCTGTGGTTTTAGAAAATTTGACCAAATGTTTGATTCCATTGAAATCAATTTTTAAAGGGTTGGGCCTAGAATTCCCGCGCACAGGGAAAGTGTGGATGAAGCCAAATAACCCGAACAGGGTCCCTATAGATGTGTATCTGTCGTTTGTGAGTTCCCTTTCCGGGAACCGCATGACGCTTCTTGTTGGCGTGATCGTGCATGTGGCGACGTGCCTTGCAGTGGCTGCCAAGACGCAGTACTCCATCTACATCCTGCTGTCGGTAGCCTTCCTGCTGGTCTTCAGCGGTCGCATGGCCATCTTCCGGCAGTTCGATCGTGTCGACAAGCAGAGCCTGTCGCGCGCCGGAATCGAGCGTTGGGAGCGGATTCTCGTTGCCAGTGGAGCCTGCACCACGGCGCTCCTCGGCATTGCCAGCGGCTACGCCATCTTCGTCGTGCGCGATTCCTTTGCGGAGCTTGCCTGCATTTCCGTCACCATGGCAACCATGGTTTCCGTCGTCGGCCGCAACTACGGCTCGCGCTTCGCAGTCGACCTCCAGACGTTCTTCTGCTGCCTGCCGATGATCGTCTGCAGCCTGCTGGTGCTAGATTTCTATCGCGGCGTGCTGTCGATCCTCCTCATTCCTTTCTGGCTGACGACGCGGGCCATGGCGAACGGCGTGCGCGAGTTCCTCTATGAGAACGTCATTGCGCGCCGGGAAATCACCATCATCGCCGACCGGTTCGATACGGCACTCAACAACATGCCGCACGGCCTGGTCATGGTCGATGCCGAAAACCGCATCCAGGTCGTCAATCGCAAGGCCTGCGAGCTGCTGAAGATCGGTGCGCCGGAGCGGCTGAAGGATCGCGATCTCGGCGCGGTGCTACGCTACGGCGCGCGGTACAGCTTTATGGATGCCTCGCAGCCGGAGCTCATTCTGCGCCAGCTCACCCAGGTGGCAGAAGGTAACCTGTCGCGCACGCTCATTCATTTTCCCGAGAGCCTGTCGCTCGAATTCTCCGCCAGCCGCAGGGCCGACGGCGGCGCCGTGCTGATCTTCGAGGACGTGTCGAGCCGGGTGAAGGCGGAGCAGAAGATCCTGCACATGGTGCGCTTCGATGCGCTGACCGGCCTGCCCAACCGGGAATATTTCGGCCAGTTGGTGCAGGAGTATTTTGCCAAGTATCCGAAGAAGAACGGACCGCTCGGCTTCATGGTGCTCGATATCGACGAGTTCAAACATGTCAACGACATGCGCGGCCATGTGACCGGCGACCATCTGCTCTGCGCTATCGCCGCCCGCATCAAACAGGCTTCCGGCAATGCCATCCTCGGCAGGCTGATGGGCGATCAGTTCATCCTGTTCTTCCCGCGTGCGAAGGAGCAGGCCTCGCTCGACCGCGAAATCCGCCGCGTTCACGCTGCGATACAAGGCCACTACGAGGTCGACGAAGTGACTTTTCTCGTTTCGCTCAGCGCCGGTTATGCGATTCTCGAAAGCGACGCGTTCGCGATGGACGAATGGAGCGTCAAGGCGGATCTTGCCCTGTTCGAAAGCAAGTCGCGCTTCAAGGGCGGCATTTCCGGCTTCGAGCGGGAGATGGACGGCCGCTATATCGAGCAGCAGAAGCTGAAGGCGGATCTGCGCGACGCGGTCTCGGCGAAGGCGCTGCATCTCGTCTTCCAGCCGATGTTCCGGGCCGACGGCTCGCGGATCGAATGTGCCGAGGCCTTGGCGCGTTGGGTGCATCCGGAGAGGGGCTCGATCCCGCCCGACGTCTTCATCCGGCTCGCCGAAGATATGGGCATCATCTCCGACATCACCCGCTTCGTGCTGTTCAAGGCCTGCAGCGAATGCATGACCTGGCCGGAACATATCGCCGTCTCGGTCAACCTCTCGGCGCGGGATCTGCGCGATGCCGATATTCTCTCGGTGGTCGCCGAAGCGCTTGCCCATTCCGGCCTCGATGCGGCGCGGCTGCATCTCGAAGTCACCGAAAGCTGCCTGATCGACGAGCCGGCGGCGGTGCGCGCCATCCTGGCGGAGCTCAGGTCCCGCGGCATCACCATTGCCATCGACGATTTCGGCACCGGTTTCTCCAGCCTCAGCTATCTCGACACGCTGCCGCTCGATATCGTCAAGATCGATCGCTCCTTCGTGCGCAACATCGTCGAGGATACCCGCCGCCTCAAGCTCTTGCGCGGTACGGTCCATCTCGCTCGGGAACTCGGCCTGAAGATCGTCATCGAAGGCGTAGAGACCGAGGAGCAGCTGGCCCTGCTCAACAAGCACCGCAGCGCCGATCTGGTACAGGGCTATGTTTTCTCGCAACCGGTGCCTTCCCAGAACATCAGGCTGCTGCAAGAGGGAATCGGCCGCCGCACCGTCCCGCGCCGTCGCAACAAGGTCGCCTAAGCCGCCTGCAAGTGACTGGTTATCCAGTCGAAAATCTTGCGCCCCGTTAACCTTAATAATTTAAATCCAACGCAAATTCTTAGATTTTCTTGCCTATGTGCCGCTGGCGTATGATTAATGATCCGTTAACGAGCGGATCGAGAGAATGTCAGACACACTTTTTACGCGTGGCGATTTCAGCAGGAAAATCCTGGAAATTCTGGATAATGTAGAGTATCGCCGCGTCGAAAGCGGCGAAGACATGGAGGAAGTGGAGCGGCTGCGCTACAAGGCCTACAAGGCCCACGACGCGCTGTCGCTTGCCCCGGAAGGGCTATTGGACGATGTCGATTTCGACAGCCATGCCTATATCTTCGGTCTGTACTATTATGGCGAACTGGTCAGTACGATCCGAATTCACTACGTGACGCCGGAGCATCGTATCAGCCGGTCCGGAGAGGCCTTTCCCGAGGCGATGGATGAGCTTTTGGACGCCGGGCTGACCTTGATCGACCCGGCGCGTTTCGCGGTCGATCCGGAGTTCACTGCCGACATGCCATGGGTTCCCTATCTGACGCTGAGACCCGCCATCGTTGCGGCAGCGTATTTCCGGGCGGACCGCGTTATTCAGTCCGTCCGGCCCCCGCATGCCGCCTTCTACAAGCGGGTCTTCTATGCCGATACTATCGTGCCCGGCCGGCTGGCGGAGAGTTACGGGGTTGACGTGACGCTGATGGCGACGAACGTGATCGAGGTCGGGCGCAAGCTGTTGACGCGCTATCCCTTCTTCATCTCCAGTGCCAGCGAGCAGCGCATGATGTTTTCGCGCAATCCCAACGACACGCTGCCGCCGCTCACCATCATTCCGACGGCCCGTTTCGTACCGCAAGGCGAACTCGGCACCGACCTGCCGCTGTAATCACCCTTGTTCCTCATGGAGAGACGATCTTCGCCGGGGCAGATGAGGGCGGCGGACGCAGGCGATATCAGCCGTTCTTCGGGTCCGTTCGGGCCGCTGGCATCGCGGTTGCCACGCGCGGCTGCGGCGTTCTCATGCATTGCGCTTTCGCCTGTCATTGTGTAATCCCTGCAGGAAGAGATTTCCCTCGTTCAGGCTGGGGAATCAAGCAGCGCAGAGGCATTTCAGGGAGACGATATTTATGGCCGAACATCATACCGGACCGGTCGAGACCGGCGCGCCGATGGATTACAAGGAACATGAAAAGACCTACGACATGTTCATCGCCAGCGCGAAATACGGCTCGATGCTTCTCATCGTCCTCCTGCTCGCGATGACCGCCGGTTTCTTCGGCGGCGCCGGCCTTCTCGGCGGTCTCTTCGTCTTTATCATTCTACTCGCTGCCGGCATCTTCCTGCTCCGCTGATCGCGCAGATTCAGAGGGTCAGAGCGTCCTTTGTGCGTCCGAAAGGACGCACGGCGCTTTGAGGGGAGAAGAGGCTTCTCCGAAGCTTTTTGAATGAGGTGCTTGGCCCGCGCAGGGAAGCCTGCGGCGGTCTGGCTGACCCGGAGGAGGGGGCAGTTGGGCAATATCGTTTTCGTTGCAAGGGAAATTGCGGGCGAGGAGACGCGCGTTGCGGCCTCCGCCGAGACCGTGAAGAAAATGAAGAGTTTCGGTTTCGACGTCGTCGTCGAAGCCGGTGCCGGTGCAGCGTCGCGCATTCCGGACGGGGAGTTCGAGGCCGCCGGTGCCAGGATCGGCAGTTTTGCGGATGCAGCCTTGGCCGACGTGGTGCTGAAGGTGCGCCGTCCCAGCGGATCGGAAATCTCCGGCTATAAAAGCGGCGCCGTGATCATTGCTATCATGGACCCTTACGGCAATGACGAAGCGATCGCGGCACTGGCAAGTGCCGGGCTCTCGGCTTTCGCGATGGAACTGATGCCGCGCATTACCCGCGCCCAGTCCATGGACGTGCTGTCGTCCCAGGCCAATCTCGCCGGTTACCAGGCCGTCATCGAGGCGGCGGCGGTTTATGACCGCGCCATGCCGATGATGATGACGGCGGCCGGCACCGTGCCGGCCGCCAAGGTCTTCGTCATGGGCGCCGGCGTCGCCGGTCTTCAGGCGATCGCGACCGCGCGCCGTCTCGGGGCGGCGGTCTCGGCCACCGACGTTCGCCCCGCCGCCAAGGAGCAGGTCGCCTCGCTCGGCGCCAAGTTCATCGCCGTCGAGGACGAGGAGTTCAAGGCGGCGGAAACGGCCGGCGGCTATGCCAAGGAAATGTCCGCCGACTATCAGGCGAAACAGGCGGCTCTGGTTGCCGAACACATCGCCAAGCAGGATATCGTCATCACCACCGCGCTGATCCCCGGTCGTGCGGCGCCCCGCCTCGTTTCGCGCGCCATGCTCGCTTCGATGAAATCAGGTGCGGTTGCCGTCGACCTTGCGGTCGAGCGCGGCGGCAATATCGAGGGCGTCGTTCCCGGCGAGGTCGCCGATGTCGAAGGCGTCAGGGTGATCGGTTTCGCCAACGTGCCGGGTCGGGTTGCAGCCAGCGCTTCGGCGCTCTACGCCAAGAACCTCGTCACCTTCCTCGAGACCATGGTCAACAAGGAAACCCGGAGCGTCGTCGTCAATCTCGACGACGAGCTCGTCAAGGCGACGATGCTGACCTATGCCGGCGATGTGGTTCATCCCGCCTTCGGCGGCGCGAAGAAGGGAGACATCTGATGGCCAGTGAAGCAATGGACAGAGCGCTGGAGCAGCTCGACCAGGCTGTGACCGCCGTCATCGCGGCGGCGGCCCAGGCACCGGAAGCGGCAAGTGCTGCGACCGGCGGGGCGATCGATCCCTTCGTTTTCCAGCTCGCCATCTTCGTATTATCGATCTTCGTCGGCTATTACGTCGTGTGGTCGGTGACGCCGGCACTGCATACGCCGCTGATGGCCGTCACCAATGCGATCTCCTCCGTCATCGTCGTCGGCGCGCTTCTGGCGGTCGGCATCTCGACCAGCGGGCTTGCAACCGGCTTCGGCTTTGTCGCCCTCGTGCTCGTTTCGGTCAACATCTTCGGTGGTTTCCTCGTCACGCAGCGGATGCTTTCGATGTACCGCAAGAAGGATCGGTGAGGAACTGATGACCAATATCGCAGCCTTCCTCTACCTCGTCTCCGGCGTGCTCTTCATCCTGGCGCTGCGCGGCCTGTCGCATCCGGCCACCAGCCGCAAGGGCAATCTCTACGGCATGATCGGCATGGGGATCGCGATCCTGACGACGCTGGTGCTGGCGACGCCGAGTTTCGGCGGCTTCGTGCTGATCGTCCTTGGCCTTGCCATCGGCGGCAGCGTCGGCGCCTACGTCGCCCGCACCATCCCCATGACCTCGATGCCGCAGCTCGTCGCCGGTTTCCATTCACTGGTCGGCCTTGCCGCCGTGCTGGTCGCGGCCTCGGCGCTCTACACGCCTGCTTCCTTCGGCATCGGCGAGATCGGTCACATCCACACCGAGGCGCGCGTCGAGATGGCGCTCGGCGTGGCGATCGGGGCGCTGACCTTCACCGGCTCGATCATCGCCTTCCTGAAGCTCGACGGACGCATGTCCGGCAAGCCGATCCTGCTGCCCTACCGGCATGTGATCAATGCGAGTCTGCTGGTGCTGATCGTGCTCTTCATCATCGGACTTGCCGCCACCGAGAGTCATTTCGACTTCTGGGCCGTCGTCGCGCTGTCGCTGGCGCTCGGCGTTCTGCTGATCGTGCCGATCGGCGGGGCCGATATGCCGGTGGTCGTGTCGATGCTGAATTCATATTCAGGCTGGGCCGCGGCCGGCATCGGCTTCACGCTCGGCAATCTGGCGCTGATCATTACGGGCGCGCTCGTCGGCTCCTCCGGCGCCATCCTTTCCTACATCATGTGCAAGGGCATGAACCGCTCCTTCGTCTCCGTCATCCTCGGCGGTTTCGGCGGTGAGATGGCGGCCAGTGGACCTGACACGTCAGACAGGACGGTCAAGCTCGGCTCGGCCGAGGATGCGGCCTATCTGATGGCGAATGCGTCGAAGGTCATCATCGTGCCGGGATACGGCATGGCGGTCGCCCAGGCCCAGCATGCGTTGCGTGAACTCGCCGATAATCTGAAGAAAAACGGTGTCGAGGTAAAATATGCGATCCATCCGGTCGCAGGCCGCATGCCCGGCCACATGAACGTGTTGCTCGCCGAAGCGAATGTTCCCTATGACGAGGTGTTCGAGCTAGAGGACATCAATTCCGAATTCGCCCAGGCCGATGTCGCCTATGTCATCGGCGCCAACGACGTTACCAATCCGGCGGCGCGTGACGACAAGACTTCGCCGATCTACGGCATGCCGATCCTCGACGTCGACCGGGCAAAGACCTGCCTCTTCGTCAAGCGCTCGCTCGGCTCGGGTTATGCCGGCATCGACAATACGCTGTTCTACAAGGACGGGACGATGATGCTGCTGGGGGACGCGAAGAAGATGACCGAGGATATCAACAAGGCGCTCGCGCATTGACCGATGCCAAAACAGCCGCTCTTCGGGCGGCTGTTTGATTCATAGGCTGCATCCCCATGCCGCAACGATCGGCAATCGCTGTCTGCGCTTTCGTCAGGTCTCGCCCGGTACGAGTGTCATCTTCTCGACGCCGATCGCCAGGTTCAACCCTTCCTGAGCCTGGACGTTCAACGGTTGCAACATGAAGGCCTTGTCGGTGCCGCCGGCGATGACTTTAGCGCCGGCGCCTGCACCGATACTCGCATCGGCGCCGATCCCATAATATTCGCCGGCGAGGGCGAATTGCGGGATATCCGTGCCGGTCTTTGCCAGCACCTGCCAGATCATGACGCTCTTGCCGGTCTGGCCGATATCGAGGCCGAATTTCTCGATTTTGCCGGCATAGACTGCCTTGGCGCCGCCGGCCGCCGACGTGTAGGTGCAGATAAGGTTCTTCTGCGAGGTGACGATCAGACCTTGGCCGCCATCCGATCCACAAACCAGACGGCCAAGCGTGACATAGTTTTCCGCGCCCGCCGGGCTCGCCCAGGCAGCGGCTGTCACTGCCGCGGCTGCGATCATCGTTTGCTTGAACATGGTCTTTCTCCTTTGGAATGACCTGTCCGAAACGGGTGGAGGTAGCGATTGTTCCGAGGCGCAGATTCAAAGTGATAGAGCGTCCTTAGCGCGTCTGAAGTGACGCGCGGCGCTCTATTCCCGCTCCAGCGTGGCGCGCTGCGCCGTCAGCACCCATAACAGGCCTTCGGGCCGGAAATCGATCTCAACCGTGCCGCGGAAGGCGGAGGCGGCATGAGCCTTGATAACGGTCGTGCCGAAACCCGAGCGCGACGGCTCGGTGACGGGCGGGCCGCCGCGCTCTTCCCAGGTGAAGCGGAGCAGGGCATCCGGCTTGTCTTCCTCGCTGGCATCTCGCCATTCGAAGCGGACACGGCCTTGCGGTACGGAGAGCGCACCGTATTTCACCGAATTGGTGGCGAGTTCGTGCAAGGCGAGGCCGAGATTCTGCACTGCATCCGGCTTCAGCACGAAGTCTTCGCCGCTGATGTCGATTTGCTCGCGCGATTGCGGGAAGGCGTGCAAATGGATGTCGACGACCCGCCGCAGCGATACGCCTCCCCATTGTTCGCTGGTCAGCAGCTCGATCGAACGCACCAACCCTTCGAGGCGGTCGGCGACGGCGGCGCGGAAGGTCTCGACGCTGTCGGACTGCTTGGCGAGCTGGCGCATCATTGCCTGGGCAAGTGTCAGTAGATTCTTGGTGCGGTGGACGAGTTCGTGCATGACGAAACGAAGTCGGTCCTCGGTCTCGCTACGATCGAAAGAGGCGTTCGAAAGGGCAATTGCCACCTGGTTGGCCTCGATGACGCTGGTCTCGACCGGCGAGACGATATGGCCTTCGCCCATGCGGTTCGCCATGTCGGCGATATCGCGGATGGTGGTTCGCACCTGTCTTGCGACGGCATAGGCACCCAGCACGGCGACGAGCACAAGGGCCACGCCGCCGATGATGAGGAAACGCCAGGTGCTGAGGATCGAAGCCTGAGCGATCGGTCCCCAGATCACCGTCTTCCACGACCAGCCGGGAATCCGGGCATAACCGAGCAGCATGTGCGGCAGGATCGTCTCGTCCTGGAAGACGCCGCGGGAAGCAGTGAAGGCCGGCAGGATGCGCGGATCGAAGGGCGTGCCCGGTTCGAGATTGGCGGGGCCGGTGGCGGCGACGACGTGGCCGCTCTGATCGATGACGGCGGCCGACCAGCCGGGGGCAAGGCCCTCGGTGGTCACGAGCTTGCGCAGATCAGTGGCATTCTGGGTAATGATGAGGGCTGCGACCGGATCGTTCTTCCGCGGCAGGGTGACGTTATAGACCCATTCGCCGCTGGTTCGGCCGCGAAAGACGTCGGAGGCCTCGATGCGACCGGACGCCATGACCGCCTCGAGGGCAGGGATGTTCGCCGTCTTGCCGAGCGGCGTGCCGAATGCCCGACGCGTGTTCAGGAGCTGCTGGCCGGTGCGATCGACGGCGATGACGAAAAGCGTATTGTCTCTGAGGGCCGTTTCGGTGCGCTCATGGAAGGCGGCGAGATTGCCGTTTTCAAGCTCCGGCGAGCTCGAAAGCAGCCGCAGCGTCGTTGCCATATCCTGAAGCTGACGGTCGATGATGCGCGAAAGGGCGAGCGCATCCTGGGCCGTCTCGCGCCGCAGCGTTGAACGCTGGTTGTCTTCCAGCTGCAGCAGCAGCAGTGTCACAAAAGCGAAGATCGGCAGCGCGATCGCCACCGCCATGGCGACGAGATAGGTGCCGATCGAGGCTTTGGGAAAGAACAGCGCGACAATCTTCATTTGTTGCGCCACAGAGTGTTACAGGGTCTTTTGCCCGTCTGAAAAGACGCGCGGCGCTGTAATGCACGTGGCCCGCAACCGTTTTCCTTTGCGGCCAGGAAAGCAAAGATCCGCATCTCTCGCAAACCGCCCTCAACTCGTTTTAGAATGCCCGATAGCAGGCTATCGAAGCAGCGCCATGTTAGGGGGAGCAAGAGCAGGTTGCAACATACTATGACAGGTCGTCGAGAGCGGCGGATCTTTTGCGGCGTCTCGTTTTGAGGCCGTACGGCCGCTTTTGCGGCAGGATCGCTCCTGCCGCCCGACCATGTCGTTAGCCGGCTGGGGCGACGCCGACGCGAGCAAGGCCGTCGCGAGCCGGCTGGTACTTCGGATCGAGGCCGATCGCGTGGCGATAGGAGCGGGCAGCCTTCGCCTTGTCGCCGCGGCGTTCGTAGACGAGCGCCTGGTTGGCCCATGATTCGGCGATGTTGCCGTTAAGCTCGATCGCATGGTTGAAATCGGCAAAGGCGTTGTCGTCGTCGTTCAGCGCGATATAGGAAATGCCGCGGCCATTATAGGGCTCGGCTGAATTCGGCGCGAGCGAGATCGCTTTCGAGAAATCGTCGATCGCCTTGTCCTGCTGATTGCGCTTCTGATAGATCAGACCACGATTGTGATAGGCGCGGCCGTCGGTGGTGCCGAGCTGGATCGCCTTGTCGAAATCGTTGAAGGCCTGGTCATCCTGGCCGGCCATGCGATAGACATTGCCGCGGCCGATATAGGCGACGTCGTAGCTCGGGTTGATCTGCAGGGCGGCATTGTAATCGGCAATCGCCTGGGCTTGCTGGCCCATATTGCGATAGACGAGAGCGCGGTTGGCGTAAGCCTGGAAAAACCGCGGATTGATCTGCAATGCCGTGTTGAAATCGTTCAGCGCCGGGCGGAACTGACCGGCGCGGCCATAGGCGGAACCACGGACGTTGTAACCTTCGGGATCCCTCGGATTGGCGTTGATGACCGCCGTCAGCGAGGCGATATTCTCTTCCGAACCCTGCGCCTTATCGATGCGGATCACGGCATCCGTGGTATTGGTCGTCTCGCAGCCTGCGAGGCCGAACATTGCCGCCAGTGCCAAAGCCGGCAGGAATGCCGTTTTCTGCAAGCGCAAAGTGCGGGACGGATTAAAGGTGTTGACAGCCATTCGGGCTCGCTTTCCCCATGCGGCATATCCGGTGCGCGGATATGCGATCTTCAGCGGCAAACTAAAAAAGCGGCGGCGAACCCATCGCCCCCGCCACAATGCATCTGAAAACGTCGAAAAAACGACGGCAACGCTCAGCGAGCGACCACACCTTCGCGCTGGGCGCGCTTACGGGCCAGCTTGCGAACACGGCGAACAGCCTCGGCCTTTTCGCGAGCACGCTTCTGCGACGGCTTCTCGTAGTAGTCGCGCATCTTCATTTCGCGGAAAATGCCTTCGCGCTGCATCTTCTTCTTGAGAGCGCGGAGAGCCTGATCAACATTGTTATCGCGGACAAGTACCTGCACGAGAATCACGTTCCTTTGGTTGGTTGATGCCGGAGGCGGCGCAGCGGCCAGAGGCAAAACAATAACGTTCGCGCGGCCGCAGCCTTGCGATTGGTGATGCGGGATAGCAGATTGGGTACGGGAAGTCCAGATGGATATGGAAGGCATGCGGAAAAATCACGCTTCCCCTGATCCGGTCATGATCCGGCCGGTTCGGGCGCGGCTTCATCCAGCGCGGCGATTGCCTCCTTGAGAGCCGTCCTGACCCTTGGGCGATCGGCAGGCTCCAGCCGGCTCATATCCAGGTGCAGGTCGAGGCCGGAGAGGTGCTCGCTCAGAACGCGGCTCTTGTGGTCCGCACCGAGCGTTAGCCCATCCACCCCATAGGGCACGATCTCGCGCTGTATGCCCTTCATCGTGATCGGCGGCAAGGGGTGAGCGTCGACGATTTCGTTCACCAGCGCATAGGTTTCGTAGCTGATGACGATCTCTCCTCCCTGGGCGATCGATTGCAGCCGGGCTGCGAGATTGGCCTCCGCCCCGATGATCGTATAGTCCATGCGGTCGCTGCTGCCGAAATTGCCGACGTTGCAATAACCGCTGTTAATTCCCATGCGGACGACGAAAGGTTCTTCGGTACCGTTTCTGCGCCATCTGTCCTTGAGTTCGCCGAGACGGCGCTGCATGTCGACGGCCATGCGCAGACATGCTTTCGCGTCCTCCTCCGGCCCCTTGGTTTCGGGATCGCCGAAGAAGACCAGCATCGCGTCGCCGATGAACTTGTCGACCGTGCCGCCGTGCTCCAGGGCAATGTTCGACATCTCGGTCAGATATTCGTTGAGCATCTCCGTCAGGGCCTCCGGCTGCAGGCGCTCGGTCGTCGCCGTGAAGTCCTTGATGTCGGAGAAGAAGATCGTCAGGCGCTTGCGCTCGGTATGAACGACGACGTCCTTCTGCCCGGAGAAGATGCTCTTGTAGATCTGCGGTGAGAGATAGCGCGAAATCTTCATGGAAACGCTGGCGAGGAATTCGTTTGCCGCTTCCAGGTCCTGGTTGGCGCTGTGGATTGCGCGCGTCTGCTGCCGCTGGAGCACAATGAAGCTGAGGCCGATAACGGCGACGAAAAGAAAATAGCAGAGCAGGTATTTGAAGGCGAAGACGTTGCTCGCATAGGGCTGCTGGATGATGACTTCCTGAATGCCGCGCACATCGCCCACCTTCCAATCGGTCTTCGGGCTTTCGGGATGGGTATTGTGACAGGCAACACAGGCTTGGCCCATGACGACGGGGGTGATGAACCGCAAGGTATCGGTCAATCCGACGCGGGTGAGATCGTTCAGCGTCTGCTGCGGATTGGCGCGCAATGCGGCGAGCGCTTGTCTCTCGAAATCGTCGAGTTCGTGAGATGCGCGGCTCTCGAACGGCAGGTCGGAGACGAAACGGTAGGTGATATTGGCCTGCTGCTCCCTGATGACGTCGCCGAGTTCCAGCGAGAGCGTGGCCGGCAGCGGGATGGCACCTGGAATATTCGCGTAAGTGTGAGAGACGACCGTGCCTCCAGTCGCGCCGCTGGCATGGGCGGCAAGAACGCGCCCAACGACATTCGCGGAATAATAGGAGCGGATGCTCGATATCAGCGAGCTCATGTCGCGCGCCTGACGGCGCAGGGTATTCCCCGACAGATCGCTGATATCAAGCCAGACGGCAAGCGGCAGCCCTGCGAGCATTGCCAGCACGACGACAATCAGCCAGTAGCCCCTGCGGCGTGCGGCGGATTCGGAAATCACGGCGACCTTCATCCTTCTCTCGAAAAGCATACGATTTTCGATCGTTACAAGAACATTTCGCCGCGCGCCGGGCAAGCTCGAAGCCTTGTCATCCAGGCAAAAGCCCGGCCAAAACTGGAGGCGTGGCCTGATTGAAGACGGTTCCCCGCCGTCCGCCGGAAAACGAAATGCGGGAGGCTGAAAAGACAGCGTCCCTGATGCATCTGCGAATGGCGTTTGGACCGAAAGCGGCGTAGCCTGTCTGCCGGCAGGTGCGGGCCGTTCTGTCGGCCGTCGGAGGGGACAGCCGGTGAGATCATGACGCGCGTGCAGCAAATCGGTGTCGTTATCGGCCTGGCGATCGTGACCATGCTGACGATCCTCCGGGCAGGCGATCCCGGGATTTTCAAGCTGATCCGCGGCGTGACTTTCGACGAGTATCAGCGGCTGGTTCCCAGGACCTTCGAGCCGATGCCGGTCCGCGTGATCGACATCGACGAGACGTCGTTGCGCGAATTCGGCCAGTGGCCGTGGCCGCGGGACCGAATGGCTCTGCTGGTGGACCGGCTTTCGGAGATGGGTGCCTCGGCCATTGCCTTCGATGTTCTCTTCGCCGAGCCGGACCGACTGTCGCCGCGCAATGTTGTGCGCGACGTTGCCGGTGTGGATCCTTCCCTCGCTGAGCAGTTGCCCGATAATGACGAGATATTCGCTCGTTCGATTGCCGGAAAACCCGTCGTGCTCGGCTTCGGTCTTTCCAACGAGGGCAACTACCGCCCACCCGTCAAGGCGGGCTTTGCCTTCACCGGCGAAAGCCCTGTCACGGCTCCGCCCTATCTCGGTGCCTCGACACCGCTCAGACCGCAATTGGAGGCCAATGCCGCGGGGCTCGGCCATATCAGCCTCAACCCCGGCAATCCCTCGCCGGTGGTGCGGGCGGTGCCGCTGTTCCTGACAGACGGCGAACAGCTCTATCCGAATCTCGCGATCGAAGCTCTTCGCGTGGCGCAGGGAGTATCGACCTATGTGCTATCGGGGGCGCCCGATCGCGCCGGCATCATGACATCGGCGAAGATCGGGGATTTCGTCGTGCCGCTGACGGCGGCGGGCGAACTCTGGCTCTATGTCAGCCCCGACCGGGCCGAGCGATACATATCCGCCCGTCAGGTGCTCGCGGCCGGAGGGGCCTCTCCCGAGGTCGCGGCCGCCATCGACGGCAGCATCGTCTTCGTCGGCACATCGGCGGCCGGGCTGCAGGATATCCGCGTCACCGCGCTCGGCGAGAACGTTCCCGGCGTTTCGCTGCATGCGCAGGCCGTCGAGCAGATCCTCTCCGGCCATTTCCTGTCGCGGCCCGACTGGGCAGACGGGCTCGAAATCCTGCTGATTGCGGTGCTCGGCTGCCTGCTCGTCGTCGTGACGACCTTCGTCAGCCCTGCCGTCGCTCTGATCTGCGGCCTGCTGATCACGGCCATGGCGCTGGTGGCGTCCTGGCTCTCGTTTCTGTATGCAGGGCTTCTCTTCGATCCCCTGGCTCCGATCGTCAGCGGATCGATCATCCATTTTGCCGCGACCTCGTTCCGGATTCTGGTGATCGACCGAGAGCGGCGCGCGGTGCGGCGCGCCTTCGGGCATTATCTTTCCCCGTCGCTGCTCCACCGTATCGAGCATAATCGCGACGCATTGCGTCTCGGCGGAGACGACCGCGAGTTGACGATGATGTTCGTCGACGTCAGGAATTTCACCGAAATGAGCGAGCGGCTGGCGCCGACGGATGTCGTCGCTTTCCTGAACACGTTGCTCGACGCGCTGAGCCGCCATGTCGTGGCCAATGAAGGCACGCTCGACAAGTTCATCGGCGATTCGATCATGGCGTTCTGGAATGCCCCCGTCGATGTGGCGGATCACGAAGTTAAGGCTGTTCGCGCAGCGCTTGCCATGCGCGAGACACTCGCCGAATTGAACGCCGGCGACGCCTTTGGTTTCGGGCCCGATCAGCAAGTCAGCATCGGCATCGGCATTCATACTGGCCTTGCCTGCGTTGGCAATATGGGCGCCAAGACCCGCTTCAACTATTCGGCTGTCGGAGATGCCGTCAACGTTGCGGCTCGAATCGAGTCCTCCTGCAAGGAGGTCGGCTTCGATATCCTCATTTCCGACAGCACGGCACGGTCAGTGCCGGGAATGGCGCTGATCGAGGCCGGCGCGCTCCCGCTAAAGGGGAAGAGCAGCCGGACACAGATCCTCGCCGTTGTCGGCGATGAGCGGGTCGCAGCATCTCGGGAATTTGCCGCGCTCAAGGTCGTCCACAATCAGTTGATGCAGGCCCTGCAATCACACTCAAGGAATAGCCGAAAGCTTATCGGTACGGCAAAGCTCAGGGCTGTGCAGGTGATCGGCGGTCTGGCTGAATTCTACGAGCGCGTATCCCGCAGAGCCGATCATTTCCGCGAGGTGCCGGAGGAGGTCGAAAAAAGCGCCGCAGATTGACAGGGCTCAGCGACCGCGATTGAAATTATGACCCCTGTCGCGGTTCCGATCGTTGTCGTGATCTCGATCTCGATCATGGTGGCGCTCGTGTCCCCGATGATCCAAACCGTGATTTCCGGGCTTGCCATCATCGTCATGCCGGCCGTGGCCATCATGCTTGTCGGGCCTATCCGGCTTGTCATGATGGGGCTTATCGTGGTGCGGCCTGTCATGATGAGGCCTGTCATGATGAGGCTTGTCGTGATGCGGCTTGTCGGGCTTGTTCGGCCGCTCCTTTTGCGGCTCGGCCTGTCTCTGTGGCGGATCCTGCCTTTGCGGAGCAGGCGCAACTGCCGGCGGCGGCCGCGTTCTGTCTTTTCTTTCCGGCGCGGCTGAGGCCATATTGCAGCCGCCGAGCATGCCGATGCCGCCTGCAAGTCGCTGATTGCCGGAGAGGAAGGGTAGGGCG
Organism: Rhizobium changzhiense; assembly: GCF_013087625.1. Lineage (NCBI taxonomy): Bacteria > Pseudomonadati > Pseudomonadota > Alphaproteobacteria > Hyphomicrobiales > Rhizobiaceae > Rhizobium > Rhizobium changzhiense. The sequence continues at coordinate 76,660 of NZ_JABFCQ010000009.1, forward strand.
CGCTGGTTTCCGAGCGTCGCGAGGATGCTGGGGTCGACCCGGCGGGCCGCAGACATAGCGCCGTTCGGCTTGGCAACCACGCAATCGCAGCGTTGTTGCAACTGCCGGCAGCCGCCCGGGCCGCAGAAACGGGCAGCACCATTCAGCAGCACGACGGCGGTCGTGCCATCAGGGCCGACGTAGAAATCGAAAGCGGTGCCGCGAACGCCGATCGTGCCGGCCGGCGTCACGATCTGGTAGGCCGAGGAGTTGGAGCTGCCGCTGACCCAGCGGAATGTGCCCTTTGCCGCCCTGATGGTCAGTTTCTTGACCGATTGCGAATCGTCGAAGACATATTTGTCGATGACAACCGACGAACCCCAGCCGACTGCGAGCTTTGTGCCGTCACGAAACAGGAATTGACCAAGTCCGGATGGCGATGTGCGGATGCGCTCGTTGCGGTGAACGCTGGTGTCGACCTCGATCGGCCCGCTCTGTCCGGTCACCTCCGTCTTGATGACGACAGCTTGGCCGACAGGCTCGGCGGCGAGTGCCGGCCATGCGCTGCTTAACGCGACACAAAGCGTCGCGACTGATACTGAGCGCCAACCCCACATGATACACGTACCCCAGTGCATGCGGTTATTAACATTTTAGTAATTACTTGTCTTCTCACCCTCTTGGGTTAGGGCCGGGCCGGCGGTCAGGCGGAAATGCCGTCTCTTGCGCCATCCGGCTGAAGCGTTTTCTCTTCGACGTGTCGAAAGCAACGCTCTCGGGCGTCGCAAAAGAACCGTTGTGCCGCATTTGGATTTGCGATTTGTATGAGCGCGGAGAACAAGCCCTTTCCCGAAGGAGAAGAAGGCGGATGCGGAAATATTCGGTTTTTGCCGTGGCGCGGGAGGCCCTTCGCGGCCACAAGGGTTGGGAGAAGCAGTGGACTTCGCCTGAGCCGCGCGCCGAATACGACGTCGTCATCATCGGCGCCGGCGGCCACGGGCTGGGTGCTGCCTATTATCTCGCCAAGGAGCACGGCATCACCAATGTGGCGGTGATCGAGAAGGGCTGGCTCGGCGGCGGCAATACCGGGCGCAACACCACCATCATCCGCTCGAACTATCTCTACGAAGAGAGTATGCACATCTACGAGCATTCGATGAAGCTCTGGGAGGGGCTTTCCCAGGAGCTCAACTACAATGTGATGTATTCGCCGCGCGGCGTGATGATGCTCTCGCACAATATCCACGACCAGCAATCCTTCAAGCGGCATATCCACGCCAACCGGCTCTACGGCATCGACAATGAATGGCTGACACCGGAGCAGGCGAAGGCCTATTGTCCGCCGCTCGATATCTCGGCCAGCGCGCGCTACCCGATCAACGGGGCGGCACTGCAGCGGCGCGGCGGCACGGCGCGGCACGACGCGGTTGCCTGGGGTTATGCGCGGGCGGCTTCAGACCGCGGCGTGCACATCATCCAGAATTGCGAAGTGACCGGTATCCGGCGCGGTCCGGACGGACGGGTGACCGGGGTCGAGACCTCGCGCGGCTTCATCGGCGCCAGGAAGGTGGCGGTGTCGGCGGCCGGCCATACGACAACGGTCATGCAGATGGCTGGGGTGCGCGTGCCGCTGCAATCGAGCCCACTGCAGGCGCTGGTTTCCGAACCACTGAAGCCGATCTTTCCCTGCGTCGTCATGTCGAACACGGTGCATGCCTATATCTCCCAGTCCGATAAGGGAGAGCTTGTCATCGGCGCCGGCACCGACCAGTACAATTCCTATTCCCAGACCGGCGGGCTGCAGATTATCACCCACACGCTCGACGCCATCTGCGAGCTCTTCCCGATGTTCCGGCGCGTCAAGATGATGCGGCAATGGGGCGGCATCGTCGACAACACGCCGGATCGTTCGGCGATCCAGTCGAAGACGCCGGTTCCCGGGCTTTATGTCAATTGCGGCTGGGGCACCGGAGGCTTCAAGGCGACGCCGGGCTCGGCCAATCTCTTTGCGCATCTGATTGCTCGCGACGAACCGCACAAATTCAATGCCGGGCTGACGCTGGAGCGCTTCCGCAGCGGCCGGCTGATCGACGAAGCAGCGGCGGCGGCGGTGGCGCACTGATGTGGACGGCGGCTCTCCTCGCGATCGGGATCGACGGCGCGGCCATGCCGGCCAGTGACGTCTTTCCCGGCGTTGAGGATTTCCGCCTGCAGAAGATCCACAGGGCTGCCGGCGAAAGCGAGTGGCCCTTCGTCGCCGAGAGCGGCACGCTGCTTTGTGCGCTGATCCTGCGCAAACCAGCCGTCTATTTCGTGCCTGAGGTCGGCGGAGCGCCGGGACGTGCCTTCGTGATCGACAACGATATCACCAAGATGGCTTTTGCGAATATCGGGATGACCGATGTGCTGGAGCCCTACGACAATTTCGAACAGCTTCTCAAACGCCTCATTCCCTATGTGACGATGGGAAAGCGTCTCTGCAATCAACCTCCGGGAACCAGTGTTTCCGGGTCGGAACTCTAAGACGGGTAACACATGCTGCTGATCTATTGCCCATACTGTCAGGAAGAGCGCTCCGAGCTCGAATTCCGTGGCGCGGGTGACGCGCATATCGCGCGGCCCGCCGATATCGCCTCGATCTCGGACGAGGAATTCGAGGCCTATTTCTTTCTGCGCGACAATCCGAAGGGGCTGATCTTCGAACGCTGGCGGCACATTCACGGCTGCGGGCGCTTTTTCAACGCGGCGCGCGATACGGTGACCGATAAGTTCATCGTGACCTACAAGGCGGGTGAGCCGAAGCCTGAGATCGGTGCGGCGGCCGCGCAGCATGGGCCTGTCGAGACATATGAAGCCGTGGAAGGAGAGGCGCAATGAGCGGCGCGAACCGTATCGCCGGCAAGGGGCGCCTGACACCGGCCAGGACCGCGCGCTTCAGCTTCGACGGCAAGAACTATACGGCGCTCGAAGGCGATACCGTGGCCTCGGCGCTGATCGCCAACGGCGTGCATCTTCTGGGACGTTCGTTCAAATATCACCGGGCCCGCGGCATTCTGTCGGCAGGGGCCGAGGAGCCGAACGCGCTGATCGACGTTTCCCGCGATACGGCGCGCAAGCAGCCGAACGTGCGCGCCACCGTGCAGGAAGTTTTCGACGGCATGATCGTCAGCTCGCAGAACCGTTGGCCCTCGCTTGCCTTCGACGTCGGCGCGGTCAACAATCTGATGTCGCCGTTCTTCGCCGCCGGTTTCTACTACAAGACCTTCATGTGGCCGCGCGCCGCCTGGAAACACGTCTACGAACCGCTCATCCGTCGCGCCGCCGGCCTCGGCGTCGCCCCGACGGAGGAGGATCCGGACCATTATGCCAGCCGCTACGCCCATTGCGACGTGCTGGTGGTCGGCGCCGGTGTTGCCGGGCTTTCGGCGGCGCTGGCTGCGGCCGAGACCGGCGCGCGGGTGATCCTTTGCGACGAGCAGGCGGAAGCGGGCGGCGCATTGCGCTACGATACGGGCGTGACGATCGACGGACAGGACGGCAATAGCTGGGCACAGAAGGCCGTGGCGCGGCTGAAGGCGATGGACAATGTCGAGGTGCTCACCCGCACGACCGCCTTCGGCTACTACAACCACAATTTTATCGGTCTTGCCGAGCGCGTCACCGATCATATCGCCAAGCCTTCCCGCGATCTGCCGCGCGAGCGGCTTTGGCAGGTCCGGGCGAAGCGCGTGATCCTTGCCACCGGCGCGATCGAGCGGCACATGGTTTTTCCGAACAACGACCGGCCGGGCATCATGCTCGCCTCGGCGGGGCGGATGTACCTCAATCATTACGGCGTCGCGGTCGGGACCAAGGTCGGCATCTACACGGCGCATGATTCGGCCTATGAGGCGGCCTTCGATCTGAAACGATCCGGTGTTTCGATCGCCGCCATCGTCGATAGCAGGCAGGCGCCGGGAGCGGCGGTGCTGGCAGAGGCGCGGGCGCTCGGTATCGATGTTCTGGCCGGCCAATCGGTCGTCAACACGTCGGGGCGGCTGCGCATCTCGTCGATGACGGTGGCGCGCAACGGCGGCAGTTCGCCCCGCAAGATCGCGGTCGATGCGCTGCTGGTTTCGGCCGGCTGGACGCCGTCTGTCCATCTCTTCTCGCAGTCGCGCGGTAAAGTGGCCTTCGATGCCGAAAGCCAGCGTTTCCTGCCCGGCTCCTATGCCCAGGACTGCCTCTCGGTCGGCGCTTGCAACGGCACCGACGACCTGCAGCGGACGATCGAGGAATCGCTTGCCGCTGGCGAGCTGATGGCGCAGGCCACCGGCAGAAGTGGCGGCGAGAAGATCGCAATTTCGGCTGAGCAGGCTTATGATTGGACGGGCGGCATGATCGGCGCTGCCGAAGGAGCCGGGCCAAAGACCAACGCCAAGGCCTTCATCGATTTCCAGCATGACGTCTGCGCCAAGGATATCCGCCTTGCCGTGCGCGAGGGCATGCATTCGATCGAGCATATCAAGCGCTTCACGACCAACGGTATGGCCTCGGACCAGGGCAAGCTGTCCAACATGCATGGCCTGGCGATTGCCGCCGAAATGCTCGGCAAGGAAATCCCGCAGGTCGGACTCACCACCTTCCGTGCGCCCTATACGCCGGTCACCTACGGTACGCTGATCGGCCATTCGCGCGGAGAGCTGTTCGATCCGACACGCAAGACGCCGCTGCACGACTGGGAAGAAGCCCATGGCGCGGTCTTCGAGGATGTCGGCAACTGGAAGCGTGCCTGGTTCTATCCGAAGGCCGGCGAGACCATGCACCAGGCGGTCGCTCGCGAATGCCGGACGGCACGCGAGGCGGCTGGTATCTTCGACGCCTCGACGCTCGGCAAGATCGAGGTGGTGGGGCCGGATGCGGCGGAATTCCTCAACCTCATCTACACCAATGCCTGGGATACGCTGAAGCCCGGCAAGGCCCGCTACGGCATCATGACCCGCGAGGACGGCTTCGTTTATGACGACGGTGTCATCGGGCGCCTGGCGGACGACCGTTTCCACGTCACGACGACGACCGGTGGTGCGCCGCGCGTTCTCCATCATATGGAAGATTACCTGCAGACGGAATTCCCGTATCTGAAGGTATGGCTGACCTCGGTGACCGAACAATGGGCTGTCATCGCCGTGCAGGGGCCGAAGGCGCGCGAGATCGTCGCGCCGCTGGTCGAAGGGCTCGATCTTTCGAACGAGGCCTTCCCGCATATGAGCGTTGCCGAGTGCACGGTCTGCGGCGTCCCGGCGCGGCTCTTCCGCGTGTCCTTCACCGGTGAAACCGGCTTCGAAATCAACGTGCCGGCCGATTACGGCCAATCGGTGCTCGAAGCGGTCTGGGCCAATGCCCAGCCGCTCGGCGCCTGCGTCTACGGTACGGAGACGATGCACGTTCTTCGCGCCGAGAAGGGTTACATCATCGTCGGGCAGGATACGGATGGGACGGTAACCCCCGATGACGCTGGGCTTTCCTGGGCGGTTTCGAAGAAAAAGACGGATTTCGTCGGCATTCGCGGGTTGAAGCGGCCGGATCTCGTCAAGGACGGGCGCAAGCAGCTCGTCGGCCTCATCACCAAGGACCCGAAGCTGGTGCTCGAAGAAGGCGCGCAGATCGTCGCGAGCCCGAACGAGCCGAAGCCGATGACCATGCTCGGCCACGTCACATCAGCCTATTGGTCGGAAAATTGCGGCAGGTCGATCGCCTTCGCGCTCGTCGCCGGCGGTAGGGCGCGGATGGGTGAGACGCTCTATGTGCCGATGCCGGACCGGACAATCGCCGTCGAAGTGACGGATCTGGTATTCTTTGACAAGGAAGGGGGCCGTATCCATGGCTGATGTCGCAATTCGCAAACCGGCGATTGCCGGACGTCTCGGCGGCTCCGCGGCGGTGCGGCTGACGACCGCTCCCACCGTCAGCCGGGTGGCGCTGCGCGCACCGGCGGGATCGCTTGCAGCAATTTCCTCTGCTCTCGGCCTGGCGCTGCCGGATGCCCCGAAGACATCCGGCCGGGCCGGCGCCCGATCGGTGCTCTGGATTGGGCCGGACGAGTGGCTGGTGATCGACGAGGCCGGCGCCGATCTAATGGCAGCACTTTCCGGCGCCGGCACGCTGCATTCGGCGACCGACGTTTCCCACCGCAATGTCGCGATCATCGTCTCGGGACCGGGTGCCGAGGCGACGCTTTCGGCCGGCTGCCCGCAGGATCTGTCGCTTTTTTCCTTTCCGATCGGCGCCGCATCACGCACGATTTTCGGCAAGGCGGAAATCGTACTTTTCCGTACGGAAGAGGACACGTTCCGGGTGGAGTGCTGGCGGTCGTTTTCGGATTATGTCTTCGGGCTGCTGAACGAGGCAGCTCATGACGCGGGGCACTGAGTCTCGGCAAATCGCGGGCGTGCGCTCGTTCAAGAGGTAAGCGGATGCTGCACCATGCCTCCCTCGGCGTTTCCGACATCGAGCGGTCGGCGGCATTTTACGATGCTGCCCTTGCTGCGCTCGGTTATATCAGGGTCTGGGACGATATCAGGCCGGGGCAAACAGGGCAGGCAGTCGGCTACGGTCCTCCCGGCGGCGGGGATAAGCTGGCGATCAAGCATCGCCCGGACGGTCAGCGTGCGCCCGGACCGGGTTTTCATCTGGCGTTTGCCGCGCCGAACCGCCAGGCGGTCGATCGGTTCTATGCGGCGGCAATCGCGCATGGCGGAAGCGACAATGACCGTCCCGGCCTGCGGTCTCATTACGGTGAGCACTATTATGCGGCGTTCGTCATGGATCCCGACGGACACGCTCTCGAAGCCGTGTTCAATTCGGCCGAGTAACAAAAGCAGTTTTGCTCAGACGTCGTCGGGACGGTCCTTCGGGTCGAATTGGATGATGGTGATCCATTTTGCCGTCAGCGCCGGCTTCTTCTCGTTTTCGATCTCGATCGTGACGTCATAGGTGGTCATCAGCATGCCGGCGCCGCGGAAGCGGGCTTCGGAGAGCAGGAAGCGGCCGCGGACGCGGGCGCCGCTCTTCACCGGCGTCATGAAGCGGACGCGATCGAAGCCGTAGTTGATGCCCAGTGTCTGCTCGCGCACTTTCGGCAGGCAATTGTAGTTCATCGTCGACAGCAGAGACAGGGTCAGGAAGCCGTGGGCGATGGTGCCGCCGAAGGGGCTCTCGGCCGCCGCGCGTGCGGGATCAACGTGGATGAATTGATGGTCGTCGGTCGCCGACGCGAAGGCGTCGATCATCGTTTGGTCGACGGTGACCCAATCCGAAAGGCCCGTTTCCATGCCGATCAATCCCCGCACGTCGGAGAGTGAAATTTCCGTGACCATGAATTCCTCGTGAAATAAGCCGCCGCGGCAAAGCCTTATCGTGCATTTGTGACGATTGCGACAAGGATTTGCGCGAGGGAGGGGAGGCGGTCAATTTTCTACGAAAAAGGCAATCGAGCGCGGCTCGACGGTTGCGCGGCCACCGGTTTTCTTCGCTCCATCCGGGGTCAACTGGCGCCAGCTCGGTTCGCCCTCAGAAGGCAGCGTGAAAAATTGGCGGCTTCCCGAGCGGTTGAAAAGCACACCAAGCCGGGTCTGCCTGTCGCGAGAGGAGCGGTCACCGGTCGACAACAGCATGCCGAGGGTGGAGAGCGACGGCGTCTCCCATTCGACAACGGTCATCGGCTCACCGGAGAGCGAAATCCATTCGACATCGCCGTTTCCTGACAGGAAGTCCGTTTCGGAGAAGACGGTGAAGCGGCGGCGTAGCCCCGCAACGAAGGCGGTGTGGGCGATGAGATCCCCGTCCAACGCCTTCCAGTCCAGCCAGGTGATCTCGTTGTCCTGGCAATAGGCGTTGTTGTTGCCGCGCTGGCTGCGGCCGCCCTCGTCGCCCGCCGTCAGCATGATGCTGCCGCGGGTGGCAAAAAGCGTTGAGATCAGCGCCATCACATCGTCCCGGCGACGCTTGCGGATCGTCGGATAGACGGTTTCCCCCTCGACGCCGTTGTTCCAGGAGTGGTTCTCGTTATGGCCGTCGCGATTGTGTTCGCCGTTTGCGTCGTTGTGCTTTCCGGCATAGGAGACGAGATCGATCAGCGTGAAGCCGTCATGGGCGGCGAGGAAATTGACGCTTCGCGTCTCCTTGCCGTCGTTGCGGGAAAAGATGTCGGAGGAGCCGGCGAGTGCGGTTGCAAGCGCGCCGGTCTTCCAATCGTCGCCGCGCCAGTAGCAGCGCAGGTCGTCGCGGACCCGGTCGTTCCATTCAATGAAGGGCGGCGGGAAATTGCCGAGCTGGTAGCCGCCCGGGCCGATATCCCAAGGTTCGGCGATCATGATCCGGTCGGCAAGCACATCGTCGGAGAGGATCGCGGCCAGTGTTCCGTCGCGTTCGAAGCCCGTCGCGGTGCGGCCGAGCACCGGGGCGAGATCGAAGCGAAAACCGTCGACGGCGGCGTTGAGCACGAAATGGCGCAGGCTGTCGACGACGAGGCGGCGAACCTCGGGATGATCGCAGGCGAGCGTGTTGCCGGTGCCTGTGTCGTTGACGAGTTCGCCCGGGCAATTCTGGGCGTGGCGATAATAATGCAGGTTGTCGAGGCCACGCAGCGACAGCGTCGCGCCGTAACGGTCGCTCTCGCCGGTGTGGTTGAAGACGAGGTCGAGGATGACGGCGATGCCTTCGGCATGGAGGGCCGCGACCGTCTCGCGCAGCTCGACCATGCCGCCGGGGACGAGCCGCGGATCGAGCGCCATGAAGGCGACGGGATTGTAGCCCCAGCCGTTGGTCAGGCCGAGCGGCGGCAAATGGCGTTCGTCGATCCAGGCGGTGATCGGCATCAGTTCGACGGCATCGACACCAATCCGCTTCAGATGCGCGACGACGGAAGGATGGGCAAGGGCTGCGACCGTGCCGCGCTGGGCTTCCGGCACGTCGGGATGGAGAATGGTGAAGGGCCGCACCGCCACCTCATAGATAAAGCCGCCCGGCTTGAACAGCGGCTTGCGGATCGCGGCTCGGGTATCGGTGGTGACGATTGTCTTCGGCATCAGATCCTGGCTGTCCTCGCCAAAGATGCCGAGGCGGGGATCGTAGCGGAACGGCCTGTCGATCTCCTTGGCGTAGGGATCGATCAGCAGTTTGGAAGGATCGTACCAGAGGCCGTTATCGGGCGCATAGATACCGTCGGCGCGATAGCCGTAGCGCGCGCCCTCCTTCAGCCCGTCGACAAAGAGACGATGGAAGTAGTTGCTGTCGCGCGCCATCGGCAGGCGCGCGAATTCCCTGTTGCCGTCATCCTCGAAGAGGCAGAGTTCGATCTGTGCGGCATGATGCGACCACACGGCAAATTCGACGCCGGTCTCGAAGACGATCGCGCCGGCTTGCGCCGAACTGTTCCCCCGCATGTTCCCCCCGGATCAGGTGATCACGGTTGGCGCATCGCGTCCCGTGCGTTCACGAATGCTGGCTATGCTTTCGGCGGCGGCGATCAGATCGGCGAGCGCTTCCTGCGTTTCGATGTTGTGGCGAGTCGAATCCGGCTCGTAGCGCTCGATATAGACACGCAAGGTTGCGCCAGACGTGCCGGTGCCGGACAGGCGGAAGACGACGCGCGAGCCGCCCTCGAAGAGCACGCGGATACCTTGATGCTCGCTCACCGATTTGTCGATGGGATCGTGATAGGCAAAGTCGTCGGCCTTTTCGACCTTCAGGCTGCCGAAGCTCTTGCCGGGCAGGGTCGGAAGCTGGCTGCGGAGATTGTCCACCAAGCCGTTCGCCGCATCGGTATCGAGACCTTCGTAATCATGGCGCGAATAATAGTTGCGGCCGTAGGTCTGCCAGTGCTGGGTGACGATATCGGCGACGCTCTCGCCGCGCACGGCAAGAATGTTCAGCCACAGCAGCACGGCCCAGAGGCCGTCCTTTTCGCGGACGTGACTGGAGCCGGTGCCGGAGCTTTCCTCACCGCAGATCGTCGCCATGCCGGCGTCGAGCAGGTTGCCGAAGAATTTCCAGCCGGTCGGCGTTTCATACATGCCGATGCCGCGCTTTTCGGCGACGCGGTCGGCAGCACCCGATGTCGGCATCGAGCGGGCGATGCCGGCGAGGCCGCCGGAATAGCCTGGGGCGAGATTGGCGTTGGCGGCGAGGATGGCCAGGCTGTCGGAAGGCGTGACGAAGATGCCGCGGCCGATGATCAGGTTGCGGTCGCCGTCGCCGTCGGAAGCAGCGCCGAAATCGGGCGCGTCATCGCCCATCATCTCATCGAAGAGTTCCTTGCAGTGCACTGGGTTCGGGTCCGGATGATGGCCGCCGAAATCCGGCAGCGGCATGAAGTTGCGCACCGAACCCGAGGGCGCGCCGAGACGATTTTCGAAGATTTCCTTGGCATAGGGGCCAGTGACGGCGCTCATCCCATCAAAGGCAATGCGGAAGCCGAGGCTGATCAGATTGCGGATGGCGCCGAAATCGAACAGCTCTTCCATCAGCGCGGCATAGTCCTCGACCGGGTCGATGACCGAGAGGATCGTGCCGCCGGGAAGCTCGTCCTTGCCGATGCGGTCGAGATTGACATCGGGGAAATCGGCGATCTTGTAGCTGTCGATCGTCTTGGAGCGCGCATAGATCGCGTCGGTGATCTTTTCCGGCGCCGGGCCGCCATTGTTGATGTTGTATTTGATGCCGAAGTCTTCGGTCGGGCCGCCGGGATTGTGGCTGGCGGAGAGGATGATGCCGCCGAAAGCCTTGTATTTGCGGATGATGTGGGAAGCGGCCGGCGTCGACAGGATGCCGCCCTTGCCGACCATGACCTTGCCGAAACCATTGGCCGCGGCCATCTTGACGGCCTTCTGGATGACCTCGCGATTGTAGTAGCGTCCGTCGCCGCCGATGACAAGGCACTTGCCCTGATAGCCTTCCAGCGAATCGAAGATCGACTGGATGAAGTTCTCCGCATAGTTCGGCTGCTGGAAGACAGGAACCTTCTTGCGCAGGCCCGACGTGCCGGGTTTCTGGTCCAGATAGGGCGTGGTGGATACGGACTTGATCATTTTAGGTCACATGCCTTTCGAGACGAGGCTTGAATAGAGGGCAGCGTAGCGTTCGGCGCTCTTCTCCCAGGAGACATCCGATTTCATGCCCTGCTTTTGCAATTGGGTCCAGAGTTTTCGGTCCTGATAAAAATGCATCGCACGGCGGATTGCCTGTAGCATGCCTGTTTCTGTCACGGGGGCAAATTGTATGCCGGTTGCGACTTTCGCCGCAAGTGCGGCGTGATTGGCGTCGATCACGGTGTCATTCAACCCGCCGGTACGGGCGACGATCGGCACGCAGCCGTAACGCAGGCCGTAAAGCTGGGTCAGGCCGCAGGGCTCAAAACGCGAGGGGATGATGATCGCATCGCAGCCGGCCTGCATCAGGTGCGACATCGGCTCGTTATAGCCGATCGAAACGCCGATACGGCCGGGATGGCGGCTGGCGGAGGCGAGCAGTGCACCTTCAAGGGCGGCTTCGCCGGAGCCGAGTACGACGAGCTTGCCGCCCATGGCGACGATCTCATCGGCGACGTTGGCGACGATATCCATGCCCTTCTGCCAGGTAAGACGGCTGATGACGCAGAAGATCGGGGCGTCGTCATTGTCGAGGTGGAAGAATTCGGCGATCGAGCGGCGGTTCTCCTCGCGGTTCTTCAGCGTCGTTGGGCCATAATGGGTGTGGACGACAGGATCGGTCGACGGGTTCCAGATATCGGTGTCGATGCCGTTGACGATCCCGTGCAAATCGTCGAGGCGGCTGGCGATGACGCCCTCGAGCCCCATGCCGAATTCCGACGTCAGGATCTCATCGGCATAGGTGGGGCTGACGGTCGTGATCGCATGCGCGGTCTTCAGACCGCCCTTGAGGAAGCCGACAGTGCCGTAATATTCGATGCTTTCAGTGGCGAAGGCATGGGCAGGCAGGCGCAGGCCGGGAAAAATCTCGGAACCGAACTGGCCCTGGAAGGCGATATTGTGGATGGTCAGCACGCTCGGCAGTTCCGGCGTCGGGTAGTAACGCATATAGACCGACGTCAGCGCCGCCTGCCAGTCGTGGGTGTGGACGAGATCCGGCCGCCAGCCGGGCAGCAGGCCGGCGGCGATCTCGGAGGCAGCGAGCGACAGGGCGGCGAAACGACGCCAGTTGTCCGGATAGTCCTTGCCAAGCGGATCGAGATAGGGCCCGCCCGGCCTGTCGTAATAGGCCGGCGCATCGAGGATGAGCAGATCGAGGCCCTCGTGCTCAACCTCGAGCACGGTCGCCCGCTCACCGAGCAGGTCGGGGAATTCCAGCTTGACGACGGCGTCGCGAATGACCTTCATCACGGCGGGATAGCCGGGTAGAAGGGTCTTGGTCTCGACCCCGAAGGCTTTCAGAGTAATCGGCAGGGCGCCGGACACATCGGCCAGACCCCCTGTCTTGATCAAAGGGAAGACTTCGGACGAAACCGAAAGAACTTTCATAAGTCAGATATCCAGCTTGTCGATCATCGGTTGCGTGATCAGGCAGATGCCGCTTTCCGTCCGCCGGAAGCGCTTGGCATCGAGCTCGGGATCCTCGCCGACTACCAGGCCTTCCGGAATGACGACACCATGGTCGATCACCACATTCTTGAGCTGCGCGCGCCGCCCGATCTTCACGTTCGGCAGGATGACCGCTCCCTCCATCTTGGAGAAGGAGTTGGCCCTGACACCGGTGAAGAGCAGGCTGTTGTTGAGGCTGGCGCCTGAAATGATGCAATCGCCCGACACAACGGAGGAGGTGGCCGAGCCGCGACGATCCTCGTCGTCATGGACGAATTTCGCCGGCGGGGTGATCTCGGCATAGGTCCAGATCGGCCAGGACTTGTCGTAAATATCGAGCTCCGGAACGATCGCCGTCAGGTCGATATTGGCCTGCCAATAGGCGTCGATCGTGCCGACGTCGCGCCAGTAGGGCTCGTGCTCGAAATCGGAACGGACGCAGGACTTGGCGAAGCGATGGGCGACAGCCTTACCGTTCTTGACGATATAGGGGATGATGTCCTTGCCGAAGTCGCGGCTCGACGTCGGATCGGCAGCGTCGCGGCGCAGCGCATCGAGCAGGAACTTGGTGTGGAAGACGTAGATGCCCATCGAGGCGAGGGCGAAATCCGGCTTGTCGGGAATGGGTGGCGGATCGGCCGGTTTCTCGACGAAGGCGATGATCTCGTCCTTCTCGTTGACATGCATGACACCGAAGCCGACCGCTTCCATGCGCGGCACTTCCAGGCAGCCGATGGTGACGTCGGCGCCGGAATCGACGTGCTGCTGCAGCATCCATTCATAGTCCATCTTGTAGACATGGTCGCCCGCAAGAATGACCATGTATTCGACGCCGTAATCCTGGATGATGTCGATGTTCTGATAGACGGCGTCGGCCGTGCCTTCATACCATTGCGTCTCGGAGACGCGCTGGCTGGCGGGCAGAATGTCGAAGCTCTCGTTGCGTTCGGGGCGGAAGAAGTTCCAGCCGCGCTGCATGTGGCGGATCAGCGAATGCGCCTTGTATTGCGTGGCAACGCCGATGCGGCGGATGCCTGAATTCAGGGCGTTCGACAGGGCGAAATCGATGATGCGGGCCTTGCCGCCGAAATAGACGGCCGGCTTGGCACGCCGGTCGGTGAGTTCCTTGAGACGACTTCCCCTGCCGCCTGCCAGGACATAAGCCATTGCATCGCGGGCAAGTGGCTGAACGCGCTTTTCTACCATTTTCTCCTCCCACCAGTCACTAATTTTCAGGTTCAAGCATGATTGTCGCCAAGGGCGGCAAGGTGATCGAGCAGGTGATGTCGCCGCCGGCATCGACGGCCTGCACGCGCCCGCCATTGCCCTTGCCGCTGCCGCCGTAGATGTCGGCATCGGTATTCAGGATTTCCCGCCAGCGGCCTGCGGACGGCAGGCGGATCGAGTAATTCTCGCGATAGACAGGCGTGAAATTGGTGATGACGGCGACCGGCTTCTGGCCCGGCGCCTTGCGCAGCCAGGCAAAGACGGAATTCTGGTGGTCGTCGGCGACCAGCCATTCGAAACCTTCGCCCTCGCAGTCACGCGCATGCAGCGCCGGCTTGCTGCGATAGGTGAAATTGAGGTCGCGCACCAAGCGCCGCATGCCCTCGTGCATGCGATACTGAAGCAGGTTCCAGTCGAGTGCCTTCTCTTCGCTCCACTCGCTCCACTGGGCGAATTCCTGGCCCATGAACAGCAGCTTCTTGCCGGGATAGCCCCACATATAGGCGTAGTAGGCGCGCAGATTGGCGAATTTCTGCCAGTCGTCGCCCGGCATCTTGGCGATCAGCGAGCCTTTCCCGTGCACAACCTCGTCATGCGAGAGCGGCAGGACGAAATTTTCCGAATAGGCGTAGAGCAGGCCGAAGGTGAGCTCGTTGTGATGGTGCCCGCGATAGATGGGATCGCGGCTCATGTAGCTCAGCGTGTCGTGCATGAAGCCCATGTTCCACTTGAAGCCGAAGCCGAGGCCGCCTTCATGGACGGGCTGCGAGACCTTCGGCCAGGAGGTCGATTCCTCGGCGATGGTCATGACATTGGAATTTTTGCCGTAGATGCGGATATTGAGATCCTGCAGAAAACGAACGGCTTCGAGGTTCTCGTTGCCGCCATATTCGTTCGGGATCCATTCGCCGTGCTTGCGCGAATAATCGAGGTAGAGCATCGAGGCGACGGCATCGACACGCAGACCGTCGAGGTGGAATTTCTCGGCCCAGTAGAGCGCGTTGTTGACGAGATAGGAAACGACCTCGGTGCGGCCGAAATTGTAGATCGCCGTGCTCCAGTCCGGGTGGAAGCCCTTGCGCGGGTCTTCGTGCTCGTAGAGCGCCGTGCCGTCGAACCAGCCGAGGCCGTGTTCGTCGGTCGGGAAATGCGCCGGCACCCAGTCGAGGATGACGCCGATGCCGACCTTGTGGCAGCCGTTGACGAAACGGGCAAAGCCTTCCGGCTCGCCGAAACGCGCGGTCGGCGCGTAGAGGCCGGTCGTCTGGTAACCCCAGGAGGGGTCGTAGGGGTACTCGGTGATCGGCAGGAACTCGATATGGGTGAAGCCCATGTCGGCGCAATAGGGGATGAGGCTGGAGGCGAGCTCGTCCCAGGACAGCATCGTGCCGTCCTGCCGGCGTTGCCAGGAGGCGGCATGCACCTCGTAGATCGAGATCGGCTGGCGGCGCTTGTCGGTCTCGCGCCAGTGCTTCAGATGGGCTTCGTCCTCCCATTCCTGCTCCAGCTCGGCGGCGGTGATCGAGGCGGTCTTCGGCCGCAGCTCGCTGCGCCGCGCGAAGGGATCGGCCTTCAGCGGCAGCAATACGCCGTCCTGGCCGCGGATCTCGAACTTGTAGGCGACGCCGATCGGTACGTCAGGGGCAAAGATTTCCCAGATGCCGCTGTCGGCACGGAAGCGCATCACGTGGCGGCGGCCGTCCCAATTGTTGAAATCACCGACGACGGAGACGCGCTGCGCATTCGGCGCCCAGACGGCGAAATGGATGCCCTGGGCGCCGTCATGCTTGATGAGGTGGGCGCCCATCTTGTCGAACAGGCGCAGGTGCGAGCCCTCGCGGGCGAAATAGTCGTCCATCGGTCCGAGCACCGGACCGAAGCTGTAGGGATCGGTGACAGCCCATTCGGCATCGCCGCGCCGGGCGCGGTAACGCACTGGCTGGAGCTTTGTAAGGGAAACCGGGCCGGCGAAGACGCCGTCGGCATGGAGCTGCTTCAGTTCGCCGATGACGCCGCCGTCGAGCGTCATGGCGGTGACTTCCTCCGCGCCCGGGATGAAGCACCGGGCGACGAAAGCGTCGCCGGCCTGGTGCACACCGAGGACGGCAAAGGGATTGGAATGCGAGCCGGCAAGGATTGCCGTGATTTCATCTGCCGAAATTTCCCAGGAAAGCTTTACTTCAGGGACGGTTTTCGGCGTTTTCATCCGGCTCTCCAGATTTCGTCTGCATATTGCCTGATTGTACGGTCGGAAGAGAACCAGCCCATCCGCGCCGTATTGTTGATCGTCTTGGTGTACCAGGCGGACTGGTTGGTCCAGATCTGGTCGACTTCGCGCTGGGCCTGGGCGTAGGCGTCGAAATCGGCCGCGACCATGAACCAATCGTGCGAATAGATGCCGTCGATCAGCGCCGTGTAACGGTTGCGGTCATCGGGCGAGAAGACGCCGGAGCTAATGGCGGCAAGCGCCTGGGCGAGTTCGCGCGAACCCTCGATGATGGCGCGGGGATTGTGGCCATCGCTGCGGACTTTCGACACCTCGTCGGCCTTGAGGCCGAAGATGACGATATTGTCCTCGCCGACATTATCGCGCATCTCGACATTGGCGCCATCGAGCGTGCCGATCGTCAGCGCGCCGTTCAGGCCGAACTTCATGTTGCCGGTGCCGGATGCTTCCATGCCGGCGGTCGAGATCTGCTCCGAGAGGTCGGCGGCCGGAACCATGACTTCGGCGAGCGAGACATTGTAATTCGGCACGAAGACGATCTTCAGCAGGCCGCGCACCGACGGGTCGTTATTGATCGTGCGGGAGACGTCGTTGATCAGCTTAATGATGAGCTTGGCATTGTAATAACTCGGCGCCGCCTTGCCGGCGAAGAGTTTCACGCGCGGTACCCAGTCGAGCTCGGGATGCGAGCGGATCTGGTCGTAGAGCGCGACGGCCTCGATGATATTAAGCAGCTGGCGCTTGTATTCGTGGATGCGCTTGATCTGGATGTCGAACATCGCAGACGGATCGAGCTTCACGCCCATGCGGCTGGCGACGAGGTTGGAGAGCGCCACCTTGTTGGCACGTTTTATCGCCGCGAATTTCTGCTGGAAAGCCGGATCGGAGGAATGCACGTCGAGCGCACGCAGCTTCTCGGCATCATCGAGGAATTCGTCGCCGATCGCCTCGCGGATCAGGCCGGTGAGACCGGGATTGCACTGCTGCAGCCAGCGGCGCGGCGTGATGCCGTTGGTCTTGTTGTTGATGCGGTCGGGATAGAGCTTGTGCAGGTCGGCGAAGACCGTGACCTTCATCAGGTCGGTGTGCAGGGCCGAGACGCCGTTGATCGAATGCGAGCCGACGAAAGCGAGGTTGCCCATGCGCACACGGCGATCACCGCTTTCATCGATCAGGGAGATCGAACGGATTTCCCCATCGGAGAAGTTCTTGCCCTTGCGAGCGTCGATCAGGATCTTGGCATTGATCGCATAGATGATCTGCATGTGACGCGGCAGCAGACGCTCGAACAGCGGCACCGCCCAGCTTTCCAGCGCTTCTGGCAGCAGCGTGTGGTTGGTATAGGAGAAGGTGTGGCGGGTAATTTCCCAGGCCTGGTCGAAATCCATCCCGTGTACGTCACAGAGCAGACGCACGAGTTCGGCGACCGAGACGGCGGGGTGAGTGTCGTTCAACTGGATCGCCACCTTGTCCGGCAGCGAGGTGAAATCGTCATATTGCTGCAGATGGCGGCGCAGGATGTCCTGCAGCGAGGCCGACGAGAAGAAGAATTCCTGGCGCAGGCGCAGTTCCTGGCCGGCCGGGGTGGCGTCGGCAGGATAGAGAACTCGGGTCAGGCTTTCCGCCTTGTTGCTTTCGCGCAACGCGCCGATGTGGTCGCCGGCGTTGAAGGCATCGAGCAGGATCGGATCGATCGGCTGCGCCGACCAGAGGCGCAGCGTGTTGACGCGCTTGCCGCGCCAGCCGACGGCCGGCGTGTCGAAAGCGGCGGCGATGACGCGCTCGGCCGGTTTCCAGACATAGCGCGGCTGGTCGTCATGGGTGGTTACGAATTCGACGGCGCCGCCGAAGCCGATTTCATAGGAACTCTCGCGGCGCTCGAATTCCCAGGGATTGCCGTGGGCGAGCCAGTTCTCAGGCAGTTCCACCTGCCAGCCGTCGGCCATCTGCTGGCGGAAGAGACCGTGGACATAGCGGATGCCGTAGCCATAGGCGGGCACGTCGACCGTGGCCATGCTCTCCATGAAGCAGGCGGCCAGACGGCCGAGGCCACCGTTGCCGAGTGCAGCATCCGGCTCCAGGCCGGCAATGACGTTGACGTCGACGCCGAGCGAGGCGAGCGCATCGCGCACCTCCTCCATCAGGCCGAGGTTGGAGACGGCGTCGCGCATCAGGCGGCCGATCAGGAACTCGAGGGAGAGATAATAGACGCGCTTGGCGCCGGTCGCATAAACCTCGCGGGTGGAAGCCATCCACTTGTCGATGATGCGGTCGCGCACCACCAGGATCGTCGCCGTCAGCCAGTCATGCGGCTTTGCCACCTTGGCATCCTTGCCGATGCGGTAGGTCAGACGTTCGATGATTTCTTCGGCGAGAATTTCCGGCTTTGAGCTGCGCGGGGCGGGGGAGGGGATGATCGGCTTGGAAACAGTGTTCATCGTCAGGTCTCGCCAATTTTAATTTGGTTTCAGGATGTTATGCCTGATTCAATCAATTTGTCGCTTGCGCCAGCGACAGTTTATGCATCGTTACTAAGCACTTGCAACAAAGGATTTGGACAAACGAAAAATTTGCGAAACCTTCATATTCACGCGGGTCGAGACGCTTGATTTCAATCGTTTTTCCCGATCTGATGGGAGGATAGCGATAACGAAAAGCCGCTCCGGTTTGTTCCGGAGCGGCTTTTTTATCGACCGCGCAGCTGATTCCGTGACTTAGTTCGTCAGACGGGTAATCGAGCTTGTTGCCTTTGCGGCGATGTCGCCGAAATCTTCGACCAGTTTGGCCATGTTGTCGGGAGCATAATAGTTGGTGGTACTGCTTGCGCAGGCCTGCAGCAGATCCTTACCCTTCTGCGGAGCCATGAAGGCAATGGTAAAGATGGTAATGCCATCGCCCTTTACCGCAGTGCAGAGATCGCGGACTTCCTTGTCAATCGGCTGGCTCCAAAAACTACTGTCGCCCGTCATTTCACCGTCGGTCATCAGGATAATATATCGTTGGAAACTGTCGTTATTCTTGGATTCGTGCTGCCTGGTCTCCGTATCGGTGCCGTCGGTTGAGGACTTCAGAGCCTTGTAAGCCGTATCGAGGGCATCACTCGCATCTGTGCCGCCGGTCGGCTTATAGGGGAGAGCCGAGACGTAGTTCGCGGCGTCCGCGGTGCCCCAATTGATCGCCTTGGCTGCCTGTTGTTTGTCCGTATAGGAGACAGCGCCGACACGGACGAGTTCGTGCTCCGGATCGGCTTTGTTAAGTTCGGTGAAAAGCCCGGCGGCCGCTGTCTGCAATGCCTCGATCTTGCGGATATAGCAATCGGACTTCAAATCGTCGTCCGGATTCGGCCAACTGCCTTTAGTGTAGTTGTCACATTTCGACGACTTCGTTTTCTTCTGATCGGTTATGAAAGACATCGAACCGGAGCGGTCGAGGACCAGATACATCGAGAGTGCGCCCTGTGTATCGGTCTGGCCGTTCTCGCCGGTGCTTGTCGCGCTGATGTTCTGCGTCGTCTTACCGAAGACGCGCATCAGGGGACTGAGCGGAAGGTTGAAGGACGTGTTGACATCGACCTTGAAGATCTTGCTTTTCGTGCCGTTCGCCGTGGTCGTGACGTTGACGTTCGTTGCATCCTTGATCGAGCCTTGGACGGAATTATTCGCAAGAACCTGTGCCATCTGTCCGGCGACAAAATTCTTCGCAAGGTTTTTCGCGCCGGCCTCGTCAGTCTTCTCATTGGCGAGCGCGGTCGCTGCCGCGAGAGCCGCCGAGTCGGTGGCCTCCTGCAACTCGCGCTTCGACAGCGCCATGTTCGAATAGTCGATCGCCAGGCCGGCGGCACCAAGCAGGACGGGTATCATGATCGCCGTCATCATACCGAAATTACCGCCACGGTCGCCAAGCATGCGACGCAGGCAGGGATGCAAAAAGAAGGTGCTCATCATGTTCACCCGTATAGGAGGCCCTGTGAGCTGACATTACGCACGCTCCTCCTTTCGGCCGCCCTTACGTCGTCAATAGAATTTTAACGAATCGTCGGATTTTTCCAGTTTTGGGATTATTTCAGCGGGATCACGTCGACCGCCTGGACGGCGCGTTGGCCGCCATAGCTTTTCAATACGCCGATGACGGGAACGACGTCGGAATAGTCCCGGCCATAGGCGACGACGATATGATCCGTGCCGGCGGGGATGTCGTTGGTCGGGTCGAGCTCGATCCAGCCATTCGTCTCGCCGCACCAGATCCTGACCCAGGCATGCATGGCGTCCGCGCCTTCCAGCCGTTCCTTGCCGGGCGGCGGGATGGTGCGCAGGAAGCCGGAGACGTAGCCGGCCGGAATGCCGAGGCTTCTAAGCGCCAGGATCATGATGTGAGTGAAATCCTGGCAGACGCCGCGCTTCAATCTGAACGCCTCGAGCGGCGTCGTGTCCACCGTCGTCGCATCGGGGTCGTAGGTGAAATCCTTGTTGATGCGGGCACAGAGCGCATGGGCAATCTGCATCGCCGTCAGACCAGGCATTGCGCAGTTTCGCGCATAGTCGGCGATCTCGCGGGCTTGGGTCAGGCGCGGGCTTTCACCAAGGAAATGGTGCGGTGAATCCGGCGCCAGCGACCAGATGCCGGCGACCTCCTCCGGCAGGTCGGCAAGCAGCGGCGAGAAATCGGCGGCGATCGGCTGGCTTTCCACCTGCACGCGGGCCTGCATGCGAATGTCGAGCGTCTCGTGGGGTGCGCGCAGCATGAAGGCGGTGGCGGGATGATCGAAGAAATCGACGAAATGCGACTGCTCGTCCGGCGTCGGCAAGACGGTGATCGAGCCGGCGACCAGGCGCTGCCGATTGGTCAGCGACAGCGGCATCAGGCGCATGACGTGGCGGGCGCCGGAGGCCGGCACGTCGTAGATGTAACCCATGTGGAGCGAGAGA
This sequence comes from Rhizobium changzhiense, assembly GCF_013087625.1. Lineage (NCBI taxonomy): Bacteria > Pseudomonadati > Pseudomonadota > Alphaproteobacteria > Hyphomicrobiales > Rhizobiaceae > Rhizobium > Rhizobium changzhiense. The sequence goes on from NZ_JABFCQ010000009.1 coordinate 97,593, forward strand.
TCGTAGAGCATCGCCGTCACCCGAGATAGGTCTGGGCGAGCAGATCGGAAAGCTGCTCCAATTCGCGTTCGAGCCGTTGATAGACCTCGACCCCCATGCCCTCCGGCGTCATCACCGCCAGGCCGGAATGGAGCCGCATCGCCTCGCGGTAGAAGGGCGACATCTGGCCGTTGATCAGGGCGTTCGGCAGTTGCTCGACCTCGTGGTGGATCTCGTTGACCTGGAAGAGGACCGAACGCGGGTTCAGCGGGTCGAGCGCCAAGAGGTCGGTGACGGTCAGTCGCGCCGTGTTGACGTTGTAGCGGCGGCGGTGGGTCATGACGCTGTCGCCGATCTCGAGCAGCATGTCGAGCGCGCCGTCGGGTGCTTCGGGGCCGGACATGTGGCCGAGCAGACGGGTCATGTGCAGGCCGCGCTCGATGTAGCGGCCGAGCGAGAGGAAGCGCCAGCCCATGAAGCGGTACATGTTCTCGTGCACGAGGCCGGCGAAGCCCGCAAGCTTGCGCAGAAGGATCGTCATCGCATGGCTGGCGTCGTCGCCGGCAGCGACGGTGACGTGGAAGCGGCGGGCAGTCTTGGCGAGATCGTTAAGGGCCAGCCAGCCGTCGGGCGAGAAACGGTCGCGGATGTTGCTCGCCGAATAAACGGCGCTGTCGATATTGCGCAGCAGCGTTTCCGGTACGGCGTCGGCGGTATCGATATCGACCGCCTTGAGATAATCGGAGACGTCGGCGAGCAGCGGCTGGCTCGGATCGGCAGCTTCGGCGTAACGCGCATGCCAGGCGCGCAGGATGCGCAGCGCCCCTTCGGCGCGTTCGATGTAACGGCCGAGCCAGAACAAATTGTCGGCTGCCCGGCTCGGCAGGCTGCCCGGCATGTTGCGGGTAAAGCTGCCCTCGGCCGGCAGCAGCGTGTGGCGCTCGACCGGCTTGTCGCTGACGATCCATACGTCGGCGGCCGCTCCGCCCGACTGCATGGCGATCGCCGCGACATCGGCGCCGGAGCCGATGCGGGCAAAACCGCCGGGCATGATCTGCCAGCCGTTTGCCGTGCGGGCGGCGAAAACGCGCAGCGACATCGGCCGCGGCACGAGCTTGCCGTCCACCCAGGCGGGCGTCGTCGACAGCGTGACGACCTCCTGGCCGACCAGTTTCGGGCCGTCCGAACTCAACCAGTCGGTGATGGAATCCTTAGCGGCTGCACGCAGCGACGAGCCGAGTACGGACTCGCCGTTGTCGTCGAAGAAGGGTGCCCGGGAATAGGCCGGGCCGATCACCATCTTCTCGATGTTCTTTGCGACGTGCTCGCGCTCTTCCTTCTGGCCGCACCACCAGGTGGCGATCGAGGGCAGTTGCAGATCCTCCCCCAGCAGACGGTGGCAGATGGTCGGCATGAAAGCCAGAAGCGCCCGGGTTTCGAGAACGCCGGTGCCGAGCGCATTGACGATGGTGACGCTTTCGGCGCGCAGCGCTTCCACCAGGCCGGGCGTACCGATATGCGAATTCTGGTTCAACTCCAGCGGGTCGGCAAAGGCCGAATCGAGACGGCGCCAGAGCACCCCGATCGGCTTCAGGCCGGCGACGGTGCGCACCATGACGCGGCCCTTGACGACGGTCAGGTCCTCGCCCTCGAGCAGCATGAGACCGAGATAGCGGGCGATATAGGCGTGCTCGTAGTAGGTCTCGTTGGCGGGGCCGGGCGTCAGCACGGCGATGCGGTCGTCGCCCGAATGTTTCATGCCCTGAAGTGCGTCGCGGAAAGCCCCGAAGAAAGAGGCGAGGCGGTGGACCGGGGTTTCGGCGTAGATATCCGAGAAGGCCCGGGTCGTCGCGACGCGGCTTTCCAGCGCGAAACCGGCACCTGACGGTGCCTGCGTCCTGTCGGCCAGCACCCACCAGTTGCCGTCAGGTCCGCGGCCGATCTCGAAGGCGCAGAAATGCAGATAATACCCGGAGCCCGGCCGGATGCCGGCGAGCGGGCGCTGGAATTCGGGATTGGCGGCCATCAGCGCCGGCGGCAGGACTCCTTCCTCCACCAGCCGGTTGTCGCCGTAGATATCGGCGACGATCGCCTCCAGCAGGTCGGCGCGCTGGACGAGGCCCGCCGACAGCGTCTTCCATTCGCGCTCGTCGATCAGCACCGGGATATGCGAGATCGGCCAGGCGCGTTCGCCGGTGCCCTTGCTGCCATAGGCGCGGTAGAAGACGCCGGCATCGCGCAGGTAGCGGTCGGCGCGGGCAAAACGCTCGGCGAGATCCTTTTCCGGCATTGCGCTCAGATGCGAGAGAAAACGCTGCCAGACGGGGCGGACCGCGCCTTTGTTGTCGACCATCTCGTCGGCGGTGCCAGGAAGCGGTGCATAGTCGAAGGCCGCACCCTTGCCGATGCGGTCCTCTGCCTCTCCCCTGCGCTCCGCTGCCGGCCTCTTACCCATCAAAACTGAAACCCTAACCCCCCGGCCCTAACCTTCGGCCTTAAATTCCGGCGGGCCGCCGCAGATCCAGCGTCAGCGGGAATTCAAGCGAACCCGTCTCGGCGCGGGGGATATAACCGCCCGCCGTATGTCCCCACGGCTCGAAGCGGGCGAGCCGCCTTGCTTCCGCCTCGTTGCCGTTGACCGGGAAGGTGTCATAGGTCCGGCCGCCCGGATGGGCAACATGATAGATGCAGCCGCCGATCGAACGCTTCGACCATGTATCATAAATGTCAAAAGTCAAAGGCGTGTTGATCGGCAGGACGGGATGTAAACCGGAGGACGGTTGCCACGCCTTGTAACGGACGCCGGCAACCGACACGCCAGCGGTGCCGGTCGGTGTCAGCGGCAGGGTGCGGCCATTGCAGGTGACGGTGTAACGCGCGGTATTGCTGGTTTCGAGCCGCACCTGAAGACGTTCGACGGAGCTGTCGACGTAGCGCACGGTGCCGCCCGGCGCGCCTTCCTCGCCCATCACATGCCATGGCTCCAGCGCCTGGCGCAGTTCCAGCTTCGAGCCCTCGTATTCGACTTCGCCGCAGAAGGGGAAGCGGAATTCGAGCTGGGCCTTGAACCATTCCGGGCTGACGTCGAAGCCGTTTTGGCGAAGGTCGGCAAGCACGTCGAGGAAGTCTGCCCAGACGAAATGCGGCAGCATGAAACGGTCGTGCAGGGTCGTGCCCCAGCGGACGAATTTGCCGTCGACGGGATTGACCCAGAAGCGGGCGATCAGCGCGCGCACCAGCAGTTGCTGGGCGAGCGACATGCGCGCGTTCGGCGGCATCTCGAAGCCACGGAACTCGATGAGGCCGAGCCGTCCGGTCGGGCCGTCGGGCGAGAACAGCTTGTCGATGCAGATCTCGGCGCGGTGGGTGTTGCCGGTGACATCGGTCAACAGGTTGCGGAACAGTCGATCGACGAGCCAGGGCAGCGGCTGCTGACTGCTGCCGGGAGCGGCGATCTGCGCCATGGCGATCTCCAGCTCGTAGAGGCTGTCGTGGCGAGCCTCGTCGATGCGCGGCGCCTGGCTGGTCGGGCCGATGAACATGCCGGAGAAGAGGTAGGAGAGCGAGGGATGGCGCTGCCAGTGGAGGACGACGCTCTTTAAGAGATCGGGACGGCGCAGGAAGGGGCTGTTGTTCGGATTGGCCGCGCCGACGACGACATGGTTGCCGCCGCCGGTGCCGGTATGGCGACCGTCGATCATGAACTTGTCGGCGCCGAGCCGGGTGGCGCGCGCCTCCTCGTAGATCGCCGTGGTGATGTCGACGCAGTCCTTCCAGTTCGAGGCCGGATGAATGTTGACCTCGATGACGCCGGGATCCGGGGCGACGCGGATGACGTTGATGCGCTCGTCCTGCGGCGGCGGATAACCTTCGATATGGACGGGAAGCTTGAGCTCGGCGGCGGCATTTTCGGCAGCGGCGATCAGCTCGAGATAATCCTCGATGCGTTCGACCGGCGGCATGAAGACGCAGAGCCTGCCGTCGCGCGGCTCGACCGACATCGCGGTGCGCACGGCGCCGCGGAGCTCGCCGAGCGTCTGTTCGATCCGGCCGCGATTGCTCTCGTCGGCATGGAAAGAGGCTTCCGGCATGGCCCGGCCGGCCGGTACGAAGACATCAGGCAGCGGTTCGCGCGGGATCGTTGGATCGGCGGGGTGGATATAGGGGTAACGCGCCGGGGGAACATAGGGCAACGTGCCGAGCGGCAGGCGGTAACCGATCGGACTGTCGCCCGGGACGAGGAAGATCTTGCCGCGGCGGGTACGCCATTTTTCGCTGACCCAGACTCGGCTTTCGGCCGCCTTGGCGTTCCATGCTTGGACCGGAAGGACGTAACCTGTCGCGACGGTCAGGCCGCGGGCGAAGACGCGGGCGATGCGGTTGCGTTCCTCAGGATCCTTCAGCTTCGAATTCGCCGGATCGACATTTTCGGGAAGGTTGCCTTCCTTAATGATCCAGTCGGCCGGATCTTCATAGGCCGGCTGCACCATGTCAGGCTTGATCGCCAGTTCCTTTGCAATCGCCGTCAGGAGCTTCTCGGCATCCTCGGCGGTGACGCCGGTATCCTTGCCTTCGGCGGCGACCAGATCGAGGTTCTGCCAGACCGGCTTGCCGTCGCGGCGCCAGTAGAGCGAGAAGGTCCAGCGCGGCAGGCTTTCGCCCGGGTACCATTTGCCCTGGCCGTAATGCAGGAAACCGCCGGGGGCGAAGCGTTCTTGCAGCTTGCGGATCAGGATGTCGGCCTTTTCGCGCTTGGTCGGGCCGACCGCGGCGGTGTTCCACTCCTCGGACTGGAAATCGTCGATCGAAACGAAGGTCGGTTCGCCGCCCATCGTCAGATGCACGTCCTCGGCTTCGAGGACACGATCGACCTTCTCGCCGAGTTCGTTGAGTTCCTCCCAGCTTTCATCGGAGAAGGGCTTGGTGATGCGCGGGTGTTCGGCAACGCGCGAGACCTTCATGTCGAAGGCGAATTCGGTTTCGGCCTCGCCGAAATAACCGCCGGAAATCGGAGCGGCGTTGCGATAATGCGGTGTGGCGGCAAGCGGGATATGGCTTTCGCCGGTCAGCAGGCCGGAGGTCGGATCGAGGCCGACCCAGCCGGCGCCAGGCAGATAGACCTCAGCCCAGGCATGCAGGTCGGTGAAATCGACTTCGGTGCCGGAGGGGCCGTCAAGTGCCTTCAGGTCCGGCGTCAGCTGAATGAGATAACCGGAGACGAAGCGGGCGGCGAGGCCGAGATGGCGAAGGATCTGGACGAGCAGCCAGCTGGTGTCGCGGCAGGAGCCCTTGGCGCTTTCCAGCGTTTCCTCCGGCGTCTGCACGCCGGTTTCCATGCGGATGACATAGCCGATCTGCCTCTGCAGGCGGGCATTCAAGCCGACGACCATGTCCACCGTCGGTTGGCCCGGCGACCAGTCGAGCGTCGGCAGCAGCGCCTTGAGGCGCGGACCGGCCGGCTCCGGTGTCATGTAGATCGACAGATCCTCCTGGATCGTTTCAGGGTATCCGAAGGGCCACTTGGTCGCCTCTTCCTCGACGAAGAAGTCGAAGGGATTGTAGACCGTCATGTCGGCCACGAGATCGACCTCGATCTTGAACTCCGTCACCGGATCCGGAAAGACGTAGCGGGCAAGGTAGTTGCCGTATGGATCCTGCTGCAGGTTGACGAAATGGTTGGAGGGCGTGACCTTCAGCGAGTGGCTGAGCACCCGCGTCTTCGAATGCGAGGCAGGTTTCAGCCGGATGATCTGTGGGCCGAGGCGGACCGGCTTGTCATAGGTGTAATGCGTCAGATGATAGATGCTGGCTTTGATCGACATATTTCTCTTTTTATCCGGCTCGCATCGTCGTGCGGCTTGCTGTTCCCGAAATCAGTGTGTGCAATGCAGCGAAAGAAAGCAAGGCGGAAAGGTCTACAGCGCCGTGCGTCTTTTCAGACGCGCAAAGGACGCTGTCGCATTTTGAATGCCGAAGGCGTTTACGCCGCCTTGGCAAAGGTGACCGCCGCCTTCAGGCCCTTGCCGTCCGTACCTGGCTCCAGCGTCAGTGCGGCATTGAAAAGATTGGCGATCTCTTCGACGATCGGCAGGCCGAGGCCGGCGCCGGGCGCGCCGGAATCATTGCCGCGCGAAAAGCGCCGGCGCACCGCCTCCAGCTTCTCGGACGGAATGCCGGGGCCGTTGTCCTCGACTTCGAGGCGGATCGTCTCTGACGCGGCAATGATGCGGACGGTGACCTCAGCTCCCTTGCCGGCATAGGCGATGGCATTGCCGGCAAGGTTGCGCAGCATTTCGCCGATCAGCAGCGGCTCGGCGCGGACCATCGCCGGGCTCTCGCCCTCGAAGCCGAGATCGATGCCGGCGACGGCAGCCGTCGGGATCTGCTCGCCGGTGATTTCCTGGGCGATGGCGGCGAGATCGATGGCTGAAGCGGTCAGCGCCTCCTTGGCAGTGGCGGCGTCGATCTTGGCCATCAGGAGAAGCTGGGCAAGAATGCGTTCGGCATGCGCCACCGCCTGGTCGCCCTTCAGTGCTGCCGCCTGCGCCTCGTCAAGCGATCCGGCGCGGGCGGAAAGGGCGAGCTGGGTGCGGATGATCGCCAGCGGCGTGCGCAACTGATGGCTGGCATTGCCGGTGAAATGGCGGAGCGCATCGAGCGCGGATTGCAGGCGGACCATGAAGGAATTCACCGTATCGACCAGCGGCTCGACCTCGCTCGGCACGGTCTGCCTGATCGGATGCAGGTCATCGGGGCTGCGTTCGCCGATGGCGTCGCCGAGCTTGTAGAGCGGGCGCAGAGCCACCGTGACCGAAATCCAGACGATGACGGCGGCACCGGCGATCATGAAGGCGAGACGGAGTGCGGATCGGACGAGGATCGCCTGCGCCAGCTGCCGGCGGGCGATGGTGGTTTCGGCGACCGTCACCACGAAGGGCACGGAGCGGATGCCCGTCGAGGCCGAGCGCTCGAGTGTGGCGATGCGGATCGGCTCGCCGCGGAAGCTATCGTCGGCGAAGGCGGCGGCATCGCCCGGCGTCTTCTTGAGGACGGGCAGGGACTGGTAGCCGGTGATGAATTGACCCGGCGGGCCGTCGACGCGGTAGAAGACGCGATCCTGCGCGGCCGAGGTCAGCATCTCAAGTGCGACATAGGGTATATCGACCTGCAGCGTGCCGTCCTCGGCGACGACGACGCGCTCGGCGATCGCCAGAGCGGAACCGGCGAGCACGCGGTCGGAAACGATATTGGAGGTCTGGACCGCCTCCCGATAGGTATCGGCGAGTGCCAGCGTGCCGATGACGGCGGTGGAGACGAGCAACCAGAAGAGCAGCCGGCGCCTGAGGGAATAGGCGGCTTTCATGAGGCCTCGGGCAGCTTGTCGAGATAATAGCCGATGCCGCGGGCGGTCTTGACGGTCAGGCCGTGCGGCGACAGGCGCTTTCGCAGGCGGCTGACATATTGCTCGATGGCGTTTGCGGAAATGTCGTCGTCGAAGGCCGTCAGCGATTGAATGATCGCCTCCTTTGCGACGACCTTGCCGGCCCGCATGAAGAGGATTTCGAGCAGGCCGAGCTCGCGGGCGGGAATATCGAGCGGCGTGGCGCCGGCCGAAAAGGTGCGGGAATTGAGATCGAAGGAGATGCCGCCGAAGCCGACGGTCGCCGAGCGCAGCCCGGCCTGGCGGCGCAGCAGCACGCGCACGCGGGCCTCGAATTCGGCGATATCGAAGGGCTTGATCAGATAATCGTCGGCGCCGAGATCGAGCCCCTTCACCCGCTCTTCCGGCGTGCCGCGTGCGGTCAAAATGAGGACGGCCGCCTGGTTCTGCCGGGCGCGCATGGCGCGCAGCACGTCGAGCCCGTCCATCTCTGGCAGGTTGAGGTCGAGGATCACCAGATCGAAATTTTCCGCTGCGATGACCGCATTGGCAGACGCCCCATCATGGACGACATCGACGGCATGGCCCGTGCCGCGCAAGATCGCCGACAGGCCGTCGGCCAGTGCGATATTGTCTTCGGTGAGCAGGATGCGCACGGATGTTTCCCCTGTTTTTCAAGGGAGATTACAGAGATGAAGCAGGGATGTCACAGCGATTTTCAAGCTTACAGCGCCGCGCGTCCTTCAGACGCGCAAAGGACGCTGTAACACTTTGAATCTACGCATCGTGCTTTCCGAAAATCGATTCCGATTTTCGGGCCGATGCGCCGGTGAACGGCCGAGAAAGGTTCGACCTCAGCTCCCGGTCCTTTCGATCCGTTCGCGCTGCATCATTGCGGCGGTCAGCAGCTTCCGGAAGCGGGGATCGTCGCGGATGTTGTCGAGATCGGAATCATTGTCGAACCATTTTATATGGTAGACGGAGCTGTTCGGCAGCAGCTTTTCCAGCAGATCGATCGCCTGGTCGACGTCGCCAAGAACGGAATAGACGCAGGCGAGATTATATTGCGCGACGATGTCGTCGGGATCGATGGCGATCGCACGGGCCGCCCAGTCGCGTGCCCTTGCCGCATCGCCCATATGGGCAAGCGCCAGCGCGCCGCGATGGGCGGGGCCGGAATTTTCCGGATTGAGGTTGAGGGCGCGTTCGGCGCGCAGCAGGCCGAGGCGCGCCCAGTTTTCCGTATCCAGTACCCGGCCGAGCGAGCGATAGGCGGACATCAGATGAATTGGCGAGACGTAGTCATCAGAGCGGATTGCGGCGGCGCGGGTGAAATACTGCACGGATTCGGCGAAGTTGCCGTGCATGAAGAAGAACCGGGCATAGTGGAAATTCGCCTCGAAGAGGTTCGGGTCGAGCGCCAGGGCACGTTCGAAGGCCGCCGCCGCCCGATCGTCGTAGCCGCTCTGATGCAGGGCGAGACCGTGGGAGGCGTGGGCTTCGGCAAGGTCAGGATCGAGCTCCAGGGCGCGGGCGCTCATGTCGAGGATGCGCCTCAGCGGCACGTCGTCAGGTGCCCAATCGCGGATCGCCGCGTCGCAATCGGCGATGCCGGCATAGGCGCGGGCATAATCCGGATCGAGTTCGACCGCCTTGCAGAACATGCGCCTTGCGAGTTGCAGATAGGATTTGGTCCAGGTGTGGGAGAGCTGCCGGCCCCTGAGATAATAGGTATAGGCCTCAACATTGGCGGTCGGCTCGTTGGCGATCGCCTCCTTCTCTTCCGGTAGCAGACGCACCTTCAACTGGCCGACGATCGCATGGGTGATCTCGTCCTGAATGGCGAAGATGTCGGTCATGTCGCGGTCGTAACGCTCGGCCCAGAGATGGTCGCCATTGGCGGTGTCGATCAGCTGGCCGGAAATGCGCACGCGATTGCCGACGATGCGCACACTTCCCTCGAGCACGTAGCGCACACCAAGTTCCTGAGCGAGCCGCTTCACCTTCACCGATATGCCCTTATAGGTGAAGATGGTGTTGCGCGGCACGACGTGCAGGCTGGAGATCTTGGAGAGATCGGTGATGATGTCTTCGGTGATGCCGTCGGAGAAATAGTCCTGGTCGGCGTCGCCGCTCATATTGGTGAAGGGCAGCACCGCGATGAAGCAGGTATTGCGGTTCTGCGCGACCAATTTCGCCGAAGAGGGCGGTGTCAGGGTGACGGTATAGACCTGCACGGGCTGCCGGATGTTCTTCAGCGTATGTTCGCCGATGAATTCGAAGCCGAGATTGAGGCGCGAGCCGACCTGATCGCGCACCGAGGCGGACACGGCGATGCCGCCCGGCGCTGCGATACGCTCGAGCCTGGCGGCGAGATTGACGCCATCTCCGAATATGTCGCCATTCTCGACCACGACGTCGCCGAGATTGATGCCGATGCGGAATTCGACGCGTTCGTCCTTGGGCACGTTCTCGTTGCGGGCCGCCATGCTGCGCTGAATTTCGGCGGCGCAGGCGACCGCATTCACCACGCTCTGGAATTCGGCAAGGATGCCGTCGCCGGTGAGTTTGACGATCCGGCCCTTGTAGTCTGAAATCCGAATGTCGACCAGCTCGCAGCGATGGCGGTTCAGTGCCTGCAACGTGCCGGATTCATCGATGCCCATCAGTCGGCTGTAGCCGACGACGTCTGCAGCAAGAATAGCGCTCAGTCGTCGTTCCATGACCCCTCCATGGATCTTCCCAGTTTAGTCTAGCTTTTTATAGAGTTTTTGTCGCGTAGAGTCGTCCCCGAATAATAAATTCGGGCGGTCTCGACGTTTTTAACGCGGCAGCGCGACCATATAACGTCGTCGATCTTCATCAATACTCTATATGGGTGAAGGATGGAGCCAATCCCTAATCCTTTGTGATGAAAAGACAATTTACATCGGAGAAAATGGAGTGTTCTGCTTTGGCCGACACTTCCCGGGTCGGCATCATAAAACCGATCGCCGATCGATTTAAGGCTTGAGCCGGACCCAAGGGCATAGCCTAGAAGACGATTCGCGAGGGAATCATGAACGAGCGAATGAACGAGAATCTCTGGCTGACGGCGGCCGAATGTGCCGAGCGAATCGGGCTGACGGTAAAAGCGCTTCGCCTCTACGAGAAACGCGGGCTGGTCAACCCACGGAGAACCGGCAAGAACTGGCGGCTCTATGGTATCGAAGACATAGCGCGGCTGAACGAGATCCTGGCTTTGAAGCGACTGGGGCTCAGTCTGGCGAGGATCACCGAATTGCTGGCCGGCCAGGCGACCGATCTCGACCGGACGCTTTCCATGCAACAAACGCAGTTGCTTTCGCTGCGCAGCCGCGTCGAAGAGAGTCTCTCGCGGATCAATGCCTTGCGGCAGCGGATCGCCGCTGGCGAACCCATTTCGCTCAACGAACTCGTCAGCATAGCCAAGGAGACCAGCATGACCGACCAATCCGCCGACGCCGCCGCCTGGCGGCGCTACGAGCAAGCGCGGCCGCGCACCGAAGGCACGATCGCGCCTGAGCTCAATGATGATTATCTCGGTGCCTACCTCTTCGAATGGGGTGGCAGTATCACGATCGCCCGGCGCGAGGGCGGGCTGACAGCGCAGGTGCTCGGGCAGGAGGCCATCGATATCTATCCGGAGAAGGAAGACGAGTTCTTCTATCGCGTAGTTGCGGCGCAGATCGGCTTCCGCCGCGGGCCGGACGGGCGGGTGGACGGCCTTGTGCTGCGCCAGAACGGGTGGGAACAAGAGGCGTCGCGGATCGATGCGGCGGCGGCAGCGAGGCTGGTCGCCGACCTAGAAAACCGGACGAAAAACAAGCAGCCGGTCGATAATAGTGAAGCGCTGCTGCGCAGTCTGATCGCTCAGCATCAGAGCGGCGAGGTCGACTACGACAGGATGGTTCCGGCACTTGCCGATGCCGGGCGGGAGCAGATGCCGATGATCCGCGCGGACCTGGAGCGGGCGGGTACGCTGCGGTCGATTTCCTTCAAGGGCGTGTCGTCGGAGGGGTGGGACGTCTATGACGTCGCCTTCGAAAACGCTGCGATGGAATGGCGATTTGTACTTGCTGCCGATGGCAGGTTCAGCGGGATTTTCTTTCGACGATTGCCGTGAGGCCGGCTCCGGTTATTGTGGTGACGGTTTCAAGCGCAACGAGGGATTGGGATGACCGATTCGGCCCGGAGTTTTCTGGCGTTTCACGATATCCCGGAGGCCGGGCTTCGGTCGATTATCGGTCGCGCCGGTGCGCTCGCCAAAGCTTGGGATGAGCGTGCGATGCCGCAGAGCCTTGCGGGCAAACGCGTCGCGCTGATTGTCGACGACGGCGGCTGGCGCAATATCACGGCCTTCGATCTCGGCATCCAGGCGATGGGTGGTATCTGCGTGCATGTGCCGATCGGTTTCGATGTCAGGGAGAAGGCCGGCGACCTCGCGGGGTATCTCGGCAACTGATTCGACATGCTGGTGATCCGCACGAAGGAGCTCGCGACGTTGAAGGCGGTGGCGGCAGCCTCGCCGGTGCCTGTCATCAATGCGCGTACACGCTCCAACCACCCTTGCGAGACGCTCGGCGACCTTGCCTATATCAACGGCCGGCGCGGCTCGATCGACAGGTTGAAGGTCGTTGGCGTGGCGGCGGACGCAAATATCCTGCGCTCCTGGGCCGAAGCGTCGATCGCATTGCCGATCGAGGTGGTGCAGGTCTTTCCCGAACGCTGGCATATAGGTGACGCCGCGCTGCTCAACAGGCATTTTCGCGTGAGCACCGATATGGGCGAGTTACTGGATGCCGACATCGTCATCACCGATTCGTGGCCGGATGACGTCGCCGGAGACGCGCTCGCCGGCTACCGGATCGGGACCGATCTGCTCGATCGGCTGCGGGAGGATGCGATCTTCCTGCCATGCCCACCGGTTCGGCGTGGTGAGGAGGTGACGGCCGAGGCGATGGAGCATCCGCACTGCCAAAGCCGCCCCGCCAAAGCCTTTCTGTTGCATGCGCAAAATGCGCTGATGGAGTGGGTCATCGCCTAGATCCGGCACCCTTGCTCCTCCCGGCGCGCTCAGGCATTGTTGCTGGATGAGGAGAGTTTTTATCTCGCTGCTGGCGTTCTGGCCGGGCTTCGCGCTAGCCGATCAGGCCTTCTATCCGGCAAAGTCGGGCAATACCGATGCGCCGGTGCTGACGGTCTATTCCTCGCTCGACGAGCCCCTGGCGCAGCCGATGATCCGGGGCTTCCAGGACGCCAATCCCGATGTCGCAGTCAGATATGAGGACATGCTGACCGGCGACATCTACGACCGGATCGTCCGGGAGACGGATGCCGGCAAGAAGACGGCGGATTTCGCCTTCTCCTCGGCTATGGACCTGCAGGTGAAGCTTTCCAACGACGGATATGCACAGGTCAGCAATCTGCCGATGAGTGCAGCATGGCCGAAATGGGCGAACTGGCGCAACACCGCCTATGCGCTCACCTTCGAGCCGGCGGTGTTCGTCTATCACAAGCCGAGCTTTGCGCATGAGCCGGTGCCGAGTTCGCGGGCTGAATTCGTCGACTATCTGAAGCGCAAGGGCAACGAGGTCTATGGGCGGATCGGCACCTACGACATTGAGCGTTCCGGCGTCGGCTTTCTGTTCATGGCGCGCGACCAGGAGCAGTTCGGCGACATCTGGTCGGTGATCGGGGCGATGGGGGCTGCCGGCGTCAAGCTCTATTCGACGAGTTCGGCGATCCTCGAACGTGTTGCCGACGGGCGCTTCGTGCTCGGCTACAATATTCTCGGCTCCTATGCGGCCGACTGGGCCTCGCGCTATCCCGATGTCGGCATCGTGCTGCCGAAGGATTATACGGTGGTGATGTCGCGGATCGGGTTGGTGCCGCAGGCCGCCGGCGAGCCGGAGCTCGGTCGGCGTTACCTCACCTTCTTCATGTCGAGGGAAGGGCAGACGATCATGGCGCGCGAGCTGCAGATCCCGGCCGTCAGCCCCGAGGTGGCGGGGGAAAATACCGCCAATACGCTGCAGGAACTGCTCGGCGCCCAACTGCGGCCGGTGCCGGTCAGTCCCGGGCTGATGGTCTATCTCGACCAGGTGAAGCGGGCGCGGCTGATCGCGCACTGGAATGAGGTTCTGCGGACGCAGTGAAGGCGTCAGCTTTCAGCCGGTTCACCTTTCCCGCAGGGCTCCGGATAGAGCCAGTATTCGTAGAACATCGGCTTTTCGATCGTAAAGAGACGTTCGCCCTGCCAGGCGCCGACGGTATAGTCCGCACCGGCGACGGACTGTTCGCGTCCGTCGGGAAGCTGCATCTGGAAAGGCACTGCCGCAACCTGCGCGGTCAGCTTTAATTCTTCCGGCTTGCCGAAGGCGGTCGAACGGAAAGGGACCGGGCTGGGATTTGCGTCCACGCCGATAGGATATCCCGCATGACGCAGCAGGTCGGGGAAATATTCGTGATCGATCAGATCACCATCGAAGCGTATGTCGAGTTCTTGCCAAAGCTTGGTGAAATATCTGCCTTCGAGTGAATTTTCGCCCTGGCCCGGCTTCGGCACGTGCTGCCAGCTCGCACCAAAAGGCGCGGAATCCTTCGGCGTCGATAGGCCTGCTGTGCCGTAATAGCCGATCGCGTTGTTCAGATGGTGGAACCGACTGAAGCGGTTGCGCTTGCTGATCGGACCTCTCAGCATCCACGAATTGTTGAAGGCATAATGCGGGCCGACGGCTTCGTGCTGTTTGGGAAACTTGAAAAGCTCACCGAAATTGCGGTCGTCGTCATCGGGGCCGGGGCGATGGCGGTTCCAGCCGAAATTGCCGTAGATATAGAAGTAGCCGGATCGATGCATCTCCAGTGAAAATGGCATGTAGCAGTCGACAAACCTGTTGCCGTTCACGGTCCAGTTCCAGGCATAGTCTTCTGCCTCGATGGCATTGTCACGAATGCGGACGAACCAGTTGTTTTCGATAACGATGTTGCGGCAGAAATCCTCCACCGTGGAATCGGAGGCATCGTTGAAGAAATGGATGCCGTTGAAAGCATCGAGAATGACGTTATTGCGCAGGACGACATAGCCGGCGATGGTCCATGCCCGGAAAAAGTCGCCGTCGAAACCGCGCTCATCCTTTTCGACGTCCACGCGGCTTTCGGTGTCTTCGATATTGCCGTGCACCTGTGCCCATGAGATTTCTCGCCACAGCCTGCAATCGCCGGGGTTGAGTCCGGCATTGACCGCGCCGGTCTCTCGGATCGCTGCAAGGTCCGCCTCGCCGTGAGACTGCAGATCCTGTATCCAATCGCAATTTTCAATCAGCAGATGGCGCGTATAGGCTCCGGCCGCACCGATGGCGATCGTGCTGCCGCGAATATGCAGGCGGCGGAGTGTGATGTGCTGGCAGTTGTCGAGATAGATGGCGGTCGGCCAGCAGCCTTCGAACGTGAGATCCTCGATGACGACCCACTGGCAATTCCGCAACACGAGCGCTGCGTTGTCGGCAAGGTAGTAAATGCCGGGGAAGCGGCCGTTGGCTTCCTGCACGGCGGAGAGGCGGTTGGCGCTCTCGCGATAGTCTTCGTAGGGTTCGCCGCCATCGATCACCGCACCGTTGCCGCGGATCACGACCGGGTGCTGCTGCGAGCCGCTAACCGAGGAGAGGACAAGCGGCGTTGCGTATCGTCCGCCTTCCAGCGTCAGCGTTGCGCCGCGACGCAGCGATTGCCTGTCGTCGTAAATCCGGTCGGGATTTGTGTGCAGGCAGTACGGCATATCGGTTCCTGTGGATATCAGCGAAATAAAGGTCTGCAGAAATCGAGATAGCGGGAAACAAAACCCTGGATTGAGCAAGATGTAATTGACTTAGGGTCACGCGTGCAAGCGATTAAACCACGGCTATTTGAGAGCACTGCAGCGACCAGGAGCCGGTCCGAGGGTCTCGCCAGACCAGGTCCTGCAGCCGTACTTCGGCGGCGGATAATGCACTTGCCATCGGCAGCGGGGAACCGGATTTAGTTCCGCGTCTGCCAATTACGGCAAAAAAGTGTCCTGTCCTTCTGGATATCTTGCCGATGTCAGCTAAATGACAGGTTGTTGTGGTCGCTTTGGCTACTTCTTCTCCGTGGAGGCGGAGAGCTGAAGCCTTGGGAGGTATTCCGCTCGTCATTCAGGACGCTTGCGTCCGCTGGCCGGCCATTCCTCCCGATTCCCAGAGAACAGCAGGCGGTTTGCTCAGCCGCCGACGGAGGACACATCGTGAAGCATACGTTCATCGCAACCCTTCTTGCAGCGACCATCGCGCTGCCGGCCTATGCGGCCGATTACACCATCATCGCGCCCGCCGCTCCCGGCGGCGGCTGGGACCAGACGGCCCGTTCGCTGCAGACCGCGCTGCAGCAGGAGAAGATCTCCGGCAACGTGCAGGTCCAGAACGTTCCGGGCGCCGGCGGCACCATCGGCCTTGCGCAGTTCAGCAGCCAGGCTGCCGGCAACCCGAATTCGCTGATCGTCGGCGGCTATGTCATGGTCGGCGCGATCCTCACCAACAAGTCGCCGGTGACGCTCAAGGATGTCACGCCGATCGCCCGTCTGACCGGCGAATATGAGGCCGTGGTCGTTCCTGCCGCGTCCGAGATCAAGACCATGGCCGATCTGGTCGCGGCGCTGAAGAAGGATCCGGGCTCCGTTTCCTGGGGCGGCGGCTCTGCCGGCGGCACCGACCACATCACCGTCGGCCTGATCGCCAAGGCCTCCGGCGTCGATCCGACCAAGATCAACTATGTCGCCTTCTCCGGCGGCGGTGAAGCGCTCGCCGCCATTCTCGGCGGCCAGGTCACGGCCGGCGTCTCGAGCTACAGCGAGTTCGAATCGCAGGTGAAGTCAGGCACGCTCCGTCTTCTCGCCGTATCCAGCGAAAAGCGGATCGATGGTGTCGATGCCCCGACACTGAAGGAAGCCGGCACCGACGTCACCATCCAGAACTGGCGCATGGTCGCCGCTGCCCCCGGCCTGTCGGCAGAGCAGGTGGCAAGCGTGACCGCCGATTTCGAGAAGCTGCACAGCTCCGCCACCTGGCAGGAAACGCTGAAGACCAAGGGCTGGGCCGACACCTATCTGTCCGGCGATGCCTTCAAGGCGCAGCTCGAAAAGGATGTCGCCGCCACTGAAGGCATTCTCAAAGATATCGGACTTGTTCAATGAGCGAGGATAACACCTCCTCGGCAACCGAACGCCGCCCTGATTGGGCGGCGTTCATCATTGCCGTTTTCCTCTTCGCCGTCGCCGGCGTGATGGCCTGGGATGCCTTGCATCTGAAAACGATTGCGCAGTACGACCGCATCGGTCCGGCGACAGCGCCCCAGATGGTGGCATTCGGCCTCTTCTGTCTCGGGATCTGGACCGCCTTCGAAGCCTGGCGCGGCGATTTTCCGGAACGTGACCGGCAGGAAGTCGCACCCGTCATCTGGATCGTCGCTGGTCTTGCCGGCCAGATGCTGCTTTTGCGCGTCGCCGGCTTCTCGATCGCGACCGGCATCCTCTTCGCGCTGACGGCACGCGGCTTCGGCAAACGCAAGCTCTGGATCTCGCTGCCGTTTGGCATCGTCCTCAGTTTCGTCGTCTGGGCGATCTTCTCGCAGCTGCTGCAACTGACGCTGCCGGCCGGCCCGCTCGAACATCTGTTCTTCTGACCGCGCGAACGCGCTGTCAGCTCTTTTGATTTTGCGCGGCGCCTGACCTCGAAATCGGATGGTCGGGAACGCCGCTTGGGACACCAAGATGAGCACATTCGAATTCCTATGGCAGGGTATCCTGGTTGCGATGCAGCCGATGAACCTGGTTTATGCGCTGGTCGGCGTGACGCTCGGCACCGCCGTCGGCGTGCTTCCCGGCATCGGCCCGGCACTCACCGTGGCGCTGTTGTTGCCGGTCACCTACAAGCTCGATCCCGGCGGCTCGCTGATCATGTTCGCCGGCATCTATTACGGCGGCATGTATGGCGGTTCGACGACCTCGATCCTGCTCAACACGCCGGGTGAAAGCGCCTCGATCGTCACCGCGCTCGAGGGCAACAAGATGGCGCGCGCCGGGCGCGGCGGACCGGCGCTGGCGACAGCGGCGATCGGCTCCTTCGTCGCCGGCCTGATCGCGACGCTCGGGCTTGCCTTCATCGCTCCCTATATCGTCAAGCTGGCACTGGTTTTCGGGCCGCGTGAATATTTCGCGCTGATGGTGCTTGCCTTCGTCACCGTCTCCTCGGCCTTCGGCGATTCGGCATTGAGAGGACTGACGTCGCTGTTTATCGGCTTTGCTCTCGCCATGGTCGGCATCGACCAGCAGACAGGGCAGGCCAGGCTTTCCTTCGGCATTCCCGACCTGCTCGACGGTGTCGAGGTGACGACGCTTGCCGTGGCGATGTTTGCGATCGGCGAGACGCTTTATATCGCCGCGCAGGGCAACCGGATCGCCGAAAAAGTCGAGGCGGTGAAGGGTTCGCTCTGGATGACCGCTGAGGACTGGTCGCGCTCGTGGAAGCCTTGGCTGCGCGGCACCTTCATCGGCTTCCCGATCGGCGCGATGCCGGCGGGCGGCGCCGAAATCGGCACTTTCCTTTCTTATGCGACCGAGAAGCGGCTGGCAAAGAACCCGGAGGAGTTCGGCCATGGCGCGATCGAAGGCGTGGCCGGTCCCGAGGCGGCGAACAACGCATCGGCCGCCGGCACGCTGGTGCCGCTTCTGACGCTCGGCCTGCCGACGACGGCGACGGCGGCGATCATGCTTGCCGGCTTCCAGCAATACGGGCTGCAGCCGGGGCCGCTGCTGTTTGCCACCAATCCGCAGCTCGTCTGGGGGTTGATCGCCAGCCTGCTCATCGCCAATGCGATGCTATTGGTGCTGAACCTGCCGATGATCGGGCTCTGGGTGCGGCTGCTGACCATTCCAAAGCCGTGGCTCTATGCCGGCATCCTGCTGTTTGCGACGCTTGGGACAATCGGTGCCAATCCATCCGTGTTCGAGCTCGGCATGCTGCTCACTTTTGGCCTGCTCGGCTATGTGATGCGGCTCTTTGGCTATCCGATTGCGCCTACCGTCGTCGGCCTGATCCTCGGGCCGCTTGCTGAACAGCAGCTGCGCCGGGCGCTGGCGATCAGTCAGGGCGACGTCACGACGCTGGTGATGTCGCCGATCGCGGCGGGTCTGCTCATTGTTGCAGCCGCCGCCTTCCTCATCCCGCTGATCCTGCGACTGCGCGGCAGGGGACAGGTGTTGTCGCAGCTGGCAGCAAACGAAGACTAGAACAAAGAAGGCTAGAAGAAAAAGACGACCCACCCCCCCTCTCTCGAGGCCGGCCATGGAGACATGCGCCGGCCTCCTGTTTTTGCATGGCTGAGGTGATTTTCTGAGCATTGTGGCGGTGCATGCGCGATGCCATCTATGAGTGATCAATCAGAGCAAGAGGAAAAGGGACAATGTCCGCCATCCGCAATTCAGTCCGTACGGGTTTCTTTGGTCGCGCATTCGCCGTGCTTGGTGCCGCAAATGCCGTTAGTGCTGCCGTTGAAGCCGGCCGCCGCCCGCGCGCCAAAGATCTTAAGGAACTCGGCATCGACCCGGCCTCCTTCGGTCAGGTCACCCGCTAATACCTTCAAGCCATGCATGAATGAATTAGCCCGCAACCGGATGGTCGCGGGCTTTATTTTTAGCCGCAAGGGCGCCGCGCACTGCGGCTTCTTGCATCGTCAGGCGCGAAGCTCTTCCCGTTGGGCGCCGTGATCCTCCACCCTTTCGCGTTTGTTGTGGCGGATGGACGACCAGAGGGACAGGCCGATCAAGGCCGCGCCGCCGAGCCCGGTGATGACCTCGGGGATATGCACCAGGGTCTGGGCATACATGATCACCGAGAGGATCAGGATGGCGTAGAAGGCGCCATGCTCGAGATAGCGGTATTCGGCAAGCGTTCCCTTCTCCACCAGCATGATCGTCATCGAGCGCACATACATGGCGCCGATGCCGAGGCCGATCGCAATGACGAAGAGGTTCTGCGTCAGCGCGAAGGCGCCGATGACGCCGTCGAAGGAAAAGCTCGCATCCAGCACCTCCAGATAGATGAAGGCGCCAAGACCGCCCTTGGCGGCAGCACTCATCGTCTTTTGCGAGGCATCGAGCAGCCCGCCGACCACCTCGACCGCGAGGAAGGTGAGCAGGCCATAGATGGCGCAATTGACGAAGATGGTGGCTTCCTCACCGCCGATCAGCCAGGAGAAAACCAGCATCAGCGCCAGCACGACGGCGATTTCGATACCCTTGATGGCGGCCGAACGGGCCATCACCCTTTCCAGGCCCGGAAGCCAGTGGATTTCCTTCTTGTAGTCAAAGAAGTAGTTGAGGCCGACCATCATCAGGAAGGTGCCGCCGAAGGCTGCGATCGGCAGATGCGCGTCGTTCATGATGCGGGCATATTCGGCCGGCTCGCGTGCGGCGAGCACCAGAGCATCCCAGGGGCCGATCTGTGCCGCGATCGCGACGATTGCCAGCGGGAAGACGATGCGCATGCCGAAGACGGCGATGATGATGCCCCAGGTGAGGAAGCGCTGCTGCCAGACCGGCGTCATCTCCTTCAGCTTGTTGGCGTTGACGATGGCATTATCAAAGGAGAGCGAGATCTCCAGCACCGCAAGCACCGTGCAGATGAAGAAGACGGTCGCCATGCCGCCGATCGTGCCGGTCGTCTGCCAGCCGAGCACGGCGCCGAGAACGAGGCCGAGGGCAGTGACGATGAAAGCCCAGCGGAAATAGCTGAGCGAGGATGGGGTTACGGGTTGATTCATGGCCGCACCTCGCGGCCGCAAATCGTGTTGAAGAGGGTTGATATATTGGAAAAACGCGGCACGACACTACGGGCACGCGGGTCAGGCATGGTGAGCTTGTTCATTGATGAAAAATCCGCCGGCTAAGCTGCAGGCGGTACCGACATCACGAGAGCGCCGTAAAAACTCTCGCCAGAGGGGCCCGGCACCAAAGTTCCCCGTCAGCCGATGTCTGGAAGGCTGCGGGATAGGCTCTAGGTAATGAACTTCGCTGCCCAGTCAAGGCCGGCCGCCACGCCGGGATTGGGTGTTTTTTTGGGAACCATCCTGGCGCCCGCCCGTTAGGCCTTGGTTGAGCTTAAAAAAGGAGGCCGATGATGCACACTTCGACCCATCTTCCTGATAAACGCACGGAGGCGTCCGACCGCATGAAGCGGGCGAAGCCAAACCGCATGCAGAGGGCGCAGGTGCTGCCGCCGCATCATGTCGACCTGACGCTGACGCCCGGTGTCTACCACGACATTCACGTGCCGGCCCATGTTACCGGTGCCGATCTTTCCAAGGGTGGCCCCGACATCAAGGGCAATGCAGAGACCAAGAAATAACGGGTATTCCGGAAGCCCTTGGGCGCTGACGGTAGATTTGAAACAGGGTGAGAAACATATGACGATCAACTTTGTGCCCCGCGAGATCTTCATCCGGCACGAAAATGAATGGCAGGCCGTACGCGAGGCGGCGGACGAGCGTATCGATATAGGCAAACGCCAGAAGCCGCTCTCCTCCGTCGGCGGCACGGCATCGGTTGGAAAAGACAATCCTTCGGCCCCACGCTCCGAATGACCAACAGACAATCACGCTGACACGAGCGCCCGGCATGATGCAGGGCGCTCTATTTTTCTATTTGTGTTCATCGCGATCGACACGCTGTCCGGAATTAAAGCCGAACCGCTGTTCGAGTTTACCGAAGGCGAAGAGTACGCAGATGGCGACGAGCGTCGTGAAGAAAGCGATCGGCCAATAGCCGAAGCCCATGGCGAGGCCGATCGCGCCGGAGAGCCACATGCCGGCGCCCGTCGTCAGACCGTGCACCCGACCTCTTGCAAAGACGATCATTCCGGCGGCAAGAAAGGCGACGCCGGCGGTCACGGCTTCGATCACGCGCAACGGATCGATGCGCACCTGTTCGTCATCGGTGAAACCCGGCATGTGCACTGCCTCGATCGAGATGATGGCGAAGAGGGCAGCGGCAAGACTGATCAGAATATGGGTGCGGAAGCCCGCCGGGCGGTCGCGTGCCTCACGCTCGAAGCCGATCAGCCCGCCGAAGACGATGGCGCCGAAGAGGCGGGCGAAAATGACGGGATAGTGGATACGCGACTCCGGTATTATGTCGGCCATAATAAGATCCATGAATTTTCCCCCAGAACAGACGGAGTTTTTCGCTGGCTAACGTCTGAGCGCGGAATTTGTTCAGCTTTTTTCCCTCGTGCGCTTTGGCAGTCCCGTTGGCCTCTCCGGTGCGCGCCGGCGCGTTCATGTCATTGGAGGGAAAGTTCGGCAAACCAAGCATCATCCTGCCGCCGTGCCAACCTTTCGGAAAGGATTAGGCAGCGATAATCCCGGCCTCACGGGAATCGGACAGATGGCCAAGACAGCGACACGCGGCCGCCGCAAGGCGCCGGCGAGAGGAAAGAGCAAAGCGCGCAGCAGTGGTGGCGGATTGCTGCCCTGGGCGGTGATCGGCATTGCCGCGATCGGGGGCATCGTCGCCCACGACCATTGGAAGAGCATCCAGCCGATGCTTGCAAGGCAATCGACGCCGATCACACGGGAAACTGCGGAGCCGAGGCCTGTCGTCAGGAAGGACGCGCCGCCGAAGCAGGTGGCGCTTGCCGCACCCACGCCGAAAGTCGCAGTGCCGCAGCCGCTGCCGCCGGCCGCGATCCCGACGCCGATGATCCAGCCGATAAAGGCGGCGCCGTCGCCGGCCCCCGCTGCCGTTTCGGAAACCGGGACAGTCGCCTTCGGCTATTGCGGGCAGGGCGCTCATATCAATTGCGTCGGCGACGGTGGCGTCTTCTGGTACAAAGGCGAGAAGATCGTAATTGCCGACATGGCAAGCCCGGTGGTCGACCAGGCGCGCTGTGACGGCGAGCGCCGGGTGGCTTTTGCCGCCAAGTCGCGGCTGCTGGCGCTTCTGAACGCCGGACCCTTCGTCATGAATGCGGCGGGCAAGGCCGAGCCCTCTGGCGCGCCGCGCGTCGTCTCGCGCAACGGGCGCTCTTTCGGCGCGCAGCTGATCAATGAGGGCCTAGCACGCAAGCCAGGGGCCGCCGGCAATGCCTGGTGCGCCTGAGGACGGCTACTTACCCTTCTTCACCAGCTTGCCGCCGGTGCGGAAGCTGCCGATAAACGAGGAATCCTTGCTTTCGGCGGTGCATTCGATCGCGATCGGCTTGCCGGCATAGGGATTGCCGAAGGTGCAGAAACCGGCGACCTTGACCTCTCCGGTCATCTTGTTGCCTACACCCGTTGTGACGAGGCTGAGCGGCAGGCGGGCGTTGCCATTGGAGGCAGGCTTGATGCCGCTGCCATCGCCCTGGAAGCCCAGCGCCTTGCCATCCGAGGTGAAGATGAAGGTCACCACGCCATTGGCCAGCGTGACACTGGCAAGCTCATTCCTGCAGCCCTTGGTGGCGTCGAATTTGGCGACGACGAGCTTGGCGCATTTGCCGGAAAGCGTAATGACGCCGGGAGCACCAGGAAAGGTCTCGGCGGGCGCGGCCGGCACGGCAGAGGCCGGCAAGGCGAGGACGGCGGAAAAAAGGGCGGCAGCGGCTAACGCGGATAACTTCATTTCGATCTCAAACCCCATGTCGTGGCCCTATGTCGTGGCGAGGCGAATCACTACCTCACCCTCGGTTCGCCATGGCATGGCTCTGTGTCCGAATTTGGCGCCGTTATTGCTGAGGCGCAAAATTTTTGTCGGCCGCCGGGCTCCCTCGGCGATCGGCGGCAGATGAATGAAAAGTTGGTTGAGCTTGCTGGTTGCAAGGTCCAGCAACGAACATAGGCTGCCGGACATCGGCAGCGAACCGATGTGACACGACAGTGGCAAGGCACTCATCGAGCGTGCCGTCCTGGGCGCACGTCTGGTCAAGGAGAATGGGCCCAGGCAGGGAAGTCCAGGCCCATTCTTTCCCGATCGGAGGTCAGTCAGATCAGGAATTTGTAGCTGCCGGTCTAGAGCATGATGCCGAAAAGTGTGAACGGTTTTCGGACGACATACTGTCTAGCCGGCAGCCTTTTATCAGAACGCGCGCTGCAGGCGGAAGAAGCCCGAGGTAACGTCGCTAGCATTGTCCGGATCGAGATACTGAACCGAAATCTTGGTGGAGAGGTTGTCGACGATCTGGTAATCAACCGTCAGACCGACCTTCCACGCATCATTGTCGTCGTTGAACTCGCCAGCAGTGATGCCGTAGTTGTTGTAGTACTGAACAGCCGGGGTGATCTTCAGCTTATCAGTCGCCTTGATGGCGTATTCGGCAGCAACAGCCCATTCAGCCTTGTTGTAGTAGGCGTTCGGGTTGCTCGCGTAGACAACTGCGAGGCCGAGCGTGCCCGGACCGACAGCAACCGTACCCATAGCACGGACGGCGCCTTCTTCGTTGTCGGTGTCGTAACCGGCAGTGATCTGATAGCTGAATGCACCAGCCTTGCCGCCGAGGCCGACGGCAACGCCGACGTTGTTGGCGGTTTCACCATTGTAGAACGGGCTGTCTTCCAGCTCGTCAACGCTGATGCCAGCGTAAAAGGCGTCGGTTTCGTACTGATAACGGATGGAGTTATGCAGCGTGACGGGAGAACCGATATCGTCCGTTTCGCCGGAGAGACCATCGTCCCACCAGGAGTAGAACAGACCAGCGCGGAAGCCAGCGATGTCGATGTAGGCGGAGTCGAGGATGGCCTTCTGAGCCGAGGCGTTGTCAGCATTGAACTGCATGACGATGACGCCGGTCAGCGGACCATATTCGGTGTCGCTCTTAGCCGTAAACTGAACCTGACCACGCGTACGGGCATCCCAGTCCGAGTCGTTGGGGACAGAACCACCGCCGCCGGCGCCGATCGAGCTGGCGTTCGGAGCAACGTCAACCTGGAAACGGATGTAACCGTTGATCTTGAGGCAGGTTTCGGTGCCCGGGATGTAGAAGTAGCCGGTGCCGTAAGCGTCGCAGACGCGAACGTATTCAACCGGTTCCGGCTCGGCCGCAACGATAGCGTCGGCGGCCTGAGCGCCGGATACTGCTGCAAGTGCAGCAGCGGAGCCGAGAAGAAGGCTCTTGATGTTCATGGAATAAACCTCCAGTTCAGATGCAAGAGGATGAAGACCGTCTGCCCTCGGCAGTCCCTACGTATCTTCAACCCGTGTGACCGAAGCGGCACCGTTTTGGCTCGGTGCCTGCCTCGCCGCGGAAATTACATAAGGGATGTTGCGCCGCAATAACGATATCGATCATGACAGAAGGCTGTCCTGGCTATGTTGCTGAAATAACACGCGTTTTGTCACAAACCCGTCATCTGTCCGTCACAAAGCCGCGCTTCCGGATAGGTGGGCAACGAGGGGCTGAATGTTCAGCAGCGGTATGCAATTGATGCTCGAATGAGCGTATTCTCATATGTGAACACGCCGTAACAGCCATCTGCGCGAGTCGGAGGAAGGCCAGGCCGCCAGGGTCTGCCGGGGCATGCCGATGTCGGCCACAGGTTCTAACGGGCAGTGATCGGTGGCTGAGGATACGTCGCCTCGACGAGAAGCGACGAAGATCTGGCATGCACTTTTGCTGGAATCCCTCTATTTGCCCTTTTCACCAGCTTGCCGGCCGCCGCTCGGGCGTCGAACGGGAAGAACAATCGTCTCGCCAGGGATTTTTTGAAATCGTCCTAGAGGATCGCTACCCCAGCCGCGAGGATCGTGATCGGAATTAGCCAAAGCTTGATGCTAATGGGTTCGACGACATGAAACTGCATATAACCGAAGCCGAGGAGGCCAACCCCAGCTAGGGTGAGGCCGAGATGTGGGGCCATCCCACAGCCATTGAAACCCCGGCCCGGATCATGGTCGCGGACCAATCACGTGCAAGCCCTCGCTCCACAAAGTGTTGGAACTGGAGCGCATGCCAAGCTCAGAAATCAGAAAATCCCCAAGGCGGGGATTTATCAACAATGTCAGGGGGATCGGATGGTGGGCGTGACAGGGATTGAACCTGTGACCCCTACGATGTCAACGTAGTGCTCTCCCGCTGAGCTACACGCCCATCCGATGGCGGCGCATAGATCACAAAACCTTTGGAGCCGTCAATAGGCTTTTTTCAGTTTTGTGACGCGCCGCCCGGCAAGCCTTATGCGGCAAGCATCTTGTTGACCTCGTCGACGAGGTCGCGCAGGTGGAAAGGCTTGGAAAGGACCTTGGCATCCTTCGGCGCCTTCGAATCGGGGTTCAGCGCCACGGCGGCAAAACCGGTGATGAACATCACCTTCAAGTCGGGGTCGAGCTCGGTGGCGCGGCGCGCCAGCTCGATGCCGTCCATCTCGGGCATGACGATATCGGTCAGCAGCAGGGAAAACGGCTCCTCGCGCAGCCGGTCATAGGCGCTGGCGCCATTGTCATAGGAAAGGACCTTGTAGCCGGCCTTTTCGAGCGCTTTCACCAGGAAGCGGCGCATGTCGTTGTCGTCTTCGGCGAGAAGTATCTTCTGAGTCATCAATCCAGACCGCGATCCATAGGTTTTTGGTGGGCTGCCAGCCGTTTACACTAGTCTTTGCCCGGTAAACAACCGGTGAATTGCCTGTGCGTGACCGCCATCCCGTCTACATAGTATGGACTTGCGGCCGGGCAACTGGCAACATGGGCCAAGCAGTCAGTTCATGACATGGTAAAGAGGGCCGAAAGTGCCGGAAATACGCGAATACGAGCTTTTTGAGGTTCATGAGCCCGTGTCGCAGACCATTCCCTTCGTCTACAACTCCCCCCATAGCGGCCGCATTTATCCACCGGAATTTATCGCCCAGTCGAGGCTGGAGGGCATCGCCATCCGCCGTTCCGAAGATCACTATGTCGACGAGCTCTTCGGCTCGGCCGTCGCACTCGGCGCGCCGCTGCTGGCGGCCAACTTCCCGCGCGCCTATCTCGACGTCAATCGCGAGCCTTACGAGCTCGATCCGCGGATGTTCGACGGGTTGCTGCCGCCCTATGCCAATGTCAATTCGCTCAGGGTCGCCGGCGGGCTCGGCACCATTCCACGCATCGTCGCCGAGAATATGGAGATCTATGCGCGGCGCCTGCCGGTGCAGGAGGGGCTCGACCGCGTCGAAGCGGTCTACAAGCCCTATCATGCGGCGCTTCGCCGTCTAATCGCGCGAACGCATGTGCAGTTCGGCTTCGGCGTGCTGATCGACTGCCACTCGATGCCCGGCAATGTGCGCGTCGCCGGCAGCACGGCGCGACCTGATTTTATCATTGGTGATCGCTACGGCACCAGCGCTTCGGCCGAACTGTCGCGCGCTGCCATCGCCATCCTCGAGGAAATGGGCTTTGCGGCGATCCGCAACAAGCCCTATGCCGGCGGCTTCATCACCGAACATTACGGTCGGCCTTCGCGCGGCCTGCACGCGCTGCAGATCGAAGTGAACCGGGCGATCTATGTCGATGAAGTGACGCTGGAGAAACGCGAGGATTTCGCCGAAGTGGCCGACGCCGTCACGGACTTCATGCAGCAGATGGCGGAATACGTCGAGAAATTTGCCGGCGAGCGGGCGCTGGCCGCCGAATAGCTCTCTTTTTCGATGTCGCTGACGTCTGGCCTTCCCGGCCAAAAAAAACCGCGCTTGTGAGCGCGGCTAAGTCTAGGGAGGAAACACCCAAGGAGGGTATTTACAGTCAGAAGACTGTATGAAGAAGCTACTATTGCATTGCACAAATGTCAAGCAATATATTGCGTTGCGATATCTTTGGGCAGTTAAATCCAAATTGCCTGCTTCATTTGCATTCCCGTTGCTTTTCGCTATGAAAAGCGCCACTCCCGCCAGCCAAACGGTGTCATCATGTTTCCTGACCGTTCGTTCTTCAATCGCCTGGCGGAAGCCGCTCGGGCCGAGACGCTGCCGCGCTTCCGCTCCGGCCTCGATGTCACGAACAAGCTTTCCTCCGGTTTCGATCCGGTGACGGAGGGCGACCGGGCGGCCGAACTCGCCATCCGGGCGCTGATCGAGGAGAATTTCCCCGGCCACGGCATTCTCGGCGAGGAACATGGCAATGTCGGGCTCGACCGCGAATATGTCTGGGTGATCGATCCGATCGACGGCACGCGCGCCTTCATATCCGGTGTGCCGGTATGGGGAACGCTGATCGGCCTGCAGAAGGCGGGCCGGGCGATCATGGGCATGATCGAACAACCCTTTACCGGCGAGCGTTATTTCGCCGACCAGAACGGCTCGATCTATACCGGCCCGGAGGGCGAGCGGCGGCTGGCGACGCGCCAGTGCGATGCGCTTTCGAACGCCATCCTGTTCACCACCTCGCCGCATCTCTTTGCCGGCGAGGAGATGGAGAAATACCGCGAGATCGAGAGCCAGGTGCGGCTCTTCCGCTACGGCTGCGACTGCTATGCCTATGCGCTGCTTGCCGCCGGCCATATCGATCTGGTCGTCGAAAACAGCCTCAAGCCCTATGATGTCGGCGGCATCATTCCCGTCATCGAGGGGGCGGGTGGCATCATCACCACCTGGGACGGCGGACGGCCGGAAAACGGCGGCTCGATCATCGCTGCCGGCAGCCGGGCAGTCTACGAACAGGCGATCGCCATCCTACAGCGCTGATCCCAGGGTCAGCTGTGCTGATCCCGGTCAGCAGCGTCGATTCCCCGATCAGCAGCGCTAGCCGGTCAGGTGCCGAGGGCGGCGACGTCCTGGTTTTCTTCAGCATCGCTGCCCGGAATGAAGGCGTGGAAGGCGGCAAGGGCGGCGGCGCGATAGATATCGCGCTCCTGGAAGATCTCGTGACGGGCGCCGTTGATCGGCACCAGCTGACCGGCGCGGAAATAACGCGAAAGCCGCTCCTGCGCCGTATAGGGCACGACGCCGTCGCGCGTCGGGGCGATGACGATGGTCGGGATGGTGATCGAGAAGAGATGGTAGGGTGAGGTGACCCGGTCCATGGTGCGAAAAGCCTCGATCAGCCAGCGGGCCGTCGGCGGCCCGAGCGTCAATTCCGGATAGGCCTTCATCATTGCGACATTGCGCTCGAAGCGGTGTTCGTCCGAGGTCAGCGGGTTGTCGCTGAAGTTCGGCTCCTTCAGTTTCGAGGTCAGCGGCAGGAAGCCGAGGCCGAGGGCAGTCAGCGTGCCGGCGAGAGCGCGGATGACGCGGGGCGAGGCCGACTGGCCGGTCAGGCCGATGAAGGGCGCCGACAGCACCATGCGATCGATACGGGTGGTGAGATAGGGCGCGGCGGAGAGTGCGATCAGGCCGCCGGTGGAATGCGCAAGCAGATAGAAGGGCAGGCGGGTATCCGGCAGCACCACCTTTTCCAGGAAGGTATCGAGATCACGCTCGTAATCGGCAAAGCGGCGGATGTGGCCGTGGTTGCGGCGCTTCATGAGCCGTGACGAACGGCCCTGGCCGCGCAGGTCGAAGGTCGCGACCCAGAGACCCTTGGCCGTGAGGTCGCGGATCGTCTCGAAATATTTCTCGATATATTCGTTTCGGCCGTGCAGGATGACGACGGTACCTTTGGCTATCTGGCCACTCGAGCGGAAGACGGCGTAACGCAGCTGCTGGCCGTCATGGGTTTCGAAGAACCCCTCCGTGCGGTTTTCCGGGGCGGGATTATCGGGCGTCGAATAGAGAACCTGATCCATGACTTTGCCAATGCGCCGCTGCTGACTGCTTCGCATCAGGGATAGCGCATGGCATCCGGCTTGGAAAGCGGTGTGCCCGCAAGGCCTGCTGCAGGAAAAGGGCCGGCAGGAGCATGAGGGTGCTCGCGGCCGGCCGAAGTTGAGACTGAAGAAGAAGGGACGATGCACTTCAGCCATCGGGACCAGATTCACCCGACGCCGAAATTCCTAAGCGAATGCGCCTGAACGCGCTCCGAACCGGCCGTTCATGCGGGGTTCACGGGCCGATCAAGGCGATTCCGGAAAGGTCTTGAACTCCTCGAATCCCATCACCATCTCCTTTCTGCGGGTGCCGAACAGGGCCTGCGCAACCGTCCCAAGGCCGCCAAAAATGGGGTCTCAGGGGCATTTCATCGCAACACGTCGCTTCCACAGGAGGACATCATGCGTCACGTAGACTTCTCTCCCCTTTATCGTTCGACCGTCGGTTTCGACCGGCTCTTCACCATGCTTGACAGCCTTGCCCAGCCGGAGCAGGCGCAGACCTATCCGCCCTATAATATCGAGCGCACCGGTGAAAACACCTATCGCATCACCATGGCCGTTGCCGGTTTCGACGAGACCGAACTTTCGATCGAAGCCCATGCCCATGTGCTGTCCGTGAAGGGTGAAAAGAATGAGGAACCTGCCGAAAGCGGCGAATTCCTCTACCGCGGCATTGCCAAGCGCGCCTTCGAGCGCCGCTTCCAGCTTGCCGATCATGTCGAGGTGACCGCCGCTTCGCTGAAGAACGGCCTGCTGCACATCGACCTTCTGCGCAATATTCCCGAGGCCATGAAGCCCCGCAAGATTGCGATCGCCGCAGAACCGGTTGAAGCTCCGAAGGCCATCGAAGCACAGATCATCAATGGCTAATCACATCCTTGTCGGATAAAACGAACGGCGCCCCATCGGGGCGCCGTTTTTATTGTTGTTCAGGCCGGGCTGGCGGCTTCGTCTATCTCTTTTTGCGTTGCCCGGCGGGCCGCGGCGGCGGCGTATTTCTGGGCGATGACGGCGCAGACCATCAGCTGAATCTGGTGGAAGAGCATCAGCGGCAGCACGATCGCGCCGATCGACTGGCCGGCGAAGATGACGTTCGCCATCGGCACGCCGCTTGCGAGGCTCTTCTTCGAGCCGCAGAAGGTGATGGTGATCTGGTCGGGTTTGTTGAAGCCCAGCCAGCGGCTGCCGAACATCGTCAGCACCAGGACAATCGCCAGCAGAACCATGTCGGCGACGATGACGACGGCGATATCGGCGATCGAAAAGGTGTGCCACAGGCCCTCGACGACCGCCGTGCTGAAGGCGAGGTAGACGACCATCAGGATCGAGCCGCGGTCGACAGGCATCAGGATCTTCTTCTTGGCGCGAATCCAGTCGCCGATCCAGGGCTGCAGAATCTGGCCGACGATGAAGGGAGCAAGCAGCTGCAGCAGGATCTGCTCTAATGCGTCGAAGGAGAAGCCGCCATGACCGCCGACGGAAAACAGCAGGCCGACGAGCAGCGGCGTCAGGAACATGCCGAAGATGTTGGATGCCGAGGCCGAGCAGATGGCGGCGGGGACGTTGCCGCCCGCCATCGAGGTGAAGGCGATCGACGACTGCACCGTCGACGGCAGCACGCAGAGGAAGAGGATGCCGAGATAAAGCGGCTGCGGCAGGATCGTGTCGGGGATCAGTCCGAGCGCCATGCCGAGCAGCGGGAAGATGCCGAAGGTCGTCAGCAGGATGACGATATGGAGGCGCCAGTGTAGCAGGCCTGATATGACCACGTCGCGCGACAGGCGGGCGCCATGCAGGAAAAACAGCAGCGCGATGGCGAGATCGGTGGCGATACCGAAATAATCCGCGAACGTGCCGCTTGCCGGCAGCAACGAGGCAAGGATGACGGTACAAACGAGCAGGATGGTGAATGTATCGGGCAGAAAGCGGCGCATGGCGGTCTCGCGGCTTGATAAAACAGTCATTGTTCTGTCGTCCATTATGATCCAGGATGCAAGGAATAACAGTTATCGAGAAGCTGGATCATGTTGGACCTTTCGCAATTGCGCAGTTTCGTCGCCGTCGAGCAGATGGGCAGTTTCACGCTTGCCGCCGAAAGGCTGGGCCTCGGGCAGTCCACGGTCAGCCAGCATATCCAGCGGCTGGAGACAGCACTCGGGCGTAGGCTGCTGGCGCGCGACACGCATAAAGTGATGCTGACCGGTGATGGCGAGGCGCTGCTGTCGCATGCGCGCGCCATGCTTTCGATAGAGGGGCAGGTACAGTCGCTGTTTAAGAACAACAGCCTGCGCGGCAGTCTGCGGCTCGGCGTGTCGGAGGATTTCGTTACCAGCCAGTTGCCGGCGGTGCTCGAGGATTTCGTTCGTTCCCACCCCTCGGTCGACCTCGAACTGACAGTGGCGCTTTCCGGTGTTCTTTACGAGATGCAGGACAGTGGCGAGATCGATCTGGTGCTCGCCAAGCGCCGGCTCGGCGATGCGCGCGGAAAACTCGTCTATCGCGAGCCGCTCGTCTGGCTGGCGCGCGATCCCGAGCGTGTGCTCGCCTCCGGCCCTCTGCCGCTGATCGCCTTTCCGCCGCCGAGCGTCACACGGGTGATCGCGCTCGAAGCACTCGGGCGAAACGGGGTGCCGTGGCGGATCGTTTGCACCTGCGGCAGCCTGAGCGGGCTGACGGCGGCGGCGCGGGCCGGGATGGGCGTGCTGGTTCAGCCGCGCAGCATGGCGCCTTCAGGGCTGAAGGAGATCGCTGCGGGAAGACTTCCGGTGCTGGAGGATGTGGAATTCGTGCTGGTGCCGCGCAAGGGCGCGGACCAGGCATTGGTTTCAGCACTGTCCGAGGATATTCTGCAAAAGGTGAGGGGACTGAGGTCGGCGTGAATCCTTGCGTCACCGAAAGGCCTGCCGGGCCGGCAAGCCTTTCGGGCAGGCGATCAGGCGGCCAGACACTTCAGGAAGCCATCGACATCCGCTTCTGTTGTGGCGAAGCTGGTGACAAGGCGGATCAGGATCTCGCTCTCAGAAGCGAGTTCGAGCGTTGCCGCCGGGACCGGCCATTCGTAAAATTTCGCGCCCTTTTCCTCCGCGGTTTTCGCAGCGCTTTTGCTGACGACGGCAAAGACTTCGTTGGACGCGGTCGGCCAGGCGAGGCGAGCGGCGTTGCTGGTGGCGATGCCGGCGCGCAGCCGGTCGGCCATGCCGTTCGAATGGCGGGCGAGATCGAGCCAGAGGCCGTTTTCGAAATAGGCATCGAACTGGGTGGCGATGAAACGCGACTTGGAGAAGAGCTGGGCGGCGCGCTTGCGGATGAAGGGCATTTCCCGGGCTTGATCCGGATTAAAGAAGACGATCGCTTCCGCACACCAGCAGCCGTTCTTGGTGCCGCCGAAGGATAGCATGTCGACACCGCGCTTCCAGGTCATTTCGGCCGGGCTGACGCCGAGCGCGACCAGGGCGTTGGCGAAGCGGGCGCCATCCATGTGGAGCGGCAGATTGCGCTTCTTGGCGATGGCGGCAATCTCGCCGATCTCCGGCAAGGAATAAACGGTGCCGATCTCGGTCGCCTGGGTGATGGTCACCGCGCTGGCGCGGCCGTGATGGACGGCATCCTCGGGAAAGCTTGCGATCTTCGCCGAGAGCTTTGCCGGATCGATCTTGCCGGCTTCGCCGTCAACGGCAACGAGGCGGGCGGAGCCGGAGAAAAATTCCGGCGCGCCGCATTCATCCTCGATCACATGGGCCTCCGAATGGCAGAAGGTGATGCCGCCGGGGCGCTGGACGCTTGCCAGCGACAGGGAGTTGGCGGCCGTGCCGGTGGCGACGAAGAAGATCGAAACCTCACGCTCGAAGATCTCGGAAAAGCGGGCTTCGACCTTTCTGTCGAGATCGCCGGCGCCATAGGCGGCGGCAAAGCCGGTCGATTCCGTCAGCAGACGCTCGGCAATGGATTTGTGAGCGCCGGCCCAGTTATCGGAAGCAAAGAACATAGGGGGGAACCGTGGGGAAGGAGGGGTTGGCAAAGTCCGCAGCGGACATTACGCCAAAGCTTCACAGGATCAAGGTTGTCGCCCGCGACACATCACGGAAATTGAACTACGCAATCAATAAACAAAATGGCACGTCTGTACGTAATTTTATTTCGTCATCGCCGCTACCCAGGCAATCTTCCGTCGCAAATTGACGTTTTTTGCCGGAGCGCTCTTGCAGAGCCGAATGCTTTCTGGCATAGAACTGATGAATTAGGACAGTGTTGCTGTCCTATTTTGGCCTTTATGACCGAAGAGGCGCCGAAAGCCCTGGAACAGACCGGCTTTCACGCTATAGTTCTTCCGAGCGTCAAGCCTCAAGGGGCGGCGCGCGGAGGCGAATGGCAGGCGCGGAACGCGACGGTTTGCTTTCCATTAAAGCAGATGTCTGCGGCCGATCTTCACAATGCAACAGCGCTGTCATGCGCCGAACCTATCTTCGGGTTACGGCGCGGGACGAAAAGCCGCCCGCGGCCCCGCGGGCTTCGACAGGAGGAAAGATGATGACGAAGACGCCATCCATGGAAGTTGACCGGTTTGCTGCTGCTAAGCTGCGCGCGACGGCCAATGTCTCCAAATCCGCCTCCGGCCTGCCGAAGAAGCAGGGTCTCTACGATCCGCGCAACGAACATGATGCCTGCGGCGTCGGCTTCGTCGCGCATATGAAGGGTCAGAAGTCGCACCAGATCGTCAAGGATGGCCTGTTCATCCTCGAGAACCTGACGCATCGCGGCGCCGTCGGCGCCGATCCGCTGATGGGCGACGGCGCCGGCATCCTGGTGCAGATCCCCGACCGTTTCTTCCGTGAGGAAATGGCCGAGCAGGGTATCACCCTGCCGCCGGTCGGCGAATATGGCGTCGGCCATATCTTCATGCCGCGCGATGAAAAGCAGATCGAACACTTCAAGAAGGTGATCGAGGACGTCATCACCGAGGAAGGTCAGGTCTTCATCGGCTTCCGCGACGTGCCGGTCGACAATTCGTCGCTCTCCAAGGCGCCGGCCATTGCCGCAACGGAGCCGCATCATGTGCAGGTCTTCATCGGCGCCGGCGAGGATGCCGAAAACAACGACGAGTTCGAGCGTCGGCTGTTCACGCTGCGCAAGGTGATCTCCAACCGTATCTATGACGAGTTCGACGGCGAGGAGAGCAATTTCTATCCGGTATCGCTGTCGTCGGCGACGGTGGTCTACAAGGGCATGTTCCTGGCCTATCAGGTCGGCGTCTACTATAAGGACCTGTCGGATCCGCGTTTCGAAAGCGCGGTCGCCCTGGTGCACCAGCGCTTCTCGACCAACACCTTCCCGTCGTGGAAGCTTGCGCACCCCTACCGCATGGTCGCCCATAACGGCGAGATCAACACGCTGCGCGGCAACGTCAACTGGATGGCGGCGCGCCAGGCGTCGGTCTCCTCGCCGCTGTTCGGCGAGGACATCTCCAAGCTCTGGCCGATCTCCTACGAGGGGCAGTCGGACACGGCCTGCTTCGACAATGCTCTCGAATTCCTGGTGCGCGGCGGTTATTCGCTGGCGCATGCGGTGATGATGCTGATCCCGGAAGCCTGGGCCGGCAACCAGTCGATGGCGGCCGAACGCAAGGCCTTCTACGAATATCATGCCGCACTGATGGAGCCCTGGGACGGGCCGGCTGCCGTCGCCTTCACCGACGGCAAGCAGATCGGCGCGACGCTCGACCGCAACGGCCTGCGGCCGGCGCGCTACCTCGTCACCGATGACGACCGCGTCATCATGGCGTCCGAAGCCGGCGTGCTGCCGGTTCCGGAGGAGAAGATCATCCAGAAGTGGCGCCTGCAGCCCGGAAAGATGCTGCTGATCGATATGGAAGAAGGCCGCATCATCTCCGACGACGAGGTGAAGTCGCAGCTTGCGACGGCGCATCCCTATCGCAGCTGGCTCAACCGCACCCAGCTCATCCTCGAAGACCTGAAGCCGGTGGAGCCGCGGGCGCTGCGCCGCGACGTGTCGCTGCTCGACCGCCAGCAGGCCTTCGGCTACACGCTGGAGGATACTCGTATCCTGATGTCGCCGATGGCGACGACGGGCCAGGAAGCGATCGGGTCGATGGGCACGGATACGCCGATCTCGGCGATGTCGGAAAAGCCGAAGCTGCTCTACACCTATTTCAAGCAGAACTTCGCGCAGGTGACCAACCCGCCGATCGACCCGATCCGCGAGGAACTGGTCATGAGCCTGGTTTCCTTCATCGGGCCGCGGCCGAACATTCTCGACCACGAAGGCGCGGCGAACGCCAAGCGGCTCGAAGTGCGTCAGCCGATCCTCACCAATGGCGATCTCGAAAAGATCCGCTCGATCGGTCACACGGAAGACCGTTTCGACACCAAGACGCTCGATTTCACCTATGATATCGAGCGTGGCGCCGAAGGCATGCCCGAGATGCTCGACCGGCTCTGCGAGCGCGCGGAAGCGGCCGTCAAGGGCGGCTACAACATCATCGTGCTCTCCGACCGCCAGATCGGGCCGGACCGGATCGCGATTCCCGCATTGCTCGCCACAGCTGCCGTGCATCACCATCTGATCCGCAAGGGGTTACGCACCTCGGTCGGTCTCGTCGTCGAGACCGGAGAGCCGCGCGAAGTCCATCATTTCTGCCTGCTCGCCGGCTACGGCGCCGAGGCGATCAACCCGTACCTCGCCTTCGACACGCTGCTCGACATGCATGCCAAGGGCGAATTCCCGAAGGAAGTGGATGCTTCCGAAATCGTCTACCGCTACATCAAGGCGGTCGGCAAAGGCATCCTCAAGGTCATGTCGAAGATGGGCATTTCGACCTACCAGTCCTATTGCGGCGCGCAGATCTTCGATGCGATCGGCCTGCAGTCGGAACTGATCGACAAGTATTTCTTCGGCACCGCGACGATGATCGAAGGCGTCGGCCTCGAGGCGATCGCCGCAGAGACCGTCGCCCGCCACAACGCGGCCTTCGGCACGGATCCGCTCCTTGCCACGACGCTCGACATCGGCGGCGAATATGCCTACCGCATGCGTGGCGAAAGCCACGCTTGGACGCCGGATGCGGTCGCTGCCCTCCAGCATGCCGTGCGCGGCAATGCCGAGGACCGCTACCGCGAATTCGCCGATATGGTGAACAATTCGGCGCTGCGCATGAACACGATCCGCGGTCTCTTCAAGATGAAGAGCGCCGAGGCGCTCGGCCGTACGCCGGTATCGATCGACGAGGTCGAGCCGGCGGCCGATATCGTCAAGCGTTTCTCGACGGGGGCGATGTCCTTCGGCTCGATCTCCAGGGAGGCGCATACGACGCTGGCGATTGCCATGAACCGGATCGGCGGCAAGTCGAACACCGGCGAGGGCGGCGAAGAATCCGACCGCTATATACCGCTGGCCAATGGTTCGATGAACCCGGAACGGTCGGCGATCAAGCAGATCGCGTCCGGCCGCTTCGGCGTCACCACCGAATATCTCGTCAATGCCGACGTGCTGCAGATCAAGGTGGCGCAAGGCGCCAAGCCTGGCGAAGGCGGCCAGCTGCCGGGTCACAAGGTTGACGCGACGGTTGCCAAGACCCGCCATTCGACGCCGGGTGTCGGCCTGATTTCGCCGCCGCCGCACCACGACATCTATTCGATCGAAGATCTGGCGCAGCTGATCTACGATCTGAAGAACGTCAACCCGACCGCCGATGTTTCGGTCAAGCTGGTCTCGGAAGTCGGCGTCGGCACGGTTGCTGCCGGCGTCGCCAAGGCGCGCGCCGACCATATCACGGTCGCCGGCTTCGACGGCGGCACGGGTGCGTCGCCGCTGACCTCGCTCAAACATGCCGGCAGCCCCTGGGAAATCGGCCTTGCCGAGACCCAGCAGACGCTGGTGCTGAACGGGCTGCGCTCGCGCGTCGCCCTGCAGGTGGACGGCGGCCTGAAGACCGGCCGCGACGTCATTATCGGGGCGCTGCTTGGAGCCGACGAGTTCGGCTTTGCCACCGCGCCGCTGATTGCAGCTGGCTGCATCATGATGCGCAAGTGCCATCTCAACACCTGTCCGGTGGGTGTGGCGACCCAGGATCCGGTGCTGCGCAAGCGCTTCAAGGGCGCGCCGGAGCACGTCATCAACTACTTCTTCTTCGTTGCCAACGAAGTGCGCGAAATCCTCGCCTCGCTGGGCTTCACCCGGCTCGACGAGATCATCGGCGCCTCGGAGCTTCTGGAGAAGGACGAGATGCTGAACCACTGGAAGGCGAAGGGCCTCGACTTCAGCCGCATCTTCCACAAGGTCGACGCTCCCAAGGAAGAGACCTTCTGGACGAGCCGGCAGAAGCACCCGATCGACGACATTCTCGACCGCGTGCTGATCGAGCGGGCGCAGCCGGCGCTGACGGCCAAGACGCCCGTCGCCTTCGAGGTCGGCATCAAGAACGTCGACCGGTCGACGGGCGCGATGCTTTCCGGCGAGGTCGCCAAGCGTTATCGCCATCGCGGGCTGAAGGAAGACACGATTAATGTGACGCTTCGCGGCACGGCGGGACAGAGCTTCGGCGCCTTCCTGGCACGCGGCGTCACCTTCAACCTGATCGGCGACGGTAACGACTATGTCGGCAAGGGCCTTTCGGGCGGCAAGATCATCATCCGGCCGCCGGAGAATTCGAGGATCGTGGCCGAGGACTCGATCATCGTCGGCAACACCGTGCTTTATGGCGCGACCGAGGGCGAATGCTATTTCCGTGGTGTGGCGGGCGAACGTTTCGCCGTGCGCAACTCGGGTGCGATCGCCATCGTCGAGGGTGTCGGCGACCATGGCTGCGAATACATGACCGGTGGCGTCGTCGTCGTGCTCGGCGCCACGGGCCGCAACTTCGCGGCCGGCATGTCCGGGGGTGTCGCCTACGTGCTCGATGAAACCGGTGATTTCGCCAGCCGCTGCAACATGGCAATGGTCGAGCTCGAGCCGGTGCCCGAGGAGGACGACATGCTGGAGAAGCTGCATCATCACGGTGGTGACCTCATGCACAAGGGACGCGTCGACGTCTCTGGCGACATGACGCGCCATGACGAGGAGCGCCTTTACCAGCTGATCTCCAATCATCTGCATTATACGGGCTCGGCCCGCGCTACGCAGATCCTCGACAACTGGGCCGATTACCGCCCGAAATTCCGCAAGGTCATGCCGGTCGAATACCGGCGTGCGCTCGAGGAAATGGAGCGCAGCCGGATGGGCATCGCCGCGGAATGAATTGCACCGGACATCCGTCACCTGCCGACTGCAGGTGACGGATGACGAAAATATCTCGATGACCCGTGACGATCACGCCGACGGCGAAAGCTGGCTAGACCGCACGGATGTCTCGCAGGGGATATGGTCCAATGACGGTCAAGACAAGCAACTTGCCCCGGGTACCGGGACTGACGATAGACAGATTGGCTGCGGTGAGGCGGTCATGAGGGTAAGGGACGAAAACATGGGTAAGGTAACAGGGTTTCTGGAAATCGACCGGCAGGTGGCGAAGTACCAGCCGGCGTCGGATCGTATCCGTCATTTCCGCGAGTTCACGATCCCGATGTCGGACCCGGAAGTGCAGAAACAGGCCGCGCGTTGCATGGACTGTGGCATCCCCTATTGCCACGGCCCGACCGGCTGCCCTGTTCACAACCAGATACCCGATTGGAACGACCTCGTTTACAACAACAACTGGGAAGCGGCGATCCAGAATCTGCACTCGACCAACAACTTTCCTGAGTTTACCGGTCGCGTCTGCCCGGCACCTTGCGAGGAAGCCTGCACGTTGAATCTCGAGGATGCGCCGGTCGCCATCAAGACGGTCGAGCAGGCGATCGCCGACAAGGCCTATGAGCTCGGCTTCATCCGGCCGCAGCCGGCCACGGTCCATACCGGCAAGAAGGTCGCCGTCATCGGCTCCGGCCCCGCCGGCATGGCAGCCGCCCAGCAGCTCGGCCGCGCCGGCCATGAGGTGCATCTCTATGAGCGCGAGACCAAGCCGGGCGGACTGCTGCGTTACGGCATTCCCGATTTCAAGATGGAGAAGAACTTCATCGACCGCCGCGTCGAGCAGATGAAGGGCGAGGGTGTCACCTTCCATTGCGGTGTCAATGTCGGCGTCGACGTCAAAGTCGAGCAACTGCTCGCCGATCACGACGCCGTGCTTTACTGCGGCGGCTCCGAGACGCCGCGCGAGGCGGGCATTCCGGGCACCGACCTTGCGGGCGTGCATGATGCGATGCCTTATCTGGTGCAGCAGAACCGCCGCGTCGGGCGCGAGAACATCGACAGCGTCGGCTGGCCGTCGGACCCGATCCTTGCCGGCGCCAAACATATCGTCGTCGTCGGCGGCGGCGATACCGCTTCGGACTGCGTCGGCACGGCGTTCCGCCAGGGAGCCGTCAAGGTCACCCAGCTCGACATCCGGCCGCAGCCGCCGGAGAAGGAAGACAAGCTTGCCGTCTGGCCCTTCTGGGCGACGAAGATGCGCACCTCTTCCTCGCAGGCCGAGGGCGCCGTGCGTGAATTCCAGGTGGCTACACTTGAATTCGTCGGCGAAGACGGTGTGCTGACCGGCGTCAAATGCTGTGAGGTCGACGAGCGCCGGCGGCCGGTTCCAGGCACGGAATTCGTCATCCGCGCCGATCTCGCCTTCATCGCCATCGGTTTCCGCGGACCGTTCACCGGCAGCGTGCTGAAGGAACTCGAGGGCAAGCTGACGCTCAACACCGACAAACGCGGCTCGACCAATGTCGTCGCCAACGACCGCGACTACAAGACTTCGGTCGACAAGTTCTGGACGGCGGGCGACGTGCGCCGCGGCCAATCGCTGGTGGTCTGGGCGATCCGTGAAGGCCGCCAGGCGGCGCGCGCCATCGACGAGGAACTGATGGGCTCGACCGTCCTGCCGAACTGACCGCCGGCCGCCGACACATTTCCGAAGACATGAACTCCGCCCCCTTCGGCGGAGTTTTTCATGGTGCGCCGTGTCCGACAGGACGCGGGAGCGGCCTCCTCGAAGCGGCGAGCCGCCTCGCGCGGCCTTTTCACTTGACCGAGACTTCGGCCGGCGCTTTTGCCACCGGCAGGCGGTAATCATCGACGCGGCCGGGAGGCGCCGGCATCATTTCGCCCTGCTCGACGAGGAGATCGCGTGGCGACCGCGTCAAAGCTATAGGCGGCGGCCTGGCGCCGAGAAGCTCGGCGCCGCCGTCCAGATTGGGATCGGAGAGACTGATCGGTACGGTATGTTCGACCGGATTGGCGGGAAGGCCGAGACCGGGCAGATTGCTTTCGTCGAGGCGGACCAGATCGGGGCTTGCCTGCGTGCCGAGAAGACGCCGCGCCGGTTTTTCCACATAGAAGGCGAGCTTGCGCCGCCCGGCCTGGGTCAGGTTGATGCCATCGGAGGTGCGCAGGCGCACCTGCTGGCCGTTCACATCCGAACCGGTGACGATGAAGTTGCCGTTTTCGTCGACGAAACCATCCCAGATATCGACGAATTCACCGCCGACGCTTTCGACCTGGTTGCGGTAGAGCTGGTTCATCTGGACGGCATCGGCCGTCATCTGGTCGGATTCGAATGCGGGAAGACCGACCCAGAGCA
The DNA here is from genome assembly GCF_013087625.1 of Rhizobium changzhiense. Lineage (NCBI taxonomy): Bacteria > Pseudomonadati > Pseudomonadota > Alphaproteobacteria > Hyphomicrobiales > Rhizobiaceae > Rhizobium > Rhizobium changzhiense. Next base: position 138,343 of record NZ_JABFCQ010000009.1, read on the forward strand.
GCGGGATCTTGCGGTCGGTGACTTCCTTGCCGAAAGAAAGCACGCGGCGGCGGTATTCGGTGAACCAGCCATCGGTGCGGAATTTTTCCTTGGCGGTGTCGGTCACCATCTGCTGGCGGTCGTTGGCGCCGATCATGACGACGACCATTGCCGGCTTCAGCTCGTCGATCATCTTCTGCAGTTGTTGGTGCCAGTCGTAATAATCGTCGCGGACAAGACCTGATGAGACGTTGCCGCGGGCTTCGACGACGACACCCGGCGATGTCTCGAAGGCGGCGGTGAGGCCGTCGCCGAGGCCGCTGGCCAGGAAATCGCCGACGATCAGGATCTTTCGGGCGTCGCCGAGTTTCTGTACGACCGGCTCCTCCTGTACGGGAGCGCGGACCGGCGGTGCCGTGCGGGTATTGACGATGGCTTTCTGCGCCGGCGGGCGTTTGCGTTGCTGGCGTCTCGGCTGCTGAACGTCGGGGGCTTGCGGGCCGTCGTCGAGGTAGCGCCGGCCGAGGAAGAAATCGAGGATCGAACGACGCTGATAGCGCTGCTCCTGGGCTTCGGCGACATGCACCGGCGCAGACACGCCAAGGCATAGCGAAGCCACCGCCAGGGCGAGCACAAGCCAACGGATTTTACGGGTCCGATCTGTTTTCTTCGTCATGGGCAGTTCCGCATCTGCCGGCATCTTGCACGCGGGGTAGGCCAGCGTCCACTCCCGCTATTATCTAGGTCACGGTTCTGCCGCTTCCAATCAGCACTTGCTTTTTGGCGTCTGCTCTAGAGCAATTCCAGCCAATGTGTGCAGCGGTTTTGCGTTCGGAATTGCGTGAAAACAAAAAAAGATAGAGCATTTTCGTGATTCGAAGAAAAACGGAAATGCTCTAGCGACGAAGTGCATTCAGCAGCGGCAGCGAGGGTTCGCCGTCCGGCTGCATACCGATGCGAGACTGCACGGCTGATATCGCCGCCTTCGAACCCGAGCCGAAATTGCCGTCGACCTCGCCATTGTAATAGCCGAGCGTCTTGAGACGCGTCTGCAGCTCGAATTTCTCGGTGATGTCGAGTGCGCCGTTCGGGCGCGGCCAACGCTGCTGCATGCCGCCGTAGCCGGCGATCTGGTCGGCCAGCAGGCCGACGGCAAGCGCGTAGCTATCCGAGGCATTGTAGTTCTTGATGGTAAAGAAGTTGGCGGTCATAAGGAAGCCCGGGCCACTGGGCCCGGCCGGCATCTTCAAGACGGCTTTGGTAGTACTCTCGCGGAAGGCCTTGCCGTTCGGGCGCGTCAGGCCGAGTGCCGCCCATTGGGCCAATGTATGGGTCTTGCCGGCCTGCTTGGCGGCCGCTGGAGGAACGACGACCTCGTAGCCCCAGGTCTTGCCGGTATCCCAGCCGTTCTTCATCAGGAGATTGGCCGAGGTCGCCAGCGCGTCGGGGATCGAGTTCCAGATATCGCGATGGCCGTTGCCGTCGGCATCGATGGCATAAAGCAGGTAGCTAGTCGGAATGAATTGGGTGTGGCCCATGGCGCCGGCCCAGGAGCCGGTCATCTCGCGTGCCGGCACATCGCCGTTCTGCAGGATCTTCAGCGCGGCGACCAGCTGCTTCTTGGCGAATTTGGCGCGGCTCGGATCGGCATAGGCAAGCGTTGCCAGGGCGCGCGGCACGTAATGCAGCCGGTCGTCCTTGTCGAGGACCGCGCCGTAATTCGATTCCATCGACCAGATGGCCAGCAGAATGGTCTTGTCGACGCCGAAGCGCTGCTCGATCGCAGCGAGCGTCCTTGCGTGTTTGGCGGCCATCTCGCGGCCGATCTTGACCGTATAGGGGTTGACGCGGGAATCGACATAGTCCCAGATCTTCGAGGTGAATTCCGGCTGGTAGGCCGCCTTTTCGAGCACGGTCGGATCGGGCTCGCTTACCCCGGAAAAGGCCTTTTGATAGGTTGCCTTACTGATGCCACTCTGAGCGGCAGTCTGGTAGAAATCCGCGATCCATTTCTGGAAGCGGGAATCAGCTTTCGCGTTGTCGGGGACCAGTGCCACCTGGACGGCGACAACGAGGGCGAGAGCAAGACCACGAAGGGAGTTTTTGTGATTCTGGGTCATCGACAGTCGTATCCGTCATCTTTAGTTTCTGGTGCAATGGGGCATCACGTCCGCCCAGACCCGAGACTACAGGAACGGAGTCAACAAATTCTTTACCATGGCGGCCCGCTGCGGTCACCATTTGCAAAACAGTAGCAATTCTATACTAGTTAAAGCTAAAAAGCTCTATTTCCAAAGCGATATGATCGAAGCAGGAGGCCGGGTGTGGCTCAACACAACAAAGTTCGTAAAGCAGTATTTCCGGTTGCCGGGTTGGGAACGCGATTCCTGCCGGCGACAAAGGCTGTTCCGAAGGAAATGTTGACCGTCGTCGACAAGCCAATCATTCAATATGTCGTCGACGAGGCAATCGAGGCGGGGATCGAACATCTGGTCTTCGTCACCGGACGCAACAAGCACGTCATCGAAGATTATTTCGACATTCATTTCGAGCTGGAGCAGACGCTGCGCGAACGCGCCAAGAAGGCGGAAATTACGCTTCTCGCCCAGCAATTGCCGAAGGCCGGCACGGTGAGCTTCACCCGTCAGCAGGAGCCGCTCGGCCTCGGTCATGCCGTGTGGTGCGCCCGTGAGATCGTCGGCGACGAGCCCTTCGCGCTGCTGCTGCCCGATATGATCATGAAGGGTGACAAGGGTTGCATGAAGGGCATGATCGACCTCTATGCCCAGAGCGGCGGCAATATCATCGCCGTCGAGGAATGCGCGCCGGACCAGGCGCATAAATACGGCATCGTCGGCGTCGGCGAAGCGATCGGCGACGGCTTCCGCATCACCGGCATGGTGGAAAAGCCTGCCAAGGGGACGGCGCCTTCCAACTTCTTCATCAACGGCCGCTATATCCTGCAGCCCGAGATTTTCAAGATCCTCGAAACCCAGGAGCGCGGCGCCGGCAACGAGATCCAGCTCACCGACGGCATGCTGAAGCTGCTGAAGGAACAGGATTTCGCCGGTTACCACTTCCGCGGCGCGACTTACGACTGCGGCGCCAAGGACGGCTTCATCCTGGCAAACGTCGCCTTCGCCCTCGAACGCGCCGATATCCGTCCCTCCGTCGAAGGCGGCTTCAGGGAACTGCTTGCCGGCCTGAAGTAAGGTGTAGATTCAACGTGATAGAGCGCCGGGTGTCCCAACAGATACGCGGCGCTCTATTTTCTGTCATTCTTAGCGTTTCAGCTTGAGGCCGACGCCGGCGCGCCATTGCTGCGAATCGCTGCCTTCCTTGCGCGTCGTCAGCTCGTAGCCGAGCGTGCTGGTCAGATCGAGATAGCGGTTGATGTTCCAGGTCAGGCCGGTCGCGGCGGTATAGACGAGCTCGTCGTTGATGGTGCTGTCCGTGGGATAATCGCGCCATATGACCCCGCCGATCATCGTCCCGACCAGGTTGTCGCGCAGCTGGTGGGTGACCATCGTCGTCAGCGCGTGCGAGACGTAGCCGCTCTCGCCTGCCGTGGTCGAGGGTTGGATGCTCGTCTGCAGGTCGAGATTGACATCGGTGCCGCGGATCGGCGACCAGAGCAGGCTCGCATCGAGCGTGGCGGTATCGATCGAGGAAAGCCGGCTGTCTTCGAAAGCCGCCATCTCGTAGCCGACGCCGACTTCACCCTTCAGTTTTTCGCCGAGATCGACCTCGACGCCTGCCTTGGCGCCATAGGTGTGGCCGGAGCGCTCGTAACCGGCGGAATCGCGGGTTTCATCGTAGACCGAGCGGCCGATCGTCGCCTCGATGAAGGGAATGAGCGCGGGAGACAGCTCGTAGCCGACGCGGCCGCGCAGCGTGCCCGTCGTCTGGTTGCGGTCGCTGAGGGCGACGGTGGTGCCGTTCGCAAGCTTGGCATCCGAATAGATCGAGCGGGTCAGTGCCAGTGCCGTCGTGCCGCGCAGGATGCCGAAATCGCGTTGAACGGAGGCGCCGGCCGAAAATTCCTGCACGTCGGACTGTTGCGCGGCGTCGGCGATGGCGTCGGGATCGTCCGTATCCTCACGGTAGAAATTATAGCCAGCGGTCAGGTGCGCGGTCGTATCGTCGGGAAGATCCAGCCTGAGATCGCCGTTGACTTTAAAGGAAGGCTGCTCCTCGCCCTCGCCGCTGATATTCCTCTGCCAGGCGCCTTCCGAGGTGACGGTCAGCTGGTGCCGGCCCCAGTCGGACGTCAGGGTCGCTGCCGCATCCGTTTCGAGAAAGGCGCGCCGCTGCCTGGTATTGCCGTCCTTGGTGGTCTCCGTATTGATGCTCTGGGTGACGCTCGGGCGGAGCACGAAAGTGCCGATCGGGATTCCTGGCGTTTCTGCCGTCGAGGCGCTCTCGGCAGCCCTGCGGCGCGGCAGCGTCTCATCGATCGGCGCCTCGCGGGTGTTCAGCCGGCGTATGTCCTCGTCGAGGATGGAGCCGGTAATGTCGTCGCCGGCTTGCGCATCCGGTATGGCGGGCTGCTGCTGAGCATCGTCCGCGTTCGCAGTCGCGCCGTTTGCCGCAGGTGTGGCGGTCTCGCCGGTCTCGTCATCGAAACCGGCGGCGGATGCGGCATTGTTGGTGGCGCGATTGTCCTGAGAGGCGGTGGAGCGGCTGTTGGCCGGCTGCGCCGAGGCGGACTGCGCGAAGGCCGCCGTCTGGCTGAGAAGCAGGCTACCCAGCACGGCAAAAGAGACGGCACGGCTCATGGCGCGGAGCGGCGTCACACTGCTCGTCTGTTTTGCTTGGCCCATGCAATTCGCGCCTGACATGCTTTCGGTTCTTACCCAAAGGTAAAGCCTTGTGGTTAACCATTCGTTGCCGGCGGCGGGCGCTGTTCACAATTCGGAAAGAGTGCGGGTCGGAAAGAGTGCGGGGTGGACTTGGAAAGTGAAAAGGTCTAACGCAATTTGATGAACAGAAGAGCGATCAACCTCGTTGAGAACAGCGTTCTCGAGTCGGCAAAACGCACGATAGAGACCGAAAGACGCGGTCTTCAAGCGCTCGAACAGGCTTTCGACAATGGCTTGGCCGGTCCTTTCTCACGGGCCGTCGAAGCCATCGGCGACATCTCCGGGCGCGTGATCGTCACCGGCGTCGGCAAGAGCGGGCATATCGGCGCCAAGCTCGCGGCAACATTCGCTTCGACGGGAACGCCTGCCTTTTTTGTACATGCGGCGGAGGCCAATCACGGCGATCTCGGGATGATCGCGCGCGACGACGTCGTGCTGGCGATTTCCAAAGGCGGCGAGAGTGCCGAGCTCAAGAGCATCATTTCCTTCACGCGACGCTTCTCCATTCCGCTGATCGCGATCACCTGCAGCGAAGGTTCCTCGCTTGCCGCCGCCGCAGATATTGTCCTCCTGATGCCGAACGAACAGGAGGCCTGCCCCAATGGGCTGGCGCCGACGACCTCGACGCTGATGCAGCTTGCAATCGGCGATGCGCTGGCGGTGGCGCTCTTGGAGGCGCGCGGCTTTACCGCCACGGATTTCCACGTCTTCCATCCGGGCGGCAAGCTGGGCGCGAGCCTGATGCATGTCGCCGATGTCATGCATACCGGCGAGCGGCTGCCGCTCGTTGCCAAGGGTACGCCGATGCCGGAGGCGATCACGGTGCTGTCGCGCAAGCATTTCGGCTGCGTCGGCGTGCTGGACGAGGATGGGCGGCTCTGCGGCATCGTCACCGAAGGCGACATGGCGCGCAACCTGACGCGCAATCTCTCTGAACTTGCCGTGGACGACATCATGACGCGGACGCCGAAGACGGTGAAGCAGACGGTGCTGGCGACCGCGGCCCTGGCGCTGCTCAACCAGCATCATATCGGCGCGCTGATCGTCATCGACGACGACCGCCGGCCGGTCGGGCTGGTGCATTTCCACGATCTGCTGCGGATCGGCGTCGCCTGATCAGGCTCGTTTGATCAGAGTTATTTGATCAGACCGGCTCGACCGTCAGGTCGCGGCCGTTGCTCGAAACCACTTTCACCTGCGTTCCGACGGGCAGGTCCGGTCCCATCACCTGCCATAGCGTATCGTCAAGGCGGATGCGGCCGCGGCCTTCGCGGATCGGTTCATGCAGCGTCGCCGTGCGGCCGACGAGGCTGGCGCCGCGCTGATTGAGGAAGGGCTCGTCGGTTGCGGCGTTGCGCAGCGTCAGCCGGCGGCCAGCGAAGGTCGTGGCAACGGCGAGAAGCGCAAAAAGGATCGCCTGCAACTCCCAGACCCAGAAGGCGCTGTCCCAGAAGAGCAGCGACAGCGCGCCGACGATCAGGGCGGCAAGGCCGATCCAGACCAGGAAGAAGCCGGGAACGATCATTTCCGCGGCGAGCAGCACGAGGCCCGCGACCCACCAGCTCCACGGACCGAGTTCGGCGACGATCTTCGCCAGCATGGCTTAACGCTCCTGCTCGGGATTGAAAGGATTGGGGGTCGACGGATTGATCGGCGGCGTCGAGCGCGCCGGAGCAGGACGCGGACGCGGCGGTACCGGCAGCGGCGTTGACGGGCTGTTGCCGGCATCGCCGAAGACCTCGCGGGCAATGGCGCCGATACCACCGAGCGAGCTCAGGATGGAAGAGGCTTCCATTGGCATCATCACGATCTTCGAATTCGGCGCCGAACCGATCGAGGTCAGCGCCTCGGTGTATTTCTGGGCGACGAAATAGTTGATCGCCTGAATGTCGCCGGCGGCAATGGCCTCAGAGACCATCCTCGTCGCCTTGGCTTCGGCCTCGGCAAGGCGTTCGCGGGCTTCGGCGTTGCGGAAGGCGGCTTCGCGCTGGCCTTCGGCCTGCAGGATGGCGGATTGCTTGGCGCCCTCAGCCCTCAGAATCTGTGCGTTTCGCGAGCCTTCGGCTTCCAGCACCTGGGCGCGTTTCTCGCGCTCGGCCTTCATCTGGCGGGCCATCGCATCGACGAGGTCGCGCGGCGGCTGAATGTCCTTGATCTCGACGCGGGTGACCTTGATGCCCCAGGGATGCACGGCCTCGTCGACGACGCGCAGCAGCCGGTCGTTGATCGCATCGCGGTTGGAGAGCAGTTCATCAAGATCCATCGAACCCATGACCGAACGGATGTTGGTCATGGTGAGATTGAGAATGGCGTTTTCGAGGTTGGAGACCTGATAGGCAGCCTGAGCGGCGTTCAGCACCTGATAGAAGGAAACGGCATCGGCCGAAACAGAGGCATTATCCTTGGTGATCACCTCCTGTGTCGGCACGTTCAGCACCTGCTCCATGACGTTCAACTTGGCGCCGACGCGCTCGATGAAGGGGGTAATGAGGTTAAGGCCCGGCTCCAGCGTGCGGGTATAACGCCCGAAGCGCTCGATCGTATAGCGGTAGCCCTGCGGCACGGTCTTGATCCCGGCAAAGAGCACCAGGATGACGAAGATGACCAGCACGATCACGACGAGGTCGAAGCCGCCGAACAGCATGAAAAATTCCTCCTATCGGCGCATGCGCCCCATACACTGATGTGGTGGGTTAGCATGTTCTTTGCGAGGAAGAAATGCCACACGGATGCCCCACATCTGTGGGAGATGGAGGTTTCGTCTCGGCTGAGTTATTCGAGTCTTCGCCAGCTATCCGTGCGGCGATGTTTTCCGAAAAGTTTCTCAGATCCAGCCCTGCAATTCGCGGCGGACGACCTTTTCCAGTACCTTCATGCCGTCCTCGCCGTCGTTGAGGCAGGGAATATGCGCGAACTTCTCGCCGCCGTTTTCGTGGAAGGAGTGGGCGGCCTGTTCGGCGATCTCCTCCAGGGTCTCCAGACAGTCGGAGACGAAGCCGGGATTGATGACTGCAATGCGCTTGACACCGTCCTTGGCGAGCTTCTCCACGGTCTTGTCGGTATAGGGCTGCAGCCATTCCTCCGGCCCGAAGCGGGACTGGAAGGTGACCATGAAGTTTTCCTTGGTGAGCCCGAGCCGCTCGCGCAGCAGCCGCCCGGTCTTCTGGCATTGACAGTAATAGGGATCGCCCTGCTTGAAATAGGACATCGGTATGCCGTGGAAGGAGGCGAGCAGCATCTCGGGTTTCCAGTCGAGGGTCGAAAGATGCCTTTCGACAGACGTGGCAAGCGCCTCGATATAGGTCTCGTCGTCGTGGTAATCGGGAACGGTGCGTAGCGCCGGCTGCCAGCGCATCGTGAGCAGCTTCTGGAAGGCCTTGTCGTTGACGGTGGCGGTCGTCGCCGCCGCATATTGCGGATAGAGCGGGAAGAGCACGATCCGGTCGCAGCCTTCTTCCTTCAGCGCGTCGATGCGCGAGGCAATCGACGGCGTTCCGTAGCGCATCGCCCAGTCGACCTTGACGTTATCAAGATCCTTCAGGCGCTCGGCCATCAACTCCGACTGGTTGCGGGTATAGGTGCGCAGAAAACTTTCGTTCCTCTCCTTGTTCCAGATCAGCTCATAGGCCTTGCCAACCTTCTGCGGGCGGGTGTTGAGCACGATGCCGAACAGGATCGGATACCACTTCCAGGGCGACCATTCGATGACGCGGCGATCGGTCAGGAATTCCCTGAGATAGCGGCGCATCGAGGTATAATCGGTGCCATCAGGCGTGCCGAGATTGACCAGCAGCACACCGACCTTACCAAATTTGACGGCCGGATGATCCGCCGAGCGGAGTGAAATATCTGCTGTCATTCTGGTCCCAACGTTCATTTGTCCCGTCGGCTCATACGCAGCCTGGAGATCGTGGTTCACCCTATAGAAAGAAAAGCCGGCCCGGGAAACCCCGGACCGGCCAGTGGCATCGAGACAAATCGTCTTACTTGGCGGGGACCTCGATCTCCTTGCCGACCGTCAGGTGACGCGGGTTCGGCTTGCCATTGGCATCCGAAAGCTTCCGCCACAGCGTGCCGTCGCCATAGAAGGTCACGGCGAGATCCCAGAAGGTGTCGCCCGCGGCGATGACGTGGGTGGAAGGCGTCGTCGCGGCAGGTGTGGAGGCTGCCGGTGCCGGCGTCGGTTCCGCAGCGGGTGCGGGTGCTGCCGGTGCCGGTGCAGCGGGTGCGGGAGCCGGGGCGGGCTCGGTGGCAGGTGCCGGTGTTGCCGGGGCGGGGGCCGGAGCAGCCGGTGTGGGTTCTGTAGAAGGGGTCGGAGCTGCCGGTGCGGCAGGCGCCGGCTCGGAAGCGGAGGGAGCAGGCGCTGCCTGCGCCAGTTCCTTGACGCGGCCATCCGTGTAGGGCTTGTAAGGCGAATGTGCTGCGACATATTCGGCGGTCACGTCGGCAAGGTCCGGACCATAGTCATAGGCGTTCTTGCCGTCCTTGAAGATCGAGTAGCCGTCGCCGCCGGCCCGCATGAAGTTGTTGGTGGCGACCTTGTAGGTCTTGGCCGGGTCAATCGGAGCGAAATTGTCGCCGTCCTTCACCTGAACGTCGCTGACACGGCTATTGACTGGCTTCGACTGGTCGAACGAGAATTTCAGGCCGGCGACCTGCGGGAAGCGGCCGGCGCCCTGGTCGATCTGGCTGACGCCGTTTTCGAGCGCCTTGACGATGTCTGCGCCGGTCAGCTCAAACGTCGCGAGCGTATTCTGGAAAGGCAGGACGGTGATGACCTCGCCCTGGGTGATCTCGCCGCCGTCGATCGAAGCGCGTAGGCCACCGCCGTTCTGGACGGCGATGGTGACGCCCTGGTTCTTGGTGCGATCGAGCATGGCGTCGGCCACCAGATTGCCCATCGAGCATTCCTTGACGCGGCAGACCTTGCGGTCGCCTTCGATCGGGCTTTCGGAAGAGCCGATCACCTTCTTGCGCAGTTCCTCGATCGGCTTTGCCAGTTCGGCGATACGGGCGACGACGGCAGGATCGGGCGTAAAGGTGGAATCGATCAGGATCGGATCGCCCTTGGCATCCTTGACGACGCCGCTATCGTCGAAATTGACGACGAGATCGCCGAGATATTTGCTGTAGGAGGCGGCTTGGACGACCGGCACCTTGTAACCGCCGGGATTGTCGACCATCGTCGGGTACGGGCCTTCGGCCTTCGGGTCGGTGTTCGAGAGCAGGCTGTGGGAATGCCCGCCGACCACGACATCGACATCCGGGATCTTGGCGATCAGGGCGAGATCGCGGGGGTAACCGACGTGGGTCAGCGCGATGATCTTGTTGACGCCCTGGCCCTTCAGATCCTGAACGGCCGCTGTGATAGTCTCAACGTCGTCGGCGATCGTGACGTTCGGGCCGGGGGAGGAAAGCTCTGCCGTATCATTGGTGACGGCGCCGACGATGCCGATCTTTTGGCCGCCGACATCGAGCACCAGCGACGGCTTGATGCGGTCGCCGAGCTTGGAGGCGGCAGTCGCCTTGACGTTCGCGGTCACGACAGGGAACTGCACCTTGTCGAGGAAGGTCGCGAGCCCGTCCTCGCTGTCGTCGAATTCATGGTTGCCGACGGTCATGGCGTCGAACTTCATCAGGTTCAGGAATTCGGCTTCGGCTGCCCCCTTGTAGGTGGTGTAGAAGAGCGAGCCCTGGAAATTGTCGCCGGCGTTGAGGAGGACGATGTTCTTGCCGGATAGCGCCTGACGGCGCTGGTCGATCGCGGTCTTCAGGCGGGCAGCACCACCGAAGCATTCCTTCTTGCCTTCCTCCTCGGCCGAGCAGGTGGAGTCGAACTTGTTGATCGATTCGATGCGCGAATGGAAATCGTTGATATGAAGAATATTGAGTTCGTAATCCGCAAAGGCGGCGCCCGCGCTCAGCGCCAGCATGGACGCGGTCAAAAGACCGAAGCTGAAAGACTTCGTCATCCCTGTTCTCCTGATTGAGGCGAAAGATCCCCCTGATCCTCGCCGATCCTTTCATCGTGCGCCGGGGCGGTTTCCCGGCCTGCGGATGTTCCATCAGACGATGCACGACCGCAAGAGAAAGCTGGGCCAGGCGAGGCGCTTTCCAAGGGGGCAGGCCAAAAAAGCGGGTTGCCTATCCCAGGCATTCGCCGTCGCCGGTGTTTCGATAGAGTTCGTGCATGGCCTCCGCGATATTCGGAACCGTGGCGAGCGCGATGATCAAGCAGAGAAGGGAAACGAGGCGATGAAAGCGCCGGCCGGCCCGATAGACAAGGAGCGCGCCCGCACCATAGATCAGGACTGCCGGCACGGCGAAGATCAGCACCTGCAGCGGCCCGTCGCAATCGGGAGCGGCGATACCCTGGGCACGATAGACATTGGCCGGCAAAACGACCGCAAGTGCCGCAAGCGGCATGGCGAGCAGCAGAACCAGGTAAGAAGCGACGGCCCGCATGGCGTGCTTAGCCTATCGCCTCATCTTTCAGCCGCGGCGGGAAAGTGTGAACTGTGCACCGGAATCGGACGTGCAATTGAGCTGGCTCGGGTTGACGAGGGCGCAATTGACCTTGGACTGGGTCTTGCGCACCAGCGAGGTCATGTTGATTTCCACCAGGGTCGGTGAGGTATTGATATAGGTGCCCGAGGCAAGGAGCTGGTTGCTGTCGGTCGTGCGGGTGGTGAAGCTACCGCCCTGGAAGGTGGAAACGATGCCGTTCGGATCGCTCCAGTTGCCTTCGACGCCGGTGGCGGCGGGCGCGGTTGCAACCGGCAAGCGGCGCGGCTCCGATGAAACGCAGGCGGCAAGAGCGGCCGCTGCACCGACAAGAACAAGACCAGTTCTGATTTTCATAAGGCTTCTCCCGGCGAATCGGCGCGGCGGACAGCCGCCAAGTTCGGGCAAAACATGGCGCGCGCCCGGCATGAAGGCAAGCCTTGGAAGGGCGGCGGGCGGCATTTAGACAGCCGGCGTTACAAAAATGCCCGCCTTGCGGCGGGCATTGTCGAAGTCGTGCAGGCGATCTTAGAGCCTTTCAGGTTTTGACGGAAGCGTATCCGGCATTGGCGAAGTAGTTGCTGCATTCGTTGGGCTCGATGGTTGTGACGAGGTGTCCGATGTGG